>NZ_JBHLYT010000053.1:0-1084779 GCF_042431665.1 Mesorhizobium kowhaii
GTTATCCTGACATACCGATCGCCGGAAAGCTGGTGGAAAAGCTTCGAGAACACGATCCTGGCAGGCATCAGCCAGAGCACGGATCAGGAGTCGCTGGGTCTTGCGTTGATCTCCAGGCAAGTCTTCGGCGGCCGGCCGCACGATCGCGCCAACGCCATAGCCGTCTACGAAGCCAATGTAAGGGCGGTCATTGCGACAGTACCGCCGGGTCGGCTGCTGGTCCACAATCTGGGCGACGGATGGGAGCCGCTCTGCCTGCATCTTGGCGTGTCAGTACCGGACCAGTCCTATCCCAATCGCAACAACACCAAAGACTTTCAGTCGGCTCTTGCTCAGAACTAGTCTGACCGTCTGCAAGGGGTGGAAAGCAGACCTTCGGATCAAAGGACCGGTGACCGTGATGCGCCCACAAGGAGACGTTCGCTGCTGTCCGGTTGTGCAAGCATCGTAAATTGCACCGTTACTAGGGCAGCCCGGCGGCGCGGAGGGCCTCGCCGAGAGAGACCGCGAGCGCCGGCGCGCAATTCACGCCTGAAAATTGCCTCGCTCTCGGCCCGCCCGTGTCGATGAATTTGCGACCTCAATCTGAGTGACCTATGCTCAAGCAATGCAACATCTCAGTTCGTTGACCGCCAGGCCCCCGCATGGATATTCCGACAAAGAACTCGATGCCTTTGTCAAGTTGGTTGTTTCGGAGGGCGAAGTTTCCCACTATGGGCTGCTTGAACGCATCAAGGGTGCGCGGGGCCTAGTCATGCTTTATGACGGTAAGAAGCTGGTCGGAACTGCGGCGATTAAAAATCCAGAGCCGGACTATCGAACCGCCGTCTTTGCCAAGTCGAAATCAAATGCGGACGCCGCCGCCTACCCAGTCGAACTAGGGTATGTAGTCGTCGCAGAAAGCCATCGCCGTCATAAATTGGGCTGGCGTCTCGTCGACGCGGCGCTGTCATTCGCAAGCGGATCAGCCGTGTTCGCTACAACACGCAGCAATAATGCCGCCATGCGGCGAATCTTGCCGGCTCGCGGTTTCACGGCCAATGGGTCTCCCTACCCTTCCACTGAACATCCCGGTCAGGAAATTCATCTGTTCCTACGTGGGTAAGCGCCCTGAGGACCGAACCCGGCCCTATAGCCCGAGCACGCGGTCTTGTTCGACTTGCGGCAGAAAGCTTAGGATCCCTCGAGGAACGACTGCAGCGCCAATCGCGCCGATCCGCCGGTAACGTGCAGAGCCTACGGGCGCAGCATTGCTAACCCCTCGCCCCTCATGAAACTGTCGTGGCTGACTGATAGGGTGAGCAAATGGTCAAATTCAGCCCGATGGCTGGCGCACCGTCACGCCGAGAATCGTCACCGACGACGTCAGGGGCTTGGTTGAATTTCTCAAAACCGTATTCGACGCGACCGGCGAGTACCGGACTGGGGCGCCGGCAGGGATGAAGATTGGCGACCCTATCGTGATGGTCAGCGGCGATGGCGAACGCGAAGCAATGCCGGCTTTCCTCTATGTGTATGTAGAAGACACTGACGAAACGTACCGGCGTGCAATCGGTGCGGGCGGAGAGTCGATTGAGGAACCTAAGGACACGCCACATGGCGACCGACGAGCGATGATGTGGGATGCGCGGGGGAATAGATGGCAGATCGCGACACATCGGGAAGACATGTCAGTCAACGAAATTTGAGAATGCGCGGAAGCTGACTTGTTTCGGTTGGGATGAGTCCCCGTCCAACCGCTCCGCCCTAGCGTGTTAACGCTAATCAGAGGCACGGACACATCAATCTTCTTTAGCGGACTTTTTCAAACCGGCCAGCATCATCGTCCAATTTTTCTTGAGTTCGGCCTTGGTCTTTTCGTCAACCTTGGCAGCAGAACCCATGTCGATCTACCCCCACGTCACCCTTGTCTTGTTCTCGTCCGAGTCGAGCGCAGCGGAAATCGATCTAGCGCGGATCACTCCTGGCCTTGAAGCGTGCTGCCTCTTCCGAACCGCGGGTGGCGTCGCCGGCGCTGTAGGAATGCGCGCCGGCGCCGGCGAGCTTGCCGCCGTCGACGATCAGATATTCCTCACGGATCGGCCGGCCTTCGAACCAGCATTCGAGAATTTCGCGGGTGCCCGCGGCGTAGCGCGCCTGGGCGGAGAGCGACGATCCTGAGATGTGCGGCGTCATGCCGTGATGCGGCATCGATCGCCACGGATGGTCCTTGGGAGCCGGCTGCGGGAACCAGACGTCGCCGGCATAGCCAGCGAGTTGGCCACTCTCCAGCGCGCGGGCGATGGCGTCACGATTGCAGATCTTGCCGCGCGCCGTGTTCACCAGATAGGCGCCGCGTTTCATCCTGGCGATCATCGTCTCGTCAAAGAGGTTTTCCGTCTCCGGATGCAGAGGTGCATTGATCGTGACCACGTCGCAGACGCCGACCATGGATGCGGGATCCTGGTGGAAGGTGACGCCAAGTTCTTTCTCGACCGCCTCAGGCAGGCGGTGGCGATCGGTGTAGTGCAACTTGACGTCGAACGGCTTCAGCCGGCGCAACACCGCGCTGCCGATCCGGCCGGCACCGACGGTTCCGATCTGCATTCCCTCGATATCGTAGGAGCGTGCGACGCAGTCGGCGATATTCCAGCCGCCTTTCACGACCCACTGGTAGGACGGGATGTAGTTGCGCACGAGCCCCAGGATCATCATGACCACATGCTCGGACACGCTGATCGAATTGCAGTAAGTCACCTCGGCGACCGTGATGCCGCGGTCCATGGCGGCCTGAAGATCGACATGGTCGGATCCGATGCCGGCGGTGATCGCAAGCCTCAGTCTGCTTGCCTTGGCTATTCGTTCTTCAGTCAGATATGCCGGCCAGAACGGCTGCGAGATCACGATTTCGGCGTCAACGAGCTCGCGTTCAAAAATGCTGTCGGGACCGTCCTTGTCCGAGGTCACTATCAGGCTGTGGCCCGCGCTTTCGAGAAATTTCCTCAGGCCGAGTTCGCCCGACGCGCTACCGAGCAAGACCCCCGGTTCAAAGTCGATGGCCTTCGGCGTGGGAAGTGTCTGGCCGCCGGGATAGCGGTCGAGCTTTGGCAGGCCGTCCCGCGCATATTTTGTCGGATAACCGTCGACCGGATCGTCATAGAGGACGCAAACGACCTTTGCCATTGTGTATCTCCCTTCGTCTGACAACGAAGAGGAAAACGCTCTGTTGTTAACGCTGCCGGCCAACGATGGTCGGCACGGCGATGCTCTGTTGAATTGCTGGTGTGGAGCAGACTCATCTGCCGGCGCTTCCTCATTCGGAAAGTTGTGCGCTATTGCGTATTACATGGAAGACCCGGGCATGGTTTCAAGTGCTGCGGGCGGCACTGGTGCAGCGTTCGAGTTCCTTTATTTCAGACCGCGCGCACGGTCTGCTGACAACAAATGCTTGATGCGGACACTTCAGAATTGCCGAGGTTGGGCACCGTGCATCATGATCGCTGACAGGCTCCGACTTCGCAGGCCTCAGGGGCTTCGGCATCCCCTCAAAGATTGCAAACAACCTGTTAGTCAGCGCTTATCAAGCGGAGGAATCTCGCATCGCTTGCCGCTCAGACGGTATTGCCAAGCCAGTTCGCAACGCTCACCGATGTCACCTGGAAATGGCGAAAGTGACGAGACAGACAGGCAGCTTATGCGAGTCCTGATCAAGTTCGAGTTGTGGACGCACTAGCCAGCGCTACAAGGCTAGCCTTTCCACAATGCGGGCCGTTTGTTGCCTTTTTACAGAAGATACGAAAACGCCGCTCGACCGGAAGGGAGCGGCGTTTACCAAGTGTGGTGTCCTACCCTAGACGAAACCCCGATTTGGTCGGGGCCGTCGGACTTGAACCGACGTTTCCAGCTTGTTCGCTATCAGTCTATAGGTGGTGTTTTCGTGTCGTCCTTGCAAGCGCCATCGGCGCAGCTTTGCAGGGTGTGCAAGGATAGTCGGAGTCGATACAATTCCATCCGAATTCCGCAATTGAACGACCGCTGCTTTCCAGCTTCCGTGACGCGCACACTCGCTGGTTCTGCCGTCAGCAATGTCATCAATCGACCGGTCGCGTTCGACGCGGCTTGGAACGCCGATGATGCAACGATATCCTGACTCGCCGTAACGGCAGGCGCTGGCCCTGTCGCCTAACTGCTCCGTCACCTATCGATCGATCTCCCCGAACACGATGTCAAGCGAACCGATGATCGCCGAGATATCGGCTCGCATGTGCCCGCGTCGCTGGCCTTCCGGCGTCCCGGCTATAGTTTCAGGCGCCGCTCAGTAGTCCATTCCGCCCATTCCGCCCATACCTCCTGCGCCACCCATAGCGGGCGCATCCTTCTGCGGCATGTTCGCAATCATTGCTTCAGCGGTGATCAGGAGCGCAGCAATCGAGCCGGCATCCTGCAGGGCCGTCCGAACGACCTTGGCGGGGTCGACGATACCGGCCTTGATCATGTCGACGTAGAGTTCGGTCTGAGCATCGAAACCTTGATTGTGATCCTTGCTGTCCATGAGTTTCCCAACGACGATCGAGCCTTCGACGCCGGAATTCTCGGCGATCTGGCGGATCGGCGCTTCGAGCGCCCTCAGCACGATCGAAATGCCGGCCGTCACATCGGCATTGGCTCCCGTCAGCCCGTTAAGCGCCGACCTGGCGCGCAGCAGCGCCACACCGCCTCCGGGAACGATGCCTTCTTCCACCGCCGCACGCGTGGCGTTCAGCGCGTCGTCGATGCGGTCCTTCTTTTCTTTGACTTCCGTCTCGGTCGCGCCGCCGACGCGAATGACGGCAACGCCGCCAGCCAGCTTCGCCAGCCGCTCCTGGAGTTTCTCCTTGTCGTAGTCGGAGGTGGTTTCCTCGATATGCAACTTGATCTGCTGGACACGCGCCTGGATGGTGGCTTTTTCGCCGGCGCCGTCGATGATCGTGGTCGTGTCCTTTTCGACGAGCACGCGCTTAGCCCGCCCGAGCATGTCGATGGTGACGTTCTCGAGCTTGATGCCGAGATCCTCGGAAATCATCTGGCCGGCGGTGAGCACCGCAATGTCTTCCAGCATGGCCTTGCGACGGTCGCCGAAGCCCGGCGCCTTGACGGCCGCGACCTTCAGGCCGCCGCGCAGCTTGTTGACCACAAGGGTCGCCAGCGCTTCGCCTTCGACGTCCTCGGAGATGATCAGCAGCGGCTTGCCGCTTTGCACCACGGCTTCAAGGATCGGCAGCATCGCCTGCAGATTTCCGAGTTTCTTCTCGTGAATGAGGATGTAGGGATCCTCCAGCTCCGCGCGCATCTTGTCGGCATTGGTGACGAAATAGGGAGAAAGATAGCCACGGTCGAATTGCATGCCTTCGACGACATCGAGTTCGGTCTCGGCGGTCTTGGCCTCCTCGACGGTGATCACGCCCTCATTGCCGACCTTGTTCATCGCCTTGGCGATCATTGCGCCGACCGACGCGTCGCCATTGGCGGCGATCGTGCCAACCTGGGCGATCTCATCCGAAGATTTGACTTTCCTGGCCCGGGCTTGAACGTCCTTCACCACGGCAGCCACAGCAAGATCGATGCCGCGCTTGAGATCCATCGGGTTCATGCCCGCGGCAACGAATTTGGCGCCCTCGCGCAGGATGGAGGCGGCCAGCACCGTGGCGGTGGTGGTGCCGTCACCGGCAAGGTCGTTGGTCTTCGAGGCCACTTCGCGCACCATTTGCGCGCCCATGTTCTCGAACTTGTCGGAAAGCTCGATTTCCTTAGCGACGGCGACCCCGTCCTTGGTGATGCGCGGCGCGCCATAGGCGCGGTCAATGATGACATTGCGGCCTTTGGGGCCGAGGGTCACCTTCACCGCATTGTTGAGGATCTCGACACCGCGCAGCATCCGGTCGCGGGCATCGGTAGCGAATTTGATTTCCTTGGCAGACATGATTTTACGTCCAGTTCAGTCTAGAAATTAGGAGAGCGCAAATCGCCCGGTCAGGCGGCTTTCTTGGCCGCTTTGGTCTTCTCGACGATGCCCATAATGTCGCTCTCCTTCATGATCAGGAGATCCTCGCCGTCGATCTTGACCTCCGTGCCGGACCATTTGCCGAACAGGATGAGATCGCCGGCCTTGACGTCGAGCGGGATCAGCTTGCCGCTCTCATCACGTGAGCCCGGGCCGACGGCGATCACTTCGCCTTCCTGAGGCTTTTCCTTGGCGGTGTCGGGAATGATGATTCCGCCCTTGGATTTGTTTTCGCCTTCAGCGCCCCGAATGACGACGCGGTCGTGGAGTGGTCGGAATTTCATTGGGGGTTCTTTCTGCCGCCGCACATAGAGCGACTGCAACACTTAACATAGCCCCTTTGGCACTCGAATGATAGGAGTGCCAAATTTTCCAGGCTTGCCTGGCGACGCGTCGGCGCGTTCATTCACCTGCCGGCAATCGCCCTGCAGAGTTCGGCGCAACAGATGGTGCAGCTCAGCCCGGCAGACCTCGACGCCGCTCTCGAAAAGGACCTTGGATAATCATGACCGCACCATCCTTCATGCAACGCAGCCTTCCCGCGTGGGGAGCGCTTGCCTGCGCTGCGGCGGAGGCTTCCATGCGAGCCGCTTCAAAAATGATGCTGCGAAACGGCGCTGGCTTTATCCGACGAACGCGTCGCGCAACCGAGCGAACATGCCGGGCTGTCTCCCGGTACGCACCGCACGGATGTGTCGGGCGGCCGTTGCGGCGGTCACCGTTGCGCCAAAATGACAATAGCAGATGATCTCATGCAATTGCCTGTCGGTCAGTTCGAAGAACCGCTTCGCTTCGCCGTAGTTGTCGTTTTCCAACCCGGCGGCGCGCAGGACAGGATCCTCGAAAGCGACTGAGATCGGCGAGCCGTCGCCGCGCATGGCCCCGCGTGCTCTAACCGGCTGATACTCGGTCTGAGGCAGTGTCGAGAGACGCCGGTCAGGGTTCCGTTCGAGGAGCTCTGCCCAGCGTTCAAGACGTTCGCTGCGCGACATGGCCTGGCGCGGGTAGGCCTGATCGATCTCGGCGACGATCTGCAGTTGCTCGATCGTTTGGTGCTTCATGTTGGCCTCCTATTCGGACGATAGTTGGTCCACCCATATCCTTCGTATGCCTGCAGCCAGGGTGACTCCAACGGATCATGAAGTCCAATCACGATGATGCCTGGAGGGCTTCGTTCACGCAGATGTGGAGGCTTCTCAAAGATCCGGCCATTAATTTGGCGAACGCGGTCAAATGCGCGGCTGCTCAACGATGTTGGTCTGGAGTCCGTGCCGATCGAGGTGACCGACGGGCAGAGTCTGTGCTGGAGTAGCCCGGCTCCATTGCTGGCTGGGCGGCGGCGGGATCAAGGGAGTGGCAGTTTAGCTTCGAAACCGCCGAAGGCCCTTGTGGCTCCAGTGTACGACTTCCGGCACGACCTGGCGCCTGGCTACTCCGTAGGATTGCAGTTTGTCCGTGTCGAAACCCTATCGAAGTTACCCGGCCCGATGGCGGAGTGTTGCGGATTGCGCGCGATCCAAGGACCGGTCCTCCAACAAATTGAGCGGAAGCCATCTCAAAAACGGTCCAGCCTGTGCGTCGTCAGGATGGTAGCCGAACCAGCGAAACAGCCAATCAGGTGTCCCTTCCTTCAACCTTTAGAGACTGAGCAGTCAGCTGCCGCCAAGCGTGCTCGACGAGTAGCGTTGCGGCATGGATGTCAAAAGATCGGCGATGCCATCCAGCGCCCGTGTGATCGATGCGGCGCGCGTTATCCTGATCTTCCAGCACGGCTCCGCGCAGCCGCACCCCTCATTAGACCGTTTCGAGCCGACTGAACCGAACTGGGATGAGTTTCCGAGTCTTGAGTTGCCCTGCCGCATCCTTGTCGATGACAGTCAGCAACTGTACTTTTTCAGATCCCACAGGCAGAACCAGGCGTCCCCCTGGCTTGAGCTGCTCAAGCAAAGCCGGCGGGGTCGGCTCAGCCGCCACCGTGACCAGGATCTTGTCGAATGGGGCGTGCTCAGGCCAGCCACGAGACCCGTCTCCGACACGAATGCCGACATTGGAGGAGCCGAGGCCCTGCAGGAGAGACTCGGCATAGCTTGCGAATTCCTCGATGATTTCGACGCTCCAAACTTGCCCGGCGAGTTCCGCGAGGATTGCGGTTTGGTAGCCCAGGCCGGTGCCGACCTCGAGCACTGCCTCGTGCGGTTGGGGAGCAAGGAGATCGGTCATGAGAGCGACGATGAAGGGCTGCGAGACGGTTTTGTCGAAGCCGATCGGCAGCGGCATGTCCTCGTAGGCATAAGGCGCAAACGGGGTTGGCACGAAGCGATGCCGCGGCACCCGCCGCATCGCTGCCATCACCCGCTCATCGAGCGTCGCCTTGCCGAGTTCTTCGCTTGCAAGGTCGGCATGGATTGCAATCACCTCGACCATGTGCCTGCGTAGAACCGCGAGGTGCTCTTCGTTCATCGGCTTCATGACGGTGGGGCGTTCCTCAACCAGTCTGCTGCCTGATAGCCTTATACCCTGTTCGTCTTGTCACGGTAACCATGTCGTCGAGAACGCGGCTTCGGTTGGGGCGGGTTGTACCGCCCTGCTATTTCGTCGCCGTCCTTGGTGCTCTCCCGTTCCTCGCACCGGGGGGTGGAACGGCGTACGCATCAGAAGCTCGCCAGCCAGGCGACAACACCGATATAGCGGATCGCCAGCCAGTTGAGCACCAATAGGCCGAAGGCCAAAACGACGCCGAACCCTGCGCTGTCGCTCACCGGCTCCTTCCCGTGCTGATCGTGCGTGATCTGATGATTGACGATGACCGAACCTGGGCGAGCCAGCACGCTATTCGTGCTGCTGGCGAGGCGAGGGCGAACGCCGGCACAGCTGGCGCGGCGCTTCCGTTGCATTTACGCCGCCTCCGGACCGTCACTACTGCGCTGTTTGGATGCGCGTTCCGGCCTCCGCTTCCGCCGAGGCCAGCAGTAGCGGCTCATTTCTCGAGCTTCCACGGACAACCGGAATAAAGCTAAAAATCGCGACTCGGTCCGTAGTCGCCGATTGGCGCGACATGCGAGACCAAGCCGGTCTCGGGCGACCAGGCGTGGAGCGCAAAGCCCGGAGGCTCGAGGATAAATCGGATGGGCTGGCCCGGGCGAAGATCAAGCGCCAGCTGATGCGCCACTCCGGGCACAACGAAGCCGACGGTGCCGGCCCAGCGACGGGTGATGGGGCGATGGTGATGGCCGGCGACCACGCATTCAATTTCAGGATGGCTTTCGACAAGCCCCGCGAATGCGCTGTCGGTTCGGCACATCGTCGCGTCCATCCCGCTGACACCGGTAACGAAGGGTGGGTGATGCATGAAGACCAGCGTCGGGCGACCGTCGCCTTCAGCGAGACGATCGGCAAACCAAGCCGCTCGTGCGGCGCAGATAGCACCGCCGACCTTTCCCGGCACCACCGTGTCGAGGCCGATGAGCCGAACTGGAAAATCCTCGACAACGTAATGCAGAAAATCCTCAGCTTGGCGCAGATAGGGATAGGCCGCGGCGAGGCCGTCGCGCATCGTCTCGCGCCGGTCGTGATTGCCCGGAATGACGAATACCGGCATTGCCAGGCGGGACAAGATATCAACCACGAGAGCGTACTCGTCCAGGCCCCCGCTATCGGCAAGATCGCCCGTGACGAGGACGCAATCGGGAACAGGGTCCAGGGCAGCGATCGTGGCAATGGCGCGCCGCGTCATGGCATTGGTGTCGATGCCAGCATATACCATTTGGCCAACGGGATGGACATGGAAGTCGCTAATCTGCGCAACGAGCATGGAAAGAAGTCCAAGTGGAGGGATAACCGGGGGCCGGTTGGCGCCCGTGCGGTGAATGGGGTGGCGCCGATGCGGATCGGTACCTTACCTGCTCCGAAGCCGTGAGCTTTCGGAGCCCTGCTATCTCATCGGAGCCTGAGTTTCCTGGCAAGGCGTTCGGCCCATCCTCGGGGGGAGACCGGTAATTTTGCTGGGGTAAATTCCGCCCCTTGATCGAGGTAATCCATTCGATCGTCGCGTCCATGACGAAAACGACCGTGTTGGATCGGACCTTGCTGCCAATCCCTGTAGACACTACCACAGCAAAATTACCGGTCTCACGATTTACATGTCCAAGGCAACAGCTCCGAGGCACGGCTTTCACCATTGGGCACATCTGTGGCAGCCGAGGGCCACAACTAAGGGATACTCTTTGTTGCCATCAAGATGATCCTCCTTTGAGCAAACGAACGGAAAGATCATGCGCATGCTGACGACAATCGCCGTCCTTTTGGCACTCGGCGTGGCGTCGCCAGTTTACGCTCAATCCCCGGGCGCGCAACTTCCCCCAGATGTAACCCAGGCTCCGCCAACTTTGTGTGACCAGGCTTCACGAGCGTAGCGGTCATCGACATCGAGGATTTGCCTCCGGAAATTAGATCGGAGGTCGATGCCGTGATTACCCAAACGAGCTCGGAAGAGTAGTATATCCTGCAAAGTTCGATCGATGCGACGCCACCTGCCGTGTCGGTGTCGGTGTCGGCAGCGGTCGGGCTGGATTCGTCGCATGTGGTCGCTGCCAACATCGGTGACGATGGCCCAGACGACGACTTGATTTGATCGCCGGTCAGGCGCCGCACTTTGCATCGGGCATTCGAGATCGACTGCGAACTACGAGGCCGGAAGGATTGCCATGGCCGAGGCCGCAATTCGCAACTTCACCATCAATTTCGGACCGCAGCATCCGGCCGCGCATGGTGTCTTGCGGCTCGTGCTTGAACTCGATGGCGAGGTCGTCAAGCGCGTCGATCCGCATATCGGCCTGCTCCATCGCGGGACCGAGAAGCTCATAGAGCACAAGAACTATCTGCAGGCCCTGCCCTATTTCGACCGGCTCGACTACGTCGCGCCGATGAATCAGGAGCATGCATTCTGCCTCGCCGTCGAGAAGCTGCTCGAAATATCGGTTCCGCGGCGCGGACAGCTCATCCGTGTCCTTTTTTGCGAAATCGGCCGGCTTCTGTCGCACCTTCTCAATGTGACGACGCAAGCCATGGATATCGGCGCGCTGACCCCGCCGCTCTGGGGTTTTGCCGAGCGCGAGAAGCTGATGGTCTTCTACGAGCGCGCTTCCGGCGCCCGCATGCACGCGAATTATTTCCGGGTCGGCGGCGTGCATCAGGATCTGCCTCCGAAGCTTCTGGACGACATCTGGGATTTCTGTGACCCGTTCCTCAAGGTCTGCGACAATCTCGAAGTGCTGCTCACAGACAACCGCATCTTCAAGCAACGCAACGTCGATATCGGCGTGATCGGTCTTGACGGTGCCTGGGCTTGGGGCTTCTCCGGCGTGATGATACGCGGATCGGGCGCGGCCTGGGATTTGCGCAAGGCGCAGCCATATGAATGTTACCCCGAGATGGATTTCGACATTCCCATCGGCAAGAACGGGGACTGCTATGACCGCTATCTCGTCCGAATGGAGGAAATGCGCCAGTCTGTGCGGATCATGAAGCAATGCCTGGAAAAATTACGGTCGCCGGAAGGCCGGGGCCCGGTCGCACTTCCAAATCAAAAGATCACGCCACCGTCGCGTGCCGAGATGAAACGCTCGATGGAAGCGACGATCCATCATTTCAAACTTTACACGGAAGGGCATCACGTGCCCGCCGGAGAGGTATACGCTGCGGTCGAAGCACCGAAGGGTGAGTTCGGCGTATATCTGATTTCCGATGGCAGCAATGTTCCGTACCGGTGCAAGATCCGAGCACCCTCCTTCGCCCATCTGCAGGCAATGGATTTCTTGTGTCGAGGCCACATGATCGCCGATGTCTCCGCGATCATTGGTTCGCTCGACATCGTGTTCGGAGAGATCGATCGTTAAGCCGAGTTGCACATCTCGGCTGCTGGAAGATAGGCCTACAATCGCAGGATCATCCGTGGTTTATCGAAGTCGCGCAAAAAAAAGCCCGCCGGAGTCGTCTCTCTGGCCTGCTGCCGGTTCAGTGGAGAGGCAGCAGGCCAAGTTGACCCTACCCAGCCGTCAGGGAATGACAAATCCAAGAAGAACGGCTCGCCCTTTCACAAGGCGGGCCGTTCGTTCGCTTTTTACAGATGATACAAAAACGCCGGAGCGGCGTTTATCAAGTGTTGCTATGGACGGCAGCCGGCTACCGCCCCTCAGCCTCGACGTCTCCTAGCCGCCGCAGGCTCAAATCACGGACACGCAACGGACGATACTTTTAGTGGAATGCCCGATACCTTGTGGCATGGATTGGGCCGTCCTCATTGGTGAAATGAGGAATCCCATCTTATTCTCAAACGGAAGGAAGAATTGGCCATGTCCACTGGAACGAAGTCTTCGCATAGCGAGCCTTCAATCCCGTCAGGCCGCGACATTCCCAATGACACGACGGCGCCACTGGATTCGGCAGCGCGGACAACCTTGAGGAAGTGGCTCGCCATGATCGCAAGTGGTGACTTTGGCGACCTGGACTCTGTCATTGCCGCCGAGGCGGTCTACCATTCGCCAGTCGAATGGCACCCCTACCCGGGACACGATCTGGTGTGCCTTCTGGTCCGGACCGCGGCGGGGGTTTTCGAAGACTTCAAATATGAGCGCCAGATGGCGGGCGGCGACAGCGCCATGCTCGAATTCTCCGCGCACGTCGGCGACATCCAGATGAAAGGCGCGCACCTCATCCGCTTCAACTCTGATGGCGGGATCATGGACATCGACCTGATCGCACGGCCGGCGACGGGCGTCATGGCGCTCGGTAACGGAGTAGGAGACAAAATCGGACCGCAGATCAAGGCGGCACTGACTGCCGCCGGCGGGCGCAAGCCTGATGTTGGATATGGAACTTCCGACCGCAAAGGTTTAGCACCTTGATGTTCGAAGGTTTTCGACTTGAGACAATCCAGCTGCCCGAGGCGACGCTGCGGGCGAATGGAGAAGGGAGCGTCCCAGCGGTGGCCTATATGGTGATTTGGTACGGGAAAGAGGGCATCGTTGAGAAGACGCCCTTCGATGCCGAGAAAGCCGCAAGAGATCACGCGCTGGCGACATTTCTTGCTCGAAAGCGGAACGACCGCATCGTAGCGGTGGAAGTTCGCAAGGACGATGGCACGGTTGTATTCAGTCAAGCAGGAGCCGGCTAAGTCGTCTGGATCGTCGCCGCAGCGCCCCAGTGGGCAGCCTGGCTATAGGTCGAAAAGATCGTCCTTCAACTGGTCGAGCAGATCAGGCCTGTTCCAGCACGAAACGAAAAAGCCCGCGCCTCTGGCGGAGGACGCGAGCCCCTGGGGTACGGGTCCCGATCGAGCAGCATCCGGGAGATATCACTGCCAACCCATAACTCTTTAGCCCAGCTAAGGCTCCTGAAAGCCTCGAAGGTGACTTATCGACTGACGCGGTTCAGGCAAGGACGAAGCCGGCCAAAAGGACCGCAAGAACAAGCGACAGAGGAACGGCAAGAAGCCAGCGAGCCTCCACAATGCTGTTGTGCTGATAATCCATCACGGGGACCTAGTACCAGCGTCCGCGACCGTAAAAACCGCCACCACCCAGCAGAATGACAATAAGAACTATGACCAGAATTGTGGTGATATCCATATGTACCTCCTGAGCGCGCACGGCCGCGTTCGCCGTTCGCCGCTCTTGCCCTGTAGGGCATGAATTGTTCCTGTCACTTTGACATCCATCAACGTTCCGCGCGGCATTCTTGTTCCAATGGACCTATCAGGCATGACCAGCCCAACGGAACCGCTGGCCTCGCACCTCGGCTGGAAAGGTTTCAGAAACCATGTCCGGGTTCATCAAGGAACCAACTGGCCTGACGATTTCTTTAGCTGCATGAAAAAACCTGGCACGCTCGGAACGGAAGATCACGACCACACCGGTTCAGTCCGTACGCCGCCCGAATTGCCATCCCAACATCAGGATGCTGAAGGCGATTTCGGCGGTCGATTTGGATATGGGCATCCCGCTCACAAGCCGGATCCTTTTGCCACATACACGTTCTCTTCCGGGGCTGTTCGTCCTCTGCCGGTCGATAACAAGAAAAGATGGCGCTGACCGCTGTGCAAAAACCCTACGAAACAGCCTATTTCGCCAGGAAGCACGCAGGCCCAGGCACGACGGATCACCAAGGACTTCGGCCCTTTACGTGTCAGGTGCGACATTGCCGCCCAGTATCTGAACTTGGCCCTGACAGGCTCATCGCCCTGCATGAGCGTCAGCCAGCATCTGTGTTGATATCGAAGGAATAGCTGAGTTCTGAACGCAGACGGCCAAAGCCGATGCATCGGTCTTGGCACAATCAGCGAAGCCACTTCCTGAACCTCGCGGCTTTATTCCGCACGAATGCAGCAGCTGCAGCATCACACGTCCTTCGCGATGGTCCATTCGCGGCGATGATGAACTTGGCGTCTCTCACCGTGAGGCCGTACTTCTTTGCAAAGTAGATTGCTCCATAAGGGTCGTCTTGGGGTATGCCCCCGTTCGTGTAGGCCATTTGTGCCTCGCATGACGGATAGTCTGGCTCGACTTCGGCCTCTTTCCGCCCGCCCAGTTTGGTACACAAACCTTCGACGACAGGCGAAGGTTCCGATCAGATGTGGAACCTCCGACCACAGCCAAGGTTAGCACCTTGATGTTCGAAGGTTTTCGACTTGAGACAATCCAGCTGCCCGAGGCGACGCTTCGGGTCAGGCACGGCGGTTCAGGACCACCGGTCCTGCTTCTGCATGGCCACCCACGTACACATGCCACCTGGCACCGTGTTGCGCCGCTTCTCGCAGAAAACCATACGGTGGTTTGCCCAGATCTCCGCGGTTTTGGGCAGTCGTCGATTCCCGAGGACAGCCACGATCATGCGGGTTCATCCAAGCGCGCCAAGGCGAGAGACTGTGTCGCGCTCATGCGCCATCTGGGTTTTGACCGCTTTGCCGTCGCCGGGCACGATCGCGGAAGCTACACCGCTTTCCGGACGGCGATGGATCACCCGTCCGCGGTAACGCATCTCATCGTTATTGACGGCGTTCCCATCCTGGAAGCACTCGAGCGATGCGACGCCCGCTTCGCCGCCGAGTGGTGGCACTGGTTCTTTTTTGCCCAGCCCGACAAGCCGGAACAGGCGATCATGGCGAACCCCGAAGCCTGGTATGGCGGCTCCGCCGATCAGATGGGCGCTGAGGCGTTTGCGGACTACAGAGCAGCAATTTTCGACGCTCGTGTCATCCATGGGATGGTCGAGGATTATAGGGCAGGCCTCTCGATCGACCATCTGCACGACGCGGACGACCGAAGGGCCGGCCGGCGAGTCCAATGTCCCACCATGGTTCTATGGTCGATGCTCGATGATCTGGAACGGCTTTATGGCGATGTTCTCGGTGTATGGCGCCCGTGGACGACAAGCTTGCAGGGGAAAGGCCTCGCCTGTGGACACCATATAGCTGAAGAGGCGCCAGAGGCTCTCGCGGCAGAAATCCTCGCCTTCTTGCGTCCTATCTAGTTCCGACGTCCGAGGTCTATCAGCCAGGTGGCGATGGCCAGACGACCAAACAAGGGAGTCTTGTTTTCTCGATCAGGGAGAAAGAAGGCGTTCGAGTTTGCTGGTCAGTTCATCAAAGCTGAACGGCTTGCGAAGGACCGCACGGTCGCTGAAGCCTTCCCGCATGTCGCGACCGCTGTTGCCGGTCGAGTAAATGAACGGCACACCGCGCTCGGCAAGCGCGTCGGCCACGGTATTGCTGTCGCCGCCGTCCAGATTCATGTCCAGCATAGCGGCATCGAAAATCTGTGCTTCGATCAGGGCGACGGCCTGTCCGATCGTGGCGGCTGAGGTGACGGACTCGCAGCCAAGATCGCCGAGCATGTCCTCTATCATCATCAGGACCAGAATTTCATCCTCGACAACGAGCATACGTCGGCCAGAAAGCAATTTATCCATCGCGAGTTCCCGGTACCGGCATGTTCATCGTGCAGATCAACCCGTCTGGGCGATAGTCGAGTTGCACCGTGCCTTCGAGTTCGTGGGTCAAGCCGCGCTCGATTACACGCGAGCCGAACCCTTTTCGCAGCGGTGGCGTAACCGGCGGACCGCCCTGCTCTCGCCAGGACAGGATCAACCTACGGCCCTCCGACATCGGCTCGATAGTCCAGTCGATCCGGATCGAGCCCTTGTCGTTGGAAAACGCACCGTACTTCACCGCATTGGTCGCGAGTTCGTTGAACGCGATGCCAAGGGCCAGCGCCGCCTTTGTCGAAAGGCGGATGTTTTCGCCGGCAATCACCAGTCGCTCCGCTCGCCCGTCGGTGACGCCGAACGGTTCCAGGGCATCGTGGAGCACATCGAGCAGTCCGGCGCTATGCCAATTTTCACGGGTCAGCAAATTGTGCGATCGGGAGAGCGCAAACAGCCGCGACTCGACAGCTTCGCGGATCGCCCGCGGGTCGGAATTGGCTCGCGATGCCTGCCAGACGATCGACTGCACAGTTGCCAGCGTGTTCTTCACGCGATGGTTCAGTTCGTCGATGAGCATCTTGGATTGCGCCTGCTCCTCCTTGTGTCTGGTGAGATCGACGAAGGAGGCAAAATACTGGACGATGGCGCCGCTCTTGTCCTGGACAGGATTGGCGAAAAGACCCGCCCAAAATTCACTGCCATCCTTACGCCTGTAGAGGATTTCCGTACCCGCCTCCAAATTGGCTTCGAACTCCGCCTTGATACGTTTCAGCGCCCTGGCGTCGGTGCTGTCCGCCATCAGGAAATTGAAGGGCTGACCCAGCACCTCTTCCCTGACGTATCCGGTCAGCGCGAGGAAGGCGTCATTGGCAAAAATGATCGGATTGCCGGGTTCTTTTGCATCGGTGAAAACCATGGCCATTCGTGTTGTCTCTGCGGCAACGACGAACGGGCCAAGGTCGTCGTGAAAGCCCGCGACTTCGGCTTCGGCGTCCGACCGCGCCAATAAACCCCCACAGCCACGACCAGAACGCGATGGCGATGAATATTGCCACGGAGTTGATCTCAAGGCGTCGACCGACAACCGTCGGCGTGACAAATTGGCCTTCCAGCACATCGCACAGAAGCACAAAGGCCGGAGCCAACAGCGCGTAAGGCAGACTATCAAAGCTGATCAACCCGATAGCTGCAACCAGAACGATGGTGATCAGGGCACCAATGTACGGCAGAAAGTTCAGAAGGGCTGCGGCTGCCCCCCAGAGCAAGGGATTGGGCATGCCGAGCGCCCAGAGGCCGAGAGCGATAACGGACCCCAATCCGGTGTTAATGACCGCAACCGTGAAAAGGTAATGCGAGATTTCGCGCTCGACATCATAGGCGACCTGAAGCGCTCGTTTTTTATCGCTGAGCTTGGGAAATGACTGGATGATCTTCTCGTAGATCATGGTTCCGGAGGCGAGAATGAACAGCGACAGCACGAAGATGATGGTGATGCTGGTGCCTACCGATAGAAGGTTGCCAGCTGCCTGCGAGACAATGCCGGACGGAGCGACCACCACTTTCTGGACGCCCGGTTCCTGCGTTGCATCTGTAGCGCTCTCAACCTGATGCGAAATCTCGATGAAACGTTCAAAGGGATGTTTCAGGTCGGAAAGCCGTTCGCTCAGCTTTTGGCCGATCGAAGGCGCATTGCTGATCAACTGGACAATCGGGTCGCTTAGGAGATAGCCCGCGCTGGCGACCGCGCCGACTGCCAATAGAACGAGCATTGTCGCCGACGCAGCTTCCGGCACGCCATGCTTTTTCAGGAAACGAACGACTGGCCTCAACGTCAGCGCAAGCAGGAACGCCAGGATAACTGGCATGAAAAAGTCACGCGCAAAAAACAGGGCGTCGACTGCCATGAAAATGAATATTCCGATTACCAGAGACCGGATCAAATGCGTATCGGCTTGCGAATTAGGGGTGGCTGCATCTCCTGCGGCCACCCCAGCGGATTCGATTTTCATGGTTATCCTCCAACGCGATTCAATGGTCGCCCTGGCTGGCCGCGACGATGATTGAGAAAGCCCGACTTCGCGCCGGGCTTTCTCTTGAATCGAGTGGGCCGCTTTAGCGGCTGGTCAGGAAAACCGCTTCCTCCTCGTCGCGCTGCCTGCCGCCGAGTGCTGCCGCGGCACTGGCTATGAAGGCACCGATGACCAGCGAGAGAGCCCCGATCAGCGCGAAGGTGGCAGTCGCCTTCCTGGCGATGTCGGCTGCCTGCTTGGCCTTGACCTTAGCGTCCTGCACCTTGGCAAGCACCGCATCGACGCGCGTCTTGGCGTCCGCTTCCGACAACCCCGTGCGCGCAGCCACCAGCTGCGACAGATAGGTCTTGTCGTCGGCCGAAACCTCGCCTGCTGCGGCGCTGGCGATCAGGATGCGCGATGCCTGTGCCGTTGCCGCCGTATCGCTTTGCGGATTGGCAGCGGCGAGCTTGGTTGCATCGGCCGGCCGGAAAAGCGAATCCACGAAATAGGATGTCGCGTTGTCCGCCACTCCGCCAGCGTTTGCCGCTGCACCGGCCGAAACGCCCATGGCGGCCCCTGAAGCGACGGTCGATGCCGCCTGCACGCCGGAGCCGATGACCGCGGAGAGTGCCGAGCCGAGGACCCCGACGACGAGCAGCGTGGCGAGTGCCCAGGCAAGAAAGCCGTGGGCCGTATCACGGAAAAAAACTTCATCGGTGTGGATGCCGACCCATTTGGTGCGCAGGCGTCCGGCAAGATAGCCGCCGACGCCGGAGGACAGCCACTGCACGACAATCAGCCAGACTGCGGTGGAAACCGCAAATGTAGTGACAGAGGCCCCCGAACCTGACCAGGGCGAAACCATTGTCAGTCCAAGGCCGGAGCCGAGCAGCATCAAAATGAAGGTGAGCGTGCAGGCCGCGAAGGCGCCGGCAATGATCGGCCCCCAGCTGACGGCGGTGGAAGAGGATTCCGTCGAAGCGGAAACGTCGACAGCCGATAGGGTTGATTGCAACAGAACCTCCTACCGTGCAAAAAGCATGATGAGAATGATGATTGGAATCGGAATGCCGAGCAACCAGAGCAAGATGCCGCGTCCCATGAGAGCCTCCCGTTACTGCGTTACGATGCAGTAATAATTCGGTGATCGGCCTTTCGTTCCCTGTCCAAATGGATACGTCGTTTCGCAATCGACCGTTGGCGTTTGTGAAAAGGTCATCCTAACGAAAGATTTTTGGAACTGCTTGGCGCCATGCCACGTTGATCTCCGCCATTCGGAGATTGCAACGATGTCTGTGCAAAAAGAAGACTATCGGACCAACAGAGCCGACTATGCGTTTGCTGCGAAGCATGGCAGAGCGGTCGCGGACAGCGATCGCGACGAACTACTCGCACGAAAGAAGAAATCCCTGTGGCTAAGTGATCGGCGTTCCGCCAAATTGGCCAGAAACCCGGCGGAAAGCTCGCCAGAGCCGAAATCCAGACTGCGCGGTTAGCGCGTCCGGCGCCGGGCATCTTCCTCCTGCTGAAATCGTCAAGCGGCGCGCGCGGGGCGGATGCGTGAGCGTGTCTGCCTCGCCACTCCGCGCCCCTAAAGGCGTGGACCTATCTCGCGACAAGGCGCATAGTTCGCGGATGAAGCCGCTCCCTGTTATCGACCCGGCCAACTGCAACGGTGAGCCAGAAGATCACCCAGCCGTAGCCACAGTGGCCCTTCACGCTGCCGTCAAGGGGCTGGATGCACCCGTTGAATTGCTGGCCAGCAAGATCAAAGCGCCTGTAGAGGGAGCGTCGCAGCGGTGGGATACACGGTGATTTGGTACGGGAAAAAGGGCATCATTGAGAAGACGCCATTTGATGCCGAGAAAGCTGCGAGGGACCACGTCTTTACTACCTTTCCCGCCCGAAAGCAGGATGACGGTATGGTAGCGGTGGAAGTTCGCAAAGACGACGGCACGGTGGTTTTCAGCAGGGCGGGGTGACAAAATGAATTCGAGGGAAATGCAACTGGCCTACCCCCTGGACCTTTTGAGTGTTTGCCCGAGTGGCGGTTCCTGAATTTTGCGAGGCCATTAAAAATGAAGCGGCAAAACTGACGGGCGACATTGCATCCAACAGTCGAGTCGCATGTACCAAACCGACACGCCGTGTGTGGATGGTCGCCTGCACCTTTCCGCGGCGAGTGGAAGGGTGCACCACGCTCTCGCCCAACAAACCGAAGCGGGGTTTCTGGAGCTGTGGTCGGAAACGCACGCTCTCTCCAAGACCGCTGGTCAGGCCCGGCGGCCGGATGGTCGCCCTCTAAGACGGTCGGGCCGCGCCGGAGAAGCCTTTTCAACCCCAAAAAAGCCCGTCCAGCCGAGAGCTGAGCGGGCAAAGAGCGACTGGTTCGGGGTAAATCTCGCACCGACCGTCAGGTAAGATCGGGAATCGGCTTTGTCTTGCCGCTTAGCATTGCGCCCAATGTCAGCGCTTGCGGGAAATTTCGCACTGCCGCCCGCATCAGCGCGGCGCTGACTGGGCGAAGGACGATTTGGGCGACAGCAGCTGCTGCGTAGACCCGTGTCGAAAACAGTCCTTTCCAGGCTGCCTCATAGCGTCTGCGGGCAAACTCGCGCCCTGCATGACCGCTTGGCGCGCCTGCTAGTTCCGAAGCCAGTAGCCAGCCAGACTGAAGCGCCATCGAGATGCCCTCGGCGATGATCGGATGCGACTCTCCGGCTGCGTTGCCGACGCGGAAAATATCCCGTTTGTAGCAGGAGCGAATTCCCGGCCGGATCGGACCTGCGGCAAGCCATGGACCGTCGAGGTGAGCTGTTTCCAGGGCATCGCTGACGCCCCGACACGATTCCATGAGATGGCAAGAGACCGCATCGGCGGCCGACACATGGCCATGGTGTTCCCGCAACCGCGCGAGCATATCGCGCCGGATACAGCACGAGATCGACAACCGACCATGATCCGCCCAAACCATGCCGCCATAGCCCCCCGGAAACGCTAGGAGAGGCATTAAATCAGGCGCCAGGGTCGATCCCGTGAAATGCGCCTTGAAGCCGAGCAGGTCCGACGGGCGGTTTGTCTTTTCGAGCTGGCTGGGCAGCGGCCCCTGTTCCCAGGAACCGTGTGCGGCGACTATCACCGGAGCACGCAGCATCGTCTTTTCGTTTTTGGCTTCAATTCGCACCATCTGCATTTCGCCATCTCGGTCAATGGCGACGGCGCGGTAAGGCTGAAAGATCTCGACGCCTGCCGATCGCGCCCCCTGCAAAAGCAGAAGGTCGAGAATATCTCTGCCGAGCGCCCGGCCGAAGCCATCCTTTGCACAGGGCATTGCCGCCGCGACGCAGGTTTCGGCAGAAAAAAAGCCAACACGGCGGATTTCGGGGCCGGCATTGGCGCGCCAGGCATCGCCGACCGCGAACTGATCCAGAAGGGCAAGATTGCTTGCCGACATGTATTCGCCGCAGACTTTGCGGCGCGGGAACATGCTCTTTTCCACTATAGCCACAGCCCATCCGCGCTGGGCCAGTGTCAGCGCGACAGATGTGCCCGCCGGGCCGGCGCCTATGATGATCGCGTCATGGGTCGATAATCCCGTCATGGGTCAATTACCGGCACCGGCCTGGCGCCGACGAAGATGTGGGAAAAAAGGCCGGCGCGCCGTTCCTCGATCGGCTTGCCATTCGCCGCACGCCAGAGATCGGAAAGCTCGGCCCCGCGAAAGCCGGCACGCACGCTTTGAGCCGCGTCATTTCGTGTGACGTCGTTGGCGCCGATTGCCCAGAGAAGACGGGTCGCGGCCAGCACCAAATTCGCCCTCAGCGGTTCTGTCGCCAGCAGCACCGGGGCTTTCGGCGCCATCAGTGAGAATAGCCGCACGAGCTGCGCATCGTCGAAATGATGCAGAAACAGGTTGACGGTGATCGCGTCGAACTGCTTGCCCTCAACCTTAGCTGCCCAGTCGAAGACGTCGGCAGTGATCCCTTCGATGTTCCATCCCAACTTGCCAAAATCACCGCACAGCTGCGGGGTCATGAGGTCGACGCGATCGAGCATCGCCAATTTGACGCCCGGCCAATGTCTGGCCACCCGACGCGCTACCGCGAGCATAAATCTGCCGTCGCCGGCCCCAATCTCCAGAATGCGGTTTGGCGGCTTTGGCACGAATTTCCTGAGCATCGACGCCATGATCTGCGGCTGAAACATCAGCGCATTGATGTGATGAAGGTCGCGGCGCGAGGCAAGCGCTCGCGGATCGTCGGCCGCCAGTCCGTCAAGGATTTCCGGCGCAAGGTGACGGTGACTCAAGCCGCTCATGACACGGTTTGGAAAAGCATGGTTTCGGCCGTCAGTCCGGGTCCGAATGCCATGCCGCAACCGAGAAGGCCCGATGGCGCTTTCAACATCTCTTCCATCACGAACATGAAAGTCGCGGACGACATGTTTCCGTATCGGCGCAACACCTCGCGCGATTTCGCCAGCGCGGAGGGCGCGAGTTTCAGAGCCCTTTCGACTGAGTCGAGAACGGAACGTCCGCCGGGGTGAACGGCCCAAAGATCGATCGCCTCTACAGGCCGATCGCCCAGGATCGCATCTTTGCTGCCCTGCAACGCTTCGGAGATAGCGGCCGGAACCTGGCCGGAAAGGTACATCTCGAAACCATCGTCGCGAATGCTCCAGGTCATCAGATGCCGCCGCTCGGTCGCGACGATACAATGAAAGTCTTCGAGCAGGATGCCATGCGGCTCCGCGGTGACGAGCGCTGCAGCGCAACCATCGCCCCAGAGACAAAACGACAGCAGCTTTTCCAGTTCATTGGTTTCCTGCAGATGCATCGTGCAGAGTTCGATGTTGACCATGAGGACCCGGGCCTGCGGATCAGAACGGATGATATGGCGGGAAAGCTTGAGGGCGTTGATCGCCGCATAGCACCCCATGAAGCCGATCATCGTGCGTTGGATCGAGTTCGACAGGCCGCATAGTGCCATCAGGTCCAGATCGATGCCGGGCGCGTAAAAACCGGTGCAGGTGGTGACGATGAGGTGGGTAATACGGGAAGCGTCATCGCCAAGCTGCAATGCGTCGACGCCCTTTTGCGCCAGAACAGGCGCGGCGGCGCCAAACATTCCCATTCTGGAAGCCGTTCCAGGAAATGCACCGCGCACGAAAGTCCCGGCAAGATCGGCAGATGGTCCTTCGGGGTCGAGGGCGGGTGCAAAGCAGGAATAGCGGCTCTCGATGCCGGCGAGATCGGCCATACGTTCGAAAACCCTTCGGCGATCGGCCGCAAGCATGGAGGCTGCGAAACGCAGGTAGAATTGATGGACCTCGTGCTCCGGCACCGCAGTCGCGATCCGGTTGATGTAGGCGCTGGCGGGCATGTTCTGACTCCTGGCGCCGTAGACGTTTACCGTGGCGCCACTGCCGGAGGGTCTCTGCTCATCGACACTAGGTTTTGAGCTTTGCCTGTTCGATAAACGTTTCTGAAAACTAATTTCATCCCGAAAACTCAGCATGTCGCTTGGTTTCAGCTCGGCCGAACCCAATAGAAGTCGCTCGGCGCGGAGTCTCTCTGCCGCGGGCGGCGTAGCCTAACCCATTTCCATGGAATCGCAGTCCTGATTTGCCTTCGACACGGCAGCGGCTGCCTCGGCACACAACGGCCGGATGGTTAAGGCGCCGGCTCTTTTTGGTTCGTCCTGGAACAATCTCTCAAGATTGTCGTTTAGCCTGCCGCGAGGTGATGATGGCACAGGCTGTCTCGGCTTCTATCACAAGACGAACGTTGGTCGCAGGGCTGGCGGTGACCGTCGCTCCGATGGCTGTGTTGGCGGTGGCGCATAACGCGCAGGCCAAGCAAACCACACCCGAGAAGAGCCTGTACGAGCGGCTGGGGGGCGTCTTCGCCATCGCAGCGGTGGTGGATCACTTCAGCGACGCCGTCGTGAAGAACAAAATCGTCGGCCAGAGGTCCAAGAACTCGCAGCTGCGGAAATGGCACACCAAGAACCTTGGCAGGCTGCCTGGCCTCAAGTTCATGCGGACGCTATGGGTCTGCGACGTTTCTGGTGGGCCCTTCAAGTTCACGGCCACCAAGCCCGGCACGACGCCGCTCGGCCTTGAGGAGGCCCACCGGGACCTCCGGATCTCTCCTGCAGAATTCGATGAGGTCGCAGCGGAACTCGGACGGACCCTGGACTTCTTCAAGGTTCCGAAGCCCGAGAAGGCCGAGGTCATGGCCGCCTTCGCCGCCCACAAAGACGAGGTCACCGCCGGCTACGTCGCAGCTAAGCGGGGCTGAGCATCCCGGTCCAGACGATCCCGCCCAGCTTTGGCTGGCGGTTAGCTGCGCGCCGACGAGTGATATCTGCTTCCAGCATGGTTTGCCCGGAGTGGGAAGCGAGCGGCTCCGCCGGGCCCCCGTGCCTGGTGCGTCCATTGGAACAAGAATGCCTAGCGGAACGTTAGTTGAAGTTGACAGGCACAATTGCTGCACTGGTCAGGGCCAAGAGCGGCGAAGAGGCGAAAGCCGCGGGCGCGCTCTAGGAGGCGCATATGGATATCACCACAATTCTGGTCATCGTTCTTATCGTCATTCTGCTGGGCGGTGGCGGCCTTTACGGCCGTGGACGTTGGTACTAGACGGCGAAGGCAATCGAGTCCGGAACCTCTCGGTTCAGGAACATTAGCCTTGCTAAATAGTTCATGGGTTGGCAGCGATATCTCCCGGATATCGCTGCGGGATCGGGGCCTGTACCCGATGGCCCGCGTCCTCAGCCAGAGGCGCGGGCTTTCTTATGCACAGGCCCTGGAATGCCGACTGGCGGCAATCCTCCAGCCGAACCATGAATCCAGCGTGATGGAACAAGAATGCCGCGGCCCCGTTTGCATTTGATGACAAAAGTTTTCCCTATGTGGGTAGATCAACATAAAGGAGAGCCGTCATGAACGGCATTATTTGGATGGTCGGAGCCGTCGTTATCGTACTCGCAATACTAAGCTTCTTTGGCTTGCGTTAGGCCGCTTGGTTTGGCGAGATCCCGGGAGCCGACAGGCTGGCAAAGCGCGGCGCGCCGACATGATCGGCTGTGGCTACGCCTGTCTATTAGTCTACGCTAATGGAACCACAACCCAAGCCTGCCATTTCGGCTTGAGCAGTTTTGTCTTGCGTCCTGGTTGGTCGCCGTTTCCGACGTAGATCGGCCGCCGCCGCATCACACTGAAGAGTGGCCTGATGGGCGCCGGCCAGACCTATCGACAGTCCGCCGCTCGACGATCCGGCAAAAATGTCGCCCTTCTTAAATGCCGGCATGAAGACCATGAGATCCGAGAAGGAATTCATGGTCGCCTAGCTGGCCATGAAGGAAGGCGACCGCGCCAGCGTGACGAAGGAATGCGGCGATGCAGCCATTGCCAAGGCGCACGACAATTTCTGCAAGATGACCAAGCGCAGCTCGGCGACGCCAACTAGCGCAGCCCGTTCGAAGTCGGAGATGGCGGGCAAAGGTACCCGCCATTTTTCTTTGAACGGAGCATGGTGATCTGTCGCCAATCGCAGATGCTGGAGATTGGCGGCCAGCACATGGCCCGGAAGCACCGACCCTTCCGTTGCAGTAGATTTTTCTCCTCAATTGCTTTCCTTGGAAATATCATTCTATCTTTATGGAAATCTGCGGAACCTTTGCGCAAACGGTCCGTTTCTTTCTTCGATCGCTGCTTGGACGATCTCAAAAGCAATCAGGAGGAAACGATCATGAACATCAAGATGCTTTGCATGGGCGCGATGGCGCTAACGATGATGACCGGCGCGGCCCTTGCCGGCAACACCTCGGCACTCGACGATCCGGCGAAAATGGCGCCCTTCTTCACCGACGCCGACATGAAGACCATGAAGTCGGAAGCCGAGTTCAAAGCGGCGTGGATGGCTATGAAAGAAGACGAACGCGCCGGGATGATGAAGGAATGCGGCGACGAAGCCATCGCCAAAGCGCACGACAATTTCTGCAAGATGACCAAGCAGCTCGGCGGCGCCAATTGACCGTCGGCTTCTCGCCAACTGAAATGGCGGGCAGAGTTGCCCGCCATTTTTCTCTGAGGATGCGACATCTTCATAAAATTTGCTGACGATAGCGGTTGACCCTAGGCCGGCCTGGCGAAGCTGATTTCGAATGCCCATAATGCGGTCGATCCAATTCTCAGCAGATCGGTCGGAGCGAAGTCAGCCGTGTCCGACATATTCACAACGGTCAGGATGCGCTGAGAACTTCGAAAGTTCGCCGGAGGACCGGACAACGATCAATTGCTCGACTTGCGAGCCTACCCTGACTGAATGTCAGGCGGCGCCTTGATGGCGGGAATTTGAAGTGTGCATACTGCCCAACTCGCAACGAATGACATAGCCGGACGTTTGGGCAGAAGTGGTGTCAAGAACCTGAAGGCGCGCTAACCAGGCAGAAGGTATTTCGATGCTGGTGGACCTGGGAGTTGCTGCTTGGCCGTACAGGGATTTTGACACCGCCAAAGAGAGAGAAGAAAATGGCTGAAGGCCATACCAAATTAAACGGGCCGGATCTGGTTCAGGGCATCGCGTTCGCCGATCTTCCTGATGGCGGAAAGCTGGCAGGTTATTGCGGCGATGAGCAGGTGCTGCTGGTGCGCCATGGGGCCGAGGTCTTCGCCATCGGGGCGACATGCACACATTACGGCGGGCCCCTCGTCGACGGTCTTGTGGTGGAGGATACCGTTCGGTGTCCCTGGCATCACGCGTGCTTCGATTTGCGAACAGGCGAGGCTCTGCGCGCCCCTGCCTTCAATCACCTCGCTTGCTGGTCGGTCGAACTACGCGATGACCGGATATTCGTGGGAGAGAAACGCAAACGGACAGTACCGAAGCAGCGCGCCGGAGGCTCCGGCCAGGTTCCAGAGAAGATCGTCATTGTCGGCGGCGGCGCGGCCGGTTTCGCAGCGGCCGAAAAACTACGGCGCGAACATTATCAAGGCAGCATCGTCATGCTCAGCAACGACGACGCGTCGCCCGTTGATCGGCCCAATCTTTCCAAGGACTACCTCGCCGGCAAAGCACCGGAGGATTGGATTCCGCTCCGCGGCGAAAGCTTCTATTCGAAGAACGATATCGACCTGCGTCTCAGCGCGAACGTCGCCAGCATCGATGCACGTTCTGGCGAGGTTGTACTCGCGGACGGGTCCCGGACTCCTTACGACAGGCTGCTGCTTGCGACCGGAGCCGAACCGGTTCGCCTGACCATACCCGGCGCTGACCAGCCACACGTTCACACGCTGCGCTCGTTCGCGGATTGCAAGGCGATCATCGAGCGAGCCACGACTGCGCGCCGCGCCATCGTGCTTGGCGCCAGTTTCATTGGCCTGGAAGTTGCCGCGGCCCTGCGCTCGCGCAATATCGAAGTTCATGTCGTGGCGCCAGGTAAACGACCCATGGAGCGGGTCCTGGGTCCGCAAATGGGTGACTTCATCCGCGCCCTCCATGAGGAGAATGGTGTTGTATTCCATCTCGAGGACACTGCGACCAGCATCGACGGCAGGAAGGTGAAACTCAGCAGTGGCGATACGTTGACGGCGGATTTCGTCGTGGCCGGCATCGGCGTGCGACCGCGGACCGGGCTCGCCGAAAAGGCTGGCCTTAGCCTTGATCGCGGTGTCGTGGTGAACGCCTTTCTGGAGACGAGCGCGCCCGGCATCTTCGCGGCTGGCGACATTGCCCGGTGGCCAGATCCACACAGTGGCGAGAACATTCGGGTCGAGCATTGGGTGGTTGCAGAGAGGCAGGGGCAAACCGCGGCACTCAACATGCTCGGCCATCGCGAGAAGTACGCCGCCGTGCCGTTCTTTTGGAGCCAGCATTACGATGTTCCCATCAACTACGTCGGTCATGCCGAGCGATGGGATGAGATCGCGGTCGATGGAGACATCACTGCCAAGGATTGTCTGCTCCGCTTCAAACGCAAAGGACGCACACTGGCTGTCGCTTCGATCTTCCGCGACATCGAGTGCCTAGAGGCCGAGGTGGAATTGGAGCGTCAAGTGACCTAGCGAAACGCAGGCTGTTGTCCGCCTTCGGTGGCGATCAACATCCAATTGCGCATCCTTGACTGAAGAAGATAATTCGCAGGCCAGCTTGCAACCCGCTTTGTTTAGTCTAAATGACCGTTCGCTCGGTCGTCGGCTACGATGGGCGAGGCAAATTCGTTGGGTCATGAGATTGCTAAAAAAAGGGCGGCTATCCGTGTTCCGGTCACCCATCGATCGATGCCGGTGCCTCCCGATAAGATATCCGACCACCCCGCAGGCAATAAGCGCGGTGGCGATATCAGCCATGATGTCGCCGATATAATGGGGCCCGACATAGACACGGGAAATCAAGCAGGGCGGCAGCGAAGAACCATAGCGCCTTGCGGATACGAGCGTTGAACACATTGCTGAAGACGATGGCAAAGCTGGCGGTAGCGTGGTCCGATGGAAACGACGCCTGGTGGGGCGATCGAGATTTGGCGTCACTCGGCGACCTTGCCAAGCGTATCAGCAACAACCGCCCCTCTCTGACCCATTGGTAATGGCGGCCCGGTGGTTGAATCTCGCGACGTCTGATGTTCCATTTCGGCGTTGATCGCGGCCCCGACAATGAGGATAATCACCGAAATCCAAGTCCACATCATTAAGCCGACCACGGCGCCCAACGATCCGTAGGTCACATTGTAGTTGGCGAAATGCTGGAGATAGAATGAGAACAGCCACGATGCGGCTAACCAGACCAACGTGGCCGTTACGGCGCCCCAGCTCAGCCAGCGCCATTTAGCCTTTTCCCGGCTCGGACCGAACCGGTACATCAGCGATATTCCGGTGAGTATGGCCAGCATGAGGATTGGCCAACGCCCCACCGCGAAGAGCACTTCTGCCCATTTGTCGAGATATAAATACGACAAGATGACGGGGATGACACCGACGGTCAGAAGCAAAACGATGCCGATTATCAAAGCACCAATGGTGAATGCGATCGACATGAAGTTTAGTTGGATAAAGCTGCGTTTTTCGGTTTCCTCGTAGGCGATGTTCATGGCGTCGAACAGCGCCTTGATACCGCTGTTTGCGCTCCATAGCGCAATAGCCAGGCCGACGAAAAATCCCACCCCAAGCGCGCTTGTGTTCTGATGTGCCAGCGCCTGCAACTGCTGACGAATGAGATCGAGGCCGCCCGAAGGAAGCAGGCCGGCGAGATAGGAAACGTGATCGGCTACGGTCACTGGATCTGCCACAAACCCATATAGAGACATGAAGGCCGCCAGGGCCGGAAACAGTGCGAGTAGCAGGTAAAACGTGGCGCCTGCTGCGACCAGCATGATGCGGTCCTTGTTGAATTCCTCCCACACGCGCCAAGCGATATCCCTCCATCCAAGGGCAGGAATCTCGGATGGCCATTCCGCCTCCCTGCCTCGCTCTTGCCCGTCCTCACCTACAGTCGTAGGCTGACCCTTGGACGAGCGAGCAGCGTGGCCCTCAGCCTCCCTGTCAATCAGTGATTTGCTTTCGGCGGACCCAGAAGTTCTTGCTGACATTTCGAACAGGCACATCAATCGTCAGGCGGACTTATCAACCAGAATTCCGGCGTATTCTGCCAAGGCCACAAATGCATCACGCGCCTGATCAGGGGTGGCCTTCCCTTCAATCGCTCCCTCGATCGTCTCCCTGGCCGATTGATAGTAAGGTCCGCGTTTCGAATGAGGCCAATCCACCAGAACCTCGCTGGCGCCATTCACCGATTTTACTTCCCTCACCGAGGCGCTGCCGTGAGGACGGATGCTAACACTGCTTTCGAAATAGATCCGCTTGGGATCTGATGTTTGGGTATGGCTGTCGTCGAAAAGAATGACAGCTTCGCGCGCGGCCTCCAAAAAACGAATTTTTGCATCTTCCGTTGAACGGTAGCCTTCCAAGACTTTTTCGGCGGTTTCGAAGGCGTCCCGATGGATAGCGGTTCGCTCTCCAGGCCAATCGACGCTAGCAAGGATGGCTGAGGCATCGTTCGCGGACCGTATCCGCTGCAGCTTGCCGTTGGCGGTTAGACGTATGGTTACAGGCTCGTCAAACAACTTGTCGTCCATACCATATCCCATCTCGTCGACGCCAACGTCGTTAGGGTAACGAAACGGACGAACACCGGTTCCGAGCAGTCGTCCAACAAACCAAAATCTCATCGTTAGTTGGCGTCCAGGTGGGCGCGCCGCGCAACTCGTCGGGCACCAGGCGTCGGCTAGCGCGAGAATCCCTGCATCCTGTATCGCGACCGCGGGACCCACTATTTCGGAAGCCCGATCCGGGACTTACATTCCGATTGATGGATCGAAAAGCTCAGTCGCGCATTTATTCTTCGGCTCAAACCGGGCCTCAGGAGAGAAAATCATGAAAATGACCCTGCTCATGTTGAGCCTACTCGTTCCACTCGCGGCATGTTCGCGCACCGAACAAGGCGCCGCAGTTGGCGGGTTGGGCGGCGCAGCAATTGGCGCCGCAGTTGCTAACGATCCGGTGCAGGGTGCTGTCGTTGGCGGTGCCGTTGGTGTAATTGCTGGCGCGGTCATCGGGCACGCAAGTGAAGCTGGTCAATGCCGATATCGCGATCGTCAAGGCCGCGTTTACATAGCACGGTGCCCGCAGGGCTACTGATCTCGAGGCCGCGTGATCCCGTGTGTAGGTCACGCGCCTGCGCTCTCGGTCCTTGACAAAGTTGAGACTCTACCTGGTGTTCGTGCGCCGGCTCGCAACGAGGGATGCAGGAAGGCGATCTTCGCTACGACCTCTCGGAGCTTAAAGTCTGAGACTGCGTTTAACTCCACAGGAGGAGGACTGAATGGCTAGTAAGATCAAGCGACTCCTTGGTCTCTGTTTGGCCTTTGTCGGCGCAGCCTCGATCAATGTCGCACCCGGATTTCAGTTGATTGCTCCAGCACTCTCGGCCGCACCTGTAACAGCGCAGATGATCGCAGATCACTTCTCGTCAGTAAAATCCATGTCCGGGGATTTCGTTCAGTCTGGCCCGAAGGGGGAACAGACCGGCGGCAATTTTTTTCTGCAACGCCCAGGCAAGATCCGATTCAACTATACGGGGCGATCGAGTGTCAACGTAATTGCCGATGGAAAATCGTTGGTCATTTACAATAAGAAGCTTAAGACATCGCGCCTTTATTCACTCTCGAAGACGCCTCTCAAGCTCTTGCTCGACAATCAGGTCGACTTCTCTGGCAATCGCTTTAGAGGCATGAAAGAAGAAGGCGATCTCATCGCTATTCGGCTCGCCGACAAGTCATCTTTTGGAAATTCAAAGATTGCCATGATGTTTGACAGAAGATCCTTTGAATTACGCAGATGGACCATTACTGACGAGCAGGGACTCTCCACGACGGTGACGATTTTCAACGTCAAGCACGGCGTTCACTTCACAGAGGGAACCTTCACAATCGATTACTCGGCAAACCGCGAGTTCAACACCACCACAAAGGCTCGATGACAATTGAAGCTTTGGATCTGACCGATACGTCCCTCTGAGCACGGTATGAACGCTGGCATAAGCATCGCAGGACGCCGATATCTGAGGGAAGGTTCCGCAAAGCCCAGGCTGAGGCGTTGCAGGCCCCAACCAACACCGACAGTTGCAGTGCCCCACGCCCAGCAACATCTTTGGTGCATCGCAACAAAGATGTTGCATTGCACACAATCTTCCATTAGAGAATGCTAATAATACTTCTAGAAAGCTGCTGCTGGAAAGGATGGAAACGATGTCCAAAACCACTGAAAAAACCGCTGAATTTATCGACAACGGGTACCCCGCCTTGGACGCTTCCAAGGCCATCGAATATGTGAACTCGGTTGCCGAAAAGGGCGTCGAGCAGTCGAAAGAGGTCTATGCCAAATTCACGGCGGGGTCAGAGACGACCCAGAAGGCTCTCGAGTCGAGCTTCGAAGCCGCCAAGGCCGTTGGCGCCGATCTGTCGCTGAAGACAATTGCCGTTCTGCGCGCCAATGCCGACGCCGGCTTCTCGCACTTTGAAGCCCTACTTGCCGTGAGGTCGCCTTCCGAATTCGTTGAACTTCAGACCGCCTTCGTCCGTAAGCAGGTTGAAAAGGCCGTCGAGCAGGCCAAGGAACTCCAGGCCGTCACGACCAAAGCCGTCGAGGACGTGTCCAAGCCGATCAAGTCCGCCTTCGAGAAGGCGGTCAAGGAATTCAAAGTCGCCTAGCTTTTTCTTGGGGCGGAGCCTTGGTCGCTAGCCGCACCTGATTTGCCGCACCCCTACATACGCGTGTGGGTGCGTTAGCTTTCGGCCTTGTAGTTCTCGGCTTCGTCCTTGATCTTCGCCCAATCGTTGCCGTGCTTGCGCAGCAGCGCGCGCGCCTGATTGGGTGACAAGTCGGTAGTTTCGGCCAGGTGTTGCACCTCCAACTCCTGGCCCTTCACCACGCGGCTGGTGTCGCTCGTTTTTTTGACAGCCATTTCTGCGTTCTCCTCTTGCATACCAGCCAGATGAACGAGCATTGATGTGCATCGTTCCGTGTTGGGCTTGCGATCTCAGAATTCGGTGAGCAAACTTGCCCGCCCTATCCATCAGTCATTGCTAATGTATAACCTGCCGGCTTCGGCTGGGGCTTTCTGTAGGCGCGCTTAGCGGACCACGATCATGGTGCGCCGTTTAATTAGCCACAATGTTAGCACGAGCGGCCCAGCAGCCAACTGCCGGCATCAGACCCGTGGCCGACACTCAGCGGCGAACTGCCCGCAACAGGTGAAGGCTGTCATTCGAGAACGACCATAGGCGAGGCTGTTATGAGGGCTAGCCTCGGCGCTGTTTGCCTTCTTGAGAGGATACCATGAAACCTTTTGATTTTTAAGCCGTTGTCGGCCGTATGTCCGAGGCTAAATCCAAACCGAAACCGGCCAACAGCGCTAAACCACGCGGTACCGGGAAGCCGCGTCAGCAGGAGGGGCCGGCTGTCGAAGTCGCGTCCGAGGTCGTCGGAGAGGCCGAGCCGCCACCGGAAATCATCGAATCCAATCCGGAGCAGACGCCCGAGCAGGCTGAGCAGGCGGGCAAGAAGTATCTGCTGACGCGGTTCTGGATCAGCGCGCGCGGATATTGGAGCCGGCGCGGCGACCGGCTCGCCTGGCCGTGCACGATCGGACTGTTGGCCCTGATCGGCATGAATGTCGGTTTCCAGTATGGGATCAATGTCTGGAACCGCGCGATTTTCGACGCCATCGAGCAACGCAATGCCCCCACTGTCTATTTTCTCAGCGTCGTTTTCCTGCCACTCGTGGCCGGAAACGCCGGCCTCGTCGTCGCGCAGGTCTTCATTCGGATGACGATTCAGCGCCGCTGGCGCTCTTGGCTTACCACTTCGGTCATCGGGCGCTGGCTGGCTAACGGCCGCTATTATCAGCTGAACCTTATCAGCGGCGATCACCAGAATCCTGAGGCCCGCATCGCGGAGGATCTGCGGATTGCCACCGAGTCGCCTGTTGATTTCGTGGCCGGCGTCATTTCTGCGTTTCTGTCTGCCGCGACTTTTATCGTGGTGCTCTGGACAATCGGTGGCGCCCTTACCCTGCCGATTGGAGGTTCGAGCGTCACCATCCCTGGGTTCCTCGTCATCACTGCAGTAATTTATGCCGCCATCACCTCTACCTCGATGGTGGTCATTGGCGGCCGTTTCGTCGAGCTCTCCGAGGAGAAAAACCAGACGGAAGCCGAATTCCGCTACACGCTGACGCGGGTGCGTGAAAACGGTGAGAGCATTGCACTGCTTGGGGGCGAGGAGGAGGAGCGCAGCGGCATCGACAAGACGTTCGGGCACGTGCTCAAGCAATGGGCGCTGCTTACTGGCCAGCACATGCGCACGGCACTGGTGTCGCAGGGATCGAGCCTGTTCGCGCCGGTCGTGCCGGTCTTGCTTTGCGCTCCAAAGTTTCTCGAAGGCAGCATGTCGCTGGGACAGGTCATGCAGGCTGCTTCCGCCTTCGCCATCGTGCAGGGCGCGTTCGGATGGCTGGTCGACAACTACCCGCGCCTCGCCGATTGGAACGCTTCCGCGCGCCGTATTGCCTCGCTGATGATGTCGCTCGACGGGCTCGAGCGCGCGGAGCAAAGCGACGCCTTGGGACGCATCAACCATGGCGAAACCGAGGGCGAGGCGATGCTCAGCCTGAACGATCTCTCTGTGTCGCTTGACGATGGCACCGCCGTGGTCAGGGAAACCGAGGTCGCGATCGAACCGGGCGAGCGGGTGCTGGTGGCCGGCGAATCCGGCTCAGGCAAGAGCACACTGGTGCGGGCGATCGCGGGCCTGTGGCCTTGGGGTGGCGGCAGCGTCAATTTCCACCCTGACAAGCGAATGTTCATGTTGCCGCAACGTCCTTACATCCCCTCGGGGACGCTTCGGCGTGCGACCGCCTATCCCGGCGCCGCCGATAACTGGACGCTGGACGAGATCAAGGCTGCCCTCGACAAGGTGGGACTCGGTCATCTGAACGACAAGATCGAGGAAGACGCGCCATGGGACCAGACCTTGTCGGGTGGCGAAAAGCAGCGGCTCGCGTTTGCGCGCCTCCTCTTGCACGCTCCCGACATCATCGTGCTTGATGAAGCGACGGCAGCACTCGATGAGAAGAGCCAGGACAAGATGATGGAGACCATCATCCACGAATTGCCGAACGTCACCATCATAAGCGTGGCGCATCGGGTCGAGTTGGAGGCCTTTCACAGCCGCAAGATCACATTGGAGCGGCGCAAGGGCGGCGCCAAGCTTGTCAGCGATATCGAGCTTGTCCCGCGCAAGGGCAAACGGAACCTGCTCACGCGCGCTTTGTGGGGCTCCGGCGCGCGGACCGAAAGGCAGCGTGAGCTTGAGTAGGGCGAGGTGTACCGGGCAAGAAGTTGAGCTCCGCCAGATCGGCGTGCCCCCCGGGGGGACTTGGGCACGCACACGCTGTGCGAGGGAGGAGGTCGCGTCACGCGCACTGCCAACTGCTTGAACGGGCGTCAGCCATCAGCTCGAACTGAACTGGACGGCCGCGGCCGACTTCCAAGCGGATGCCGCAGAGGCAATCGTCTCTAAGGCGCGTTCGCGAAACCTTCCGAAAAATGTGGTCCGAATGCCTATGGCACAGAAGGCGAACGCTCCCGCCACTCCCCACAGAAACCCCACATCTAAGTCGGAAACAAAGGTGAACAGAAGCCGCCGACCGTGACGAGAAATGCCGGAAATCCGGGCTTTTCCTGGCAGCCCTCGTCGTTCGGGACGAGGGGGTCGCAGGTTCAAATCCTGCCACACCGACCAGAAAAAACAATGTGTTAGGCAGCCCGAAGACTGCCTACCCCACAGAAAAATGGAAAAGCATCTAGGCCGCTCGATGCATCGGGCAGACGCATAACTATCAAACTGCGATACGCTATTGCGGCCATTTCACTCGCCAGCCCAGGTCGGCTTGTTTCCGGCGCCTACCGTACCGAGACCGCATTGACCACTCGCTATTTTGCCGAAGGTTCTCGTCTCGCCATCTATGTCTGCTTCGCGCAAAAACGCGTCGATCGCCGACAGTTGTCGAATGACTCCAATGGGCCGGAAGCCGGCCGTCCGCTATCACGATGAAACGATCAAAAAGCGGCCGTACCGCCCGAGCGCCGCGGCTAGGCAGGTTAGATGTGCATAGTTGGGAGACGATGGGATGTTATTGACAGCCAGCAGCGTTCAAAATCGATTTCGCGACTGAGCGCGTTGTCGAGCGGACTGGTGAAGCTGTGCGGCCTGCCGATCACCGAATCGATGAGCGCACGATCCTTGTCGACATAGGCCTGCAGGGCCTTCTTCACGGTTTCAAGCGGGCCGGTCATGGCTGTAGGTTCAATTGGCCGTCTCATTCGCCTGTCTCACTGCATCTATCAAGTCTCGTGTCGCTTGAGCGACCTTGGCAACTGGTAGTCGATGAACGCAGTAAACGCCGCCCGGGTTGTCGGGTTTGCACAAATCGGGCGCAACACACTGGCAAGGCAACGGCGGCTCAACGGTGCGGTGAAGCACCCCAAAAGGCCCCCAGATGTCAGGGGGCGTCAGGCCATACAGGCCCACAACTGGAGTTCCGACTGACGCAGCCAGGTGCATTGGGCCGCTCTCGTTTCCCAGAAAGATGAATGCATCCGCAAGCAATGCTGTTAATGTCTCAAGCGAGGCTTTACCAACAACGCTCACCAATGGTGACACCGCCACATTCAGGATAGCTTGCGCGGTTGCGCTCTCATCAGGTCCACCAATCAGCAGTGACCGCAGGCCCGTCGTTGCATATACCTCGTCGATTACTGCAGCGAACCGTTCAGGTTGCCAACACCGCCCTTCGAACCTTGCTCCAGCGTGTACCGCGACGAAAGCTTTTACAGCCAGATTGCTTTGCGCCAGAACCTGGGTAGATGCGCTTCGGCCGACTGGTGTGGGTTCGAGCCTCGGTGTCACTTCGCGTAATTCTATCCCAAGAGCTTCAAGCGGGGACAGATATCGGTACAAGTAGTGCGCGCCTCCATGGCCGAAGGTTTCAGCAAATATATTGGCAGGCTGACTTTCCCAAAATTTCAGGGGCCTTTCCGGGGGATTGTATCCAACGCGCAGGGGGGCGCCGATTGACCTGTGCATTATCCTTGATGTCTTCGAGTCAGTTAGATCAATGGTGAGATCGAATTTTCGGCGGCGGAGGTCAGCGACCAAGCTTGAATATTCCTTCACTCGCTGAGGCAGACTTCTACCAGCACCTCGACGGTCGAATCCGATGGCCACGTCTGCGATATTCTGGCTGACTATGAAGTCTCGCAGGCCAGGAGCGCAAAGCATGGCTATCGCAGCGTTTGGGTAAGCGAGGCGCAGATTTCGCACGAGCGCCGAGGTCAGAATGACATCCCCGATGTACTTCGTCTGAATAACGAGAATGGACTTGATAGCCAGCCGATCAGCCATCGAGATATCCAGCACATCGACCTCACGAAGGGCGGGGCATATTGGTCATTGGTGGGCACCAACGTCCAATCGACCTCACGGTTCCGGCTAATGGATATCTCTCTTTTCAACATCGAAGCAAGGTCGTCTTTGAAAGCAGCTCAAAGACGAAGCCTCAAATCCTTGGTCACTGTCGCCGCTTGGCCTCACCATCATTACGCGCTTTTAGAAAATGCTAAGCAATGCCGTACTGGCTCGAGTATCTCGCCATTCGCCATTGGCCTGCTGCTGTCGTCGTCATGGCATCTGTCCCTGCCACAAGGGCAATCCACTTTCTGCAGCGAAGTCTCTATCCTCTGCGTAGATTGGCTCGCCTCTTCTCACCACCCGTCGAAGCAAATCCGCATCTTCGTCGGCATGATATCGAAAGGCATTTCGGGTGTCGTATCCATGCCCGGCTTGGGATAGGGAAAACCCGCTGACTACAACAGGAGCGAAACCGGCGAAACGCGCCAGCATGATCGCGAAGGCTCCGGTGGAGATTTTCCGGTGCCAGCCGCGGGACACATGATATTTGCCGCTAAGCGGCCAGACGATGTTGGCAAGCTGCCATTTGGTAAGCGCCTGCAAGGTGTCATAACGGTAATTGAAGGTGCGACAACCGGCTTTCAGCTTGTCCTCAACGTCCGGCCAAACCGGGATGATCAGATGCTTTGCCTGCCGTCCTTTTAACAAATCACGCTTGTAAAAATCCTGCTCGCTCTCGCCGACTAAAATGCCGCGGCGGATCAGGGCGATATCAGGAACGGGGAGGCCGAAGGTTTCCGCCAAAAGCTGGGAAGCGTTGACGGTCACAAGTGCCCAATCGGCATCATGTCCCTCCGGGAGGCGAAAATTCGGCGCCGACCCCATCACCAAGGCGGGGCCCGTGACCCTGGGCAAGCGAAGAATTGGCTTTGAGAAGGTTGGCAAGAGATCCGAAAGCGGAGTTTTCATGCGGGAATCTGAACCGCATGTTCCTCAAACGCGCGCAGAATGCTCTCTTCTCGGCTCCACAATTCGTCCCATTGCGTGGCGCCGGACCAGCCCGCAAACCAAGGACCGCCGAGCGTGTAGTGCGCCAGCGAGACATCGGCGGGGTCGAGTTCGGAAGCCGAAGCCCCTACGAGGTAGTTCCATGCCAGAGGCAATTCCCCGATCTCGTGGTCCTCAAGCCATTTGAAGGCATGGAGATCACGTCCGGGCCACGTATTAAGCATCTCGTTGGTCAGCCGTTTGTTGGCGGGATGATCTAGATTCCACAAAACGACCGACGACCAGTTTTTGCGGCGATAGAACGTCTGCGTTTGTCCATCCATCTTGACCGCTTCGGATTCGCGTTGCTGGTGCTTAACCGCCATAATCGCGTAGGAAGGATCGACTAGGTCGAGCAGCTTGACTGGATCCTTCAGAAACAGGACGTCACAATCGCAGAACATGGCCCAGCCGCCTTGCCCTATAAACGGAACGGCAAAGCGCGATATGGCAAACTCGGTCGACATCGGTGCCTCGGAAATCGGGCACCAGAGCTTACCATCACGTACCACCATCGGTCGCTTCATGATTCCTTGGGCTTCAAGGTCTTTGAGCACGAGTGGCTGTATCTGCAACGGCGTGCTTGTCCGCCGGTAGGCGCTCCATCGCGCTACGTCTAGAACTCGGGATTCGCGTGGGTCATACCCAATGTAGATTGGTATCACGTGGCAACTCTATAATTTGATGTGAATTTACTCGAATTAAGCATGGCAGCACTGCAAGCGGAAGACCCGAAGTACAGCGGATCACTTCGTCGCGGTGACGACCGTGCACGGTGAACGGCACCCACTGCGCTATCGGGAAAGGTCTCGACGTAGAAGCCGCAGCCTCCGCGTCCTTGTCGTACCAGAGGCAAATCGTATTCTTTGGCATTGCGTGTTCCTTTCGACCTGAAGCCAGGGTTCCGTCCTTGTTCCCCACCCACGCTCTCTGAAATAGGTCGCCAAAGTCGGCAGACGTAGCTAACCGCTTCGCGTCAGAGCCCAAAATGTGTTGACGGAACCCGGGCTGCGCCCGTTTCAGTCGCGCCGCCCGGTCTGCGGGATTTGTCTCCGCTTCGACTGATCCCATTCTGATGAAAGCTCGACGGGCCGATGAAAGGCTGACGGGCCAGAGCTCGCGTCGCACCTATCGGAGGCCGAAGAAGCTCAATATCACTAACACGATGACCACCGCTCCAACGAGCCAAATGATGTTGTTCATGATCTCTCTCCGGTTGCTCAGGGAGCCCGCGCCTCTGGCGCAGAACGCGGACCGACCAGCCATTGCCGGCTGATCTTCAGCAGACACCAAGCCGATGCCGGCTGTCAGGAATAGAACAGTTAGGCGCGCCTAATGTTCCGCCATTTGGTGAGGATCGAGAGATGGGGGGCAGATCGTTGTGCTGCCTGATGTGACCGAGACCGACGCGTCGACGGGTTCCGTAGCGATCGGAAACTTTGACGAAGATAGGCATTGGCTTTAGGTAGTTCGACGGATATGAGGGAGCCGGCAAAACGGCCAACCGGATGCGGACATGAATCTGATCTCAACGACAGCCTCGCCACCGGTTCTTGTGATTGCGCTGTTTCTCCTCGCCGGCTGTTCCTCGATCGGCCGAACCGTCGATCCTGCGAAATACGAGAGCATGAGTTGCACCGAGCTCAACAGCGCGCTGGGAGACATCGCTCGCGACATCTCGCAAACCGCAATCACCCGCGGCAAGGTGGCCAACACCAGCGTTCCGCGCTGGCTGCTGGGCGGCTCACGCGTGAAGACCGCGGTCGCCGACCGTGAAACGGCCAGGATCGGCCGGCTGAAGCAGCAGGAAGAGGCGATTGCCGCTGCGAGAGGGCACAAATGCTCGACGTCCTCAAATTGAATTGCACTTCATTAGACGCCGAGCGGATCGACTCAGTCTTCGTCAACCAGTTGATCGACCGGCACTTCAAGCACGCGCGACAACCGCAGCCACAGGCTGACATCCCCACCCCGCTTGCCGTTTTCGACTGCCGAAAGCATGTTTTGTGAAATGCCGACTTCCGAGGCTAGCGCCGCCTGCGTCCTTCCTTTCCTGGCTCGCCAGAAAGCGAGCGGCGACACCGCATTGGCGAAAGCCAGTGCCTCCTCAGCGGTGAAGCCGGGCGCCTCGCCGGCCCTGTAACTCGCCACCTCACGGGCACGGGCAGCGCGATCTTGTAGCGCATTGAGTTCAGCGCGCGGCAGTACAGCCATTTCGTCACCCTTGGGCGTGGTGAAATAGTGAATGCTCACTGTCACTCCTATTCGTAGATAGAGCCGCGCGGCCCGATCCTGCTTACAATGATCTCATTTTCGGTTTCGGTGAAGATGATGCGGTAGTCGCCGACCCGCAGCCGCATTTCGTCGGAACCGACCAGCTTCTTGATGTTGTTAGCCATGGCTTCCGGGGTTTCAGCATAGATCGTAATCTTGGCAACGATGCGGGCGGCATCAGATTGGTGCTTGCGAAGCGATTTGATTGCGGCTGCGAGGTAGATGACCTGCTTCACAATTTAATATCTCATATTGTGATATCTCAATCAACTGGAAATCACGAAATGGAGTGCACCATCACGCGCTGAGGCGAAACCGCGTGACATCGATCGCCGCGGCCATCAGCGTCTGTGTGTAAGCGTGCTGCGGATTGCTGAAGATCGCCTCGGTCGGTCCCTCCTCGACGATCTTGCCTTGCTTCATGACGATGATGTAGTCGGCCATGGCGCGCACGACCGAGAGATCGTGGCTGATAAAGAGGTAGGACAGTTCGTGGTCTGCCTGCAGCTTGCGCAGCAGTTCGACGATCTGTTTCTGCACCGAGCGGTCGAGCGCCGAGGTCGGCTCGTCCAGCACCACCAGCTTGGGCTTCAGGATCATGGCCCGCGCAATGGCGATGCGCTGCCGTTGCCCACCGGAGAATTCGTGCGGGTAGCGGTTGCGTGCGTTGGGGTCGAGGCCGACTTCGAGCAGGGCCTCGACCGCGCGTTGATCGCGCTGTTTGCCGGACAGGTTCGGCTCATGCACCAGAAGCCCTTCGGTGATGACCTGGCCGACCGTCATGCGCGGCGAAAGCGAGCCGAATGGATCCTGGAAGACGAGCTGCATCTGGCGCCGCAGCGGCCGCATCGCCTGTCGGTCAGCCTGTGAAATGTCGCGATCACCAAAACGAATGAGCCCGTCGCTCGGCAACAGCCGTAGCAAGGCGCGGCCGAGCGTCGATTTGCCCGAGCCGGATTCACCGACAATGCCGATGGTCTGGTTGCGTTGCAGCCGGATCGAAATGTGGTCGACGGCGCGCAGCATCAGCGGCTCGCCAGCGAGAAAACCGCCGCCGATCCTGAATGTCACTTCGACATTCCGGCCTTCGAGCAGCACGGGAGCATTGGCGGGCGGTGGCGCCTTGCTGCCGGTCGGCTCGGCGGCCAGCAGCATTTTCGTATAGGCATGCTGCGGGTTGACGAAGATGGCTTCCGCCTCACCCTCCTCGACAACCTCACCCTGGCGCATGACATAGACGCGGTCGGCAAAGCGCCGAACGATGCCGAGATCGTGGGTGATGAAGACGATGGCCATGCCGAGTTTACGTTGCAACTCGGCCAAGAGCATCAGGATCTGCGCCTGGATGGTCACGTCGAGCGCCGTCGTCGGCTCGTCGGCGATCAATATGTCGGGGTCGTTGGCGAGCGCCATGGCGATCATGACGCGCTGGCGCTGGCCGCCGGACATTTCGTGCGGATAGGATTTCATCCGCCGCTCGGGATCGGGGATATGCACGAGGCGCAGCAGCTTGAGCGCCTCTTCGCGTGCCTCGGCGGCATTCAAGCCGCGATGCCGGCGGATCGGTTCGATCAGCTGGTTGCCGATCGAATAGAGCGGATCGAGCGAGGTCATCGGCTCCTGGAAGATCATGCTGATCTTGGCGCCGCGCACCTTGTTGAGCTCGGATTTACTCAGCGTCAAAAGGTTGCGGCCGCGATAGTCGACACTGCCGGTGGCCTCGCCATTGGAGGCGAGCAGGCTCATCGCCGCCATCATCGTCTGGCTCTTGCCGGACCCGGATTCGCCGACCACGGCAACGGTTTCGCCGGCATTGACGTGGATGTTGATGCCTTTCACCGCCTCGACCGCGCCGTCGAGCGTGCGGAAGCGGACGCGCAGGTCCTTGACGCTGAGGATCGTTTCGGAAGCAGCCATCTTAGCGATCCCCATCTTTATCGATCTCTCGGGTCGAGCGCGTCGCGCAGGCCGTCGCCGACAAAATTCAGGGCGAACAGCGTCGAGACGAGGAAAAAGGCGGGAAACAGGAGCAGCCAGTTGGCGGTGCCGATGTTCTTGGCGCCGACCGAGATCAGCACACCCCAGCTGGTCATCGGTTCCTGCACGCCGAGACCGAGGAACGACAGGAAACTCTCCAGGATGATGACCTGCGGCACCAGCAGCGTCATGTAGATCACCACCGGACCGAGCAGGTTGGGAATGACGTGGCGCAAGAGGATGCCGCGCTGGCCGACGCCCATGGCTTCCGCCGCCTGGACATATTCCTGGCGGCGGATCGACAGCGCCTGACCGCGCACGATGCGCGCCATGTCGAGCCACAGCACGGCGCCGACGGCCAGGAACATCAGCACGAAGTTGCGGCCGAAGAACACCACCAGCATGATGACGAAGAAGATGAACGGCAAGGAATAGAGCACGTCGACGATGCGCATCATCACCTCGTCGATCTTGCCGCCGGAAAAGCCGGCCGCAGCGCCGTAGACCACGCCGATGACCACCGCCACGACGCCGGCGAGCAAGCCGATGGCCAGTGAGATGCGCCCGGCCATAAGCGTGCGCGAGAGAAGATCGCGGCCGGTGTTGTCGGTACCGAACAGGAAATACTGCTGCTTGACCGACGCGCTCATCGTCACTTCGAGGCCGTCAGGCGACTTGCTCTCGATCTTGGTGTCGTCAAAAGCATCGGAACGGTCGAGATAGCGGATATTGCGGTCGTCGATCGGCTTGGTCGACTTGACAGTAACGAAGACCTGATTGCCTTCCTGCCGCCATTCCTTGATGTCGACCCGCATGCGCTTGATCGCTTCGGTGAGTGCCGTCTCGATCATCTCGGCTTTCGGATAGGCCGACAGGCTTGGCGGCATGCGCACATAGTCGGCATAGATGGTGGTGTATTGATGCGGCACGAACCAGGGTCCGAACACGCTGACGACACCGATCAGGGCAAGGTAATACAGGCTGAACATGGCGGCGCGATTGGCCTTGAGGCGCGCCCAGGCATCACCCCAGAGCGAGCGGCCGATGACGGCGGGAGCCGTGGCTGCAATGTCAGTCATAGCGCACCCTCGGGTCGACGACCGCATACATGACGTCGACGATCAGGTTGAAGACGATGGTGAAGATGGCGATCACCACCACCGTTCCCATCACCAGCGTGTAGTCGCGGTTGAGCGCGGCATCGACGAAATAGCGGCCGACGCCCGGAATGGAGAAGATCGTCTCGACGATAACCGAGCCGGTCAGCAGCGCCGCGGCTGCCGGACCGGTGAACGAGACGATCGGCAGGATGGCGCCGCGCAGCGCGTGCTTGACCACCACCGACCAGTCGGAAAGGCCGAGCGCGCGGGCCGTGCGGATATGATGGGATCGCAAGGATTCGATCATCGAGCCACGCATCAGCCGGGCGACGATGGCGATCTGCGGCAGAGCGAGCGTCAGCACCGGGCCGACCTTGTTGATGAAAGCGCCATCGCCCCAGCCACCGATCGGCAGCAGTTTCCAGGTCAGCCCGAACAAAAGCTGGATCACTGGCGCGATGACGAAGGTGGGGATGGTGCTGCCGGCGGTTGCCAGCGCAATCACCATATAGTCGCCAAGCTTGTTCTGGTTGAGCGCGGCAGTGGTGCCGAGCACGGAACCGAGCAGAAGTGCAAGGACGAGCGCCGAGGCGCCGAGCTGAACCGAAATGGGCAGGCCCTTGGCGAACAGTTCGGTGACGGTGAAATCCGGCATGTTGTAGCTCGGGCCGAAATTGCCGCGCAGCAGATTGCCGAGATAGTGGACAAATTGCAGCCAGAGCGGGTCGTTGAGGCCGAACTGGGCTTCGAGATTGGCCCTGATCTCGGGGCTCAGCCCCCGCTCCTGGTTGAATGGGCCGCCTGGCGCGACGCGCATCAGGAAAAACGCCATGGTCACGATGACGAACAGCGTCGGAATGGCGGTCAAAAGCCGCCTTAGTACATATCGCAGCATCGGTGCCCCGCTTGATCCAGAGCAGCGCGCGTCCAACTGGACGATTGCGCTCTAGCCTTCAAATCTTCGCACCGACATTGCCGAAAATCGATTCCGGTTCCCGGGCCGATGCGATGGCAAACCAGCGCCGCCGCGCATTTAGTGCGCGGCGGCTTGGCCAGGGATCAGTCCTTGCTGACGAAGCGCGACGGATGGACGTCCATCACGTTGTCGACGAAGCCATGCAGCTTCGAGGAAACGATATCGTGGTAGCTGTAGTAGAGGAGCGGGATCTGGCCGACGTCGTCGACGAGGATGCGCTCGGCCTCGGAGAGTTCCTTCATGCGCTCTTCGGGCTTGCCGCCGGCGGCGGCGGCCTTGTCCATGGCCGCCTCGTATTTCGGGCTGTTGTAGTCCGAATAGTTGTTGCCGCTGGCCTTGCGCGAGATGCCGAGGAAGGTTTCCGGATCCTTGTAGTCGGCGATCCAGGCGGCACGCGCCACGTCATAGTCGCCCTTCTGCTCGAGGAAGGAGTAGTGGGTCTTGGTGTCGGTGTTGAGCAGCGTGACGTCGACGCCAAGCGGCTTCAACTGTTCCTGAATGGCCACAGCGGTGTTCTTGTGGTTTTCCGAAGTGTTGTAGCGGATCTCCATCTTCAAAGGATGCTCGGGCGTATAGCCGAGTTTCTCGAGGATCTTCTTGGCTGCGTCCTCGCGGTCGATCTGCGGCATGTCGGCATACTTGGCCATTGCCGGCGTGTAGCCCTCGATGCCGGGAGGCACCATCGAATAGCCAGGCAGCATCGAGTTCTGCCAGACCTTTTCGGCGATGAAATCGCGGTCGATCGCCATCGAGATGGCGTTGCGAAGCTCGACATTGTCCCAAGGCGCCTTGTCGGTCTTGATCGCATAATAGTAGGTGCCGAGATACGGTCCGACGTGGATCTGATCGCCAAACTTGGTCTTGAGGTCGGCCAGCTGTTCAGTCGGGAGATCGTCGTAGCTGTCGAGTTCGCCGGCCTCGAAGCGCTTCATTGCCGATGACCGGTCTTCGGTCGGAATGTAGTTGACCACGTCGAACTTGACGCTCGCGGCGTCCCAGAATTTCGGATTCTTGACCAGCTTCATGTGGTCGTTGGGAACCCACTCAGCGAGCGTATAGGCGCCGTTGGACACCAGATTGCCCGGCTTGATCCAGTCGGCGCCGAGCTTATCAATGGATGCCTTGCTGACCGGATAGGTCGCCTGGTGGGTCAGCATCTCGAGGAAGTAGGGCGTTGGCGCCTTCAGCGTGACTTCCAGAGTATTGGCGTCGATCGCCTTGACGCCCATATCCTCCGGCTTGCCCTTCTTGGTGTTGACTTCCTCGGCGTTCTTCACGGGATAGAGCATGGAGGCGTATTCGGCGCCGGTCGCCGGGTCTTCCAGCCGATGGAAAGCGTAGACGAAGTCATCTGCCGTCACCGGGCTGCCATCCGACCACTGGCCATCCTTGCGCAGCTTGAACGTATAGACGGTGCCGTCGTCCGATACTGTCCAGCTCTCGGCGGCACCTGGAATGAGGTTGGCCTTCTCATCCTGCATGACCAGGCCCTGGAACAGGTCGCGCAAGACATTGGCTTCGTAAACCGTCGAGGTCTTGTGCGGATCGACCGACTCCGATTCGGCGGCGGTGCCACGGTTATAGACGGTCTCGGCGAAAGCGGGCGTGTAGAACGTGCCGGCGGCCAGCGTCATGGTAGTGGCGAACACCGTCGCCTTCAGCATGTTTTTCAGCATGAAGTTCTCCCTGTCGGCGCAGCCGTCGGCGCGCCCTTAAGTGTTGACGCCCCGGAGCCGATATCTGACCCCTTTGAGCGCGCCGCCGGTTCCCTTCCTGCGGCTGGTGGCCAAACACTAACGCGGAGAATTTTTATTTCAACAGACTCTCTGGGTCACCCAAAGTAAGGCGGGTCGAAAGCTGTGCCGTGGCGGCCGAAATACGAGCCGAAACCAGGAGCTTGACTTGGTTTCCTCACCTCGACGCCATTTCTCACCGGGAATCTGTGGCCGCGCCAGTTTGCCGGAATGTGTTAATGCGTTCTTAAGCAACCAGAGGTTACATTATGACTGCCTTTTTGTGCGGTTTTTATCTCAGACACGTGGCAGTCATGAGTACCAGGTCAAGTAGATCATCGATAATCTGCCAAGCAACGCGGAAATTTCAAGAAGAATCTGGAACTTCGGCGGTTGAGTTCGCCTTGCTCTCGCCCATCTTCATCCTCCTTTTGCTCGGAATGGTTGCATACGGTATATATTTTGGCGCCGCCAACTCGGTCCAGCAGATCGCGGCGGATGCGGCCCGCACTGCAATTGCCGGACTGAACCAGACCGAGCGCCAGACGCTCGTAGCCAGCTTCGTCACCAACAATGCCGGCGGATATCCCTTCGTGGATGCCAGCAAGTTGACCTACCAGGCCAATGACAGCGTCGCCGACGGAAGCCAGTTCGTGGTGTCAATCCAGTACGATGCCCGCAACCTGCCGATCTGGAACCTCTTCCCGGGCATCGCCATGCCGGGAAGCACGATCAAGCGCCAGTCGACGATAAGGGTCGGGGGCATCTGAATGCTGCTGCGGGCGTGCACTGAGATCGGCCGGCTTGCCCGATCGATCCTGGCCGACAGAAGAGCGAATTTCACCGTCATGGCGGCATTGAGCGCGCCGGTCGCGCTGGCGCTGGCTGCGGTGGCCATCGACGAAGCCTCGATCTACGCCGAGCGCCGCGAAGCCCAGGCAATGGTGGACCTGGCGGCGATCACCGCCGCCTCGAACATCACCAACGTCGACACCGCTGTCGTGACCACGTTGACCGACAACGGCATGCCGGGAGTTGTCGTTCAAGGCTCGGGACAGACGATCGCGCCGGCCGTCGGCAAAACCGTCGTGACGGTCACGCCCGGGCGCTACGCGGCATCAACCGCGAATGTCAGTCAACGCTTCCAGGCCGGCGTAACGCCCTACAATGCCGTCCATGTCACCCTGAAGAAGATCCCTGCCCGCTATTTCGCGAGTTCGCTGATCCCCTCTCCCGTCATCGGCACCGAAGCCACCGCCAGCATGACGCCGCAGGCGACGTTCTCGGTCGGGTCGAGGTTGCTCAGCGTCAATGGCGGCATTCTCAACGCGCTGCTCAGTGGACTTCTCGGCGGCAACATCTCGCTCAGCGTCATGGACTACAACGGGTTGATCGCGGCCGATGTCAGCGTGTTGTCGTTCATAGACGGCCTTGCCACACAATTGAGCCTGACCGGCGTCACCTATTCGGACGTGCTGGCATCGAAGGCGACCGTCGGCCAGATCGCCACGGCCATGGCCAACGTGCCCGGGCTTGGCAATACGGCCAAGGTGGCGCTGCAGTCGATCGCGTCCAAGTCGACCAGCACTTTCAAGATCCCGCTCAACAAGCTCGTCGATCTCGGTTCCGTCGGCAGCCTGGCCCTCGGGCAAAGGCCAGCCGGCCTTGGAGTGGACGCCAGCGCCATGGGCATGCTGACCGCTGCCGCCGTGCTGGCGAACGGCACCAACCAGGCCCAGGTCAATCTCGGAGCCACCGTACCCGGGCTTCTGTCCACCGCGCTTAACATTGCCATTGGCGAGCCGATGCAATCTTCGCCGTGGCTCGCGGTCGATGGCATCGGAACGGTGGTGCGCACCGCCCAGACACGCATCAAACTGGTGGCCACCGTCGGTGTCGGCACGCCCAGTCTCGGCGGCGGTATCAGCCTTTTGGCCGTCAATCTGCCGCTCAATGTGGAAGTCGCCTATGCCGAAGCCAAACTGACCGACATCACTTGTCCGACCGGGCCCTCCAGCATCAAGGTTTCCATTGCCGCGCACCCAGGCATTGCCTCGCTGCATCTGGCCAACAGCAACAGTTCAGGTTTCGGCGACTTCAGCCAGCCGCAGACCTTCACTGACGCGGAGATCGCGGATGTGAGCCTCAAACTACTGCTGATCAACATTCCGCTGATACAGGTGATGGGTTCCGCCGCGACCGCGATCACCAACAACAGCCCGACGACGCTGACCTTCGATGCAACCGATATCGCCAACAAGACGATCAAGACCGTTTCGACACGCAACATCTCGCAGTCGCTGACCACGTCGCTGGTCAGCAACCTGTCGCTGTCGGTCAATGCGCTCGGTCTCGGGATCGATGTGACCGCCCTGCTCGGAACGGTCAAGCCGGCAGTTGTGGCCGTGCTGAACGGCGTAACGGCGCCGGTCGACGACCTGCTCTACAATGTGCTTTCGGCGCTCGGCGTCGGCGTCGGCCAGGCCGATGTGCGTGTCACCGGTGCGACCTGCGGGCGCTCGGTTCTCGTTCAATAAGGCATTTGCAGCCCAAGTGGGATCACTTGCGTTGCAAGCAGCGGCCGAAGCGCTGAATCAGCTGAGCTGACCAAGGAAACAGCCAAGCGCTGGCAGCGAGATCTGGCTCTCTTCAAAAACCCCGCTCCCGCCGTCAATAGCCACGACAGCTCCGGTATCCGTAGGCAACGGCCAATTCGCCGGGACCTCGGCGAAGTTGAAGACACAGAGAAGTTTCTCACCGCCGTCTTCGCGGGTGAAGGCGAGAATTTCGCCCTCCGCATCGAGAAACCGGATCGAACCGCCGACCAGCGCCGGATGCCCTCTGCGCAAGGCGAGCATGGCTCGATAGGAGGCGAGCACCGAGGCCGTGTCGGCGTTTTGCACATCGACCGCGCGGGCGCGATGGCTGGCCGGTATCGGCAGCCACGGCTTAGCCGTGGAGAAGCCTGCATTGTCGGCAGCGGCCTCCCAGACCATCGGCGTGCGACAACCATCCCTGCCCTTGACGCCTGGCCAGAAGCGGATGCCAAAGGGATCGCGCAGATCCTCGAAGGTGAGTTCCGCCTCTTCCAGGCCGAGTTCCTCGCCCTCGTAGAGACAGATCGATCCACGCAGGCAGGAGAGCAGCATGATCGATAACCTTGCGACGGTATCTGGATCGCTGCCCGGCCTTGTCCAGCGGCTGACATGGCGCACCACGTCATGGTTGGAAAACGCCCAGCAGACCCAGCCATCGGACACGGCTGCCTCGAAGGCTTCGACGCAGCCCCGCACATGCGCCGCCGAGAATTGTGGGCCAAGCAGATCAAAGGTGTAGCACATATGGAGCTTGTCGCCGCCGGTGGTGTAGGCGGCGAGCGTCTGCAGCGAGCGGCCTTCATCGCCGATCTCGCCGACAACGGCGCGGTCCTCATACTCACCGAGCAGCGCCCTGAAACGCTTGAGGAACGCCAGGTTTTCCGGCTGCGACTTGTCGAACAGGTGTTCCTGGTAGAGGTAGGTGTTGGTTTCGCTGTTGGTGCCGGCGACGCTTGACGCCAAGGGTGGATTGCTGCGCAGCCAGCGGTCGTGGACATAGTAGTTGACCGTGTCGAGCCGAAAGCCGTCGACGCCACGCTCCAGCCAGAACCGCACCGTTTCCAGAAGTGCGTCCTGGACCTCCAGATTGTGGAAATTCAAATCCGGCTGAGAGGCGAGGAAATTGTGCATGTAATATTGTCGGCGGGTCGAATCCCACTCCCAGGCCGGGCCACCGAAGACGGAGAGCCAGTTGTTGGGCGCCCCGCCATCGGGCTTCGTATCGGCCCAGACATACCAGTCGGCCTTGGGGTTGTCGCGGCTGGCTCGGCTTTCGACGAACCAGTCGTGCTTGTCGGAAGAGTGCGACAGCACCTGGTCGATGATGATCTTCAGGCCGAGCCGGTGCGCCTCGGCGACCAGCGCATCGAAATCCTCCATGCCGCCGAACATCGGATCGACGGCGCAATAGTCCGACACGTCGTAGCCCATGTCCGCCATCGGCGACTTGAAGAAGGGCGACAGCCAGATGGCGTCGACACCGAGTGAGGCGACATGCTCCAGACGGTTGGTGATGCCGCGCAGGTCACCGCTGCCGTCGCCGGTCGTATCCTGGAAGGATCGCGGATAGATCTGATAGATGACGCAGCCACGCCACCATCCGATCTGGTCACCTACCGCCATTGCGCTTCTCCCTTGTGCCGGCCTGCGCGGCTGCGCGTTCGATCATGAAGATCACCGTTCGCCCCGATACCGGCCGCAAGATGTCGGCCACCTCAGCCGTTTCAATGGCCGGCTCCCAGAAAAATCCCTCACGCTGAGGCAGCGTGAACATGCAGGCCCGGCGATCGCCGTTGATGAGCGCCGCAAGACGGCGTTCGTCATCGGTTGCGCCCCGCAGGATCATGACCAGGCGATGCCGCTGCGGGTCTTGCCAGCTCTGTTCATCGAGCGGAGCGCCTGTTTCGGTCAGCCATGCGACGTCCGGAATATCGGAATCTGCTGGAGGCCGCCCGATGAGGAAGCGCGTATCGGAGAGCGCCGGCACCGCTCGGCGCAGCGTCGAGAGCAGCGCCGTGTAATGCTCCAGCGCCTGGTCGCGCCCGGCCCAGTCGAGCCAGGTGATCTCGTTGTCCTGCGCATAGGCGTTGTTGTTGCCGTGCTGGCTGCGGCCGAATTCGTCGCCGGCCGTCAGCATGATGGTGCCTCGCGAGACAAACAAAGTGGCGAGCAGCGCGTACTGATCGTTAAGACGCGCCATGGCTACGGCCGGGTCGTCCGCCTCACCTTCCACGCCGTTGTTCCACGACAGGTTTTCATTGTGGCCGTCGCGGTTTTGCTCGCCATTGGCCCCGTTGTGCTTGCGCTCGTAGCGCACGATGTCGGCCAGCGTCATGCCGTCATGGGCGGCGATGAAATTGACCGTGCGGCTGGCGCTTTGGCCCTTCGCGGCAAACACATCGGACGAACCGGCAAGCCGGGTCGCCAGTGCGCCGACCATGCCGGCGTCGCCGCGCCAGAAGCGTCTGACATCGTCGCGATACTTGTCGTTCCATTCGAGGAAAGGCGGCGGAAAATTGCCGAGCTGATAGCCATCCGGACCGACGTCCCAAGGTTCGGCGATCAACACGCGATCGGCCAGCAGCGCGTCCTCGCCGATTGCCTTCAGCAACGGCGCCTCGGCGTCGAATGTCCCTTCGACCCTTCCCAGAATGGGCGCCAGGTCGAAGCGGAAACCATCGACCCCGACATCACGGACAAAATGGCGAAGTGTGTCGAGGACCATTTCCTGAACGACGGGGTGGTCGCAAGCCACGGTGTTGCCGGTGCCTGTGTCATTGGCCAACCTGCCGTCAGGTGTGTGCCGGTAATAGGCCTGGTTGTCGAAGCCGCGCAGCGACAGCGTCGGCCCGAGCCGGTCGCTCTCGCCGGTGTGGTTGAAGACGAGATCGAGGATAACGCCGATGCCGGCCTGCCGCAGCGCGGCGACCGTGTTTCGCAATTCCATGATGCCGCCGGGTGCAAGGCGTGGATCAAGCGCCATGAAGGTGACGGGATTGTAACCCCAGGCGTTGCGCAGCCCGAGCGGCGGCAGGTGCCGCTCATCGATCGACGCCGTCACCGGCATCAGTTCAACAGCACCGACGCCGAGCTTTTTCAGGTGCTCGATAACCACGGGATGAGCGAGAGCGGCGACCGTACCGCGCTGCTTTTCGGGAATGTCCGGATGCAGCATGGTGAAGGCGCGCACCGGCACTTCGTAGATCAGGGCGCCGGGCTGGAACAGCGGCGGCGCCGCCTGCACGGGTTTCGGCAAGGCTGCAACAATCGCCTTCGGCATTAGCGGTGCGGTATCGGGGCCTTCGCCCCGGCGCCGGGCCAGCCGCCAGTCATAAGCGTAAGGCCTGTCGATTTCGAGGGCGTAGGGATCGATCAGCAATTTTTCGGGGTCGAACCACAGGCCGCGATCCGGCGCATAATCGCCATCGACGCGAAACCCGTAGCGGGTACCGGTACCGAGACCAGCGACGAACAGCGCATGCACGCCCTCGCCTTCCGGCTGCAGCTCAAACCGTTCGATTTCCCGGTTGCCCTGCTCGTCAAAAATCGAGACCCAGAGCCGGCGGGCGGCTTGCGACCAAGCGGCAAAGCGAATGCCGCCCTCCGAAACAAGCCCGCCAAATCGCGGCCGCAGATCGGCCGGCATCGCAGATTTCATTAAGTGATGACACTCGGCTTGGCGCGGCCGGTATGGCTGCGAATCCCGGCAATATCATCGGCCGCCGAAATCAGATCGGCAAGGGCGGCCTGGGTATCGAGATCGTGCCTCGACTTGTCCGGCTCGTAGCGCTCGATATAGACGCGCAAGGTCGCGCCCGACGTGCCGGTGCCGGAAAGCCGGAAGACGACGCGCGAACCGCCCTCGAACAGCACCCTGATGCCCTGGTGTTCGCTGGTCGAACCGTCGACCGGATCGTGATAGGCAAAGTCGTCGGCGCTGGCGATTGTCATGCCGCGCACGCTGGTGCCAGGCAATGAGCCGAGCTTGGAGCGGAGTTCGTCGACCAGCGCGTTGGCGCGATCACTCTCGACCTCCTCATAGTCGTGGCGCGAATAGTAATTGCGCCCATAGGTCGCCCAATGCTCGGTGACGATCTGCTTGCAGCTTTCGCCGCGCGCGGCGAGGATGTTGAGCCACAACAGCACCGCCCACAGGCCGTCCTTTTCGCGGACATGGTTGGAGCCGGTTCCGGCACTTTCCTCGCCGCAGATCGTCGCCATGTCGGCGTCGAGCAGATTGCCGAAGAATTTCCAGCCGGTTGGCGTTTCATAGATGCCGATGCCGAGCTTTTCGGCGACACGGTCGGCCGCGCCACTGGTCGGCATCGAGCGGGCGATGCCCTTCAGGCCTTCCTTATAGCCGGGCGCCAGGCGGGCGTTGGCGGCAAGCATGGCGACCGAATCCGACGGGGTGACGAAGATACCCTTGCCGATGATCAGGTTGCGGTCGCCGTCGCCGTCGGAAGCGGCGCCGAAATCCGGCGCGTCCGCTCCCATCATCTCGTCATAGAGGTGTTTGGCATGGACGAGGTTCGGATCCGGGTGGTGGCCGCCGAAATCCGGCAGCGGCTTGAAGTTGCGGCAGGTGCCGTTGGGCGCGCCAAGCCGGTTTTCGAGGATCTCCTTGGCGTAGGGCCCGGTCACCGCATGCATGGCGTCGAAGCGCATGCGAAAGCCGTATTTGAAATTGGCGCGGATGGCGTCGAAATCGAACAGGCTTTCCATCAGTTCGGCATAGTCGGCGACCGGGTCGATGATCTCGACCGTCATGCCAGCGGCATCGACCGTGCCGATCGTGTCGATGTCTATCGCTGCGATGTCAGTGGTCTTGAAGCTCGCAATCGTCTTGGTCTTTTCGAAGATCGCGTCGGTCAGCTTTTCCGGCGCCGGACCGCCATTGCCGGCATTGTACTTGATGCCGAAATCCTCGTGCGGGCCACCCGGATTGTGGCTTGCCGACAGAATGATGCCGCCGAAGGTCTTGTATTTGCGGATGACATGCGAGGCGGCCGGCGTCGACAGGATGCCGCCCTGCCCGACCATCACCTTGCCGAAGCCGTTGGCGGCGGCCATGGCGATCGCCTTCTGGATGACCTCGCGGTTGTAGAAGCGGCCGTCACCGCCGATCACGAGGGTCTTGCCCTTGAAACCGTCGAGCGCGTCGAAGATCGACTGGATGAAGTTCTCCGCATAGTGCTCCTGCTGGAACACCGGCACCTTCTTGCGCAGGCCCGACGTGCCGGGTTTCTGATCGGAATAGGGCTTGGTGGGGACGGTCCGTATCATGCTTCAGGCAACCCTTTTCGAAAGCAGCGAGCGATAGAGTTCGACGTATTTTTCGGCGCTCTTGTCCCACGACACATCGGCTTTCATGCCTTGGCGCTGCAGCGATTCCCAGACCGCCGGACTGGCATGTGCGTCGACGAGTCGACGCAAGGCGTGCAGCAGGGCGCCGCCATTGTTGGGCGTGAACTGGAAGCCGGTCGCCACGCCGGCCGAAACGGCAGCCTCGTTGGCATCGATGACCGTATCGGCCAGGCCGCCGGTGCGGGCAACCACCGGCACGCAGCCATAGCGCAGGCCGTAAAGCTGCGTCAGCCCGCAGGGTTCGAAGCGCGAGGGAATGACGATGGCGTCGCAGCCGCCTTGCATGATGTGTGACAGTCCCTCGTCGTAGCCGATGACGACGCCGATGCGGCCACGATGCCGAGCCGCGGCGGCAAGCAGCGCGCCTTCGAGGCCGGCATCGCCCGAACCCAGGATGGCCAGCCGCGCGCCCCTGGCAACGATGCCGTCGACCACCAGCGCGAGTATGTCCATGCCCTTCTGCCAGGTCAGGCGGCTGATGACGCAGACAATCGGGCTGTCGTCGCGATCGAGGCTGAAGCGCTCCTCGACGGCAGCACGGTTGGGCGCGCGCGCCTTCAGCGTCCTGGCCGTGTAGGTGGAGACCAGATGCTTGTCGGTTTCCGGATCCCAGATGCCGGTGTCGATGCCGTTGACGATGCCATAGAGATCGCTGGAGCGCATGTTGATGAGGCCGTCGAGACCCATGCCGAATTCTGGCGAGCGGATCTCCTGCGCGTAGGTCGGACTGACCGTGGTGATCGCCCAGGCCGCCTGCAGGCCGGCCTTGAGGAAGCCGACGCCGCCATAATATTCGACACCGTCGAGCGCCATCGCCACCGCCGGCAAGCCAAGCTCGCCGAAGATGCCGGCGCCGAACTGGCCCTGGAAGGCAAGGTTGTGGACGGTCATCATCGATGGGATGCCGACCGCCTTGCCGTAGCGCATGTAAGCCAGCGTCATCGCCGACTGCCAGTCATGGGCATGGACGACGTCCGGCTGGTAGCCTGAGATGGCACCGCCGGCAATGTCGCCGCCGACCTGGCTCAGCGCCGCGAAACGCCGCCAATTGTCCGGCCAGTCGACGCCGGTCGCATTGCCATAGGGGCCGCCGGGACGGTCGAACAGATGCGGCGCGTCGAGCACGAACAGTTCGAGCCCGGCGAGCTGGACGGAATAAACGGAAGCCTTGGCGCCCTGCAGCAAGGGATATTGCAGAACGGCCTTCTTTTTCTTGAAGGCCGCCATCACGGTCGGAAAGCCGGGAATGAGCGTGCGCATGATCACGCCCTTGGCCGCCAGCGCGATGGGCAGCGCGCCGGTCACGTCGGCAAGCCCGCCGGTCTTGATCAGCGGAAAAATCTCGGGCGTGACCGACAGAACCTGCATGCGCCTACAATCCGATCCCGTCTGTCCTAGAGTTCTTTGTCTTGACACAATTCCGGACGGAAAACCGTTTCACACTTTTCCTGGAATTGCTCTAAAGCGCCAGCTTGTCGATCATATCCTGGGTGACCAGGCAGATGCCCTTTTCGGAAACGCGGAAGCGCTTGGCGTCGAGGACGGGGTCTTCGCCAACCACCAGCCCTTCCGGTATCCTAACACCATGGTCGATGACGACGCGCTTCAACTTTGCGTTCCGGCCGACATGAACGTCGGGCAGCATGACCACCTCTTCCAGTGTCGAATAGGAATTGATGCGCGCACCGGTGAAGATCAGGCTTCTCTTCAGCGAAGCACCCGAGACGATGCAATCGCCCGAGACCAGCGAGGAAACGGCCGAACCGCGGCGGCCATCCTCGTCATGCACGAACTTTGCCGGCGGCTTCAATTCGGCATAGGTCCAGATCGGCCAGTCGCGGTCATAGAGGTCGAGTTCCGGCGTGATGTCGGTGAGGTCGATATTGGCTTCCCAATAGGCATCGACCGTTCCGACATCGCGCCAGTAGGCCTCGTTCTCGGCGGTCGAGCGGACGCAGGACTTGGCGAAGCGGTGGGCGATCGCCTTACCGTGCTGGACGATATAGGGAATGATGTCCTTGCCGAAGTCGCGGCTCGACCCCGGCTCGGCGGCGTCACGGCGCAGTTGCTCCATCAGGAACTTGGTCTTGAACACATAGATGCCCATCGAGGCCAGCGCGAACTCCGGCCTGTCGGGAATGCCGGGCGGATCGGCGGGCTTTTCGACAAAGGCGATGATGTTGTCCTTGCCATCGACGTGCATGACGCCGAAGCCGGTGGCTTCCATGCGCGGCACTTCGAGGCAGCCGACGGTGACGTCGGCATTGGCGTCGACGTGCTGGCGAAGCATCATCTCGTAGTCCATCTTGTAGATGTGGTCGCCGGCGAGGATGACCATGTATTCGGGCCCGTAGGCCTCGATGATGTCGATGTTCTGGTAAACCGCGTCGGCCGTGCCCTCATACCACTGCGTTTCCGAGACGCGCTGGCTGGCCGGCAGGATGTCGAAACTCTCGTTTCGTTCGGGCCGCAGGAAGTTCCAGCCGCGCTGCAGATGGCGGATCAGCGAATGCGCCTTGTACTGGGTGGCGACGCCAAGGCGGCGAATGCCGGAATTGAGCGCGTTGGAGAGCGCGAAGTCGATGATGCGCGTCTTGCCGCCGAAATAGACGGCCGGCTTGGCGCGCCGGTCGGTCAGCTCCTTGAGGCGGCTGCCACGGCCGCCGGCCAGTACATAGGCCATGGCATCGCGCGCCAGCGGCTGGGTCCGTTTCAAGTCTGCCATTTCTACCCTCCCAAGTTACTCAGTCTGCGACAAGCTCGAGCATGATCGTCGACAGCGGCGGCAAAAGCATCGTTGCAGAGATGCCTCCTCCCTCCGCCCGCGCCTCGACCATGCCGCCATTGCCCTTGCCGGAACCGCCATATACCGAAGCGTCGGTGTTGATGATTTCACGCCAGTTTCCAGCCGTCGGCAACGGCACGCGATAATTGTCGCGCGGCACCGGCGTGAAATTGGAGATGACGGCCACCGGGCTGCCGCCCGGTGCGCTGCGCAGCCAGGCAAAAACCGAATTCTGGCTGTCGTCGACGATCAGCCAGGAAAACCCTTCCGGTTCGCAATCGCGGCCATGCAGCGCCGGGCGCGAACGGTAGAGATAGTTGAGATCGCGCACCGTCTGCCAGACGCCGCGATGCGGCCGGAACTCAAGCAGGTTCCAGTCGAGCGCGCGTGCCTCGCTCCATTCGCGGCGCTGCGCGAACTCCTGCCCCATGAACAGCAGCTTCTTGCCGGGATATCCCCACATGAAGGCGTAATAGGCCCGCAACGTCGCGAATTTCTGCCAGTCGTCGCCGGCCATCTTGCCAAGCAGCGTGCCTTTGCCGTGCACGACCTCGTCATGCGAGAGCGGCAGCACGAAATTCTCCGAGAAGGCGTAGGTCAGGCCGAAGGTGAGCTCGTTGTGGTGGTGCTTGCGGAAAATCGGCTCCTTGGCGAAATACTCCAGCGTGTCGTGCATGAAGCCCATGTTCCACTTGAAGCCGAAGCCCAGCCCGCCTTCATGCACCGGTGCCGAGACCTTCGGCCATGAGGTCGATTCCTCGGCGATGGTCATCACGCCCGGATGGTGGCCGTAGACCTCCTTGTTCATCTTCTGCAGGAAGCTGACCGCCTCGAGGTTCTCGCGGCCGCCCTTCTCGTTGGGGATCCATTCGCCCTGCTTGCGCGAATAGTCGAGGTAGAGCATCGAGGCGACCGCATCGACGCGCAAACCGTCGACATGATATTTCTCGGCCCAGAACAAGGCATTGTTGACGAGGAACGACACCACCTCGCGGCGGCCGAAATTGTAGATCGCGGTGTTCCAGTCGGGATGAAACCCCTTGCGCGGGTCAGCATGCTCGTAGAGCGCGGTGCCGTCGAAATGGGCCAGGCCGTGCTCGTCGACCGGAAAATGCGCCGGTACCCAGTCGAGAATGACACCGACGCCGGCACGGTGGGCGCCATCGACGAAGCGGGCAAAGCCGTCCGGATCGCCGAAGCGGGCCGACGGCGCATAGAGTCCGGTCGTCTGATAACCCCAGGACGGATCATAGGGGTGTTCGGAGATCGGCATGAACTCGATATGGGTGAAGCCGGTCTCGACTGCATAGGGGATCAGCCGATCAGCCAGTTCGTCCCACGACAGGAAGGTACCGTCGTCGTGAAGCTGCCAGGAGCCGGCATGGACCTCGTAGATCGAGATGGCTTCGCGCCGGGCATCGGCATTGCGCCAGAAACTGCGATGTGCCTCGTCGCCCCACGGATGCGCCGGCGGCACCGCGGTCACCGAGGCAGTCGCCGGCCGCAGTTCGGACTTGAAGGCGAACGGATCGGCCTTCAGCGGCAGCCTGACGCCATCAGGGCCGATGATCTCGTATTTGTAGGGCCGGCCGGCGCCGATATCGGGGATGAACACTTCCCAGATGCCGGTGTCGCGACGGTCGCGCATCGAGTGCCGGCGACCGTCCCATTCGTTGAAATCGCCGACCACCGAGACGCGCCGCGCATTGGGAGCCCAGACGGCGAAATGCACGCCCGTGGCGCCCTCGTGCTCGATGACATGCGCACCGAGTTTGTCGAACAGCCTGAGATGCGAACCCTCGGCGATGTAGTAATCGTCCATCGGCCCGAGCACCGGGCCGAATGAATAGGGATCCGTCAGCCACCAGTCGCCGCCGGCGTTCCTGGCATGATAGCGCAGCGGCTGACGCTTGCGGATCGAGAGCTTGCCTTCGAAAAAACCACCGTCGTCGCGCCTCGACAGTTCACCCGCGATATTGCCGGTCAGCGTATAGGCGGTGACGAACTCCGCATGCGGGACAAAGCAGCGGGCAAACAGGCTCTTGCCGACCTCATGGACGCCAAGAACCGCGAAGGGATCGCCATGCGTGCCGGCAACAATCGCCGCGACATCGCTGGCTGCCGCCAGTTCGTCCGGCCCGCTTGTGGCAGCGGTCGCGCGCGGCTTCTTCATCAGGCAGCGTCCCTCCCCGGGCACCAAGTGTTTTGTTTTAGGGTGTGCATTTCACACCCCTGGACCACATTGTTCGCGGCCTCATGCAATCACATCAGACAGGTACGTTCCAGATTTCTTTCGCATATTGGCGGATCGTGCGATCGGAGGAGAACCAGCCGACACGCGCAACGTTGCGGATTGCCTTGGCGTACCAGTCGGGACTGTTGCGCCAGACGGCATCGACTTGGCGCTGTGTCGCGGTGTAGGCGTCGAAATCGGCGGCGACCATGAACCAATCGCCCTGATAGAGACCGTTCATCAAGTCGCGGTAACGCTCCGGATCATCCGGCGAGAAGACGCCCGACGATACAGCGGCCACTGCTTGTGCCAGCTCGGACGATGCTTCGATCACAGCGCGCGGGTTGTAGCCATTGTTGCGCCGCTCGGCGACCTCCGCCGTGGTCAGGCCGAAGATGAAGATGTTGTCGTCGCCGACGCACTCCTTGATCTCGACATTGGCGCCGTCGAGCGTGCCGATGGTCAGCGCACCGTTCAGCGCGAACTTCATGTTGCCGGTGCCCGACGCTTCCATGCCGGCGGTCGAGATCTGCTCGGAAAGGTCGGCTGCCGGCATCATGATCTCGGCCAGGCTGACATTGTAGTTCGGCACGAACACCACCTTCAGCAAACCGCGCACGGCCGGGTCGCGGTTGATGACCTTGGCGACGTCGTTGGCGAGTTTGATGATCAGCTTGGCGTTGTGATAGCTGGGCGCCGCCTTGCCGCCGAAGAATTTTACGCGCGGCATCCATTCACGCTCGGGGTGCGAGCGGATCTGGTCGTAGAGCGCGATCGCTTCGAGGATGTTGAGGAGCTGGCGCTTGTATTCATGGATGCGCTTGACCTGGATATCGAACAGCGCCGAGGGATCGACCTTGATGCCGAGCCGCTCGGCGACGAGATTGGCCAGCCGTACCTTGTTGGCACGCTTGACGGCGGCGAACTTGTCGCGAAAGGCGGCATCGTCGGCGAAGACATCGAGACCCTTGATGGCGTCGATGTCGTCGAGAAAGCGGTCACCTATCGCCTCGCGGGCGAGCGACGTCAGCCCGGGATTGCACTGGATCAGCCAGCGCCGCGGCGTGATGCCATTGGTCTTGTTGTTGATGCGGTCGGGGTAAAGCTTATGGAGGTCGGCAAACACCGTTTCCTTCATCAATTCCGTATGCAACGCGGAGACGCCGTTGATCGAGTGCGAGCCGACAAAGGCCAGGTTGCCCATGCGCACCCGGCGGTCGCCGTTTTCCTGGATCAGCGAGATGCGGCTGATCTGCTCATCCGAAAACTGGTTGGAGGCACGCGCCTCCAAAAGCACCTCGGCGTTGATCGCATAGACGATCTGCATATGACGCGGCAAAAGCCGCTCGAACAGCGGCACCGGCCAGCTTTCCAGCGCCTCGGGCAGCAGCGTGTGGTTGGTGTAGCCGAAGGTGCGCTTGGTGACGCTCCAGGCCTGGTCAAAATCCATGCCGTGGACGTCCATCAACAGACGCATCAGCTCCGGCACCGCGATGGCCGGATGGGTGTCGTTGAGATGGATCGCCGCCTTGTCAGGCAGCGACAGCAGATCGCCATACTGGCTGAGATGACGCTGCAGGATGTCTTGCAGCGAGGCGGTGGAGAAGAAGTACTCTTGCCGCAGCCGCAGCTCCTGCCCTGCCTTGTGCGAATCCGCCGGATAGAGCACGCGCGACAAGGCATCGGCCTTGTTGCTTTCGGCGAGCGCGCCGATGTGGTCGCCGGCATTGAACTTGTCGAGCAGGATCGGATCGACCGGCATGCCCGACCATAGCCGCAGCGTGTTGACGCGGTTGGCCCGCCAGCCAACGACGGGCGTGTCATAGGCGACCGCCAGGACGTGCTCGGTCGGCTTCCAGACATGGCGCTCGAGGCGGCCGTCCTTCGAGGTGATCGATTCCACCGAACCGCCGAAACCGACCTCGAAGGAGCGTTCGCGCCGTTCGAACTCCCAGGAATTGCCATGATCAAGCCAGGTCTCAGGCAGTTCGACTTGCCAGCCGTCGTGAATCTCCTGGCGGAACATGCCGTTGGCGTAGCGGATGCCATAGCCATGCGCCGGAATGTTGACCGTTGCCATGCTTTCCATGAAGCAGGCCGCGAGCCGGCCGAGACCACCATTGCCGAGCGCCGCATCGGGCTCGAGCGAGGCGATGAGGTCGAGGTCGACCCCAAGCGACGACAGCGCCTTGCGCATATTGTCCATCAGGCCGAGATTGGAGAAGGCATCGCGCATCAGCCGGCCGATGAGAAACTCCAGCGACAGGTAATAGACGCGCTTTTCCTGCTGGGCGTAGGCCTCCTGTGTCGCCTGCATCCAGTGATCGACGATGCGGTCGCGCACGACCTTGATCGATGCGGTCAGCCAGTCGTGCTGCGTGGCAACGGAGGTACCTTTGCCGACCCGGTATTTGAGCGCCTTCAAGACTTCCCTTGCGAGCGTCTCTGGATCAGGATTTTCGAGCAGTGGCGGGAGGGGTTCGGATGTCATCGCGCGCGTCATGCTGCCTCTCGTGCGGTTGCCATGATCATACCGGCTTTCATCATTCCGCCCAGCCCATGCTAGCCGATACCGCTACATGTTCAATCGATTTAGATGAGCCCGTGCCGGCTTACCCTGCGGCAATTTGACAGTTCAGGCCGCCAGCACCGCCTCCGGCGGAACCTTGGCTCCAGTCATGAAGGCGACGGCATCCGACATCGTATATTGCTTGGGATCGATGACGCAGAGGCGGCGACCCAGCCGATGGATGTGAATGCGGTCGGCCACTTCGAAGACATGCGGCATGTTGTGCGAGATGAGTATGATCGGTAGCCCGCGCTTCTTGACATCGAGGATCAGCTCGAGCACGCGGCGGCTCTCCTTGACGCCAAGGGCCGCCGTCGGCTCGTCCATGATCACCATCTTCGAGCCGAAGGCGGCAGCGCGCGCCACCGCCACACCCTGGCGCTGACCACCCGAGAGCGTTTCCACCGCCTGGCTGATGTTCTGGATGGTCATCAGGCCCAGTTCGGTGAGCTTGTCGCGGGCGCGCTTTTCCATTGCCGGACGGTCGAGCATGCGCAGCCATTGGCCGAGGAAGCCCGGCTTGCGGATTTCGCGGCCGAGGAACATGTTGTCTGCGATGGACAGCGCCGGCGACAGCGCCAGATTCTGATAGACGGTCTCGATGCCTGCTTCGCGAGCCTCCATCGGCGACTTGAAGGCAATAGGTTTGCCATCGAGGCGGATCTCGCCCTCATCGGGCGTGACTGCACCGGAAATCGCCTTGATCAGCGACGACTTGCCGGCGCCGTTGTCGCCGATGACGGCAAGGATTTCGCCCGGATAGAGGTCGAAGTCGGCGTTGTCCAAGGCGGTGACGCGGCCATAGCGTTTGACGAGCCCGCGGGCGGTGAGAATAGGGTCCTGAGCCTGGGTCATGCCGAGATCTTCCTGATCCACTGGTCGATGCCAACCGCCACGATGATAAGGGCGCCGACGGACAATTGCGTCCATTGCGGATCCGTGCCCCAGAGCCTCAGACCGAGCGCAAACACGCCGACGATAAGGGCGCCGAAGATGGTCCCGAGAATGGAACCGCGCCCACCGAACAGCGAGGTGCCGCCGATCACCACGGCGGTGATCGAGTTGATGTTCTCGAACTGACCTGCTTGTGGCGAAACCGATCCGATGCGTCCAATCAAGGCCCAGCCGGCAATGGCACAGATGATGCCCGTGAGCGTATAGACCGCAAGCAGCATCCGGTCGACGCGAACACCCGACAATTCAGCCGCCTCCGGGTCGTCACCTACCGCATAGACATGCCGTCCCCAGGCGGTGTGGTTGAGCACGTACCAGGCGATCGCCGCCATGATCAGCATCAGCAGCACGCCATAGGTGAACACGGCGCCGCCGATCTTGAACGAATTGCCGAAGAACTGCAGCAACGGTGCATTTGCTTCGAGATCCTGGCTGCGGATGGTCTCGTTGCCCGAATAGATGAAGTTGATGGCCGCATAGATCGACCAGGTGCCAAGCGTGACAATGAAGGGCGGCAACTTCACCCTGGCGATGAGGATGCCGTTGACAAAGCCGCACAGCGCTCCGACCAGAAGGCCGACAGCGACGGCAATCGGGGCCGGGACGCCGTAGTGCATGGCGAACTGACCCATGACGACCGAACTCAGCACCATGATGGCGCCGACGGACAAGTCGATGCCGGCGGTCAGCACCACGAGAGTCTGGGCGATGCCCACCATGCCGGTAATCGCCACCTGCTGCAGGATCAGCGTCAGCGTGAACGGCGAAAAGAAACGTCCGCCGACGACGATGGCGAACAAGATCACCGAAAGGAGCAGGATGATCAACGGCACCATGGCCGGGCTTTTGTGCAGCCGGTGCTGGATGCTCTCCAGCGGTGTGCGCGAATGGGTGTCGAAGGAAGCGACGCTGGTGTCGCTTGCGGCCAGAGTCTTCTCGAACTCCTGTGGCCCGCTGGCCTTGGTGGTTTCAACGCTCAAAACGGCCTCCCCGCCATTTGCGCGAGGCGGCGGTGGCGCCTCGCGCAATTCTTCTTATCGTTGTCTCAAGATTGAGCCGATCGGAGGGTCAAATCAACCCCAGCACTTGGCGAGGCCTGCCTTTGTGTCGATGGACTCGACGCCCGCTGCCGGCTTGTCGGTGATCAGCGTCACGCCGGTGTTGTAGAAATTCAGGCCGGGCGACGGCTCGGGCTTCTTGCCAGTATCGGCGAAGGCTTTGATCGCCTCAATGCCGAGGGAGGCCATCAGCAGCGGATATTGCTGGGATGTGGCTCCGATCACACCCTCGGTAACGTTCTTGACGCCGGGGCAGCCGCCGTCGACGGAAACGATCAACACGTCCTTTTCTTTGCCGACCGCTTTCAACGCCTGATAGGCGCCGGCCGCTGCCGGTTCGTTGATGGTGTAGACGACATTGATGTTTGGATCCTTCTGCAGGCAGTTCTCCATGGCGGTGTGACCGCCATCCTCGTTGCCGCTCGACAGATCATGGCAGACATTGCGCGCATCGGTCTCGTCACCGATCTTCTTGGGATCACCGAGGTCGATGCCAAAGCCCTTCATGAATCCCTGGTCGCGCTGCACGTCGACCGACGGCTGGCTGGCAATCAGGTCCATGTAGGCGATATGGGCGTCCTTGGCCTTGTCGCCCAAGGTTGCCTTGGCCCAGGAGCCGATCAGCTCGCCGGCCTTGAAATTGTCGGTTGCGAATGTCGCGTCCGCTGCGTCGGCCGGCTCGAGCTGCGTGTCCAGCGCAATCACCAGCACTCCGGCATCACGCGCCTTCTTCACTGCCGGCACAATTGCCACCGTGTCGGTGGCGGTGATCAGAATGCCCTTGGCGCCGTCGGCGATGCAGGATTCGATCGCCGCAACCTGGCCTTCATTGTCGCCTTCCGCCTTGCCGGCGTAGGACTTGAGATCGACGCCAATTTCCTTGGCCTTCGCCGTGGCGCCTTCCTTCATCTTGACGAAGAAGGGGTTGGTGTCGGTCTTGGTGATCAGGCAGGCGCCGACACCGGCCGCGGATGCGGTCGACGCAAACGCCATCAGGCCAAGCGCGGCGGCGGCAAACACGGTCGATTTCAACAGTTTTGTATTGGTCACGATTTTCCTCCCAGTGGAACCATTCCGGATGCCGGCCAACCGGCACCTGCAGCGCATCCAACGATATTCTCCCAGCGCGGACGCCTCCTCAACAGACACCAGAGCGAAGTCTCTGTCAATAATTAAATCACTCTTATTTATTATTGACAGCCTTGCTTCGTTCACCCATTCTGGCCCAAAAGCATTGTGGGGAAACGACGGGAGAAACAGGGTGGAGACCGCCATTGCGAGGCACGGTTCGCCCGAGGTGAATGACAGCCTCATTCACCGCGGCACCAACCAGAGCGGCATGCGGGACCACAACGAGCGGTTGGTGCTCTCGCTGGTGCGCCAGCACGGCAGCCTGGCGAAGTCCGACATCGCCCGCATGACCGGGCTTTCGGCGCAGACGGTTTCGGTCATCATGCGCGAACTGGAGGAAGAAGGCCTTCTGCTGCGGCAGGCGCCGTTGCGCGGCAAGATCGGCCAACCCTCGATCCCGATGGCGCTCAATCCCGACGGCGCCTATTTCATTGGCCTGAAGATCGGCCGCCGCAGCGCCGAACTCGTGCTGATCGACTTCCTTGGCCATGTCCGCTCGATGCTGCAGCATTCCTACCGCTATCCTGCGCCACGCGAGACCGTGGACTTCGTCAGCAACGGCATGCGGCAGATGCGCGGCGAGCTGACACCCGCGCAAGACAAGCGCATTGCCGGTCTGGGTATCGCCATGCCGTTCGAATTGTGGAACTGGGCCGATACCGCGGGCGCCCCGCGCGACGTCATGGACGAATGGCGTCACCGCGACATCAGAGCCGACATCCAGGCGCAATGCGATTTTCCGGTCTACCTGCAGAACGATGCGACGTCGGCCTGCGGCGCCGAACTCGTCTTCGGCCAGACCGGTGCTGCGCGTGACTTCGTTTATTTCTACATCGGCGCCTTTGCCGGCGGCGGCATCGTGCTCAACGGCCGGCTTTTTGGCGGGCCAACCGGCAATGCCGGAGCACTCGGCTCGATGCCAGTGCCCGGGCCGGACGGCAAGCCAACCCAGCTGATCGACGTGGCGTCCATCGCCATGCTCGAAAAGGCGCTCAATGCGCGCGGCGTCGAGGCTTCGCATCTGTGGACATCGCCGGAAGATTGGGGCGAGATCGGTCCCGAACTCGACGACTGGATCGCCAGCGCCTCGCAGGCGCTCGCCTATGCCATCGTCGCCGCATCCTCGGTCATCGATTTCGAGGCGGCGGTGATCGACGGATGGATGCCAAAGGCAGTCCGCCGCCGGCTGGTTGATGCCGTTATCGCGGCCATCGCCACGATCGACGGCGAAGGCCTGAAGCTTCCCGCCGTTCGCGAAGGAACCGTCGGCATCCATGCCCGGGCGCTCGGCGGCGCCAGCCTGCCGCTCTCCGAACGCTTCCTGATCGGTTCGACGACGATTGCCAGGAGCGCCTGATGCTGATCGGAATCCCGGCGCTGCTTGGTCCAGAGCTTCTGGCGACGTTGCGCGCCATGGGCCATGGCGACGAGATCGCGCTTGTCGACGGAAACTATCCGGCAGAGCAACAGGCCAACCGGCTCATCCGAGCCGATGGTCATCATCTCTTGCCGGTGCTCGATGCGATCTTGAGCGTGCTGCCGGTCGACGATGCCGTACCAGAGGCACTGTTTCGTGCCTCGGTGAAAGGCGATCCATCGCTCGCCGATCCCGTGCATCACGAGATCGAGGCGCTATGCGCAAAACGCGCGCCCGGCCGCAAGGTGGTTGCACTGGCCGGCGCCGACTTCTATGCACGGGTCAAATCGGCGCATGCCATCGTCGCGACTAGCGAGCCGCGGCTCTACGCCAACATCATCATCCGCAAGGGCGTGATCTATCCGCCGGAGACCAGGAAGCCATGATCCTCTGCTGCGGCGAAGCCCTCATCGACATGCTGCCGCGCACGACGACCAATGGCGAGCCGGCCTTTGCCCCCTATGTCGGCGGCGCCGTCTTCAATACGGCGATCGCGCTCGGGCGGCTGGGCGCGCCGGCAGGTTTTTTTTCAGGCCTGTCGTCGGATCTGTTCGGTGGCCAGTTCCGGGACGCGCTTGGGGCGAGCAAGGTTAGCTCCACCTATGCACACACGTCACCACGGCCAACGACGCTGGCCTTCGTCAAGCTGGACAACGGCCAGGCGACCTACACGTTCTATGATGAGAACACCGCCGGCCGCATGCTGACCATCGACGACCTGCCGCAGCTCGGCAACGAGATCGAGGCCATGCTGTTCGGAGCCATCAGCCTGATCTCCGAGCCCGCCGGCAGTGCCTATGAGGAGTTCATGCGGCGCGAGCACGAAAGCCGCGTCATGATGCTCGACCCCAACATCCGGCCGAACTTCATTCCGGACAAGGCCAAGCACCTCAGGCGCATCCGCGCCATGATGGCGATGGCCGATATCGTGAAACTGTCGGACGAAGACCTGAACTGGTTCGGCGAAGCCGGCTCGCACGAGGATGTCATCCGCAACTGGCTCGACCGCGGCCCGAAGCTGATCGTCGTCACGCGTGGCAGCGAAGGCGCCATCGGCTACACCAAGGAACACACCGTCACGGTGATGACGGAGAAGGTCAAGGTGGTCGACACGGTCGGCGCCGGCGACACATTCAATGCCGGCATCCTCGCCTCGCTGCAGGAACAAGGCCTGCTGACAAAGACGGCAATCGCCGGCCTTTCGCAGGACGCCATCAGCAAGGCACTAGCGCTTGGCAACAAGGCGGCGGCCGTGACCGTGTCGCGGGCCGGCGCCAATCCGCCATGGCGGCATGAGATCGCCTGAACAGACGGCAAATCGCCTGGAAAGCGCTGGGATTGTCGATCACTTTATGTTTCGCCTGACCGCGCCGATCCGATATAGGCTGGTGGCGGCAGCCGCCGAAGCCCGGATTTCAGGCATCTCGAACGATCCGGCCGGAAATCCGAGGTAACAGACTGCGACACCTAGGCAATTCGCGGTTTTGCTCCTGCGGCTTTCTCGGCCGGCGCAACTCTGATACCAGCGGCCGGTTATCTGGCTAACCCGTTTTGAGGCCGACATGCAGTTCATCGATCTTGGCGCGCAGCGCGAACGAATCCGCGACCGGCTGAAGGCCGCGATCGACCGCGTCGTCGAAGAAGGCCGCTATATTCTCGGCCCGCAAGTCACCGAATTCGAAAACAAGCTCGCCGCCTATGTCGGCACCAAGCATGTCGTGGCCTGCGCCAACGGTACCGATGCGCTGCTGTTGCCGCTGTTTGCGGCCGGCGTCGGACCGGGTGACGCGGTGTTCGTGCCAAGCTTCACTTTCGCCGCCACCGCCGAAGTGGTGGCGTTGGCCAAGGCAGAGCCGGTGTTCGTCGATGTCGACCCGCATACCTACAACATCGACATCGCCAGCCTCGAGGCGGCCATCGCCATGATCAAGAAGGAAGGCCGGCTGAAGCCGAAGGCAATCATTCCCGTCGATCTGTTCGGCCTTGCCGCCGATTACGATGCCATCATGGCGATCGCCAACCGCGAAGGGCTGATGGTGATCGAGGATGCCGCCCAGTCGATGGGCGGCTCAAGCGACGGCAAGATGTGCGGCTCGTTCGGCGCGGTCGGCTCGACCAGCTTCTACCCGGCAAAGCCGCTCGGCTGCTATGGCGACGGCGGCGCAATGTTCACCAATGACGATGCGCTGGCCGAGCAACTCAGATCGTTCGCCTTCCATGGCAAGGGCGAGACGCAGTACGACAATGTCCGCGTCGGCATCAATTCGCGGCTCGACACCATACAGGCGGCCATCCTGGTCGAGAAGCTGGCCATCCTCGAAGACGAGATGGTGGCCCGCCAGGTGGTGGCCAACCGCTACGCCGAAGGGCTTGGCGACATCGTCACGGCGGCCCGCAATCTGGACGGCAGCCGCTCGGCCTGGGCACAATATGCGATCGAGACGCCCAAGCGCGACGGGCTGAAGGCGCATCTCGGCGAAAAGGGCATTCCGTCGGTCATCTACTACGTGAAGCCGCTGCATGCCCAAGTCGCTTATCGCGACTACCCGCGCACGCCGACCGGCCTTGCCGTGTCGGAGGACCTGCCGAAGCGGATCCTGTGCCTGCCGATGCACCCCTATCTCAGTGAAGCCGACCAGGACCGGATTATCGAGACGATCCGCAACTACATAGGCTCGAATTCGGCGCAGGCCGCAGCCGAGTAGGTTTCGGTCCGTCTCAGGCGGGGCTGACCCCTGCCCTGCCACTGGCAATGAAATGCGGATTGGCGAAATCCTCGTCATCGCTCTGCTTGCGCTTGCCATAGACCAGGGGCTGGCCGTCCAGCGTGCGCGTCATGCCGCCGGCCGCACGCAGCACGGCATCGCCCGCCGCCGTATCCCATTCCATGGTGCGGCCGAAGCGCGGATAGACATCCGCTTCGGCGCTGGCGAGAAGACAGAATTTCAACGACGAACCGACCGAAACGATCTCGGCGGCACCGAGATCGCGAATATAGGCTTCGGTTTCCGGCGTATTGTGGGAGCGGCTGGCGACGACGGCCAATGGTTCCACGGCCGTTCTCACCGAGATCGGCCGTCGGCCTGTGATCTGGTAGTCGTTGTCAACCTCGATGGCTTCCGCCCTGCCCGGCCGGCCCGAAAAAAAACGGCCGCTGCAGGGCGCAAAGACGACACCGACTTCCGGCACGCCATGACGGACAAGCGCGATGTTGACAGTGAAATCGGTACGGCGGTTGACGAATTCCTTGGTGCCGTCGAGCGGATCGATGAGAAAGAAAGCCCCGTCCAGGTCCGGCGGCACGATGCCGGCGGATGCCTCTTCCTCGGCCACGCAGGGAATGTCGGGAAATGCGGAGCGCAGTCCGGCGAGAATGATCTTCTCGCTCTCGCGGTCCGCCTCGGTCACCGGCGAGGCATCGGACTTCCGGTCGACCGCACAGCCGGCATGGAACACACGCATGACCTCGCGGCCGGCCGCCAGGGCCAGCCGCTCGAAGATTTCGAGCATCAGCCCGTCGTCAGATGCCGCCGCCGTTGTCGTATTGGTCTTCGGCAATGTCGCGCTCGTTCAGCCAGTGTTCCAGGGCGTCTACCATCTGTTCGGCCGATTTGCCGAGCGTCTTCAGATGGATTTCCGGTTTTTCCGGCGCTTCGTAGGGTGAATCGACGCCGGTGAAGTTCTTGATCTCGCCGTTCAGCGCGCGGGCATAAAGGCCCTTCGGATCGCGCCTAGCGCATTCCTCGAAAGGCGTGTCGACAAACACCTCGATGAATTCGCCGTCGGCCATCAATTCGCGCGCCATGCGCCGCTCGGCGCTGAATGGCGAAATGAATGAGACAATGACAATCAATCCGGCATCGGCCATCAAGCGCGCCACTTCGGCGACGCGGCGGATGTTCTCGACGCGATCGGCGTCGGTGAAACCAAGATCGCGGTTGAGACCGTGACGGACGTTGTCGCCGTCCAGGATATAGGTATGGCGGCCGGTGGCGAACAGCTTCTTTTCGAACAGGTTGGCGATGGTCGACTTGCCGGAGCCCGACAGCCCGGTGAACCAGAACACGGCGGGCCGCTGGTTCTTCATGTCGGCACGGACGCGCTTGCCGACATCGAGCGATTGCCAATGGATGTTTTCGGCCCGGCGCAGCGAGTGCAGGATCATGCCGGCGCCGACCGTGGCGTTGCTGATGCGGTCGATCAGGATGAAGGCACCGGTGGTGCGGTTCTCGGCGAAGGGATCGAAGGCGATCGGTGTCCGCGTCGAGATGTTGCAGATGCCGACTTCGTTCATTTCAAGCGACTTGGCTGCTTCATGGGCAAAGTCGTTGACGTTGATCCGGTACTTCAGGTCGGTGACGGTGGCGCTGCTCTGATCGGTCTCGGTGCGCAGGATGTAGGAGCGGCCGGGCAGCAGCGCATGCTCGTCGAACCAGACAATGTTGGCAGCGAACTGGTCGGCGACCTGCGGCCGTGCGGCCGGCGAAACCAGCATATTGCCGCGTGAAATCTCGACCTCGTCGTCAAGGACGAGCGTGACGGCCTGACCGGCGGCCGCTTGGGCCAGGTCGCCGCCATAGGAGACGATCCGCTTGACGCGCGAGGATTTGCCGGACTTAGCGACGACCACCTCGTCACCGGTTGCAACCGAACCGGACGCGATGGTGCCGGCGAAGCCGCGAAAGTCGAGATTGGGGCGATTGACATACTGGACCGGGAAACGGAACGGCAGCTCGACCACCGCTTCGTCGACCGACACGGTTTCGAGATGCTCGATCAGCGTCGGGCCGGAATACCATTCCATGCTGTCCGAGCGGCCGGTGACGTTGTCGCCGTAACGGGCGGACATCGGGATCGGCACGATGGTCTGGAAGCCGAGATCGCGCGAGAATTGCCCGTAGGCCTCGGTGATGCGTTCGAAGATCGCCTGGTCGAACCCGACGAGATCGATCTTGTTGACGGCCAGCACGATGTGCCGGATGCCGAGCAGCGAGGCGATGATCGAATGGCGTCTCGTCTGCGGCAATACCCCTTGCCGGGCATCGATCAGCACGATGGCCAGGTCGGCGGTCGAGGCGCCGGTCGCCATGTTGCGCGTGTATTGTTCGTGGCCGGGCGTGTCGGCAACGATGAACTTGCGCTTCGGCGTGGCGAAGAAGCGGTAGGCGACATCGATGGTGATGCCTTGCTCGCGCTCGGCCTCGAGGCCATCGACCAGAAGCGCGAAATCGATGTCGTCGCCAGTCGTGCCATGTTTGCGCGAATCGCGCTCGAGCGCGGCGAGCTGGTCCTCGAAAATCTGCTTGGTGTCCGACAGCAGGCGCCCGATCAGCGTCGACTTGCCATCATCGACCGAACCGCAGGTCAGGAAACGCAGCAGCGACTTCTTCTCCTGCGCCGCCAGATAGTCGCGGACACCGTCTGTGGGTGCGAGGCTCTTTGCCATGATGTGGCGCATGGTCAGAAATACCCCTCGCGCTTCTTCTTTTCCATCGAGCCGGCTTCATCGCGGTCGATCAGGCGACCCTGCCGTTCGGAGGTGCGCGCGGTCAGCATTTCGCCGACGATGGCTTCCAGCGTGTCGGCATCCGATTCGATGGCGCCGGTCAGCGGATAGCAGCCGAGCGTGCGGAATCGGACAAGCCGGTTCTCCACCGTCTCGCCGGGACGCAGTTTCATGCGCTCGTCGTCCCGCAGGATGAGCATGCCGTCGCGCTCGACCACCGGCCGCTCCTTGGCGAGATAGAGCGGCACGATCGGGATGTTTTCCTGCAGAATATACTGCCAGATGTCGAGCTCGGTCCAATTCGACAGCGGAAAGACGCGGATCGATTCACCCGATGCGATGCGGGTGTTGAATATCTTCCACATCTCGGGTCGCTGGTTCTTCGGGTCCCAGACATGCTGCGCGTTGCGGAAGGAGAAGATGCGCTCCTTGGCGCGCGATTTCTCCTCATCGCGACGGGCGCCGCCAAAGGCCGCGTCGAAGCCGTATTTGTCGAGCGCTTGGCGCAGCGCCACGGTCTTCATCACATGGGTGTGGGTGTTCGAACCGTGATCGAACGGATTGATGTTGTCGCGCACGCCATCTTCGTTGACATGAACCAAGAGATCGAAGCCGAGTTTCTGCGCCATCTGATCGCGAAAGGCGATCATCTCGCGGAATTTCCACGTCGTGTCGACGTGAAGAAAGGGGAACGGCGGCTTGGCGGGATAAAACGCCTTCATAGCCAGATGCATCAGCACGGAGGAATCCTTGCCGACGGAATAGAGCATCACCGGCTTGGCAAAGGCGGCCGCAACCTCGCGGAAGATGTGGATGGACTCGGCTTCAAGCCGCTGAAGATGCGTAAGCGCGATGGTCATGGACTGTAAGCGTTCTTTCGTGCCTTCCGACAGAAGACCTTGCCTCAAATCATCGAGCTTTTTGCGCCCGGTTCAAGCCTTGCTTCTGGACAATCTCTTTCGTGCCGGCGTTCTAGCAGATCGCCGTTGTCGAGAACAATGCAAGACTGGCCGGGCGGCGCACGGTTCGGGAATGAATTTTCCATGCGCGCGGCAAAACTCGGAAATTCCTGCTCGTGGGGCGAGCCGACGAGAAAAGCCGGGGAAAATATTGCCTGGCTGAACACGCAGATTGCCTGGTGCAGGCCTTGGCCAGGCGCCCGTCGGTGGCCATCGATTTCTGGCGGCAACTCCACCTTGCCGCACTATCGAAAAAAGGACCCAGCCGCTATACCGGCCGTTGAAGACGCGCACGACGCATGATGGAACATTTGCAATTTCGAGGCGATCATATCCGTTTCCGCCGATGACACCTATCGCTCCCAGAGAATTGTGACCTAGAGCATTGAACCGGTTTTCATCCATACGACAGCAATTCACTGCCTCGCGGGTGAATGTCTACCTCTCCATCCTTTGCTTCTTTTTTCCACCGGTTCTGGGATCGTTGGTCAGTTTCGTGTTCAATGGCGGAGCCCTCGCGTCCGTCGTGCTGATTGCCACCGGGAAAAGGCGCTTCAACATCGACCGGCCCATGATCTGGCTGACGGTCGCGATCTATGCCTATTGCGCGGCCAATCTCATGGCTTCCATCGTCAACAACTCGTTCGCTAGAGATGCGCCACACCTTATCCCGCTCGTCACCTTCCTGTTTTTCCCAATCTCCTATTCGACATGGAGCATCACGCAGAAAACCACGCTTGCCCGCATCATCGTGCTCAGCAGCATGGCCGCCTGTTTTGTCGCGCTGCTCATGGCCGTCATCCAGCAATATTGGATTGGGGTCAGAGCCGAGGGCGGGGCCGGCAATCCGATCGTCTTCGCAACCGTCGTCTGCCTTGCCGTGGTGGTCTGCGTGGCCGGTGCCTTGTCAGGCATTGAGCGAGCCCGGAACCCCCTCTTCTACGCCGCACTGGCCGGGACGATCGCCATCATCTATTCCGGTTCGCGTATTGTCTGGCTGGCGCTGCTGATTGCCGGCATCGCTGTTCTACTGATCAACCATCAGAGGCTCAGAGGCAGGAATGCCGTTCGCGTGCTGCTGCTGCTGACGGCAGTCGGCATCGTGATCGCCGCTTTCGGCTTCCAGGCGATATCCGGGCGCGTCGACTTTCTGCGCTCCGATTGGGATGCGCTTGGGACTCACGACAACTACGACACCTCGTTGGGAATACGCGTTGCCCTTTGGGAGATCGGCCTCAGGGCATTCCATGACATGCCAGTGTTCGGACATGGTGCGGGTGCGAGCCAGCTTTTGATCAAGCAGGGCTTTCATGACCAGTTCGCAATGGACACAGGCTTCAGCCATTTCCACAACGGCTTCCTGACCGCCTTGGTGCAAGCAGGAATTCTGGGCGCCGTGACGCTGGCGGCGATCTTTGTCGTTGCCGCTGGAAATGCCGCATGGGTCTTGCGAAACAGCAGCGATCCGGTCGAGCGGTTCGGTGCGACCATGATTGTCATCGTCGTGATCACCTATCTCACAGCCGGGATGACGGGCATCCTGATCGGCCATGACATTCTGGACTCGGTGCTGATGGTCTTCCTGGTGTGCGGGACATATCTTGCCTGCGGACGTCAGGCTCCGTTGGTGGAAGAGCAGGCGCTTCCACCAGTGACGGAAGGGCAAGCCCTTCCATCAGCGGAAGAGCAGGCGCTTCCACCGGCCACCCAAGAGCTGTTGCGAGCAAGGCAATGAAAGTCTTGGTGACAGGTGCCACGGGTTTCATCGGACGTCTTGTCGTGCACCACCTTCGCGAGGCCGGCGCCGAGCTTCGCCTCGCCTCACGTCACCCGGAGACGCTGGGTTCGGGAAGCGAGGCTGTGCTGATGCCAGGTTTCGATGCGCCTGCCGCGGCCTTCCTGGCACTCACCAGGGATGTGACCCATGTCGTCCATTGTGCCGGCCTCAACAATTGTCAGGGCGACGCCACCGAGGCCGATTATCGGGCGGCCAATGTGGAATTGAGCGCGCGGCTGGCGGATGCCGCGGCCGCGCAGGCAAGCGGACGTTTCATCCACCTCTCCTCGATCCGGGCCGTGATCGGCGCTCGCGTCAGCGCAACGATCGACGAGAACACGCTTGCTGCCCCGCAATGCGTATACGGGCGCTCGAAGCGCGAAGGCGAAATCAAGGTTCTCGGCGCCTATGCGTCGCACGGCCGTTCCGATGCCGCCGTGTTGCGCCTGCCTCCGGTCTATGGGAGCGGCATGAAGGGAAACCTGGCGACGCTGATGCGACTGGCTGATACGGCGCTACCGCTGCCGACGGGCGCCTTGACGGGAATCCGCTCGCTGATGTCCTCCGAGGCTGCGGCGCGAGCGGTGTCGCACCTGCTGAGCCATTCGGGGTCACTTCGCCCGATCTATATTGGCGCCGATGTACCGTCGGTCGCCGTCGCGGCCGTCATCGCCGCCTTTCGCAGCGGTTTCGGACGGCCGATGCGCCTGATCGCCGTGCCGGCCGGCCTGATGCGGCCGGCCGCCGCCGTGCTGGGCAAGCGGGCGTTTTGGGACAGCATGACCGCGACGCAGATATGCGACCCTTCGCTGCTGATATCGCAGGGGTGGGCACCGGAAACCGGTACGCTGGAGCGGCTGGCCGAACTGGCGCGGCTCGGTGAACCTCGACTTCCTGTTTGACCGTGATCTTTCCAAAAACCGGCTTCCAGTTTTGGGATCATGGTCTGCTCAGCTTCGATAGAGCGTTCCAAACAGGATCCGAAGGTCGAGCCAGAACGATGCTGTCCTGAGATAGGCGGCATCCGTTTTGGCCAAAAGCTCCGGGTTCGACATGTCGATGCCCCTGATCTGGGCCAGACCGGTTATGCCCGGAAGTGCCGCCAAAACCCCCAGCCGCCTGCGACACTCGATCAAATCCGTTTGAGTCGGCAGACAGGGACGCGGCCCGACCAGGCTCATCTCGCCCTTCAGAACGTTCCAGAACTGCGGCAGCTCGTCGAGCTTGAATTTCCGCAAGACCTTGCCAACCGAGGTAACGGAATTCGCGGGCGCCTCGTGCGAGGGCAATGACGGCGTTCCGACATACATTGTCCGCAATTTGTGACAGCGAAAAAGCAGGCCATCGCGGCCGACCCGCGTCTGCGAAAAAATGGCCGGACCGGGCGATGATGCCCGAACGGCAAGGAAGGCTAGCACCAGGACAGGAGATGTGACCACCAGCAGCAGAGCCGCACCGGCAAGATCGAAGATTTGCTTGGTTGCGTTCATGAACGGCCGATAGTGCTCCCTGCCAAAGCCCCGAGGCAACGCCGCAGACGAAGCCCGTCAATACGGTCGACGTAGCATGAGGTCATCTGTTGGCCAAGCACACCATGCAGCCGTTCGATGCTCAGATGCGACCCAGGATGAATGCGAGATAGAGCCCCAGGGTGCCGGAAAGAGTCTGCCGATAGACACCGCTTTTGCGCAGGCCGCCCAAACGCTGGAAAAGATTGCCCTGCCGCCCGTTTGTGAACAGGTCGAGGCACGCCGCTGCATCCTCGGTCAGGAGGTCGCGATTGACGGCAAGGCCCTCAAGATTGCGATCCGTCCAGCCGGCAAACTCGCCCTTGAACAGGCGGCCAACCCGGGAAACCCTTGCTCTCCACGACACGTTGGCGCCAACCAGGTTTGCGGCATGCTGCCGGTAGCGCACCAGCGGCCGCGGATCGTAGCGGACGATGCCGCCGGCGGCGGTCACGATGAGATAGGCCCACCAGTCGTGGCTGACGAACCCGGTCTGCGCGGAGGCCCTGGCCAGCAGGTCGCGGGCCGCGGCGTTGAGCAGGATGGTGTTGCCGCCGGCGATGCTTTGCACAAGTGCGTTGCGAAAGGATGGCGGCCGGCGAAACAGCGGCGAATGGCCGACAAGGCTTCCCGTTTCCGTCATGGTTGCGGTTCGCGAGCAAAACATCAGCGGGGTTTTTGCGTCATAGGCCTGCATCCAGCTGACAGCGCTCTCCAGCCGGTCGGACTCCCAGATATCGTCCTGGTCGCAGAAGGCATAGCAGTCCGCATCGATACGTCGATCAAGGATCATCGACCGGAAATTGCCGGCGAACCCCTGCCGCGGCCCCTCCACCAGGGTCATTCGACCCTTGGGCCAGCGGGACTTCCATGCCTCGATGATGGCGATCGTGCCATCTATGGAGCCATCGTCGGAGATCCACAGGTCGACCAGAGGGTGCGACTGCGCGAGCAGGGATTGCAGTTGCTCATCGATGAAGGCGGCGCCGTCTTTCGTGCCCATCAGGACTGCGATGCGCGGATCTTCTTTGCTCACAAGCTTCAAACACCCTGCAAATGCCTGGGAATGGCTGGTTTTGTCCGATCCACGATCAGGATCGCTTTCTGGATTGGGTTTAGGTCGCCCGCCGGGCCGTTTTCGGGATCACGTCCTGATGGATGCTGCCCCTGGCCTTCTTGGCGTGGTCGAGGCCTGCCAGCACGGCGAGCGCGGCATCCTTGTCCTGGTTCTTCACCGACTGCTGCAGCGCCGTGAGCGCGGCCTGGACATCCGACCATTCCACGACATCCGTGCTCAGGCCAAAGATCTTCGAAATGCCGAGTTCGACGAGTTCCTCATCTTCGCCATGCAGCGTTTCGTGGAGTTTCTCGCCCGGCCTTATGCCGGTGAACCGGATTGGAATGTCCGTGTATGGGCTCTTTCCGGCCAGGCGGATCATTGTTTCGGCGACTTCAAGGATCGGCACCGGCTTGCCCATGTCGAGCATATAGACGGCATAATCTTCCCTGCTCTGCCGCGATGCGGCATCGGCCGCCGACATGATGACCAGATCGACGGCCTCGGCCACGGTCATGAAATAGCGTGTCATGCGCCGGTCCGTGATGGTGACAGGCCCTCCGGCCTCGATCTGCGCCTGGAATATGGTCGCCACCGAACCGTTGCTGCCAAAGACATTGCCGAAGCGAACGGCTACGAACTTGGTGACCGATCGACGCGCGCCCGGCTCGCTCGCGGGGGGCCCATGCAAGGCGCTGATGATCTGTTCGGCAGCCCGCTTTGTCACGCCGAGCACCGATGAGGGATCCACCGCCTTGTCGCTCGATATCAGGACAAACTGCGCAACCCCGCATTTGGCGGCGACTTCGGCACAGACAAGCGTGCCGAAGACATTGGTCTGGATGGCCGAATCCCAGTTTTCCTCGAGCAGCGGAACATGCTTGAGCGCCGCGGCGTGAAAGACGATGTCCGGTCTGAATTCCGTGACCACACGCGTGATCTGGCGCCGGTCCGCGACATCGACGATACGGACCTTGAGACGGTCGTGGTCCTTCTCGTCAATGTACTGGCTCAACTGGAAGATGCCGAACTCGGAGTTGTCGGCGACGAGCACTGCCTCCGCCCCCAGTTCCAACGACCGTTTGACCAACGTTCGGCCGATCGACCCGGCACCACCCGTCACCAGAACACGCTTGCCGCCAACAAAGGCACCGATACGCTCGACATCGGAAGGCACTGTCGGGCGGCGCAGGATCGTTTCCATCTCGACGGCGTCAAGAACCAGCTTTCCGTGCTGTTCCAGTTCCGAAAGACCGGAAAACTGCACGACCGTTATGTCGCCGTGCCGGGCGACGCGGACGAGTTCCGAATACTCCTCGATCTCGTGCTCGGCGCCGCTGCCGAAAATCAGCAAATCCAGGCTTTCGGTGCCGGTCGCATAGTCCTCCAGGACCTCGATCAGACGCGGCCGGGTCGCAACCACGGGAACACTTTGAATCCGCGTGCCCAATGGCACGCCGCGCTCGGTCGCCATGATCCCGGCGATGGAATAGTCGGCCGGCTCGGCCGTGCGCGTGAAGCGAATGATCAGGTCGGCTTCGCCGAGCCGGCCAACGAACAACGCCTGCTTGGCCTGCGTCTTGTCGGTCTTGGTGCTCAGAATGCCCCAGCTCGCGCCGTCACGCAGGAAGCGGTAGAACAGCCGGGGCGCCGATATGATCGTGAAGGAGACGAGGAAGAAGACGATGAACTGACGCTCGTTGAGCCCCTGCACAGGTTGGAAAGAACGAACCAGCATCGAAGCGGCGTACAGAGCCAACGTCAAAATCCCGCAGCTCTTCAGGATATTGAAAAAGTCGGGTGTCGAGGCGAAGCGCCAGACGGTCTTGTAGAGACCACAATATCTGAACAGGAAATGGCTGATGACAACAATGCCCGCCCAGGTTGCCAAACCCTGGTTGGAGAGCGGATCGAACGAAAGATCCGACCGCGTAAGCACAAGGCTGAGCGCCACGGCGACCAGGACCATGACCACGTCCTGGACCATGATGAAGGCGCGCCGCATTTTCGGCCTGAGTCCGAATACAGCTTCGAGGTAAGAATTCATTGGACGGCACTAGACTCCAGGCTCACGGACAGGAACATCACCAAGGTGCGAACACGAATATGCTTCGTGGCAGATCACTCTTTCAAAGTGCTATCCCTAGCCCGCCCTGTTGTATCGCATACTGCGGGCTCGAAGTCATAGCCAGATGTTTTTTCAAGGGAGCGCGAGGGCAAGGGATCGGACCCGACGCCCAACTCGCGACATTAAAACGCAGTGCGTTGCCATAAGCACGTCGCAATGGCTATTAAGAGGTCCATGGTGGTTCGTCATGGGCCTTGAAGAGACGAAGCGCCGGAAAAACCAAAGCGCTGGAAAAAAACAGATTGCGATACTCCCAACTATGATTGCGGCACTAAGCGGCGCTTTTGACGATATCTCCAAGGCCATACGGTTGCACCGGGTCTGGATCGCGCTTGCCCATGAGGATATCGGCGACCAGCACAGACGCACGACCCTGGGACCGCTTTGGATGCTGGTCAATTATTTTGCTTTCGTCGGCACATTTGTCTTTGTTTTCGTGACCAAAGACGCCATCAACCCAAGCTATATAGCCTATGTAGCCATCGGCATGCTGGTGTGGTTCTATCTCAACGAGACCATCAGCGTGAGCGTGTCGCTGTTCCAGCGCGAAGCGAGCTTCATTCAAGGCACGACGCTGCCGTTGTTCGTCTATGTGATGCGGTTGACGATGCAATGCGTCATTCGAGCTGCTTATTCGATGGCGGGTTGCGTTCTCATCCTGTTGCTAAGCGGCTACGGCACCAACATGAACTGGCTGTTTTCGGTGCCGGGCCTGCTGCTCATCATCTTGGCTACTCCTGCATTTGTCGTGGTTTTTGCTTTCCTGGGCGCTTTCTTTCCCGATAGCGAATTCATCGTCGGCAACATGATGCGGGTGGGCATGTTCTTCACGCCGGTCTTTTGGGTCTATAGCGGGCAAGAGGGCGTTCAGAAATATGCCTATCATTGGAACCCGTTCACCTATTTCCTGGAGAGCGTGCGCGAGCCCATCACCGCAGGCACATTTCCGATGCACGCGCTGGCGGTGACAGGCTATTTCTGCCTCGGCCTCTGGGCGCTTGCATTGCTGCTGCTGGGCCTTTATCGCAAGCGCATCGTTTTCCTGATCTGAGTTCCATGACCGCCATCAAACTGAACAATGTCAGCCTCGTTTATCGCCTGTTCGAGAAGTTGACGCTTTCGGCGCCTGGCCGGCGTCGAAGCGCACTCGGCGGCAACATAGCGAGCTCCGGCACCAAGCAGGTCGTGCAGGCACTCGACGATGTCAGCTTCGAGCTCAAGGCGGGCGACCGGTTGGGGCTTGTCGGCCCGAATGGCTCAGGCAAGACCACCCTGCTCAAGGTTCTCTACGGAATCTACCAGCCATCGGCTGGTACGATATCGATCGCGGGCAAGGTCGATGCCTTGTTCAACATCAGCATAGGGTTTCGTCCCGAGGCCACCGGGCGCAGAAACATCGTGCTGAGGGGGTTGATCAGCGGCTGGACGGCGGCCGAGATCGAAGAGAAGATGGAAGAAATAATCGATTTCAGCGAACTGGGCGACTTCATCGACCTGCCATTCAAGGCGTACAGCCAAGGTATGGCGGCACGTTTGGCATTTGCGGCAGCGACCGCGCTTGAGCCTGAAATTCTGCTGATGGACGAGTGGATCGGCGCCGGCGACGCGTCATTCCAGGAAAAAGCCAAACGACGGATGGACGAACTGGCAGAAAAGGCCGGCATCATCGTGCTGGCCAGCCACGACGATACGCTCATCCAGCGCGTTTGCACGAAGAGAATGGTGCTTAAAAACGGCCGGGTGGAGTCGCTGACTTGAGGCGCCGCTGACAGTGCGTGGAGTCGCCGACCGTATCTAAAGTGCGAGCGTGTCACCTGACACTGAAAGCATAGATGGAATTTCGGTCCCAGAAAAATAATGCCGAATTCGGATGATAAAATGGATATACACAGCCCCTCTTTTGAGGCTCTATCCGAATTGGCGGATGAACACCCTTCAAATTACTTCGATGTAGAAAAAGATCAATCAAAATTAATTGCATTTTACTTGCCGCAGTTTCATAGAGTAGCTGAAAACTCAGAGTGGTGGGGACCCGGATTCACCGAGTGGAACAACGTATCAAGGGCAAAGCCGAATTTCGAAGGGCATGTCCAACCCAATATTCCTCGCGATCTGGGATATTACGATCTCGGAAACGTTGAAACAATGCGCGAGCAAGCTGATCTCGCGAGAATATATGGAATAGGTGGGTTTTGCTTTTATCATTATTGGTTTAGCGGTCGACGAATATTGTCAACTCCGGTAGATAACTTTTTGAAGTCTGATATAAGTATGGACTTCTGTCTCTGTTGGGCAAACGAAAATTGGACGCGGACGTGGGATGGAGACACAAAGAGCGTCCTGTTGGCTCAGGAATATGCTGACGGAGATGCCGAAGCGTTCTTTGATTCGATAGCCGACGCCTTGGGCGACGAACGGTACATTAAAATTTCAGGCGAACCATTGCTTCTGGTCTATCGCGCCAAGGCAATACCTAACGCGGGAAAGTGGTTCGCTATCTGGAGAAAGCGGGCCCAACAACTCGGATTCCCTGGATTGCACATTGCCGTTGTGGATTTTTACGATATTTCACACCCAAATGAGGTCGGGGCAGACTCTCTCGTGGAGTTTCCTCCACACAAGTTCAATGGCCCTCAAAGCAGGCCCGATGTACTCCCCAAGATAACAAATTCGGATTTTAAAGGCGGCATAATAGACTACCAAAGGGTTGTATTGCAAAGTGCACTCCGTGATGTGCCGCGCTTCAAATTATTCAGGGGCATCATACCATCCTGGGACAACACGCCCCGACGGCAAGACACCCCCGTAATCGTTTTGAATTCCAGCCCACGCCTGTATGGCGCGTGGCTCAGGTATCTGCGGGCATATGTTCGCTCTGAATCGCCGGAGGAATCCGGGAGACTTATCTTTGTCAACGCATGGAACGAATGGGGCGAAGGTTGCTACCTTGAACCCGACCAAAAAAACGGCCTCTCATATTTGGAGCAGACGCTGAAATCTTCTTTTTATCGCAAGGGAGCGGATGAGGAGAGCGGGATTGATGGCGCCCGGAAGCAGCTCTTCGATGCATTGACGCATGAAGAAGGTTCAGATCCAGCAAGTGGGAAGGCATCTCCAGCGAAGCGACGTGCCAAACTCACTTTATATACCCCAAGCTCTTTTTCTCAAAAAATCGCCTTCGCGCTTCGTAGCCGACCACTGATGCTCAAGATTGCCAAATTTGTCTACGTGGCATCATTGCGGTTGAGAGGCAGATAGTGGCAATTGACGTTGCAATTGTAGCGCATTTTGACCCCAACGACAGAATTGAGAGTAATTTCTGCGATTTTCTTGCATGCCTTCGGAGTGTCTTTGATAGGGTAGTGTTGGTTACCACAAGCGAAATTGGTAACTTGCCACCTATTGAAGGGATTGAAGTAATCAAGAGACCGAATATTGGGTATGATTTCTACAGCTATAGAGTTGGCGTAGAACGCGCTCTTATCTCCAATGATTTGGAGCATATCGCCCTGATAAACTCGAGCGTCGTCCTGCTAGATACACATCGACTTTCTGACGCGCTTCGAAATATGATAAGGCTGTGTGACTCGTATAACGCAGTCGGAGCAACGAGCTCGCGCCAATTTGGGTGGCATATTCAGTCTTATATGATGGTATTGGGTAGAGGTGTATTTTTATCCGAGTGGTTTCAGAAATTCTTTAGAGACATCTCCCCCATGAATACAAAAATGGAGATGATTTTAAGTTACGAGATAGGGTTTTCATCTGCGTTGGTGAAAAACCGGGTTAAAGTCGCGACGCTTCTATCACCGGCATCGAAAGCGGCGGTGAATTGGTCCCACATATCTGCCGGCCCGATTGCGCAACAGTTCGGTTATGTGAAGATGGAGGTCTTGAGGGACAACCCGCATGGGATAGATGTTCAGGGCATTCGCGATTCCGCGACCGAGGAGAGGCTGAAGCAGGTCGATGAAATGGTCGAGCGAGCCAGAGGGCATTACCAGGTTGGCGACGATAACCTGTTCACTCTGAAAAGACCGGAGAAGCTGCCTCTTTCAACGATGAAGACGGCGCGCTGGAGATTGCCGCATCGAAGTGGAGTGTTAACAGCGGTCGTTGTTCATTTGTATTATATTGAGATGATCGATGAAATTTGCGATTATCTTGAGAATATAATTGTACCATTTGACGTATTTGTCACGACCCCATTCGAGGGGGATGTCGCACCCATCATAGATCGGTTTGCTGAGGTTGGTGCCAGCGTATCAGTATATCTAACAGAAAATCGCGGAAGAGATATCGGCCCGTTCGTCTCACTTTATCGTTCAGGAGACTTGGATGGATATGACGCGATCCTTAAAATTCACTCCAAGAAGAGCACATACAGCGACAGAGGCGACGAATGGCGTGATCGCCTCTATCGAAGCTTGGTCGGTGATTCCCTGATCGTGCTAAGGGCAATTGATTTGTTGCGATCGGGGGAGATCGGGATTGTGGGGCCTCACGACTATTATCTCACCAACGAAAAATATTGGGGCGCAAATCGTGACACTGTGCGAGATCTCCTTACGGCGATGGATGTGCACAGCGCTGGAGACGAACCTGAGCTTGGTTTTTTTGCTGGCTCCATGTTTTGGTTCCACCCAAGCGCTTTGCGTTCTCTTCAGAGGATTGATGAGGAAAAGCTGAGATTCGAACCAGAAAACGGAATTCAAGACGGTACCCTTGCACATGCCGTGGAACGGGTGTTTTGCACGATAGCGCGCAAGGCTGGTTACCGCACGACCAGCGCCGCGCTGAAAGGTAATGAAATTCATCTTACCGAGACGGAGAAGAATAATGTGCCAGTTTTGTAGCCGCGCGAGATGAGATCCGGCTTGCTACAATCTGTCCGGAAAGTCGTCCGATGGCTCGATCGACCACTTGGTGCCTGAGCCTGAGTATCATGGCAATCCGATCAGTGACTCAGGATCTTTGGTGACCTTCCACTATGGCTACGACCTTCCCGAACGGATTTATTCCTGGTCTGCAATGGACGTGGAAGTTCGCCGTTTCCATGATCACCACTATGGGATCATTGGCGATTTTACGGAGGTTTACATCTGCAGAAAACTGACCTGAGATCCCAGTTTCCTCCCATTTTTCGGAGGAAACTTCGGGCTCAAGTCAGGCCAATGTGTGCGCCTTTTCCGCTATCCGCCATCACGCCGGGAATTTGGTTTGAGATCGCCCTTATGCTGCGATAGATCGGCCTGAGTATTTTGAACAGGATAGGCGATCTGAACGTAAGCGTCCGGCGCCTTCGCCAATATCCCGGCAAAGGCAAACCGCAAACGCAGCTTCCCCTTCAGCACCTTCCTCTATCGCTACCGCAACCTGGTCGACGGCTTCTTTGGAAAACTCAAGAGCGCGAGAGGCTTAGCTACCCGATACGACAAACGCGCCGACAATTTCCTTGCCCCCATCAAGCTCTTCGCTACTCGTATCTGGATTAAAAGCTTATGAGTCTACGGCCTAGTCTAACAACGGACCCTTTGTGAGACACGCTCGCTGACATTGGTCGCCCTTCGTCATTGTCGTCGTATTGCGCTCAGCTGAGTTCTTGGGCGAGTCCGATGAGAAGCCCTTCAGGCCCGCGGATGTAGCAGAGCCGATACACGTCTTTATACTGGACTACTTCGCCTACGAGCTGCGCGCCGCGATTGCGGAGTCTTTCAAGCGTCTCGTCGATGTCGTCCACGGCGAACATGACGCGGAGGTAGCCTAGGGCGTTGACCGGGGCGTTGCGGTGATCCGCGACGGCAGGCGGCGTGAGGAAACGGGATAGCTCGAGCCGGCCGTGGCCGTCCGGCGTGCGCATCATGGCAATCTCGACGCGCTGATCGCCCAGTCCAGTGACACGTCCGGCCCATTCTCCTTCGATCGTGGCCCGCCCTTCGAGCTCAAGGCCCAGCTCGCGAAAGAAATCAATCGTCCCTCCGAGGTCATCGACGACGATTCCTACGTTGTCCATCCGTTTGAGCGCCATGTGTCCAATCTACAGGTGTCGTCTAGGCCGTAAACCTCATGAAACTGCTTGCCAGGTGAGCAGATGGTTGATTCAGGGCTCTGGAACGGAGCCTTGTGATGCGTCACCGGTTTGATCTGACGGATTTTGAGTGGTCGCTAATCGAGCCATTGCTGGCGCAAACGTGTACGAAGGCCGGCGCCGCCATCGACACTGCGGGTACCATGATATCAGCGGACAGCGTACATCTAGTCAGTTTTCGGCCCCAACCGTCGCTTCAAGATCGCGCAGAATTCAAAGGTGTTGTGCGGCGTGGAATAGACACGCTCGACTTCCAGCTCAATGAGGCCGAGATTGGAAAGTGCCTCTATTCCCGAGCGGAAAGTTTGGGGTGTAAATTGCCATGCGTGAACATCGATATAGGCCCCGCCGGAATTGTCATACGCACTCATGGCCGAAGAAACAGTCGTCAGGTCATGCCGAAATTTTGGTACCCCGTGATCGTCGATCCAATGGCGAACCGGGTCATTATGCGTGGTTAGAGCTATGTGTTCGATGACGCTCTTTGCGCTGTGAACCCTGTTGCCCCGAGCGTTGATGAAATCTGCAATTGAACTCTCTGGAATGAAATGATCGAAGCAGTAGCGCTTGTCCGGGATAATCAGGAGGTATCTGCCCGTCGGCACGAGAATCCTCGCGACCTGGTTCAGATGGCGGATCAGGTCTGGTTGATGCTCGACACAGTGACTGCTTAGGCAAAAATCAAACGTCTCGTTTACGATGCTCAAGTCGCCAGTGGCGGAAACATAGTGGATATCGACGGGGCTGGAGTAAACATAGCCGATCGCATCCGCCCGCTTGATCAGTCCCTTTTTGTCCATGACTTCGAAGTATTTTACATGTGGACCGCGCAGGGTTGGATTCGTGAAAGGCCCCACCTCAAGGGTTGATTTGTGACCAACAAGGGAAGCGAGATCGTTTCGGTTGAACTCTGGCGGAGCGGCGTCCATGTTGAATTCCTCGGTTAGTTCGGCTTCATGTGGCACGCTTGGGATTTGCCGTAGCGGCCGCGCTCGAGGCTGAAATTCCACCGATGGATGAGTGGATTGGCGCCTGGGGCGGATGATTCCAGGGAAAAGCGCGAATCTTTCCCGCTATCCGCCATTGCGCCGAGAATTTGGTTTTAAGACCGCCCTTATGCCGCGGTAGATCGGCCTTAGAATTTTGAACAGCATAGGCGCTCTGAACTTGAGAGAGCTTTTGATGGCAAAACTGAGTTCAGCCAGAGAGCTCTTCACCGACGTCAGCGTCGCAGGCGTCTGCATCGCTGGCATCTGCATCGCTGACGCTCCCAAGGGATAACCGGCGTTCTTCCACGCAGACAACAGCTCATAGTGCCGCTGAAAGTCGTTAAACGGCAACGCGCCGACAAGCTTTTGCATCTTGAACTCGAGCATGGCGTAGTTGTGCGCCGCCTGATGCGCGCACACAATGTGCTGCGTTGTGTAACCCGCATCCTGGGCCGTATAGGCGATCAACCGCTCCAGCGCATGAGCCAGACCGCCGTCGACATGATGCGGTTCGGCATTGAAGTCTTCCCATTTCCACTTGTGTTCGAACAATTTGCGCAAGGCGCGCGGGCGGAACCAGAACATGGTGCCATAGGCAGCCACCGGAGTGGTGTCATCGAACTTGACGTCGATCTTCAACAGGCGTGCGGTTTCCTCAACCTTGGGCCTGTTGGCGAACCAAACATGCCCCATGGTCGGATACGAAATATGAATCATCGGCGGAACGGCGACCCCGATCGACGGGTTGTCGTGAAACATGTCCAACACGTTGTGCACGTAGCCGCTTGTATTGAGCAAATTGTCGAGCACATGCCGCTTGAACAGGTTGCCCCTCGACGCCTGCACCTGAGGCGATTTCTTTGTATGCAAACGGCAGACGAGGTCGTAGCGATCGTCGATGAACAGATCGCGGAAGGTGATGAAAAGCGACGACATATCACGACCGCGGTTCTGTTCGACAACGCGGACGATGACCTTCTTCACGCCAGGGCGCTTTGCCAAGATTGCTTCAATCTCGGCCTTTTTTTCCGGAGTGTTCGTGGTGGCAATGAAATCATAGGGAACCGGGATGTTCCCGGTCAGATCCAGCATCTCGTCAAGCATATCGGTGTAGTAAATATGCGCGCAGACGGCCACCTTGCCATAGTCGGCAGCGGCATCATCGTCTTTGGTCCGTATGTCGGGCAGGACACTCATCAGCGCCGCATTGGTGTTGAGATTCCTCAACTCCGAAGTGCGTAAAACATTGCGCCAAATCAAATTGACGTCGTAGTCGGATGTCTCTTTAAGTATCCGCAAAGCGCGCGGCAAATCGACCGGGTTATGCTCCAAAAAAGTCGGATCATGAAAAAACAGACGTCGCTTTAGAAGAGGGAAGCGATTGATGATTGTCTCGTCCACGTTAATGAACGCTGGGTAGTGTGAGCCATAATCGTCCGGATCAACATAAGCTTCCGCCGAATAGCCTAGATCTGTAAAATGCTTGGTAAACTGTGACTCGTGAAGCAGAACAGCATCGGTGTAAGTTTTTACCTCCGGCAGATTCTCCCAGTATCTTTTGAAGGCGCGTGACTTCAACATATCTTTCCGCATAGCGACGAAGTACGTTTGGAGATGCCAAGGCAGATAACCCGTTCCGGTAAATGGGTTTGGTGTCATTTCCCGATGGGCAGAACTGCCCCAGAAATCACAATTCCGTCCTTCCATCTCCGAAAACATTTCCGAAAAGGGGAAAATAGGTCCGTAGCAAGTATCGTTCAGAAGGATAAGTTCGTCATACTCAGAAAGAGCATCAAAGCCGATGGCTTCCATTCCGGCCTTGTATCCCCCGACATCGAATCCCTCGTTCTCACGGATCAGAAGCTGGTCACATACCTTTTCAACCGCGACTTCCGAATGCTTGGTCAGGTCTCCGTTGGAAACGACAACAATCCTCTCCACGAACTCTCGCAATTTTTCGAGCAGAAAGATGACATAGTCATCCACAATTCCGCGTTCGTCGTAGAGAGAAAATACGGCAATACGATGCACCTTGATGCTCCTACAATTTATACCGTAAACTTCATGTCCATGATAATTATTATTGTCACCGAATGCGCTATTCATTACGCTGATAGTTTTGTTTTAATACGCCCCTCGCGCCGCGATAGAATGGCCTTAGTATTGTGAACAGTATCGGCATTCTAAACTTCAGAGAGCTTTTGGTCGCCAGATTGAGTTTAGCCAGAGATCGTTTTACCGACGGCGACGGCGACGGCGGCGCCACTGGCGCCTGCGACATTGGCGCCTGCGCTCCCAAGGGATAGCCGGACTTCTTCCACTCAGACAACATATAACACTGGTTCAGGAATTCGGCCGACGGCATCATGCTTGCAAGCTTTTGCAGTTTGAACTCCAGCATCGTGTAATCGTGCGCCGCCTGATGCGCGCACACAATGTGCTGCGTTGTGTAACCCGCATCCTGGGCCGCGTAGGCCATCAACCGCTCGAGCGCATGAGCCAAATCGCCGTCGTCAAAATACGGTTCGGGATCGAACTCTTCCCATCTCCACTTGTGTTCGAACAATTTGCGCAGGGCGCGCGGCCGGAACCAGAACATGCCGCCATAGGCAGCCACCGGAGTGGTGTCATCGAACTTGACGTCGATCTTCAACAGGCGCGCGGTTTCCTCAACCTTGGCCTTGTTGCCAAACCATGAGTGCCCCATGGTTGGAAATGAAATATGAATCATCGGCGGAATGGCGAACCCGATCGACGGGTTGTCGTGAAACATGTCCAGCACATTGTGCACGTAGCCGCTTGTATTCAGCAGATTGTCAAACATATGCCGTTTGAAAAGGTTGCCCTTCGACGCCTGCACCTGAGGCGTTTTTTTGCTATGCACGCGGCAGACAAGGTCATAACGATCGTCGACCAGCAGATCGCGCGTGGAGATGAAAAACGCCGACATGTCGCGACCGCGGTTCTGTTCGACAACGCGGACGATGGCCTTGTTTATGCCAGGGCGCTTTGCCAAGGCGGCGTCAATCTCGGCCTTCTTTTCAGGCGTATCCGTGGTGGCAATGAAATCATAGGCAACCGGAATGTTCTCGGTCAGATCCAGCATCTCGTCGAGCATATCGGTGTAGTAAATATGCGCGCAGACAGCGACCTTGCCGTAGTCGGCGGCATCGTCTTTGATCCGCTTGTCCGGCAGGACGCTCATCAGCGCCGCGTTGGTATTGAGATTCCTCAATTCCGAAGTGCGTAAAACATTGCGCCAAATCAAGTTGAGGTCGTAGTCGGATGTCTCTTTAAGTATCCGCAATGCGCGCGGCAAATCGACGGCATTGTGCTCCAAGAAAATCGGATCATTAAAAAAAAGACGCCGCTTTAGCAGAGGAAAGCGATTGATGATTGTTTCGTCCACGTCGATAAATGCTGGATAGTGCGAACCATAGTCATTTGGGTCAACATATGCTTCTGCTGAATACCCTAGATCAGTAAAATGCTTGGTAAACTGTGACTCGTGAAGCAAAACAGCATCGACGTAAGTTTTTATCTCCGGCAGATTCTCCCAGTACCTTTTGAAGGCCCGAGATTTCAGCATATCTTTCCGGATAGCGACCAAGAACGTCTGGAGATGCCAAGGCAGATAACCCGTTCCGGTGAATGGGTTTGGTGTCATTTCCCGATGGGCGGAACTGCCCCAGAAATCACAATTCCGTCCTTCCATTTCCGAAAACATTTCCGAAAAGGGGAAAAGAGGCCCGTAGCAAGTATCGTTCAGCAGGATAAGTTCGTCATACTTGGAAAGTTCATCAAAGCCGATGGCTTCCATCCCGGCTTTGTATCCCCCGACATCAAATCCCTCGTTCTCACGGATCAGAAGCTGGTCACATACCTTTTCCACAGCGACTTCAGAATGTTTTGAAAGATTCCCATTGGAGACAACAACAATTCTCTCAACCAATTCTCTCAGCTTTGTAAGCAGAAATATGACATAGTCGTCTGCGATGCCACGCTCATTATAGAGCGAAAACACGGCAACCCGACGCAATACAGAGCTCATTCCTCGTCCCCTCAAGAAATCCAGATCGCCAAACCAATTCTAGATGTAAGGTCCAAATTTTAGCCGAGCTGTTTATCTATCCATTCGGAAAGCTGGCCGATCCCCTCGTCCACACTTTTCAAAGGTCGCCATTCCAGTTCGCGGACCGTCCTGTCAATGTTGGCGACAGCGCAGCGCACGTCGCCGTTGCGGAACATGCCGTTGACGTGCGGCTCCGGCGCTCCATACCGCTTTGCGATGATCCTCGCCAGATCGAGAACCGTGGTCTTGGAGCCAGTGCCGACATCATAGGCGAACGATTGCGACAGATCTGTTCTCGTGGCCTTGTCAATCGCCGCGGCGACATCGTCGATGAAAACGAAGTCCCTTCCGATATCCCCGTCTTCATAGATCGGGATGCTCTTTCCTTCCTTGGCCATCCTGATGAACAACGACACAATTCCCGTGTAGCTATTCGTCAGGGATTGGCCGGGACCATATACGTTCTGAAGGCGCAGCACGTTGACGGTTGTTCCGAACGAAAGAGCCCAAGCTCGCAATATCTGTTCCTGGGTTAGTTTGGTTGCTCCGTAGATGCTGGTTGGATTCGGTATCGTTTTTTCCGCGTCCATGGGGAGAGGTTCGAGCCCGGGAAAATCCCACTCCGCGCGTTCAAGCTGCTGCTTCGATCTCTGACCCGGATAGGTTACCTCTCCTGGATTTCTGGACCGCCATGCCCCTTCTCCGTAGACGGCGCGGCTCGAAGCCAGGACAAAACGCTCAGGAACATGCGATGCCGTGGCGAAGGCATCCAACATGCGGGTTGTGCCAAGGACATTTGCTATCGCGTGGCGAGAGGCCTCTGTGAGCGACTGTCCCGTACCCGTTTCAGCCGCCAGATGCACCACAATCTCAGGTCGGGCCGTGTCCAATGCCTGCGCCCAGGTAGAAGCCTCGGTCACATCGGCAACCATCAGTTCAACGCGAGGATCAAGTTCGGCGGGACGCTTTCGCTCAGCGTGAATCTGCGGATGCAAACTGTCGATGACAATTACACGCCCGAAACGATCCGCCAATTTGGCGGACAACGCGCATCCAATGAATCCGGCTCCACCGGTCACCACACATGTTTTGGACATTCAAGCCGCATTCCATGTTCCATTAACCAGGCTGTTCGTTATCAGCGTCAATCTCATTTGAACAGGTATAGAGCATCCGCTCCAGTCGAATTGGATTTGAGGTGTCGCATTCGATAGTCACGCGCAATACTATGCGCTCTAATCTGGTTCCGCGGTCCATTTTCGATAGCCAAACTCCCCAGCCGACAAGAGAACATCGCCCAGAAGAGTGATGACCCGATGCGCAACTGCAACGGCGGTGGCCGCAGCCGCGGGTATGCCGATCGACGAAAGACCAGCGATAAAAACGGCTTCTCTCACACCCAAACCGCCGGGAGCCCCAGGTACAACAAAACCAAGCAACCAACCGGCGGCTGAGACCCCGATCACCATCTGCCACTCAATCGTGGGTCCGTACAGCACATGGACAAGGAGGACGACGATCAAGCCATTGGCAAGGAAAAAAAGGCCATAGCAAGCGACACTGATAGCAGCCATCGAAAATGCGAGGTGTTTTTGGCTCTGCTTGAAATATCGGCCCGCGACAAGGGGGGCAAGCATGAGGGCCGCCAGGCCGGCACCGATATAGACCGCGGAGGCAAGATAGCGGCTTATTCCGTAGTCCTCACCGATTTTAAGCAGGAAAGAGAACGAGAAAAGGAGTGCTACGCTTCCGGAAGCGAGGACCATCAAAACGATCTCCATCACCTGCGCGTAAGAAAGCGCATCCTTTGCGGCACCATATCGAGCCGCCAGGACAAAGCGTCCGACGAGATGGATTACGTTGGTTGGCAGATATTTGTAGACTTGGGTACGCGCGAAAACGCGCATTGCACGGACCGGAGAGATTGCCTTTTCTCCGACCGAAACCAACAGGGTGAACCAGGCGAGCCCCACAAGCTGCAGAGCGAGTGCATAAAGAAGCGCACAGGCCACGACCACGACAATGAACCGGGGACGCTGCAGCATCTCGGCGAGCTGGTCAGCGTATCCGTAGACGGAGCGTATGACAAAGAACATTGCCGCGACGGCAATGACAGCGCCGCCGGCACGAATGATCCTAGAGTTCGGCACGAGCGCCGATCGGCTTCACAGGCAGCCTGCCGTCGGAACTTGCAATTTCGGCGACAATGCCCGGGTCGCGATCGCCACGGGTCGCAACAATCAACTCGGCGACCATGCCGAACAGCGTGAACTGCACACCGACGATCATCAAGAGCGTCGAAACAAGCAGCAACGGCCGGCCGCCAATGGCTTCACCGCCAAACCACCGCGCGCAGAGAAACAAGAAAATCAGAAAGCCGATCGAGAAGACGGCCACACCCAGACCACCGAAAAGATGGCCGGGGCGCGAATTGAACTTCGTGATGGTCACGACTGTAAGCAGGTCCAGGAAACCCTTCAGGAGCCGACCAACCCCATATTTGGATTTTCCAAATCGGCGTGGGTGGTGCTGGACGACGATCTCACTGACCTTGAAACCAGTCGCATAAGCCAAGGCTGGAACGAAGCGATGCAGCTCACCATAGAGGCGAATGTTGTCGAACACCTCGGAGCGGTAGGCTTTGAAGCCGCAGTTGAAATCGTGCAAGCTGACGCCGGTGACCTTCGCCGTCACTCGATTGAACAGCTTTGAAGGCAGCGTCTTGCCGAGCGGATCATGGCGCACCTGCTTCCATCCCGAAACGACATCGAAGCCCGCTCGGATCTCGTCCAGAAAACGTGAGATTTCCTTCGGGTCGTCTTGCAGGTCTCCATCCATCGTGACGATGACATTGCCCGACGCATTGGAGATCCCTGCCTGGAGCGCGGCTGCCTTGCCGAAATTCCTCCGAAGCCGAACGCCTTTCACATGGGGGTAAGCCTTGGTGGCGGCCAGAATCTCCTTCCAGGTATTGTCGCGGCTCCCGTCGTCAACAAAGATAACCTCCTTGAGCGAGGCAGTATCGATCTGCTCAAAGGCCGCCTCGATCTGGCCAATCAAAGCCTGAACAGTGTCTTGCTCGTCCTTTACAGGCACCAGTATCGATACGGTCTGCACGTCAGGCCCTCTGCGTCAAAATGGAGGTCTGGCTGGGGAATGGCAATGCAGGCGCAAGCCCCCGTGTCACGCGCTCCTGCAGGCCGCAAGAATTGATGGCCTGGCGATATTCGGGCCTGTTGCTGTTGTCGAACAAAATCATACCGCCCGGAGACAGGCGGCTAACCGATTTCGCCAGGCAGGAAACCCTTGCCCGGCCGTCGATCACAATGAGGTCGAAGGTGCCGTCGACCCGATCAATCGATGACACGTATTGATCGAACGAGCATTCCGTATATCCCTTTCGATTGGACCTGGCCTTGCTGGAAGCGGAAGCGGCTACTGGCTCCACAACTCGCACGGCGATGTTGGGATAGGCGCCAAAAATGCCGCCCATGGTCTGCGCGAACGGAGCGTCATGCTCGACGGAATCGACGGAGCCGCTTCGTTTCGCCAACCAAACGGTGCTGGCGCCAGCACCAAATTCATAAATACGAGCCTTGTGATTGCGCGAGGCCAGAAAAATATTCACGGCATCAATCGCGGAGAATGTCCACCATGGCATGTCAAGCCGAACCAGGTCGGCGCTGTCGTAGATGCCGAACAGACTTCTGATCCAGAGGGCAAAGCGGCTGTTCGACCGCTCCAACGCCGCAAGTAATCCGCAGCGCTCAGCTACTTTCCTGGCGAATCTTACGACGCTTACATAGGTATTTTTCAAAACTGGATTCCAACCCCAGGGGCCTGCAATCTCGTCCACCCGGACGGCGTAGGCAAAACTGCATATATCAATCGGGAAGCGGGGCTAGCCGGCACACGTCGAAGATCTATGTAGCCACTCCAGCCATAGTCGTCACGCCCTCGCCCGAGGAACTTTGCCACGTCCGGCCGATGCGCTCCTCCCAATCCCAACCCCACGACCGTTCCCGTGCCGTCAACGAAGGCAATGCAGCGGTAGGTGGAAAGAATATCGCTGCCCAGCAGTGGGGGCCATCTGTTCGACGTGTCCGCGGCCCAACCGGAGACGCGTCCCCACTGCGGATCTTGTATTTTGGACACGGCATCGATGTAGCCCGTCAAGCTGTTCGGCTGGGTGGGGATTGCCAGCTCCGCGCCGAGCGCGGGGCAGCCAAAATCCCTGCCGTCGAACGGGACATGATTGAATTTCCTCAGATTGTCTTCGACATTATAGTAATCAACCCCAGCCCATGTAACGTATTGCATCATGTCGGGGTCTTTGACGCCGAGCGACAATGCCAATGTTGCGAGATCTTTTCCTTCAGCCCTGACAAGAGCCGCCTGCACCCGCGGCATGCCGTTGACGACGATTACCGCGGCTGCCGCCACGAATATCGCGATCGACAGACGACGATTGAAATCAACGCGCCACACCAGACATGAAACTGCTCCAAACAGTCCGACCCAAAAAAGCGCTGGGAGGGTTGCATATCTGCTGGCTAAGGCTGCCGCGTCTCCTCCCATATTCGATCGACCAATAGCCGCCAACACACTCGACATGACGGCATAGGCCATGATCGCAATCCAGAAGGCTGATCGATACCTGCTTTCGCCAGGCCGCAAAAGGCAAACCCCGACGATCAGAGCGGCCGCTCCAATTCCGATCGCGCCCAACGGAATTGCGGTTGACTCGGTTGTGACGATGCCGCCACCAATGAATGTCAGGCAAAACAGTGCAATCTCTATTGGATTGAAATCGCGTGCGGGGTGATAGTCGGGGACCTTCTGATACACTGCGATATAAATCACGAAGGCCAAGCCCACCGCGAAAATCAAAATACCGAGCCGCCGCGTCTTGGCGGTGCAAAATCCCTGGATGCCGATCGCACACAATGCGGTCAGGCCCGTGCTGTAAAATTGCGTGGCAATGACAGCCAATGCTATCGCAGCCAGATAACCCAGCGGCATATCTTTTTCGGTCGACTGCCAAAAAGCCAATACAGCCAGCACGGTGAAGAAATTTGCGCCGATCCAGGCTACCCCACTCATGCCAACAAAGAAATTGTGTGCGGCGAGTGGACTGAACACAAACACCGATACGGCTATCCCGACGACCAATGCTTCAAGCCAGGACCGCGCAGAGAGCGAGAGTGCGCCTGAAAAAACCAGCGCTATGAGAAGGGAGAACACGACAACAGTGACCGAGAGGCCGATATTGTCGCCGTGGGTAAGATGAAAATTCAGCAGATAAAACAGTTTTGCGCCGGCAATGATATGCTCGTTTGCCGTTACATACAGGTCCGACAGCGTTGGTACCCCGTCCAGCGATCGGACCATTGAAGCGAAAATGCCCCAATAGTCGTTATCCGGAGCACCTCTCGCCTGCACCGTCAGGAGGAGCGCAACCAGGAACACCGCGATCGGACCAACAGACGCGATCGCGAAAGCGGGGGTTGAACGGCTGACAGAGAGGGTGCGAACGGTGGCCGACATTAGTCCTGCAGTCCTGCGTTTGCTGTGTATTGCCTTGCGTTGGTGTAGGTGGCACCTCGCACACACCGCCAGACTGCGCAACCAGAAATTCGACGGCTTGGCAAGCAGACTGCTGGATAGGTCCGGTGTGCGTCCCAAACGCCACAAGCCGGCGCGACTGGAACGATCAGCCGTCGCGCGAATGAGAAAGCATATCCGGTGGCTTGATGTTGGCCTGTTCTGAAGAAACGGATTTCCGATGGAGAGGCTAAGAGCAGAGCTGCCTATCTCCAATTCAATTTCGCTTTCAACGAAAAACCGCAGCGACCCTTTTCAATAGCCACCTGATATTCACGGATAGCGCTCGCAGGGGGCTGGTTATTCGCCAGCTCGTTGAGTCCTTGAACTCTTGAACGACCCGTTCGTTTTGCTCTATTCTTGCCTGGAGCGCAGTTGTCACCGCTTGCGCTCGTGCGATTTCGTTGTCGCGCTCGGCCCGCAGCACATTCGCAGTCGCGTGCGCAGCCGATATTTCTCCTTGCAAAACCTGGATCTCTTCAACTCTCTCGACGAGATGTGCCTCCATCCGTGCGATCTGGTCGCGGCCTCCCTGGAGCTGTTCGCGTATCTCGGCTACCTCGCGGGAGAGTTCCTCTATGCGCGCCCCGCGGCTCGTCACCAACGCCCGGTTGGTCTCGATTTCCTCCTCCATGGTCGTCGACGCTAGGGACCATGGGTTTCCGGTTTGATCGCGCGCTTTGCTTGTCGTGCCGTCAAGAGAAACCATTCCCCTGTCGGCAAGTGCAACCTGGCCTTGCACATCGCGAACCCCGAGAGAATTTTCCTGACTTGGCCGCTTGGTTACAATACAGAGCGAGTTCAAAAACTCGACGGAATGAATGGATGCCAGCGAAGCTTCCCCGAATACGATTTTATACCTATCGGAGAAAGTGGCTAAAGCATCCGCCCGAAAGCGGGGCAGTCCCCAATGCTCATGGTTGACCACATCGAGCAGGCGCTTGAAGAACGACATCGACGAAAGAGGATCATAGAGACCGCCCTCGAATTTCTGCCAGTAACTGCAATGCAAATCTTCCGCTATGTAAACCCCTCCATCAGAAAGATGAGGGAAATAACGGGCGAAAGAGCGCACTATGTCTGACGATGTATGCGATCCGTCATCAATTATGATGTCGAATGTCGCGGATTTCGTAACAATTTTTCTTTCTATCTCATCAGTATTGGCATCGCCGATGACCACAGCGATCTTCTGATCGTCGAAAACCAGGCCGCTGCAGGCAGTGTCGATATCGCAGCCAAGAATAAGCTCCGAATTCGGGAAATATCGCGGCCAAATTTCGAGCGAACCACCGTTTTGAACGCCAATTTCCAGCAGTCGAACCGGCTTGTTCCGATAGTCCAAAAAAACGCGGTCATATGCGTCCAGATAGGTAGACCATTTGTCCGACACTTTGCCGCTATGGGCATTGTACAGGTCGCGAAGTGAAGGGGTAAGCGCTCCAAACGGCGTGGCATGCGCCTTGGCCCGAACGCTCGCCGGCACTCCGTCGACCGCCTCTAGGGCGGCTGCCTCTGGGCCGACAACCTGTGGGCCGGCCTCTGCATCGCGCATGTTTTTCGGTGACGGGTCCTTCTTCATGCCCCAGGCCCATCCCGTCTCTCAGACCAGGACACGACGCGCCACCGCTTCAGTCGACAGCCGCCAGTCCGGCGCATTCCATCCGAAGACGGAGGCGAATTTCGCGCTCGATAGCCGGGAATTGGCGGGGCGTCGCGCCTTGGTCGGGTAGTCCATCGTAGCAATGTCCCTTACCCGCGCCCAAGGACCACCAGACACTCGGCTTGTGTCCAGGATATGGCGGGCAAAGCCGCTCCAGTTGGTCTCGCCTGTGCCGGCCAGGTGATAGACACCGAACGCAGTGAAGCTCTTGTCGCCGTGCAGCATCGCCGCCGCATGCAGGATTGCGTCGGCGATATCAAGCGCGGAGGTGGGATTTCCCCACTGATCGGCTACCACCGAGATCTCATCTCGGTCGGCGGCAAGCCGCAGCATGGTCTTGACGAAATTCTTGCCGAACGGGCTGTAGACCCATGCCGTGCGCAGGATCAGATGGCGCGGGTTGGCGGCTGCCACCGCCTGTTCGCCGGCAAGCTTGGAGGTACCATAGACGCTGCGCGGTGCGGTTGCGTCGGTTTCGACATAGGCGCCAGAAGCGCTGCCATCGAAGACATAGTCGGTCGAAAGATGGATGACGGGAATGCCAAGCTGCGCTGCGGCTTCGGCCACCTTGCCGGCGCCGACAGCGTTCACCGCGAATGCCAGATCGGGCTCATCCTCGGCCTGGTCCACGGCGGTGTAAGCGGCAGCCGACACGACGATATCCGGCTTCGCGGCCGCAATGGCGTCGATGACGGTGTCGGGGTTTGCCAGGTCGAGCTCCGGACGGCCAATGGCGACGACTTCCACGCCGGCACGCCCCTGGCCGGCCTCCAGAAGGCTTGTCGCGACCTGGCCTTCGCGACCGGTGACAACGAGCCTCACGCGGCACCCTTGCGCGCTTCGCCCAACCTCTCACCGGCATAGCGCTCTTCGCGGATCGGCCCCCACCACCATTTGTTGTCGAGAAACCAGTCCACGGTTCTCGCCAGGCCGCTGTCGAAATTCTCCTTGGGCGCCCAGCCAAGCTCGCGACCGATCTTGGAGGCGTCAATGGCATAGCGGCGGTCATGGCCCGGACGATCGGTGACGAAAGAGATCAGATCTCGATAGCTCTTGCCGCCGGCCCGCGGACGGCGGCGGTCGAGCAGATCGCAGATCGTCTCGACGACGCCCAGGTTCGTCCGCTCCGAATTGCCACCGACATTGTAGCTCTCGCCTGGCGTGCCCTTGGTGGCAACCAGCTCCAGCGCGCGCGCATGATCCTCGACGAACAGCCAGTCGCGCACATTGGCGCCGGCGCCATAGACCGGCAGTGTTTTTTCGTCGAGCGCGTTGAGGATGACCAGCGGGATCAGCTTTTCGGGAAAGTGATACGGTCCATAATTGTTCGAACAATTGGAAAGCACGACCGGCAGGCCGTAGGTTTCGTGCCAGGCCCGCACCAGATGGTCCGAGGCCGCCTTCGAGGCGGAATAGGGCGAAGACGGCGCGTAAGGTGTTTCCTCAACGAACAGACCGCCGTCGAAAGGAAGATCGCCGAACACTTCGTCGGTCGAGACATGATGGAAGCGGAAGCGGTTTTTCTTGTCGTCTGGAAGGCCGCGCCAATATTCCAGGGTGGCATTCAGAACCTTGTAGGTGCCGACGATGTTGGTCTCGATGAAGGCGCCGGGTCCGTCGATCGAGCGATCGACATGGCTTTCGGCGGCAAGGTTCATGACGATGTCGATTTCGTCCCGATGCAGAATGTCGAGCACCGCCCTCTCGTCGCAGATATCGGCATGAGCGAAGCGGTAATTGTGTGCATTCTCGATCGGCCGCAACGAGGCCAGATTGCCCGCATAGGTAAGCTTGTCGAGATTGGTCACGCGATAGGCCGGGTTGGCGCACAGATGCCGGCACACCGCCGAGCCGATGAAGCCGGCGCCGCCTGTCACTAGAAAATTCATGCTGCTGTCCTCATACAACCCATCAAGCAAACACCTCGGCGGCGGCCAACACCGGCGCCTTGAGGTCCTTGTCCGAAAGCTGGAACCCGCCAGCCAATGACGGCCAGTCGATGCCGATGGCAGGATCGTCGAAACGGATCGAGCGGTCGTGTTCGGGCGAATAGGTATCAGTCACCTTGTACAAGACTTCGGTGTCCGGCACGAGCGTCACGAAGCCATGCGCAAAGCCCTTTGGCACCAGAATCTGGTTGCCCTTTTCAGCGGTAATTTCGAGCGCAACCCATTTTCCGAAGGTTGGCGAGCTACGGCGAATGTCGACTGCCACGTCCAGCAGCGCACCCCGGGTGACACGCAGCAGCTTGTCCTGAGCTCGCGGCGCAAGCTGGTAGTGAAGCCCGCGCAGGACGCCTGCCGCGGCGGAATAAGAGTGATTGTCCTGTACGAAACGCAAGTCTATGCCGGCCTGCGAAAAGCGTTCGGCATGATAGGTTTCGACAAAGAAACCGCGGGCGTCGCCATGTCGTTTCGGAATGATTTCCAGCACGCCTTCGATGCCAAGGGACCTGACCTCCAGCATTTACTCCTCCAACCGCTCGACGACACGCCGGCGCAGATAGGCGGCATACTCGTTTTTTCCCAGGCGGGTGGCGCGCCGGAGGACATCGTCCGCCGTCAGCCAACCCTGTTCGAAGGCGATTTCCTCCGGGCAGGCAACCTTGATGCCCTGGCGATGTTCGATCGTGCGCACGAAGGAGGACGCTTCGTGCAAGCTGTCATGGGTGCCGGTGTCGAGCCAGGCGTAACCGCGCCCCAACCGGTGCACATGCAGCTGGCCACGATCGAGATAGACGTTGTTGACCGCCGTGATCTCGAGTTCGCCACGCGCCGACGGGCGGATCGCGGGGGCGATGTCAACGACATCGTTGTCATAGAAATAGAGACCGGTGACAGCCCAGTTGGATTTCGGCTGGGCTGGCTTTTCCTCGATTGTCAGGGCAGTTCCGGTGACCTTGTCGAAGGAAACGACACCATAACGTTGGGGATCCTCGACATGATAGGCGAACACCGAAGCCCCCTTTTCGCGCGATGCCGCTGCACGGCAGAGCTGCGACAGGCCTTCGCCGAAATAGATGTTGTCGCCCAGGATCATCGACACGCTGTCCTTGCCGATGAAGTCACGGCCGATGATGAAGGCTTCCGCGAGCCCGTTGGGTTGCGGTTGCTCGGCATAGGACAGCTCAAGCCCGAAGTTCGATCCGTCGCCAAGCAACTCGCGGAAAACCGGCAGATCCCGCGGCGTCGAAATGATCAGAATTTCACGGATACCCGCGAGCATCAAAACGCTCAGCGGATAATAGATCATCGGCTTGTCGTATATCGGAAGGATTTGCTTAGAGACTGCCAACGTTAGCGGATAGAGCCGCGTTCCGCTGCCTCCAGCAAGGATAATTCCTTTCAAGAAGTTCTCCTTGACATGCCTGAACCCCCAGCCCCTGACATAAACCGCTCGTGCTTAGGTTCCATGCAATGGCTTGTCAATCTCGGCGCTGGACAAACGGCCGGACTATTTCGCGCCGAGATGCGACCTCAGCTAGGTCAGTCCAAAATACGCCTGGTACCAATCCACAAACCGCCCGACCCCCTCGGCCACCGTCGTCGTCGGGCGGTAGCCGACCGCCTGCTCCAGCGCCGATGTATCGGCAAAGGTATCGGGCACGTCGCCGGCCTGCAGCGGCAGCAGTTCGATGATGGCCTTTCTGCCAAGCGCGTTTTCCAGCGCCTCGACATAGGCGGCCAGCTTCACCGGATTGTTGTTGCCGATGTTGAAGATGCGCCAGGGGGCGCTGCTGGTGGCCGGATCCGGGCGGCTGGAGTCCCAGGCGGCATTGCGGGCAGCCGGGCTATCGCTGGCCCGGACGACGCCTTCGGCGATGTCATCGACATAGGTGAAGTCGCGTGTGTGGTTGCCGTTGTTGAACAGCTTGATCGGCTCGCCGGCAAGAATGCTTCTGGTGAACAGGAAAAGCGCCATGTCCGGGCGCCCCCATGGACCATACACCGTAAAGAAGCGAAGCCCGGTCGTCGGCAGCCCGAACAAATGGCTGTAGCTATGCGCCATCAGCTCGTTGGCGCGCTTGGTCGCGGCGTAGAACTGCAGCGGATGATCGGCCGGCCGGTGCTCGGAAAACGGCATGTCGGTGTTGGCGCCATAGACACTCGAGGTGCTGGCATAGGTCAAATGCGCAACAGCGCTTCTGCGGCAGGCTTCGAGCATGTTGGTGTAGGCGATGATGTTGCTTTCGACATAGGCATGCGGGTTTTCCAGGCTGTAGCGAACCCCGGCCTGGGCGGCGAGATGGATCACCCGGTCGAATGCGTGCTCGGCAAAGCAGCCGTCGACCACGCTCTTGTCGGCGAGATTGCCGCGGATGAAATGATAGCCCGCATTGGTCTTGCGGCTCGTTTCCTCCAGCAGCCGCAGCCTCGCCTCTTTGATCTGCGGATCATAGTAGCTGTTGACGCTGTCGATGCCGACAACCTCGTCGCCGCGCTCCAGCAGGCGCTTCGATACGTGATAGCCGATGAAGCCGGCTGCGCCGGTGACCAGAACCTTCATCCGAAGCGCCCGTCCGGTCCTCGATCTCTCCCGGGGTTCAGTCGCGCTTCAGCAGCGACCACACGGCCGGCACCAGGCTTGCCGCCAGGGCAACCTTGATCAGATCGCCGACGATGAACGGCACGACGCCGAACTGCCACGACTTTTCGGGACCAATCAGCAGCGCCAGCCAGGCAAAGCCCATGGCCATCATGACGACTTCGGCAACCAGCATCGCGTTGAAAAGCTTGATCGGGTGGCGGTCCCAGCCCCGATCGGCGGCCCAGCCGACAATCGCCGCCATGACCACGAAACCGCCGAGATAGCCGCCGGTCGAGCCAAGCATGTAAGCAATGCCGAGACCCTTTTCCGGGGTGCTCTGGAAGACCGGAAAGCCCATCGCGCCCTCCGCCATGTAGAGCAGCACGGTGGCGACGCCGAGACGCATGCCGAAGGCGGCGGCGATCAGGAGCACGGCCAGCGTCTGCATCGAAATGTCGACCGGCCCGAGCATCACCTTGGTCTTGGCCGACAGGGTCAGCAGCAGCGTTCCGGCGATCGCCAGGAAAAGCTGCGTTGCCAGCCGCGCCGCGCCCTTCTGCGGCAAAGCCAGAGAGACAAGCGGACGCATCGTTGTTGCAATTGCCATCGTATTTCCCCAATCCGATTGCCGCTATCTCATGTTCGCGGCCTCGCGTTCTCCTATATTGGCTTGCGTGTTATGCGGCAATCGGTTTTGCCGCCTCCTCAAACAAAGCACCGATGCACCTGCCATGGCTCTCAAATTCGAAACCGGCTTCGATCCCGCCTACGGCCAGGCGGTGAGTGTCGCGCCTGATATCCAGCGCATCACGGCCCGCAATCCAAGCCCCTTCACTTTTCACGGCACCAACAGCTACATCGTTGGCCGCGATACGCTGGCGGTGATCGATCCGGGGCCGGATGACGAGGCGCATCTGCAAACCCTGCTCGATGTGATCGCCGGCCGGCCGGTCAGCCATATCTTCGTCAGCCACACGCACCGCGACCATTCCCCGCTGGCGGCCCGGCTGAAAGAGCGCACCGGCGCCGCCGTTCTGGCAGAGGGACCGCATCGCCCTGCGAGACCCTTGCACATCGGCGAGACCAATGGGCTCGACGCCAGTGCCGACACGGCTTTCGTTCCCGATATCGCATTGCCCGACGACAAGGTGGTCGACGGCGACGGCTGGTCGATCAGGACGGTTCTGACCCCGGGCCACACCGCCAATCACGCGACATTCGCGCTGGAAGGAACCGGGATCCTGTTCTCGGCCGATCATGTCATGGCATGGGCGACGTCCATCGTCGCGCCGCCGGATGGGGCGATGGCCGACTATATGGCCTCGCTGGACCGGCTGATCGAACGCGGGGACCGCCTGCTGCTGCCCGGACATGGCGGGCCAGTAACAGCACCACGCGGTTTCATGCGCGGGTTGAAGACGCATCGCAAGATGCGCGAGCGCGCCATCCTGGAGCGGGTCAGAGCCGGCGACCGGACGATCGTGAACATGGTCAAGGCGATCTATCGCGATACCGACCCGCGGCTGCACGGCGCTGCCGGATTGTCGGTGCTTGCCCATCTCGAGGACCTGGTGGGACGTGGTCTGGTCGTGACAGACACCGCACCGGCCATTGACGGCATTTTCACGCCGGCCATATAGCCCGCCAAGCTTCATTCGGCCGGAGCCGCGCCAACCTGACCGGCGACTTCCTGGTCGAGTTCGGCGAGGAAATCGACGATACGCGCGGCATTGTCGCCGAGGTCGTAGCGGCCGTAGCGAGAGGCCGACCGCATGTCGACGATGATGGTCTCCCCGTCGTCGGTCACACGGATCGCGACGTCGGCGGGAAGACCCAGGACGAAGCCCTTGGCCACCGCCGCAATCGTCACCTCGGTTTGCCCTCTGAGGTCCGGATAGGGTTCGGAAAGGTCCCAATCGCGCTGGTCGAGCACGGTCTCGACGGCATCCACGACAGTGTCGAACGGCAGATCGTAGCTGCGTCCGCTGACCAGCGGATAGCTCTCGGTCTGCAGCCGCTGTTCACCGGGCGTGGATGGGGAGAGCACATTCATGTCTTTCGTCCGGTCGCTCACGTCGAGCGCGGGTGGATTGTCGAAATCCGTCGAGATATCCCGGAGCGGCGGATAGATTGTCGCCCAGTAGGCGGCAACGCCATAGGGTGCCAGCACCAGCAGCGCCAGCAAGACGCCGACTGTCAGGTCACGACCGCCACGGTCGCCGAAGTTCCACAGCCGCGAAAAGGCAAACCCGGCAAACAACAGCGCCAGGGCGGCCAGCAGCGCAACGATACCCATCACCCACAGGAAAACAGGTGTTTCGACGAGGTCGAAGCGATGGCCGACGAAAGCGGTCAGCAGCAGCACCGCCGAAAAAGCTGCGGTGCGCCGCGACCATCCGGCCGCCCTCGACGTCTGCCGTTCAGGAATACTTGCCATCGATTGCCGCACCACCCCACCCGAACGGAGACTTAGAGCGGTTCATCGTTTCACGGAAACGACGAACCGCTCTATCTCATTGTTTTGACGCAATTCCTCGAATTGCTCTAGAACCTTTTGGTGGCGGCTTGAAGCCGAAAGACGCAACATTCCCGTCAATCCGTCGGCAAGCGATAGTCCCTGAATTGCTGACGCAAGGTGATCTTCTGGATCTTGCCAGTGGCGGTGTGCGGTATTTCGCCGACGAAGGCGACATCGTCCGGCATCCACCATTTGGCGACCTTGCCATCCATGAAGTCGAGAATGTCAGCCTTGGTCGGTTCCTTGCCCGGCTTGCGAACAACGACCAGCAACGGCCGCTCGCCCCACTTCGAATGATGGACGCCGATGGCTGCTGCCTCGGCGACATCGGGGTGACCGACAGCCAGGTTCTCGAGATCGATGGTCGAAATCCATTCGCCGCCCGACTTGATGACGTCCTTGGCGCGATCGGTGATCTGCATATAGCCGCCGGCGTCGATGTGAGCGACGTCGCCGGTGTCGAACCAGCCGTCCCCGTCGAACTGCTCCGGGCCGGCACCGCCATAGTAGGCACGGGCAACGGCCGGTCCGCGCACCTTCAAGCGGCCAAATGTCTTGCCATCCCAGGGCTGCGCGTTGTTGTCGTCGTCGGTCACCTTCATTTCGACGCCGAAGGGCGGGTAGCCCTGTTTCTGCTGGACATCAAGCCGGGCTTCACCCTGGAGACCGGCATAGTCCGGCTTCAGGGTGCACAGGGTGCCGAGCGGCGACATTTCGGTCATGCCCCAGGCATGGATGACCTGGACATCGTAGTTCTCCTGAAACTTCGACATGATCGCGCGCGGGCAGGACGAGCCGCCGATGACGACCTTGTTCAGATAGGGAAGCTTCTTGCCGGTCTCCTCCAGATGCTGCAGAAGCATCATCCAGACGGTCGGCACGGCGGCGCTGAAGGTCACCTTCTCGGTGTCGAGCAATTCATAGATCGAGGCGCCGTCCATCTTGCAGCCGGGCATGACCAGCTTGGCGCCGATCATCGGCCCGCTCTGGCCAAGGCCCCAGGCATTGGCGTGGAACATCGGCACGACCGGCAAGATCGTATCGCGTGACGACAGCCCCATGGCATCGGGCATGGCGGCGATCATGGCATGCAGCACGTTCGAACGGTGGCTGTAGACGACGCCCTTCGGATCGCCCGTGGTGCCCGACGTGTAGCACATGCCGGCGGCCGTGCCTTCGTCGAAGGTCTTCCAGGCGAAGTCGCCATCCGCCTCATCAAGCCATTCTTCATAGGCAACCACATTCGGCAGTGTCGTCTGCGGCATGTGCGCCTTGTCGGTCAGCACAATCACCTGTTTCAACGACTTGACGGCACCGGCGATCTTCTCGAGCAACGGCATGAAGGTCAGGTCGACGAAGACAGCCTTGTCCTCGGCATGGTTCATGATCCAGACGATCTGCTCGGGAAACAGGCGCGGATTGAGCGTATGGTAGATGGCGCCGATGCCCATGATGCCGTACCAGGCCTCGATGTGGCGTGCAGTGTTCCAGGCAAGTGTGGCGATGCGGTCGCCCAAGCGATAGCCGTCACGTTCCAGCCGCTGGGCGACCTTCAGGGCGCGACGATGGATGTCCGCATAGCTGGTGCGCACGATCGGCCCCTCGATCGAGCGCGATACGATCTCGCGCACGCCATGCTGCCGCTCGGCATTGTCGATGAGCTTATGGCAAAGCAGCGGCCATTCCTGCATCAGTCCGAGCATTCGTTCCTCCCTACGCTTTTGCGTTGTGCTTTTCGTGCCATTGTGGAGCGAACCGGCGGATTGTCCAGCCACCAGCACAGGCAAGCGCTGCATTGATCGGCATGACCGAGAGAACCGCCACAATCCGGCCATCGTCGGCGTTAAGCTTCGTTAACGGGCAAGGGGCGATTGGCGACTGAAAGAGGTTCGCATGGACGCGCAGCTCGACGACAAGGCCCTCGAAAATACGCTCGCCGAAAGTCTGGCCGATCTGGGGCCGGATACAAAGACTGTTTCCGAAGACGAATTTGTTGAAGTTGTCGGCGGCGCACTCGAAGCGGTCGGCGGCACGCTGCTGTTCAAGATGTGCGTCCAGAACGAAGGCGAAGGCCAGCACGTCGCGGCCGCATCCATCGGCGACGGTGGCAATCGCCAGTTCCTGCTGCTCACCTTGCCAACCGGTGGTGGCCCCTTGAAGGTCGAGACCGCCTCGAGAAGCAGCAACCCGGTGGCCGGTATCGCAGCCGCCTATGCCGGGCTCATGGATGCGTTCAAGACCGCCGCCTGACCGTCGCGGCGGACGAGGCCATCTTCAAAAGCCCAATCGGGCTCCACCAGGCCTGGGCCAATGGTTTTTGCGGGTTGCATGGCGACATCGGGCCTTGCGCAAAGCGCTTGCGCGACACACGTTAAGGCCGAGGCAAGGAGAACCCGCATGGATCAGATCGCCAACCCGGCACCCGGTTTTCAGCGAAATCCCGACAAGGTCATCACCATCGAGCCCTATGTCGGCACCGTTACGGTGCGTGTCGGAGACACGGTTATAGCTTCATCAACGAAGGCCAAGGTGCTGACCGAGCCCCCCTACCCCGCGGCCTTCTACATTCCGTTCGCCGACATCGATTTCGGCAAGCTCAGCAGCACGGAACACTCGACGCATTGTCCCTACAAGGGCGATGCCAGCTATTGGAGCGTGCTGCCTGCGGGCGAGACCGGCCTGAACGCGATGTGGGCTTACGAGCAGCCTTTCGACGAAATGGCTGAAATCCGCGACCACGGCGCTTTCTACGCCAGCAAGGTCACCATCGAAGCCAAACCGGGCTGATCTTCAAAAGCAACGAGAGCGCTTTACGCCTGGCTGCCGGTCAGTCCGTGGTGCCGTGATTGCCGAAGCCGTCGGCATCGTCGAGCCGCACGAAGGTCAGGCCCTTGGCTTTGAGCGCCAGAAGCCCCTGCACCACGCCTTCGCCGGCAGCATGGGTCGGCTGGTTTATGTGCGAGATAATGACGTCACCATCCTTGGCAGCCGCAATGCGCCGGGCGGTTTCCTTGGCGCCTAGCAATGAACCCCCGTCGCCGTTTATCGAGAATCCGGCGATCTTGAAGCCAAGCTTGCGGATCATGGCGATTGCCGACGGGCTGTATTCGGCGGTCGCGCCACGAAACCATTTCGGCGCCGGCTCGCCGGTCTTGGCGAGGGCGGCGGCGCCCGACTCGACCTCGGCCAGCACGGCGTCAGGGCTGCCGGCGCTGCGGATGCCGTAGATCTGCTGCGGCGTGTCGACCGCCGGGATATGATGGCCGCCGTGATTTTCCAGCTCGAAGAGGTCGGGATGCGCCCGCATGATCTCGACCGCAGCAGCGTTTCGCTTCAGCCAGATGCCGGTCACGAAAATGGTGGCGGGGATCTTGTTTTCGACCAGTGCCGAAAGGATCCGGTTGTCGGTCTGTCCACCGCAGGCATCGAGCGTGAGCGCAACGCGGCCGGCTCCGCTTGCCTCCGACCTGATGTGCAATGTGGGCTCGACGAGCGGCGCGGCATGGCCGCTGGACACCACGGCCAACGACATGGCGATCATGCAGAGATTTTTTTGCAGCAGGCGCATCAAACCGAATTCCCGACCGGTGCTTTCAAGCAGGCATCCCAAGACCCGCATGAAGGCGAAAATCGGGATGGTGCATAGCAGAAAAGCGCCCGGCGCGACAATTTGACTGTCCGTGTGGTGAACGGCCCACTCCACGACCCGCGATGGCGGTTTTCCGCGCGACGCATGAACTCAGATGGCGCGCTCCAGCTTCACGTGGGTGCGCGAAAGGAGTTCGCGCACCGCATCGACAACAGGTTTGACCTCAAGTCGCCAGACGCAGTAGGCCTTGCTGAAATCCGGCCGGCCGCAGATATCGCTGGCCACGCAGTTGCAAGGCATCGGCGGTTGAAGCGCGATGCTGGGCACGCCAACGGGACCCCACTGCGACGGCGGCGTCAAGCCGAACAGCCCGACAACAGGGATTCCGGCTGCAGCCGCCATGTGCATCGGGCCGCTCTCATTGCCGAGAAACAGCCGGGCCTGTTTCAGCACCGCCAGCAACGTTTCAAGCGACAGCGTTCCAACGAGATTGACGACAGGCGACGCTGTCCTGGCGACGATACGTTCGGCAATCTCTCGCTCGTCCGGGCCGCCCACCAGAACGACGCCCAAACCGGTTTCGCTTGCAATCTCGCCAATCGCCTCGGCAAATCGCTCCGGCTGCCAACGTCGCCCTTCGAAGCTTGCGCCGGCATGCACGGCGATGAAAGCGTCTGGGTGAAGTTGATGCGTGCCCAGCAGCGCCAGCGCTTTCGCCGTCTCGAACGGCAGCGGCTGAATATTTGGAACCGTCACGTGGAGACCGACGCCAAGCGCCTGGAGCGGCGAAAGATAGCGGTACACAAAATGCTCGCCGCCAAAACCAAATGGCTTGGCAAACACATTGGCGGGCTGCCGCTCCAGCAGACGCAAAGGCCTCTCGGTCGGATTGTAGCCGACGCGGGTCTTTGCGTTGACCAGCCCGGTGAGCATGCGCGACGTCTTTGAATCGGACAGGTCGATCGTCAGATCGAATCGAAAGCGGCGCAACGCCCGCACCATGGCGTAAAGCTCTTTGCCGCGCTGCGGGATGGTGCCGCGCAGGTGGGCACGCCTGAACGTGACCACCTCGGAAGCAATGCCATGGGCGATCACGAAGCTCGCGAGGCGCGCCTCGCACAGAAACACGAGCCTCGCATCGGGGAATTCGAGCCGCAGGTTTTCTGCGAGCGCCGAGGCGAGGACAATATCTCCAATGTACTTCGTTTGAATGACCAGAATCGAGCGAAGCGGAGCGGGTGAAGTCTGCAACATCTGTTTCCGAGGACAGTTGGCTTGATGTGCGCAAATTGGGCGCGAACAATGTCGAAATTACGCAATGATTACCCAATGCTGTCAGCACGTTCGTGTGAATTGCCTTACAAAACGGTAAGCTTGAGCCGGATGGATCCTATCCGCGGCCGACCTTAGAGCAGTTTACCGTTTCACGGAAATGGCGAACCGCTCTAACTCTTTGCTTTGGTGCAATTCCCTAGGGGAAAGCGCTACGCGCTTTTCCCGGGAAAACCGTATCACACTTTTCCTGGAATTGCTCTAGTGACCAACACCGCCGCCTGCGCGGCCGCCAACCTCGCAATCGGCACGCGATAGGGCGAGCAGGACACGTAGTCGAGGCCGACCTCTTCGCAAAACCGGATCGAGGCCGGGTCGCCGCCATGTTCGCCACAGATGCCGAGCTTGATGTCGGGCCGTGTCGCCCTGCCCTTTTCGGCAGCCATGCGCACCAGTTCGCCAACGCCGTCGATGTCGAGCGAGACGAACGGATCCTGATCGATGATGCCCTTCTGGCGGTAGGTCTCCAGGAACGAGGCCGCATCGTCGCGCGAGATGCCGAATGTGGTCTGGGTCAGGTCGTTGGTGCCGAAGGAGAAGAATTCGGCCGTAGCGGCGATGACATGGGCGCGGATCGCGGCGCGCGGCAGCTCGATCATCGTGCCGGTGAGATAGTCGATCTTGACGCCGGTTTCCTCCATGACGCTTTTGGCGACGGCATCGATGCGCGCCTTGACGTAGTCGAGTTCCTTCACCAGGCCGACCAGCGGCACCATGATTTCGGGAACCACCAACGCGCCGGCCTTGCGGCCAGCCTCGACGGCGGCTTCGAAAATGGCACGCGCCTGCATCTCGGCGATCTCGGGATACGAAACCGCAAGCCGGCAGCCGCGATGGCCGAGCATCGGGTTGAATTCATGCAGCGCCTCGGTGCGCTGGCGGAGCTTGTCCGGCGACACCTTCATGGCGGCGGCAACCTCGGCCACCTCCTCCTCGGTCTTCGGCAGGAATTCGTGCAGCGGCGGATCGAGCAGGCGGATCGTCACCGGCAGGCCGGCCATGATCTCGAACAGTTCGAGGAAATCCGAGCGCTGCATCGGCAACAGCTTGGCGAGTGCCGTGCGCCGGTCCTTTTCGGTGTCGGCCAGGATCATCTCGCGCATGGCAACGATGCGGTCGCCATCGAAGAACATGTGCTCGGTGCGGCAAAGCCCTATGCCTTCGGCGCCGAAGGAGCGCGCCATGCGCGCGTCGAGCGGCGTTTCGGCATTGGTGCGCACCTTCATGCGGCGCACGGCGTCCGCCCACTCCATGATGGCGGCGAAATCGCCGGACAATTCCGGCTGCAGCATCGGCACGGCGCCTTTCAGCACCTGGCCATTGCCGCCATCGATGGTGATGATGTCGCCCTTGCGGAAGGTCGACCCCATCGCCATCAGCGTGCCGGCCTTGTAATCGACGCGCAGTGAGCCCGCGCCCGATACGCAGGGTTTGCCCATGCCGCGGGCGACGACCGCGGCGTGACTGGTCATGCCGCCGCGTGTGGTCAGGATGCCTTCGGCCGCATGCATGCCGTGAATGTCTTCAGGACTGGTTTCGATGCGCACCAGGATCGCCTTGCGGCCTTGCGTCTTCAGCTCCTCGGCGTCAGCAGAGGAAAACACGATCTCGCCGGTGGCAGCACCGGGAGAGGCCGGCAGTCCGATGCCGATTACGTCGCGCGCTGCCTTGGGATCGATGGTCGGATGCAGCAGCTGATCGAGCGAGGCCGGATCGATGCGGGCGACCGCCTCTTCCCTGGTAATCAGCTTGTCCCTGGCCATTTCGACGGCGATCTTCAACGCCGCCTTGGCGGTACGCTTGCCGGAGCGGGTCTGCAGCATCCACAATTTGCCGCGCTCGATGGTGAATTCGAGATCCTGCATGTCGCGGTAGTGCTTCTCCAGACTGTCGGAGATGGTGACGAAAGACTGGAACGCGTCCGGCATCAGCTTCTGCAAGGACGGCTTGTCCGATCCGGCGGCAATGCGCGCCGCCTCGGTGATGTTCTGCGGCGTGCGGATGCCGGCAACGACGTCCTCGCCCTGCGCGTTGACCAGGAACTCGCCATAGAGCATCTTTTCGCCGGTCGACGGATTGCGGGTGAAGGCAACGCCGGTGGCCGAGGTCTCGCCCATATTGCCGAACACCATGGCCTGGACATTGACCGCCGTGCCCCAGCTTTCGGGAATGTCGTGCAGACGCCGGTAGGTGATGGCGCGGTTGTTCATCCAGCTCGAAAACACGGCGCCGATGGCGCCCCAGAGCTGCTCATGCGGATCCTGCGGAAACGACTTGCCGAGTTCTTCCTCGACCTTGGCCTTGTAGAGCGCGATGACGGCTTGCCATTCGAGCGCTGTCAACTCGGTGTCGAGCTCATGGCCGAACCCGCCCTTCTGGTCTTCCAGGATTTCCTCGAACACCTCATGCTCGAGGCCCATCACGACATCGGAATACATCTGGATGAACCGGCGATAGCTGTCATAGGCAAAGCGCGCATCGCCGGAATCGGCGGCCAGTGCCTCGACGGTCTCGTCGTTCAGCCCGAGATTGAGCACGGTATCCATCATACCAGGCATCGAGGCGCGGGCACCGGAACGCACCGACACCAGCAGCAGTTTCGACGGATCGCCGAACCGGCGGCCGGTCAGCCGTCCGATGTGATCGAGCGCAAGAGCGACATCTGCCTCCAACCCTGCCGGATAGGTGCGACCATTGGCATAGTAGGCGTTGCAGACCTCGGTGGTGATGGTGAAGCCCGGCGGCACCGGCAGGCCCAGGCTGCACATCTCGGCCAGATTGGCGCCCTTGCCGCCCAGCAGATTCTTGTCGCCGGCACGGCCTTCCGCCGCGCCATCGCCAAAGGTGAAAACCCATTTGGTCATGCTTTGCTCTCCGGTTGCAGGAGATTGGAAAGATTGGCGAAACGGAAAGTTCCGCCGTGTCCGACTGTGGAGCGATATGATGCTGCAGTGCGAAAGGCAAGGCGTTGGCAAGCCGTCCGGCCGCTACAATCGATTAAGCAAAAGCTCTGTCCGAGGATGCGGCAAAAAGACTTGCCATTCCGGGGCTTTTGGAGTAGAACATAACGGGAACAAACAGGTGTCACATGAAACTGCCCGGAAAACTCGACTATCTGGAAATGCCGGCTACCGGCGGAACGCTGGACCGGCTCAAGGCTTTTTACAGCGCTGCCTTTGCCTGGTCGTTCACCGACTATGGGCCGACCTATTCGGCCTTTGCCGAGGGACTGGACGGGGGCTTCCAGGCCGATGCCGAGGAAGCGCCCGCCAAGCCGCTGCCCGTGCTCTACAGCAGGGATCTGGAAGCAACCCTCGACGCCGTCGAAAACGCCGGCGGCACGATCGTCAAGCCGATCTTTTCATTCCCCGGCGGCCGGCGCTTCCACTTTGCCGATCCGGCCGGAAACGAGATGGCAGTGTGGGCTGAATAGCCATCGCATGTCATCGGCAGCACCGCGTTGCCTGCCCAATTTTGAGCGTTCCCATCGTCGCTCATAAGGATTGTGCTTTTTGGCCGCTCTGCTAATAACGCGCCGCACAAGCGACTCTGACGGCAATTGGGGCGTCGCCAAGTGGTAAGGCATCGGTTTTTGGTACCGACATTCCCAGGTTCGAATCCTGGCGCCCCAGCCAGATCTTTTTCCCAATAAAATCAAATGTTTAAGACATTGCGACTGCCGGTTTGTAACGGAGAGCTGCAAGGGCGCCTACAACGAGGAAGATCAAGAGGGTGACACCCTGTGTCACGACGAAAGGAATTTCAGTTCCGGTAGGTGCAAAGACATTCAGAATTGGAATCTTCTGGAAAGCTTGCACTATTCCGACGAATACCAAGAGATAGACACTCGCAGTCATTCCTGCGGCGTAAATGCCGCGCCACGCACCGGCGAAATGAAATCGCGAACGTGCAACAAGCACTGCTGCTAATATGACGAGCGCCACGATCCCTACTATCACTGCAGGTGTCACGCCATGAAATGGGAAAAGAAATCCAGTGATACTCGTAAACCCGGCCGTTTGCAGGAAAAAATCAGTGGCAAAACTAGATCTTTTGCCTCCGAACATTTCTATTATCGCGATGATCCCTGCAACGATTGCAACCAAGCTGACTAGGGTATGCAGGAACACGAGCACGCCGACGTAAGTCATCTTATCCCCCTGGGGTTGCCTTAGCATTCGCTCATAGGCGGCTGCGATCGCTAGTTCGCCCTGAAATCGAACGGTGTAAGTGTCCCGATACAATCGTGCGGCTGGTCCCGATTTTCTTGAACTTAATCGGCGACATTGGACAAAAGTGACTTTCTTTTGCCATCTCATATGAAGGCAATCGCCCAGCAGCTACCTTAGCCAACAAGAAAGCACGATTAGGCAAATGTCGAACTGATCAACGAACCTAACACGGGGAAATCTTCGAACAATGGGGCATCGTGACGTTGCCCCCAAGTTTATAGGCGGTTGGATTAATGTCCTGGCGCTCCAGCCAAGCGACCATGGGTCCGTTCCGGACACATCGGACCCCGAGAGTCCCTTTGCGATCTTCCCATGAGTCCGATTGGCCAATAATTCTACTGCGTCATAAGTTCAGCAAAACCAATGCAATCGCGGCAAATCGGGGTCGCCATTTTGCACAGGGTCTGAACAGTATCGCCTTGAACATCTCTCTCTTTTCCATACAAGGTCATCGAAGATTCGACCAAGATGGGTGGCGGTCCAAAATGGAACTTCAATGAGCCTTCCTATCTTCGCCATCAACCTTGATCGCGAGACCGGTCGCTGGAGCGGATTGCTCGCCAGCGCCGAAGCGGCCGGCCTGACCTTGCAGCGCAATGCCGCCATCGACGGCCGCGCGCTTGCCAAGGAGGACTGGACGGAGATCGATCTTCCAACCGCGCGCAAGTTGAGCGGCCGCGACATTCTGCCCGGCGAATATGCCTGTTACCGCAGCCATATCCAGGCGCTGGAAATGTTCCTGGCCGGTGGTGGTGCCTATGGCCTGATTGTCGAGGACGACGTTCTCTTCAGCGAAAACACCATGCGGCGCATCCAGGCCATCATCGCCGCGGTGCCGGATTTCGACGTCATCAAGCTAAACAACCATCGCATGAGCTTCTTCATGAGCGCCGTCGAGACGACGGAAGGCGACGAGATCGGTCGCGCGCTGCATGGCCCGCAAGGCTCGGCCGCCGCCTATCTGGTGACGCGGGAGGGGGCGCAGGGGCTGTTGTCGGCGCTCGCCGTGATGAAAATGCCGTGGGACGTCGCAATCGAACGATTTTGGGATACCGGCCTGAAAGTCTATTCGGTCCGCAAAAACGTGCTCGGCTTCGCCGCCAGCAGCAAGATTTCCGGCATAGCCGGCCCCTCGGGCAGCTATAAATTCGCGCGGCTTCCCTGGCCGGGCCGGCTGGACGCCGGGGCGTTCCGGGCCAAGGACGAGTTGAGCCGCGTGCATCACGTGCTGCTACGGCCGCCCTTACCGCGGGAAACCCCGGACTACGCCAGGGACGACGCGCCGCGCAACAACCTCTTTCTTGGACTTGCGGCACTTGCGACACTCGCCATTCTCGCCATGATCTCCTCGGTCTGGCGCGAGGCTGACACCTACCGCTATGCGGGGATAGCGCTCGCCGCGGTCGCAGCCATCCGCTGGTTCAGGCAGGATTTGTGGACTTACAGCAAGCCACTGATCGGATGGGTCGGCGGTCTCTGCCTGGGTTGGTCGCTCTATGTCTTCATCCGACTGGCGATCGTCTATTTCGGCACCCACCAGTTGGGTGCCGCCGAAGGCATCTACCTGTTTCCGCTGTTTTATGCGACGACCGGCTTCGCCCTCTTGCTGTTTGTCAGGCGGCCTGGGCGGCTCGTCCTCTGGTTCATGATCCTCAGTCTCGTCTTCCTGGCGGCGGACACCGGCTATTCGGACATCCTTCACGGAACCAGACCGGAGCCGTGGCTTTTCAACAATCCCATTCACGCGTCGGTGGCGGCTGGTTTCATCTTCCTTTGCACGCTGCAGTTCATGGCACACACGGCCCAAAGAACGGACCTGAACCAGATAACGCGGAGCCTGTACTGGGCGCTGTCGGCAGCCGTCCTGCTGTTTGCCCTCGCCAACATCATTGCGCTGCGGTCAAAGGGCGTCTGGCTTGCGCTCGCGCTCGTCCTGCTCCTGTTGGCGGTCATCACGCTGGCGAGAGGCCATCGCCGCGAGCTGATGATCGGGGGCGGCGTGCTGGCGATCGTGGCAGCCGGCGTTGTCGCCACACACAACATCTTCTGGTCCACCGCCGGCGACACCATGGTCTTCGTCAAGAGCCTGGTTTCGGATGTCTTGAGCCATGGCGTCCTCCCGGCCTTCGACCGCGCCATCGCGAGCAATACGGTTCCGGTTGCGGCCAAGGAACGGCTGATGCTGTGGGCCGATGCGATCGAGGTCTGGAAACGCCACCCGATCTTCGGAGCCAGTTCCAGCTGGCTCACCGAATGGCAGAACAGGACCTATCATCCCATGATCTTCAACGTCTTCCACAACGGCTATCTGGAGATAGCCGTGCGCTATGGTGTGGTCGGGCTGGCGTTCTTTGGCTTTCTCTACACCTGGTCGTCCAGACAAGTCCTGCTGGCCATGCGGGCCAAGCTTATCGCTCCGGCCGCATGGTCCTGCTACATCTCAACACTGGTCTTCTTCGCCCTCACCATTCTCAGCAATTCGAACAACCGGCTGGCGATCGGCGAGGCCTTCATGTGGCTCGCTGCCGCATTCGGCTTCTATTGTTTCTATCTTCGCCAGCAGAAGAACCTTGTCGAGCCGAGAACCTATTTTTAGGCGGGCCGGCATGTCGCGCAAAAATGTGCACGGCGGTACTCAAATCGTGACCGATCGAGCTCAACCGGCCAGTCTCAGTTCCATGGTCAAACTCGGAATCGCGGCAGCTTACCGCCGGCGGATCAGCTCGCTTCGCGCATCGCCTCGGCCGCCTGCAGGTCGACCGATACAAGCTGGCTGACACCCTGCTCGGCCATGGTCACGCCGAACAGCCGGTTCATGCGCGCCATGGTGATCGGGTTGTGGGTGATGATGACAAAACGCGTCTCGGTGGTGGCGGCCATCTCGTCCATCAGATTGCAGAAGCGCTCGACATTGTGATCGTCGAGCGGCGCGTCGACTTCGTCGAGCACGCAGATCGGCGCCGGATTGGTCAGGAACACTGCAAAGATCAGCGACATCGCCGTCAATGCCTGCTCGCCGCCGGACAGCAGCGTCATGGTCTGCGGCTTCTTGCCGGGCGGACGGGCCAGGATTTCGAGCCCGGCCTCGAGCGGATCGTCGGATTCGATCAGCTGCAACTCCGCCGTGCCGCCGCCAAACAGATGCGAGAACAGCCGCTGGAAATGGCTGTTGACCACGTCGAAGGCGGCAAGCAACCGCTCGCGGCCTTCGCGGTTCAGGCTCTGGATCGCTTGCCTGAGCTTGCGGATCGCCTCGATGATGTCCTCGCGTTCCGACACGATCGTCTCCAGCCGGTCGGAAAGCTCCTTCTGCTCTTCCTCGGCGCGCAGATTGACGGCGCCAAGCCGCTCGCGCTCGATCTTCAACCGGTCGAGCTGGCGCTCGATCTCGGCCATCTCCGGCATCGGGCTGTCGGCCTCCAGACCTGTATGGCGGATGACCAGATGCGGCGGCGTGTTGAGCGTTTCCTGGATGCGCGCCTCGACCTCCAGCCGGCGTTCGTCGGCCGCCGTCAGCCGTTCTTCGGCGCGGACACGGGTCTCGCGCGCCTCGGCCAGCGACTGGATGGCGCCGGTGGCCGCCTTGTCCATTTCGGATTGCCGGGTTTCCGCTTCCTGCAAACGATCGGAGGCCGCCTTGCGCAAGGTCTCGGCCTCGGTGAGCTGCGACAGCAAGGCGCGTCGCTTGGCGTCGATTTCATCGGGCGCATCCGCCAGTCGCTCGCGTTCGGCCTCGGCCTCGGCCTTGCGTTCGCCAAGCGATGCGATCTGCGTCGAGGCATTTTCGGCCCGCTCCAGCCAGTTGCTGCGCTCGGCGCCAATGGCATCGAGCCGGCGCGTGCGCGCCTCGGCTTCGCGGCGCAGACCCTCGTGGACGGCTCGTGCATCGGCGAGCGTGGCGCGGTCGCGGGCGACATTGGCCGAGGACTGTTCGAGCTGCAATTGCAAATCGCCAAGATCAGGCGCGTCCTGCAGCAGCATTTCGGCCTCGGCGAAGGCCGCCGAGGTCTCCTCATGGCTGTCGACGATGCGAGCGCGCGCCTCATCGAGGGCCGCGCGCCGGCTCGCCAATTCGCCACCAGCCTTTTCGGCCTCGGCCAGCGCGTTGCGGGCAGCGTCCAGCCGATGCTGGGCGTCACGTCCGGCCTGGCGCGCATTGCGCTCGGTCTCGCTCGCCAGGCGAAGCGCCTGTTCGGCCTGGGCCAGCGCCTCCTCGGCCTGACGCAGGATGAGCGTCGCCTGCACCGCTTCGGCATCGAGCTCGGCCAGCCGGTTCTTCTGCGCCAGCCGTTGCGCGGCGGCGGTCGGCGCGTCGGCACTGGCGGTAAAGCCGTCCCAGCGCCAGAGCGCGCCCTCGCGGCTGACCAGCCGCTGGCCAGGAGCAAGCAGCGCCTGCAGCCGGCGGCCATCGCCGGTCTCGACGATGCCGATCTGCGCCAGCCTGCGAGCGAGCTGTGCCGGCGCGTGAACCACGCTGGCAAGGCTCCTGACGCCTTCGGGCAGAGCGGCGTCGCCGGGCTGGATCTCGCTTTCGCCCCAATGCACCGGCGCGCTGCGGTCGAGCGGCACGTCAAGGTCTTCGCCAAGCGCCGCGCCAAGCGCTGTCTCGAAACCGCGTTCGACGCTGATCTGCTCCAGCACGGCCGGGAAGAGATCGCCACTGGCGGCATTCAGGATCTTGGCCAGCGTGCGCGCTTCGGTCTCGATGCGCGCCAGTTCGGCCCTGGCGTCCTGTAGCGGTGGCCGGGCCGCACTTTCGGTGGCGCGGGCATCGATGACCGACTGCTCGGCCTCCGCCACGGCAGCCTCAGCCTCCTCCAGCAGAGCCATCGCCTGTTCGACCAGCATGCGCTTCTCGGCCGGATCCGGCAGGCCGGCGACCTTGGAGAGGATGTCCGACAGTTCCCGGTCGACATCAGCAAGCTGACGGCCGAAACGGTCGCGGCGCTCGGCGGTGTCGCGCAGAGTCCGTTCGATCTGATTGCGCGAAGCGGCGGCCTCGGCTCGTTCGGCGGTCAGCGCGGCGAGTTTGGCTTCGCTTGCGGCAAGCGTCGATGCTGCCTGTTCGAAAGCCGCGCGGGTGCTGGCCTCGCGCTCGGCAGCACCGGCATTTTCGGAATTGAGCGCGGCCTCTTCGGTGCGAAGGCGCTCAAGAATATCCGCATTGTCGCGAACCATGCGCTCCTCGCGCGCAATGTCGCCGTCGAGTTGCTGCAGCCGGCGCTCAAGCTCGCTCTGGCGGGCGCGGATGCGGCCGGCTTCCTCCTCGATCTGCGACCTGGCGATCGACAGGCGCTGGAAGGCGGCGGCAGCGGCGGCTTCCGCGTCGCGCAAATCCGGCAAGCGGTGAGCGCCGATGCCTTGCTCCCTTGCGGCGGCCATCTGGGCTGCGGCGCGGTCGCCGACCAGTGCGGTGGCAACCGCCAGCGCCGAGCGTGCCTCGCCTTCCTGCGTCTTGGCCAGTGTCCAGCGCAGATGCAGCAGCGTCGCTTCGGCCTTGCGGATATCGGCCGACAGGTTCTTGAAGCGCGACGCCTGCCGCGCCTGGCGCTTCAGGCTTTCGATCTGGCTTTCCAGCTCGCCGACGACGTCGTCCAGGCGCTCCAGGTTCTGTTCGGCGGCCTTCAGCCGCAGTTCGGCCTCGTGGCGACGGGTGTGCAGACCGGAAATGCCTGCCGCCTCTTCGAGAAGAGCACGCCGCGCCTGTGGCTTGGCCTGGATGAGTTCGCCGATGCGACCCTGCCCGACCATCGATGGCGAGCGCGCGCCGGTCGACTGGTCGGCGAACAGAAGCTGCACATCCTTGGCGCGCGCTTCCTTGCCGTTGATGCGGTAGAGCGAGCCCGCCTCACGCTCGATGCGGCGCGAAACCTGCAGTTCGTCGGCATCGTTGAAGGCGGCAGGCGCGCTGCGGTCGCTGTTGTCGAGGAAGAGCGTGACTTCGGCGGTGTTGCGTGCCGGGCGCGTGCCCGAGCCGGAAAAGATGACGTCGTCCATGCCGGACGCGCGCATGTTCTTGTACGAGCTTTCGCCCATCACCCAGCGCAGCGCCTCGACCAGGTTCGACTTGCCGCAGCCATTCGGCCCGACAATACCCGTCAGGCCGCGTTCGATGACGAACTCGCCGGGCTCGACGAAGGACTTGAAGCCGAGGAGGCGAAGGCGCGAAAACTTCATTCGCGCCGCCCACTAGAGCGGTTCACCGTTTCACGGAAACGCAGAATCCCGCGATTTTGCGAAGAAAATCCGCGGCACGACAAATGGGCGCGCACGCCGAAGCGCCGTCGCTTCGGCGCTGCCTGGACGTCAGAGCAGAGGGTCGATGATGGCCGACATTTCCTCAATCGACATCGCCCCTTTGTAGGTCTTACCGTTGATGAAGAAGGTCGGTGTCGAGTCGACCTTGAATTCATTGGCGCCGCGCTTCTGGACCGATCTCACATCGTCCAGAAGTTTCTGGTCCGTCAAGCAGGCTTCGAAGGACTCCTGTGTAAAACCGGCGAGCTTCGAGATTTGCAGCAGCGCATCCTTGGTACTGGGCACTCCAACCCAATTCGCCTGCTGCTTGAACAGGACGTCCACCATCGGGAAATAGTTATCCTTGGCGCAGCGCGCCAGCATGAATCCTGCTTCGGCGCTCGGATCGAACGGGAATTCGCGCAGGATGTAGCGGGCCTTGCCGGTGTCGATGTACTTGGTCTTCAAGTCCGGAAAGGTGGTCTCGGCGAAATGCGCGCAATGCGGGCAGGTCATCGAGGCGTATTCGACGATGGTGACCTTGGCGTCGTCCTTGCCGAGTTGCTTATCGGGCAGCGCACCCGGCTTCAGCAGTTCCGCCATATCCACGGTGCCCTGGGCTTCCGGCGCAGTAGCGGCCGCCGGCGTGGCCGGCTTCGCAGGCGCGGCCGGATCCGCGGGCTTCACATCCGCCGCCTTGGCTTGCTCGCCAGAGTCGCTGCAGGCAGCGAGCAGGGCGACCGCCGGAATGGCGGCCAGCGAAGTCAGGACGTTTCTGCGAGACAAGCTTTGGCCAAACGGAGGACGGTTCATACGAATCACCTGACAAGGGTTGGATTTTGCAATGCAAAGGCACGAAAAGGCGAGAGTTGGCGCGAATTAAGGCATCTGTGTCCCCAATCCAATCGCGAAACCTGACAGGGGCGATCACGAATGCGAGATATTGAAGACAAATCCGAGATATTGACGACAAATCTATGACTTCTTTTCCCCCAGAATGGTCGCGCCAAGCCGTTCCAGCGAGGCGCGCAGCCCATCATCGTCGACCAGGCCGACGGTCGAGGACAACTTCGTCTTCTCGGCCGCGGTTAGCGGCCTGAAGGTCGGTTTGCGTTTTCCTTTGTCCGTTGTCACCGGCTTCTGCAGGATCCTGATCCTGCTGATGGCGGTGAAACCGAGGAAGGCGTTGACCCGGTTGATGATCTCGCTGGTCTCGTGCTGTAGATGCAGCGCCGCCATGCCTTCGCAGGCGATGACCAGCACCGCCGGCTCGAACGGATCGTCTTCATGCATGCGGCGCGGCCACTGGATCTTTTCGGGACGCGAGCGGCTGGCAAGGCGTGGCCCGGCGATCTCTTCCCACGACTGGACAAGGCCGATCGAAATGCCGGCCCGCTTGCGCAGCACCGGATCGAGGATTTTGGTCGCAAGATCGCTGACCGGGACGGGATTGCCGTAGGGCGTTCTCCCTGCCATGTACGTTCTCCAGCCACGACCTTCATCAGTATCGGCCAAGGCCAATTCCCGACCAATGGCACCAGCAGACCAGACCCGCAAGGCCACATCCCAAGACAGTGACATCGCGTCTCGCCTGCTCGGCTGGTACGATGTGCATCATCGCGAGTTGCCGTGGCGGATCACGCCGCGCGAGCATGCGCGCGGAATACGGCCCGATCCCTACCGCATCTGGCTGTCCGAAGTCATGCTGCAGCAGACCACGGTCGAAGCGGTGAAGGCCTATTTTCGGGTTTTCGTCGAAAAATGGCCTGATGTCGGGGCGCTGGCCGCGGCGCCGACCGAAGACGTGATGAAGGCCTGGGCCGGGCTCGGCTACTATTCCCGCGCGCGCAATCTCAAGGCCTGCGCCGACCTGGTGGCCCAGCGTGGCGGCCGGTTTCCCGACACGGAGGCCGGCCTCAAAGAGCTGCCCGGCATCGGCGCCTATACATCGGCGGCGATCACGGCGATCGCCTTCGACCGCCCCGCCGCCGTCGTCGACGGCAATGTCGAACGCGTCATCTCCCGGCTGTTTTCGATCACAACGCCGCTGAGCGAAGCCAAGGCCGAGATACGCGCGCATGTCGAGCGCATGGTGCCAGGGACAAGGCCGGGCGATTTCGCCCAGGCGATGATGGATCTCGGCGCCACGATCTGCACACCACGCCGGCCGCGCTGCATGCTGTGCCCGCTGCGCGAAGATTGCAGCGCGGTCGTTTCAGGCGATCCCGAGCACTTCCCGGTGCGGCTGCCCAAGGCCGACAAGCCCCTGCGGCGCGGCGCGGCCTTCGTCGCCGTGCGAAGCGACGGCGCCATCCTGCTGCGCAAACGGGCGGAGAAAGGCCTGCTTGGCGGCATGACCGAAGTGCCTACGACCGCCTGGACGGCGCGGGTCGACGGCGCCACCACGCAAGCGGCCGCACCTTTTCCCGGCAACTGGAAGCTCACGGGGCGGATCGCGCATGTCTTCACCCATTTCGCACTCGAGCTCGACGTGTTCCTTGCCCACACCAACGGCGAGACGCCAGCTGGCCATTTCTGGTCGCTGCCCTCAGACATTTCAGGCGAAGCGCTGCCCACTGTCATGAAAAAGGCAATCGAGGCTGCGATACCCGGCGCGACGAAAAAACCGTCGCCACACAGTGCAAAGAGGCCCCATGACTGAAATCCGCCACATCGTTTTCGACATCGGCAGAGTGCTGATCCACTACGATCCGAATATCCCGTTCAGCCGCCTCATTCCGGATGCCGAAGAGAGAAAGTGGTTCTTCGACAATGTCTGTACGCATGACTGGAACATCGAGCAGGATCGCGGCCGGACATGGGAAGAGGCCGAAGCGCTGCTGATAGCAGAGCATCCCGATCACGCGGAAAACATTCGCAATTTCCGCCGCTACTGGCACGACATGGTGCCGCACGCCTATGACGACAGCGTCGCCATCATGCTGGGCCTCATCGAGAGCGGCCACGACGTGACCATGCTGACCAATTTCGCCAGCGACACACTGGCCGAGGCGCGCGAACGCTTCGATTTTCTCGACCGGCCGCGTGGCGTCACAATCTCCGGCGAAGTCGGTATGATTAAGCCGGATCGCGGTATCTACGATCATCACGTCGCCGCGTTCGGGCTCGAGCCGTCGGCCACGCTGTTCATCGACGACAGCCCCAAGAATGTCGACGGCGCCAAGGCGGCCGGCTGGCAAGCGGTGCTGTTCACCGATGCCAAGACGCTTCAGGCAGACCTTGAACGCCTCGGAATCAAGGCGTGATTTGAATCGCTTCAAGCGATCTGTTGAGTCTTTGCATCAACGGGAATGTGCGGCAATTGGCAGGGGTTCAGGCCCCTGCCCGCTCCATGCCAAGCCGTGCAATGCGGCGAAGCTCGTCGATCGGGGTCAGGCCGCCGCTGCGCTCATAGTGCCAGAAGGTCCAGCCGTTGCAGGCGTCCAGGCCCTGCACTTCGGCGCCGATCTTGTGGATCGAGCCGGCGCTGTCGCCGATCGCCACGGTGCCGTCGGCGCGCACCTTGGCCGCCCAGCGCTTCTTGGCGTCGTAGAGCGTGGCGCCCGGAACCATCAGTCCGGTGTCGATGAGACTGACGAAGGCGACGCGCGGCTCGGCGCGCTTTCCGGTGAGCACGGTCAAGTCGGCGCTGTCCAGCGGCCGCACCGCGTCGATGCGCTCGTTGGCGGCGTCGATATAGGCCTGCTCGCGCTCGATGCCGACGAAATGGCGACCGAGGCGCTTGGCCACCGCGCCGGTGGTGCCGGAGCCGAAGAACGGGTCGAGCACGATGTCGCCCGGTTTGGTCGAGGCCATCATGATGCGCGCAAGCAAGGCTTCCGGCTTCTGCGTCGGATGCAGCTTGTCGCCATTGTCGTTCTTTAGCCGCTCGCCGCCGGTGCAGATCGGAAACAGCCAGTCGGAGCGCATCTGGATGTCGTCGTTCGAGGCCTTCATGGCTTCGTAGTTGAAGGTATAGCCCTTGCCCTTCTGGTCGCGAGACGCCCAGATCATCGTCTCATGCGCGTTCTGGAACCGGCGGCCACGGAAGTTCGGCATCGGATTGGTCTTGCGCCAGACGACGTCGTTGAGGATCCAGAAGCCGAGATCCTGCATCTTGGCGCCGACCCGGAAGATGTTGTGATAGGAGCCAATCACCCAGATGGTGCCGTTCGGCTTCAGAACCCGGCGCGCCGCCAACAGCCAGGCGCGGGTGAAGGCGTCGTAGGCCTCAAAGCTCTCGAACTGGTCCCAGTCGTCGTCGACGGCGTCGACCTTCGACTGGTCGGGCCGGTGCAGGTCGCCGTCGAGCTGCAGATTGTAGGGCGGATCGGCGAAAATGACGTCGATCGACTTTTCCGGCAGCCGATCGAGCGCGGCGACGCAGTCGCCCTTGAGGATCGTGTCCAGCCATTCGGATTGGTGGGGAGCGTGGGATAGCTCGTCGAGAAGACGCACGGCTGACATTCTGACACCCAAGGCACGCGTTACAGTTTTACTCTCTGTTATGGTTACCGATCAGCGTAAATATTCGGTGAAGGTCAAAGCTGCGGACTTGCGAATTTGCGAAGGTCGCCCCGTTGGTGTATGCCGCGCCGCCTGAGCCTTCAGAGGCCCCTTCATCCTCCCATTGTCCGGATCACCATGCCCCAGCCAGACCTTGTCATCTTCGATTGCGACGGCGTGCTCGTCGATTCCGAAATCATCGCCGCGCGGGTCGAGGCTGAATTGATAACCTTGGCCGGATACGAAATCTCGGCGGAGGAGATTGCCGAGACCTATGCCGGACTGACCTTCAAGGACATCCTGATGCGGGTCGAGGAAAAGTCGAAGATTCCCTTCCAGGCCTCACTGATCGACCGCGCCGAAGACCTGGTCGACCGCAAATTGCGCAGCGACGTCCGCGCCATCGACGGCGCGCGCGAGGCGGTCGCCGCGGTCACCGTGCCGCACTGCGTCTGCTCGAATTCGCGCTCCGAGCGGATCGAATTCATGCTGGAGAAAGTGCACCTGCTGCCGTTTTTCGCCGGCCGGATCTTTTCAGCGCTGGAGATACCAAGCAAGAAGACCAAGCCGGCCCCGGACGTGTTCCTGTTTGCGGCGGAAAAACTCAACGCCAACCCGGCGAACACTTTCGTCATCGAGGATTCCGTGCACGGCGTTCATGGCGCCCGGACGGCCGGCATGCGCGTGATCGGCTTCACCGGTGCCGGCCACAGCTATCCCGGCCATGCCGACGCACTCACGGAGGCCGGCGCCGAGACGGTGATCCGCCGCTGGGCGGAGTTGAAAAGCGTGATCGCGGCGCTATCGGAGTGGTCGGCGGATGCCTGAGAGGCGTGCGCGGCGACGCACGCTTCGCATAATCGCCGAGACTTAGTTTATCGCCGCAGCTTTCTTCCTTGTCTTCTTCGGCTTGTCGGTCGTCGCCTTCGGCGCGTTTTCATCATAGCCCGCATAGGCCTGATAGTCCTTCGCCGTCGGCTCGGGCACGACAACATTGGAATCGGTGAAGACGAATTGCGTAGCGACCGAGGGATCGGTCACCTGGACCTGATACGGGTGGATTTGCGAATAGAGAACATCGGTGCCATGCATCACCGCGACCCGGATCGGCATGGTGATGGTGCCCGGAGAAAACTTCGGCCCCGGCACGATCTTGCCGGCGACGGCGATCTTCATCGTCAACTGTCCATTGGCGCGGACGCAGTCGCGGGTCACGTCGCTGATCGATGCCTGGTAGATGATCTTGTCCGAATCGTCAGGCGGCGCCAGGGTCGGGTCGGCTGCGGCCTGGGCATCCTCTGCGGCATCGGCCTTTTTCCTCGGCTTGGACTTCTGGGCGTCCTTGGCATAGGTGTTGAAGAAGGCCGTACCGTCGCGCACCATCACTTTTGGACAATAGGCCTGCAACTGGCTGGCCAGGACCTTGGGATCCTGTGGCGGCGGTGGCGCCGTCGGATCCTTCTTGCCAAAACCGAGGTTCAGGATGCCATTGTCGCCCGATTGGCAGCCGGCGGCGGCAAGCATAAAGCCAGTGAGCGCAAGACCCGCCAAAAAGCGACCGCTGAATGTATGAAACGCCATGAAACTGCACTTCCCTCTCGCAAAGCTGGTGACGTATATCAACCGCGCGGCAAAAATGCGACTGAGCCAGCGCAGAAATTAACCACCTTGCGGTGGACGGAAAAGCCAAGCAGCAATGGATTTGTGACGATGCAATATGTGAGTACCCGCGGCGAAGCGCCCGTGCTTGGATTTTCCGATGCCGTGCTGGCTGGCCTGGCGCGCGATGGCGGGCTCTATGTGCCGCGCGAGTGGCCGCAGTTTTCCGCAGCCGAGATCCGCGCCATGCGCGGCCTTGCCTATCCCGACCTTGCCATCCGCGTGCTGTCGCCGTTCCTTGGCGACGAAATCCCGGCGCCGGTCTTCGAACGCCTGGTCCGCGAAGCCTATGCCACCTTCCGCCATGAGGCCGTCTGCCCGCTGGTGCAGACCGGCCCCAACACCTTCATCCTGGAACTTTTCCATGGGCCGACGCTCGCCTTCAAGGACGTGGCGATGCAGCTTCTGGCCCGGCTGATGGACCATGTGCTTGCCGAACGCGATCAGCACGCCACCATCGTCGGCGCCACCTCAGGCGATACCGGCGGAGCCGCCATCGATGCCTTTGCCGGGCGCAGCCGCACCGACATCTTCATCCTTTTCCCGCATGGCCGCGTCTCGCCGGTGCAGCAGCGGCAGATGACGACATCGACAGCGCAAAACGTTCATGCGCTGGCGATCGAAGGCAATTTCGACGATTGCCAGGGCCTGCTCAAGGATATGTTCAACGATCACGGCTTTCGCGACCGGGTCGCGCTGTCGGGCGTCAATTCGATCAACTGGGCCCGCATCATGGCCCAGATCGTATATTATTTCTCCTCGGCGCTGTCGCTGGGCGCGCCGGACAGGCCGGTCTCCTTCACGGTGCCGACCGGCAATTTCGGCGATATCTTCGCCGGCTACGCCGCCAAGAAGATGGGCCTGCCGATCGAACGGCTGGTTATCGCCACCAACGACAACGACATCCTGGCGCGCACTTTCGCAACCGGCGAATACCGCACCAAGGGCGTCTTTGCGACCACTTCGCCGTCGATGGATATCCAGGTGTCGTCCAATTTCGAACGCTTGCTGTTCGAGGCTTCCGACCGTGACGCCGCGACCGTGCGGCGCTACATGGACGGCCTGAAACAGTCCGGCGCTTTCACCATCGAAACCCAGCAAATCACCAGGATGCGGTCCGAATTCGATGCCGGCCGCGCGACGATGGACGAGGTCGCCGCCACCATCCGCTCGACGCTCGCGGCCAGCAACTACCTGCTCGATCCGCACACCGCGGCAGCCGTGCATGTCGCGGTAGGCAAGGCGGCGGGCGCCGTGCCGATGGTGGTGCTTGGCACCGCCCATCCGGCAAAGTTTCCGGCCGCCGTCGAAGCTGCCAGCGGCGTCTCGCCCGCACTGCCCGCATGGCTAGGTGGGTTGATGACATCAGAGGAAAAATACACGGTACTTCCATCCGACCTGAAAATGGTGGAAGATTACGTCGGCCGCCGCGCGCGGGCGGCGCGTTAGGGAGTAGTAGCCATATGGGTGTTGAGGTAAGCCGTCTGTCGAACGGCCTGACAGTCGCCACCGAAACCCTTCAAAGCATCGAATCGGTTGCCCTTGGTGCCTGGGTCAAGTCAGGTGCCCGCAATGAACGTGATGAAGAGCATGGCATGGCCCATCTGCTCGAACACATGGCGTTCAAGGGCACGAAAAGGCGAACCGCCTTCGAAATCGCCTCGGAAATCGAGGACGTCGGCGGCGAGATCAATGCCGCCACCAGCGTCGAGACCACCTCCTACTATGCCAGGGTGCTCTCCGACGACGTGCCGCTGGCCGTCGACATTCTTGCCGACATCCTGCAGGAGTCCGAGTTCGATCCGCAGGAGCTCGAACGCGAGCAGCATGTGATCCTGCAGGAGATCGGCGCCGCGCATGACACGCCCGACGACATCGTCTTCGACCGTTTCACCGAGACGGCCTTCCGCCACCAGACGATCGGCCGCTCGATCCTGGGCACGCCGGAAACCGTCAAATCCTTCACCTCGAAGCAGCTGCACGATTTCATCGAACGGCAATACGGCGCCGAGCGCATGGTGATCGTCGCTGCCGGCGACATCAAGCACGACAATTTCGTGCGCGAGGTCGAAAAGCAACTCGGCGGCTTCCGCAGCAAGGCTGACAGCACCATCCCGCAATATGCGCAATATGTCGGCGGCGACTTCCGCGAGGATCGCGACCTGATGGACGCGCAGATCGTGCTGGGCTTCGAGGGCCGCGCCTATCATGTGCGCGACTTCTATGCCTCGCAGGTGCTGTCGATGATCCTCGGCGGCGGCATGTCGTCGCGTCTTTTCCAGGAAGTCCGTGAAAAGCGCGGCCTGTGCTATTCGGTCTATGCCTTCCACTGGGGCTTTTCCGACACCGGCGTCTTCGGCGTCCATGCCGCGACCGGCCAGAGCGACATCGCCGAACTGGTGCCCGTCATCATCGACGAACTGCAGAAGGCCGGCGAGAACATCCTGCAGGAAGAACTCGACCGGGCCCGCGCCCAATATCGCGCCGGGCTGATCATGTCCGCCGAAAGCCCGGCCAGCCGCGCCTCGCAGATCGCACGGCAGCTGCTTCTGTTCGGCCGGCCGATCGCCAAGGAGGAACTGATGGAACGGCTGTCGGCGCTCACGATCGAGCGCCTGACCGACCTGTCGTCACGGCTGTTCTCGACCAAGCCGACGCTTACAGCTGTCGGGCCTGTGGGTACGCTGGCGCCATACGAGGCGATCCTCGATTCGCTTGCGGGCACGCAGACCACGACCCGCAAGCTCGCCGTCTAGCCCCCGAAGCGTCGTGTTCGCGCTCCCTTTCTTTCGCCGCGATCTACCGGCGCTGAAGGGCGACCGCGTCACGTTGCGCGTGCCCTTCACGAATGATTACCGCGAATGGGCGACGGTGCGTGGCGAAAGCCGTGCCTTCCTCGAACCATGGGAGCCACGCTGGACGCCCGATGAACTCGACCGCGCCGCGTGGCGGCTGCGCATCAGCCGCTACCGCGAAGACTATGCGCAGGGAACCGCGATCGCCTTCTTCATCTTCGAAAAGAGCAGCGGCAAGCTGGCAGGCGGCATCACGCTCGGCAACATACGCCATGGCGTCTCGCAAAGCGGCCATGTCGGCTATTGGATCGGCGAGCGCTTTGGTGGTCGCGGCCTGATGACCGACGCGGTCAAGGTGGTGGCGCGCTTCGCCTTCGATACGCTGCGGTTGCACCGGATCGAAGCGGCCTGTATTCCCGACAACGCCCGGTCGATCCGCGTGCTTGAAAAAGCCGGATTCCGGCGCGAAGGACTTCTGCGATCCTATCTCAGGATCAACGGCATCTGGCAGGACCACTACCTCTACGCCCGGATCGCGGACGATCCGCCGGGCGTTGGAACGAAGGACTGATTTTTGGCGAATTTCCTGCGAAACGGGCCGCTGTTCGCCTTTGTCCTCGCGACAATCCTGACGCTGTGCGCGGCATCATCGGCCTTCGCCGTCGAGCCGATCAAGATTGCCCGCGACGACGTCGCGCTCGACCTTTCCGGCGCCGTCGAGATCTACCGCAACCAGGGCGAGAATTTCCAGGTGTCGACCGCTCCCGGACCGGACGGCATCGTGCGGCGCATCGAGGTCGAGGCCAACGATGCGCGCTCGACCGGCGACTGGGCCGTGTTCGCGCTAGCCAACACCACCGACCAGCAGCTCGACAGACTGATCGTCGCGCCGCATTTCCGGCTGGTGAATTCCGGCATCTTCTGGCCGGATCTCGGCTCGACGCGTATCGCCGCCATCACGCCCAGCGAGGGCTTCGCTCTCGACCGCCAGACCAGCCCCGACGCCGACGTGTTCCGGGTGACGCTGAACCCGGGCACGGTGATCACCTTCATCGCCGAACTGGCCTCGCCGAAGCTGCCGCAGGTCTATCTGTGGGACCCGGAATCCTACAAGGACTCGGTCAATTCCTACACGCTGTTTCGCGGCATCGTCATTGGCATCGCCGGCCTGCTGGCGCTGTTCCTGACCATCCTTTTCGTCGTCAAGGGAACCTCGATGTTCCCGGCGACCGCGGCACTTGCCTGGGCGGTGCTAGCCTATATCTGCGTCGATTTTGGCTTTCTCAACAAGATCATCGAGATCTCACCCGGCAACGAGCAGATGTGGCGAGCGGGAACGGAGGTGGCGCTGGCGGGAACCTTCGTGGTGTTCCTGTTCGCCTATCTCAATCTCAACCGATGGCACGGCCATTTCAGTTACGGCGCGCTGGTCTGGATCCTTGGACTGGTGCTGATCGCCGGTGTCGCCATCGTCGATCCGGCGGTCGCCGCCGGCATCGCCAGGTTGTCCTTCGCCGCCACCGCGCTGACCGGGCTCGGCCTGATCATCTTCCTCGGCATACGCGGCTACGACCGCGCCATCATGCTGGTGCCCAGTTGGGTCATGGTGCTGTTGTGGCTATGCGGGTCGTGGATGGCGATCACCGGCATGCTCGACAACGACATCGCCCAGCCGGCATTGGGCGGCGGCCTGATCCTGATCATCCTTCTGATCGGCTTCACTGTCATGCAGCACGCCTTTGCCGGCGGGGCACTGCACCAGGGCCTGTTCTCCGACCTTGAGCGGCAGGCGCTGGCGGTAGCCGGATCGGGCGATACGGTGTGGGACTGGGACGTGCTGCGCGACCGCGTCGTCACCAAGCCCGATGTCAGCATCCAGCTCGGCCTGGCGCCCAACAGCCTGGGCGGTGCCGCGCGCAACTGGCTTCCGGTGCTGCATGCCGACGACCGCGATACCTTCCGCACGACACTCGACGTGGTGCTGGAACACCGGCGCGGCCGGGTGTCGCAGAACTTCCGCCTGCGTGGCGCCGACGGGCACTATCACTGGTTCTCGCTGCGAGCGCGCCCGGTGATCGGATCAGACGGTGAGGTCATCCGCTGCGTCGGCACCATGGTCGACGTGACCGAGCAGAAGAAGTCCGAAGAGCGGCTGCTGCACGACGCCGTGCACGACAATCTGACCGGCCTGCCGAACCGCGAGCTTTTGATGAACCGGCTGGAAGCGATCATCTCGATCGCCCGCACCGAAGAAAAAGTGCGCCCGACCGTCTTCGTCATCGACATCGACCGTTTCAAGCAGGTCAATGACGGGCTCGGCATCTCGGCCGGCGACACCATCCTTTTGACCATTGCACGCCGCCTGCACAGGCTGCTCAAGCCGAAGGATTCGCTGTCGCGCTTTGCCGGCGACCAGTTCGCGCTGATGCTGTTGTCCGAACAGGACCCGGCCCGCATCGCCGCGGTCGCCGATGCCATCAAGCATGCCATCAACAACCCGATCACCTTCGCCAAGCGCGAGATCGTGCTCACCGCGTCGATCGGACTGATCACCTGGAATTCGCCGCAGATGTCGGCCGAGGACATGGTCAAGGATGCCGAGCTTGCGATGCATCAGGCCAAGCGCTTCGGCGGCGACAGGATCGAGCCGTTCCGCCCGGCCTTCCGCACCGTCGGCACCGACAGGCTGCAGTTCGAATCCGACCTGCGCCGCGCCATCGAACGGCGCGAATTCACGCTCGCCTACCAGCCGATCGTGCGGCTGGAGGATGGCAGCGTCGCCGGCTTCGAGGCCCTTTTGCGCTGGGATCATCCGCGCCGCGGCATGATCCCACCTGCGGACTTCATCCCGGTCGCCGAAAGCTGCGGGCTGATCGTGCAGCTCGGCCTGTTCGCCATGCAGCAGGCGGCCGAAGACCTCGCCGGATGGCAAAAGCAGATCGGCGACGCGCCGCTGTCGGTCTCGGTCAACCTGTCCAGCCGCCAGCTCATCCGTCGCGATCTGGTCAGCGACGTCCGCTCGGTTATCGCACGCGCCAATCTGAAGCCGCGCTGCTTCCGGCTCGAACTCACCGAATCGCTGGTGATGGACAATCCCGAGCAGACCGCCCATGTGCTGACCAAGCTGAAGCAGCTCGGCATCGGTCTGTCGCTGGACGATTTCGGCACCGGCTATTCCTCACTGGCCTATCTGACGCGTTTTCCCTTCGACACCATCAAGATCGACAAGAGCTTCGTCGACGACAACACACCCAAACGCGCGGTGCTGCTCAAATCCATGGTCAACATGGCGCATGAACTCGGCCTGTCTGTGGTCGCCGAGGGCATTTCGGACGAAAGCGATGCGCTGGAACTGCGCCAGATGGGCTGCGAATATGTGCAGAGCTTCATGTTCGGCGCACCGATGCCGGGCGACCAGGTGCTGAAGACGCTAAAGGAACAGTATCCGCTGACGCAAGCCTGAGAGCCTTTGTGATGAGGTTCAGGCGTGTCCGGCAGCGAGGCTGAGATGGGCGAGGTCGATGCCGATCGAGGCAAGGATCCGATCGTATTTGCGCTCGATGTCGGTGTCGAACAGAAGCTCGGCGTTGGCCGGGCAAGTCAGCCAGCCATTCTCGGCGATCTCGGTCTCCAGCTGGCCGGCGCCCCAGCCCGAATAGCCGAGCGCCATCAGCGCGTGACGCGGGCCACGGCCAGACGAAATGGCGCGCAATATGTCGACGGTCGCGGTCAGGCAGATGTCGTCCGAAACGGTCAGCGACGATTCCACCCGGTAGTCGCCCGAATGCAGGACAAAGCCCCGGCTGCGATCAACGGGCCCGCCATTGCGCACGACGAAATCGCGGGCCTGCGCCGGCAAGCGGATCGCTTCCTGTTCGTTCATGATGCCCAGTTGCACGAGCAGGTCCGGAAACAGCATCTGCTGTGTCTGGTTGATGATCAGCCCCATGGCGCCTTCATCGCTGTGCGCGCAGACGTAAATGACCGAGCGCGTGAAGCGGTCGTCCTTCATGCCGGGCATGGCAATCAGGAACTGATCGTCGAGAAAGCCGCGGCTGGCGGCTGTCTTCTTGTGGCGCAACAAGTCCATGACGGCGAAGGTAACGCGTTTCCAAAGCGTCGAAAAGATGCACTGTGCGTGATTCGACCAAAGCCTATGCGACCGGGCCAAGCATTCCTCCCTCGAGGTCACGCAAATATGATACCGGCAATGGCCATGAAACCATTGCGCGGCCACGAACGGACTATCAAATCACCGCCATGCAAAGCTTGAAAATCCTGCTGCTCGGCGCTGCCATCGGATCGGCAACCGCTCTTCCCGCCGCCGCCTCTTCATCGTCGTGGTACAACAGCGAAGGCGGCAAGGTCCGGCTGGTGACGAGCGGCAAAGCCGATGCCGCCGGCCGCATCCAGGGCGTTCTCGACATAGCGCTCAAGCCCGGCTGGAAGACCTACTGGCGTGATCCGGGCGACGCTGGCGTGCCGCCGCAGCTCGACATTTCAGGCAGCACGAACATCGCCGACGCCCAGCTTTCCTTCCCGGCACCACAGCGTCATGACGACGGCTATGGCAAATGGGCAGGCTACGACTATCCGGTTTCGCTGCCGGTCGTGTTCACCCTGTCGGCGGCGAAAGATCCAGCCGTCATCGACGCTGACATTTTTCTCGGTATTTGCGAAACGATCTGCATTCCGGTGCAGACGCGGCTGACCGTCGATCCCGGCTCCGACCCGAACAATGCCGAAGACACGGCGCTGGTGAAGGCGAGTTTCGCGGCGTTGCCCACACCCGCAAGGTCCGATTTCGGCATCAACGTGCTGCCGGGCGACCACGAGACTCTGGTTGTCGAGGCTAGCTTTCCCGGCGATGCGGAGGCGGCGGATTTCTTTGTCGCCGGCGAGCGGGATTACATGTTCGGCAGCCCTGCCCGCAGCGAAAAGGACGGCAAGCTGATCTTCACCGTGCCGATCCTGGACCGCCCTTCGACGACGCCCACGGATGGCGGGCTTCACTATACGCTGACCAGTTCGACCGGCGCAGTCGAAGGGGTTCTGCCTTTTCCCTGATGCCGCTGCTCGGCGGTTGCAGGAGGCCGCTGAGTTCGCTAGGCAAGGATACGTCCTTCCCCATTCCCCAAGCGAGGAACTCATGACCATTTCCGTTGGCGACAAACTGCCTGACGCGACCTTCAAGACGATGACCGCAGATGGCGCGAAGGCGATCACGTCAGCCGAGGTCTTCTCGGGAAAGAAGGTCGTGCTGTTTGGCGTTCCAGGTGCCTTCACGCCGACCTGCAGCAACAACCATCTGCCAGGCTATCTCGAAAACCATGACGCCATCCTGGCACGCGGCGTCGATACCATCGCCGTCGTTTCGGTCAACGATGTCCACGTCATGGGCGCCTGGGCGCGCTTCACTGGCGGCGAGGGCAAGATCCTCTATCTCGCCGACGGCAGTGGGGATTTCGCCAAGGCAGTCGGCCTCGATAACGACCTTTCCGCGGGCGGCATGGGACTGCGCTCGAAGCGGTTTTCGATGATCGTCGAGGACGGCAAGGTCACCGCGCTCAATGTCGAGACCAAGCCCGGTGTCGACGAGTCCGGCGCGGCTCACATTCTGGGACAGCTCTGAATCTCGGCGACAGCGTCGGGCCAGGGACCGCAAGGTCGCCTCGCCCGACCGCTTTGGGGGGACCGCGACGATGTCTGACATCTTCTGGCGCACTATCGCGATCGGCATCGGCGCCACGGCGCTGATGGATATCTGGGCCATGTTCCTCCACAAGGCATTCGGCCAACCACGGCCGAATTGGGGACCGGTCGGTCGATGGGTCTGGCATCTCAGCGACAAGGTCTTTCACGACGATATCGGCGATGCAAAGCCGTACGCGCATGAAGTGGCGCTCGGCTGGGCCTTTCATTATCTTGTCGGTATCGTCTACGGCATCATCCTGGTGGTACTGGCGGGAGCGGCCTGGCTGGCAGCGCCGACCTTCCTGCCGGCCTTCATCCTCGGCATCGTCACCGTCGGCGCCGGCTGGTTCCTGCTGGCACCCGGCTTGGGCGCCGGCTGGGCTGCCTCCAAGCGCCCCAACCCGATGCAGATCCGTGCCCTGAACCTGGTGTCGCATACGGTGTTCGCACTCGGGCTCTACGGCACGGCGCTGCTGATCCGCTGAGAATGTTTTCGAGTCATCGGGTACCGATGGCTAGGCCATGACGAAATCGGCGGGCATGCGTTGGAACCATGCAAAAGTGTACTGGCACCTATTTTATCGAATAGAGCTTATGACATCAAAAATATCATTTAGCGGCGCCATTGAGATATAATCGGTACCAAATGAGCTCTTACGGAACTCTCTAGCGCACTGTACGTATATTCCAAAAATTTCACCAATATGTGCTTCTGGTATTTCAATAGAATTCGATCCGATGCTTTCATACTCCCTGTCGCCAGGGTATTTATATATCAATTCTGAAATACGATCGCTGAGTTTTTGCCACTGCTCTCTGTTATCACTATTCTTCTGTTGCTCTCTAATATACCGAAGGAGAGGGTCGAATATCTGATAGGCTGTCTCCATGAGCTGATTCATTTTCTCCACCCATCTCAAGGCTTCGGACTCAAGCCAAATTTTGCTTGTCAACTTTACGGATAATAGTTCCCTCCACAGTCGTTGTCACGGCCTCGGCGACAGGGCGGCCTATGTCTATGAAGGCTGCGGAGCAACCGCACCAGCGAGCAATTTTCCGACGTCAGTTCTCAACAATTTTTCGAATTCAATAGCTCTGGGTCGAGCGCCGAACCTTTGCCACCACCGGCTGCTTTGTCTGCGCGGCTGGCTTTAACGGGCCTTTCTTGAACGGCGCCATGCCTTCACGCGCGAGTTCGTCGGCGCGTTCATTCTCGGTATGGCCGGCATGGCCCTTGACCCAGTTCCAGGTCACCTTGTGGCGCCTGTTGGCCTCATCCAGCGCCTGCCAGAGCTCACCGTTCTTGACCGGCTTTTTGTCGGCGGTCTTCCAGCCGTTCTTCTTCCAGCCGTGGATCCACTTGGAAATGCCGTCCATGACGTATTTGCTGTCGGTGTGAAGGTCGACCGTGCAGGTTTCCTTCAACGCATTCAGCGCCGAGATGGCAGCGAGAAGCTCCATGCGGTTGTTGGTGGTCTCTGCCTCGCCGCCGGAAAGCTCCTTGGTAGTGCCGTTGAAGCGCAGGATTGCGCCCCAGCCGCCAGGGCCGGGATTGCCCGAACAGGCGCCGTCGGTGAAGATCTCAACGTGTTTGCTCATGCCAATCCATATTCCGAAGGAGACCTGATCGCCCGATGGAATCGCATCCTGCGGATATATTCGGTCGGGTCGCGTTTCATCACCAGCCCGCCATTGGGAACGGTCAACCAGTCGTAGAGCCGGGTCAGCATGAAGCGCAACGCCGATCCGCGCGCCAGCATCGGCAGCGCCGCCTTTTCCTGGTCGCTCAGCAGACGCACGCTCTGATAGCCGGCCAGCAATGCCTTGCCCTTGGTCAGGTTGAAGGAAAAATCCTTCTCGAAGCACCAGGCGTTGAGGCAGGTGGCGACATCATAGGCGTAGAGGTCGTCGCAGGCGAAATAGAAGTCGATCAGACCGGAAAGCTTTTCGCCGAGAAAGAAGACATTGTCCGGGAAAAGATCGGCATGGATGATGCCTTGGGGAAGATCCTTCGGCCAGTTCCGCTCGAAGTCGGCGAAGTCGGCATCGACCTCGGCCGCCAGGCCCGGCTCAACCTCGTCGGCGCGGTCGCGGGCGGCGTTCCAAAGCTTGCGCCAGCCATCGATGGCGAGCGCATTCGGACGCGTCATCGAAAAGTCGGCTCCGGCCAGATGCAGGGCCGCCAAGGCCTTGCCGACCTCGCCGCAATGCGTTGATGTCGGCCGCCGCAGCGAGAGCCCTTCGAGGAAGGTGATGATGACCGCCGGCCGGCCCGCGAGCGTGCCGATGACGCTGCCGTCATGCGCGGTCACCGGCAGCGGGCAGGACACGCCTTTTTTGGCGAGATGGCCCATCAGCCCGAGGAAAAACGGCAGATCCGCCTTCTCGACGCGCTTTTCATAGAGCGTCAGGATGTAGGCGCCGCTGGAGGTGTGCAGCAGGAAGTTCGAGTTCTCGGTGCCTTCGGCGATGCCCTTGTAGGACAGGAGATCGCCGACCGGATAGTGCTTCAGGAATGCGCCGAGTTCGCCTTCGGCAACGTCGGTGTAGACCGCCATGTGCCTTACGCGGCTCCATTGACGAAAGCCATGTCGGCTCGCGTCAGTTCGACATCGCGCAGTACCCGCATGACCGGAAAATCCTCCGTTTCCGTGGCCGTAATGGCCAGGTCGATCGTGACATCGAAGCGTTGCCGGAACGCGTCGATGATCTCGTCGACGATGATCTCCGGCGCCGACGCCCCTGCCGACAGGCCGAGCGTCGAGATGCCGGCGATGTCATTCCACGGAATCTCGGCGGCGCGCTGTACGAGAAGCGACATCGAGGCGCCGGCACGCTCCGCCACTTCGACAAGGCGCCGCGAATTGGAGGAATTGGGCGCGCCGACGATCAGATAGAGATCAGCGCCGGCCGCGGTTTCCTTGACCGCCTCCTGGCGGTTGGTGGTGGCGTAGCAGATCGATTCCGCCGCCGGGGCATGCAATTGCGGAAAGCGATCCTGCAAGGCGCGGATGATGCCGGCGGTGTCCTCGACCGACAACGTGGTCTGGGTAACGAAGCCGAGCGCCTGCGGATCGGCAGGCGCAAGCTTCGCGGCGTCGGCCTCGGTCTCGATCAGCGTCACCGCGCCGTCCGGCAGTTGGCCCATGGTGCCGATCACCTCGGGGTGTCCGGCATGGCCGATCAGCAGCACATGGCGGCCAAGCCGCTGATGGCGCATCGCCTGCTTGTGGACCTTCGACACCAGCGGGCACGTGGCGTCGAGATAGAAGAGGTTGCGCGCCTGCGCGTCCGCCGGCACCGACTTCGGCACGCCATGCGCCGAGAACACGACCGGCGACTGCCGATGTTCAGCGGGGATCTCTGAGAGCTCTTCGATGAAGACGGCGCCTAGGCTTTGCAGTCCCTCGACGACGTAGCGGTTGTGCACGATCTCATGGCGGACGTAGACCGGCGCGCCATATTTCTTCAGCGCCAGCACGACGATCTGGATGGCGCGGTCGACGCCGGCGCAAAAACCACGCGGCTGGCAGAGCCGGATCGTCAGGGGAGGCTTGGTGGTTGTCTGAAGCATGAATCCTGGCCGGTTGATCAAAGCCGAAATGAGGGGCCTACCCCTGCCCTGTCAAGTGCATCGGTAGAAAGGGGGGCGTCGATCGCCTTCATTCGTCTTTCGCGGGACGGCGAAGCCGCAGGATGAGCACGGCGGCGAGTGCGGCGGCAAGGCCATACCAGGTCATCGCATATTGCAGATGGCTGTTCGGCAGGTCGATGATGGTGACGCCGCCGACCGGCAATCCGCCCGGGTTCGGCGTCTTGTCGGCGTCGATGAAGACCGGCACCAGCGTGGCGCCCGCTGGCAGCCCGGCGCTCGCCGCCATCGCGTCGCGGTCCTTCCAGTAGAAGATGTTCTTCGCCACGTCATTGTCGGGAAGCATCATCGACGGCTTTGCCAGCAGCGGGTTGCGGGCGAGGCCGGTGACCGTCACCTCGCCGGTCACCTGCCCCTTCGCGCGCTTGGCGGCATCCTTGAGGTCGTAGGGCACGAAGCCGCGGTTGATCAGGACGAAGCGGCCATTGTCGAGGGCCAGCGGCGTGTAGACGTTGAAGCCGGCTTCGCCTTCCCAGGTGGCATAGAAATGCCGTTCGCCGGAATGCAGGAAGGTGCCGCTGACGGTTACCGGCGTATAGTCGACGTCTCCGGTCGAGGCGAATTCTCTTTCGACCTCGGCGAACGGCCGCGGCACAGAATGGGTGCGTTGGTCGATCGTCTGCAGAAGGCCTTCCTTCCAGTGCAGGCGCTGGACCTGCCAGGTGCCGAGCGCCAGCAGGATCAGCAGCAACACCAGGCCAAGGCCAAGCAGCAATGCCGTCCGTGGCCGCGAGCGGCCACCAGCTCTAATGGATGCCTCGCTCATTCGCCGCGATCCAGCCGGCCCTCGGCCGCCTTGTTGCGGTATTGCAGCGTCAGCAGCACGCCCTTGATCAGCCGAAGCGCCGTCAGGCACAGCACGACAGCCAGCGGGATCCAGAGCAGCAGATGCAGCCAGAGCGGCGGGCTCAACGTCACCTCGACCCAGAGCGCCAGGCCGACGATGATGAAACCGATGATCAGGATGACGAAGACCGCCGGTCCGTCGCCGGCATCGGCGTAGGAATAGTCGAGGCCGCAATTGGTGCAGCGCTTGCCGACGGTGAGGAAGCCGGAAAACAGCCGCCCCTCGCCGCAGCGCGGGCAGCGGCCATGCAGGCCGGCCGAGATCGGCTCGATCGGCGGCCAGATCGCCTTGTCGTCGCTCATTGCTTACCGCTCGATCTCGATCGGTGTCCCATCGGCCACCATTGCCCAGATTTCGTCCATGTCGCAGTCCGTAACCGCAATACAGCCGTCGGTCCAGTCGACCAATTGTAGCAGCCAGCCCCACCAGCCGAAACCGTTTGGCTGGCCGTGGATCATGATCATGCCGCCCGCATCGACATTGCGTGCCTTCGCGGCCGCCAGATCGTCGGCATTGGGATAGGAGATGTGGATCGACTTGTGGGCGATGCTGTTCGGGTTGCGCCAGTCGAGGACATAGCGCCCCTCGGGCGTGCGTTGATCGCCCTCCTGGTGCTTGTGCCCAAGCGGATCGCCGCCGAGCGTGATGCTGTAGCTTTGCAGGACCTTGCCGTCGCCGATCAGCTGCAGCCGCCGGTCCGACTTGTCGACACGCACCAGATCGACTTTCTCACCAGCAAGGGCCGGCACTGTCGCGATCATGCACGCGCAAATGGCACAGAGAACAGTCAGCCGCATCGGCCATCGATCGGCGATCATTGCGCCGAAATGAAGAAGGCGGCCACGTCGCCGCGGCCGCCTTCTCGAAATCCCTAGAGCCTGTTCCATCCCGATGAATCGGGATGGGGCTCTATCTCTTTGTTTTGAGCATGACCTTCTCCGAAAACCGGATTCCACTTTTCGGGGTCATGCTCAGGTCGAAATCAGTGGGCTTCGATCACCGCGCCGACCGATCCCCAGACATAGATCGCTGAGAACAGGAACAGCCAGACGACGTCGACGAAGTGCCAATACCAGGCGGCCGCCTCGAAGCCGAAATGCTGCTTGGGGGTGAAATCACCCTTCATCGCCCTGATCAGGCAAACAGCCAAGAAGATGGTGCCGATGATGACGTGGAAGCCATGGAAGCCGGTCGCCATGAAGAAGGTGGCGCCGTAGATGGAATCCTTGAAGGCGAACGGAGCATGCATGTACTCGTAGGCCTGCACCATGGTGAACAGCATGCCGAGGCCGACGGTCAGCACCAGGCCGTTGATCAGCCCCTTGCGATCGCCATGGATGAGCGAATGGTGTGCCCAGGTGACCGTGGTGCCCGACAGCAGCAGGATGATGGTGTTGTAGAGCGGCAGGTGGAAGGGATCGAGAACCTCCATGCCCTTCGGCGGCCAGACACCGCCGGTAAACGCGGTGCGGGCGTATTGCTGCGCCTCGCTCGGAAACAGGCTGGCGTCGAAGTAGGCCCAGAACCAGGCGACGAAGAACATCACCTCGGAGGCGATGAACATGATCATGCCGTAGCGCAGGTGCAGCGACACGACCCGCGTGTGATGGCCCTCATGCGCTTCCTTGATCGTGTCCGACCACCAGGCAAACATGGTGTAGAGGACGATCGCCAGGCCGATGAAGAACAGCCACGGATTGGCGATGTTGAAGCCGAAGATCGGGAAGTCGCCGGCCTTGAGATACTGCATCAGGCAGACGCCGCCGATCGCGGTCACCAGCGCGCCGATGGACCCCAGGAAAGGCCATGGGCTCGGGTCGACGAGATGGTAGTCATGGTGTGGTTTTGCGTGCGCGTCTGCCATATCAACCCCCGAGATTTGCTTCGGTATTCGAAATTGTCTTGCTGCTGCCTTGGACCGGCACTGATGACGCGACCGGCTTGCTCTTCTCGACCGGGAACATCGTATAGGACAGGGTGATTGTCTTCACGTCCTTCAGTTCCGGTACATTCACGATATCGGGATCCACATAGAAGACGACCGGCATGTCCAGCGTCTCGCCCGGCTTCAGCGTCGTATCGGTGAAGCAGAAGCACTCGACCTTGTTGAAGTAGGGACCCGCCAGTTCCGGCTGCACATTGAACGTGGCGCGGCCGGTAACCGGGCGATCGAACTTGTTGGTGGCCTGATAGTGCGCCTGCACCGTCTCGCCGATCTTCATTGTCATCGAACGATCGACCGGCTGGAAATCCCACGGCACGCCGGCGATGTTGGCATCGAAACGGACAACGATGTCACGGTCGAGCACCCGGTTGGCATATTGCTGCGTGGCGCGTCGCGTGGTGCCGCCATAGCCCGTTGCCTGGCAGAACATCTTGTAGAGCGGCACCGCAGCATAGGCCATGCCGATCATGCCGCCGAAAAAGGCAAGGCAGACAAACGCGAGGACGCGGTTGGTGTTCTTCCTGCTGGCGGTCATCGTGTCGTGGCTCATCGTGTCCTCACATCGAGCCGGGGTGATGACCGAATTTCACGATCGTCGCGATGTAGAAAATGATCACCAGCACCGCCAGCGCCAGGCCGATGGCGACAGAGCGATTGCGTCTGGCTTTCCTCTGCCGCTCGGTCAGCGTGATCAGCTCGAGCTTTTCTTCGATCATGGTCATGCACCACCCATGGCAAGCGCGCGCTCGACGACGCTGTCGGCGAGATAGACGGCGAAGATGGCGAAGAGATAGAGCAGCGAATAGGCGAACAGGGCCTTGGCCGGCTTCATCACGCGGTCATCGTCGGCCATATCAAGCACTTTCCACGCGTACCAGACAAAACCCAACCCAAGCATCATGGCGGCGACGCCATAGACCGGCGTGGTGTAGCCCAGGATCCATGGCAGCACGCCGACCGGCGCCAGCAGCAGCGCGTAAGCAAAGATCTGGCGGCGGGTCGAAGCCTGGCCGGCGACATTCGGCATCATAGGAATGCCGGCGCGGGCATAGTCCTCGGACTTGAACAGCGCCAGCGCCCAGAAATGCGGCGGCGTCCACAGGAAGATGATCAGGAACAGGACAAAGCTTTCCAGGCTAACGCTTCCGGTTACCGCGGCCCAGCCGATGACCGGCGGAATGGCGCCGGCGGCGCCGCCGATGACGATGTTCTGCGGCGTCCAGCGCTTCAGCCACATCGTATAGACGACGGCATAGAAGAAGATGGTGAAGGCCAGCAGCGTCGCCGACAGCCAGTTGACCAGCACGCCCAGCGTCATCACCGACAACACCGACAGCACCAGCCCGAAACTCAGCGCTTCGCCCGGCCGGATGCGGCCGGCCGGCACCGGACGAGAGGCGGTGCGCGTCATCACCGCGTCGATGTCGGCGTCATACCACATGTTGAGCGCGCCGGAGGCCCCGGCGCCGATGGCAATCGACAGGATGGCGATCACCGCAAGCAACGGATTGATGGTCACCGGGGCTGCGACCAGTCCGACGAAGGCCGTGAATACCACCAGCGACATGACGCGCGGCTTCAGCAGGGCGAAGAAATCGCCCGCCGTCGCTTCCGACATGCGGAAGCCCGCTTCGTCAATGCTGGTTTCGTCGACTAGGGCCATGCGTACTCAAGTCCATCATTCCGTTTGGCCAAAACCGCCGGCAGGCCGGCGGTTTCGATTCCATGGAGGCTGCCGCCTTACTTGATCTTCGGCAGTTGCTCCCACTGGTGGAACGGCGGCGGCGAAGGCAGCTGCCATTCCAGTGTCGTGGCGCCTTCGCCCCACGGATTGGCACCAGCGACCCGCTTCTTCTGGAAAGCCTCAAACACACCGTAAAGGAAGATCGCGACACCGACGGCCGAGATATACGAGCCGTAGGACGACACCATGTTCCAGCCGGCAAACGCGTCGGGATAGTCGATGGTGCGGCGCGGCATGCCGGCAAGGCCGAGGAAATGCTGCGGGAAGAAGATCAGGTTGACGCCGACGAAGGTGACCCAGAAATGGGTGTTGGCGATGGCAAAGGAATACATGTAGCCGGTCATCTTCGGGAACCAGTAGTACCAGCCGGCGAAGATGGCGAAGACCGCGCCCAACGACAGCACGTAGTGGAAGTGCGCGATCACGAAATAGGTGTCGTGCAGCGAGCGGTCGAGACCTGCATTGGCCAGCTGGACGCCGGTGACGCCGCCAATCGTGAACAGGAAGATGAAACCCAAAGCCCACAGCATCGGCGGCTTCAGCGAAATCGATCCACCCCACATCGTGGCGATCCAGGAGAAGATCTTGACGCCCGTCGGCACCGCGATGACCATCGTGGCGAAGACGAAGTAGCGCTGCGTGTCGAGCGACAGGCCGGTCGTGTACATGTGGTGGGCCCAGACGATGAAACCGACCGCGCCGATGGCGACCATCGCGTAGGCCATACCAAGGTAGCCGAACACCGGTTTCTTCGAGAAGGTCGAGACGATGTGGCTGATGATGCCGAAGCCCGGCAGGATCAGGATGTAGACTTCCGGGTGACCGAAGAACCAGAACAGGTGCTGGAACAGGATCGGATCGCCGCCGCCATCGGGCGCGAAGAAGGTCGTGCCGAAGTTGCGGTCGGTCAAGAGCATGGTGATGCCGCCGGCAAGCACCGGGAGCGACAACAGCAGCAGGAAGGCGGTGACCAGCACCGACCAGGCGAACAGCGGCATCTTGTGCATCGTCATGCCCGGCGCGCGCATGTTGAAGATGGTGGTGATGAAGTTGATGGCGCCAAGGATCGACGAGGCGCCGGCAATGTGGATCGACAGGATCGCCAGATCCATCGCCGGCCCGGGCTGACCCGAAGTCGACAGCGGCGGATAAAGCGTCCAGCCGCCGCCGACGCCATAGGCGCCGGGCGCGCTCGGCATGAAGGCCGAGGCGATCAAAAGCAGGAAGGCCGGCGGCAGCAGCCAGAACGAGATGTTGTTCATGCGCGGGAAGGCCATGTCAGGCGCACCGATCATGATCGGCACCATCCAGTTGGCAAAACCGCCGATCAGGGCCGGCATGACCATGAAGAAGATCATGATCAGCGCATGCGCGGTGGCGAAGGCGTTGTACATGCTCTTGCCGCCGTCGATCGCGGCATCACCGTTCATGCCGTAGACCATCTGCGCGAGGCCACTGAAAATCTGGATCCCCGGCTCCTGTAACTCCATGCGGATGGCGACCGACAAGGCACCGCCGACGATGCCGGCGAAGATCGCAAAGATCAGATAGAGCGTGCCGATGTCCTTGTGGTTGGTGGAGTACACCCACCGGACCCAGCCGTGATACGGCTTGTGGTCGTGGTCGTCGTGAGCTGCAGCGCCTGCCATGTTCCGCTCCGTTCCCTGATCTCTTATTGGCCGCGGCATCAGTTGCCGGCGGCCGCTACCTTGTTCTGGCCGTCGACCTCAGCCATCAGCGCCTTGTTGGCGCCGGGCAGGTTGGTTTTGGCTTCCGCCAGCCAGCTTTTGAATTGTGCGTCGGAGACGACGCGGATGGCGATCGGCATGAAAGCGTGATCCTTGCCGCAGAGCTGCGAGCACTGGCCGTAGTAGAGGCCTTCCTTTTCGGCCTTGAACCAGGTCTCGTTGGTGCGACCGGGAACCGCGTCCATCTTGATGCCGAATGCCGGCATGGCGAAGGAGTGGATCACGTCCGTTGCCGTCACCAGGACGCGGGTCATGGTGTTGACCGGCACAACCATCTCGTTGTCGACGGCGAGCAGGCGCGGATAGACCTTGCGATCTTCCTTGCCGGCAGCTGCCCGGTCGGCGTCCTGCAGGATCGCTGAATTGAAGGAAATCGTGTTCTCGGTCTGGTATTCGTAGTCCCAGTTCCACTGGTTGCCGGTCGCCTTGACGGTCAGCTTTGCGTCTTCCGGCGGCGTGTATTGCGCGGTCAGCAGCTGGAACGAAGGGATGGCGATGCAGAGCAGGATGACGACCGGGCCGACGGTCCAGATCACCTCGATCAGCGTGTTGTGGCTGGTCTTTGACGGGACCGGGTTCACGCTCGCGCGGAATTTGATGATGCAGTAGGCGAGAAGAAACAGCACCAGGGCGGTGATCGGGATGATGAACCAGAGCGTGTAGTTCCCGAACCACTCGATCTGCCGCATCATATCGGTCGCCGGCGCCTGGAAGCCGGTCTGCCAATCCTTGGGCTGATCGGCATGGGCGGATGCGCCGGCGAAAAACGTGGCAGCGGCAATTGCGCCTGCTAGGAATTTTCTCATCGCCCTCATCGTCTCCCAGTTCCTCGCGGCTATGCCCACAAGAATATCGAACAATGCCGGGACGGGAATCCCGACAGTCTCAAGGTGGTTCAAACCATACTCTTTTTCCCTCCGCAAGAAAGGAGCGGGCGAAACCGTGCGGCATTTTTGCGCGCAAGCCCGGATGTGCCTTTGAAGGCAACGGCAACGGTCCCGAATCGCATATGTTTTGCCAATGGCCACATTCCTGCGGGCCGGGCGTACCAACGTCGCAATTCGGGCGAAATTGGCAGGGAAAAGCGCCGTATTGGCTTTTTCGGGGCAGACCGGTTGCGGTCTCGTCCTTTACTTGGCTTTGGCGCGGCTTAAAGTGCCGTGATTCGCAATGGAGCCGTCATGAACTCTTGGCTTTCGAGAACCTTGGCGAAGGTCATCTTTCTCGCCGCCTTGTCCGCGATGGGCCTGTACGGCACGGCCAATGCCGCGCAACCGAGCGGCACCGTTCGCTCGACGCATGGCGCGTGGTCGATCATCTGCGACACACCGGCCGGCGCCACCTCCGAGCAATGCGTGATGATGCAGAACGTCGTCGCCGAGGACCGCCCGGAGATGGGGCTCTCGGTGGTCGTGCTGCGCACCGCCGACAACAAGGCGGAGATCCTGCGCGTGCTGGCGCCGCTTGGCGTGCTTTTGCCCAACGGGCTCGGCCTCAATGTCGACGGCAAGGATATCGGCCGCGCCTATTTCGTGCGCTGCTTCCAGGACGGCTGCTATGCCGAAGTCATTCTCGAAAAGCCTCTGCTCGACACGCTGAAGACCGGTACGTCGGCCACCTTCATTGTCTTCCAGACCCCGGAAGAAGGCATCGGCATCCCCGTCGACCTCAAGGGTTTCGCCGACGGTTTCGCCGCCCTGCCCTGAGCCTGACTGTTTGGCCTTGAAACTGCTCGATCCGGACGATTCGAGATCTTCAAGCGAATTCGCCTGGAGGCCTTGCGCGCTGCTCCCGAAGCCTTCGCCAGCAGCGCATCGGATTGGGAAAGTCTCCCTGATGAGGAGTGGCGTCGGCGCCTGACAACCAACCCGGTCGTCGTCAGCTTCCGGGGCGAGGAGCCTGTCGGCATAATGGGCCTGATGCGGCAGCAGGGCAGCAAGATGGCGCACCGCGCCACCATCATCATGGTCTATTTGCGCGACAGCGAGCGTGGCGGCGGACACGCCGTCGCGATGCTCAATCTGCTGCTCGATCATGCCCGCGCATCGGGCATAAGGCAGGTCGAGCTGGCTGTAAGCGCGGAAAATCCAGCCGCCATACGATTTTATCAACGCGAAGGCTTTCACGAAATTGGCTGCATACCTGCAGGCTTTCTTCATGAGGGCCGGGAGATCGACGAAATCGTGATGGCGCGCCGCCTGACATAGGATCTGCCGTGTTCCATCGTGAGGATTGCCGAACGGCGCCCTGGCGCCTACATCGGGTAAAACCGCTTATTGAAGGGCCCGCGCCATGAACAGCCTGATCGGCCAATTCGACATTTCAGACGATCGCATCAAGCAGATCGTCGCCAACACCATCAACGGCGCCGACGACGGCGAACTGTTCCTCGAATACAGCGAGAGCGAAGCGCTGATGTTCGACAACGGCCGGCTGAAGACCGCCAACTTCAACACCGACCAGGGGTTTGGCCTTCGTGCCGTGGCCGGCGAAGCCAGCGGCTATGCCCATTCCAGCGATTTGTCCGAGGCTTCGCTGCTGCGCGCCGCCGACGCCGTTTCAACCGTCAAGGGCGGCTATTCCGGCACGCTGGCCGCAGCGCCCGCCCGTACCAACCGCCGTCTCTATGGCGACGAGAATCCGATCCCCTCGCCCTCCTTCGAGGCCAAGGCAAAGCTCCTGCAGGAAATCGACGCCTGGCTGCGCGCCGAGGATCCGCGCGTGCGCCAGGTTTCGGCCTCGCTGACCTCATCCTGGCAACATGTCGAGATCGTGCGCGCCGATGGCCAGGTGGTGCGCGACATCCGCCCCTTGGTCAGGGTCAGCGTTTCGGTCGTCGTCGGCGATGGCGACCGCCAGGAGAGCGGGTCGTACGGCATGGGCGGACGCAAGGCCTTCGGCGACTTCCTTGTCGAGGACAGCTGGAGGCACGCGGCCAAGGAGGCGCTGAGGCAAGCGCTGGTCAATCTTGAGGCCATACCAGCGCCGGCCGGCACTTTTGACATCGTGCTCTCCAGCGGCTGGCCGGGCGTCATGCTACACGAGGCCGTCGGCCATGGGCTCGAAGGTGACTTCAACCGCAAGAAGACCTCGGCCTTCGCCGGCCTGCTGGGCCAGCAGGTCGCCGCCAAGGGAGTGACTGTCGTCGACGACGGCACCATGCCGGAGCGGCGCGGTTCGCTGACCGTCGATGATGAAGGGACACCGACAGCCCGCAACGTGCTGATCGAGGACGGCAAACTGGTCGGCTACATGCAGGATCGCCAGAATGCCCGGCTGATGGGCATGAAGGCCACCGGCAACGGTCGGCGCGAAGGCTATGCCCACCAGCCGATGCCGCGCATGACCAACACCTTTATGACGGCGGGCGACATGGAACCGGACGAAATCATCGCCTCGGTCAAGAACGGTATCTATGCCGTGTCCTTCGGCGGTGGCCAGGTTGACATCACCTCGGGCAAATTCGTGTTCGGCTGCACCGAGGCCTACATGATCGAGAACGGCAAGGTGACGCAGCCGATCAAGGGCGCCATGCTGATCGGCAACGGGCCGGATGCCATGCACCGCGTTTCCATGATCGGCAACGACATGAAGCTCGATACCGGCATCGGCATGTGCGGCAAGGCGGGACAGGGCGTGCCGGTCGGCGTCGGCCAGCCGCATTTGCGCATGAACCAGATGACGGTGGGCGGCACGCGGGTTTGACTGGTCGGCCGATCGAACCTTCATGGTCTTGAAGTCGGCGCAATCTCCAGTTATCTTACAGTTGTCTTACATCGGAGCCAAACTGCTATGGCTGCTCCAGAAAAGCTCACAACGACCGTCTCGACCAAGGGACAGGTCATCCTGCCCAGCGCGATCCGGAAACGGAGAGAATGGGGGGCCGGAACACGCCTACAGGTCGAGGACACGTCGGAGGGCGTCCTTTTGAAACTGGCGCCGGCCTTTGCCGAGACGCGGCCAGAAGACGTATTTGCCTCTCTGCCACACAGCGGCAAGCCGAAGAGACTAGAAGAAATGGACGCGGGCGTGCTCGCCGAGGCGCGGCGACGCCATGCTCGCGATTGATGCCAACGTTATCGTTCGCTACCTGACAGGCGACCATCCCGAGCAGTCCCAGCGCGCCCGGCAGTTGATCGACGGTCGGCTGGTCTTTGTCGCCATTACCGTGATCCTGGAAGTCGAATGGGTGCTGCGCAGCGCCTATGGTTACGGCAAGGCCGAAATCGTCCAGGCGCTGCGGGCGTTCGGCGGGCTCCCGACCGTTGAGATGGATGATGCCGCAATTGTGTCGTCCGCGCTCGATCTCGCGGAGAAGGGGATGGATTTCGCAAATGCACTGCATCTGGGCAAATCTGCGCATTGCGCTGGCTTCGCAACGTTTGACCGCAGGTTCATCAAGGCCGCGAAAGCAGCCGGACATGACAGCGTGCAAGAAGCATAGCTCCCCCCGACCTATTTCGACTACCTGCGGTGGCAAAAGCTAGCGTTCTTGGCAGTCGGCAGAGATCAACTCGATTGTCTGGTCGTCCAGCCTTTTGGGCCGAACAGTTATGTCTTGCTGACCGACCTGCGCGATGTCGTATAGAGAATGAGGAAGCCGACGACACCGCCGATCGCATACTTGATCCAGGCACTCAGGTAGTCGACAGTCCCGTCGTGGCCGGAGACATACAGCGCAGCTGCGACAAACGTCATGACCGTGATGCCAAGTGCATAGGACGGCAATAGCCCGATACGAGTAATCTTTCTAAAAAGCCAAGCGACCAGCGCACCTGTGAGCGCCATGGTAAAAGCCGCACCCAAAATCTCAGCCACGAACCCTGGTGAAATCATCTTTTTCATCCCCCCATTCCACGGCGCAATGTGCCTGTTTTGAGCAGCAAGCTCAACTGCGGCGGCATCTATCCCACAGCTTTGCAATCGCCCTGCCCAGCCTTTCGCCCCGTAAGGCTGTGGGACGCAGCCAGCTTTACCGAACGCTTCACAAGCCCTAACGCCGCCGCTTCGGCTTCTCCAGCAGCGCCACCGCCTCGACATGCGGCGACCACAGGAACTGGTCTATCGGCGTCACGCTTTTCAAGGTGTAGCCGCCGTCGAGCAGGATGCGCAGGTCGCGAGCCAGCGTCACCGGATTGCAGGACACGGCCGAGACAAGCGGAACATCCGACCGCGCGATCTGCTTCGACTGGTCCTCGGCACCCGCCCGTGGCGGGTCGAACACCAGGCCGTCGAAGGCATTCAATTCCTTGAATGTCAGCGGCCGGCGGAACAGGTCGCGGCGTTCGCCCGTCACCCGCTTCAGCCCGGTCGCGAAGCGTGAGCCCCGGTCGAGCGCCGAAAGGGCTGCCGCGTCGCCTTCCACCGCATGGACTTCCGACTTCACTGCCAGCCGCAAGGCAAAGCTGCCGCAACCGGCGAAAAGATCGGTGACCTTCTTGGCACGCTTCAGATGTCCGCCGACGATATCGGCCATGGTCTGTTCGGCGGCCTCGGTTGCCTGCAGAAAGGCGCCCGGGGGCACGGCGACGGCGACGCTGCCGAACATCACCACCGGCTTTCTTGGCTCGATGATGATCTCGTCATCGATCGACAGCCTGGCAAATCCCTGAGCCAAGACGAAGTTGGAGGCGACCCGACGCTGGTTTTCGCCAAGCTTGCCGGATTCGTGAACCGCGACGTCAAGGCCCGAACCTGTCACGGTGACCGCCAGCCGGAACGATTTGGTTGTGGCGCAAACCAGTTCGGCGAGCGCCTTCAGCCGATCGAGCGCGCTGACGATCTGGGGCAGCGAGATCGGACATTCCGATATGGAGATGATTTCCGGCGACAGATGGCGATTGAAGCCGAGCAGCATGCCTGTGTCTGTGCGCCGCGCGGCGAGCACGACACGGCGGCGCGTGTGCGGCGCGCATGCGACCAGGTCGCCGATCTCGCAATCGATGCCCTTGCCCTTCAGGGCGTGCACCACCTTTTCGCGTTTCCATTGGCGATAGGCTTCGGCTTCGAAATGCTGGAGCGCGCAACCGCCGCATTCGGTGAAATGGCGGCAGGCGGGATCGATGCGCAGCGGCGAAGCCTCCAGCACCGCCATCAGCATGGCGCGGTCTTTTTCGCGCGCGGCGGTGACGACCTCGCCGGGCAATGTGAATGGAATGAACAGATCGCCGCTCTCGGTCTCGGCGATGCCGTCGCCCTGGGCGCCAAGCTTCCTGATGCTGAAGCGCGCGCTCATCGATCCTTGATCCCACCGAGCAGGAATTCGCGGTTGCCGTCGCCGCCTTCGATGGGCGACAAATGCAGCCCGAGCGAACGCCAGCCGGGAACGGCGTCCAGCCAATCCTGCAGCAGGCCAGCGACACGGGCGGCATCGTAGGGATCCTTCAACAGGCCGCCCTTGCCGATCGCTTCGCGGCCCGCCTCGAATTGCGGCTTGACCAGAAACATGGCGCGTGCACCAGCCTTCGCAATGGCGAGCGCCGGCGGCAGCGCGAGTTTCAGCGAAATGAAGCTGACATCGGAAACGATGAAATCCGGGATACGGCCGCCAAGATCGGTGACGGCAAGATCGCGGGCGTTCAGGCCCTCGACGACTGTTACACGCGGATCGCCGCCGATATCGGGATGCATCTGGCCATGCCCGACATCGATGGCGGTGACGTGGGCCACGCCGCGCTCGAGCAGGACCTGGGTGAAGCCGCCGGTCGAGGCGCCGATGTCGAGCGCCTCGCGGCCGGCAGGATCGAGGCCGAAATGGTCGAGCCCGCCGATCAGTTTCAGCGCCGCACGCGAGACATAGCCCTGCGCCGGATCATCGATGGCGATCAGGCATTGCGGCGAAACGTTCTGGCCGGGCTTGCGGGCTATGACGCCGTCCACCATCACCTTGCCACGCTCGACCGCGTCACGGGCACGCGAACGGCTGGCAAACAGGCTCCGCTGGACGAGCAGGTCGTCGAGCCGCTGGCGGGTGCTGGCTGGCAGAGGCGAGTTCATCGGCCTTCATGGCGAAAGCTGGTCGCGAAGGCAAGGATATTGGGGCCGGACAAGAAACATCGTTGCAAGCGTGCGAACACATCAAGCCGCTCCGCCGCTTGCGCGCATCGCATCGGGTCGGCACAATGTTAAGCAGGAACGCCGTTTGTTGTCCGAACACTGGGAAGGACGGATGCTGACAGGAACCTGCCACTGTGGTGCAATCCACTGGACCCTGGAGGGCGATCCCGGGTCGATCACCGCCTGCAATTGTACGCTTTGCAGCCGCTATGGCGTGCTCTGGGCCTACGACTATGTCGATGAACGCATCCGCGTCGCGGGACCCGTGAGCAGCTATACGCGCGCCGGAAAGGATGTGCCCTCGCTCGAGATCCTGTTCTGTCCCACTTGCGCCTGCGTGCTCGCCTGGCGTGGCTTGCGCTCCAGCGCCACTGGCCGCACTCGAATCGCCGTCAATGTAAGGCTCGCACCGCCTGAGGCCGTCGCCGACTTGCCGATCGACCATTTCGATGGCCTCGATACTTACGACGACCTGCCACGCGATGGCCGCTGCGTGCGCGATTTGTGGTTCTAAAGCGCGCTGCGCACCTTTGGGCGACATGCGCTAGAAAATGGTTCGGGAAACCTGCCGCTCGACGGCGGGCGACAGACCGTCGTCTGGCTTGCCCGTGGCTTCTTCGCTCGGGCGTTCGGTCCCGGCAACAGGCGCGGCGTCTGGCACGACCACGAGCTGCGGCACCTGCTTGTAGGAAAAGCCGCCGCGGATATTCCCCATCTTGCCGGCGATGATGCCCATGGCCGCCTTTTCAAGGCTGCGATCATAGCGCGTTTCGGCGGCGGCCGGCGCGACGATGACCGCTGAAAGCGCCACGCCGCACAGAAGCGTTCTCATTGTTGTTGTCTCCCTGCCTGATCACGATCTAGCAGGGCGCCGTTGAAAAACGGCCAAGAGACACGGTAAGCAAAGCGCCAAACGGCAGCGTTAACAATGCGTTAAGGCATCAAGCCGGCAAACTGATTGAAGCCCTTGAGATTTTGATTCAGGCGCGCTGGGCGCGGGCTGTATGGCCGAGGGCGACGAATACCGTGCGCACGATGCCGGCGGCATCCAGCCCGGCATCGGCATACATCTTTTCCGGCTTGGCGTGGTCGGTGAACGCGTCGGGCAGTACCAGCGGGCGCACCTTCAGGCCACTTTCCAGCAAGCCCTCATGGGCGAGGAACTGCAGCACATGGCTGGCGAAGCCGCCGACGGCGCCCTCCTCCACCGTCACCAGAACCTCGTGCGAGCGGGCCAGCCGGCGGACCAGATCCTCGTCGAGCGGCTTGGCGAAACGGGCATCGGCGACCGTGGTGGAAAGCCCGGCCGCGCCAAGCTCCTCGGCAGCGATGAGGCAATCCTGCAGCCGCGTGCCGAAGGACAGGAGTGCGACCTTGGTGCCTTCCCTGACGATACGGCCCTTGCCGATTTCGAGGACCGTGCCGCGCTCCGGCATGTCGACACCGACGCCGTTGCCGCGCGGATAGCGAAAGGCGATCGGACCGTCATCGTAGCTCGCCGCGGTGCGCACCATGTGGCGCAGCTCCGCCTCGTCCGCCGCCGCCATCACCACGAAACCCGGCAAGGTCGCCAGGAAGGTGGTGTCGAAGGCGCCGCAATGGGTGGCGCCATCGGCGCCGACAAAGCCGGCGCGGTCGATGGGAAAGCGCACCGGCAATTTCTGGATGGCGACGTCGTGGACGACCTGGTCGTAGGCGCGTTGCAGGAAGGTCGAATAGATCGCCGCGAACGGCTTGTAACCTTCGGTGGCGAGGCCGGCGGCGAAGGTCACCGCGTGCTGTTCGGCGATGCCGACATCGAATATCCGGGACGGGAACGCTTCACCGAACAGGTCGAGGCCGGTGCCACTCGGCATGGCGGCGGTGACAGCGACGATGCGGTCGTCCTCGCGGCCTTCCTGGACCAGGCTTTCGGCGAACACCTTGGTGTAGGCCGGCGCGTTGGCCGGCGCCTTGGCCTGCGCGCCGGTGATGACGTCGAACTTGTTGACGCCGTGATACTTGTCGGCGGCGGCTTCGGCCGGTGCGTAGCCCTTGCCCTTCTGGGTGACGACATGGATCAGCACCGGGCCTTCGCCATTGTCGCGGACATTCTTCAGGACGGGGATCAAATGCTCGAGATTGTGACCGTCGATCGGGCCGATATGATAGAAGCCGAGCTCCTCGAACAGCGTGCCGCCGGTGACGTAGCCGCGTGCATGCTCGACCGCCCGGGTGATCGCACGATCGGCGCGCTTGCCGAGATAAGAGGTCAGTTTCTTGCCGAAGTCGCGCAGGCCGACATAGGTCTTGCCGGAAGCCAGACGCGCCAGATAGGCGCTCATCGCGCCGGTCGGCGGCGCAATCGACATGTCGTTGTCGTTGAGGATGACGATGAGCCGGGCATCGAGCGCGCCGGCATTGTTCATCGCCTCGTAGGCCATGCCGGCCGACATCGCGCCGTCGCCGATGACGGCGATGACGTTGTTGCGGCCGCCGGAGAGATCGCGAGCGGCGGCCATGCCGAGGCCGGCCGATATCGATGTCGAGGAGTGGGCGGCGCCGAAGGGATCGTATTCGCTCTCGGCGCGGCGGGTGAAGCCGGACAGGCCCCCTTCCTGCCGCAAGGTGCGGATGCGGTCGCGGCGGCCGGTGAGGATCTTGTGCGGATAGGCCTGATGGCCAACATCCCAGATCAGCCGGTCATCCGGGGTGTTGAAGACATAGTGCAGCGCCACCGTCAGCTCGACCACGCCAAGGCCGGCGCCAAGATGGCCGCCGGTGTGGGACACCGCGTCGATCAGTTCGGCACGAAGCTCGGATGCCAGTTGCGGCAATTCGCTCTCGGCAAGCGTGCGCAGGTCGGCGGGGATGCGGACCTTGTCGAGAAGCGGGGTATGCGGCGTTGCGTTCACGGATTGGCCTGCTCAGGCTTTCTGTTCATGGGCGGGATAGGCCGGCGGCCGGCGAAAGTAAATGCGTGTCAGTGACGCGGATCAGGTCTTTGTTTCATGCATGTCGTTCTCCCAGAACCGGGGCCACTTTTGGGCAACATGCATTAGCTTTCCGGCAACGGGATGAATTCTTCCTCATCGCCGGGAACGATATCGAAGCGGCCCGTCTTCCATTCTTCCTTGGCTTGTTCGATGCGCTCCTTGGAGGACGAGACGAAATTCCACCAGATGTAACGCTTCGAGCCGAGCGAGGCGCCACCGAACAGCATGAAATGGGCGCCGGTATCCGACGACACGACGATCTCATCGCCGGGCCGGAACACCAGCAGCCGTTCCGCCGGAAAAACATCGCCCGAAATCGAGGCCTCGCCTTCGAGCGTGTAGATAGCGCGCTCCTCGGCGTCGGCCGGGATTTTCACGCTGGCGCCCGGCGCCAGCCTGAGGTCGGCATAGAGCGTGTCGGAGGCCGTTGCGACTGGAGAGCGCAGCCCCTGGAAGTTGCCGATGACGATGCGCCCGCTGACGCCTTCGGCATCGATCTCGGGAAGCCGAAGTGCTGCGGTGTTCTCGAACACCGGGGCGACTTCTTCCCCACCATCCGGCAGTGCCAGCCATGTCTGCAGGCCGGAGACCGACATCGGCGCGCCGCGCAATTCTTCGGGCGTGCGCTCGGAGTGCACGATGCCGCGGCCGGCTGTCATCAAATTCACGTCGCCGGGCTGGATGACCATTTCGGTACCGAGGGAATCGCGATGCCGGATCTTGCCGTCGAACAGGTAGGTCACCGTCGACAGACCAATATGCGGATGCGGACGGACATCGAGTGCCTGGCCGGCCCGCAGGATCGCCGGGCCCATGCGGTCGAAGAAGATGAAAGGCCCGACCAGCCGCCTTTTGGCGGTCGGCAGAGCGCGGCGCACCTGAAAACCGCCAATGTCCTTGGCGTTAGGAATGACCATCAGTTCGATCTGGTCGCTGGCAAAGGCATCGCCGACTTCAGGGTCTTTCCCAGGGAAGAAACTCATGGACTCTCCTTGTCAGTGGCCGTGCCTGCTTGCCGCATCAGGCGAAACGGACCGCCGCCTTCGCCCGCGCCTTGGCCGCCACCTCTTCGCGATTGCGAGGATGCTGATGGGTTTCGAGGGAGCCGAGAAGCTCGCGCGCCGACACCGCAATGGCTTCGACCGCATGGTCGAAGGCGTGCTGGTTCTGCTTCGAAGGTCGCGTCGTTCCGCTCAATTTGCGGACAAACTGAAGTGCTGCGTCGCGCACCTCGTCATGGGTTGCCGGCGGATCAAAATTGAACAGGGTCTTGATGTTTCTGCACATCGTTTCCGAACCTCCTCTTGTCCTGAAGCCGTTTCAATCGAGACGGCTTCTATCCTCGATCATGATCATGTCCAAAAACCGGTGAGGCAAGACCATCGTTCGGCAGCATGCCTCAGTCGGCGTCGAGCGGCTCCGTTCCAACCGGCTTGCCGTCGCGCGACAGCCTGATCTTCTCGACCTTGTCCTCGGCGGCCTTCAGCAGCCGGTCGCAATGTGCCTTCAGCGCCTCGCCGCGCTCATAGATCCTGATCGACTGGTCGAGCGGCACGTCGCCACGCTCCAGATCATCGACGATCTTTTCCAGCGCGTCGAGTGCCTGTTCGAAGCTCATCGCCTTGATATCTTCGTTGGTCTCACCAGCCATCATTCATCCTTTCATCAGTCGCCCGACATGGGCGGCGACCGAAAATGCCAGTCCCTGCAGATCGTAGCCACCCTCGAGCAGGCTGACGAGCCGGTTGCCGCTGTGGCGCGTGGCGCGCTGCATCAGCTGGCCGGTCGCCCAGTCGAAATCATCCTCGGTCAGGTTGATCTCGGCCAGCGGATCGCGATGGTGCGCATCGAAGCCGGCCGAAATGATGATGAGGTCGGGCGCGAAATTGTCGAGTGCCGGCAGGACACGCGACAGGAAGGCATCGCGGAAAACCTCGCTGCCGGTCTGCGGCGCCAACGGCGCGTTGACGATATTGCCGGCGCCGGTTTCGCTCTTTGCCCCGGTGCCGGGATAGAGCGGCATCTGGTGGGTCGAGCAATAGAGCACCGATGGATCGTCCCAGAAAATATCCTGCGTGCCGTTGCCGTGATGCACATCCCAGTCGACGACCGCAACGCGCTCGACGCCATGTTTCCTCTGCGCATAGCGCGCGGCGATCGCCGCCGTGTTGAAGAGGCAGAAACCCATGGCCGTGGTTTTTTCGGCATGGTGGCCGGGCGGCCGGGCGGCGACGAAGACATTGTCGGCGCGGCCAGTGAAAACGTCATCCACGGCTGCATTGGCGGCGCCGATCGCGGTTATCGCCGCTTGCCAGCTCTTCGGGCTGGCGGTGGTGTCGGCGTCGATGCGGGCGATGCCCTCGTCGGGAATGGCGGCGCGGACACGGGCGACGAAATCGGCGGGATGCGCGTAGAGGATCGTGGCCTCATCGCCCTCGGTCGCCTGGACGCGATCGAGCGCGGTAAAAGCTTCATCGTCGAGCACCCGCTCGATGGCGCGCAAGCGATCCGGCCGCTCAGGGTGACCCGGCGGCGTGATGTGCTCAAGGAAGATTGGATGGGTGTAGAGACGAGTGGTCATCTTCCCTATCTAGTGCCCCGACGTCGCGATGGCCATGCGTTGTGGCCTGATGGTTGGGGAAAATCACACATGCGTCCATTGGTGTCGCTGCAGGCATTGGCGTCCTCGGCGCTTCGGCGTAAGGTCGCTGCCACTGCCTGGTGCCCGCCGCAAGCGGGAGAATCGGGAACACGGTTGAACTCCGTGGCGTGCCCAACGCTGTGAGGGGGACCGCGCCGGTAAATGCCACTGTCGATGACGGGAAGGCACCGGACGCGGGTTGATCCCGAGCCAGAAGACCGGCCTGGCAGACATCGTCATCCGCATGGTCAGGCGGATGGCATCTACTGCAATCGCAAGGGGACACGCGATGCCGGAACACATGACCGCTGCTGTTGGCGACGGATTTGACCAGAGCGCGCGCGACGCGGTCTATCGCGCCATGTTCACGCGGCGCGATGTCCGCAGCCATTTCCTGCCAAACGCGCTCGACGTTGAGGTGCTGGCGCGGCTGCTGCTTGCCGCTCACCATGCGCCGTCGGTCGGCTTCATGCAGCCTTGGAATTTCATCGTCATTCGCGATGCCGAGCGACGGGAAAAAGTGCGCGACCTGTTCCTGGCGGCACGTGAGCAGGAATTGCCGGCCATCGCGGAAGACCGGCAGGCGCTCTACCGCAAGCTCAAGCTGGAAGGCATCTGCGAAAGCGCGCTCAACATCTGCATCACGTGCGACCGCCAGCGCTCGAAGGGTTCGCCGCTGGGGCGCTGGCACAATCCGGAGATGGACCTCTACAGCACGGTCTGCGCGGTGCAGAATTTCTGGCTGGCGGCGCGCGCCGAAGGCGTCGGTGTCGGCTGGGTCAGCATCATCGAGGCGCAGGCATTGAAAAGCCTGCTGTCAATTCCCGAGCATGTGACGCCGGTCGCCTATCTCTGCGTCGGCCATGTTTCCGAGTTCGCGCCAAAGCCAGACCTCGAAGCGCATGGCTGGGGCCGCCGCTTGCCGCTGCCGGAGCTGATCATGAGCGAGACCTTTTCCGGGCAAGGTGAAGCGCTGCTCAAATCGACCGTGCAGCGCCTCAATGCCGTTGACGTCGCATCGGCGACCACCGCTGATCAGCGGGTCGCGCCGGCCGTGCCCCAGCGCGAGCCGCCGAAGGAGGCCAGCGCCTTGTCTTTGAGTTCCCTGAACTTCGACGACGCTTCGGCCAGCCGGGCGTCCCAGGCGGGATCTGGCACCTGGCCTTCGACAGTCCTGAAATAGACCTGCATCAGGCAGGCGATGGCGAAGGGTTCGATGAACGCTGCCTTGAAGGCCCAGGCGAAGACGATGGCGAGCACGAAGGCCCAACCGGCAAGTTGCCCGGGCATGAGGAAAAGAATGGCGCCGGCCGGAGCCAGCATCAACAGGAAGATGACGAACGACACGCCCCACATGATGACCGCCAGCCAGACGGCGTTCTTGACCATGATCTCGGCGTTCTGGGCGTAGAGCACGACGCCTTGCCGCGCCGTCTCGAACGGCGAGGCTGAATTGATGCGGATGTTGTAGCCGAGGATGATTTCGTCGACATAGGTCAGCGACAGGCGGATCACCGTGTTGATGAAGGAGACCAGGCCGCCCAAGCCCGGAATCGGCAGGAAGGCGGCGATGCCGCCGATCAGCCCGGTAATGGCGCGGATGGCGCCCTTGACCAGCTGGTCGACGACAAAAAGCATGTTGGCCTCGGCAAAACGCTGGGTCACGATGTCCTTGGCGTAGGCAATCTGGTTCTGGCCGGCGGGAATGTCACGGCCGTCGATCAGATGGACCATGACCGCGATATGGCCGGCCTTGACGACATACAGGATGTATTCGCGGATCCAGTAGACGGCGATCGAGACGACGCCAAAGCCAACCACGCCGCCCCACAAGGCAAAGGACAGCGGTCCGTCGGGATCGGTGGAGATATGGCCGACGCCGTAGCCAACGGAGGCGCCGGTGCCGGTCGCCATGATGTAGGCCAGCGTGATGCCGAAATAGACGATCATGCGAAAGACAATGAAGGGCCAGGTCCGCATCATGATGGACACCGACCTGCCAATATCGAAATCCCACATGCCCCGAATCTCCCGCTCAGAGATGGCGCAGGAGGATGCGCTCAAACCGGTTATTGTCAATCGCGGGCAGTAGCGGGCCAGGCCGCCAATGGGGATTCTAGTTCGGCTGCGGACCCGGCTTTTTGAGCAGACCCTCAAGCAGTTGCTTGAACGCCGTCACCACCTTCTTCGACGTCGCTTCGGGGTCGTTCGAATTGGCGATCCGCTGTGCCGCCTGACTGCTCGCTCCGTTGATCAGCCGCGAGGCGGTCTCGGGGTCGAGGCTGGAGACGATAACCCCCTCCTCCTGCAGCGTCGTCAGGTGGCCGGTCATTGAAGCGATGCACGCATTGGCGTTCGGCCATTGTGCCGGATCTCCCAGCACGGCCGGGCCATCCCGGAACATGATGCGCTGGATTTCCGGCTCCAGCGCCATCTCGATATAGGTCGTGCATTCGTCGACGAAATGCTGCCAGCGGGTCGGCGCTCTCGACGCCACTTCGTTCACGCGCGCCGCCATCTCGCCGTCGATTTCGGCGATGACCGCCTGCAGTAATCCCTTCTTGTCGCCGAAGTGATGATAGAGTGCGCCGCGCGTCAGCCCGGCCGAGGCAGTGAAATCATCCATCGAGGCCTGGGCATAGCCGATCGTACCGAAGGCATGGCGGGCCGCCGCGATCAGCTTGGCGCGGGTCTCGGCGATCATTTCCTTGCGAGGTTTGTGCATGGCTTCTGGACCCATTAACATACGCACCGTATGCCAATTGACATACGTGGCGTATGATCTATCTAACAATCATACGCTTCGTATGTAATTGTCGAATCTTCCTTTGTCGAGGAACCGGACCATGCAAAATCCCTATTCGGAAATCTTTCGCGCCCCCGGCGCCAAGGGCTTTGCAAGCGCAGGCTTCATGGCTCGACTGCCGATTGCGATGGCGCCAATCGGCATCGTGGCGATGCTGTCGCAGACGCGCGGCGAGTACTGGCTGGCCGGCGCCGTTTCCGCGACATTCGCGCTGGCCAACGCTTTCGCGGCGCCGCAGATATCAAGGCTGGTGGACCGCGTTGGCCAGACGCGGATCGTGGTGCCGACCACGATCATCTCCGTGCTCGCCTTCGCAGTCCTGATTGTGGCGGCCAATCAGGACTGGCCGGCATGGACGTTGTTCGTGTCGGCGCTGCTCGCCGCGGCGATGCCCAGCATCCCGGCAATGGTGCGCGCGCGCTGGACCGAGATTTTCCGCGGGCGGCCCGAAATGAACACCGCATTCGCCTTCGAGTCGGCGGCGGACGAGCTGGTCTACGTTGCCGGGGCATCGCTGTCGGTGGGCCTGAGTGCCGCCCTGTTCCCGGAAGCGGGAATGCTGGCGAGCACGCTGTTCCTTGCCGTCGGCTCGACGGCGTTCATCCTGCAGCGTTCGACCGAGCCGCAAGTGCGGCCGGCGGAACAGGGTTCGCGCGGCTCGGCAATCCGCCTGCGGCCGGTGCAGATCATCACCTTCGCCCTGATCTTCATCGGCGCAACCTTCGCGACGACGGAAGTGAGCACCGTGGCGATCACCAAGGAGCTTGGCCAGCCGGCCGCCGCAAGCCTGGTCATCGGTGTCTACGCGCTGGGGTCGTTCGTGCTCGGCATCATCGTCGGGGCGCTCAACCTGAAAATGGCCCTGCAGCGTCAACTTGCTATCGCCGTCGCCGTCATCGCGCTCACAGCGCTGCCGTTGCTCGCCGCCGACACGGTGCCGCTTCTGGCGCTGGCCGTCTTCGTCAGCGGCGTGGCGATCTCACCGACCTTCATCACGGCATTCGGCTTGATCGAGCGGCACGTGCCGGAAGCGATGCTGACTGAGGGCATCACCTGGGTGACCACCGGGATCGGCATCGGCATGGCGCTGGGCTCGTTCGCGGCCGGCTCGGTGGTGGATGCATTCGGCGCCCAGAACGGGTTCTGGGTGTCGGTGGCTTCAGGTACAATCGCACTGGCCACCGTACTGCTTGGCCAGCGCAGCCTTGCCACGCCTAAATGCGACCTGGACGGATGCGAAGCAGGCGTCGTTCCTGCAGAATGATCCCCGAAGCGCCCGGTTTCGAACGGACCGGGCGCTATCCCGGTGGTTGCCCTTCAGAGAATCTCGGTCTTGGCGATGTGGATGCCAAAGCCCTCGAGACCGACATAGTGGCGTTCGCGTGAAGCGATCAGATTGATCGAGGAAATGCCGAGATCCTTGAGGATCTGCGCGCCGAGACCAATCTCGCGCCATTCGTTCTCACGGCGGCGCGCCTCTTCGTGATCCTCGCGGTCGCCGCTGGCCGGCCGCTTGCGCTCCTGATGGGCGACGCCGACGGAGCCCTCGCGCAGATAGACGATGACACCACGCCTGCGCTCGCCCATCGCCTTCATGATGCCGTCCAGCCGATGGCTGGTGCCGAACACGTCGGTCACCACATCCTCGGAATGCAGGCGCACCGGCACCTCCTCGCCGTCGCGGATGTCGCCGAAGACAATGGCGACGTGATGCATCGAGTCCCAGGGCAACGTGTAGGTGAAGACCTGCGCCTTGCCGCCGAGCGTGTCGATTTCGGAGCAAGCCACGCGTTCGACCAGCGTTTCCTTGCGTTGCCGGTAGGCGATGAGGTCGGCGACCGAAACCTGTTTGAGGCCATGCTCTTCGGCAAAGGCCGAAACCTGCGGGCCGCGCTTGACGGTGCCGTCGTCGTTGACCAGTTCCGAGATGACGCCGACTGGCGCCAGGCCGGCGAGCTTGCACAGATCGACCGCAGCTTCGGTATGGCCCGAGCGCATCAGCACGCCGCCCTCGCGCGCGATCAGCGGAAAGATATGGCCGGGGCGGACGAAATCCGAGCCGCCGACATTGCCGTTGGCGAGATTGCGCACGGTCAACGTGCGGTCCTCGGCCGAAATGCCTGTGGTCGTGCCGTGCTTGAAATCGACGCTGACGGTGAAGGCGGTGGTATGGGCGGAATCATTGTCGGCGACCATCGGCGACAGGTTGAGCCGCTTGGCCTCCTCGCGCGGCATCGGCGTGCAGACGATGCCGGAGGTGTGACGGATGATGAACGCCATCTTCTCCGGCGTGCAGTGGACGGCAGCGACGATCAGGTCGCCCTCGTTCTCGCGCCCGTCATCGTCCATGACGACGACGATCTCGCCGCGCTCGAAAGCGCGCAGGGCTTCGACGATTTTCTTCTGGTCGTAAGGCATTGGGCTCGCTTCGCTCGCAGGGAATAGGGAGTAGGGCAGTAAGGGAGTAGGGAAAAGGAAAAATGGCTGGCTCTGTAGGCGGCCTAACTACTGCCTACTGCCTACTGCCTATTCCCTATTCCCTTCCCTGTCTGTCCCCTATGACGCAGATAATGATCGGCAATGGCGCAGGCAACCATCGCCTCGCCGATCGGCACGGCGCGGATGCCGACACATGGATCGTGACGACCCTTGGTCATGATCTCGACGTCGTTACCGTCCTTGTCGATCGACTTTCGCGGCGTCAGGATCGATGAGGTCGGCTTGACGGCGAAACGGGCGATGATCGCCTGGCCGGTCGAGATGCCGCCGAGGATACCGCCGGCATTGTTGGACAGGAACACCGGCTTGCCGTCATTGCCCATGCGCATCTCGTCGGCATTCTGCTCGCCGGTGATGCGGGCGGCCTCGAAACCATTGCCGATCTCGACGCCCTTGACGGCGTTGATCGACATCAGGCCGGACGCAATGTCCTGGTCGAGCTTGGCGTAGATCGGTGCGCCGAGGCCAGCCGGAACACCATCGGCAACGATCTCGATCACCGCACCGACCGAGGATCCCGCCTTGCGGATGCCGTCGAGATACTGCGTGAAGACGGGGACGGAAGCCGGATCTGGGGTGAAGAACGGATTTTCCGCGTCGCCGATGAAATTCCAGTTCCAGTTGGCGCGATCGATCGATTTTTCGCCCATCGACACCAGCGCGCCGCGCACCACCACGCCCGGCACCACCTTGCGGGCGAGTGCTCCGGCCGCCACGCGCGCCGCCGTCTCGCGGGCCGAGGAGCGGCCGCCGCCGCGATAATCGCGCACGCCATATTTGACGTCATAGGTGTAATCGGCATGGCCGGGCCGATATTGGCGGGCGATTTCGCCATAGTCCTTCGAGCGCTGGTCGACATTCTCGATCAGCATCGACACCGGCGTGCCGGTGGTGATCATCGTCTCGCCGTCCTCGTCGAGGATGAAGCCCGACAGCACCTTCACTTCATCGGGTTCGCGGCGCTGGGTGACGAAGCGTGACTGGCCCGGCCGGCGCTTGTCGAGTTCGGCCTGGATGTCTCGCTGAGTGAAGCGGATGCCGGGCGGACAGCCGTCGACCACACAGCCGAGTGCGGCGCCGTGGCTTTCGCCCCAGGTGGTGACGCGGAAAAGGTGGCCGAACGTGTTGTGAGACATGAAATGACCCTGCCCCGGCGTCGGAGCCGGCTTAGCACATGACCCGAAATCGAAGCAATTTTCGGAAAGGATCATGCGCAAAATCAAAAGTGCTACAGCGTCCCTGCGCATCCAAGAGGACGCGCGGCGCTGTGGTCTGCCTTCTATTGGCGTTTTTCACAGGGGTCAAACTGTGATCTGGCGGATTTAGTTTTGACACATTCGGTTGGTTTCTGCTCTCTTCCATCCGCCAGCCATCGCCTGCCGCCGCCATGCCGGTGCAATGACAAAAAGGAACGACCATGCGTACCCTGATTGGCGCCGTTGCCGCCACGCTGCTGCTTTCCACCGCCGCTTTCGCTGGCCAGACCGAAGGCCTGATCAAGAAGATCGACAAGGACACGGCGACGCTGACGCTGGATGACGGCAAGTCCTACAAGCTGAATGCCGAGACAGATCTCGACTCGCTGAAGCCGGGCATGGACGTCGTCATCGCCTACGATGAGACCAATGGCGAGAACATCGTCACCGACATGGAATTGCCGGACACCGAATAAGCGCTTTCCGGCTCCGCACGGCCAGATCCATTCCGACAGGGTCGGAATCGGCTTTATCTTCTTGTCCAAGCAGCTTGGGCGCGCTGGGCGAGGGCCGGCCCTTGCCAACGCCATCCGTTGGTAGCAATCTCAGCTCGCAGATCCAGCCATCGAATGGAAGATCCGCGGCGGGGGCCGAACAATGTGCAGCGACTGCGAGGGCGAAGGGGTCGACCGGAGGGATTTCCTCAAGGTCGGCGCGGGGCTCGTCGCGATCGGTCTTGGTGGAGCTTCCTGGTCGGCGCGCGCGGCCGAGGGCACTGCAACGACGCTGTCCCCTGATGAAGCGATCGCCGCGTTGAAGTCCGGCAACGAACGCTATGTCAGCCACCCGGAACTCTGCTCGATTGACCTTGCCGCGGAGCGGAACGCTGTTGCCGCACACCAGGCGCCTTGGGCTACGGTCATCAGTTGCGCCGACAGTCGCGTTCCGCCTGAGTTGATCTTCGGCGGCCACGGCGTTGGAGACCTATTCGTCGCCCGGAATGCTGGCAACCTCGTCGACACCGCGACGCTCGGCACGGTCGAATACGGCGCGGCGGTGCTCGGCTCGCCATTGATCGTCGTGCTCGCGCACACAAGCTGCGGTGCCGTCAAGGCGGCTTGCGACGTGGTCACCAAGAACGCTACCTATCCGGGCGCGATCGGCCCGATGATCGAACCGATCCTGCCTGCGGCGATCGCGGTGCGGAGCGAGGCGGGCGATTTCGTCGACAACACCGCTAAGGAGAGCGCGCGGCGAACTGCGCGGCGCCTGGCCGTTTCAAGCAAGCTCTTGGCCGGTCTCACCGGGGCCGGGAAGCTGAAGATCGTCGCGGCAATCTATGATCTTGAAACGGGTGTGGTGACCTACATCGAATAACACGTTCATCCTTAACGACCGGGGCCAAGAGTTGGGAGCCTTCTAAACCAGTCTCGGATGTATAGCCTTCATAGCTAGAGCCACTCCAGGCGTTCACCCTGCAGCCTGAGCACACGGTCCTGCGGTATTTCCAGGTTCGCCGCCTCGTCCTCTGCCATCCCCTCCACGAAGCGAAACAGGGCTCGCATGACCCCGCCATGCGTCACGCAGATCGTCCGGCGTTCGATCGCATCGAACAAGGGCTGCACCCGTTCGAGCAGCATCTGGTAACTCTCCGCGCCCTCGCCGGGCGGCTGAAAGTTCCATTTGTCCAGCGCGCGTGTCCGCTTCGCGCCCGGATACCGCGTCTTGAGCTCGGCAAAGGTAAACCCCTGCCAATCGCCGAAATTGACTTCGACCAGTCGAGGATCGGTTCGATAGGCATCTGGATCGAGCTTCATCGCGGCACGGATGCGCTGCATCGTTTCGCGCGTTCGTTTCATCGGGCTGGCGACGAAATCGAAATCCTCGGGATCTTGCACCAACGCGGCCAGCCGATGGCCGTTGCCGGTGGCCTGCTCGCGGCCAAGCGCATTGAGGTCGGTGTCGGCCTGCCCCTGCAGCCGGGCTTCGGCGTTCCACGCGGTCTGGCCGTGGCGCACGATATAAACCAGCGGGTACATCAGGTCTTCCGGGGCGGGATCGGGACGGACGACGGTTTGGCGGGGCGTTATTCCTTGACCGTCGAAATATCCGGCGCGTCGACCGCCTTCATGCCGACGACGTGGTAGCCCGAATCGACGTGATGTATTTCGCCGGTGACGCCGCGCGACAGATCGGACAGGAAATAGACGCCGGAATCGCCGACTTCCTCCTGCGTCACCGTCTGCTTCAGCGGCGAATTGTATTCGTTCCACTTCAGGATGTAGCGGAAATCGCCGATGCCGGATGCGGCAAGCGTCTTGATCGGGCCGGCCGAGATGGCGTTGACGCGGATCTTCTTGGCGCCGAGGTCGACGGCCAGATAGCGCACGCTGGCCTCGAGCGCCGCCTTGGCGACACCCATGACGTTGTAGTGCGGCATCACTTTTTCGGCGCCATAGTAGGTCAGCGTCAGCAGCGAGCCGCCATTGGTCATCAGCGCCTCGGCGCGCTTGGCGATGGTGGTGAAGGAATAGACCGAAATGTCCATGGTGCGCAGGAAATTGTCGCGCGTCGTCTCGACGTAGCGGCCGGTCAGCTCGTCCTTGTCGGAAAAAGCGATGGCGTGGACGAGAAAATCAAGCTTGCCCCAATGCTTGGCGACGTTGGCGAAAACCTCGTCGAGGCTCGCCGGGTCGGTGACGTCGCAATGGCCGGCGACAAAGGCGCCGAGTTCCGCCGCCAGCGGCTCGACACGCTTCTTGAACGCTTCGCCCTGATAGGTGAGCGCGATCTCGGCGCCATGGTCGACGCACGACTTGGCGATGCCATAGGCGATCGATCTGTTGTTGGCGACGCCAAGAATAAGGCCGCGCTTGCCGGCCATAAGGCCCTGTCCACCCGCCATGTGAGCGCTCTCCGCAAGATTTTCTGCTTTGTGGAGTGCCCTATCGCACAGGCACAGTGCCCCTTCAAGCGTTCAAACCGGACAGTTCGGGGGACAAAAGCCGCCAATCAACCTTTTTGGCTGCGCAACAGCGCTTCGAGCGCGCTGTCGCCGCCTTCCGGCAGCATGATCCGCACATGGGCATAGAGATCGCCATGGCCACCGGCTTTCTCCGGCAGGCCCCTGCCCTTCAGCCGCAGGACCTTGTCCGAGTTCGACCAGGCGGGAACGTTGACCGCGAGCTTGCCGGTCGGCGTCTCGACGGGCACCTTGGCGCCAAGCACCGCATCCGCCAGCGCCACCGGCAAATCGGCATGCAGGTCGCGGCCCTCGATCCGGTAGCGCGGATGCCGGCGCAGATGGATCTTGACCAGCGCATCGCCCGGCTGGCCCGGCCCTTGCTCGCCTTGCCCCTTCAGCCGGATGGTCTGGCCGTCCTCGACATAGGCCGGCAGCTTCACCGCCACCTTGCGGCCGTCGGGGAACATCGCCGTCACCTTTTCGGCGGTCGCCGCTTCCTCGATGGTGACGTCGAGCGTCACGTTCAGATCGGCGGCGGTCGCCGGATGGCGGCGGTCGCCCGTGCCGGGGCCGCGCGCGCCCGAAAAGGCGTCGCCGAAAATCTGGCTGAAGATATCGCTGTTGCCGTCGAACGGATCACCGCCCGGACGGCCGGAGCGGAATTCGAAGCGCGAACCGCCGGCCCCTTGCTGCCGGCGAAACCCGCCGAAGGGATCACCGCCACCGGCGGCACCCTCAAAGCCCTGGAAACGCGGCTTGCCGTCGGCATCGATCTCGCCGCGATCGAACGCGGCACGATTCTTCTCGTCGCCGACGATCTCATAGGCCTGGTTGGCCGCGGCAAAACGGTCCTTCGCCTTGGGATCATTCGGATTCTGGTCCGGATGATGCTTCTTGGCGAGTTTCCGGTACGCCGATTTTATGTCCTTGGCCGATGCGTTCTTGGCAACGCCCAGCACCTCATAGGGGTCGCGCATGCTTACTGCCCTGGAAAGGAGTGAGTCTGTGGTAGCCTCCTATATGCGCTCGCATAGGAAGAAATTCCAGTGGCCGAGCAGCATATCAAAAGCGGAAAGTCAGAGCGCCTTGAAGTCCTGCATGTGCCAGCCGCCGGCGCTGGCCAGGCAGAGTTCGCCTTCGAACATGGCAACGCCATCAAAGCTTTCGCGCGAGGCCCTGAAACGGCGGCATGTCTGGCCCTTGTCCTTCAATTCCGCCAGCTCGGTGATGGAGCCGCGTGACCCGGTGCCGGCATTCGCCCACGGCACGGCCTGCCCGCCGAGTTGCTCGATGTCGGCCGAGGACACCGCATTGCCGATCGTCGTCTGGTCGGAGTCGCGATCCAAACTGACCGGCGCAGATGGGGCGGACATGCTGCTGGTCAGGATCGACCGGTCGACTTCGGCTTTTTCCAGGCTGAAGCCACCCGCGCCGCAGGCGGCAAGCGGCAGAACGATCATCACGACCGCGGCTTTGGCGCTGGCTGAAGCAATTAGGCCGCTTTGCCTGCTGTCAAAAGCTTGCGCTATACGCGACAATCGGCAACCTCCCCCTGCTTCGTGACGATTTGGGAAAAACTATGAGTGACACAGAGTTAACAAGCCGTGACTTTACCGAGGCGGCAGAGCCGTTTCGCCTCTTTGCCGCATGGCTGGAAGACGCCACCAAGAGCGAGATGAACGACCCCAACGGCGTGGCGCTGGCGACCGTCGATGCCGACGGCATGCCGGATGTGCGGATGGTTCTGCTCAAGGGGTTCGATGAAGGCGGGTTTGTGTTCTACACGAATTTCGAGAGCGCCAAGGGCCAGGAGATTCTTGGCAGCATGAAGGCGGCGATGTGCTTCCATTGGAAATCGCTGCGCCGCCAGGTGCGCATTCGCGGTCCGGTGGAGATCGTCAGCGATGCCGAAGCCGATGCCTACTACGCGACGCGACCGCGTGGCAGCCGCATCGGCGCCTGGGCCTCGAAACAGTCGCGGCCGCTGGAGAGCCGCTTTGCACTGGAAAAAGCGGTGGCCGAATATACGGCGCGCTATCCGATCGGCGAAATCCCGCGGCCAAAGCATTGGTCGGGCTTCCGCATCGTGCCTACGACCATCGAGTTCTGGCACGACAGGCCGTTCCGGCTGCATGACCGGGTGGTCTTTTCCCGAGACGCGAAAGACGGCTGGAACAAGACGAGGCTTTATCCCTAGAAGAAGGGCTCAGGCCTTCTTCCTGGTCATGAACGCCGTGAGCGCGGCGCGCGCCTCGTCCGATTTCAGCCGCGCGCGGAAATACTCGCTTTCCTCGCTGATGCGGGCGACAAGCTCGTCACGCGAACCGCGCATCAGGTCGCGTGCGATCTTCAGCGCCTGCGGTGGCTTGGCCGCGATCTGGCCGGCGGCAGCAAGGACCGAAGCTTCCAGCACCGCTTCCTCGACCACCTCGTAGATCAGGCCGGCGGCTTTCGCGCGTTCGGCCGAAAAGCCCTCGCCGAGACCTAGCAGCGCGAAAGCAGCCTGCTGCCCCAGGATGCGCGGCGCCAAAAGGCTCGATCCCGCCTCTGGCACCAGACCGAGATCGACGAAAGGCGTCCTGAACACGGTGCGCGGCGTGGCGAAGGTCAGGTCGCAATGCAGGTTGAGCGTCGTGCCGATGCCGACCGCGATGCCGTCGACGCCGGAGACAATGGGCTTCTCGACCCTGGCCAGCGCCATCAGGAAGTCCCAGACCTCGGTGCCGCCGTCGCCGCCGGTGGCGACGACCATGAAATCGGCAAGGTCGTTGCCGGAGGAGAAGGCGCCGGGCACGCCGAGGAAGACATGGACGCGGATCGCCGGGTCGGCGTCGCCCCCGGCCAGGGTCTGCGACATCTTCGCGTACATGGCGCGCGTCAGCGCGTTCTTCTTGTCCGGCCGATTCATGCGGATGATCTGGATGGCGCCCTGGCGCTCGACGAGGATATGGTCTGTCATGGTTTTTCCTTGTGAGCGTCAGGCTGAAATCAGCATTTTGCCGGCAGCGGCGAGGCTTTCGGCGCCATCGATGATGCGATCCTTCAGTGCGCGTGCCTCACCGAGCAGGTTTTCGGCGAAGAAGCGGCAAAGCGCGATACGGCCCTGATCGGCAAGCGCGCCCTGCGCCAGATAAGCCGCGCCGGCGGCCAGCGAGATCAGCCTGAGATAGGGCGTAGCACCCGCCAGCGCCTCGTCCGACCGGCCATCGGCGGACATTTTTTGCAGGAAGCGGGTCGCATGTGTCAACTCGGCGAGCGCCTCGTCGAGGGCATCGGCCGTGCGGCCGAAACCCTCGAGATTCGATGTCCGCACCGCATTGGCGACCGCGGCCAGTTCGACGATATAACCATACACATGTTCGCCGCCGCCGAGCGGCAGCTTGCGTATGACCAGATCGATGGCCTGGATGCCGTTGGTGCCCTCATAGATCGGTGCGATGCGGGCATCGCGATAGAATGCTGCCGCGCCCGTCTCCTCGATGAAGCCCATGCCGCCATGCACCTGGAGGCCAAGTGAGGCAACCTCGACGCCGACATCGGTCGAAAAAGCCTTGGCCAGCGGCGTCAGCAGATTGGCACGGTCGCGCCAATGCGTCGCCTCATCGCCGGCCGACACGCGCGCCAGGTCCATGGCATGCGCGCAGCAGTAGCTGATGGCGCGTGCTGTCTGCGTGAGCGCCTTCATGGTCAGGAGATTGCGCTGCACATCGGGATGATGGACGATCGGCGCCATTCCGGCGCCAGCGTAGCTTGCCGCCTTGCCCTGGCGGCGCTCATTGGCACAGGCGATCGCCTTCTGCGTCGCGGCTTCCGCGACTGCCACGCCCTGCATGCCGACGGCAAGGCGGGCGTTGTTCATCATGGTGAACATGCAGGCGAGGCCCTTGTTCTCCTCGCCGATCAGCCAGCCGATGGCGCCGGGCTTGGCACCCCCGAAGCCGTCGCCATAGATCATGGTGCAGGTCGGCGAGGCGTGGATGCCGAGCTTGTGCTCCAGGCCGGAGCAGAAGACGTCGTTGCGCGCGCCCAGCGAGCCATCGTCACCGACCAGGAACTTCGGCACCAGGAACAGCGATATGCCGCGCGTGCCGGCCGGCGCATCGGGCAGCCGCGCCAGAACCAGATGGATGATGTTGTCGGTGAAGTCGTGCTCGCCATAGGTGATGAAGATCTTCTGGCCGAAGATGCGGTAGGTGCCGTCCCCCACCGGCTCGGCGCGGGCGCGCAGCGCATTGAGGTCCGAGCCGGCCTGCGGCTCGGTCAGGTTCATCGTGCCCATCCATTCGCCCGAGACAAGCTTTTCGAGATATTTCGCCTTGAGTTCCTGCGAGGCATGCTTGTCGAGCGCTTCGACCGCGCCCATGGTCAGCGTCGGGCCGATGCCGAAGGCCATGGCGGCGGAGTTCCACATTTCGAGCGCGGCGACGCCAAGCATCGTCGGCAGCGCCTGGCCGCCATACTCCAGGGGCCCGGACAACGCGTTCCAGCCGCCGTCGATCCAGCGGCGATAGAGTTCCTTCCAGCCGGGCGGCGTGGTGACGGCAGCGTCCTTCAGCACCGCACCTTGCTCATCGCCGATCTTGTAGAGCGGCGCGACCTCGTCGGTGGCGAAGCGGCCGGCCTCGCCAAGAACGGCGTCGACCAGATCCTCGCCGAGATCGCCGAACGTGCCGGCATCAAGGGCGGGCTTGAGACCAGCCACGTGCTTGAGCGTGAAAGCGATATCCTCGACGGGTGCCCGATACATGCCGATCCCTCCTCCTGATACATCGGCTCACTGATCCTAGGACCCGCACTGCCGCAAAAACCATCCGCCTTGGGCGGCGGTCTCCCATCTTCTTTTTACGTAAACGTCAAACTTTGTCACGCGGATTTTGTAATCGCGCCCGCACGTATTAAATTCAATCCACGCCGGATCGAGCCGAACGGCGACAGACCAGAACCAGCAAACCGGAACCACCCCATGCTTGCCAGACCTGACGCCTATCGCTGCATCGAATGCGGCCTGCCCTATCGCGCGGCAGGGTTCTCGTACCATCAGGGCAGACTGGAAAACGGCGCCGCCTACTGGTCGGACCGCGGCATATTGTGTTCGCCGCAATGTTCGCTCGCCCACCACCGCAAACGCGCCGCCGAAGGCACGCTGCCGCAAGAGCCAGCGCCCGACCTGTTTCAATTTCAGCCACTCATCCGACGATAGCTTTACCGGCGGCGCTTCCATAAGCACTTCCTTAACCATGACGGTCCAGGATTTGTCTTTGATCAACGGGGATTCCCTGTTTGAAAAGGACGGCGCGCCTCCTTCGCCGCACAGCGCTTCTCGCTTTTGCGGCGACGATGACGCTGTCGACGGTGGCAACAGCTTCGGATTTCTCCGAGCCCTGGAAGAATGCTGACCGCGCCCTGGTCGTCGACGCCTACGAATACAATTCCATCGACTGGGCCCAACTTGCCACCGACAAGCGGATCGTCGGCTTCATCAACAAGGCATCCGACGGCATGCCGCCGCCCTATTTCTGTTCCGGCGACGACACCGAGGTAAAACTCTGCAAGGCGCTTTGGAAACGCCACGCGGTGACGCGCGAACTGTTCCAGACGCGCAAGGTGGTCGCCAAGGCACTCGGCCTGAAATGGGGCGCCTATCACCTCGCCCGCCCCGGCAATCCGGTCGAACAGGCCAATAATTTCCTCGATTTCGCCGAACCCGGGCCGGACGATCTGCTGGCTCTCGACATCGAGGGCAACGACCCGACACAATGGATGTCGCTCGACGACGCTGAGGAGTTCGTGCGCCAGGTGCATCGGCGCATCGGCCGCTTCCCGGTGCTCTACAGCAATGGCAAGACGGCCCAGTACATTGCCGAAAACAGCTACAGATATCGGCTCCTGTCGCGGCTGCCGCTCTGGTATGCCCGCTACAAGTCCGACATCGACGTGCATTTTCCGATGGGCAACTGGCAAGGCTACGTTCTGTGGCAGTTTTCGGCGCAAGCCAATTGCGGCCGGTTCCGCTGCCCTTACAGGGTCGCCGGCACGCCCAAGGACATCGACGTCAATGTCGCGCCGACGGACGCCGCCACGCTGCGCGCGCAATGGCCGTTCGGCGGTCTGATCGACGTGCCGCCTGACTATCTCGCCTCGATACCGCTGCCGGTCTCACGCGAAGCCGGACTCGCCGGCAATGTCACCATCACCTACGCCTCGGTGGCGGCGCCGCCGACCTTCGAGGACATGGTCGCGGCGCTGGGCACGCGCTGGACGAAGTTCCGCGACGGCTTCCGCATGCCTGTCGTGAAGACGGTGCCGCGGCGGCCGGTTTTCGGCATTGTCCAATATGTCGCCTGGAAGCGGACCGAACAGCGTTCGCCCGCGCAACTCGATGCCGCCTTTGCCGCCCCCGATCCGCTCAGCACCGCTTCGACCGAACTCGATCGCGGTTTGCGATAGACTACCGTTCCGGAACTTCAGTTTGCCTGCTCGCGCGCCACGGCCTGCCAGCCAATGTCGCGGCGGCAGAAGCCGTCCGGCCAGTCGATCCGGTCGAGCGCGGCATAGGCGCGTTTCTGCGCCTCGCCGACCGTAGCGCCTGATGCCGTGACGTTGAGGACGCGGCCGCCATTGGCAACCAGCGCTCCGCAGTTGATGGCAGTGCCGGCGTGGAATATCTGGACGCCGTCGCCCGCCGCGTCTTCGACGCCGCGGATGACCGATCCCTTTTCCGGCGTGCCGGGATAGCCCCTGGCCGCCATCACCACGGTCAGTGCTGCCTCATCGCGCCAGCGCACCGAGGTGTGTGCAAGCTGGCCGTCGGTCGCCGCATTGAGCAGGACCAGCAGATCATCTTTCAGCCGCATCATCAGCACCTGGCATTCCGGATCGCCGAAACGGGTGTTGTATTCGATCAGCTTCGGCCCCTTGTCAGTGATCATCAGCCCGGCGAAGAGAATGCCGGCGAAGGGCGCGCCTAGTTCGGCCATGCCACGCATGGTTGGCTCGATAATTTCGCGCATGGTGCGCTCGATCATCTGCGGCGTCATCACCGGCGCCGGAGAATAGGCGCCCATGCCGCCGGTGTTGGGGCCGACATCGCCATCGCCAACGCGCTTATGGTCCTGCGCGGTGCCGAATGGCAGCGCTGTGATGCCGTCGCAGAGGCAGAAGAAACTTGCCTCCTCGCCGGTCATGAATTCCTCGATCACCACTTCCGCTCCGGCAGCGCCGAAGGACCCGTCGAAACAGGCATCGAGCGCCGCCTGTGCCTCGCCCAGCGTCATGGCAACGGTGACGCCTTTGCCGGCCGCCAGGCCATCGGCCTTGATGACGATCGGCGCGCCGGTCTTTTCGACATAGGCCTTGGCGGACGCCAGATCGCCGAAACGGCCATAGGCGGCGGTCGGGATGTCGTATCTGGCGCAGAGATCCTTGGTGAAGCCCTTCGAGCCTTCCAGCCGGGCGGCGGCCCTGGAGGGTCCGAAGACGCGAATGCCTTGCGCACGCAGATCGTCGGCAATGCCGGCGACCAGCGGTCCCTCCGGGCCGACCACGACCAGGTCGATCTTCTTGTCCTTGCAGAAGGCGGCAACGGCGGCGTGATCGGCAATATCCAGCTTCACCAGCTCGGCCTCGCCGCCGATGCCCGGATTGCCGGGAGCCGCATAGAGCCTGGTCAGCAGCGGCGACGCGGCGATCTTCCAGGCGAGCGCATGTTCGCGGCCGCCGGAGCCGAGAAGAAGAACGTTCATGGCCACCTCTTGATGCCGACTATTCCTGCAGAGAACCCGCTATTGCTCTCTGCACGATGGGTCAAGGCATCAGGGCGCTTTGATCGGAATTGCGCACGGGAACGTTACCCCTGCCGAACATCGGCGGCGGATACCGGCACCGGTGTTCTGGCTGTCGCTCAGCCCTGGAAGACGACTGGGAACCAGTCCTCGCGCAGCCTCTGTCCCGGCTGCATGCCGTGGCCATGGTAAGGTGGCGAGGTGCGTCCAGGCCGCTCGACATAGCGCGCATCGTCGCCGACCCAGCGCAATGACAGCGCCCGGCGCCGTGCCGAGGTCAGGTTGCCGCGCGCGCCATGCGCGGTCCTGAAGTCGAACAGGATGGCGTCGCCCGGCTCCATTTCCCACTCGAGCACCTTCATCCCAGGGTCCTTGTCGGGATCGGGCACCGGCAGATAGTCGCCGTCGCCGGCATAGAAATTGCCGTCGTCGAGCCAACGCACCGGCAAGATCATCTTGTCCCATTTGTGCGAACCGGCGATCAGGCGCAGCGTCGCCTCCTTCACCGGATCGATGGGGATCCAGAAGCTTACCGTCTGCTGGCCATCGACGAAGTAGTAGGGGATGTCCTGATGCCAGGGCGTCGGCTTCTGCGTGCCGGGTTCCTTGACCAGAACGTGGTCGTGGAAGAACTGCGCGGTGCGCGACTGCATCACCGCCGCCGCCAGTTCGGCGGCCGGCGAGTCTCGCACCACGCTGACGAATTCGGGAATGCGCTCCCAGTTGCAATAGTCGTCGAAGAAACTGCCGCGACCATTGGCGATATCGGACGCGGTGGCGCTGCGGTTCTGCATGTTTCGCTCTATGCCGGCGGCAATCGTGTCGACCCAACCCTTGAAAGCACCGCGGATGCAAACCGCGCCGTCGCGCTGATAGTCGGCGATCGTCTTTGCGTCGATGACCTGGGTGTCGATGGTCTGGGTGTCGATCTGGGAAGCCATGGCGTTCTCCTCTTGGAATAACCGACTATCGCAACCCTCTTTCATTCAGTAAAATAATAACTTCTCATTTGGTACATAGGGCTAGCCTATGAATGTGACCCTCACGCAGTTGCGTTATCTTGTCGCCGTGGCGCGCCTTGGCAGCGTGACAGGCGCGGCAAAAATGCTGAACGTTTCGCAGCCTTCGATTTCGGTGGCCATCGACGCCGTCGAAAAAAATTTCGGCCAGAAGCTGTTCGTCCGCCAGCGGGGCAGCGGCGTGTCGCCAACATCGTTCGGCCGCGCTGTCGTGGCGAAGGCAAGACAGATCCTCACCGAAACGGACGAACTCGTCGGCCTGGGTTCAAGCAAATCGGCTGTCGGCGGTGAACTGGTGCTGGGATGTTTCGAGGACCTGGCTCCTTTCTTCGCGCCGGCCCTGATCCGCGCCTTCTCCGAACGCTATCCGGCCGTGAAAATCGTCGTTCGCGACGAGACGTTCGAGACGCTCGGGCGGCGGCTCGGCGATGCCGCCATCGATCTCGGCCTCACCTATGACCTCAGCCTGCCGACACATTTCGCCCGCATCCTGCTGCGTGAACTTCGGCCGCATGCCTTGTTGCCGGCAGGCCATGCCCTGGCGGATCGTCCCGAGGTCAGCCTGGCGGATCTGGCCGCCTATCCGTTGATCACGACCGACCAGCCGCACAGCTGGCAACACATGCTCGACCTGTTCCGCAGCCGCGGCCTCTCCCCGGTCGCGGACTCAACGACAAGTTCGTTCGAACTCCAGCGCAGCATGGTGGCGAACGGCTTCGGCGTCGCCGTCAGTTACACCCGCCCGCATGGCGACCGCAGCTATGACGGCCTGCCGCTGATCTGCAAGCCGCTGTCCGATCCGCTGCCCATGCAGCGGATCCTGCTCACCTATGACACGCACCAGCGCGTCTCGAATGCGGCGCTGGCATTCATCGATGTGGCCAAGGTCTGGTTCGCCTCTCATGACATCTTCGCGTCCGCAAGCGAGACTGCTTGACGGCCTTCCAGTCTGCTGCCAATCCAGCGTGATGGAACCGATCCAGTCGAAAGCGGCCCAGGGCCGTGTCGCCGATGCACCGAACGGCCATTGGGTCTATCGTGTGCTGCCGCGCTCGATATGGCCCTATGCGCAGCTTGCCCGGTGGGACAGGCCGATCGGCTGGCAATTGCTGCTATGGCCGTGCTGGTGGTCGGCAGCACTTGCGGCGAGCGCCTATCCGCGTCCCGGCGATCCTCTGCTCTCGCTGCTGCCGGCGCCATTGTATCTCGTGCTGTTCCTGATCGGCGCCATCGCCATGCGCGGCGCCGGCTGCACTTACAACGACCTCGTCGACGAGGACATCGACAACAAGGTCGAGCGGACGCGCTCGCGACCGCTGCCATCGGGCAAGGCCACGCGCCGGCGGGCATGGGTGTTTCTTGTCCTGCAGGCGCTGGTTGGCCTGGTGGTGCTCATGCAGTTCAACAGTTTCGCCATTCTGCTTGGCATCTGTTCGCTGGCCATCGTCGCCGTCTATCCGTTCATGAAGCGGATAACCAACTGGCCGCAACTGGTTCTCGGCCTTGCGTTTTCCTGGGGCGCCCTGATGGGGTGGGCGGTCGAGTTCGGCGACCTCGATGGGCCCGCCATCATGCTCTATATCGGTTCGATCCTGTGGGTGATCGGCTACGATACGATCTATGCGCACCAGGACAAGGAGGATGACGCCATTGTCGGCGTGCGCTCGACGGCACGGCTGTTCGGCGAAAACACCAAGTCGTGGCTTGTCGGGCTCTATGGCGGCACGCTGATCTGCTTCGCCATCGCCTTCGCATCGGCACAGGCTCCTGTGCCGGCGCTGGCCGGGCTGATTGCCGCCGGCGCCCATATGGCCCGGCAGATCGCCGTGCTGGATATCGACAATCCGGACCAGTGCCTGCGGCTGTTCAGGTCGAACAACCAGGTCGGCTGGCTGATCTTCCTTGGCCTGATCGGCGGGGCGGTGTGGGTGGCGCTGAAGCCGCTGGTCTAGCGGCTTCGCCTTTCGAGCAAATCCAAAAGCCGGATTATGCTCAGTCTCTCGAAATGATCTCCTGGCCGTCGATGACCAGCCTGAGACCGAGATCGCCGGCCCTGCGGCGAGCAAGGAAACGCGGACGGCGCATGGTCGAAACGCGGCCCTTGCGGCGATCCTGCGGCGGCAGCGTCTTGATGGCGGCGCCGAGCGATTCTTCCAGGGTGCGGGCGACGCCGTCCGATTCGATCAAGAGCATCGGCAGACGGTAGGCGTCGGCCCAGGCGCGCCAGTCTGCGGCGACATCTTCGAGATCATCGGCAACCAGCAACGGCACCGACAGCATCGGATCGTTGTGCAGGAGTTCCAGGGTCACCGTGACATTGCCGTCCGGATCCTCCATCGCACGGGCGGCAACGCCGCGAAACGCATTGGCAGGCAGCGCGATGATCGCCGGCAAGCCGCTCATCTCGAGCATGCGGCGGATCACAGCGCCGCGCTTGTCGATGGTAAAGGTCACGTCGCCGTAGTCGTCGCGCGTGGCGTAGCTTACCGCTTGCGGCAGGCGGAATGGGTCGAGACGCATGTTGCGTCCCGCCCAGACTGGCTTCAGTCCGGTGTTCATAGAGTGCCTTCCTGTCTGTCTCCTGAGAGCCGGTGTCCGGTTCTCTCCGGGCCGGTTTTTCCAGCCTCGTTTGTGAGCAGACAGTAGCGCGGGCTCCTTACCGCCCCGCTTAAGAAAGTCGGTTAAATTTTGCTGATCTCAGGGATGGTTATCGGAATGCCACCAGCCACCAGACGTTGAAAGGATCAGATAACCTTACCGGGATTCATGATACCGGCCGGGTCGAAGGCAGCCTTCACCCGGCGCATCAGGTCGATCGCCATCGGCGGCGCGGTGGCGATCAGTTCGTCACGCTTCAACTGGCCGATGCCATGCTCGGCCGAGATCGAACCGTGCAGGCTGCGCACGACATCATGCACCGCCTTGTTCATGGTGTGATAGAGAACGAGAAACGCCTCGTCGTCGCCGTCGACGGGCCGCGAGATGTTATAATGCAGATTGCCGTCACCCATATGACCGAAGCAGACCACGCGGGCGCCGGCACTGACCGACGCCACCGCGCCGGCGGCCTCTTCGATGAGGCGCGGGATCATTGCCACCGGCACGGAAATGTCATGCTTGATCGAAGCGCCCTCCGGTTTTTGCGCCTCGGGCAGCAGCTCGCGGAAATTCCAGAAGGCGTCGCCCTGGCCAAGACTTGCAGCGATGACGGCATCGCCGACGAATTCCTGTTCGAGGCCAGCCGAGAGCACGTCCTCGATCAACGCTCTCGAATCCTCCGATGAGCGGCCGGACGAAATCTGCATCAGCACGTACCACGGCCAGTCCTCCATCAGCGGCCGCGTCACACCCTGGGCATGCGCCAGCGTGAAGTCGTACGGCCGCTTGCCGATCAGTTCGAAGGCGGTGAGCGCTGCTCCGGCGCGGTCCATTGCCAGGCTGAACAGGGAAAGCGCGGCTTCCGGCGATGACAGACCGACGAACGCCACCTCGCGCCCCTTCGGCTTCGGGAACAGCTTGAGCACGGCGGCTGTGATGACGCCGAGCGTTCCTTCGGCGCCGACGAACAGGTTCTTCAGGTCGTAGCCGGTGTTGTCTTTCTTCAGCTTGCGCAAATCGTCGAACACCTCGCCTGTCGGCAGCACCACTTCGACACCGAGGCACAGTTCGCGCGCGTTGCCATAGGCAAGCACGCCGGTGCCACCGGCATTGGACGACAGGTTGCCACCGATCTGGCAGGAGCCTTGCGCGGCCAGCGACAGCGGAAACAGCCGGTCGGCGGCATCGGCCGCTTCCTGCAGTGTCTGCAAGATGACCCCGGCCTCGACCGTCACCGTGTTGGACAGGACATCGATCTCGCGGATGCGGTTCAGCCGCGACAGCGACAGCACGATCTCGCGGCCTGATTTGTCCGGCACCTGGGCGCCAACCAGCCCGGTGTTGCCGCTTTGCGGCACGATCGGTGTTCCCGTCTCGGTCGCCAGCCGCATGATCTGGCTGACTTCCTCGACGCTGCCCGGCCGCAGCACCAGCGATGTCGCGCCATGCCAGAGCCCACGCCGCTCGATCAGGTAAGGCGCGATATCCTGCTCGTCGCGCAGCGCGTATTTGTTGCCGACGATCGCCGCGAAGCGATCGATGAGAACGGGATCGAGCTTTTCTGAAATTTCGGTCATGTGGGAAAACTATGTTGCGGGCTGTGTGTTGTCACGAGGGGCGGCGGCACGCGAGAGCCGATCGTTGATCGCCTCGCCGAGACCATCGAAGGGAACCGGCTCGACGGCGATGGTCCGTACGCCGCTGCGATCAAGATCCTGCATGTAGGCGAAAAGGTTGCTCGCCGCTTCGCGCAGGTCGCCCGTCTCGGACAGGTTGAGGAACGCGGCGGCGTGTCGCCAGCCTTCGGCTCGCTGGCTGCCGAAGCCGAGCAGGGCCTCGCCCTTACTGACTGTCCCGGCATTGAGCCGCATCGCAGCACCCGGCGCATAGTGCGAGGCAAGCATGCCCGGCGCCTCGACGCCGGCGGCACCGCCGCGCAACAGCTCCATGCCGATGGCCGCCTCGATCTCTTCGGCGGCGATGCCGCCGGGCCGGAGCAACCGCAGCCTTGCGCCTTCGGCCTTGACGATGGTCGATTCCAGCCCGACCGGCGTCGCCCCGCCATCGACCACCAGCTTGATCCGTGCGCCGAGATCCGCCGCCACCGCTTGCGCCGTCGTCGCGCTGATCTTGCCGGATGAATTGGCGCTGGGTGCTGCAAGCGGGCGGCCGAGGCGGGCGATCAAGTCGCCGCCAAAGCCCCTTGGCATGCGCAAGGCAATCGTATCGAGCCCGGCCGTGACCAGCGGGTGGATGCCGTTGCTGGGCCGCTGCGGCAGCACAAGCGTCAGCGGACCGGGCCAGAATGCCAGTGCCAGTCTTTTCGACAGCGGATCAAACAGCGCAATGCGTTCGGCCATGGCCATGTCGGCGACATGGGCGATCAGCGGGTTGAAGCGCGGCCGTCCCTTGGCTTCGAAGATGCGCGCCACACCGATGCCGTTGGTGGCGTCGCCGGCAAGCCCGTAGACGGTTTCCGTCGGGATGGCGACGACATCGCCGCTCTGGAGCAGCGCCAGCGCCCGCTCCAACGCCTCGCCGACGGCAAGTATTTCAGCCACTCTCGTCACCTCGCAGATGCCGGCTGCGTAGTACGACGGCGGCTGTTGGGCAAGTCGGCTGTTAGGCAAGTCGGGGCATTGGCGATTTATCAATTCCTAAAATGCTATGTTTCGGCGAAAGCCGGCATCAATTCCGGCCCGCTACTGTGCGGCTTCTGGGCAAAGGGGAGCGATCATCGTGTCTGTGCGTATGCTGCTGGGGATTGTTCTTGCGGTGACGACCGGCGGAGCACGGGCCTCGTCGCTGGTTTTTCCCGGCGCGCCCTCCTCGACGCCATCCATCATCAAGCTCGACGCCGCCAAACCGCTGAAGACCGCCGACACCGCCAAGGCCAGCAATGTGCAATCGGTGGTGGGGCTCGGCGAGGCGCAGCCCGACGTCACCTATGAAAAGGTGTCGGCGATCCCGGACAAGCCCGAGGCCAGGCATGGCTTTGAGCAGAACCCGATGATCATTCGCGGCGGCGTCGTCGGTCCCGCCTTCTCGGCGCCGACGCCAAGCGCCGCCCCTGCGACAGCCGCAGCACCAGAAACGGGCACCGCGCCGGCGACGGGGACCGCGCCGGCAACGGCTACCGCCTCCGCCGCCCCTGCGGGAGATGCCGGGACAAACTCGGCCTCACCACCGAACGCACCCGCACAGGCAGCAACCCAGCCCGTCCGCAGGGTCAGCAAAGCCAAATAGAGGCTGGACTGCGACTTGACTGCGGTCTGGCGCCCGGCGCACCATTGGCAGGCAAACCCGTTCCGGTTTTTCGCCGCTGGGTGCCACTGTCCGAATTTCGTCAAGCGGCCATGGTAGACGGGATTTTATCGTTTAGGGGTAAGGGGGGTGATCATGAGAAAATTCAAAACCGTCACTGCGGCCGGGCTTCTGCTGGCGTCGTCGCTTGGCGCCGGCACGGCTCATGCCGACGACATGCTGGGATCCTATGTCGCGCGCATTTCCGATCGGGATCATCAGGCGAGTGACGGCTATGCGCTGGAGAGCGCCGCGCAAATGGTGCGGCAGGACCGTGCCAACTGGCACAAATTCCACCGTCGCGACAGCGACGATGAGGGTGATGGCTGGTTCAGGACTAACGACCAGCGCGCCGACTTGCAACGCATGCTCGAGCGCTCCGGCGCCATGAGCTCCTCGACCAAGCGTGCCATCGTCAATGGCGAGCCGCTGATCCAGGTCGACGTCTACGAAAACAGCGTGCGTGTCAGCATTCTGGAAAACTGAGAAGGCTAGCATCTGACAGAAAAAGGGCGGCGCGTTACAGGCTGTGTGAAAAGTCCTGGAGCCTTAAGCACGCGCACATCCCTCCGAAGGGGGAGCGCTTTGGAGTTCCGCAACGCTTCGCACGAGCAGGAGAGACCGCCCTGCGGCAGTCTCTCCACATCCGTCAGACGGCTGCTCTCAACCGTTTTGAACAGCAGCTACAGCTTTCCGGATTACGTCGATGACGACGGCGGGCTGGGAGAGCATCGGCACGTGGCTGCTTGCCACCTCGGTGACGGTCGCTCCCATGCGCTTCGAAACCCAGCGCTGGAGATCGGGATGCACGGTGTGGTCTTTCGTAGCCAGCACATACCAGCTCGGCTTCGACTTCCACGCAATGCGATCCGCGCTCAGCTTCTGCTGGTGGAACAGATCGAAGACGGGTGCATAATGGGTGGCCCAGACGAGCTTCTGCTCTTCCGCCGAGAGGTCGCCGGCGAAGAACTCGGTGCCGTTTGGAAGCATCCAGGCGCGCCCATCCGCGACCTCGACGCGAGAGAAGATGTCCGACGGATACTTGTCGAGCTGGTCTTGCACAGTCTCGCCGACATCCGGGGCGACGGCGGCGACGTAGACCAGGCCGATCACGCGCTCATCGACGCCCGCAGCCGTGATCGTGGCGCCACCGTAGGAATGGCCGACGAGGACAACCGGGCTGCCGACGCGGTTGAGCGTGCGTTTGACCGTCGCCACATCCTCTTCGAATGAATCCAGGCCATATTGGACAGCAATCACCTCGTGTCCGTCCGCCTGCAGTGCCGGGATCACCTTGCTGAAGCACGAACCATCGGCCCAAATGCCGTGGCAGAACACGATGGTAGGCTTGGATGCTGTAGACATTTTGCTTTCTCCTTCTTTGACCTTAGCGCGAAGGTAAATCTCCCTTCTATCGGTGACAAATACCTTGTACGTTCGACCTATGCCTTGGAGGTATAGTGAGGACCCGATGGAACTCCGCCATTTACGCTATTTCATCGCGGTTGCCGAGGAAGGCAGCTTGTTGACCGCTGCCCAGCGGCGACTGAACACCTCGCAGCCGTCGTTGAGCCGGCAGATTCGCGATCTCGAATCTGAAGTCGGCGTACAGCTATTGGAGCGGCAGGCGCGCGGCGTTGTGCTTACCGCTGCGGGGCGCGTTTTTCTGGATCACGCTCGGCTGGCACTTCTGCAGGTCGAGGCTGCGACCGAAGGCGCCCGGCGGACGGCACAGCCGAAAAGGCCCGTACTTGCTATGGGGTTTCTGGTTGGGCTGGAGGTCACGTGGCTACCTCACCTATTGCGCATGATCCGCGAGGAAGCACCGGAGATCGAAGTCACGCTGTGTAGTCAGTCCTCCCCGGAGCTCGCTCTTGCGTTAATGCGCGGGAAGTTGGACGTAGCCTTCCTTCGCCCCGAGAAACAGAGCTTGGGCCTATCCTTCAAATTGTTAGCGAAGGAGCCTCTGATCGCCGTGCTGCCGGCAGGCCATAGCTTGGCATCGCGCAAAAAGATTCGGCCGCAGGATCTTGCCCGCGAAATTTACGTCAGCTCGGCGAGAACGTCTCCGGTATTGCAATCTGTGATTCAGGATTACGCATCAAGGGCCGGGATCACGCTCAAGGCAAAGTACGAAGGCGAGAACATATCGTCGGCAATGTCGCTCGTCGCGTCCACGGGCGGAGTTACTCTTGTCCCGCTTTATGCGCAAAATATGCTGGCACCAAACGTTGTTGCCAGAGCGCTCGAGGGTGTGCCTCCGACAGTTGATCTCACTCTGGGATACAACGAGGCAAATTCCTCTCCCTTGCTCCGCCGGCTTTTATCTCGTGCGGATGAATTGGTCGAAAACGTGCAAAATCAGAGCATCATCCGATACGCTGAAGCTCTACAATAGGTGTCGCACGCGGAGATGGGGCGTCAGGAATAAACGCTCTGTTAGCGCGACGAAATCGTCTAGCAAGGCCGAGCTGAGACGAGGACAATTCTCGAAGAGGGACGGCGCCCCTTGAGATGAGGCGCCGATGTTTTCACACAGCCTGGTTAGCGCCGCCCTGCCATCGATAGACTGAGCAGATGAAAATCAGGCGGCTTCTTCCTTGTCGTCGTCTTCTTCGGATTTCTCGTCGTCGCCTTCAGCCTTCACGCTGTCATCGGCGTCGTCTTCGTCCTCATCTTCGTCTTCGTCTTCATCGTCATCCGAGAGCGTGGCGGCTTCGGCGTCGTCAGACTCTTCGCCTTCTTCATCGTCGCCATCTTCGTCATCCGACAGATCGGTCGCTTCGACCGTCGCGGCAGCGGCATGGTCGAGGGCGGTTTCGGAAGCGGATTCAAGCGCCTCGGCGGGAGCCGGGGTTTCTTCTGTCACTTCGATTTCGTGATCGGAATTCATGGAAGCCTCCGTGGGTTGGGGAACATGTCCCTTTTGCCACGGAGAGATCATCGTCATATGACTGTAAGCCGGCTCGAACGGCCGGCCAGCAGAATTTTTTCCAGCGTATTAGCCGGCGATCTTCGAGAAATCCGCGACCTGACCGGTGGCCGCGCGGATGCGGGCGAGCAGCGCCAGGCGGTTGGCGCGCACGGCCTGGTCCTCATCATTCACGAGAACATGCTCAAAGAATGAATCAACCGGCTCACGCAACACGCTAAGCGCCAGCAGGGCACCGGAAAAGTCTTCGTTTTGAATCGCTTCGCCGGCTTGCTTCTCAGCCTGGTTCACCGCCGCAAACAGCGACTTCTCGGCATCCTCGCGAAACAGCGCCGGCTCAACAGTTTTGGCGACCGCCGTTTTCTTCTTCTCCTCGGCAGCCAAAATGTTGGCTGCACGCTTGGCGCCGGCGAGCAGATTCTTGCCGTCCTCGGTGTCAAGGAAGGAACCAAGTGCCTCGACCCGGCGGACGATCTGGAGAAGGTCGTCGGACTGCGGCGTGATGACAGCATCAATGAGATCGTGCCGGGCACCCTGGTCGCGCAGGTACACCTTCAGGCGGTCATGGAAGAAGGCGAGGAGGTCAGCGATGAATGGCGACAGCGATGCCTCCAATTCCATCACACGCTGGCCATCGAAAAACTCTCGTTCCTGATCGGCGGAGCCAAAGGCCTCTGAACTTGCTTTGGCCAGCCCGCCCTTCAACAACCTGGAGATCAAGCCCGCTTCCGACAACAGCTGGCTTGCCCCCTTGTGGTCGCGAATACGGGAATCGAGCATCGCGACCACACCACGGCTCTCAGCCCCGTCGCCCAGTCGTTCATATGCGGCGAGCGCCGAGGAGACTGCCGCTGCAATGGCGACGCCCAGGGAAAGCGTGATCCTGTTTTCCAGTATGATCCTAACCACACCCAGCGCCGCCCGACGCAGCGCATAGGGATCTTTTGACCCTGTCGGCTTTTCGTCGATAGCCCAGAAACCGACCAGCATGTCGAGCTTGTCGGCAAGAGCGACAGCGACCGACACCGGATCGCTCGCCACGCGGTCGGAAGGGCCTTGCGGCTTGTAATGTTCTTCAGTGGCGGCGGCGACAGATGGATGCTCACCCTGCAGCAGCGCATATTTGCGGCCCATGGCGCCTTGCAGTTCGGGAAATTCGCCGACGACTTCGGTGGTGAGATCGGCCTTCGCAAGGACAGCGGCGCGGCGCGCCAGCGTGGGATCGGCACCGACGATCGGAGCCAGTACCTCGGCCAGCCTGGCAATCCGCTCCACCCGCTCACCTTGCGTGCCGAGCTTGGCGTGGAAGGTGACGCCGAGATGGTCGAGGCGGGCCATGCGCTGGTCGAGCGGCTTCTTCAGATCGAGCCCGAATTTTTTCGCCGATGCCTCGAGCTCACCGAGATCCGGCAGATCGCCCTGATCGGTCGTCCAGAAATAGAGCGCGTCGGACAGGCGGGCGCGCACCACCTTGCCGTTGCCGTGGGCGATCTCCTTGCCGCCATCCTTGGCCTCGATGTTGGCGGTGAGGATGAAGCGATTGGAAAGATCCTCGGCAGCAACCTGCGGACGCGTCACAAAGCATTTCTGGTTGGCGCGGATGGTCAACCGGATCACTTCGGCCGGAATGGCCAGGAAAGCCTCCTCGAACTCGCCCATCAGCACGACCGGCCATTCGACGAGGCCAGACACTTCCTCCAGCAGCCCGTCGTCCTCGACCAGGTCGAGCCCGTTGGCGAAGGCAAGATTGCGGGCGTCGGCAAGGATGATCTCCTTGCGCCGGTCGGCGTCGAGCACGACCTTCGCCGCTTCCAGCTTGGAGACATAGTCGTCGAAGCGGCGCACCGTAATGGCATCGGGCGCATGGAAGCGGTGGCCATAGGTGATGTTGCCCGAGCGGATACCGTCGATCTCGAAATCGACCACCATCGGCTCCTCGGTCTCCGGGCCGAAGGTGCACAGGATCGACTGCAGCGGCCGCACCCAGCGCAGCGAGCCGGGCTTGGCCGAGGCCGGCCCCCAGCGCATCGACTTCGGCCACGGGAAATTGCGAATAATGCCCGGCACCAGTTCGGCGATGATCTCTTCCGCCGCCCTGCCCGGCTTCGAGATGTGGGCGACGTAGAAATCGCCCTTCTTCGGGTCGGAGTGGACATGCGCCTCGGCGATCGACGAAAGCCCTGCCTTGCGCAGGAAACCTTGCACCGCCTGTTCGGGCGCTGTCGTCGATGGCCCCTTGATCTCCTCGCTTATATCCTTCGAGCGCGCGGTCAGGCCCCTGATATCGAGCGTCAGACGCCGCGGCGTCCAGTACTCGCGTGCCGCCTCATAGGTCAGCCCCGCCTCGACCAGACCGTCGGTCAGCATCTTCTTGAGATCACCCGCCGCCTTGCGCTGCATGCGGGCAGGGATTTCCTCGGAGCGAAGTTCGAGCAAAAGATCCGGCATCAGAGTTTCTCCACCCGCATGCCTTCTTCCTGTTTGCACGTCCTCGCGCCTCCGGCGCTGCGGGCGCGCGGCTGGGCAGGGATTTCCTCGGAGCGAAGTTCGAGCAAAAGATCCGGCATCAGAGTTTCTCCACCCGCATGCCTTCTTCCTGTTTGCACGTCCTCGCGCCTCCGACGCTGCGGGCGCGCGGCTGGGCGGGGATTTCCTCGGAGCGAAGTTCTAGAAGCAGGTCAGGCATTGGGGTCAGCTCATGCGGGAGAGTGGTCCGCGCGGGGCATAGCAACTCGGCTGGCCGCTGTCACCCTTTCCGGAAATTTTGACCGCCCTGTCGGGACGAGGCGATCCCGCTCGTCCTTGGATCAAAGATTTCCATGAACCGAATGCAGCGCTGAAGCGACCCACGCTCAGGCAGGGAACTATTGGCTGAAACGACCATGAAAACGGCATCCAGACTTCTGCAGATCCTCGCGCTCAGCGCCTGCTTCACCGCGCAGGCTCACGGCGCTTTCTCGATGCCGGGTGTGAGGCAGGCATTGCGGACAATGGCTGGCCCGAGCGGCCAGATCCTGTCGCCGATCAACGCTTCCCTCGAGGTGATGAAGCGTGCCTGATTTCAGGCCGCCAGTCCGCCAGCCTGGGTCTTCAAAAACGCCTCGCCGCAGGCCTTCGCCAGATTGCGCACCCGCAAGATGTAGCTCTGCCGCTCGGTGACCGAAATCACGCCGCGCGCGTCGAGCAGATTGAAGACATGGCTGGCCTTGATGCACTGGTCGTAGGCCGGGAAGACCATGCGGTGCATCGGCAGATTGTCGTTCGACGCCGGCGCACCGGCATCGAGCAGCGCCTTGCATTCGGCCTCGGCGTCCTCGAAGTGGCGCAGCAGCATCGCCGTGTTGGCATATTCGAAATTGTGACGCGAATATTCCTGCTCGGCCTGCAGGAAGACATCGCCATAGGTGACCTTGTCGGCGCCTTCGCGGCCGTTGAAATTGAGGTCGTAGACGTTGTCGACGCCCTGCACATACATGGCCAGCCGCTCCAACCCGTAGGTCAGTTCGCCCGCCACCGGTGCGCATTCAATGCCGCAGACCTGCTGGAAATAGGTGAACTGCGACACTTCCATGCCGTCGCACCAGCATTCCCAGCCAAGGCCCCAGGCGCCCAGCGTCGGGCTTTCCCAGTCGTCCTCGACAAAGCGGATGTCGTGCAGCAGCGGATCGACGCCGATCGCCGCCAGGGAGCCGAGATAGAGCTCCTGCAGGTTCGGCGGATTCGGCTTCAGGATCACCTGATACTGGTAATAATGCTGCAGCCGGTTCGGATTCTCGCCATAGCGGCCGTCCTTGGGGCGGCGCGACGGCTGGACATAGGCGGCGTTCCAGCGCTTTGGCCCGAGTGCCCGCAGCGTCGTCGCCGGATGAAAGGTGCCGGCGCCGACCTCCATGTCGTAGGGCTGCAGGATGACGCAACCATAGTCCGCCCAGTAATTGTGCAAGGTCAGGATCAGCCCCTGGAACGAGCGGCTGGGATGCATATGAGCGGGGATTTCAATCGTCGGGATTTCATTCGTCACGGGGGCCTCGACAGCAAAGGCTAGCTTGTCGGCACGTCCTAGAGACCCGGCGGCGAGGCGTCAAGCAAGGCGCACCGGCGCGGACGCGGGGAGCATGCCGATGATGTGAAAGCTTTGCGAGTGACTGGCCCATTGCCGGCCATGGCAGCCTGCGGTCTGCTCGACGCCGGTATCGTCCCATGTCAACCACAACAGGCTCAGCCATGCCCAGCCCGATCGTCATCCGTCCCATCACGCGCCAGGATTTCGAGCAATGGCTGCCGCTGTGGGACGGTTACAATGCATTTTATGGCCGCTCGGGCGAGACGGCTCTGGCATGCGAGATCACTGCGATGACATGGTCGCGCTTCTTCGATGCCTATGAGCCGGTGCATGCGCTGGTTGCCGAGAGCGAGGGACAGCTTCTCGGCCTCGTGCACTACCTCTTCCACCGCAGCACGACAGCGATCGCGCCGAATTGCTATTTGCAGGACCTTTTCACCACAGAGGCCTCGCGCGGAAAAGGCATCGGCCGGGCCCTGATAGAGGGCGTTTACGACCGTGCCCAGGCTGCCGGCTCAGGCCGGGTGTACTGGCTGACGCATGAGACCAATCACACGGCGATGAAGCTCTACGACAAGGTCGGCGAACGCTCCGGCTTCATCGTCTACCGGAAAATGTTCTGAGGCCGTTCCAGCGCACTGGCGCGTGTTGGGTTTTTGGACGGATGGACGTCCAAACGAAAACGGGGCTCCGAAAAGAGCCCCGTTTGCATTCAAGAAACCTATTTTCATCCCTTCGGGGCGGGCACCGGCTCGGGCTTGACCTTCGGGGTTTCCTGCGCCGTGTTGGATTCGATCGGCGGCAGGCCCTTCATCAGCTTCTGCTGCAAAGTGGCCAGCACATCGGGATCCGGCTTCAGGTCGCGCGCCTGGTTCCACTGGAAGGTGGCTTCCAGCTTGCGGCCGACGCGCCAGTAGGCATCGCCGAGATGATCGTTCAGGACCGGATCTTCCGGCTTCAGCGACACGGCGCGTTCCATCTCGCGCACCGCGTCATCGAACCGGCCGAGGCGGAAATAGGCCCAGCCCAGGGAATCGACGATGTAACCGTCGCTCGGCCTGAGATCGACGGCCTTCTGGATCATCGCCAGGCCTTCCTTGAGGTTCGTATTCATGTCGACCCAGGAATAGCCGAGATAGTTCAGCACCTGCGGCTGATCGGGGAACAGTTCCAGCGCCTTGCGGAAATTCGGCTCGGCCTTGGGCCATTCCTTCAGCCGCTCATAGGAGATGCCGCGCTGGTAGAAGATGTTCCAGTTGGCGGCAGTCGGCGTCTTCAACACCGTGACTGCCTTGTCATAGAGATTGGCGGCCGAGCGGAAATCATCCTTCGACGAATAGACGCCGCCGAGCGCCAGGTAGGCGCGCATGTCATCGGGATGCGCATCGACGAACGCCTTCAGATGGGTGATCGCCTCGTCCTGGCGATTGAGATCGGCAAGGTTGAGGCCGAGCTGCAGGTCCGAAAGCTCTTTCAACGGCGAAGAGTCGGGGATGCGCCGATAGAGCGCGATGGCGCCCTCGCCGTCCTTCAGCTGCTCGGAGACGGCGGCGAGTTGCACCAGGGCTGCGTCGCTGTCAGGCTTCAGGGCCAGGGCATATTGTAGATAGAGGCGGACGAACGGCTCGCCGCCGCCGCGATTGAGCGCCGTGGCGAGATCAAGCAGGATCTCCGACGCACCGTCCGACGGGCCAGCAGCGAACGGCGCAATCTTGTCGCCCTTGCTGATCTTGTCGCGCAAGGCGACGATTTCCAGCTTGCCCGGCGCAAACGCCTCGGCCTGATCGAGCACCGACAGCGCCTTGTCCTTTTCGCCCTTGCGGGCCAGGAACGACGCGTAGGCCTGCGCATTGCGCATCCAGGTTTCGGGAGCCGCACCACCGGCGGCAGTATCCTGCATCGTCGCGGTGTAGATCGCCTCGGCCTTTTCAGGCATGCCAGACGCATCGGCGATCAGCGCGCGATGGAAGGCCTTGAACAGGCCGAACCAATCCGGGCCCTGGAGCTTGTCGATGGAAGCCATCGCATCGGAGGCTTCGCCGGCGCCTTGTTCGGCCCAGCCGGACATGACGCCGGAGATCAGCCGGTCGAGATCGGATTCCAGCGACAGCTTGAGCCAATACTGCGCCTTGGTGAAATCTTTCTTGTCGAAGGAATCGACCGCCAGCGCCAGGCGCGAGAAGCGCTCGACATCGGGAACTTCCTTGAGCTTGTCGGCATAGACCAGGGATTCGTCGAAGCGCCCTTGAGCGATCAGCGACAGCATCAGGCTCTGCTGCAGGCCGGTGTCGCTCGGATCGAAGGCCAATGCCTGCTTGTAATAGGCGATGGCGCTGTCGAGGTCGTTGTCGCCTTCGGCGATCCGGGCGGCCAGATAGGCCCCCGAGAACGACGTGATCCTGACCGGTTCGGTGGTTTGCTTGGCATAGGCCGGCAGAGCCGAGATCGCCATGCCTGTCACAATTGCCAGCCTTGTCAGCCAGCGCGCACGTCCTTGCTGCATCGTATCCCTTTCAGCCAGGCGCCATCTCCGCGTCAGCGGGATCGACGTAGACTCGATCTTTCCGGGCAAAGCATGGCCTTTTTGGGGTCGCGCTTCAATCCGCCTCGAATTCACAATCCGGGCACCCGATTAACAAACCATGGCGACAGGGACAGTTTTCCGTTTTCGAATCCGGCCATGCCCCTGCGCGGAGCCGAACATATCACAGATGCGACCGCGAGACACCGTCGCCGATATCAGCGCTTGCCTGGCAAGGCAGGCCGCCGCACCTGCGTGTCGCGATAGCCGTCGGCCGCAACCGCGCTGCACAGCCCATTCCACTCGCAGCCTCCGCAAGCCTTGCGCACAAGGCCGGCTGAAAATGCCTGCCGCATCCGTGCCAGGATTGCCGCATCGAGATCGAGACGGACGCCGGCCTGGATTGGCCGCGCCAGCAGATCCGCCACGTCCTGTGCCGCCAGTTGGTCCCGCTCGGCGGCGCTATCGTGCAGGCAGTGCGGTTCCGGCTCGTCGAGCAACGGGGCACAAACGTCGTCCGGGCCGGAAACGAGGAGGATGTCCTCGCCCCGGCTCAGGCGCTCCGCAATCCCGTCATAGTTGGCGGTGAAGGCGGGGGTATATCCCTTGCCCACATAGGTGAGCAGGCAAAGGAGGTGATGGGCGCGCAGCCTGATCGTCAAGGATTCGCCGGTTTTGCCTTGCCGCCGGGAAGAGCCATCAGTGTCGCAGCGCCGAGCGCCGACTTGAGCAGACCGCCGAGGAGAAAAGGCATGAACCCGAAAGTGATGGCCTTTTCAACACCGATCATGACGGCGAGCCATGCCGTGCCGAGAACAAGGCAGGCAAGGTTGCCGAGCAGCATGGCGGCGAAGGCGAGCATCACCCGGTTGCCGTTCCAGCCGCGTTCGGCCAGCCAGCCGACAAGCGCGCCGACAAGGGGAAAGGCGAAGAGATAACCGCCCGTTGGTCCGACGAAATGCGACAAACCGGCTGCTCCTCCAGCCAGAACCGGAAAGCCGACCGCGCCCTCGACCAGCCAGGCGGCAATGGTGATGGCGCCAAGCCGCCAGCCATAGAGCGCACCGATCAATGTCACGGCGAAGGTCTGCATGGTCACCGGAACCGGCACCATCGGCACTTCGATATAGGAGGACAGCGCCAGGAACAGCGTGCCGAGCACGACGGCTCCAACCTGCCAGCCGAGAGATCGACCTTGAAGCCGGAGCGGGCTGAACGACGGATTGTGGGACGAGAACGCGACGTCTGTCATTGGGATTCCTTCGATCGATTGCAAATTATAGATAATTTCTGTTTTCGATCTATTATCGAATCCACAATTCCCTTGGGATAGCAAGCCCTCCCTTTGCAAAGGCGGTCAAAAGCGCGGCGCGGCGCGCTTTTGACCGTTGTTTTTTATGCATGTCGTTCTCCCAAAACCGGGATCATTTTTGGGCGACATGCATCAACCCACGATGGCAAAGGCTTCGCGTGTCGTCCCTGAAGCCGTCCTGACCGGCTTGCGACCAATCCACTGGACATGCCGCCCCAATGTTGCCGCGGCCGATTCGGTGTTTCCCTGCCGCAAGGCGGTGAGTATTGCGCGATGGTCCTGGTCGGTGCGCGTCTCCCACTCCGAGCGCCATGCCGCAAACAGGAAGCGGGCGCTCGCCGCGTGCAGATCGTCGATGGTGGCAAGCAGGCGCGGCATGCCGCATGGCGCCAGGATCAGCCTGTGGAAGGCGCGGTTGGCTTCTTCCCACGACCTGACATCGCGGGACTTGTCGCCGGCCTTGGTCGCCTCTTCGGCCAGATCGAGAATGGCGGATGTCAGGTGCGGCGCGGCATGGCGCAGCGCCAGCACTTCAAGTGCCGCCCGCATTTCGGCGACCTCCTTGACCTCGCCCAGATCGAAAGACGCGACACGCACGCCACGGCGCGGCTCACCGACGGCCAGCCCTTGCGCCTCGAGACGGCGGAAGGCCTCGCGCACTGGCACATGGCTGGTTTGGAATTCCTCGGCGATGTGATCCTGCCGAAGCCGAGCCCCGGGCTCGATCGCGCCCGAGATGATGCGGTCCGCCAGTACCTTGCTGATGCGGACGGCGATGGTGTCGTCTGTGCCCTTTGCCATGTTTTATAGATAATTTGAGGCGAGGCAGCTTGTCGAGACGGCAAGAACGGGATTCGCGACCTTCCTCGCCACAATAGGCCAGAGGGAGCCGGCGAAACGCCAGCCGCTCAGTTCACCCGGCTGATGCAGAAATCGATGACGTCGATCAGCGCCGATTTCTGCGGCGTCGCTTCCAGCGGCGCCAGCGCATCGCGGGCGATCTCGCCGAAATGGCGGGCGCGCCCGATCGTGTCGGCAATGGCGCCGTGGCGGGTCATCAGGCCGATCGCCTTTTCCAGGCCGGCGTCATCGGTGACATTGTCCTCGATGGCGCGCTTCCAGAAGGTGCGCTCCGCCTTGGTGCCGCGCCGGTAGGCGAGAATGACCGGAAGCGTCACCTTGCCCTCGCGGAAATCGTCGCCGACATTCTTGCCCAGATCCTTGCTGGTGCCGCCATAGTCCAGCGCATCGTCGATCAGCTGGAAGGCGAGACCGAGGTTCATGCCGTAGGAGCGCAGTGCTGCACGGTCATTGCGGGTGGCCTGGGCGATGACCGGGCCGACCTCGGCAGCGGCGGAAAACAGCGCCGCGGTCTTGGCCTTGATGACGGCGAAATGCTCGTCCTCGGTGGTTTCGAGGTTCTTGGCGGCGGCAAGCTGCATCACCTCGCCCTCGGCGATGATCGAGGCCGCACTGGACAGGATGTCGAGCGCTTCAAGCGAGCCGACATCGACCATCATGCGGAAGGCCTGGCCGAGCAGAAAATCACCAACCAGGACGCTCGCCTGGTTGCCCCAGATCATGCGGGCCGTCTTCTTGCCGCGCCGCATGCCGCTCTCGTCGACGACATCGTCATGGAGAAGCGTTGCCGTGTGCATGAATTCGACTGCCGTTGCGAGCTTGACATGGCCCTCGCCGGCATAGCCGAACATCTGCGCGGCGGCGAGCGTCAGCATCGGCCGCAGCCGCTTGCCGCCGGACGAGATCAGATGGTTGGCAACCTCCGGAATCATCTCGACGTCGGAGCCGGCCTTGGACAGGATCAATTCATTGACGCGTCCCATATCGGTCGCCGTCAGATCGATCAAATCCTTGATGGAGGCGGGTTCCCGCTTCCCGTTTTCGATGTTGAGAACGACACCCACGACAATCACTCCCGTCTTGGTATAACGCGTGCGACGGCACCCTTAGTCCCTGCAGGGACTCTAGGGCGGCAGACACGGCCACGGCAAGTGGCGAATTGGCGCGGCGGCGATAACAGCCTGTCAACCGGGAATCCGCCTGCCCGTTTACATATGCGCCGCAAACTGAGAGTTTCGCCCGATGATAGAGCTCATTCGCACCAACGACGCCGTCATCATCTCCTTTGTCGAATCGCTGATGCGCGATGCCGGCATCGGCTGCTTCGTCGCCGACCAGAACATGAGCGTGCTCGACGGCTCGCTCGGCATCCTGCCGCGACGCGTCATGGTCGACGCCGACCAGGCCGACGCGGCACGGCGCATCCTGACGGATGCCGGCATCGCCAACGAGATCCGCGGAAAATAATGTCCGCCGCGCCGGCCACCCTCGCCCCGGACACGCCGGCCCATACGGTCGATGCTTTCCATCGCGGCCGGTTCTGGCTCGTGCAGCCCAAGCAGGGCGGCCATCGCGCCGGAATGGATGCGATGATGTTGGCGGCGTCCGTGCCATCCTCCTTTGGCGGACGCCTCGCCGATTTCGGCGCCGGTGCCGGCGCCGCCGGCCTGGCGGTGCTGTCGCGCTGCCCGGCGGCCGCGGCCGTGCTTGTCGAACGGGCGCCGGAAATGGCCGCTTTCGCCGCGGCTACCCTGGCTCATCCCGGCAATGCCCATCTCAGCGATCGTGCCTCGGTGCTCATCGCTGATGTCACCGTATCGGGCCGGGCGCGGGCGGCGGCCGGCCTCGCCGACAATGACTTCGATTTCGTCATCATGAACCCGCCTTTCAACGCCGCACGGGACCGCGCCACGCCCGATCGCCTGAGAAAGGAAGCCCACGTCATGGAAGACGGGCTGTTCGAGCACTGGATCCGCAGTGCTGCCGCTGTGGTCAGGCCGCGCGGCGGGCTTGCCGTGATCGCCCGGCCCGAGCAGCTTGGCGCCATTCTCGATGCGATCGCCGGCCGCTTCGGCGATGCCGAGATGCTCGCCGTCCACCCTCGCCCCGACGCGGCAGCGATCCGCATCGTCGTCCGGGCAGCGCTCGGGGCGCGGGGGAAGCTCGCCATCCGGCCTCCCCTGATGCTGCACGCGCAATCGGGCGACGGCCCTGATGAGCGCAGCGAAATGATCACCAACGGCCTCGCCTCGTTGTTCGGAGATTGAGCTATTCTTACCGGCCACATTGCCGTTGGCCGGGGAATCCCTACATGCCTGCAACCCATCGACCGGAGATCGCGCCCTCGTGAAACGACTTATCAACCGCCTGCTGCCGAAATCCTGGCGCTCCACCGTCGTCACCATTCCGGTCATCCGGCTGCACGGCACGATCATGTCGGGCGGCCAGTTCCGGCAGAATCTGTCGCTGGCCACGACCGCCGGTCTCATCGAGAAGGCGTTTTCCTACGACGCGCCGGCGGTCGCCATCTCGATCAATTCGCCGGGTGGCTCGCCGGTGCAGTCGCGGCTGATCTTCAAGCGTATCCGCGACCTGGCGACCGAGAAGAACAAGAAGGTGCTGGTCTTCGTCGAGGACGTTGCGGCATCGGGCGGCTACATGATCGCGGTCGCCGGCGACGAGATTTTCGCCGATCCGTCCTCCATCGTCGGTTCGATCGGCGTGGTCTCGGCCTCGTTCGGTTTCCCGGAACTGATGAAGAAGATCGGTGTCGAGCGCCGTGTCCACACCGCCGGCCAGAACAAGGCTGTGCTCGATCCGTTCAAGCCGGAGAAGAAGGAAGACGTCGAGCGCCTGAAAGCGCTGCAGCTCGAGGTGCACGGCACGTTCATCGACCTCGTCAAGGAGAGGCGCGGCACGAAGCTTAAGGACGATCCGGACCTGTTCACCGGCCTGTTCTGGACCGGCATGAAGGGCCTCGAACTCGGCCTGGTCGATGCGCTCGGCGACATGCGCACGGTGCTGAAAGCCCGTTTCGGACCGAAAACCCAGCTCAGGCTGATCACGGCGCCGCGCGGTTTCCTCGGCCGCTTTGGCCTGTTCGGCTCGAGCAACGGCTTTTCGGCGCCCGATATCGCCGCGGCAGCCGCCAGCGGTGTGATCGATGCGGCGGAAGAGCGCGCGTTGTGGGCACGGTTCGGGCTTTGAAAACCCGGCAAAACCGTCTAGCATGAGAGCTTGAAGTCTTATGCATGTCGTTTTCCCAAAACCGGATCCACTTTTGGGCGACATGCATCAACCGACCCGACCGGCCGCCTTCGCCGGCCCAGCGTGGGAGGAGTTTTGGCATGCCGCAGATCATTTTCTTCACCGTCGTTGGCGTCGCCGCCTATTTCGGCTATCGCACCTTCGTCCGGGAAGCCGAGCGCGTGACCGCCAAGGTGCGGCGCACCGAAAAGCAGGCGGCTAATGGCGCCATGGGTACGCTGGTCAAGGATCCGAAGACCGGCGAATACCGGCTGGCCAAGGACTGAGCATCATCCCGCATACGACTGACGCCGTGGACACCGAGATCGGGTCGCGCACCTGGCATGCGCATGCCAAGATCAATCTGGCGCTGCATGTCACCGGCAGGCGCCCCGACGGTTATCACCTGATCGAAAGCCTGGCGGTGTTCACGCGTTTTGGCGACCGGGTCGAAATCGCGCTCGCCGACAGTGATGATTTTACGGTGTCCGGCCGCTACGGGCCGGCGGTTCCTCTCGACACCAGCAATCTGGTGCTCAAGGCGCGCGATGCGCTGCGAAGAGAGGCTGGGCTGGAGAGGACTCCGCCGGTCGCCATCCGGCTCGAAAAGAACCTGCCGGTTGCCTCCGGCGTCGGCGGCGGCTCGAGCGACGCGGCAGCCGTGCTGCGCGGGCTGGCGGAGACATGGGCCCTGAACATGGACGGCGCTGAATTGGCGCGGATCGGCCTCTCGCTTGGCGCCGATGTGCCGATGTGCCTGGCGGCAAAGCCGCTGGTCGCGCGCGGCATTGGGGACGAGCTGTCGATGGTGCCGGATTTTTCGGCGCTGGGGCTGGTGCTGGTCAATCCCGGAACCGCCGTCTCGACCGCCGATGTGTTTGCAGCGCTTTCCCGTCGCGACAACGAGCCACTGCCGCCGCTGCCGCGCAGCATCGACTTCCACAGCCTGCGTAACTGGCTGGAGATCACCCGCAATGATCTTGAGCCGGCGGCGCTGGCGATGCAGCCCGCCATCGGCAGAGCGCTTTCCTGGCTTAACAAGGCCGGATCGGGATTCTCGCGTATGTCCGGATCCGGCGCGACATGCTTCGGTCTGTTCGAGACCGGCAATGTCGCCAAGCGCGCCGCCGCCGACATCCGCGGCCGCCAGCCCGACTGGTTCGTCGCCGCGACGCGCACCGTGACATCGGAGGCCGACTGAGATGGCCAGGACTGACGAGAGCCGGCCTTTCATCCCGATCCGCATCGCGGTGCTGACGGTGTCGGACACACGTAGCCTTGCCGACGACAAGTCCGGCCAGACGCTGGCCGACCGCATCACTGAAGCCGGTCACATCCTGGCCGCCCGCGATATCGTCATCGATGACCGCGAGAAAATCCGCGACAAGGTGCTCGGCTGGTCAAAGGACGCGGCGATCGATGTCGTGATCACCACTGGCGGCACCGGCTTCACCGGCCGCGACGTGACGCCAGAAGCGCTGGAGCCGATCTTCGAAAAGCGCATGGACGGGTTTTCCGAAGTGTTCCACCGCATCTCCTACGACAAGATCGGCACCTCGACGATCCAGAGCCGGGCGACCGGCGGCGTCGTCAATGCCACCTTCGTCTTCGTGCTGCCGGGCTCGCCCGGCGCCTGCAGGGACGCCTGGGACGGCATCCTGAAGGCGCAGCTCGACTACCGGCACATGCCGTGCAACTTCGTCGAGATCATGCCGCGCCTGGACGAGCATCTGCGGCGCGGGTGAGCCCATCCGCGTAGGGACCCAAGTCGCAGGCAATTCAAGTGCGCGACCTTGGTTTCGCCCAGCGGAGTGCCGCTTGCGCCTTCGAAGCGCCATTCCCAACCGGATGCCGCATGAATATTCTCAGCCACGACTTGGCGGCGGGAAATACGATGAACGCACACTCCGGCGGATGCCATTGCGGCAATGTTCGCCTGACATTCGAGACCGGGCTCGACCCGTCGCAAATCGAAGTTCGCGCCTGCCAATGCTCGTTCTGTGTCAAACATGGTTCGCGCGCCGTTGCCGATCCGGACGGCAGACTGATCATCTCGGTCAAGGACAGAGCGCAATTGCGGACATATCATTTCGGGCTGAGGACGGCCGACTATTTGATCTGCCGGGACTGCGGCGTCTATGTCGCCGCAATCGCCGGAGATGATGATGACGCAAGGGCGATCGTCATCATAAATGCCCTGGACGACCGAGAGCGGTTCGATCGGGAGCCGGTCCCGGTCGACTTCGACGCGGAAGGCAGAGAGCAACGCCAAGCCAGGCGTCGCGATCGCTGGATGCCTGTCGAGATGAGCTTCGGATAGTTCCCTTTCAGCGGATGACCGGCTCGCCATGAAAGCGGCGGCGTGACGGCGGCGATACGCCGAAACCAACTTCCATCATCAGCCGCGGCGTGCGCGCCGGCACGGTGCCCATGTGGAAGCCAAACGGATCCTCGACGAAGCCGAGGCCGGCATCGCCGGTGAGCGTCACCGGGCTCTGCTCGCCATAGACATCCAGAACCTCTTGCGCGGGATGGCCGACCAGCAGGGTGAGCTGATGCTTGAGGCTGCGGCGCTTGTGACTGCCCCGGACATAGACATGCGGGCCGGTGTCGGCGTCGACCGGCTTGAGATAGAAGAAGAATTTCAGCATGCGCCAGTCGTCGAGGTCGAAATGATACTTGCCGAGCGAGGCAAGGTTCTTGTCGGCGTCCGATGCCTCCCCAGTCGGAAAACTCCACCAGACGCGCGTCGTGATCAGCTTTGCCTGGCCGCCGAGATAATGCGCGGCAATATCCAGGAGCAGCGGATCGCGCTGGATGGCGAGTGCCGCCTTGCAGTCGAGGATGCGCTCGAAAAAATGCCCGCTGAGCAGCGAGCGGCCAAAGCGCTTCTCGGCCTCGGCATGTTCACCCGGCATGAATTCGAGACGGCGGTCGAAATTGCCGAAGCAAGGGGTGCGCTGGGCGAAACTGGCGATCTCTTCATGGATCGCCAGCGGCAGGACCAGGCCCGAAAACAGCCCATCGGAGCGCAGCGCTTCGACCACGGCCTCACGGTCGACGCCGGCAAACATCGTATCCCCCGCATTGTCGGCCGGACGGGCGCGTTTTGCGCCCAGCCAATGCATCCTGCGTCCAGGCATTGTGCGCGCCAGCACGAACATCGGCAGCCAGGCAGGGTTTTCGCGCAGGTCCGTCAGATAGGTCGGAATGCGCACGGCGATGCGCCGCAGCAGGCTGCCGTTGCGCGCAATGGCCTCGAGACTGACCGTGCCGGATTTGTCGGGGGTTGAAAGGTTCATCGGGTCCTCGGCTATGAGAGCGGCACCGATGCGGCATCGGTGCTCATCACTCGGCATGACCCAAACCCAATTCACCCGCCTGGATGGGAAGTTAACCTCGCGTCAGACATTGTGCAATGCACAATGGAGTGAGCAGCTGCAAAAAATCACTTTGGGGAGCGATGCTCTTGCTTTGGCGGCGCCACCCAGATTTCGGCGTCGAGCCGCTTTGCCGCGAGGCCGCGTGCGATGGCCTCGGCGCTGCCGGCACTCTTGGCCGAGGCCGCGGCCTGAAGCTTGCTGATCAGCAATCCATCGGCCAAGGCGCGGTTTCCCGAAAATATCCGGGCCAGGAACGGTGTGCGGCTGCCGCGGGCCCGCGAAAAGCGCGCCGCCATGGTCTGCCTGGCCGTGTGGGCAACGACCGCATCGATCCAGCCTTCCACCAGCCGCGAGCCCGGCTCCAGGAGCAGCAGCCAGTCGCCCTTGGCCTGGCGAATACCGGCAGCGATACCGCCAGTCACATACTGACAGCCGGCATGCTCGGCAACACGATGCGTCTGGTCGGTGGAACCCGTGTCGCAGACGATGACGTCACGCACCACGCCCTCGACCGCGCCGCCAATCAGCGAGGCGAGTGTGCGGGCGAGGCCCTCCTCGTCATTGCGGGTTTCGATGAGAACACTGAGCATCATTAGCCGAATAGCGGAAAGCCGGACGGAGCGCCAGTTTCTGCAACGCACCATAAAAAGTTCTTGCTTTGTTCTCATCGCCGAAATAGGAATAATTTCATGAACAGAGCGATTCGACACAACATGGACAGTCCCTGGGAGCGGGCGAAGATGGAACAGATCGTGCGTGCCGACATTGCAGCTTTCGGATCAGGAAGAGCCGAGATGGCCAATGCGATGATCGAGCAGAGTGGCGTGCGTGTCCGTCCGGACCGCAATCGCGGCAGGTCGGCGGGCATCAATCCGTCGGGACGGTTCGAGCCGGTCAGCCGGCATGTCTTCGACGATGGCTGGAATTCGCTCGAGGAACTGCCGCCCTTCAAGACCGAGGTGCAGGTCGAGAAGCCGCGCACCATCATCACCCGCAACGAATCGCCAGACATCTCCTTCGACCGGTCGATCAACCCGTATCGCGGTTGCGAACACGGCTGCGTCTATTGCTTCGCCCGGCCGACGCACAGTTTCATGGGCCTGTCGCCGGGTCTCGATTTCGAATCGAAGCTGTTCGCCAAGCCGGATGCAGCGCGACTGCTCGACAAGGAGTTGTCGAAAGACGGCTACCAGCCGCGCACCATCGCTATCGGCACCAACACCGATCCCTACCAGCCGATCGAGAAGCAATATCGGATCATGCGCGAGATCCTCGAAGTGCTGGAAGCGCGCGGCCATCCGGTCGGCATCGTCACCAAGTCCGCTTTGGTGACGCGCGACATCGACATCCTGTCGCGCATGGCCGAGCGCGGGCTGGCCAAGGTGGCGCTGTCCGTGACGACGCTCGATCGCATGCTGGCCAGAACGATGGAGCCTCGCGCCTCGACACCGACCAAGCGGCTGGAGGCGATCCGACAGCTTTCGGATGCCGGCATTCCGGCTTCGGTGATGGTGGCGCCGATCATCCCCGGCCTGACCGACCAGGAGATGGAGCGCATCCTCGATTCGGCACGCGCCGCCGGCGCGCGCGAGGCGGGTTATGTCGTGCTGCGCCTGCCGCTGGAGGTCAGCCCGATCTTCAAGGACTGGCTGCTGCGCCACTATCCCGACCGCTACCGCCACGTGATGTCGCTGATCCGCTCGATGCGCGACGGCAAGGACTACGATTCGGAATGGGGCAAGCGCATGAAGGGTGCTGGTCCCTACGCCTGGCAGATCGGCCGGCGCTTCGAGATCACCGCCAAGCGGCTTGGCCTCAACGTCGAACGGCGTACGCTTCGGACCGATCAGTTCGTTGCCGGCGGAAAGGATCAGGTGCAGCTGACGCTGCTCTGAGAATGCAAATCACTGCGGCGGTCTGATCTGTCGCAGCACACGAATCCCGTCCGGCCTGCCCCGGCCTGCAGACGGTGCCCTCCCGGTCCGGCGCCCCACCCGACCCGGAGGGACTTGCGGAGAATCGGAGCCGATGCGAACCTCGCCGCAACATGGCTCGTGCGCGTTCCGATTCTCCGCTTCTCTTTGAGATCATCGAGAAACCCGATTTCTCCTTCGAGACGAAGGCGATGGCCGACGGCCTGTGGCCGGTGGCGGGCATGGACGAGGCCGGTCGTGGTCCCCTGGCCGGACCGGTGGTCGCGGCGGCGGTGGTGCTCGACCCCGCCAACATTCCAGACGGGCTCGACGATTCCAAACGTCTCAGCCATCTGCAACGCGAAGCGCTGTTCGTGCGAATTCTTGGCTCCGCGCTGGCGGTTTCGATGGCGTCCATCAGCGCCGAAGGCATCGACGGCAGCAACATCCTCAGGGCTAGCCTGGAAGCCATGCGCCGCGCCGTGCTCGGCCTTTCGGTTCAACCGAAGCTCGCGCTCGCCGACGGGCGCGACGTGCCGCCGGGGCTTCCCTGCGCGGGGCGCGCGCTGATCAAGGGCGACCAGCGCTCGCAATCGATCGCCGCCGCCTCGATCGTCGCCAAGGTGATGCGCGACCGCATGATGTGCGGCTGCGGCAACCATCACGATCGCTACGGGTTCGAGGTCCACATGGGCTACGCCACGGCCCGCCATCGCACGGCGATCGAAGCGCATGGCCCGGTGGCGCGACTGCACCGCGTGTCGTTTGCGCCGTTCAGGCTTGGCGGCGCGGAAGTGATGGAAGAAGAGAGCTTGGCCGGCCTGGATTGAGCGGTTTGGCGATACTCTTGGGCGACTGGCGAGAGCAGCGGTGACAGCCAATCTCCCCCCAATGGGGGGAGATTAGGCGCGCAGCCGGTTTTGCCAATCTCCGGGGCAGTTTCCACAACAAAAAGCCGCCAGGTTTCCCAAGCGGCTTCGTTCTTTGCTCAGGGCAAGAAACTCAGTTGAGCTTGGACTTCACATCCACCAGCGATGCCTTGAACAGGTCAGCGCCGGCCTTGGCGTCCATCTTGCCAGCGAGCAGCGCGCGCGCGGCCTCGACGGCGATGTCGACGGCGCTGGCGCGGACTTCGCTGATCGCATCACGCTCGGCCTGACCGATCTTCTGTTCGGCAAGCGCGGTGCGCCTGATAACATAGTCCTCGGTCTTCTTGTGCGCATCCGCTGCAAGCATGTCGGCTTCGCGCTTGGCGGCGGCGACGATGTCGGCGGCCTCCTGCTCGGCTTCCTTGCGCTTGCGCTGATACTGGCCGAGCAGCTGCTGGGCCTCCTCGCGCAGCCGGCGCGCTTCGTCCAGCTCATTGCTGATCCTGGCGGCGCGGGCATCGAGTGCCTTGGCGATCATGCCCGGCACCTTGATGTAGACGGCAACACCGAGGAAGATGAAGAGGGCTATCGTGGCCCAGAGCGTCGCGAGAGATGTGTAATCCATGATGCGCTCCTCACCGGGCCACGGATTTGACCGCGGCCGCGATCTCGGCCTTACTGGCCTTGCCGCCGACCAGTGCCTCGACGATGGCCGAAGCGGTGTCCTCGGCGATGCTGCCGACTTCCTTCATGGCATTGGCCTTGATGGAAGAAATGCGTGCCTCGGCCTCGCCAAGCTTCTGGTCAAGTGCCGCCTCGACCTTCTTGCGTGCGGTCTCGGCTTCGGCCTTGGCCGCATCGTTGGCCTGCTGGCCGATCGCGTTGGCCTTGGTCTTGGCTTCCGCCAGTTCCTGCTCGTAGGCAGCAACAGCGGCGTCGGCCTCGCCCTTCAACTTGGCTGCCTGGTCGAGGTCCTGCGTGATGCGGTCGTTGCGGACATCGATGATGCCCCCGACGCGCGGCATCACGACCCGCTTCAGGAAGAGGTAGAACAGCCCGAAAGTGATCGCCAGCCACAGAAGCTGCGACGGGAACGTCGCAGGATCGAATGGCGGAAACGTGCCGTGTGCTTCGGCAGGAACGCTGGTGCCGGAATGCGTGTCGCCTTCCGTCGCAGCGTGGCTGGTGTCGGCTGCAGGTGCGGACTCTTGCGCGAAGGCAGATGTCACGAACATGGACTATCCCCGAAATTCAGGCCTGCCGCTCGAGCGGCCGGCCTGTCCAATCTTCCCAACGCTTGGCCAAACAGGGGCTCAGCCGAACAGGGCCAGAAGCGCGATGAGAAGCGAGAAAATGCCCAGAGCTTCGGTCACGGCGAAGCCGAAGATCAGACGGCCGAACTGGCCATCAGCAGCCGACGGGTTGCGCAGAGCGCCTGCCAGGTAGCTGCCGAAGATGTTGCCGAGGCCAATGCCCGCGCCACCCATGCCGAGGCAAGCGATGCCGGCGCCGATGTACTTTGCTGCTTCTGCGTCCATTTGTTCAACTCCTTTGGATCTAAAATTCCGTTGCGATTCCATCCGGCGCCAATGTTGGAAACTCTTGGGCCGGAAACTCTTGATCAGTGCCCGGGGTGCAGGGCGTCGTTGAGATACATGCAGGTCAACACCGCAAAGACGTAGGCCTGCAGGAAAGCGACCAGCAGTTCCAGTGCCGTCAGCGCCACCGCCATGGCCAGCGGCAGGACCGAGCCGGCCACGCCGACCGCGCCCAGTGCGCTCAGGCTGACGACGAACCCGGAAAACACCTTCAGCGTGATGTGGCCGGCGAGCATGTTGGCGAAAAGACGAACCGAGAGGCTGACCGGGCGCGACACGAAGGAGATCACCTCGATCAGCACCACCAGCGGCAGCAGGAACACCGGCACGCCATGCGGCACGAACAGTTTCAGGAAACCGAAACCGTGCTTCATGAAGCCGTAGACAACCACGGTTCCGATCACCAGGGCGGCGAGGCCGAAGGTGACGATGATGTGGCTGGTGATGGTAAAGAAATACGGGAACAGGCCAAGCAGATTGGCGACCAGCACGAACATGAACAGCGAGAACACGAACGGGAAGAACTTCATGCCCTGCGTGCCGGCGGCATCGCGCAACATGTTGCCGACGAATTCATAGGCCATCTCGGAGACCGACTGAAGCCGGCCGGGAACCAGGCTGCGGCTCGAGGTCGTGAGAAACAGAAACGCGGCGGCAACGACCACGGTCGCGACCATGAACAGCGCCGAATTGGTGAAAGACAGGTCGTAGCCGCCGATCTCGATCGGTATCAGCTTGTTGATATGGAACTGGTGGATCGGATCGACCTTGTCAGCTGCCACGTTCAAACCCCGTCAATGCCGCGTACGGCCTCGTTATCATTACCCGACCCGCCCATGAAAGCGCGGTCATTTCTTGTCGTCTTGGTCGGGGCGCGATTTATCGCCCTGTCCGAATTCTGCCACAACGCCCGCGGAACGCATGACATTGAGCACGCCGGCGCCAAAACCAAGCAGCAGAAACACGATCAGACCCCATGGCGATGTCCCCGCCAGACGGTCGATGATCCAGCCGATGCCGGCGCCGACCACCACCCCGGCGATGAACTCGCTGGAGAGTTTGAGCGCCTGGCCATAACCGGCCACACTGCCCGCTTTCGCGTCGTCTTTCCCCTCGAGCCGGTCCGGCCGCCTTGTCGCAAGCGATGCTTCAAGGTCACGCCGGCGGCGCTCAAGATCGTCGTCGCGGATGTCGGCTTCATGCTGCTTGCCGCGGCCGGTTTCTCCGGTTCCGCCTGGCCTGTTTTTATCGGCCATCGCAACCCCCCTGCCCGGTCAGACCGTCACCGTCCGTCCGCTTCTAAAGTCGCCGGCAACATAGTTAGAGGGTTTGCGCCAGTCAAGCCACGGGCGGAAGTTCATTGCCATGTATTTTAGGCAACAAAATCAATTGGTTATAGAGGTGCGACATCGTGCCCGCCACGATGACGGGGATGCATGGCGCGAATCCCCCCGGCAATGGCTCTTTGATCAACTGCGCGCAGCGCGAAAAAGATCGGCGACTGTCCGGCACTCAGCTCCAGCCGCCGCCATAGGTCCGATAGAAGATATGCAGGCCGATCTTGGTCATCTTCTGCATGGTGCGCGCCCAGCCGGGATGGACATATTGGGCGTAGTAATGGGTCGACGAGCCGACCTCGGGGATGAAGATCTTGCCGGCAGTGACGGCCATGGCGATATCCTGCGCGGTCTTGTAGGCGGCGGGACTGTCGATACGCTTCTTCCTGCCGTCGCAAGCGAAGGAGAACTGGCAACGGTTGAACCAGCTGTCGTTCTGGTAGACGACGCCGCAGATCGAATTCGGATAGGCCGGGTTGCGGACGCGATTGAGGATAACCTGGGCGACGGCGGCCTGGCCGCGCACGGATTCGCTCCTCGCCTCGAAATAGATGCCTTTTGCCAGGCATGCCTGTTCCGGTTTGGAGAAGACACTCGCGGGCAGCGGGTTCTGGATCCACTCATGGTCGCCCTTGGCCATCGGCGGAATGAAGCGGCCGTCATTGGGCTGCTCATCCTGAAGCAGGGCTTCGAAGGGTGACGCCTTGGCATAGTCGGGCTCGGCCTGCGCATAGGCGGTCGCCAGCACATCGGGATGGTCGTTGTTGACCAGCGCGGCAAGCATGGCCGGCACGCCGGGATCCGGCTTCTTGTCCTCACGCGCATGGAATGCCGCGGCGATCTGGATTTCCTTGCCTTTGATCTGCGGCTTGGCGAAAGCCATCTTCAGGTCGCTGTCCATACTGCGCCGCAGCAAGGAGGAGGTGCGCTCGAAGATCGACCCGGCATTGAAGTTCTTGGGCGGCGCGACGGGAGACATCTGGATGATGCGCCCCTTCTTGTCGGCGCGCACGATGCGATCCTCGTCGGGCGTGCCGCTGACCTTGCCGCCCTTGCCACGGAACGACACACTGCCGACACCGGCCAGATGGACACCCGATCCGGAGATCGAGCCGGTGACGTCGGAATCGACAAACGGCATCTCGGCCGCATGGGTCGAGCCGGCGACGGATTTCTCGACATAGGAATTCCAGCGGGTGTTCGGCGCTTCGAGGCCGGAGACAAGGCTCGTCATGTCCTGGTAGGCGGCGATGGTCGGAAAGCCGATCCAGATGCCGAGACCGATGACGAGCGGAGGTAGAAAGCCACGTTTTCTCTCACCGGCGGCAGCAATGAGCCGCTTCAACACACGTCGATGCACGGAACTCTCTCCAGGAACGCGACTGACCCCACTGGAGAGCAAAATGATGCATTAACCTTGATGGGACGTTAACGGGTTCGATCGGATTTTCTCAGTCGGCTCAAGGTCGTGGTTGCGAAGTCGGGCGATTTTGCGGCCGGGATGGGAACTCAGGCCGGCCGCAGGAAAATGGGCCAGGCGATCAGCGCGCAGATGGCGGCCGACAGCCAGACGACGGACCATGATCCGACAGCCAGAAGTCCAGGGATGGCGATCGGCACCAGGAAGAAAGCGACAAAGACAAAGCTGTTGGCGAGACCGAGCGCCGCCCCGGCGTTGCTCGCACCGGCAAGCGTGGCAATCTCGGTGTAGGCAACGCCGTGCCATGCCGAAACACAGATGCCGGCGACGATCAGGACGGCAACAATCGTTGTCGCGAGCACCGGCTGCCAGCCGGGAATGGCGGCCACGACAAACACAAGCAGCGCGAGGGTGGCGAAAGCGGCAGCGCTCAGCCTGCTGAAAAGGCGCAGGAACGAGCGGCGATTGCCGTGACGGTCGGTGAAGCGGCCGCTCCAGACGCGCATGACCATGGCGCCGACCTGCACGGCTGCCAGGCTGGCGCTGATCACTGCCGTTCCCATACCGCCGAAATCATGCAGGAAGACGGAGGCGAAGGTGAGCACCGCCACTTGCGGGACGCAGAGCAGGCCGATGGCCATTGCGATGCGCCAGACGTCCGGATTGCGCAGCGGCGCCGGACCGGCCGACACTATGCCGTCGCTGGCGGACATCGCGTCTTCGCCGATTGGCGGCTGGCGCAACCAGCGCCACGCGAAAAGCGCCGTGACGGCGGAGAATGCGGCCAGCAGACCGTAGACCGCTGCAAAACCATGCGTCGAGGCGAGCGACGGCAGGACAAGGGCGCCAAGCCCGCCGCCGAGCGGCACTGCGGTCTGCCTGATGCTCATGGCGAAGCCACGCTCGCCTTCACGGAACCAGGCCATGATGGCGCGGCCGCTTGAGCCGTTGACGCTGCCGCCGAGAAGACCCGTGACGAGCAACACGGTGGCCACAAGCACAACCCCGGGACTGTATGCTGGCAACGGCACGACCAGCAATGCCATGAGAAGCAGCCATGCCGCGGTGGCGCCGAGACCGGTGAGCAGCACGCGGCGATCGCCCCAGCGATCAGTGAGCAATCCCCATGGCAGTTCGCTCAGCGCCACACCCAGGCCGAGTAGACCGAGAACCAGCCCGAGCTCGCCATTGCCGAGATGATAGCCAGAGCGCAAGAAGACCGCTGTCGCCGGGATGCCGGAGAAGGTTGCGGAAAAACTGGCATTGGCGGCAACGCCAATGCCCAGCACCTTCCAGCGATGATTGGAGCGGACTGTCGCGGCACCAGCGGCGGCAGCATCCGCCTGCAGCCGAGGCCTGTCCCGGCTGCATTCCAAATCCGTAGCGACGAGCGACATGGCTGAATTTCCCTTGATTGTCCGACGGCATCCGGACCTTGACGGCCTGTGTCTATCGCCATAGCTTCATGCTGAATATCGGGAAGTATTTGACTGTTTGTCCCAAAAACCAGGATTATTGCCATGCGACGCGTGACGTTCGACCTCGACGTTCTCCGCAGTTTCGTCACCGGCATGGAGCTGGGCAGCTTCGCCAAGGCTGCCGACCGGCTTGGCCGGTCGACGTCGGCGGTCAGCGCGCAGTTGAAGAAACTGGAGGAGCAGGCTGCGACGCCGATCTTCCGCAAGTTGGGACGCGGCCTCGCCTTGACCGAAGCCGGCGAGACCATGCTCGGCTATGCGCGCCGTCTGATCGAACTCAACGACGATGCGGCATCCGCGATCCATGACGTCGAGCTGGAAGGCTGGGTACGGCTCGGCCTGCAGGAGGATTTCGGCGAGGCAGTGCTGCCTGACGTGCTCGGCCGCTTCGCTCGCGCCCATCCCAAGGTCAAGATCGAAGCCAGGATCGCGCGCAACTACGAACTTGCCGAAAGGATCATGTCAGGCAACCTCGACATCGCGCTCGCCTGGCACAGCGGCGAGACGCTGCCTTACAGCGAGCACGTCGCCGACGTGCAGATGCGCTGGATCGGCCCGGCAAAGCGCATCGAGACCAGCCTGCGCCACAGTGAGCCACTGCCGCTGGTGGCGCTTGAAGCGCCATGCCTTTTGCGCACGGTGGCAACCGAAACGCTCGACCGCGCCGGCCTGTCCTGGCGGATGGCCTTTTCCAGCCCGAGCCTTGGCGGCATCTGGGCGGCCGTGGCCGCGGGACTGGGGCTGACGATCCGCACCGACATCGGACTGCCGGCCAGCGTCAGCGCGATGACGCCGGAGATCGCCGGGCTGCCGGCACTGCCCAAAATGGCGTTGTTCCTGCATCGCAAGGACGCCGAACCCGAGCCGGTGGTAGCGCGCCTTGCCGAGATATTGCTGCAGGCGGCACGGCAAGCGCTGCCCGAAAATACGCGGGCCAACGACCACGGTTTGCGCGACGTGGCGTGATCATGGCGCCAGACAGGCGCCGATGCTCAGCTGCGTTTCTTGGCCCTGCCGGCGAACGGATTGTCGGAGGTGCGCAGCGCTATGCGGATCGGCACGCCGGGCATGTCGAAGGCTTCACGCAGGCTGTTGGAGAGATAGCGCACATAGGATTGCGGCATCGCATCCGGCCGCGAGCACTGGACAACAAAGCCCGGCGGCCGCGTCTTGGCCTGGGTAACATATTTGACCTTCAACCGGCGGCCGGCGACGGCAGGCGGCGGATGATGCGCCAGGATGCTTTCCAGCCAGCGGTTGAGCTTGCCCGTCGAGACGCGGCTGTTCCACACCTTGTGGGTCCTCAGCACCGCATCCATCAGCTTGTCGAGGCCGCGCCCGGTTTCAGCCGAGACAGGCACCGCCTGGATGCCGCGCACCTGCGGCAGCAGCCGCTCGGTCTTCTCGCGCAGCTCGGCCAGAAGCTCCTGCGGATGGTCGATCAGGTCCCATTTGTTGAAGGCGATCACCGGCGCCCGCCCCTCGCGGACGATCAGGTCGGCGATCTGCAGATCCTGCTTCTCGAATGGAATGGTGGCGTCGAGCACGATGATGACGATCTCGGCGAAGCGGATGGCGCGCAAGCCATCCTGCACCGACATCACTTCCAGCTTTTCGTGGATCCTCGCCTTGCGGCGCATGCCGGCCGTGTCGAACAGTTTCAGGCGACGGCCATGCCAGTCCCAGTCCACAGAGATGGAATCACGGGTGATGCCGGCTTCCGGCCCGGTCAACAGCCGCTCCTCGCCGATCAGTGCGTTGATCAGCGTCGACTTGCCGGCATTCGGGCGGCCAACGACGGCGATGCGCATCGGCTTGGTGTCGTCGTATGAAGGCTCCGCATCCGGGTCGACAATATCCTCGCCGATCAGTACCTCGCCGGCGACGACCTCTTCGTCTTCGCCGTCTTCTTCTTCACCAAAGGCGCGTGCCTCGCCAAGCGCGCCGATCACCGCGTCGCGCAGGTCTGGCATGCCCTGGCCATGTTCGGCCGACACCGGGATCGGTTCACCGAGGCCGAGCTCCCAGGCCTCCAGCATACCGCCCTGGGCGCCCTTCGCCTCGGCCTTGTTGGCGACCAGCACGACCGGCTTGCCGGACTTGCGCACGATCTCGGCAAACGTCTTGTCGTCGGGCATCAGGCCGGACTTGGCATCGACCGTGAAGAAGATCAGGTCGGCCTCACGGATGGCGATCTCGGTCTGCGCGCGCATGCGGCCGGGCAAGGTCGAGGCGGCGGCATCCTCGAAGCCGGCGGTGTCGATGACGTCGAAATGCAGGTCGTAAAGCTTGGCGGCATGGACGCGGCGATCGCGGGTGACGCCGGGCGTGTCGTCGACAAGCGCCAGCTTCCTTCCCACCAGCCGATTGAAAAGAGTCGATTTGCCGACGTTAGGTCTGCCGATGATGGCGACTTTGAAGGTCACGACGCACTGCCCGACCCGCGGATAAGCTCGGACATCAAGGTTGCCCGCTCACGGGTGTTGCGCGGGGCGCCGTCGTCGGCGGCAATCTGGTCGAACAGCTTCAGCGCATCCTGGGTCTTGCCTTCCTTCCAGGCGGAAAGACCGAGCGCCTCGCGCGCCGTGTGGCGCAGCGTGTTGGTATCGGATGTAAGCGCCTCGACACGGCTGGACACGTCGGCGAAGGAGCCATGGTCGACAAGCAGGAGCGCTGCCCTGAGGCGTGCCATGTCGCGAATGCCTGAAGGAATGGCCGTGTCGGCGGCAACGTTGTCGAAATCCTTGACGGCGGCGTCGACGTCGCCCTTGTTGGCCTTGACGGTCGCGGCCCGCATGCGGGCGAGCAGCGGATAAGCGCCGTAGCCGTCCTTCTCCAACTGATCGAGCGCGGTCAGCGCTTCGTCATTCTTGCCGTCATTGGCAAGTTTCAGCGCCTGCGAGAACGCATCGCCGGAGCGGTTGGCGCGCGTCTCGTCCCAATAGCGATAGCCGACGAAAGCGGCGGTGCCGAGCACCACGAGGATCGCGAGGACAAGCAAGGCGGGACCGAAACGGTCCCACAGCTTCTGCGCCTGTTCGCGACGCATCTCGTCGTTGACTTCACGGATAAAACTGTCGTCGGACATCAATCAAACCATTCCTGCCCTCGCGGGCCGTTGTCAGCCCGCGTTTTAGCGAAATTTTGTCGGCATGGAAGGGGTTCGACCGGAAAATCGCCTATTCCCAGGGCAGACGGCCGAAAAGGCCAATCGCACCCACGCCACATTTGCGCGATAGCCGGCTTCCAGACATTCCCCGAGTCAAGATCAGCCCGAGTTAAGATTCAGAGTGCCGATGTACCATCCGTTTCGCGTTGTTGCGTTTTCCCTCGCCTCGCTCGCCGTCGCCGGCGGAGCTTTGGCCGATCCACCGGTGCCACCGACGCCGGCAAAGCCCAAACAGGTCGTCATCATCTCGTTCGACAGCGCCCGCGACATTTCGCAGTGGAAGCGCAGCCGCGCGCTGGCGCAGCGCACCGGCGCGCATTTCACCTACTTCCTGTCCTGTGTCTTCCTGCTGTCGACGGAGACACGCAAGGAATACACGGCGCCCGGCAAAACGGCCGGCAAATCCAACATCGGCTTTGCCGCCTCCAAGCAGGAAGTGACCGAGCGGCTCGAACAGATCGGACTTGCCGCCTCCGAAGGTCACGACATCGCCAGCCATGGCTGCGGCCATTTCGACGGCAAGGACTGGAGCAAGGCCGACTGGCTGAAGGAGCTCGGTTCGTTCGAGCATATTCTCGAGAACGCCTATGCGATCAACGGTATCGCGCCCGAACCCAAGGGCTGGCGCGATTTCGCGCGGCATGCGGTGGTCGGTTTCCGCGCGCCGTATCTGTCGACAGGCAAGGCGCTCTACGAGGCGCTGCCGGCGGCCGGCTATCAGTTCGACGCCAGCGGCGTCTCGCAGGGCCCTGCCCGGCCGGCGGCCAACCACGGCATCATGCGCTTTTCACTGCCGCAGATTCCGGAAGGACCGAAATCAAGGCCGGTGATCGCCATGGACTATAATCTCTATGTCAGGCATTCCGGCGGCTTCGAGCGACCGAGCAAGGCGGACGAGTTCGCCAACCGGACCTATGACGCCTTCCGTGCCGCTTTCGATGCGCAATATCAGGGCAAACGCATTCCGTTGGAACTCGGCTTCCACTTCGCGCTGATGAATGACGGCGCCTATTGGAACGCGCTGGAGCGCTTTGCCAGCGAAGTCTGCGTCAAGCAGGATGTCGAATGCATCAGCTTCCGCGACTATGTTTCGCGGCAGGATGCTGCCCAGAAGCAAGCTTCGGTTGGCGGCTGAGCCGCCAACCCGGTTCGATTTCCAAACCTCAGCTTTTTAGGCCGGATCCTCGGCGCCTTGCCGTTCGAGATAGCGCTGATCGATAGCCGGCAGCGGCTCGCCTTGCAGCGTCGCCTCGAAGGCGCGCAGGCGTTTGTGGACCGATTGCAGCTCGACGATGGTCGACCAGGAGGTGAGCAGAAACTGCAGCGAACCCGTCACTTTGCCGAAGGCGTTCGATATCTGGTTCAGTGCGCCGAAGGTTATCTTGTGCGCCACCAGCGACGGGCCCAGGATCAGCAGCGAGAAGATGTTGTCAGCCTGCAGATACGTATACCGGACCACGTTGAAATAGATGTAGTGGAAATAGAGCCTGAAATAGTTGTGACGAACGTTCGCGAACAGCTCGGCAGTGGTGGCTGGCTGCGCCCTCTCCGCATGATCCTCGCCGTAGACCAATTCCTTGCGGTAGGCGGCTTCGACACGCTGGTTGCGGAATTGTAGTCCCGGAAGTTTCAGGCCGGCAATCATCACCGAGATCGTCCCGAACAGACACCAGGCAAGCGCTGCGACAACCAATGGCTGGGGAATCGCGCCGATGATCGGCAACTCGGTGATATGGGCCTGCAATTGGATCATGACCGGCAAGAAGGCGATCAGGGTCATGATCGACTGGACGAAGCTTGAGCCGAGATCCTCCATGATCTGCGAGAACCGCATCGTGTCTTCCTGGATACGCTGCGAGGCGCCCTCGATATGGCGTAGCCTACCCCAGTTTTCGACGAAATAATTGTTCATCGCCGTGCGCCAGCGGAAGATCCAGTGGCTGACGATGAAGGCGTTGACCACCTGCACATTCATGCCGACCAGCGCGAGCCACGAAAAGTCAGCCAGCCCGATGTAAAATTCGCCGTTGGTCGACTTTCCGGTTCCCGACATCAGTCCCTGCACATAGTCGAAGAAAGGCCCGTACCAGGCGTTGACGGCGACGCTGACCTGCACATTGAAATAGATGAAGAACAGGATGACCGCGGTCATCAGGATCGACCAGCGCTGCCATGGATGCGGCGAATACCAGCTCCAGAACGCGTAGAAGACGAGCACGCAAAAGGCGAAGTAGAGATAGAACCAGAGAAACGGCGGCGACAGGAGGATGGCGATGCCGATGATGGGGGGCGCGCCAGCCGCGGCGGGCGGCAGTCCGAAAACCGCACCCAACTGCTCCCCGCCGAAAAACCAGAACAGGATTGCCGCAAGGCTCCAGATGGCTGCCGAAGAGAAAAAAAGCTTCGGCTGCGGGAAGAAGGATACAAACACTGTGGGGAATTCCTCGATCTATGCGCAAATCAGCTGATATCGGCGGGCATAAAGTCACACATTAGGTGGAAAGCAAATGCCTGCCCGATGCCCGGCATCGAGCAACCCCATAATCATGGCGATTTTGGCGCAGCCGACCATGTGACGGCGCCGGAGACGACCAGCATGGCAGCGGCGGTGATCGAGGCGAGGAAGAAATCACCCGATGCCTGCGCCAACAACCCGGCGGCGATCGGGCCGATGATCTGGCCAAGGCCGAAGGACGCCGTCATCAAGGCAAAGATCCTCCGCGGCGCCCTTGGCGCCTGTTGCCGCGCGGCCTGCAGGCCAAGCGCGGTGATGGCAATGAAGGTGCCACCGAGCAGCAAGCCGCCAAGCAGCGGCCCTGTGCGTCCGCCGATGGCCACGCTGGCGGTGACGCCAACAACTTCGACGAAGCATCCCAGCGCATAGGCGGCATAGAGCCCGATCCGTCCGGCGATCTTCTGCCAGAGCCAGGTCGAGGGAAAGCCGGCAAGGCCGGCGACCATCCACACCATGGCCTCGAAGACGCGGCTGCCGCCGCCTTGCCGGACGATGGCGACCAGGAATGTCGCCGTCACCACGTAGCCAAAACCAAACAGGCCATAGGCGACGATGATCTTGATCAGCGACCGGTCCTTCGGCAGCGCCGGCTCACGGGTGGTTTCGCCATTGGTCAGTGGGCCCTCGTTTGCCAACAGTGCCACGACGACGAAACCGCAAGCCGAAATTGCCGCCGACCACAGCCAGCCCGCCGCCCAGCCGGCATGTTCGGTGACCAGCACCGCCATCATCGCCGCCGACATCGCGATGCCGAGGCCAACGCCGCCAAAATGCCACGCCTGCAGGTCGCTGCGGCCGGCAGCGTTTATATGGCTGAAAACGATGCTGGCCATGAACACCATGACGAAGGCGCTGGCCAGACCGGCCAGAAAGCGGATGACGAGAAAGGCGACCATGGTGTCGGTCAGCCCCATCAGGGCTGCCAGGACAGCGCTGGCGCCGAGACCCACCAGCATCAGCAGGCGCTCGCGCCCATGCGCCCAGCCGCCCGCCGCCACCAGCGCGCCGACGAGGTAGCCGAGATAGTTGGCGGAGGCGATCCACCCGGCATCGGCCGGCGACAGATGGAGTTCTTCCATCATGCCGGGCAGGATCGGCGTGTAGACGAAGCGGCCGATGCCCATGGCAACAGCCATGGCGATCATGCCGGCGAAGGCGAAACGCAGTGCTGTCGAGGTGGCGGGTATCATTGCAGCGCACAATAAATGCAGGGATCGCTGAAACAATCCGCCATCTGTTGGGCCAGTACGGCCACAGCGCGCGGCGCTCACCTCGACTTTTGCTTAAGCCGGAAAGCGTGACGTCCGCTCAGAGACCGTTTCGAAATTCGCTCTGGCGAGTCATATGGTGGTGGTTTCGAGAATCGTAGCGCAGCGGACATTGGTCCGTGAGCAACGGAAGCGCAGAAAACGCCATCCGATGGCCGCCAAAGTAGAATTTCCAAACAGTCTCTCAGCAGCACCGAAACCGGCATGCAATGAAGCGGTCTCGTACACCGTCCGCCGCGCCGTCAGCCTGAACGGCACGTCACCCAATTCGCGCTCCGACATGGTGTTAAGCACAGGATGCGAAAGCGGATCGGTCAGCCATCTCTGCGTCTCGCTCTCGCGGCTTGGCTCATGCTGAGCATCCGTAGCGAAAAAGACCTTCAGCGATGACAACATCCTCAGCATTTTCAGCTCCGCGGGTCTAGCTCCCGTCGATAAAGTCTGCCGTTTCGATGTGTCTTTCAATTGAGATTTCGGCCGGATCGGTTTAGAAAATCTGTATGGCTATGCTCAACCGAGTCCATCTCAACGGCCTTCGCGCCGTGGAAACCGTCGCCCGTCTCGGTTCGCTTGCGTCGGCGGCGGCCGAACTCAACGTATCCGTCAGTGCCGTCAGCCAGCAGATCAGCCGCACCGAAAAGCAGCTCGGCCAGGCGCTGTTCGAACGGACGGCGAGCGGTCTCGTGCTGACCGAATTCGGCGCCGTCTTCGCGGCCCGCCTCGGTGCGGGATTTCGCGAGCTTGCCCAGGCCGTGGCGCTGGCCGACGAGGCGACGCAATGCACATTGGTGGTTTCGGTGGCGCCGGCCTTTGCCTCGAAATGGCTGCTGCCGCGACTGTCGCGTCACTTCGCGCGGCATCCCAACGTGCTGTTGCGCATCGACGCTTCAGTGCGGCTGGCCGATCTCGATCATTCCGACATCGACATTGCCATCCGGCTTGGCGACGGCAAATGGCCGGGCGGGCGGGCGGAACTGCTGCTGGCCCAGGAAGTCTTTCCGGTCTGCGCCCCGGTGATCGCCAGAAAACTGAACTCGATCGAGGATCTTGCCCAGACCTGCGCTATCACCGACGAGCGGGCGATGATCAATTGGGAAAGCTGGTTCGAGGCAGCCGGTGTTCCGCCCGTCACTTTCCTGAAGGGGGCGCGCTTCACCGACCCGATGCTGTGCTTGGAGTCAGCGATTGCCGGCCATGGCGTGATGCTCGGCTGGCAATTGCTCACCGCCGATGCACTGGCCGACGGGCGGCTGGTGGCGCCGTTCGGAATCCGCGCCCAGAGCGGGCTCGGCTATTGGCTGGTGACCTCCTCCACCAAGGGCGAAAGCCGCAAGGTCCGGGACTTCAAGGTCTGGATCAAGGAAGAGATCGAGGCGACGATGGTACAGTTCGGGTCCGCGAATGCGGCCACCGCATCCTCCGGTGCGTTCACGGTGGAAAGGACGGTGGCACCGCTCTATGGTGGATCAGACATCAAACTACGGCAGGCAGGATCATGACCACACATTCGCGCGGCGTTTCCGCATCGATCGACCCGGTGAAGCTCGACAGGCTGGCGGAAGTCGCCATCAAAGTTGGACTGCAGTTGCAGCCCGGACAGGACCTGGTGCTGACGTCATCGATCGCGGCGCTGCCGCTGACCAGGCGGATCGTCGAGCATGCCTACAAGGCCGGCGCCGGACTGGTGACGCCGATCTTCAACGACGACGAGATGACGCTGGCGCGCTATCGCTTCGGCGCCGATGCCGGTTTCGACCGCGCTGCCGGGTGGCTCTATGAAGGCATGGCGAAGGCCTTCGCCAACAATGCGGCGCGACTTGCCGTGCGCGGCGAGGATCCGTCGCTGTTGTCGGCGCAGGATCCGGCGAAAGTGGCGCGCGCCAACAAGGCGAATTCGATGGCCTACCAGCCGGCGCTGGAAAAGATCACCGGCTTCGACATCAACTGGAACATCGTCGCCTATCCGGACCTCGCCTGGGCCAGGCAGGTTTTCCCTAGCGATGCCGACGACGTTGCCGTGGCCAAGCTCGCCGACGCCATCTTCGCCGCCTCGCGAGTCGACGTCGAAGACCCGATCGGCAACTGGAAGGCGCACAATGCAGCGCTTCGTGGCCGCACCGAATGGCTCAACGGCCACAATTTCCATGCGCTGCATTTCACTGGGCCGGGCACCGACCTGACCGTCGGGCTGGCGGACGGCCATGAATGGATGGGCGGCGCCTCGACCGCCAAGAACGGCATCACCTGCAATCCCAACATCCCGACCGAAGAAGTCTTCACCACGCCGCATGCCAGGCGCGTCGAGGGCCATGTCTCCTCGACCAAGCCGCTGTCCTACCAGGGCACGCTGATCGACGAGATTTCGGTGCGTTTCGAGGAGGGCCGGATCGTCGAGGCGAAGGCTTCGAAAGGCGAGGACGTGCTGAAGAAGGTGCTCGACACCGACGAAGGCGCGCGCCGTCTCGGCGAGGTGGCGCTGGTGCCGCATTCCTCGCCGATCTCGGCGAGCGGCCTGTTGTTCTTCAACACGCTGTTCGACGAGAACGCCGCCTGCCACATCGCGCTCGGCCAGTGTTATTCGAAGTGCTTCGTCAATGGCGCCTCGCTCAGCCAGGACGAAATCGCCGCGCGTGGCGGCAACAAGAGCTTCATCCACATCGACTGGATGATCGGCTCGGACAAGATCGACATCGACGGCGTCCACAAGGATGGCGCCCGCGTGCCGGTGATGCGCAAGGGCGAGTGGGCCTGACAGCCACCGCCGCCTACGGAGGGTCCGGTGGCCTTCGACCTGGTGGTCAAGCGGATTTACGAGCCGCCGGCGCCTGATGACGGGCAACGGGTTCTGGTCGACCGGATCTGGCCACGCGGCGTCAGCAAGCAAGAGGCCGGGCTGACGCTGTGGTTGAAGGAGATCGCACCGAGCGATGATCTGCGTGGATGGTTCGGGCATGCGCCGGCGCGCTGGGCGGAGTTTCAGAAGCGATATCGTGCTGAGCTGGACGGCAACGAAGAGGTGGTTGGGCAGTTGCGTGCCTTGCTCGACAAGGGAAAGGTCACGCTGCTCTACGGTGCGCGCGACGAGGCGCACAACAATGCGGTGGCGCTGGCGGTGTATCTGCGCGCGGCTTGAGGCGTGCCTACGCCCTGAAACTGCGGAAATTGGCGAAAGCCGAAGCAACATCTGATCTCCCCCCTTGCGGGGGAGATTGGCAGCTTCGCCGTCCCGTTGGCCTACTTCAACCCGCCCACCGCCTGCTGATAAACATCCGGCTTGAAGCCGACGAGAATCCTGTCGCCCAATTCCAGCACCGGCCGCTTGATCATCGTCGGCTTGGCCAGCATCAGCGCCTTGGCCCTCTTTTCGTCGAGGCCCTGCTTGTCCCTGTCCGCCAGTTCGCGGAACGTAGTGCTCGCCTTGTTGAGCAGGATTTCCCAGCCGACCTTGCCGACCCAGCCATCCAGCCGCTTCTCGTCCAGTCCCTCCGCCCTGTAGTCGTGAAACCGGTAGGGCACCTCATGACTTTCCAGCCAGACGCGCGCCTTCTTGACCGTGTCGCAGGTGGTGATGCCGTACATCGTGATCGTCAAAACACTTGCCCTTCGGACTTCGAATCTGACCGCAGATTAGGGACGCTCCGCGTGCTTTTCCAGCGGCCTCTCAGGCGTCCCCGTGATTTCGGGCTTGCCAACACTAAGGAATTCTCCTAAGTATCTTTCCGAGCCATTTTTGATGGCGCCCCAGGACCGACCAATGACCAGCCTCCAGACCGCAAATCCGAGCCCCCCGCCGATCGACGGCATCTTTCGCGCATTGTCCGACCCGACGCGGCGACGCGTGGTGGAGCGGCTGAACCGCAGCCCCGCCTCGGTCAGCGAACTCGCGCAGCCCTTCGACATGGCGCTGCCCTCCTTCATCGAGCATCTCAGGGTTCTCGAAGGCTGCGGGCTGGTGCATTCGCAAAAGACCGGCCGGGTCAGGACCTATCAATTGGCGCCTGAGCCGCTGAAGCTCGCCGAAAACTGGCTGGCCGAACAGCGCACACGGTGGGAGCGCCGCCTCGACCAGTTCGACGCCTATGTGATGACACTCAAGGAGAAAGACGCATGAGCTATCCGTTCAAGCCGGACCCCAGACTGGACCTCGTGCTGGAGCGCGCCGTCGATGCGCCGCGCGAATTGCTGTGGAAAGCCTGGACGACGCCGGGCCACGTCAAGCAGTGGTTCACGCCGAAGCCGTGGATGATCACCGACTGCGAGATCGACCTCAGGCCGGGCGGGCTGTTCCGCACGCGCATGCAGTCGCCCGACGGCAATGAGGTCAACGACCGCCATTGCTGCTATCTGGAAATCGTGCCGAACGAGCGGCTGGTGTGGACGGATGCGCTGCTGCCGGGCTATCGGCCGTCAGGGGAGCCGTTCATCACCGCCGTCATTTCCTTCCAGCCGGACGGTAAGGGCACACGCTACACCGCCACCGCCATCCACCGCGACGAGGCCACCCGCAAGAACCATGAAGAGATGGGTTTCTTCGACGGCTGGGGCACGGTGCTGGATCAGCTCGCGGAGTATGTGAAGACCATTTGAGCGTCTCATATGGCGGCCAAGGTATCGCCCCGGCCGCCATGCCTATTTTTCAACCCTGCAGCGAAGAGAGCAGGCTCCCGGAAGCCCTATGGTATTTCGGTATTTCCGGCCTCAATAGTAGAAGCGCTCTTCGGTGATCTTGCCGTTCTTGACCGTATACAAGCCGACCTCATCCATGGTGACACGCTCGCCCGTAGCCTTGGGCGTTATGTCAAACTTGAAGCGCACCGCGAACTGGTCGCCATTGACATAGGGGCCCTCGACCGAGCCGCCATGGACTTCGTGGTTCTCTTGCCACGACTGGCCCTTCTGCTTGAGGGCCGCCTTGCCATGGCTGACGGCCATCGGCCCCTCCATGGCTTCGTAGCTGGCGATATCGTCGGCATTGTATTTCTCAGCAGCGCCTTGGTGGTCGCCCTGCTGTAGGAGTTCGGTGAAATCCTTGGCAATTTCCGCGATGGTCATATGTGTTCCTCCTGTTCAGACGTAGTGCAAGTAGGGGACAGCTCGACCGCCTGCCATCGTCAATCCGCTTGTAGCTGACAAGCCATGTCAGGATGATGATATCTCGCGGATATGCGACGACGATTTGAGCCAGATAGTCGCCTTGAGAGAGCTAGAACAAAAGGGGACAAATCAAGCAAAAATGATGCGGGCGCTGATGCTTCCCGCACCAGCGCCCGCAATTCTAACCCTTGAAGGGGCCTGACGAGCAGGGATCCGAAGCCTACGCTCCGTAGCCGATGATGCCCTTGACCTCCAGAAAATCGTGGATCGCCCAATCGGCGTATTCGCGGCCGTTGCCCGACTGCTTGTAGCCGCCGAACGGTGCGAACGTGTCCCATTCCGGGTAGTTGATCGAGACCTGTCCGGCGCGCAACTGTCCGGCCACCTTGCGGGCGCGATCGATATCCCCGGACTGCACATAGGCAGCGAGACCGTAGACCGTGTCGTTGGCGATCCTCACCGCGTCGTCGTCGTCACTGTAGGAAATAACCGACAACACCGGGCCAAAAATCTCTTCCTTTTCGATGGTCATGCCTGATGTGACATGGCCGAACACGGTCGGCCTGACATAGTAGCCGCGGTTGAGGTGTTCGGGCCGGCCGGGGCCGCCAGTGACGAGCGTGGCGCCTTCCTTGATGCCGGCTTCGATCAGCCGTTGGATCTTGTCGTACTGGATGTTCGAGACCACCGGCCCGAGTTTGGTTTCCTCGGAGCGGGGATCGCCGACATTGTGCGCTTCGGCGGCTTTCTTGGCGATGGCGAGCGCCTCGTCATGGCGGGCGGCCGGCACCAGCATGCGCGTCGGCGCGTCGCAGGACTGGCCGCTGTTGCCGAAGCAACCCTCGACACCCTTGCGCACCGCCGTTTCGAAATCGGCGTCGGGCAGCACGATGTTGGCCGACTTACCGCCGAGCTCCTGCGCCACGCGCTTGACCGTCTCCGCCGCTGTCTTGGCAACGATGATGCCGGCACGGGTCGAACCGGTGAATGACACCATGTCGACATCGGGATGGCCGGCCATGATCTGGCCGACATCCGGGCCGGTGCCGTTGATCATGTTGTAGACGCCTTTCGGCGTGCCGGCGGCTTCCATCACTTCCGAAAAGACGATGCCGCTGATCGGTGCGATCTCGGAAGGCTTCAGCACCACGGTGCAGCCGGCGGCGATTGCCGGCGCCACCTTGCAGACGATCTGGTTGAGCGGCCAGTTCCACGGCGTGATCAGCGCGCAGACACCGATCGGCTCCTTGACGACCATGGTGCCGCCGCGCTTTTCGCTGAACTCGTAGTCCTCCAGCGCCTTGATGGTGGCTTCCATATGCGCCCTGCCCGCCCAGGCCTGCGCCTCGCGTGCCCAGGTGATCGGCGCGCCCATTTCCTGGCTGACGGCCTGGGCGATGTCCTCGTAGCGCTCGTTGTAGATTTCGAGAATACGTTTCAGGAGCTTCAGGCGCTCGGCCTTGCTGGTCTGCGAGAAGGACGGGAAGGCCGCCTTGGCTGCGGCCACGGCCTTGTCCACATCGGCCTTCGAGCCGACGGAGATCCTGGTGTAGGCCTCTTCGGTGGATGGGTCGATCACATCAAGCGTCGCCGGCACCACGGGTGCCACCCATTTGCCGTCGACAAAGAAGTTCAGATGATTGCTCAAGCGGTGGTGCTCCGGTTTCTTGGACTGTCGGTGGGACTAGCTTGGCAGCATAGGGCAGTTGGCCCCACGGCGCAGGCTGATATGCGCCACATCGCCGACGCTGAATTGAAAACCCTCAGCCTGGCGTGGCGCGTCGATGACAACAGGTGCGCCCTGCCCGAGTTCGGCATGCAGGCGCAAGGTGCGGCCGTGGAAGACTATGCTGTTGACGCGTGCCGGCGCCGTGCCGGTTGCCGCTTCAGTAGCCGCCAGCAAATCCTCGGGACGCACGCCGACGATGCGCATGGCGCCCTCGACGGGAGCCTCGCCGGATTCAGAGGTCGCTTCCAGCGGCAAGGCACCGGCGGCGAACCGCAAGCGATCGCCATCGCGTCCGAGAAACCGCGACTGTAACAGGTTCATGGTGCCGATGAAACTGGCGACGAATGTGGTGGCGGGCCGGTCGTAGAGCGTCGCCGGCGGCGCGATCTGCTCGATGCGGCCCTTGTTCATGACAACGATGCGGTCGGAGATCGACAGCGCTTCGGTCTGGTCATGGGTGACCATGACGAAGGTGGTGCCGAGCCGCGACTGCAGCCGCTTCAGTTCAACCTGCATCTGTTCGCGCAGATGCGCGTCGAGCGCCGACAGCGGCTCGTCGAGCAGCAACACGCGCGGCTCGCAGACGATGGCACGAGCGAGCGCGACGCGCTGGCGCTGGCCGCCCGACAGTTCGGAGACGCGGGCGCCAAGCTTGTCGGCGAGGCCGACCATATCGAGGGCTTCGCCAACACGCTTTGCCTGCTCGGCGCCGGATAGTTTTCGCAAGGACAGGCCGAAGCCGACATTCTCAGTGACGTTCATATGCGGAAACAGCGCGTAGTCCTGGAACACGGTGTTGACCGGCCGGTCGTAGGGCCTGAGTGCTGTGATGTCGCGGCCGTCGAGCAGCACCTTGCCGCTCGACGGGCTTTCGAAGCCGGCAATGACGCGCAGGCTGGTGGTCTTACCGCAGCCCGACGGCCCAAGCAGGGTGAGGAACTCGCCGCGGACGATGTCGAGATCGACGGCATCGAGCCCGACGATGCCGCCCGGAAACAGCTTTGAAACCGTCTGCAGCCGGACGAGAGGATCAGGCGCCATCGCGAACCTCGGACGGCTTCGTGGTGTTGACCCAAAGGATCTGGCAGCGCTCGGCACCAGGATTGCAGAAGGCATGCAAAAGCGTGCTCTTGAAGGCAAAACTGTCGCCGGTCTTCAGCACGTATTTTGTCGAATCCACAACCAGCTCGACCTCTCCCGAAACGACGAAGCCGAATTCATGGCCGGCATGGGCATAGGCCCCGGCGGTGCCGCCGCCGGCATCAACCGTCACCAGCATGCCGGTCAGTGTCGCGCCCGGCGGCGACAGCAGCGCCTTGGCGATGCCTTCCGACTTCACCGGAATGGCGCGGCGGCTGTTGGCACGCACGCAATAGAGATCGTTGACGGCATCGTTGCCGTCGGCGATCAGCGCCGACGGCTCGATGTCGAGGGCGGCGGCGAGAGGCCAGATCACCTTGACGCGCAGCGAGGACATGCCGCGCTCGATCTGGCTGAGCGCGCCGATCGACACGCCTGCCCTGGCGGCAAGATCGGCCAGCGACAGGTTGCGCTCAAGCCGCAGCGCCCGCACGCGCCGGCCGACCCGCACATCGGCATCGTCCTTCGGCTTTTCAGCCGCTTCGTCGAGCATGTCCATGCATTCGTCCTCGTTTTTTCCCTTCTCCCCTTGTGGGGTGAGAAGCGGTTCGCGCAGCGAACGAAAAGCCAATTGCTTGGCTTTTCGAGCTTCGAACGCCCTGAGCCTGCGAGGGGCCGGGCGTGGTAGCCGATCCACCTGCCGGGTCCCCGCTGCTTCGCAGCGTCCCGGCGTTCGCCGGCCTTCATCGTGCCACTGGCACGATGAATTCGCTTACGCGACCGGCTGCTCACCCCACAAGGGGAGAAGGAAGAGCCAGGCTCAGCCGCCGGCCTTGACCTTTTCGAACATCTTGGCGAGTTCGTCATTCTGTTTCATCGGTCCGGTGAAGATGGTGGTCTTCAGCATCACCTCCGGGTCAGACGGCAGTTGCAGCGTCTCCAGCTCCTCCTTCGGCACGGCGGCAAAGGCAGAGCTCAGCGAGCTGCCGTAGCCGTAGGACTGGATCAGGTATTTGCCCGAGTCGGCGTCCAGCCGGCTGTTGATGAAATCATAGGCGAGATCGACGTTCTTGGCGTCCTTGAGCATGACGAAGCCGCAGGCCCAGGTCAGCATGCCCTCCTTCGGCTTCATGAACTCGACCGGCACCCCTTGCTTCTTCAGCGAGGTGGCCGATGCGTTCCAGGTCATGGCGGCGACCAGTTGGCCGCTGGCCAGCGCCTGTCCGACCGAGGTCATGTCGGTGGTGTAGTTGGAGAGCAGCGGTCGCTGCTCGCGCAGTTTGTCTGCCACTTTGTCCATTTGCTCGGGCGTCATGTCGAACGGATTGACGCCGACCAGGAGCGCCGCAACGATCGGCGTGTCGTGTACGGCGTCGATGGTCGCCATGCGACCGGCATATTGCTTGTCCCACAGAAGGTTCCAGCTCGCTTCCGGGTTCTTCACCAGATCGGTGCGGTAGAGGATCGAGGTGTTGCCCCAGTCCCACGGCACCATCCAGACCTTGCCATCGCCGGCCTGCAGGTCGGGCAGGTTCTTGAACACCGGAAAGATCGAATCCCAGTTCTTGATGCGCTTGGTGTCGATCGGCTGCAGCAGGCCTTCCTTGTTCCAGCGCGCCACCTTGTCATAGCAGGGATGTGCGATGTCGGGGCGGAAGCCGGCCTTGACCTTGGTGAAGGCGTCATCGTCGTCACCGAAGATCGAGGCCTCGACGCCATCGGGATGTGCGGCAAGGAAGCTCTTGTTGAAATCGGGCAGTTCATAGCCCGACCAGGTGAAATATTGCAGCTTGTCGCCGGCGAAAGCGACGGTCGACGACAGCGCCAATGCCAGTGCGGCCAGGCCGGTCCGGGCCATCTTTCCAGATATTAGGTCGAATGCCATTGCAGTTCTCCTCTCTTGGTTTGTTTTGGTTGTGATGGATCCGCGGGTCGTGGCGCCGTTGCGGACAGGCCGCGATGGCGCAGGATTTCGGCGATTGCAGCGATGACGAAGGAGACCGCCAGGATCGACGTGCCCAGCGCCATGACCGTCGGCAGCGATCTGGGGAACCGCAGCTGGCTCCAGATGTAGAGCGGCAGCGTCGGCTCGGTGCCGGCGAGGAAGAAGACGACAATGAATTCGTCGAAGGAGATCAGGAAGGCCAGCATGAAGGCCGAGATGATGGCCGGCAGGCTGAGCGGCAGCATGACCCTCCGGAAGGTCGTCCAATCGGAAGCGCCGAGATCGAGTGCCGCCTCGCGAATGGTTTTCGGAATGGCGGCGAAGCGGCTGCGCATGATCACCACGGTCGTCGGCAGCGCCACCAGTATGTGGCCGAGAACGATGGCAATGCGCGATGGCCCGAGACCGATGAGGTTGATGAGGATCAGCAGCGATATGCCCACGATGACACCCGGGATCAGGATCGGCAGCCGGGCCATGGCGCTGATTGTGGCGGCGAGCGGCGAGCGGCCATAGAGGTCCATGTAGGACACGGTGATGCCGCACAGCGTTGCCCCCGTGGCGGCAATGGCGGCGATGACGAGGCTGTTGGCGAGCGCGCCGGAAAGCGCCGAATTGCCGTACAGCGTCGCGTACCATTGCAAGGTAAAGCCCTGCAGCGGAAAGGCTGCCTGGATCGAGTTGTTGAAGGAAAACAGCGGGATCAGCAGCACCGGCAGATAGAGAAAGACCAGATAGGCGATGACGTAGACACCAAGCCAGCGGCCGCCTCCCGTGCGCATGGTGCTCATGTGCGGCTGCCAAATCTGCGGTCCGTGAAGCGTGCGACCAGCACCACGGCAAGGATGACCAGCATGACGGCGACAGACAATGCGGCGCCAAACGGCCAGTCATTGGCCTTGCCGAACTCAGCCTGGATCAGCGTGCCGATCATGGTGCTGGCCGGGCCGCCGACGAGAGCAGGCGTGACATAGTCGCCGACCGTCGGCACGAAGACGACAAGTGCGGCGGCCAGCACGCCCGGCATCGAATTGGGCAGCACGACCCGGCGGAAAGAGGTGAAGGGTCTGGCGCCAAGATCGGAAGCGGCCTCGACCAGCGACTTCGGGATGGTGTCCAGCGCCACATAGATGGGCAGGATGGCGAACGGCGCATAGGCGTGGGCGAGCGTGACGACGACGGCGGCCGGCGTGTTGAGAAAGGCCAAAGTCGGCTCGGACCAAATGCCGCTTTCGATCAGCGCCGAGTTCAAAACGCCATTATAGGCGAGCACGATCTTCCAGGCGAAGACGCGCAGGAGATAGCTGGTCCAGAACGGCAGCGTCACCAGGAACAGCAGCAGGCCGCGCCGCCGTCCGGCATGGAAGGCAAGGTAGTAGGCAACGGGATAGGCGGTGACGACCGTGGCCAGCGTGACCAGGGCGGCGATGACCAGCGAGCGCAGCGTCACCGTCCAGTACAGCGGATCGGACACCACGGTGGCGAAGTTCGCGACGGTGAAACCCGTACCGAGCAGCGAACCGTCATTGGCGCGGAAGGCAAGGAACAGCACCAGGCCGAGGGCAAACAGGATCAGCAGGAAGGTGACCAACGCACCCGGCAGCAACATGGCAACCCGGAAGCCCGATAGGGACCGGGTCTCTGGCGCTTGTGCTGCAACAATGGTCGACATCGACCTGCCAATCGAAATTTTGAAATTACCTAAGAGTTTTTCATATTCGTGAAACTGTCAAGCGGAATCCCTTTTGGCGAATTGCTGGGTCAGCGCTCCAGCGCGTCGAGCAGGCGATACCAGGCGATGGTCGCGGCAACGCCGACCTGCCGGAAGGCGTGGAACGGGATCGGCCGGATCGGCGAGAGCGGAAATGGCAACTGCCTGGCGTCGCCACTGGAAAGATAGGTTGCGATGCGCTCGCCAAGCGCCGTCATCAGACCGACGCCACGCCCCTGGCAGCCGACCACGGCCACAAGGCCTTGCTCCGGCTCGTGAATGTGCGGCAGGTGGTCCGGCGTCATCGCCACCCGGCCGAACCAGCGCTTCTCGATGGCGACGTCGGACAGCATGGGATAGAGCCGCCGCAGCGCCCGCTCGAGATGCGCCCAGTCACTGGGGCTGGTCGGCAAGGCCATGCGGCCACGCCCACCAAGCACCAGCCGGCCATCGGCGCTCTTGCGGTAATAGACGAGGATGCGACGCGAATCCGACACAGCCTGCCCTTCCGGCAGGATCGTGGCCGCCAGGTTGGGCGGCAACGGTGCTGTGGCGATCTGGAAGGAATGCAGCGGCACGATCGTCTCGGCGAGGCCAGGGATCAAACCGTCCGTATAGGCGTTGGTCGCCAGCACGACCGCCTTCGCCTGCAATTCAGTGCCGTTTTCAGTCGAAACGCGCCAAACGCCCGCGGCATTGGCAAGCCGCACGACCTTTTGGCGCTCCGCTATCCCTATACCAGCCGCCGCCGCGACCCGGGCGAGTTCCGACGTGTAAGCGAGCGGATCGATGACACCGGCGCGGCGATCGAGCCAGCCGCCGAGATACCCTTGAGCGCCGGTCATCGCGGCAATCTCCGCCTGACTCAATAGCTTGACGTCAGCGCCACGCCCTCGCCATTGCCGGTCACGGTTTGCCGCCGCCTTCAGCGCAACCTCGGTATGAGCCGCCTGGATCCAGCCATTGCGAACGAACGGCACCGCCAGTTTTTCGTCGCGGATCAGTTCGAAAACCGCATCTGCGGTCGAAGCGGCAAAGTTGACGAGCGCCTCGCCGCGCTCCGGGTCAAAATGCTCGAGCAGCCATTCCGGATCGTATTTCAGGCCGGGAATGACCTGCCCGCCATTGAGCCCCGATGCGCCCTGGCCGATGTCGCCGGCCTCCAGCACCTGCACCGACATGCCAAGCCGGGCAGCATGCAAAGCCGTCGACAGGCCCATGATGCCGCCACCGACAATGACGACATCGACACAATCGCCACTGGCAAACAGCGACTGAAACATGGAAGCCGCTTGCGGCTTGCGCCAGATCGGATCGGAGAATGGTGCGGGCAAAGGTCACCTGAAAGCGCTGCGCTTAAATGAAAACCCTAGTCAAGATTTCACGTTTTTGAAAGAGCGTTTCAGTTTTCGTCTGTGGACCGACGCCGATAGGCAACCGGGAGTGTAAAATTCCGCGAACGAAAAGAGCCATCCCAGGTCGCCAGCGGCGGGATAGACCTTTGGCCGGAATCCGGTGAAAGTGCCGCGCCGATCCGGCCAGCCGCATTTTAGATTATTTCAGAGGACCGAACGCCATGACCAACCCGACGCACCTGCCCACTGAGGGCCTTTTTGTCGGCCGCGCCAGAAGCAGCGATGTCTCGCATCCTTTGGTGGTCACGGTGCGCGATGGCACCGTCTTCGACATCACATCGAGCACGGCACCGACCGTGCGTGATGTCTGCGAGATGGCCGATCCTGCCGGCCATCTGCGCTCGGCCAAGGGCAAGCCGATCGGCTCGCTCGACGCCATCGCGGCCAACTGTTTTGCGGCCACGCGCGATGCGAAAAAACCCTACCTGCTGTCCCCGGTCGACCTCCAGGCGGTCAAGGCCTCGGGCGTCACCTTCGTCGTCAGCCTGCTCGAACGGGTGATCGAGGAACAGGCGCGCGGTTCGGCGGAAAAGGCCGACGCCATCCGCGCCGACATCGCCGGGCTGATTGGCCACGATCTGTCGAAGCTCAAGCCCGGCTCGCCCGAGGCGATGGAGATCAAGGCCAAGCTCATCGCGCGCGGCGCCTGGTCGCAATATCTGGAAGTCGGCATCGGTCCCGATGCCGAGATCTTCACCAAGTGCCAGCCGATGGCCTCGGTCGGCTTTGGCGCCGATGTCGGCCTTCACCCGGTATCGACCTGGAACAATCCCGAGCCCGAGATCGCCATGATCGCCGCCAGCAGCGGCAGGATCGTCGGCGCCACCATCGGCAACGACGTCAATCTGCGCGACGTCGAAGGGCGTTCGGCGCTGCTGCTTGGCAAGGCCAAGGACAACAATGCCTCGGCCGCACTCGGCCCCTTCATCCGCCTGTTCGACGACACATTCTCCATCGACGACGTCAAGCGAGCCGTCGTGCGCCTGAAGGTCGAGGGTGAGGACGGGTTTTCGCTGGAGGGTGCGAGCTCGATGGCCGAGATCAGCCGCTCGCCGGAAGAGCTGGTTGCCGCCGCCATGGGCCCGCACCACCAGTATCCGGACGGGCTGGCGCTCTATCTCGGCACCATGTTCGTGCCATCGAAGGATCGCGGCGAAAAGGGCAAGGGCTTCACCCACAAGGTCGGCGACATCGTCACGATCTCGTCGGAGAAATTCGGCGCGCTGGTCAACCGGGTGCGGCTGTCGCCCGACTGCCCGCACTGGACCTACGGCGCCAGCCATCTCATGCGCGAGCTGGCAAAGGCCAACCTTATCTAGCGGCCTCTGCCCGCAAGCCGCCGCCCATGCCGGCATTCCGACCGCCAAGGTGCGGCGGCTGACGCTGGTGCTGATGGGCGCGATGGCGGGGCTTGCCGGAGTGATCCAGGTCGGCCGGCGGCATCCTCGACGCCAACCCTTCGACTGACGCGAAAAATCACCTCAACTGATGCAATCTGATGGGACCGTTGATGGCGCCCCGTCAGGCGCCCACTACATCTGCAGATGGAGGCTTGCCATCCGTCGAAAAAGGGGATGCTCTGACGCATCCAACCGGCGCTGGCAAAAAGACGCAATCCGGCGGTCGCCGGAACAAGGGACGGATTCGGAACTGACCATCTACAAACGGGAGGAAATCAAATGCTGACACGGCTAAGACTCGTTCTATACGGCCTGTTGGTGGCGCTAATGGTGATTCCAGCAGCGGCACAGGCCAAGACGTTCTACTGGATCTCGCATGGCGGTCCGGCTGATCCGGTGTGGACCTACTTCCTGGCTGGCGCCAAGCAGTGGGCCAAGGACACCGGCAACACCGTCAACACATCGTTCCACAATGGCGACGTGGCCTCCCAGCAGGAAGCGGTTCGCGCCGCCCTCTCCGCCAAGGCCGACGGCATCGTCACCACCAGCCCCGATCCGGGCAGCCTCGTCGAGATCGTCAAGGAAGCCCGCGCGGCAAACATCCCGATCATCAACTTCAACACGCCCGATCCCAAGGCCAATTTCAACGCCTACGTCGGCGGCGACAACGTCACCTTCGGCAAGCACTGGGCGCAGTATCTGGTCGACAAAGGCCTGGTGAAGAAGGGCGATTTCGTCTGGATGCCGGTCGAGGTCCCCGGCGCCACCTATGGCGTCCAGGAAGAGGAAGGCATCAAGAGCGTCTTCGGACCGCTCGGCATCACCTATGAGATCACCGAAGCCACGCTCGACCAGGCCGAAGTGATCAACCGCATGGTCGACTACCTCACCGCCAACAAGGCCAAGGTCAAGGCGATCATCGGCCTCGGCGACCTGGTGACCGGCTCGATCAAGCGGGTGTTCGACCAGGTCGGCATCAAGCCGGGCGAAATCCCGGTCGTCGGCTGGGGCAACTCGCTCGACACCACCCAGGAAGTGCTGAACGGCTATGTCAATGCCGGCCAGTGGCAGGACCCGCAGGCGACAAGCTATGTCGCGCTCTCACTTGCCAACATGGCCGCAGGCGGCATTCCTCCGGGCTTCAACGTCATCACTGGCGCGCTCTATGAAAAGGACACCGCCGGCGTCTACGACAAGATCCTGTCCGGCAAATAACATCCCCAACCCTAGCAGTCGCGACTGCCCCGGCGGTCGCGACTGACGTCCCATTTTCGCCGAGCCCTTCGCATGCGGATGTTCGGGGCTCAGCCTTTCCAATCATATCGCAGGTGCTTGTGGAACATCGTTCGCTCATCCAACGCCTGATCGCGCGACCTGAATTCGGCCCCTTGGTCCTGCTCGTCATCGAGATCGCCGTTTTCTGGAGCATCAACCACGACTTCCTGTCGCCGCAGAACATTTCGAACACGCTGGCCTTCACGGTCGAACTCGGCCTCATCGCGCTGGCGATGACACTGTTGATGACGTCGGGCGAGTTCGACCTTTCGGTCGGTTCGTTGTTCGGCTTCTCTCCGGTGCTGATGTGGACGCTGTTCAACAGCGGCCTCACGTCGCTTGAGGTCGGCTTTGTCGCAGCCCTGCTGGTCGCCGCCTTCATCGGGCTGGTCAACGGCTGGTTCGTCACACAGCTCAAGATCCCGTCCTTCCTGGTGACGCTCGGCATGCTGCTGGTGGTGCGCGGCACCGCCCTTTTCGTCACCGACGGTTTTCCGCAGCGCACCTGGAGCGCGGAAGGCAGCTGGCTGGCCGAGGCGCTGGTCGGCGACTTCTTCATCGGGCCGTTCCGCATCTACATGTCGCTGTTCTGGTTTATCGCCGCGGCCATCGCGCTCGGCTATGTCCTGACGCAAAGCCGCACTGGCAACTGGATCCAGGCGGCCGGCGGCAATCCCAATGCGGCGCGCGCCCGCGGCGTCAATGTCAGCGGCGTCAAGATCGGCCTGTTCGTGCTGTCATCACTGATGGCCTCGCTCGCCGGCGTCATCTCTTCGCTGCGCACCTCGGCGGCTAACCCCAACAGCGGCACCGGGTATGAGCTGGAAGTCATCGCCATGGTGGTGATCGGCGGCACGGCCCTGACCGGCGGGCGCGGCACGATCATCGGCACCGTGCTCGGCATCCTGATCCTGCGCGTCATGCGCAACGGCATCGTGCTGATCGGCGTGCCCGGCCTTGCCTACAACATCTTCATCGGCGCGATCATCCTTGGCATGATGGCGCTCCATTCATGGCTGGAACGCCGGCATCAGGCAGGGACTTGAACCATGGCCGAGCCACTGATCCGCATGCAGAACATCCGCAAGTCCTATGGCCGCGTGCAGGCACTCGAGGACGTCAGTTTCCATGTCAATGAACGGGAGATCGTCGGCCTGCTCGGCGACAATGGCGCCGGCAAGTCGACGCTGATCAAGGTGCTCTCAGGCGCCGTTCCGCTGACCAGCGGCGACATCTTCATCCGCGGCAAGAAGGTGAGCTTGCGCAACACCAGCGACGCCATCGCCCACGGCATCGAGACGATCTATCAGGACTCGGCGCTGGTCACGCAATTGTCGATCGCCCGCAACCTGTTCCTCGGACGCGAGCCGATCAAGCCGCCGCGCTTCCTCAACCGGATGGACCAGGACGCCATGAACACGGTCGCCCGCGACCTGCTCAAGCAGGTCGGCATCTCGAAGAACATCCCGCCAACGACACCGATCGGCTCACTCTCCGGCGGCGAGCGCCAGGCAGTGGCGATCGCGCGCGCCATGCATTTCGACAGCGACCTCATCATTCTCGACGAGCCGACCAACAATCTCGGCGTCGCCGAAACGCAGGGCGTGCTGAGCTTCGTGCGCAACGCCCGCGATTCCGGCCATTCCTGCATTTTCATCGCCCACAACATCCACCATGTCTTCCAGGTGGTCGATCGCATCGTCGTCATGCGCCGGGGCAAGGTGGTTGCCGACGACATCGATCCGAAGAAGACCAGCGTGGCGGAAGTCGAGCGGATCATCACCGGTATGTCGGACAAGGAAATCCGCGATGCCATTGCCGATGGCAAGCCATCGCACTGAGGCAGATGGCAAGCCATCGCCTGAGAACGGGCGGAAGCCGTCCTGTCGAGGCAGCCGAATGACCGTCCGGCTGACGGGCGGCAATCAGCCGTCACCTCAAATCGCATCGCTCGTCTGGCGCGGCATCGCATCGGCACATAGGGTTGCGGCATGAAAGCCACCGTCTCGGATATCGCCCGTAACTGCGGGCTGTCGACCGCAACGGTCGACAGAGTGCTCAACAACCGGCCGGGCGCGAGTGCCGCCAACCGGCAGCGCGTCATGGAGGCCGCCAAGCAGCTCGGCTATCTGCCGGTCGCCGATCAGGTGACGCTGCCCTCGCGGCCCGCCCATCTCGAATTCCTGCTGCCGATCGGCAGCAATGCCTTCATGCGCGATCTCGCCGGACATATCGAGGACTACGCCGCGCGGCTGCCGCTTGTCGCCTCGTGTCGGATCCACAACCTCGCCGGGATCTCACCGAACGCGCTGCAGACCGCTGTCGAAAACCTCTCGCTCCGGGCCAATGGCGTCGGTGTCATCGCCGTCGATCATCCGCGCACGCGCAACATCCTGCGCGACATCGTCGACGCCGGCATGCGCCTGGTGACGCTGGTGTCCGATGTTCCGGCAGCACCGCGATCGGCCTATGTCGGCATCGACAACCGGGTGGCGGGACGAACGGCGGCGCTGTTGATGGGCCGCTTCCTCGGCGGCCGCACCGGCCATCTGGCGATGGTCGTCGGCTCGCGCTCCTATCGCGGTCATGAAGAACGCGAAATGGGTTTTCGCTCGGTGCTCAATGAAGAGTTTCCCAACCTGACCGTCAGCAGCGCCGTCGAGATCAACGACGAGCCCGACGTCAGCTATGCCGAGACCATGAAGGCGCTGCACAACGAGCCCGAACTGCTCGGCATCTATTGCGTTGGAGCCGGCCACTCGGGCGTCGCAAAGGCGATCAGGGAAGCCAGGCCCAATCGCAAGCCGGTGTTCATCTGTCACGATCTCACCCGGGACACCCGCGGCTATCTCGTCGACGACCTGCTCGATGTCGTCATCGACCAGAATGCCAGGCTGATCGCCGAACAGTCGGTCATTCGCCTGCTTGGCTCGATTGCATCCTCGGCGCCCTATCTGACGCGGAAGTTCATCGAGCCGCGCTTGATCTTCAGGGAAAACGTTCCGGTACAATGAGGCAAGCTGAGCTTTTCTGGTCACACTCGACAACTTTCGCGGGTGATACAGCGAATCTGCACAGCTGCTATGCACGATCCACGATTGCCGAATCGTTAGGCACGTCATAGCTTCTGGTTGTCGGCCATCTACTCCTCCCAGATGAGATGCCGACGCTGAGTGGGGTGCACCTCCTCCCGCGCCACACTCGAAATCGAGCCCGCTGCCACCTCCTCCCGGCAGCGGGCTTTTTTCGTTCCAGTCGGCGACGGTTGCGGCGTTGCTCACGCCAGAAGACGTGAGGCATCGTTCGTTCTCGGTCACGAGATCGAATAAGGGCCGTTAGCTACTGCGGAGAATTCAGCCGGCTGCAGTGCCCCGGAAGGAAACGATCAGCCCTTCCGCCATGCGGACAAACTGCGCGCTGGGGCCTTCCGTGCCGACACTTTGAACACTGACACGGGCGCCTTCAAGCAGAAGCGACAGCGTATCGGCGAGCAACTCGGCCTGGCCGATGCCGGCATCCCGGCACAGCGTCACAAGGCGATCGCGCTGGGCCTCCTTGAGTTCCTTGATCACGCGCCTGGCCGGATGATCGGTTTCGCTCAACTCGATGGCGGCGTTGGCCATGTCGCAGCCGCGGCCGTCAGCCGTCAGGCAATCAGCGGCCATGCGAACCCAGGCATGCAGCTGCGCCAGCTTGTCGCCAGGGTGCTCGATTTCGAACTTTTCCCACATTGCGCCGGCCTTGCAGGCGGTGGCGCGCAGGCATTGGATGATGAGATCGTCCTTGGAATCGAAATGACGATAGAGCGTCATCTTGTTGGTTCCGGCGGCCTCAGTGATCGCGTCGATGCCGACGCCCTTGATGCCATGCTTGTGAAACATGTCCTGCGCCGTCTCCAGGATCCTGTCCCGGGGGCGAGCGCGTTCCACAGTGCCGTCTTCCATCAAAACCTCCTTGGTTTCCCAAAAATCCCTCGGTACGCCTCTTGACTAGGGTGTTACCGGTCTGTAACGTCACGAATGTTACTTACTGGTAACACCTATGTCGCCCTTCGTCAATCACAAGACCGTGAACTGGTCCTACCAGATAGAGATGGGCGAAAAATTACAGATCATGCGGCTTGGGCCGGTGAAGAGATGAAAACGGTTCGCGAGCATGGGCTGCGAACCGACAAGACAAGGAGCCGGCCAATGCCACAGCGCCGCGATCTTACCATAGATGAAGCCGTCCGGGATCCGATGATCCGGCTGGTCATGAAAGCAGATGGCGTCGACCCGCGCGCCTTCGAGAGGATGCTGCGCTCGCTCGCCGATGCGCAGCGCCGCGAGGTGTCGCTGCTGCGTTCGCTGGAAGAGCCCGGTGATGGGCGCGGCCAAAGGCTGTCCAGGGTTGCCAGCGCCTTCGGCAAGGCAAGAGCAGCCGGGGAGGCGTGCGTGTCGTGGTAAACTTTTTCATCCACCGTCCGATCTTCGCCTCGGCGATCGCCATCATCATGGTGCTTGCCGGGACGATTTGTTATTTCCTGCTGCCCGTTTCGCAGTTTCCCGACATCACACCGCCGCAGGTCGTGGTCAGCGCCCATTATCCGGGCGCCAGCGCGCAGGTGGTGGCCGATACGGTGACAACGCCGCTGGAGCAGCAGATCAACGGCGTGCAAGGCATGACCTACATGTCGTCGACGAGCTCGAATGACGGCTCCTCGACCATCACCATCACCTTCGATGTCGGCTACTCCCTGAGCACCGCCGCCGTCGACGTCCAGAACCGCGTGTCGCAAGCGGCCTCGTCGCTGCCGGCGATCGTCAATCAGGGCGGCGTGACCATCAAGAAGCAGAATCCGAACTTCGTCCTCATCGTCAACCTGACCTCGCCGGACAGTTCCGTCGATCCGGTGGCGCTGAGCAACCTCGCCTATCTGCAGGTGGTCGATCCGCTGAAGCGACTGCCCGGTGTCGGCGACGTGCAGATCTTCGGCGAGCGGCGCTATTCGATGCGTGTCTGGCTCGACCCGGACAAGCTCGCCAATCTCGGCATCACCGCCGTCGACGTCCAGAACGCGATTGCCGAGCAGAACGTCCAGGTGGCGGCCGGCAAGATCGGTCAGTCGCCGGCCCCGGCCGGCACCGCCTTCGAGATGCAGGTCAACGCAGTCGGCCGCTTGAGCGATCCCAAGGAGTTCGGCGACATCGTCGTGCGCGCCAACACGGATACCGGCTCGCTGGTGCGGCTGCGCGATGTCGCCCGCATCGAACTCGGCGCGCTGCAATATTCCTCGTCGGCGTTCTTCGGCAAGGATCCGACCGTGGTGCTCGCCGTCTATCAGATGCCCGGCTCCAACGCGCTCGATCTGCAGCAGCGCGTCAAGGACAAGATGCAGGAGCTGTCCGGCCGTTTCCCGAAGGGTGTCTCCTATGCGATGCACTACGATACGACCCGCTTCGTCTCGGCGTCGATGCATGACGTGCTGATCACGCTCGGTGAAGCGCTGGTCCTCGTCGTCGCCGTGGTGTTCATCTTCCTGCAAAGCTGGCGTACGACGATCATCCCGACCATCGCCATTCCGGTGTCGCTGGTGGCGACGCTCGTCGTCATGGAGATGCTCGGCTTCTCGCTGAACATGCTGAGCCTGCTTGGCATGGTGCTGGCGATCGGCCTCGTCGTCGACGATGCCATCGTCGTGGTCGAGAATGTCGAACGACAGCTGGAGGCCGGGCTCAAACCGCTGGCGGCGACCAAGGCCGCGATGGCCGAGGTCACCGGTCCGATCATCGCCACCACCGCCGTGCTGATGGCGGTGTTCGTGCCGGTCGCCTTCATTCCAGGCGTCTCCGGCAAGCTCTACAACCAGTTTGCGCTGACGGTGGCGATCTCCGTCGGCATCTCCGCCTTCAACTCTTTGACATTGAGCCCCGCGCTCAGTGCCGCCTTCCTGCGGCATCGCCAGCCAACGCAGTTCGTGCTGTTCCGCTGGTTCAACACAGGCTTCGACCGGTTGTCGCATGCCTATGCCCACGGTGTGCGCATTCTCATCCGCTTGCGCTGGATCATGCTTGGGCTGTTCGCGGCCGGACTGGTCGCGACCTATTTCGTCTGGCAGCGCCTGCCCTCGACCTTCCTTCCGGTCGAGGACCAGGGCTACTTCTTCGTCGTCATCCAGCTGCCCGACGGTGCTTCGCTGGAGCGCACCGACGCGGTGGCGAAGAAGGCGCGTGACATCCTGCAAGCGACCCCCGGTGTCGACATCGTCGGTTCGATCAGCGGCCTGAACTTCCTGACCAGTGCGGCGCAGTCGAATTCGGCGGTCGAATTCGCCATCCTGAAGCCTTGGGAGGAGCGCAGTCCCGACCAGAGCGCGTCGAAGCTCGTCGCCGACGTGCGCGGCAAGCTGCTGCAGATTCCGGAAGCCTTTGCGCTGAGCTTCGATCCACCCTCGATCCCGGGTATCGGGACGACGGGCGGCTTCGAATTCGTCGTCGAGGATCTCACTGGCCGCGGCAGCTCAGCCCTCAACGATGCGACGCAAGCCGTGATCGCCGAGGCGCGCAAGCAGCCGGAGATCAATCCGCAGCAGCTGTTTTCGCCGTTCTCGACCTCGACGCCGCAGTTCAACTACGACCTCGACCGCAGCAAGGCGAAACTGCTCGGCCTTAACCTGCCGGATGTGTTCAACACGCTGCAGATCTATCTCGGCTCGCTCTATGTGAACGATTTCAACCTGTTCGGCCGCACCTTCCGGGTGACCATCCAGGCTGACAAGGATGCACGTGCGGGCGCCGCCGACATTTCGCGGCTCTATGTGCGCAATGCCTCCGGCGGCATGGTGCCGTTGAGCACGCTGGGCAAACTCGTGCCGTTCGTCGGCCCGGAAACCGTGCCGCATTACAACAACAACGCGTCGGCCTCGATCAATGGCGGTGCCGCTCCGGGCTTCTCCTCTGGCCAGGCGGTCGCCGCGATGGAACGGGCCGCCGCAAGCGCGCTGCCCAGGGATTTCGGTTTCGAATGGACCGGCATCACCTTCCAGGAGCTCAAGGCAGGATCGATCGCGTCCGTCGTCTTCGGCCTCGCCATCGTCTTCGTCTTCCTGATCCTGGCGGCGCAGTATGAGAGCTGGGCAATGCCGTTCATGGTGCTCTTGGCGGTGCCGCTCGCTCTGTTCGGCGCGTTCGCGGTGCTGTGGGCGCGTGGCATGCAGATCGACGTCTACTCGCAGATCGGCTTCGTCATGCTGATCGGCCTGGCGGCGAAGAACGCCATTCTGATCGTCGAATTCGCCCGGCGACGACGCGAGGAGGGCCTCAGCATCGTCGACGCGGCGATGGAGGCAGCACGGCTGCGGCTGCGGCCGATCCTGATGACGGCCTTCGCCTTCATCCTCGGCGTGCTGCCGCTGATGTTCGCCACCGGCGCCGGTGCCGCAAGCCGCCAGTCGATCGGCACCACCGTCTTTGGCGGCATGGTCGCGGCGACCATCCTGTCGCTGGTGTTCGTGCCGGTCTTCTACGCGGTCATCGAACAGCTGCGCGAACGCCGTGGCAATGACGAGCCCGCCGCTGAACACACTGAACCAACTGCCGAAACCGCCTTCCCTCCCCTGGCGGAAGCGGCCGAATAAGATTGGAGACTATCATGCGTAAATGGAAAATCGCGTTGGGAACGGCTGTCGCGCTGGGAGCGATCTCGGTGGCCAGCGTCCACCTGCTCGACATGGGCAATGTCAGCCTCAATGCCGGCACCGCTGGTGCGGCGCCCGCGCCTGCGGCGTTCGTCATGCCGGTGCCGGTGGTCAGCGTCGTCAAGAAGACGATCCCGATCTACCTCGACTATGCCGCGCGGACGGAGCCGATCCGCAACATCACCTTGCAGGCCAGAATTCCGGGCTATCTGCAGGAGCAGACCGCTGCTGACGGCGTCGACGTCCGCCAAGGCGATCTTCTCTACAAGATCTCACCTGATGACTTCCAGGCGGCTCTCGACCAGGCCAGGGCGCAGGTGCAGCGCGACACGGCAACGCTCGACTATGCCCGGTCCAATCTCGGCCGGGGCACCGAGCTTGCCAAGAGCGGCTATCTTGCCAAGGACGGCTTCGACCAGCGCACCAGCACCTTGCGCGAGGCACAGGCGTCGCTGGCGCTCAACCAGGCGGCGGTCCGCACGGCCGAGCTCAATCTGAGCTATGCCGAAATCCGCGCACCGTTCCCCGGACGCCTGGGTCGCAACCAGGCCTCGGTCGGAACGCTGGTCAGCGTTGCCGGCACCGTGCTCAACACGCTGGTGCAGCTCGATCCGATCTACGTCACCTTCAATCCGAGCGAGACGGATCTGGCCGAAATCGAGCAGGCTCGCGCGGCTGGTCCGATCGAAGTCGAGGTCCTGCTTCCCGGCCAGACCGAAGCCAGCCAGAAGGGTGAACTCACCTTCATCGACAATTCGGTCGACCGTTCGACCGGCACCATCACGGCACGGGCGACAATCGGCAACGGCAAGTTCACGCTGCTGCCGGGCCAATATGTCCGTGTCCGGCTGCATGTGAAGCAGCAGGCCGATGCGCTGATGGTGCCCCAGACGGCGCTCGGATCGAGCCAGCTCGGCAAATATCTCTACGTCGTCGGCAAGGGCAACACGGTCGACCAGCGGCTGGTTTCGCTTGGCCCGACCAGCGGCGACCAGGTGGCGATCCTGACCGGCGTGGCCGAAGGCGATCAGGTGATAACAGGCAATCTGCAGAAGATCGGACCCGGAATGCCGATTTCTCCGCTGCCGGAAAAGCCGGCCACCTGAACACCCCCGTCAGGTCCGGCTTCAGCGCGGCGCCCTGACCTGCCCACAGGTCGCGGGCGCCGCTTTCGTGAGCAGCTCGACCAGACCCGCGACATCGGCACGGTCGGCCTTGGCCGGCGGCATGAACGCGCAATAGGGATGCCCGAGGCGGACCGAGACGGATGAGAGCGCGATCAAGCGGCCTGCCTCCAGATCGGCGCGCGCCATGACACGCTGACCAAGGGCAATGCCGAGACCCAGCCTCGCCGAGGTGATTGCCAGGCTGGACAGGCCGACGCGCCGCCCATGCGACGGGTCGGGCGAGCGACTGCCGCCGGATGCCGCGAACCAATCGGCCCAGGTCGGGTGCGAGGCATAATTCGGCCCCCAATTGGTGTGGATGAACAGGCTTTCATGCAGATCCGCCAGACCCGGATCGCCATTGCCATGCCTGTGCCAGAATTCGGGCGCGCAGACCGGAAAGACGTCATCATGGACAAGCCGGACGAGCTTCAATCCGGGATAGTGATAGTCGCCATAGCTGATGCGCAGATCGATGTTCTGGCGTATCAGGTCGACCGGATCGTCCTCGACCCGGACATCGATCGCCATCTGCGGGAAGGCATCGAGAAGCTCGGCGAGCTTCGGCGCCAGCCACAATTCGGCCAGCGAGAACGGCACGCTGACGACAAGGCGCGTCCGCAAGCCGCCTTCCAGCATACGCTGGCCGATCGCCGCGATGTCGCCCAGCGCCCGCGCGGTCTGCGGATAGATGGCGTGGCCGGCGTCGGTCAGCGTGATGCGGTTGCCGCTGCGCACGAACAACTGCTTGCCGAACCAGGTTTCGAGATTGCGTATCTGCTGGCTCACCGCCGCTGACGACACGCCAAGCTCGGTCGCGGCCAAGGTGAAGCTGCCGGCGCGCGCCGCGACCTCGAAAGCCTTGATCGCATTCAGCGGTGGCAGCCGTTCCACATCGATCTTCCCAAAAGTTTTTCTTGCCCAATCCTAATTATTTTCCGCGTTGAGAGAAAGATTTTTTTGCCGTCTCATAGGCTCATAACCTCGGAGCCTATGACCATGAAAGACATCCTCGATCTCGACCGCTATCCGCTCGACCGCGAAGGCAGCGCCGAATGGAAGCGCCTCGTCGACCAATCCATCGCCGCACTCGAAGCCGACGGCATGTTCAACCTCGAGGGGTTTCTGCGGCCCGGCATCGCTGAAAAAGCCGTGCGGGAAATCCAGCCGGTCATGGCTGCGCGGTCGCATGTGCACAAGCGCATGCACAACATCTATTTCAAGCCTGACATCCCCGAGCTTGCGCCCAGCCATCCGGCGCTGCGCAAGGTCGAGACCATCAGCCACACCGTCTGTGCCGACCAGATCCCCGGCAGCGTCGTGCTCGCCATCTACGAATACGAGCCGCTGCTGCGCTTCCTGGCGGCGGCGATGGGCAAGACCAAGCTGCATGTCATGAAGGACCCGCTGGCGCGCACCAATGTGATGGCCTATCGCGCCGGCGAAGCGCTCAACTGGCATTTCGACCGTTCGGAATTCACCACCACCCTTCTCTTGCAGCAGTCGCAACGCGGCGGCGACCTCGAATACCGCACCGACCTGCGGTCGGACGACAACCCGAACTATGAGGGCGTCGCCAGATTGCTCGAAGGGCGTGACCCCGAAGCCAAGATCCTGCGCATGAAGCCGGGCACGCTCAACGTCTTTCGCGGCAAGAATACCGCGCATCGCGTCACCACCGTCGAAGGTGAGCGCGAGCGCATGATCGCTGTGTTTTCCTACTACGAGAAGCCCGGCGTCATGTTCAGCGACGAGGAGCGGGTCGGTTTCTACGGCCGCGCGGCCTGACAGCCAGCCGGTTGAAGGTGCGCCCACCATGAGGCAATCAAAAAATCCGAAAATGACCTCTTGTTAGATTGTCGACAATCTGCTTGTCTTGCTCTCGGTTTTCCTTGGGAGTGGCCGAATGGGCAAAGCGGATTTCAGTCCGATCGCGGACACGACGCGGCGCGCCGAGATCGTCGCGCTGTTGCGGCGCGCGATCCTGACCGGCCAGTTGGAACCAGGCCAGAAGCTCAACGAGCTCCGGATTTCCGAACAGATGCGTGTCAGCCGCGCGCCATTGCGCGAGGCGATGCGCGAGCTGGTGCAGGAAGGCATCCTGACCAGCATTCCCTATGCCGGCACCTTCGTCATCGATGTCACCGCCAAGGACATCGACGATGCCTATTCGTTCAACAAGGTGATGGACGAGTTCGCCATCGAGCAGACCTGGCCGCTACGCGACCAGCGCTTCTTCGACGAGCTCGACCGGCGCCACGAGACGGTGAAGCAGGCGACGCGCGCGCTCGACACCACGCGCCAGATCGAGACCGCGCTGCAACTGCACGGACTGATTTATGAATGGGCCGATAATTCGGTGCTGCTCGAGACCTGGCAGCGGCTGACCAGCCGGCTGCAGATGTATTTTGCGCTCCACCAGCATGCTCGCAACGAGCCGGTGCCGGCCGAAGATGTGCACGAGACCTATGTGCAGTTGCTGAAGGGCAAGGACATGCTCGCCGCCCAGCGCCATGCCAGGGAGCATATCGGCCTCGATTTCGAGGAACTGATTGCCTATGCGCGCAGCCTCGAACAGCGGACGTCCAAGGGCGGCAGAGCCGATCGCGCCAGCCCCGCGCGCAGCGGCCCGGGAGGCAGCTGAGCCCGGTCAGTCTGGCAGCCCCATCCCGACATAACAGACAATGGACAGACACGTGCGGATCGAAACCATAAAAGCCTACCATGTCGTGCAGCCCTTCGTGGACGGGCCCTACCGCATGTCCAAGGGACGCGTTGCCAACGCCTTCGATGCGGTGATCGTGTCCATCACCGCCGACAGCGGTTTGACCGGCTGGGGCGAGATGGCGCCGCTCGGCAATTTCTACTCACCCGCCTTCGCTGCCGGCGTTCGTGCCGGCGTGGTCGAGATCGCGCCGCATCTCATCGGCCACGATCCGCGCGGGCTGGCCAGCATCGGCCGGCTGATGGATACGGTGTTCAAGGGCCACCCCTACATCAAGTCGGCGCTCGACATGGCCTGCTGGGATCTGGCCGCACGCGCCGCCGACCTGCCGCTGGTCACGCTGCTCGGCGGCCAGGAGAGCGAGACTGCCGAACTCTACAAGGTCGTCACCCACGGCAGCGTCGACGCCATGGCGGCATTGGCGAAGCGGATCGTCAAGGACGGCTTCCACCGGCTGCAGGTCAAGGTCGGCGGCAATGTCCATGACGACATCGAGCGTGTGACGGCGGTCGCCGCTTCGGTGCCGAAAGGCACGGTTATCTTCTGCGATGCCAATGCCGGATGGACGCCCTACCAGGCGCGTCAATTTGCAGATGCGACACGGGCCATCGACTACACGTTCGAGCAGCCCTGCACGACGATCGACGAATGCATGTCGGTGCGCCGCTCGCTCGACAAGCCGATGGTGCTGGACGAATCCGTCGCCTCGCTCGACGACATGCTCGATATTCATCGCAAGGGTGCCGCCGACGGGCTGACCTTGAAGATATCGCGGCTTGGCGGCGTGACGAAGACGCGGCAGATCCGCGATCTCGCCGTCGACCTCGGCTTCATGATCACCGTCGAGGACACCGGCGGCGCCGAGATCGACACCGCGGCAATGGCGCATCTGTCACTGTCGACGCCTGAAGAACGCCGCCTGCATGCCATCGCCTTCCACGAATGGGTGACGGTGCGCACGGCGTCGAACAAGCCGCCGGTCACCGGCAGCCGCATGGGCATTCCGGATGGACCGGGCCTCGGCATCGATGTGGTTCCCGACCTGCTCGGCGCGCCGTTCTTCGAGGTCGGCCGCTGAGATGAAAATCCGCAGCATCAAGGCGACGCCGATCAACCTGCGCCTCGAGGCGCCTTACGCCTGGGTGTTCGGCGAGCTCGACGGGTTTTCGCCAACCATCGTCGAGGTCGAGACCGAGGATGGCTTGATCGGCCTCGGCGAGGCGCCAACACCGGCGGCGGCCGCGATCATCAATGATGTCCTGGCGCCACGTCTGGTCGGCCGCGACGCCTTCGACATCGCCGGCGCCGAGAATGTCTGCCTGCCCTTCTGGACAGGCGTGCAGTCGATCAACGACCGCACCCGCATCATGGCCTTCGGCGCCATCGAAATGGCGTTCTGGGATCTGCGCGGCAAGGCGTGGAACCAGCCGCTTTACCAGCTGCTCGGCGGCGCCGTGCGCAAGGACATCCCGTTCACCGACTATTTCTCGCTGCGCGGCGACGGTCCAAAGGTCAAAGGCGAGACGACGCCGGAAGAAGTCGCCGATTATTGCGTCGAACTGCATGAGACCCATGGGACGACCTTCTTCGAAGGCAAGTTTTCGACGCAGGATCCGAAAATCTCGCTCAGGATGGTCGAGCTGATCCGCAAGAAACTTGGCGACGATGCGATGATCCGCATCGATTCCAACCAGGCCTATTCGCTGGCGACGGCGCGTCGCCTTGCGCGGCCGCTGGAGGAGCTGGGCGTGCGCAACTGGGAGGACCCGGTGGCGACCATCGAGGAGATGCGCGAGTTGCGGCGTCATTGCTCGATCCCGTTCTCGACCCACAACATCGACATTGCCCGCGCCATGGAAACTAAGGTTCCGGACGCCTTCGTCGGCAACCCGACGACGCATGGCGGCATCGGCCGCCTGCTGCGTTTCGTCGGCGCCTGCGAGCATGCCGGCATCGATTTCTGGTGCTACAGCGGCGACAGCGGCATCGGCAGCGCGGCCTATCTGCATCTGTGCGCGGCACTCGGCTGGATCAGGGAGCCGAACCAGTCGCTGTTTCGCATGCTGCCGATGGATGTCACCGAGGAAGGGCCATTTTCGCCCAGAAACAACGTTGTGCGCGTTCCGGAAGGCCCCGGTCTCGGCGTGATGTTGTCGCGGGAAAACCTCGCGGCCTGTCACAGAGACTTTACCGAGAACGGACCGTGCAACAAGTATCATGACCCGGCAAAGCCCGGAACCTATCGCCGTTTGCCGCTGAACTAGATGACGGCAGGCGACCAAGACAGGCGGCCAAGAGACGAGAAGCCAACCGCCGCGACTTCGGTCGGGAAGGTTGGACAAAGACGGGTGAAAACAGTGCAGCCAAGAATCCGGCGCATCCAAGCCAACGACTGGATGGACCGGACAAAATCGCATGCTACAGTCCCGGTCAGCGGGCTACCCTGGCGGCCGGAAAATGGAGCTATCCGCAAAAATTCGTTAGTCATAAAAACATAGGGGAAGGGTAAAAACCCATGAGCAAGAATTATCACATTCTCGACCTGATCCGGCGCAATCGCTCGCCGCTTGAAAATCACCTGATCGATGGCCTCGTCGACGGCAGGGTCAGCCGCCGCGACTTCATCCGCCACGGCAGCCTGCTCGGCCTGTCGCTGCCGCTGCTGGGCCGTATCGGCATGGCCGCCGGCCTCGGCGGCATGCCGTCGCTGGCGCGCGCCCAGGGTGCACCCGGCGCCACCATACGTGTCGCCAGCAGCGTGCCGGCGGCGACGATCGACCCGGTCACCATCGCGGACGCCGGCGGCCTGCTGGTCATGCAGCAGGTTGCCGAGTTCCTCTGCGTCGACGGGCCCGACCTCGTGCTGCAGCCGGCGCTGGCCGAAAGCTGGAAGCCGAACGACACCGGCACCGTGTGGACCTTCAAGCTGCGCAAGGGCGTGAAATTCCACAGTGGCGGCGAGATGAAGGCCGACGATGTCGTGGCCAGCATCGACCGCCTTGCCGATCCGGCGAACTCGTCCAACGCGCTGTCGGTGTTCACCGGCATCCTGCAGAAGGGCGCCAGCAAGAAGGTCGACGACTACACGGTGGAATTCCACCTCGACGCCCCGAACGGCAACTTCCCCTACATGCTGTCGTCCGACAATTACAACGCCGTCATCATCCCGGCGAGCTACAAGGGCGACTACGAGAAGAGCTTCGACGGCACTGGGCCGTTCAAGATCGAGAAATACACGGCAAAGGTCGGCGCTTCCTTCGTCCGCAACGAAGACTATTGGGGTCCGAAGGCGTTGCCCGAACGCACCGAGTTCACCTTCTTCGCCGACACGCAGCCGCAGATCCTGGCACTACAGGGCGGCCAGGTCGACATCATCAACCAGTTGCCGGTGCTGGCCGGCGTCGCACTGCTCAACGATCCAGGTATCGACATCATCAGCCTGAAGTCGGTCGCGCACCAGCAACTGCATCTGCGGTGCGATTCCGATCCGTTCAAGGACCCCCGCGTACGTCGCGCCATCGCCCTCAGCCTCGACCGCGATAAGCTTGTTGCCGGCCTGATGAAAGGCCGGGCTTCGCCCGGCAATGACAGCCCGTTCGCCCCGGCCTACCCCTCGACCGATGCGAGCGTGCCGCAGCGCAAGCAGGATATCGCCCAGGCCAAGCAGCTGATGGAAGCCGCGGGCGCCGGCAAGGGCTTCAAGGTGACGCTGACCACCGAGCGCTACCTCGAAATCCCCGAATACGCCCAGCTCATCCAGAACTGGGTCAAGGAGATCGGCATCGAACTGGAGCTCAACATCCTCGACCAGGGCGCCTATTACGGCGATGCGGTGTTCGGCAAGTCGAACTGGCTGGATTCGGTGATGGGCATCACCGACTACGGACACCGCGGCGTGCCGAACGTCTTCCTGGCCGCGCCACTGAAGAGCGACGGCACCTGGAACGCCGCGCACTTCAAGAACAAGGACTACGACACGCTGGCGACCAGCTACATCGCCGCGCTCGACCTCGAGGCGCAGAAGGCGACGGCGGGCAAGATCCAGAACCTGCTGCTCGAAGAAACGCCGGTCATCTTCGGCTATTTCTACGACTATCTGACAGCGACGGCGAAAGGCGTGGCCGGCGTGCAGCCGACGGCGATGTCGCAGCTGTTCCTCGACAAGGCATCGAAGGCCTGAACGGAAAGGGAAAGCCAATCCTGTAACAGCCAGCTCCCTCACGGGGGCTGGCTCCACAAGGAGTCTTAGCCATTCTCTCCTTCCTTGCCCGGCGTGTCTCGCTGTCGCTGGTGACGCTGTTCCTGCTCAGCATCATGGTGTTCCTGGGCGGCCAGGTGCTGCCCGGCAATGTCGGACGCGCGATATTGGGCCCGTTCGCCGACCAGCGTGCTGTCGACGCTCTCAATCACACGCTCGGCGTCGATCGCCCGCTGCTGGCGCAGTACTGGGGCTGGATCTCGAACTTCGTCCAGGGCGACATGGGTACGTCCTACATCTTCCGCTCGCCGGTCGCGCCCTTCGTCATCGATGCGCTCGGCAATTCGATGAAGCTGGCGGCGGTCGCCTTCGTGCTGGTGGTGCCGATCGGCATCCTTGGCGGGGTCGTTGCCGCGCTCAATCTCAACCGGCCGCTCGACCGCATCATCAGCCTTGGCGGCCTGTCGGTGACGGTGCTGCCGGAATTCGTGACCGGCATCATCCTGATCCTGATTTTCGGCGTCTGGCTGCGCTGGCTGCCTATCTCAGCCGCATGGCCGCGCAATGCCGGCTTCTTCACCCAGCTCTATTATCTGATCCTGCCTGCGCTGCCGCTGTTCCTGGTGCTGTTCGGCTACATCGCCCGCATGGCGCGCTCCGGCATGATCGAGGCGCTCGATTCCGACTACACGCGAACAGCCGTGCTCAAGGGCCTGCCATGGCGCACGGTGATCTGGCGGCATGTGCTGCGCAACGCCTTGTTGCCGACCATCACCGTCATCGCGACGCAGACCGGCTATCTCATCGGCGGCCTCGTCGTGATCGAAACGCTGTTCCGCTACCAGGGCATCGGCTCGCTGATCTTCACGGCGGCGCGCGGCAAGGATTTCCCGATGCTGGAATCGGGAATTCTCACCATCGGCATCGTCTACGCGGTGGCGACGCTTGCCGCCGACTTTCTCTATTCCGTGCTCAATCCGCGCATCCGGCTGGGGTCAGATCAATGAGCGCCGTTCAAACCACCTCCCCCACCCCCGATGACATGCGCCGGCGTGGGCCCTTGGCTGAGGCGCTGTTTTCGCTGCTGCGCTCCGGCACCTTCCTGACCGGTTTCGCCATCGTGCTGTTCTGGGTCGCTTGCGCATTGTTCGGCGAGCATTTCGCACCCTATGACCCGCTTGCCGACGACATCCTCAACGCGCTGGCACCGCCTTCGGCCGAACACTGGTTCGGCACCGACCAGATCGGCCGCGACGTCTTCTCGCGCGTCATCGTCGGCTCGCGCGACATCCTGACCGTCGCCCCGCTGGCGACCTTGCTGGCGACGGTGGCCGGCACGGCGCTCGGCCTCGTCACCGGCTATTTCCGCGGCCTTGTCGACGATGTCGTCAGCCGCATCCTCGAAGCCTTCATGGCGATCCCGGTGGTCATCGTCGCGCTATTGGCCATCGTGGCGCTCGGCACATCGAAGACGACGGTCATCGTCGTCATCGGCCTCAGCTTCGCGCCGATCATCGCGCGCACGGTGCGCTCCGCGGTGCTGGCCGAGCGCGAACTCGATTATGTCGCCGCCGCACAGCTCAGGCATGAAAGTGCGCTGCATACGATGTTCGTGGAGATCCTGCCGAACGTCATCCCGCCGATCCTGGTCGAAACCACCGTGCGTCTTGGCTACGCCATTTTCGCGGTCGCCACGCTCTCCTTCATGGGCTTCGGCATCCAGCCGCCCTCACCCGACTGGGGGCTCTCGATCTCCAACAATTACGGCATGATCGGCGGCGGTTTCTGGTGGACGGTGCTGTTCGACGCGCTCGCCATCGCCTCGCTGGTGATCGGTGTCAATCTGGCGGCCGACGGCGTTCACGGAGCGCTCAATGACTAAGTCCGCCAAGGCAGAAAACGCCCTCGAACTGCACGATTTGTCGGTTGCCTACCGCGTTGCCGGCCGCAACCGCGCGGTGCTGCGCAACCTCAGCCTCAACATTGGCCAGGGCGAAGCCTACGGGCTGGTCGGCGAGTCCGGCTGCGGCAAATCCACCGTTGCGCTCACCGTCGTGCGCTATCTGCCAAGAAACGGCTCGATCACCGGCGGCGAGATCTCGCTCGACGGCCAGGACGTCATGAAGCTGGATGCCGAAGCGCTCAGGCGGGCGCGGGCCGAGAGCGTCTCCATGGTCTACCAGGACCCGGGCAAGGCGCTGAACCCGTCGATCCGCGTCGGCCGCCAGCTGACCGAGATCTTTGAACTCGGCGGCATAACGGGACAGGCAGCCATCGACCGCGCGATCGCCATGCTGAACCGGGTGCGCATCTCCGACCCGACAAGCGTCATGCAGCGTTATCCACACCAGCTTTCCGGCGGCATGCAGCAACGCGTGGCGATTGCCATGGCGCTGGCCAACGATCCATCGATGCTGATCCTCGACGAGCCGACGACCGGTCTCGACGCGACGGTGGAGGCCGAAGTGCTCGACCTGATCGCACAGCTCAGGCAGGAGCTGTCGGCCTCGATCCTGTTCATCAGCCACAACCTCGCGGTCGTCTCCAACATGTGCGACCGGGTCGGCGTGCTCTATGCCGGCATGCTGGTCGAGGAAGGGCCGACCGAGGACGTGTTCAACGATCCGCGCCATCCCTATACGGTGGCGCTGCTGCGCTGCCTGCCGCGCGGCGGCCAGCGCAAGGACCAGGGTCGGCTCGACACCATTCCGGGCTTCCTGCCCGGCATTGGTGCTGACATCAAGGGATGCGCCTTCGCCGATCGCTGCGCGCTCGCCGACGACCGCTGCCGCAGCGAATTGCCGCCGCTCTATGATCTGGGCGGCCGGCTGTCGCGCTGCTTCTATCACGAGAAGGCGCAGGCGCTGCCGCGCGCAACCCCGAGCGACGTTGCGCCTGCACCAAAGGCGGCAGCAGCACCGGTGCTGCGGATCGCGGGGCTGAACAAGACCTATACCAGCCATGGCCATGCGCTGCGCGCCGTGAAGGACGTGTCGCTCGATCTGCGACCGGGAGAGACGCTTGGGCTTGTTGGTGAATCCGGCAGCGGCAAGACGACGTTCGCCAGGCTGCTGCTCGGCCTGGTGCCACCAGATGGAGGCGGCACCATCGAACTCGAGGGCAAGGCGCTGGCGCCGCGGCTGGAAAACCGCAGCGACGACCAGATCAAGGCAATGCAGATCGTCTTCCAGAATCCGGACTCGGCGCTCAACCGCTCGCATTCGATCCGGCACCTGATCGGCCGCGCGCTGAAGCGGTTGGCGGGTTTGAGCGGCAATGCGCTGGAGGCTCGCCTCAACGACCTCGTCCGCTCGGTGCGGCTGACCGACCGGCATCTCGCCGTCAAGCCGCGCCAGCTTTCGGGCGGCCTGAAGCAGCGTGTCGCCATAGCGCGCGCCTTCGCCGGCGACCCGCGCATCGTTGTGTGCGACGAGCCGACATCTGCGCTCGACGTGTCGGTGCAGGCGGCCATCCTCAATCTGCTCGCCGACCTGCAGTCGAAGGAAGACGTCAGCTACATCTTCATCTCGCATGATCTTGCCGTGGTGCGTTACCTCTCGGACAAGATCGCCGTGCTCTATCTCGGCCGGATCATGGAACTCGGACCGTCGGAAGACGTCTTTTCCGGCCCGCATCATCCCTACACCGAAGCGCTGCTGTCGGCCGTGCCCAAGCTCGATCAGACCGAGACGGCGCGCATTCGCCTCGACGGCGAAATCCCCAGCGCCACCAACCCGCCGTCGGGCTGCGTGTTCCACACACGCTGCCCGCGCAAGATCGGGGCGATCTGTGAGCAGCAGGAGCCGCCGCTGGCCGAGGCGCACCCCGGCCACTCGATCCGCTGCCATATCCCCTACGCCGAACTTGCCGGCTACAGAAGGCGGTGATGACCGAGCCGGCATAGCGAGCATCACTCTTGGATGCTCCTGTGACCTGGCCCGTCACATCCGGCCGGTCATGCCCAGGGAACGGTCGCCTTCCGAAAAGCCCTGACCTTCCGCCCAGTCTCTGGCCAGCGTGCGCAGCCCGGTGAGCGCCACATCCAGAACATCCGACGAGACGGGATTCGAGGGATAGGCGAGATAGATAGGCCGCTGGAACACCGGCGCGTTGTCGATGCGCCGCATTTCGCCACGCTCGATATGGGTGCTGACGGCGCTGAGCGGCAGATAGGCCGCCGCTTGCTGCGATAGCACATGCTGCAGCCCGATGAAGACCAGTCCGGCTGAGATGGCCGGCTTCACCATGCCGGCAAAGGCGCGGTCGTGCTCGATGCGGAACTCCAGCCCCCAATCCATCAGAATGTAGTTCTCGGTCCACGGCTTCGTCTGCGCCGCATGCTGAACAAGCACGACCTGATCGACCGCCAGCGTTTCGTAGACGATGCCAGGATGCGGGCGCGGCAGATAGAGGATGCAGATGTCGAGCAGGCCCTCCGCCAGTTGATCGATCGCCAGATCCGGGAAACTGCCCTCTAACCGCAGCGCCACGTTCGGCCGCCTGGCGCGCATCCACTCGACCCATGGCGAGGTGATGCGGTCCCACAGATAGGCGGGCGCGGTTAGCCGCAGCAAGGTCTCATAGCCATCGGGAACGGCGATGTCCTGCCTGGATTGCTCCCAGGTGCGGGTGATGGAAGAGGCGTGCGGCAGGAACTGCCGGCCGGCCGGCGTCAGCGTCACGCCATCGCGATCGCGCACGAAAAGCCGGCGCCCCAGCTGCTCCTCCAGCCCGCGGATCCGCGCGCTGACAGTGGACTGGGCAAGGTTCAGCCGGCTGGCCGCGACGGTGAAGCTGCCATGGGTGGCAACTTCGAGAAAGCTGCGCAGATTTTCAGTGTCCATGGCTCACCCCTTGCATCGAAAATTTCGATGACCCCTATCAAAAAATATCGCTTTCCGGCGGCAGTCAACAATGAACTAGATGACAAAACCCAAGCCAAGCGAGGAATGCAGCCATGCCAAAGCATTTCAGGATGATCGACGTCGCTCGCAGAAATCTCCCAGCAATCGAAAATTCCGCTGTCGATGAATTGCTCGCCGGCAGGATGGACCGGCGCGATTTCCTGCGCCATGGCACCGTGCTTGGCCTGTCCCTGCCATTCCTCGGCAGCCTCGTTGCCGCCGCCGGCCTCGGCACGCAGCAGGCCCGCGCCGAGGGCAAGCCGGGCGGCACCGTGCGCGCAGGCGTCGCCACGCCGGGCGGCGCCATCGATCCCGTCACCTATTATGACAGCGGCAGCTACCAGCTGGTTTTCCAGACCGCCGAGTTTCTCTGCATCACCCAGCCGGACCTCACCTTGAAGCCGGTGCTGGCGGAAAGCTGGGCGCCGAACGAGGACGGCAGCGTGTGGACCTTCAAGCTGCGCAAGGGCGTGAAATTCCACAATGGCGAGGACTTCAAGGCCGACGACGTCGTCGCGACCTTCGACCGGCTGGCCGACCCCAGCGGCGCCTCGAACGCGCTGTCGGTGTTCAAGGGCCTGCTGTCGAAGGGCGGCACCCGGAAGGTCGACGATCACACCGTCGCCTTCCATCTCGATGCGCCGAACGGCAGCTTTCCCTATTCGGTGTCGATCGACAATTACAACGCCGTCATCTTGCCGGCGAGCTACAAGGGCGACTACGAAAAGACCTTCGAGGGCACCGGACCATTCCGGCTGGAGACCTACACGCCGAAGGTCGGCGCGACCTTCGTGCGCAACCCCGATTATTGGGGCGAGAAGGCATTGCCCGACCGTCTCGAATTCAAGTTCTATGGCGACGTGCAGCCGCGCATCCTGGCGCTGCAGGCTGGCGAGGTCGACATCCTCGACGCGGTTCCGCTCGATGTCAGCCAGGTCGTGCTCAACAGCCCCGACATCACCGTGCTGCGTGTCGCCTCGACCGCGCACCGCCAGCTTCACATGCGCTGCGACACCGGCCCGTTCACCGACAAGCGCGTGCGCCAGGCCTTGGCGCTGTGCATCGACCGCTCCAAGCTGGTCGATGGCCTGTGCCGCGGCATGGCGGCGACCGGCAATGACAGCCCGTTCGCGCCGGCCTTCCCCGCGACCGACAAGACGGTGCCGCAACGCGTCCAGGATATCGCCAAGGCCAGGCAGCTGCTTGAAGCAGCCGGCGTTGCCAGCGGCTTCGACATCACGCTGACGACGTTGCGCTATTCCGACATTCCCGGCTACGCGCAGCTGTTCCAGAATTTCGCCAAGGAAATCGGCGTCCGCATCGCGCTCAACATCGAGGACCAGGACAAATATTACGGCAAGGCGGTGTTCGGCCAGTCGGACTGGCTGGACAGCCCGCTCGGCATCACCGACTACGCGCACCGCAGCGTGCCCAACGTCTTCCTCAAAAGCCCGCTGGTCAGCGACGGACCCTGGAACGCGGCGCATTTCAAGAGCCCGGCCTATGACGGCATGGTCACCAGCTACCTGAAAGCGCTCGACGTTGGCCCACAGCGCAGCGCCGCCTCCGACATCCAGAAACTGCTGCTCGACGAGACGCCTGTCATTTTCAGCTATTTCCCCGATCTGCTGGTGCCGGTGCGCAAGAATGTCAGCGGCTTGCCGCCGATCGCCGCCGGGCTGCTGCTCGATCGCGTGTCATTGAGTTGATCGTGCGCCAGCGTCCGATCATAAAAGAAAAGAACCGGGAGAGTACCATTCGCAAGCGCCACCTGCGCGGCCGCGGGCCGCATTTTCCGCTGCTCGACAGCATCACCCAATATGATTTCGAGCCGGGCTATGTCGCCTTCACCATGCCGACGCAGAAGCGGCTGCGCGTGCAGGTTGGGTCGATGACGGTCGCCGACACGGTCAACGCGCTGGTGCTCTACGAGTCCGACCATCTGCCGGTCTACTATTTCCCGATGAGCGACGTGCGCGAGGAGTTCCTGCTGCCGAGCACGATGACGACCGAGAGCCCGTTCAAGGGCGTGGCGACCCACTATTCGCTCAACACCGGCGTGACGCTGGTCGAGGACGCGGCCTGGCGCTACGCCGATCCGGTGAAAGGCTGCCCGCCGCTCGCCGACTATATGTCGTTCTACTGGAGCAAGATGGGCCACTGGTTCGAGGAGGACGAGGAGATCTTCGTCCATGCCCGCGATCCGTTCCGTCGTGTCGACTGCCTGCCGTCGTCGCGGCGCGTGCAGGTCATTCTCGACGGCGAATTGGTCGCCGATTCACGCCGTGGCGTGTTCCTGTTCGAGACCGGCCATCCGGTGCGCCACTATCTGCCGATCTCCGACACGCGGCTCGATATGTTCGCGCCCAGCCGCTACATCTCGCGCTGCCCCTACAAGGGCATCTCCAGCTACTATCACGTGACGACCAAGGCCAAGCGCCACGAGAACCTCGTCTGGTACTATCCCGAGCCGGTGCACGAGGCGGAGCGTATCAAGGGGTTGGTCTGCTTCCACCACGAACTGGTCGACAAGGTCCTGGTCGACGGCGTCGAAATCCCGAAGGAAGCCACGGCCGCGTCGGACGGTTATTTCTGAACGATAGCGCCCTTGGTCCGCTTGCGGGCAGAGCACGCTTGATCGAAACACGGTTCAGCGCATACCCTCCCCAAGGCAGGGAGGGCTATCATGGATCTTTTCAAGCTGGATGGCGACGTCGCGCTGGTCACCGGCGCCGGCAGCGGCATCGGCCAGGCAATCGCGATCGGGCTGGCCGAGGCGGGTGCCGATGTCGCCTGTTTCGGCCATACCTCGAAGGGCGGGCTGGACGAAACTGCCCACCGGATCACGGCGCTCGGTCGCAAGGCGCTGGTCCTGACCGGCACGGTGACATCGCAGAGCGATCTCGCGGCGGCGATCGATCGTGTCGAGAGCGAACTCGGCGCGCTGACCGTCGCCGTCAACAATGCCGGCATTGCCGGTTCGGAACCGGCCGAGACGCTGTCGCTGGAGACATGGCAGAACGTGCATGAGGTCAATGTCGCCGGCGTGTTCCTGTCCTGTCAGGCTGAAGCCCGCAAGATGCTGACCCGCCGCAAGGGCTCGATCATCAACATCGCCTCGATGTCGGGCACCATCGTCAACCGGGGACTGACGCAGGCGCACTACAACTCCTCGAAAGCCGCCGTCATCCACATGTCGAAGAGCCTCGCCATGGAGTGGGCCGATCGCGGGCTGCGCGTCAATGTCGTCAGCCCCGGCTATACGCTGACGCCGATGAACAAGCGGCCGGAGGTGGCGGAAGAAGTCAAGATCTTCAAGCGCGACACGCCGATGGGGCGCATGGCGGCCCCGGAGGAAATGGTCGGACCGACGGTGTTCCTGGCCAGCCGCGCCTCGAGCTTCGTCACCGGCCTCGACCTGATTGTCGATGGCGGCTACGTCTGCTGGTAGGACGGAAGATCTGGCGGCCGGGCTCGACTTCGCCTGCGGTCTGAAATTATGCATCCCGCGGGCGTTAGTCGTTGCGCGACATGAACCTTGGTATATATAATTTCATCCTATGAAACGGTCTAGGCGAGATGGGGCTTGCCTGGGCCAACAGCCGAGATCATGGGACCTTGATGGCTCGCACCTTGCAGGGCGCCGCAAGACTGGTAATTGATCCGCGGATGATCGCTCCCGCAGCGATCCGTCGGCAGCCATGACGCTGACACTCAAGTCCTATTCGACCATCACCAGAATTGAGCACCATCTTGCCTGCCTTGGCCAAAGCCAGGGCGACAATTTGGCGCCGACGGCCTTGCGCATCGACCAGTCTTACCAACACAATCAAGAAAAGCCGCAAGAAGGGAACCAACGATAATTTTCACAGCTTGAAGGAGAACAAGCATGTCATTTCGCAGCCAGATCTCGAAACTGTCGATGGGCGCCGTCGCGCTCGCGACCCTAAGCCTGCTGACACCTTCCGCCCAAGCCGCAGCACCCGAATCCAACGACCCGATCAAGATCGCGCTGTTCGACTGGACCAGCGTCAATCTGAACGCCAAGATCCTCGGCGGCATCCTGGAAAAGCTCGGCTATACCGTCGAATATCCGACTGCCGACTATCTCTCCAGCCTGACCACGGGTCTCACCAATGGCGACCTCGATGTCGGCCTGGAGTTCTGGGACACGACGGCTGGCGAAGCCATGAAAGCCTCCGATGCTACAGGCCAGACCGAACGGCTCGGCAAGCTCGGACCCAAGGCCAAGGAAGAGTGGTGGTTTCCCGAATACATGAAGGAAAAATGCCCAACCTTGCCGGACTGGCATGCCTTGCTCGACGCCACTTGCGCGGCTTCGTTCTCGACGGCCGAGACAGCACCCAAGGGTCGCTATCTCGGCGGCCCGGTGACATGGGAAGGGTTTGACGACGAGCGCGTCGAAGCGCTGAAACTGCCCTTCACCGTCATCCATGCCGGCACCGACGCGGCGATGTTCGCGGAGCTCGATTCCGCCTATCAGCGCAAGGCGCCGATCATGCTGTGGATTTATTCGCCGCACTGGGCGCCGGCCAAATACAAGGGCGAATGGGTGCAGTTCCCCGAATACACGCCCGAGTGCTACAACGATCCGAAATGGGGCGTGAACCCCGACGCCAAATATGACTGCGGCAAGCCGCATGGCGAGATCTGGAAATACTCCTGGTCCGGCATGAAGGACAAGTGGCCGGTCGCCTACAAGGTGGCGAAAGCCTACACGATCGACACCGACGAGCTCAACAAGATGAGCGGCGACATCGACCTCGGCGGCAAGACGCCGGAAGACGTCGCGGCCGCCTGGATCGCAGCGCACGAGGCAGACTGGAAAGCCTGGGCGCAGTGATCGTTCCGACTGGAAAAATGAGACCCGGCTGCTGATCAGCCGGGTCTCGATTCCTGATGTTCCAGAAGGACGATTGGATGACGGATACGACTGAACAGGCACCGACACAGCCGGGCAAGGATGCCCGCCCGATAAAGCTTGCCTGCCGCAACGTCTGGAAGCTGTTCGGATCGAACGCGGCCAATTTCATCCGCGAGCGCGATGGCAAGGCCAGCATGGCCGACGTCACTGCTGCCGGACTGGTCGGTGCCGTGCGCGCCGTCGATCTGGAGATCCGCCAAGGCGAGATTTTTATCATCATGGGCCTGTCAGGCTCCGGCAAGTCGACGCTGGTGCGCTGCATGTCGCGGCTGGTCGAGCCGACCCACGGCAAGGTCGAATTCGAGGGTAAGGACCTGCTGACAATCTCCGATGCGGCGCTGATCGAATTGCGGCGCCATCGCATGGGGATGGTGTTCCAGAATTTTGCGCTCTTGCCGCATCTCAACGTGCTGGAAAACATCGCCTTTCCACTCAGCATCCAGGGGCAGGATCGGCCGACACGCGAAGCGCGGGCCCGCGAGGTCATCGAGCTTGTCGGCCTGCGCGGCCGCGAGCATTTCTATCCGCGCGAGCTTTCCGGTGGCCAGCAGCAGCGTGTCGGCATCGCCCGCAGCCTGGCGACCAAACCGGAAATCTGGTTTCTCGACGAGCCGTTCTCGGCACTCGACCCCTTGATCCGCCGCGAGATGCAGGACGAACTGATGCGGCTGCAGACGATGCTGCACAAAACCATCGTCTTCATTACCCATGATTTCGACGAAGCGATCCGGCTGGCCGACCGCATCGCCATCATGAAGGACGGCGAGGTCATCCAGATCGGCACGCCGGAGGAACTGGTGGTCAACCCGGCGACCGATTATGTCGCCGAGTTCACCCGCGACGTCGACCGCGCCAAGGTGATCTCGGCGCGCAGTCTGATGCGCGCTTGCGACGGCGCCGAGCATGGCGGCACGGTGGCACCGGATGCCAAGATAGCCAGCTTTTCGGCAAGCATCGTTTCGGCCGGCAAGCCGTTCGCGGTGGTCAACGGCACTGGCAAGCCGATCGGCGAAGTGACGCCGCAAGCGGTGATCGATCTGCTGGCCGGCATCGATCGTTCGAGGGTCGGCGCATGACGGTGACGGCTGGCGCCAGCGAGGCAAAGGCGCGTCTGGTTCAGATCTGGCTGATCGTCTGGGCTTCGGCACTTGCCGCCGTGCTTGTTGTGTTCCTACTGCAGGACAGCCTGCCCTGGGCCGTCAACTATCCGGCCAGCGCGATCGTGCCGGTCGCCGACTGGGTCAGCGCATTGATGCGCTGGATCAAGTCGAACCTGTCCTGGCTGACACGCTCGATCACCGCCGTGCTCGGCGTGCCGCTCGACTTCGCGCTCAATCTGCTGGCCAAGAATTTCAAGATCGGCCACGGCGCCGACGCCTATGTCTTGCCACGCCTGTCCTGGGTCGGCGTCTGCGCTGCTGCGTTCCTTGCCGGGCATGCCGCAGGCGGCCGGAAGCTCGGCATGCTGGTCGGCGGCTGTTTCCTCTACATCGCGCTGTTCGGCCAATGGACCAGCGCCATGCTGACGCTGGCGCTGATCTCCATCGCCGTGCCGTTCTGCATCGTCACCGGGCTGTTCGCCGGCATCTGGGCATGGCGCAAGCCATGGGCGGAAAGGCTGATCGTCTCCCCTGCGCTTGACCTGATGCAGACGATCCCGACCTTCGCCTATCTCATCCCGATGCTGCTTTTGTTTGGCAACAGCCCGGTTTCGGCAATGATCGCGACGGCCATCTTCGCCACGCCGCCGATGGTGCGAGCGACGATGCTCGGCCTGTCGCGGGTGCCATCCGAGATCGACGATTTCAGCGAGATGGCCGGCTGCACGGCGCGGCAGAAACTGTGGCGGGTGCTTTTGCCCTCGGCGCGGCCGACGCTGATGGTCGGCGTCAACCAGGTCATCATGCTGGCGCTGAACATGGTCATCATCGCCTCGATGATCGGCGCCGGCGGCCTCGGCTACGACGTGCTTTTGGCGCTGCGGGCACTGAAGGTCGGCGAAGCGATGGAAGCCGGTCTCGCCATTGTCGCGCTGGCCATCGCGCTCGACCGGCTTAGCCAGGCGATCGCGCACAGCCAAGCAAAGGGCCATGTCCATCGGGAGGTGAGCCCGAGCTTCTGGCGGCGTTACCCCAACCTGACACTGGCCATCGCCATCCTTGTCATCACCACGCTGCTCGGCCTGTTCGTGCCGGCCTTCGCGGCGGTGCCGAAAGCGATCACCTTCACCACCGCGCCGCTGTGGAAGGCAGCCGTGAACTGGGTCACGATCAACTTCTTCGACACGATCGAGGCGTTTCGCGTGGCGCTCATCCTCAATGTGCTGAACCCGCTGCGCGCCTTCTGCGAGGGCTTTCCGTGGTTGGGCGCGGTGTTCCTGCTCGGCCTTGCCGGCTATCAGCTCTCCGGCCTGCGGCTCGCGGCCCTGGTCGCCGCATTGACCGCCTTCTGCGCTGTTACCGGGCTGTGGGAAAAGACCATGGCGACGGTCTATCTCTGCGGCATCTCGGCCTTCATCGCGTGCCTGATCGGCATTCCCATTGGCTTGATGGCCTCACGCAGCGACCGCTTCGAGAAGATCGTTGCGCCGGTCATCGACACGCTGCAGGTGCTGCCGTCCTTCTGCTTCATCATTCCGGTGGTGATGCTGTTCCGGGTCGGCGACGTCACGGCGATGATCGCCACCGTCGCCTTCGCCGTGGTGCCAGCCATCCGCTACACCAATCACGGCATCAGGCAGGTGCCGCCGGCGTTGATCGAGGCGGCGAAGGTTTCAGGCTGCACACCGCGCCAGACCTTCTTTCGCGTGCAGCTGCCGCTGGCGCTGCCGGAGATCATGCTCGGCGTCAACCAGACGATCCTGATGGCGCTGGCGATGATCATCATCTGCGCCATGGTCGGCACCCGCGATCTCGGCCAGGAAGTGTTCATCGCGCTGTCCAAGGCCGATTCCGGCCGTGGCATCGTCGCCGGCCTCGCCATCGCCTTCATCGGCATCGTCGCCGACCGGCTGTTCAACGCCTGGACGGCGAAGGCGCGGGCAAGGCTGGGGTAGTGAGAGGCGCGACGGCTACTCCGCCGCGACCCCCTTCACCTCGAGATAGCTCTCCATCGAGTCGTCCAGCGCCTGCAGCCAGGGTGTGTGGTGCAGCGGCGCCATGGTGCCGGTCATCAGCGAGCGATAGGCGTGGTCGCGGAAGCTCATAATGTCTTCCCCCTTGTGGTGCTCCCACTCCATGAAGGTCTGGTTGACCGCCTCGACGTCGAAGCCGGGATAATCGGTCTGGTCCATCAATTCCCTGGTGTAGTCGCCCTGGAACCAGATCATCTGCTCGGCGTCTTCCAGCGTTTCCTCGCGCGCCCGCCACTTTGCGCCGTGCGCTGCCATCGCTTCGGCCGACGGCAATTTGATGCGGCCCATGATGACGTCGCGCGCGAACCAGGCCTGCGCGTCGAACATGTTGAAGGTGTAGAACTGATCCTGCATGCCGATATAGGACAGCTTCGGGTTCTTCTCCCAGACGACGCCCTCATAGAGCCCGTCTGGCCACATGCGGTTGGCGGTCTTGAGCTTCAGATCCTCGGTGAGGAAGGGGAAGGAATGCAGATAGCCGGTGCACAGGATGATGGCGTCGACATCCTTGGTGGTGCCGTCCTTGAAATGCGCGGTCTTGCCGACGACCTTCTGCAGCAGCGGCACTTCTTTCCAATTGTCCGGCCATTTGAAGCCCATCGGCTTCGAACGGTAGCTGGAGGTGATCGATTTGGCGCCGTATTTGTAGCACTGCGACCCGATGTCCTCGGCCGAATAGGAGCGGCCGATGATCAGGATATCCTTGCCCTTGAATTCCATGGCATCGCGGAAATCATGGCTGTGCAGGATGCGGCCGTTGAAGGTCGAGAAGCCTTCGAAATAGGGCACGTTGGGCACCGAGAAATGCCCGGAGGCGACGACGACATTGTCGAACTCTTCCGAGTAGGTGACGTCATTGGTGCGGTCATGCGCGGTGACGGTGAACTTCTTCGTCGCCTCGGAGAAGGTCACCATGCGCACCGGGCTGTTGAAGCGCACCCATTTGCGCACGCCTGATTTCTCAACCCGGCCCTTGATGTAATCCCACAGCACGGCGCGCGGTGGATAGGAGCCGATCGCCCGGCCAAAATGCTCCTCGAAGGTGTAGTCGGCGAATTCCAGGCATTCCTTCGGTCCGTTCGACCAGAGGTAGCGGTACATCGAGCCGTGCACCGGGTCGCCATGCTCGTCGAGGCCGGTGCGCCAGGTGTAGTTCCACAGGCCACCCCAGTCGGACTGCTTTTCGAAGCAGACGATCTCTGGAATGTCGGCGCCCTTGTCGGCGGCCGACTTGAAGGCCCTGAGCTGTGCTAGACCGGACGGTCCGGCTCCGATGACGGCAACGCGACTTTTCATTGCAGGCCTCCCGGTCTGATTTCGACTTTTGGTTTGACGCAATTCCCAAGGGAAAGCGCTATGAGCTTTTCCCGGGAAAACCGTTTCACACTTTTCCTGGAATTGCTCTTACGAAACAAATTTCACTGACAGGACAGTAATTGCCCCTTCGATGCTGTCAACAGCCCCCGTGCTGAAACAGCGTTCCGCCAAGGTGGATTTCCCACAAAAACCGGACACGGCCAAACGCCGGATCGTGGGCATGCGCCTTCAGGAGACTTGCCGTCGCAGTTGCGCTGCTGTATCGGCACCGAATATGTTCACCTAGAGTGAAATATCCGCAGAGTCCCGGGGGCGACATGGCGAACAAGATTTCCGATCCCAAGCCTGGTGCCGGCCCTGCCGGCGCAAAGGCCAAGCCGCTGCCCAAGGTTTCGCCGGACGGGAAGACCATCCGGGCGCCGCTGACGCAGAACCCGCATGCCATTCGCGATACCCGCGAAAAAGTGCTGGAGGTCGCGATCGGCCGCGAGGTGCGGGCGTTCCGCAAGAAGCTCGGCATCACCGTCGCCGATCTGGCGGTCGCCACCGACATTTCGCTGGGCATGCTGTCGAAGATCGAGAACGGCATCACCTCGCCGTCGCTGACCACCTTGCAGGCGCTGTCGCGGGCGCTCGGCGTTCCGGTCACCGCCTTCTTCCGCCGCTTCGAGGAAGAGCGCAGCGCCGTCTTCGTCAAGGCCGGCGAAGGGCTCGATGTCGAGCGTCGCGGCACGCGCGCCGGCCACCAGTACAATCTGCTCGGCCATATCGGCTCCAACACCAGCGGCGTCGTCGTCGAGCCCTACCTGATCACGCTGACGGAGGATTCGGATGTGTTTCCCACCTTCCAGCACGAGGGCATGGAGTTCCTCTACATGCTCGAAGGCGAGGTGGTTTACCGGCATGGCAGCAACCTCTATCCGATGAAGCCAGGCGACAGCCTGTTCTTCGATGCCGACGCGCCGCACGGGCCAGAACAGCTGACACAGCTGCCGATGCGCTACCTCTCGATCATCTGCTATCCGCAGAACAGCGCGGGTTAGTCCGGCCCAAATCCCGGCGATGTCGCGCTCCCGTCATCCAGCTTCGACAGCCACTCGACCAGCGTTGGGCGATAGCGCGTCAGGCCCTTGTAGTTGGCGAGTTCATCGGGCAGATCGCGGATGACGCGGTGCAGCCGCCGTGCCCATTTCGGCTGCGTCACCAGCTCGTCCATCTTGATCAGATAGCAGCGGATCGGAAAGACGATGCCGTTCGAGCGCGGCAGTCGCCAGAAGCTCTGCAGCTCGACGCGCAGATGCACCTTGTCGCCGACATTCTCCGGCGTCACCGTGGTCCGGTCCGGGCCCCATTTGTGAAAGTTTTCCGGGCTCGTATCGAGGCGCGGATTGATGGTCATCGTCCAGTTCAGGCGCCTTGCCGGCTTGCCTTGCTGGATGTTGGTGAGGAATTTCAGCGCGCGGGTGAAAATCCCCTTCTCATGCGCCAGCGGCACCGGCGCGTGCCACTCGAAGAAATTCATGCCGATGTCGAAGTCGAGCGACCAGTCGGCCTGGGTGGTGACCATGCCGGCATCCATCCACAGATTGCCGTCGCGCTGGTCGAGAATGCAGAAATCGCCCTGGCTCTGCCGGGTGATGTACTCCATCGGCCCATAGGGCAGCGTCGAAGTGTCGCCGAAGGTGAAGGTGTCGTCGATGCCGAGCGGCCGGTTGATCCAGCGCCAGCGATCGCCGTCGCGGGTCAACGTGAAATGCTCGGGATAGCCGAGCGCCTGCTGCTCCATCAGGAGCTCGAGCAGGTCCCAGCCGGCCAGCGTCATGTGCGGCAGCGACTGGCAGCGCAGCGGATCCTCGGCCAGCACCAGCGCACGGTCCTGCATCTCGGCGACATAATGCTCGTCGACGTCGATCAGGTTTTCGAGCACGCTGCCCTTGGGTCCCACGACATGCGGCTCGATGTTGACCGCATACATGTAGGCGTCTTCGTGGAACGGGAACGGGAACCGCCGGATGTGCTCCGGGCTGTTCTTGAAGGTGAAATCGTCGCGGAACGTTTCCTTGCGAAAGGTAATGCCCAAGCTCGCCTCCTATCTTTCCAGCACCAGCGACCGGCCCTCGAAGCGCGACACGCACGGCATGATCTTGCAGCCCGAGCGGTGGTCTTCCTCGCTCAGCCAGTGGTCGTTGTGGATGAACTTGCCGTCAAACGAGATGACATTGGTTTCGCACTGGCCGCAGACGCCGCCACGGCAGAGATAGGGCGGATCGACGCCGGCCGCCTCGATCGCCTCGAGCAGGCTCTGCTGTTCGTCGACCCTGATCGTCTTGCCGCTGACGGCAAGCGTCACGTCGAACGGCAGCCCGGGCTGGGGGGCCGCGAAATGCTCGAAATGCACGGTCTCCGACGGCCAGCCGAGAGTGGCGGCGCGCTCACGCACCCAGTTGATCATGCCGGCCGGGCCGCAGACATAGAGATGCGTGCCGAGCGGCTGCGACGACAGCAGCCGGTCGAGCTCGATGCGCTCGTCAAGGTCGTCGTGATAGAGCCTGACCCGGCGATCGTAGCGCTCGCGCAGCACATCGGCATAGGTGCCGAGCGAAGCGGTGCGGCAGGTGTAGTGCAGTTCGAAATTGCCGCCTTCCGCCGCCAGCTGTGCGGTCTGCGCCATGAACGGCGTGATGCCGATGCCGCCCGCCAGCATCAGGTGTTTTTTGGCGCGCAGGTCGAGCGAGAACAGATTGACCGGATAGCTGACCACCATCTCATGGCCAGGCCTGACATTCCTGTGCATGAACAGCGAGCCGCCGCGGCCGACATCATCGCGGCGCACGCTGATCGTGTATTCGCGCGTGTCGAGCGGCGAGCCCATCAGCGAATAGGGATTGAGCCGGGTGCGATCGCCATCGCGCATCTCGACCACGACATGGGCACCGCCGGAAAAGGTCGGCAAAAGCTGCCCGTCGCGCCGGCGGAAATGAAAGCGGGTGACCAGATCGTTGACCGGGACGACATTGCTGACCACGACATCGAGTTTTGTTGTTCCGGTGCTCATCGAAAAATCTCCTCCATGGGAGGGATCTCGCTGCGATCCTCGGCATTGATGCAGACGCCCTGGAACGCGGCGATGCGCCTGGAATAGTGATCGCGCACCAGAAGCAGCAGGCCGCAATGCGCGCAGGTCGCCGGCTGCGTCGTCACGTTCTCGGTGATGCCCTTGCAGTGCACGCACTGCATGCGCCGCGCCAGCGAGCCGCGGTGCTCGGTCTCGATCGAAGTGTGGTCGATGCCGGCCTCAAGGGCCACCTGCATCGCCTGGCCGATCAGGCCTTCGGTGCCGGAGAGATAGAGGCGCAGGCCCATATGCGCATTGGCCAGCGTCTGCCTGAGCCGCGGCAGCAGGCTGGCGAAAGACGGCGCCTCATGAAACTGCGCCGGCTTCAGCGCTTCGAGCGCGGCAACGTGTTTGCCGTCAGGGCCGGGAATGAAGACGATTTCGGCCCCGTCGAAAAACCCGGCCGGAGCCCGCTTGGCCATCTCCGCTATCGCCAGCGCGCCCTCCGCATCCGCCACGAAAAGATGGTGCTTGCCGGGCTGTGGAGACAGGGTTCCGTAAACCGGCCGGCTGATGATGCTTTTGGCTGCCATTTAAGTCTTCGTGCCTCGAACCTCTCGCTGTTGACTATGCCTCAACCTTTCGCCGTGCGCTTGGTCTTCTTGGGATCGTCGAAGGGCAGCGGCTGCGCCGTCGCCTTGATCGAACCGCTCTTGTTGCGGATCTCGAGCTTGGTGTCCTTGACCGCGCAGTCGACGTCGAGCCGGGCGATGCCCATCGATTTCTTGACCAGCGGCGAATACATGGCGCAGGTCACCACGCCGACCTTCTTGCCGTCGCGACAAACCGGCGCGCCCTCGTCGGCCGGCTCCTTGCCGTCGAGCAGAACGCCAAAAATCTTGAAACGTTCCTTGCCCTTGAGACGGTAATGCTCCTCGGCGCCGCGGAAGCCGGTCTTGCCGGGACTGACGGTGAAGTCGAGGCCGAGCTCCCACAGCGTGTCGCCGGGGCCTTCATTGTCGAACGGATATTTCTGCGAATTGTCGTAAGGGTAGAAGAGCAGATAACTTTCGACGCGCAGCATGTCGAGCGTGGTGAAGCGGCACGGAATGATGCCGGCGCTCTTGCCCTCGTCGAGGATCCGATCCCAGATCGTGCCGGCATCCTGGCCACGGCAGAAGATCTCGTAGCCGCGCTCGCCGGTGTAGCCGGTGCGCGAAATCATCACCGGGAAGCCGAACAGCTGCGTCTGCATGTGATGGAAATAGTTGAGATCGCGGATGCCAGGCACATGCTTGGCCAGATAGTCGACAGCGGTTGGTCCCTGCAGCGACAGGTCGTGCAGATTGTCGTCGAAGCGCAATGAGACATCGCGCCCGACGGAAGCGCGCTGCAACTCCTCATGGCCGGTGCCGGAACCATGCACGACCATCCAGGAATTCGGCCCGGTGCGGTAGAGGATGCAGTCGTCGGTGAATTTTCCCGCCTCGTTCAGCATGCAGGCATAGGCCGACTTGCCGGGATAGATCTTCTCGACGTCACGCGTCGTCGCCAGGTCGATCAGATGCGAGGCGTGCGGTCCAGTGATGTGGACCTTCTTGAGGCCGGAAACATCCATCAACCCGGCCTTGGTGCGGATGGCGATGTACTCTTCGTCGGCATCCTTGTCGTAGGTCCAGGCGGTCCCCATGCCGCTCCAGTCTTCGAGGTTCGAACCGAGGGCGCGATGGCGATCCGCCAGGGTCGAAAATCTCCAGGATGCCGTCATCCGCTCGTCCTCCGTTTCGAAAAATCTTTTGCTGTTCCCTGCCCCCTGCGCAGCGGCGGGAGCGTTGGCCGAATATTGACCGCAAACATTCGGGCGCCGCAATACCCATAAGCAATTAATTTCATTGTCAGGCAAAATCCGTTGCGCGACACAAACGGTTAACGCCGCGTAAATTCGCCTTGACAATTGCGGAATTCGGTCTGAATTTATGAAAAAAATTTCACTCTCTTGAAAGAGGGCGGCGAACGGTGGATTCGGAACCGGGCGTCGGAAAAAGGGGAAAAAACCGATGTCAGACATGCAGCGGCGCATCGAAGCGCTGTACCTTTCCGACGTGCGCGGATCCGCGCTCCTGATCGTTTGCCTGTGGGCGACGATCCTCTTCGTCCTCCTCATGACGTGGCCGCACATCCCGAACATGGGGATCAGGGTGGTCGTCGCCGCCGCGGCCGCCGCCGTGCTGATCTTCAACACCGCGGCGATCCTGGCGATGGTCAATCACTACAAGGAAGACAAGGACTTCATCTACGGGCTCGACATCAAGAACGCCGACGCGTTCCGCAACCGCAAGTCCTGAGGGGTAGAAGACATGTCGCGCTACACACCGCCGGAGCAAAGCAAGGCCGGGCAGATTTTCGATATCGTCGTCGTCGTGGTCGCCATTTTCGTGGCGCTGTGGCTGCCGCTGAAGATGGGCCTCGCCGGTGCGGCGAAATCCATCGACGCGCTCGACGCCAAGACTTGGGAAGCGCTTGGCCAGAACCCGACCATGGCCTCGATCTGGGAAAAGCTCGGCTACACGCCCGAGACCGCACACGACATCATCCAGAACCGCTTCCACTATGTCATCGACTGGCCGACGCTGATCATCATGGCCGCGGTGCTGATCGGTTATTTCGTCTTCCTGTTCCGCGCCTCCGACCGCGAATATCGCGACGTCATCAACGAAAAGTTCGACGACAAGTAAACCCGAGGACTCACCTTCATGTGGATGGCACTCTCTTATGCGTCGTGGGGCATCTCGATCGTGCTCGCTTTGTGGATGCTCTACGACTGGTTCAAGGTCGACACGACCTTCTCCGAAGAGGTGCTGACCTCGTCGCGCGAAGGCGAATTGGAAGCCGTTTCCGAAAAACACCGGATCTGAGTGGGGATTGAACAATGACGATCACGCTTGAACCGGCAGTCCACGGGGACAGGGTTTCACTGCTGCGCGTGCTTGGCCCGGCCCATGTCTGGGCGCTCGGTGTCGGCATCGTGCTCGTCGGCGAATTCACCGGCTGGAATTTTGCCGCCGACAAGGGCGGCGCACTCGCCGCGCTGATCGTCTGCTGGGTCGTCGGCCTGCTCTACACTTCGGTCGCGATGATCGATTCCGAGGTGACATCGACCGTCGCCGCCGCCGGCGGCCAGTATGCGCAGGCCAAGCACATTGTCGGGCCGCTGATGGCGTTCAACGTCGCGCTGTTCCTGGTCTTTGCCTACACCATGCTCGAAGTGTCCGACGCCATCCTGCTCGGCGACACCATCGTCGCCAAGGCGGGGGTCGAAGGGCTCACCCACAATTCCTTCATCGCCGCCACCATCGTGGTGCTGGCGTGGCTGAACTATCGCGGCGTGCTGATGACGCTGAACGTCAACTTCGTCATCACCGCAATCGCCTATATCTCGATCGTCATCCTGTTTTTCTCGGTCAGCCCGTGGACGCAAGGCGCCGTGCTGAAGCTCAACGAACTGGTCACGCCCGGCAACGCCCTGCCCTATGGCTGGATCGGCGTCATCGCCGCCTTCCAGTTCGGCATCTGGTATTATCTCGGCATCGAGGGCACCACGCAGGCGGCCGAGGAAGTGCGCTCACCGGCCCGCTCGCTGCCCTATGGCACGATGGCCGGCATGATCACGCTTTTGATCGCCGCCGCCATGACCTGGTATGTCTGCGCCTCGATGATGCCGTGGGAATATCTGGGCATCACCTATTACCCGCTGTGGGACGCCGGCAAGCTGACCGGCAGCCCGCTGCTCGAGAACCTCTTGTTCATCGCCACTCTGCTTGCCGCACTGGCCTCGGCCAATGGCTGCATCAACGACGCGGCGCGCGCCTGGTTCTCGCTCGGCCGCGACCGCTACCTGCCGACCTGGTTCTCGGCCGTGCATCCGAAATATCGCACGCCCTATCGCTCGATCCTGTTCCTGTTGCCGATCGCGCTGGCTTTCGCCTTCATCGCCGACCTCAACCAGGCGATCACCTTCTCGATCCTGTCGGGTGTGCTGCAATACACGTTCATGAGCATCAACATCGTCATGTTCAGGAAGAAATGGCCGCTCGGCTCGATCCGCCGCGGCTATACGCATCCGTTCCATCCGCTGCCGGCGATCGTGCTGTTCTGCCTGTGCGTGGTGACCTTCTTCGCCATCTTCCTCGGCTTCGGCTCGCAGCTGATCGCCATGGTCGCCTTCTATTTCCTGATCTCGCTATGGTTCCATTTCTACCGCTACAGATTCGTGCGGCGCGGCGATCAGTTCACCATGCCGTGGCCGAAGCCGCAGGGTTATTGATGGGAGTAGGCCCGTCCGAATCCCGGACGGGCCTGGCATGACAAAATGTCCGAGGTGACGTCAGCACTGCTTGCCGGGGCAATTGTCCTGGCCCTCGTCCTTCACCTTGCCTGGCTGGCGCGTGCCAGCCGCAACAGGGCGTCAGCGGCGCTCGCCATCGACCTTGCCAGCATTCGTACCGTCATTGCAGACGCAGCTGATGTTTCGGATGGCACCGCCGGTGTCATCACCTGGGAAGGTTCCTGGAACGGCCGGCGCGTCCAGCTGCGCACCATCGTCGATACGCTGGCAACGCGAAAACTCCCGGCGCGCTGGCTGAGCGTCTCGATCACCGAGCCCGTGTCGGTGCCCGGCACCTTCGACATGATGATGCGACCGGGCTCACCGACGACCTTCTCCAATTTCGATCATCTCGACCATACGCTGCCGAAGGCTCCGGGATTTCCAGCCGAAGCAGTGCTGCGAACCGACCGCAGGGGGGCGCGTTTTCCCCAAGGTATCATCGCCAGCCATATCGAGATCTTCTCCGAAGGGCGGGCCAAGGAACTGCTGATCACGCCCAAGGGCATGCGCATCGTCTGGCTGCTGGCTGAGGCCGAGCGCGCACGCTACGGCGTTTTCCGGCAAGCCGAATTTGGTGATGCGACACTCGATCCAGCGCTGATCGAAAAGCTGCTGGTATCCGTGTCAGGGCTTCGCGACGCCATCAACAAAAGCGAACGGCAAGCCGCATGACCAGTTCCGCCACTGCCCCCACCCCTCCCAGCCCATATCTTGTTCTCGGCGCCGCAATCGTGTTGCCGGCAAGCGGACACGTCATTCTCGGCGTGCCGGTGCGCGGCCTGCAGTTTCTTTTCTTCATGGTGATCCTGGCATGGGTCACCGCCAAGATCTCACCAGCAGACGCCAGCTTCGTCGGCCGTCATGCCGGCGGCTTCCTGATCTATGCGCTGTCGATCCTCGACGCCTACAAGATCGCCCGCATCCGAACCGCCAAATGGGTTCACAACGCCCGGCGAGACAATGATAGTGCGCAGAGCGGCATTGAGACGCATACGTAACTAGAGGAAAATTTTTTTCATGTGATTGAATTCGAGGGACTCATTCGATACATCATCTCAGAGCTGCATCGCCGGGAGGCTGACATGTGTGGAATTGTCGGACTGTTTTTGAAGGACAAGTCGCTGGAACCCCAGCTTGGCTCGATGCTGTCGCAGATGCTGATCTCGCTCAGCGATCGGGGTCCGGACAGCGCCGGCATCGCCATCTATGGCGCGCCTTCCAGGAATGAGGCCAAGATCACCATCCAGTCGGCCAAGCCGGAACGCGATTTCCGCGGCCTCGAGGCTGAACTCGCCAAGGCCATCGGCACGCCGGTGACGATCGCGGTGAAATCGACCCATGCGGTCGTCAGGACCACGCCCGCCAAGATCGACGAAGCGCGCGAGGCGATCCAGACGCTGCGCCCCGACATCCGCATCATGGGTGCAGGCGACGTTGTCGAAATCTACAAGGAGGTCGGCCTGCCGGAGGCGGTGGTCGACCGCTTCGACGTTCGCGGCATGACCGGCACGCACGGCATCGGCCACACCCGCATGGCGACGGAATCGGCGGTGACGACGATGGGCGCGCATCCGTTCTCGACCGGCGCCGATCAGTGCCTGGTGCACAATGGTTCGCTGTCCAACCACAACAATGTCCGCCGCGAACTGATCCGCGAAGGCATGACCTTCGAGACCGAGAACGATACCGAGGTCGCGGCCGCCTATCTCTCCTCGCAGATGGCGCATGGCAAGAATCTGGGCGAAGCGCTGGAAGGCACGCTCTCCGATCTCGACGGCTTCTTCACCTTCGTCGTCGGCACCAAAAACGGTTTTGGCGTGGTGCGCGATCCGATCGCCTGCAAGCCCGCCGTGATGGCCGAGACGGACCAGTATGTCGCCTTCGGCTCGGAGTATCGCGCGCTGACCAAACTGCCCGGCATAGACAATGCGAGGGTCTGGGAACCCGAGCCCGCAACCGTCTATTTCTGGGAGCATTGAGTTCATGCCGGCTACCAAGCTTTCAAAAACGGCGGCGCACGACCATGCCTCTCGGGTCTTCGACCTCGACCAGATGTCGCTGCGCGAACTCAACCAGGCGCTGCACAATCTGACGCCCGGCTCGAACGAGACGGCGTGGGAAGTGCTGAACCCGAAAGGCAATCATTCGGTCGCCGTCGGCGTCGATCAGCCGATCACCATCGATGTGCGCGGCAGCGTCGGCTATTACTGCGGCGGCATGAATTCCGGCAGCGCCATTACCGTGCATGGCTCGGCCGGGCCCGGCGTCGGCGAGAACATGATGTCGGGTTCGATCACCGTCAAAGGCGATGCCAGCCAGTATGCCGGCGCCACCGGCAAGGGCGGCCTGCTGGTCATCGAAGGCAATGCCTCGTCACGCTGCGGCATTTCGATGAAGGGCATCGACATCGTCGTGCACGGCAATATCGGCCACATGTCGGCCTTCATGGCGCAGTCCGGCAATCTGGTGGTGCTGGGCGATGCCGGCGATGCGCTGGGCGATTCCATCTACGAGGCGCGGCTGTTCGTGCGCGGCAAGGTCGACAGCTTAGGTGCCGACTGCATCGCCAAGGAGATGCGGGCCGAACATCTGGAATTGCTGCAAGGCCTGCTCGATCGCGCCGGCGTCACCGGCGTCAAGCCGACGGACTTCAAGCGTTACGGCTCGGCGCGCACGCTCTACAATTTCAATATCGACAACGCCGACGCGTATTGAGGCAGCATGACCTACAGGAACCCGCCAACGACGCCGCGCAAATCCGCGACCTTCGACGACTACACGCTTTCTGAAATCCGCCGCGCCGCGGCGACCGGCATCTACGACATCCGTGGCGCCGGCGCCAAGCGGAAGCTGCCGCATTTCGATGACCTGCTGTTCCTCGGCGCCTCGATCTCGCGCTATCCTCTCGAAGGCTATCGCGAGCGCTGCGACACCAGCGTCGTGCTGGGTTCTCGCCATGCCAAGAAGCCGATCGAACTGAAGATCCCGATCACCATCGCCGGCATGAGCTTCGGCTCGCTGTCCGGCCCGGCCAAGGAAGCGCTCGGGCGCGGCGCGACCCTGTCGGGCACCTCGACCACGACGGGCGATGGTGGCATGACCGAGGAAGAGCGCGGCCATTCGAAGACGTTGGTCTATCAGTACCTGCCGTCGCGCTACGGCATGAACCTGCGCGACCTGCGCCGCGCCGATGCTATCGAGGTCGTCGTCGGCCAGGGCGCCAAGCCCGGTGGCGGCGGCATGCTGCTTGGCCAGAAGATCTCCGACCGCGTCGCCGAAATGCGCACGCTGCCGAAAGGCATCGACCAGCGCTCGGCCTCGCGTCACCCCGACTGGACCGGGCCCGACGATCTCGAGATCAAGATCCTCGAACTGCGCGAAATCACCGACTGGGAAAAGCCGATCTACGTCAAGGTCGGCGGCGCCCGGCCCTACTATGACACGGCCCTCGCCGTGAAGGCCGGCGCCGATGTCGTCGTCGTCGACGGCATGCAGGGCGGCACCGCCGCGACGCAGGAAGTGTTCATCGAAAATGTCGGCCAGCCGACGCTCGCCTGCATCAGGCCGGCGGTGCAGGCGCTGCAGGATCTCGGCATGCACCGCAAGGTGCAGCTGATCGTCTCCGGCGGCATCCGCAACGGCGCCGACGTCGCCAAGGCGCTGGCGCTGGGCGTCGATGCGGTCTCGATCGGCACGGCTGCCCTTGTCGCGCTGGGCGACAATGATCCGCGTTGGGAAGCTGAGTATAACGAGCTCGGCACCACGGCCGGCGCCTATGACGACTGGCACGAGGGCCGCGACCCGGCCGGCATCACGACGCAGGATCCGGAACTGATGAAGCGGGTCGACCCGGTCGCCGCCGGACGCCGGCTGGCGAACTACCTCAAGGTGATGACGCTCGAGGCACAGACCATTGCGCGCGCGTGCGGCAAGAACAGCCTGCACAATCTCGAACCCGAGGATCTCGTCGCGCTGACGATCGAGGCAGCCGCCATGGCCGGCGTGCCGCTGGCCGGCACCAACTGGATACCGGGGAAGAACGGCTTCTGATCAAGAAGGGCCGAAGCCCACCACAATCGACAAAAAAATGGGGAACTTCCGTGACAGCAGATCTTGCAGAATTCGCAAGGGCGAAAAACGTCAAATATTTCATGATTTCCTACACCGACCTGTTCGGTGGCCAGCGTGCCAAGCTGGTGCCGGCGCAGGCCATCGCCGACATGCAGAAGGACGGCGCCGGCTTTGCCGGGTTCGCCACCTGGCTTGATCTCACACCGGCACATCCCGACATGCTGGCGGTGCCGGACCCGGATTCGGTGATCCAGCTGCCATGGAAGCCGGAAGTCGCCTGGGTCGCCGCCAACTGCATCATGGACGACAAGGAGGTCGGCCAGGCGCCGCGCAACACGCTGAAGCGGCTGATCGCCGAAGCGGCCAGCGACGGCATGCATGTCAAGACCGGCGTCGAGGCCGAATTTTTCCTGATCTCGCCGGACGGCAAGACGATTTCCGACGAATACGACACGGCGTCGAAGCCTTGCTACGACCAGCAAGCGGTGATGCGCCGCTACGATGTCATCGCCGAGATCTGCGACCACATGCTGGCGCTCGGTTGGGGGGCCTACCAGAACGACCACGAGGATGCCAACGGCCAGTTCGAGATGAACTGGGCCTTCGACGATGCACTGGCGACCGCCGACAAGCATTCCTTCTTCAAGTTCATGGTCAAGTCGATCGCGGAAAAGCATGGTCTGCGCGCGACTTTCATGCCGAAACCCTTCCAGGGCCTGACCGGCAATGGCTGTCATGCTCATATCTCGGTGTGGGACAAGGCCGGCAAGACCAACGTCTTCGCCGACAATTCGATGGAACTTGGCCTGTCGGCCAAGGGCAAGAATTTTCTCGGCGGCATCATGAAGCATGCCTCCGCGCTTGCCGCGATCACCAACCCGACGGTCAATTCCTACAAGCGCATCAACGCGCCGCGCACCATTTCGGGCGCCACCTGGGCGCCGAACACGGTGACCTGGACCGGCAACAACCGCACCCACATGGTGCGCGTGCCCGGCCCCGGCCGCTTCGAACTGCGCCTGCCCGACGGCGCGGCCAACCCTTACCTCTTGCAGGCGGTCATCATCGCCGCCGGCCTCGACGGCATCCGCTCGAAGGCCGATCCCGGCAAGCGCTACGACATCGACATGTACCAGAACGGCCATACGGTGAAGGGCGCGCCGAAGCTGCCGCTCAACCTGCTCGACGCGTTGCGCGAGTTCGACAAGGACAAATCGCTGAAGGCGGCGCTGGGTGAGGAATTCTCGTCGGCCTACCTAAAGCTGAAGCACCAGGAATGGAATTCCTATGCTTCGCACTTCACGCAATGGGAGCGCGACCACACGCTGGATATCTAGGAGCATTGGACCGAAAAGTGTGAAACGGTTTTCGGGCAAATCCGATGCTTTAAGAAAGGTCCCAAGCGGTGCGGGCGACCTCGGAATGAACTGATGAAATACTCGATCTTCTCGCTCGCCCGCGCCGCCCTGTCCGGCCACAAGAACTGGCAGCGCACCTGGCGCGACGCCACGCCGAAGGACCGCTACGACGTGGTCATCATCGGCGGTGGCGGCCATGGCCTGGCCACCGCGTGGTTCCTCGCCAGCGAGTACGGCATCAAGAATGTCGCCGTGCTGGAAAAGGGCTGGATCGGCTCCGGCAATGCCGGCCGCAACACCACCATCATCCGCTCCAATTACGGTCTGCCCGGCAACACCGGCTTCTACGAATTGTCGATGAAGCTTTGGGAGCGGATGGAGCAGGACCTCAACTACAACACGATGGTCAGCCAGCGCGGCGTCATCAACCTCTACCACTCCGACGCACAGCGCGACGCCTATGCGCGGCGCGGCAACACCATGCGCATCAATGGTATCGATGCCGAACTGCTCGACCTCGCCGCGGTCAAGAAGATGATCCCGTTCCTGAACTTCGACAATGCGCGCTTTCCCGTGCAAGGCGGGCTCTTGCAGCGGCGTGGCGGTACGGCCCGGCATGATGCCGTGGTCTGGGGCTACGCCCATGCGGCGAGCGCGCTCGGCGTCGACATCATCCAGAACTGCGAAGTGACGGGCTTTGTGCGCGATGCCAACGGCAAGGTGACCGGCGTCGAGACCTCGCGCGGCAAGATCGGCGCCGGCAAGGTCGGCATGGCGGTGGCCGGCAGTTCCTCGCGCGTCGCGGCGATGGCCGGCCTGCGCCTGCCGATCGAGAGCCATGTGCTGCAGGCCTTCGTCTCCGAGGCGATTAAGCCGCTGATCCCTGGTGTCATGACCTTTGGTGCCGGCCATTTCTATGTCAGCCAGTCCGACAAGGGCGGGCTGGTCTTCGGTGGTGACATCGACGGCTACAATTCCTACGCCCAGCGCGGCAACATGCCTGTCATGGAGGATGTCTGCGAGGGCGGCATGGCGCTGATGCCGATGATCGGCCGTGTGCGCCTGTTGCGCCAGTGGGGCGGCATCATGGACATGTCGATGGACGGCTCGCCGATCATCGACAAGACGCCGGTCGACGGGCTCTACCTCAACGCCGGCTGGTGCTATGGCGGCTTCAAGGCGACGCCGGGATCGGGCTTTGTCTTTGCCCATCTGCTGGCCCGCGACACGCCGCACGAAGAAGCCGCGCGGTTCCGCCTCGACCGCTTCCGGACTGGTGCGATGATCGACGAAAAGGGCCAGGGCGCCCAACCGAACCTGCACTGAGGACGGACAGGAAACCATGCGCATTGTCTGTCCCTTCTGCGGCGAACGCGAACTCGGCGAGTTCACCTATCTGGGCGACGCCAAGCCCGTGCGGCCGGCGGCCGGCGCTTCGGAGGACGAGGTCTTCGACTATGTCTATCTGCGCGACAATGTCGCCGGCGAGACCAGCGAACACTGGTACCATGGTGGCGGCTGCCGGGCCTGGCTGAAGGTCGGCCGCAACACGCTGACGCACGAGATTTCTTCGGTTGAGCCGGCGGCCGGCGCTGGGGCTAGGCAGGTCGCGAAATGAATTTTTCTGCTCAGGTCAGTGCCGCCCCTCACCTGCCTGCCGGCATCCTCACCCCGTATAGTGACGGGGAGAGGGGCGCTGGCCGCAACCTCGGCGCCCTTTCTGCAACGTCGATGATTGGCGAAATCTTCGGTGACGGCGTCCTTCTCCCCGTCACTATGCGGGGAGAAGTGCCCGACAGGGCGATGAGGGGCAGCGCAACCCTCTCGCATTTCATCGAACTCACGGAAGGTCGGCAATCGTGAGTTCCAGTCAATCCCATCGCCTCCCAAGTGGCGGCCTGATCGACCGCTCGGCGCCGCTGAATTTTCGCTTCGACGGCAAGACTTTTTCCGGCTTCCAGGGCGACACGCTGGCCTCGGCGCTGATCGCCAATGGCGTCAAGCTGGTCGGCCGCTCGTTCAAATACCATCGCCCGCGCGGCATCCTGACCGCTGGATCGGAAGAGCCCAACGCGCTGGTCGAATTGCGCACAGGCGCGCGGCGCGAACCGAACACCAAGGCGACGACGGCCGAGCTCTATGAGGGGCTCGAGGCCGCCAGCCAGAACCGCTGGCCATCGCTGCGCCACGATGTGATGTCGGTCAACCAGCTGTTCGCGCCGATCTTCGTCGCCGGCTTCTACTACAAGACCTTCATGTGGCCGGCGAAATTCTGGGAAGCGATCTACGAACCGGCGATCCGCCGCGCCGCCGGACTTGGCCGCGCGGCAGGCGTTGCCGATCCTGATCATTACGACAAGGCGTGGGCGCATTGCGATGTGCTGATCGGCGGCTCTGGCCCGGCCGGACTGGCTGCGGCATTGGCTGCCGGACGCTCAGGTGCCCGTGTCATCCTGTGCGAGGAGGATTTTTCGCTGGGCGGCCGCCTGCTTGCGGACGGCGGCACGATCGATGGCCTGCCGGCAGCCGAATGGCTGTCGCGGACGCTAGCTGAACTGGCGGCGCTGCCAGACGTCCGCATCATGACCCGCATGACGCTGTTCGGCGTCTATGACGGCGGCACCTATGGCGCACTGGAGCGGGTCAACGACCACTTGCCCTCGCCGCCCGAGCATCAGGTGCGCCAGCGGCTGTGGCGGATCGTGGCCAGGCGCTGCGTCGTCGCCGCCGGCGCGATCGAACGGCCGATCGTCTTTGTCGGCAACGACACCCCCGGCGTGATGATGGCTTCCGCAATGCGGACCTATGTCGCGCGCTATGCGGCAACGCCGGCGAAACGCATCGCGCTGTTCACCAACAATGAGGATGGCTGGCGCACGGTCGAGACCGCACTCGGCTCTGGACTGCAGATCGCAGCGGTCATCGACGCTCGGCCTGACGTATCGCCCGCCCACCGTTCCCTCGCCTCCAAGGGTGGCTTTCCGGTGCTGCACGGCTCCGTCAGCGGCGTCGATGGCGGCAAGGATGGTGTCAGGAAAATCGCTGTGTCACTCACCGGTGGCGCGCGCGCCGAGGTCGAAGCCGACGGGCTTGCCGTCTCCGGCGGATGGAACCCGGCTGTCGGGCTGACCTCCTATCATCGCGGCCGGCCGAAATGGAGCGACGACATCGCCGCCTTCGTGCCGGATGGCGCGCCTCCTGGAATGGTGGCCGCCGGTGCCGCCAACGGCGCCTTCGGGCTCGGCGCCTGTCTGGCAGAAGGGTTTGCCGCGGGTAGCGCAGCCGCGCATGACGCCGGACACAGCGGCAAGGCCGGCACGGCTCCTGTCGCCGACGACGAGGCGTTCTCGCTCACACCGCTCTGGCATGTCGCCGGCAAGGGCAAGGCCTTTGTCGACTACCAGCACGATGTCACCGCCTCCGACATCGAACTGGCGCAGCGCGAAGGCTTTGAATCGGTCGAGCATCTGAAGCGCTACACGACGCTCGGCATGGCCACCGACCAGGGCAAGACCTCCAATGTCGCCGGCCTCGCCATCATGGCGGCTGTCAGCGGCCGGTCCATTCCCGAGACCGGCACGACGATCTACCGCCCGCCCTATGTGCCGGTCGCCATCGGCGCCTTCGCCGGCCATCACCGCGACGAGACGTTCCATGCGACGCGGCTGACGCCGTCGCATCACTGGGCCGCCGAACAGGGTGCTGTTTTCGTCGACACCGGCCTGTGGAAGCGGGCGCAATGGTATCCGCGGACTGGCGAGAAGGACTGGCTGGAATCGGTGACCCGCGAGGTCAAGGCGGTGCGCGGCGGCGTCGGCTTCTGCGATGTCTCGACGCTCGGCAAGATCGATGTGCATGGCCCGGATGCCGGCGCCTTCCTCGACCGCGTCTACATCAACACCTTCTCCAACCTCGCCGTCGGCAAGGCGCGCTACGGGCTGATGCTGCGCGAGGACGGCATCGTCTATGACGACGGCACGACGTCGCGGCTGGCTGAAGATCACTATTTCCTGACCACCACCACCGCCAAGGCCGGGCTGGTGATGCAGCATCTCGAATTCTGCCGGCAGGTGCTGTTTCCCGAACTCGACGTGCAGCTGACCTCGGTCTCAGACCAGTGGGCGCAGTTCTCGATCGCCGGGCCGAAGACGCGAGACCTGTTGAGGGAAATTGTCGATCCGGCAGAGGACCTGTCCAACGAAGGCTTTCCGTTCATGGGCGCACGCGAAGTGGCGCTGCGCGGCGGCATCAAGGCGCGGCTGTTCCGCATCTCGTTCTCCGGCGAGATGGCGTTCGAGATTTCGGTGCCGACGCGCTTCGGCGATGCCATGGCACGCAATCTGATGCTGGCCGGCAAGCCCTTTGGTGTAACGCCTTATGGCACCGAGGCGCTCGGCGTCATGCGCGTCGAAAAGGGCCATGTCGCCGGACCGGAACTGAGCGGCACGACGACGGCCGCCGATCTTGGTCTCGGCAAGATGATGTCGACCAAGAAGGATTTCATCGGCCGCGTCATGGCCGGGCGCGAGGCGCTGGTCGCGCCGGATCGGCAGGTCGTGGTCGGCGTCAAGCCGACGGACAAGGCGCGCAGGCTACGCTCCGGTGCGCACATCATCCCGAAAGGGCAGACACCTGGACCGGGCAACGACCAGGGCTATGTCACCTCGGTCTGCTTCTCGCCGACATCAGACCAGTGGATCGGGCTTGGCTTGGTCGAACGCGGCCGCGAACGCATCGGCGAGATCGTCCATGCGCATGATCCGCTACGCGGCGAGGACTATGACGTCGAGCTGTGCAATCCCGTCTTCTACGATCCGGATGGAGGGCGCCAGCGTGGCTGAGTTTTCCTGGTCTCCCCGCAGCCCGCTGGACCATGCACTTGTCACCGGCGCGCATGGTGCGCGCGGCGTCGAGGCCGGCGTTTCGCTGACGGAAGTCCGCAATTTCGACCTGATCCAGGTGATGACGAGGCGCGGCAAAGCGGCCGAACTGGCCAATGCCGCCAAAGGCCGTTTCGGCGTGGCGGCTCCGAATGCGCCCAAGGCGGTCCAGACCTCGGACGCGATGCTGATCTGGTCCGGACCGGATCAGTTCTTCGTCCTGTCGAAGGGCGGCAAGTATACGATGGGCACGCTGGCGCCGGCATTGTCCGGCCCAGCCTCGCTGTCGGACCAGTCGCACGCGCGCGCCCTGATCAGCATTTCCGGAGCCAAGGCCCGCACCCTGCTGGCCAAGCTGTCGTCGATCGACCTGCATCCGGCGGCATTCCCGGTTGGCGCGGCTGCCGCAACCTCGATGGATCACACCAGCGTCACGCTCTGGCGCGGCGGCGATCGGCCGGATGGGCAGGCCGTGTTCAACCTGCTGGTGTTTGCGACCTTCGCCGAAAGCCTGTGGCACACGATGCTTGATGCGGCGGCTGAGTATGGTGTGACGATCGCGCATTCGGAGGAGTTGGCGTAGCTTTCGCGAAGCCTTCCCTTCTCCCCCTGTGGGAGAAGGTGGCCTTGCGAAGCAAGGTCGGATGAGGGGTGCTCCAGCTTGGCACCGACGGCACTCCGTCCAACACCCCTCAACCGTCTTGGCGCTACGCGCCAATCCACCTTCTCCCACAGGGGGAGAAGGTGGAACCGCACGCCACCTTCGCCTTGCCAAATCCGACCTTGCTGCCTATTCTTGCTGCTAAAATAATTTCACGTACAGGCAAACTTGTTTCTCGAACCGATGTCTCGAAACGCAAGGCTGAGATGAGCCAGTCGCCCTACCCTGCAATCGCTGCCGGACCGCCGCGGCCGAGCCTCATCCTACGGCCCGGTCAGATCGCGCTGCCGCCCGGAATGGAGCGTTATACCATCCAGGGCAATGGCGCCGTCCTCATCGAAGTCGAGGCTGGCGATACGATCACCGTGCGCAATGTCGAAGGCGGCCAGGCATGCGAGTTGCTGGCGTGGGACAAGGCTGGCGTGACCGACCCCGGCATTTTCGGCGAGACATCGAACAGCAATGCCGCCGGCATCAAGGCGCTGCTCGCCGAGGGCGACGACAGTCTCGCAACACTTCGGCGCGGGCTCGCGCGGCGGCAGGTGCAGCTTGATCAGGCGAAAGCCGTGCGCGCATTTGGCGGCACCACGCCGGCCGGCACAGAGCAGGCTTTCACCGTCGTGCGCGACGGCGCGATGGTCATCGCCGCTCCCGGCGGGCCGATGCTGGTCGATGGCCACGACACGGTGACGCCGCTCAGCGTCATCGTCCGGCGCGCCACGATCCGTCCGGCGGCGAAGTCGCAATTGGCCGATCCGCTCGCCGACCCGGTGCTTGACCTGCGCGTCCACTCGGCGACGGCGGAATCCTATTTCGTCAAGGCCGGCGACCATCTGCAGATCATCGATGTCGACGGGCGCCAATGCACCGACTTCCAGTGCTTTTCGGCGCGCAAGCTGGACAAGGGCCGCGACCATCCGCTCGACGTGACGACGACCCGCACGTTGATGGGTGCGAGCTATCCGATGCCCGGCCTGCATTCGAAATACTACGACCAGGACATGGAGCCACTGGTCGAGGTGGTACAGGACACATGCGGCCGGCATGACGCCTTCGCGCTCGCTTGCGCTGCGAAGTACTACGACGACATCGGCTATCCCGGCCACACCAACTGCTCGGAGAATTTTAATCGCGCGCTGTCGGATAAGGGCGTCACGCCGCGTGCCGGCTGGATGGCGATCAACTTCTTCTTCAACACGGCGATCGACGCGCATGGCGTCATGGTGTCCGACGAGCCATGGTCGCGGCCGGGCGACTATGTGCTGCTGCGGGCGCTGACCGACATCGTCTGCGTGTCCTCAGCCTGCCCCGACGATACGACGCCGGCCAATGGCTGGAACCTGACCGACATCCATGTGCGGACCTATTCCGGCCAGCACAAATTCTCGCGAGCGATCGCCAGACGCATGACGCCTGATTCGGAACCGAAAATGACCCGCGAGACTTCATTTCATTCGAGCTTTGCCAAGCACACCCGCAACTTTGTCGAATACCGGGGCTATTGGCTGGCCAATTCCTTCGCCAAGGAAGGTCCCATCGCCGAATACTGGGCCTGCCGGCAGGACGCCGTGATCATGGACCTGTCGCCGCTGCGCAAGTTCGAGGTCACCGGCCCGGATTCCGAAGCATTGCTGCAATACACGCTGACCCGTGACGTCAAGAAGCTCGGCGTCGGCCAGGTCGTCTATTCCGCCATGTGCTACGAGCATGGCGGCATGATCGATGACGGCACGCTGCTGCGGCTTGGCCAGGACAATTTCCGCTGGGTCGGCGGCGACGATCTGTCCGGCGAATGGCTGCGCGAGACCGCCAAGAAGCTTGGCCTCAACGTGCTGGTGCGCTCCTCCACCGACCAGATGCACAATGTCGCCGTGCAAGGCCCGAAGAGCCGCGATATTTTGAAGGAGGTCATATGGACCTCGCCGCTGCAGCCGTCGATCGAGGAGCTTGAATGGTTCCGTTTCGCCGTCGCCCGCATCGGCGGCGGCAACGGCATCCCGGTCGTCGTCTCGCGCACCGGCTATACCGGCGAGCTTGGCTACGAGATCTGGTGCCATCCGCGCGACGCCGAGAAAGTCTTCGACGCCATCTGGGAGACCGGCCAGCCGCATGGGCTGAAGCCGATGGGGCTGCAGGCGCTCGACATGGTGCGCATCGAGGCCGGGCTGATCTTCGCCGGCTACGAATTCTCGGACCAGACCGATCCGTTCGAGGCCGGCATCGGCTTTACCGTGCCGTTGAAGACCAAGACCGACGACTTCATCGGCCGCGAGGCGCTGATCCGGCGCAAGGAAAACGCGCAAACCAAACTGGTCGGCCTCGACATCGACGCCAATGTCGCTGTCGGCCATGGCGATTGCGTGCATGTCGGCCGTGCCCAGATCGGCGTGGTCACATCAGGCATGCGCTCGCCGGTGCTGAACAAGACCATCGCGCTGGCCAGGCTCGACGTCACCCACGCCGCCGTTGGCACCGAGGTCGAGATCGGCAAGCTCGACGGCCATGCCAAGCGGCTGCCGGCGCGAGTCGTCGCCTTCGCCCATTACGATCCGCAGAAGACCAGACCGCGCTCCTGACCACCGCCGCTTTTTTGGGCTGACGAACCACCTGTCGGTGATGTCGCCGGGCGCCTGAGCCCGCGCGCTCGCAACCGTGATGTGCACGACTTCACAAATCGCTTGACGTGAAAGCGCGTCGGATCAATCTTCACTGTTAAGAAAAAAATGCGACTGAGTGGAAACGCCGGCAGCCGCTCAACGCATTGCGTCGATGATGAAGCCTCGCGAAGTCGCGGCCGTCACGAACGGGGAACATCAAAATGGGGAAGCCAAACACATGAGCACGATAGCGACTGCCTTGGAGCAGCCTGCGGAGAGCAAGCTGCACCGGAACATCGACTGGCGCGGCGCCTTCTGGGTAGCGAGCGGCGTTCCTGCCCTCGTCCTGTTTTCGATCGGCGGCATTGCCGGCACCACCGGCACGCTGGCCTTCGCGATCTGGATCGCCTCCATGATCATGGGCTTCCTGCAATCCTTCACCTATGCCGAGATCGCCGGCCTGTTCCCGAACAAGTCGGGCGGCGCCTCGATCTATGGTGCTACCGCCTGGCTGCGCTATTCCAAGTTCATCGCGCCTCTCTCGGTATGGTGCAACTGGTTCGCCTGGTCGCCGGTGCTGTCGCTCGGCTGCTCGATCGCCGCCGCCTATATCCTCAACGCGCTGGCGCCGGTGCCGCTGTTCACCGAAGCCTCGCCCGATGTCGTTGCCTATATCGCGGCCCATGCCGGAACGAGCGCCGCCGATGCGATCACGGCGGTGACCGCGGCCGCGACACCGGCGATCCGCACCTGGACGCTGTTCAGCCATACGCTGGGTCCGGTCTCCTTCACGCTCAATGCGACCTTCTTCATCGGCGCGGTGCTGATGCTGATCATCTTCTCGATCCAGCATCGCGGCATCCTGGGCACCGCCAATGTGCAGAAATATATCGGCCTGCTGGTCATCATCCCGATGCTGATCGTCGGCGTCGTACCGATCGTCACCGGCCAGATCAACTGGGCGAATTTTTCGCCGCTGGTGCCGCTGGCCGCTGCCTACGCGCCCGAGCCCGGCTCGTGGAACATTGCCGGCTGGACACTCGTCCTCGGCGGCATGTTCATCGCCGCATGGTCGACCTACGGTTTTGAGACCGCCGTCTGCTACACCTCGGAGTTCAAGAACCCGGGCACCGACACGTTCAAGGCGATCTTCTATTCCGGCCTGCTCTGCATGCTGCTGTTCATCCTGGTGCCGTTCACCTTCCAGGGCGTGCTCGGCCTGAACGGCATGCTGGCGACGCCGATCGTCGACGGCTCCGGTGTCGCCGACGCGCTGGCCGGCATGGTCGGTGGCGGCGCGCTGATCCACAGCCTGCTGGTGATGCTGATGATCCTGGCGCTGGTGCTGTGCATCATGACGGCGATGGCAGGGTCTTCGCGCACGCTATACCAGGGCTCGGTGGACGGCTGGTTGCCGCGCTATCTCAGCCATGTCAACGAGCATGGCGCGCCGACCCGTGCCATGTGGACCGACCTCGTCTTCAACCTGATCGTGCTGGCCATCGCCTCGGCCGACGCGACGAGCTTCTTCTTCATCCTCGCCGTGTCGAACTGCGGCTACATCATCTTCAACTTCCTCAACCTCAACGCCGGCTGGATCCACCGCATCGACAACGGCCACATCGCGCGGCCATGGAAGGCGCCGAGCTGGCTGCTCGGCGTCGGCGCCATCTTCGCCTATGTCAACGCGATCTTCATGGGCGCCGGCGCCAAGGTATGGAACCCGATGGCACTGTGGGCCGGACTGATCACGGCCGCTCTGATCATCCCGGTGTTCTGCTATCGCCACTACATCCAGGACGGTGGCAAGTTCCCCGACCATATGCTGGCCGACCTCGGCATGAGCTCGTCCGATCTGGCGGTCAAGAAGGCGGGGATGCTGCCCTACCTGACGCTGGTCGCCGGCGTGGTGGTGATGCTGCTCGCCAACTGGTATTTCGTCATCTGACGTCTGTTTTTGACCGGGCGCCCAAGGGGGCCCGGTCCGCACTCTCCCTTGATCTCCGATCCATCCCTGTGAAAGCCGGGATGGATTTTTTGTTGTTTGCCTCCCTGCCCATTGCGCAGGGACCGAGGTGCGAATATGCTTGTTGTACGATCGTTCAACAAGCATATTCGCGAAGCCCCCCGATGACCTGCAATCCCCGCTACGAAATCCTGTTCGAGCCGATGCGGATCGGGCCGGTCACCGCGCCAAACCGCTTCTATCAAGTGCCGCATGCAAGCGGCATGACCAATGCCCTGCCGCGGGTGCGCGCGGCCTTTCGTGAAGCCAAGGCCGAGGGTGGATGGGGCGTGATCTGCACCGGGGCCTGTTCGATCGACCCCAGCTCTGACGACACGCCGCTGCCTTTCGCCACGATGTGGGACGACAATGATATCCGCGCGCATGCGCTGATGACGGAGGCAGTGCACCGCCATGGCGCGCTTGCCGGCGTGGAATTGTGGCACGGCGGCGCATCGGTGATGAACCGGACAAGCCGCCTGCCGCCGCTGTCGCCATCTGGCATTCCATGGATGGCCACCCATGTCGGCTTCATGGGCAATTTGCGGCCGAAGACCATGGACAAGGCCGACATACGCGAGGTCTTGAGATGCCAGACTGAGGCGGCGCGCAAGGCGCGCACGGCCGGCTTCGACATCGTCTATGTCTATGCCGGCATGGGTTATCTCGGCTACGAGTTCCTGCTGCCGGAATACAATCATCGCATCGACTGTTATGGCGGGCCGATCGAGAACCGGGTGCGCTTCGTGCGCGAAATGATTGAGGTCACCAAGGATGCCGTCGGCAAAGACTGCGGTGTCGCCTTGCGGGTAAGCCTCGAGGAACTGCGCGGCCGGCCCGGCCGCAACCAGCCCTCCGAGGCGCACGAGTTGGTCGACCTGCTCGCCGATCTGCCGGATCTGTTCGACGTCAAGATGGATTCCAGCCCGACCGACTGTTCGGCGTCGCGCTTCACCGGCGAAGGCAGCCACGAGCCGGTGATCGATTTCGTCAAATCGCTGACCAAGAAACCGGTGGTCGGCGTCGGGCGTTTCACCTCGCCCGACACCATGGTCTCACAGATCCGGCGCGGCGTGCTGGACTTCATCGGCGGCGCGCGGCCTTCGATCGCCGACCCCTTCCTGCCGAACAAGATCCGCGAGGGCCGCGAGGCCGAAATCCGCGAATGCATCGGCTGCAACATCTGCATCTCGAGCTGGCATGACGGCGTGCCGGTGCGCTGCACCCAGAACCCAACCGCGGGCGAAGAATGGCGTCGCGGCTGGCACCCCGAGCGCGTCGAGCGCGCCGACGCGCCCGAACGGATCCTGATTGTCGGCGGCGGGCCGGCCGGGCTCGAATGCGCGCTGACGCTCGGCCGTCGCGGCCATGAGGTGATGCTCGCCGACAGCGGCCGGACCTTCGGCGGGCGGCTGACCTTCGAGAAGACCCTGCCCGGACTGTCGGCCTGGAACCGCGTCGTCGACTACCGCCTCGGGCGCCTCAACGAGATGAGCAACGTCTCGCTCTATCCCGAGAGTGTTTTGGGCGCCGACGAGACCATCGAGCTGGCGCCGGACCGCGTTGTGCTGGCGACCGGCGCGCGCTGGACCAACATGCTCTATTCCTCGCTGGAGATTCCGGCCGGCCGGCTCGATCATCCCGATGTCCTGACACCGGACGACATCGCCGGCGGCCGGCTTCCCCAAGGGCCGACCCTGGTCTTCGATTTCGACAATTACACCATGGGCGGCGTCCTCACCGAGCATCTGGCAGCACACGGCATCCCGGTCAGCTACGTGACCCCGGCTGGCCAGGCGTCCGCGTGGACGATCATGACCAACGAGCTGCCGCTGGTGCATCGCGCCCTGGCGCGGCGCAAGGTGCCGGTGACGACGCTGCATCTCTTGAAATCCTTCGACGGCGAGACGGCGACGCTGGCGCATCTGTTCACCGGCGAGGAAACCCGCGTCGCCTGCCGCTCAGTGCTGATCGTCGGGCTCAGGCTGCCGCGCGGCGAACTCTTCGAGGCGCTGACGCAACGCGCGGACGCGCTTGCGGCCGCCGGCATCAAAAGTGTCGATCGTATCGGCGACACGCTGGCCCCAGGTGCCATCGCCCATGCGGTGCATAGCGGCCACAAGCTTGCCCAGGAGATCGGCGCAAAAATCCGCTGGCAGCCCTACCGCCGCGACACGCCGATCGTCGATGCGGTGGCGGATTTCGACATGCGGACGGCAGCCGAATAGGAGAAAGCCATGGAGCGCATCACGGCACGTCGCAGACCCGGCCGCCCGCAGCGCGAGATCGGCGGCATCGAACAGCGGCCATGGAAGCAGCTGACGCGGCCCTATGTGCCGATCGAGATCCTGTCGGCCGACCAGGTGCAGACGATCCACGAAATGGGCCTCACCATCCTCGAGGAGATCGGCATGCGCGTGCTGCAGCCGCAGGCACGCCAGTTCTATCGCGCCGCCGGCTGTGATGTCGACGAAGGCGAGATGCGGGTGCGCTTCGACCGTGCGATGGTCATGGAGCGCGTCGCCATGGTGCCGTCATCGTTCGAACTGCGGGCCCGCAATCCGGCGAAGAACGTCAAGGTCGGCGGCAGGCACTGTATCCTGTCGTCGGTCGGCGGACCGGCCTATGTCATGGACAATGATCGCGGCCGCAGGCCGGGCACCTATGCCGAAATGTGCGACTATCTCAAACTCATCCAGTCGTTCAACGTGCTGCATCAGGAAGGCGGCGGGCCGTTCGAGCCGCTCGACCTGCACCAGAACACCCGCCATCTCGACCTCTACTATGCCGAGATCACTTTGCTCGACAAGAACTGGCAGCCGCAGGCGCTTGGCCGCGGACGCGCCATCGACGCGCTGGAGATGGTGGCGATATCGCTCAGCACGACGCGCGAAAACCTTGCGCAGGAGATGCCTGTCTTTACCGGCATCATCAACACCAACTCGCCGCTGCAGCTCGACGAGCCGATGGCCGAAGGCCTGATCGCGCTGGCCGAGCATGGCCAGGTCAATGTCATCACGCCGTTCACCCTGGCCGGGGCGATGAGCCCGGTGACACTCGCCGGCGCGCTGTCGCAGCAGCATGCCGAGGCGCTGGCCGGCATCGTGCTGACCCAGATCGTGCGCCCCGGCGTGCCGGTGATGTATGGCGGCTTCACCTCGAATGTCGACATGAAGACCGGCGCACCGGCCTTCGGCACGCCCGAATACACACAGGCCGCGCAGATCACCGGCCAGCTGTGCCGGCTGATCGGCGTGCCGTTCCGCTCCAGCAATGTCACCGCTGCCAATTCGGTCGATGCGCAGGCGGCCTATGAGAGCGCCATGTCGCTGTGGGGCTGCCTGATGGGCGGCGCCAATCTGGTGCTGCACGCCGCCGGCTGGCTCGGCGGCGGGCTGACGGCATCATTCGAGAAACTGGTCATCGATGCCGAGATGCTGCAGATGATGTGCGCCTATTTCGACCCGCCGGTGGTCGACATCGACACGCTGGCGCTGGAAACCGTCCGCGAGGTCGGCCCGGCCGGGCACTTCTTCGGCGCGGCGCACACGATGCAGCGCTACGAGCGGGCGTTCTACTCGCCGCTGGTGTCCAACTGGGACAATTACGACACCTGGATGGAACGGGGCCAGGTGACGGCGCGCGAGCGGGCCAATGTGGTCTGGAAGCGCATGGTCGCCGAGTATGAGCAGCCGCCGATCGATCCTGGGATCGACGAGGCGTTGCGCGACTATATGGAACGCCGCAAGCGCGAGGGCGGTTCGCCGCTGAATTAGGAATCTCGCAGCGGACCGACTTGCGCCTCAAGCATCTCGAAGCCGGCAGCTTCGGCGGCCTGCGGCGTCACCACGCTTTCGTCGAGGCACCATTCGAGCCAGAGCCCGTCGACCAGCGCGATGAAATTGCGCGCCAGCGTCGGGGCGTCGACTTGCCTGCCGCGCGGCACGGCGACCGCTGCGATATCCTCGGCGAGCTCCGCCCGGTAGGCGTCATAGAGTTCGCGGTGCGCCGCCTTGAGCCGCGGGTTGACGGCAATCTCCCCCCACAGCGACAGCCAGATCAGAAGATTGTCACGGCTGAAGTAATCGGGTGAAAAATTGGAGTGCACCAGCGCCGCGAGCGCTGCCTGCGGCGACCAATCGGACGTCTCCGCGCGACGACGCTTGGCTTCGGCGATCTGATTGTTGACGCTGGCATAGAGCGAGGATTTGTAGACCTCGACCAGCAAGCCATCGAGGCCTTCGAAGTGATGGTTGATGAGGCCGCGCGAGACGCCGGCCTCCTTGCAGATGCGATCGATGGTGAAGGCGCCGATGCCGCCGACCGACAGGCATCGCGTCGCCGCGTCGATCAGCATCGAGCGGCGCACGTCCGCCTGTTCACGGCTGAAGCGCGGCGGCGATTTCTTGGCGCCGCGCTTGCGTTTTTCAGGTGCTGGTTCTCTGTCAGTCATCAAGTCCAGCTAAACGATCACATCTTTCCTGTCCACGGAAGCGTCACGCCTTCTTGAACAGCACCGGATTGGGATGGCCATCGGGATAGATGACCGGCTCGAAATCCGCCTTGTGGATGACGACCAGCGGCTGGTGGCAGATGAAGACGAAGCCGCCGGATTGCTCCATCAGATCCTCCATGCGGTTGGACAATGCGATGCGCTTGGGCTCATCGCTTTCCGCCACCAGCTGCTGATAGCCGGTCTCGAACTCAGCGCTGTCGAAGCCGGACCAGTTGTAGGCGCCGATCTGGTCGGGACGGAACCAGACAAGGTTTTCAGATGGGTCGACGCCGCCGGCAAAATCCATCAGCGCCAGATCGATGTTCTTGTAGCCGTCGCCCTGCGTCTTGTCGCCGACGCCCCAGAAGGCGGCTTCGTCGTAAGGCTGGATCTCGACCTTGATGCCGGCCTGTTCGAGGCTGGCCTGGATGATCTGCGCGGTCGCGGTGCGGATGGAATCGTTCATCACAGTCAAGGTCAGCGACAGGTTGCTGACGCCGGCCTCCGTGAGCAGGGCGGCGGACTTCTCATAGTCGGGTGCGGCGATCAAATTGCCGGCCCGCGCGAATTTGGTCCCGGGCTGAACGACGCCGGTGGAACGCTTGGTGAGATCGTCATAGACGCCGGTCAGGATCTGCCCGACATCGACGCCATACTGCACGGCCTGGCGGACCTTGAGGTCCTTGAGCCGCGGGCTCAGCATGTTGATGGTCAGCCAGACATAGCGGGTCGACTGCGCTTCGATCACCTTGGTGTTGGCGGGCGGGCTGGCCTTGACCGCCTTGGTCGCCGAGATGGCGATCTTGGTGTAGTCGAAGGCATCGGCCTCATAGGCAAGCTGTGCTGCCTGATCGTCGGCGACGATGTAGATCTCGACCTTGCCGAAATCCGGCTTTGGCCCCGGCCAGTCAGGATTGGCGGTCAGCGTCACCTTCTGCTTCTGCTGCCAGTCGGAGAAGAGATAGGGGCCGCAGGTCGCCGGCGGTTCGGTGGTGAACTTGCCGCCTGCCTTTTCGGTGCCGGCGCGGCAAATGATGTGGCCGCCATAATAGGGCAGACTGGTGACAAAGATCGGCTGGTACGGGTCCTTGAGATGGATGATGCCGGACCTGGCATCGACGACCTCGACACGATCGAGCTTCTCGAACTGATAGGCCCAGGGCGATGACAGCTTCGGATCGGCAATTCGTTCATACGAGAATTTCACGTCTTCGGCGGTGACAGGGCCAAAACCGTTCGACCATTTCAGTCCGTCGATCAGCGTGAAGGCAATGGTTTTCGGATCCTTCAGCTCAAGCTTCTCCGCACCCCAGGGCGACCATGGCGAACCTGCCCTGAGATCGCCAAGCCGGTTCAGCGAGACATAGATGCCGCGCATCATGACATCCTCGATCCCACCGATCATGAAGGCGGGATCGAGGGTCTGGAGATCGCCTTCCATACGGACGCGCAAGGTGTCGCCGGCGGCCGACCAGGCGAAACCCGGCTTCATCGTCAGGCCGGCGCCCAGCGCACCGGCCGCTTTCAGGAATGCACGTCTGTCCATGTTCCATTGCGTCATGTCAGTTTCCCCTTTGGTTTGCGGAAGCGCGTGAGAAGGCTTCCCGTTCTTGCCCGCCTGTCTCCAGCGGGAAATGGCAGCGCACCATCCGGTCAGCGCCCATCGGTCGATAGGACGGTGCCTCGGTCTTGCAACGATCGCGGGCGATCGGGCAGCGCGTGTGGAATTCGCAGCCCGAGGGTCGCCGGAACACACTTGGGATCTCGCCAGTGACGGCCGGGTTTTGGCTGCGCCGGCGCGGATCGGGTATCGGCTCGGACTGGATCAGCGTCGCGGTGTAGGGATGCATCGGCGCGGAAAACACGTCCTGCGTCGGCCCGGTTTCGACCAGCCGGCCGAGATACATGATGGCCAGCCGATCGCTGACATGGCGGATCATTGCCAGATTGTGGGTGACGATCATGGCGGCGAAGCCGAGTTCGCGTTTCAACTCGCCGATCAGGTTGAGCACGTCGCCCTGCACCGACACGTCGAGACCAGCGGTCGGCTCGTCGGCGAGCAGCAGATGCGGCTTCATCGCCAGCGCCCGGGCAACACCGACGCGACGCGCCTGGCCGCCCGACAGCTCATGCGGAAAGCGGTCGACGAAGGAAGCCGGCAGCCCGACCAGCGCCAGCAGCGCTTTTGCCAGGGCGCGGCGGTCCGGCATCGGCAGCCCCTGGATGATCTGCGGCTCGGTCAGCAGCGTGCCGATGCGCAGGCGCGGGCTGAGCGAGGCAACCGGGTCCTGGAACATCATCGCTGAACGCCGGCGCATGGCGCGGAAATCGGCCGGCGTCCGCACGTCCCTGCCCTCAAAGACGATACGGCCGGCCGCCGCGCGCACAAGGCCAAGAATGGTGCGGGCAAGCGTGGTCTTGCCGGAACCGGACTCGCCGACCAGCCCGAGCGTCTCGCCCGGCATCAGCGACAGCGTCACGCCGTCGATGACGTTGAAGCTCGGCAAGGGGAACGGGTTGATCAGGCGGCTGAGCAGCCCGCTACGGGCGAAGGTTACCGACAGATCGTCGATGGCGAGCAGCGGGCTCATGGCGCCACCGCATGGCAGCGCGCCATATGCGAGGCGGACAGTTTCACCTGTGGCGGCGCGACGCTGCCGCATGGCGCGAAGGCGCGGTCGCAGCGCGGCGCGTAAACACATCCGGATGGCGGCTGGGTCAGGTTGGGCAATGAGCCCGGAATGGTCGGCAGCCTGTCCAGCCTTTCATGGAAGCGGGCCGGATCGCAGGCGAGCAGCGCCTGCGTATAGGGATGCCTGGCATCGTGGAAGATCGCGTCGACCTCGCCGCCCTCGACCACCTCGCCGGCATACATCACGTAGACGCGGTCGCAGAGCTCGGCGATGACGCCTAGATGGTGCGAGACGACGATGATGATGCCGTTGTATTCGCGCCTGAGTTCGCGCAGCAGATGGATGATCTGCGCCTCCATGGTGACATCGAGCGCCGTCGTCGGCTCGTCGGCGATGAGCAGGCCGGGATCGGTCAGCAGGGCAGCGGCGATCGCCACCCGCTGGCGCATGCCGCCGGAGAGTTCGTGCGGGTAGCAGTCCATCCGCCGTTCCGCGTCCGCGATGCCGATACGGCCGAGCATGGCGGCGATGCGCGCGCGCTTCTGCGCACGGCCGAGATCCTTGCGGTGATGCTGGAAGTCGACGAGTTGGTCGCCGATGGTCAGCACCGGGTTGAAGGCGGTCATCGGATCCTGGCTGACCAGGGCGATCTCGTCGCCGCGCAGCAGGCGCTGGTGGTGTGCGTCGAGCTTTGCCAGGTCGACGCCGTTGTAGCTGATCGACCCGTCGATGCGGGCGTTGGCCGGCAGCAAATTGGCCAAAGCGGTGACCAGCGTGGACTTGCCGCAGCCGCTCTCGCCGACGATGCCGATCACTTCGCCGGGATGCGCCTCGATATCGACATGGCGCAAGGCGTGCACGCTGCCATGCGGCGTCTCGTAGCGGACGCTGAGGTCGCTGGCGGCGAGCGAGCCGCTCATGCCGGCCTCCGCAATTGCAGGCGCGGGTCGAGATAGTCGCGCAGGCCTTCGCCGAGGAAGGTGAAGCCGAGCGTCGCCAGCACCAGCGGCAGGCCGCCGAAGATGACCATGAAGGGCGCCGAACGGATGCTGGTGTAGCCGTCATAGAGGATCGAGCCCCAGGACGGCGTCGGCGGCCGCACGCCGAGACCGAGGAAGCTCAAGCCGGCCTCGACCATGATGACGACCGGAATGTCCATCGACAGAAGGATGATCAGCGGGCCGACGACATTGGGCAGAAGGTGGATGAAGATGATGCGCGCGGCGCTGGCATCGAGCAGCCGCTCGGCGAGGATGTAATCGCTGTTCTTCAGCGCCAGCGTCTGCGCCCGGATCAGCCTGGCATAGCTCGGAAACGAGGTCGCGGCGATGACGATGATCAGCGTGCCGGTGCCGGCGCCGAGCACGGTGATGATGGCGAGCGCGAACATGATCATCGGCAGCGAATTCAAACTGTCGAAGGTCAGCACCAGGATGGCGTCGAGCCAGCGCGGCCCGTAGCCGGCGATCAGCCCGAGCAGCAGGCCGATCGCGCCGGCAATCGCCACCGACACCATGGCAATGGTCAGCGCCGTGCGCGCGCCATAGATGACGCGCGACAGGAGATCTCGGCCGAGATGATCGGTGCCGAACCAGTGTCCGGGCGATGGCGGCTGCAGCTTGTGCAGCACATCGATCTTGAGCGGCGAATAAGGCGCCAGCCAGGGCGCGAAGACGGCAGTGATGAGGAACCCGGTCACCAGGATCAGCGCCACGCAGGTGAACGGATCGGCAAGCAGCGCGCGCAGCAGCGGAAATCGTTGTCGATCCGGAAGGGACAGCGAGGCGTCAGCCACGGAAGACATCGCGCACCCTCGGATCGAGCCGCGCAATCAACAGATCGGCGGCGATGGTGATGGAGACGTAGATGGCGGTCATGATCAGCACGGTGCCCATGACGACCGGATAATTGCGGGTGTTGACGGCGTCGGTGATCAGCTTGCCGATGCCGGGGCGGGCAAACACCGCCTCGACGAAGACGGCGCTGGACAAGATGCTGCCGAGGCCGACGGCGACCAGCGAAATGGTCGGGATGATGGCGATGCGCAACGCGTATTTGGAGACGATCTTCCACTCCGGCAGGCCGAAGGAGCGCGCGGTGCGGATGTGCGGTTCGCCCATCACCTCCATCATCGAGGCACGCACCATGCGGGCGACGTAGCCGATCCAGCCGAGCGCGATGGCCGCGGCCGGCATGATCAGTGCCTTAGCCTGGCTGACAATGTCGCCGGCCTCGCCGGCGCCGATGGCCGGCAGCCAGCGCAGCGTCACCGCAAACAGCAGCAGCGAATAGATGGCAACGACGAAGGACGGCACGGCAATGACGCCGACCGAGAGCACGCCGATGACGGCGTCGGCAAGCGTGCCGCGCCGCATCACCGACAGGCAGCCGAGGGGAACGCCGATGACAAGGGCAACAGTGAGCGCGGTCAGCCCAAGGATCAGCGTGTTCGGCAGTGCCTCCAGGACCAGAGTGGAGACCGGCCGGTTCGACCAGACGTCGTAGCCAAGGTTGCCGGTCAGCGCGTTGCGGAAGAATTCGACGATCTGCCACCAGACCGGCTGGTCGAGGCCCATGCGCTCGATCAGCAGCCGCTTCAGTTCCGGCGTGGCGCGCGGACCAAGCGCCACGGTTGCCGGATCGCCCGGCACCAGGAAGACGGCCGCATACATGGCGATCATCACGAGCACGAGGATCAGGAGGCCAAGACCGATGCGCTTCACTGCATATGCAAGCATGGTCTCCTCTCCGCTCCTGTCAGGCGAAATCGCGCCTGATGCGCCGCGTTGCCGAGGCGCTATGGACGAGCTTGCCTCGTTCTCGCGCTTCGAGCCGCCAGCTCAGGTTGAAATGGGTTTCGTCTGATGTCAGTTCGGTCACCGCCATTGCCTCGGTGTCGGCATCGCCGCTGGCAATCGCCCAGCGGTATTCGGTGACGAGCTTGGCCGACAGCGGTTCGTCGGCGCGGATGCTCATCGTGTCGCTGTTGGCCGAGGACACGGTGATGGCGCGATCATCATAGCGCCTGCGTCCATGGTCGGAACTCAGCGCGATGGTCTGTATGCCCGTGCCGACATCATCGGTAACGATGCGGCGGTCGAAGCCGTCATCCAGAATGATCGTGGGAACCGGCGGCGCTGTTTCGGCCGGTTCGAAGCGGACGTCACGGTCGCGCGGCGACGGCGGGCGCACCGGAAGCATCACCGTGCTGTCGCCGCTCGCCACCGACAGCGTCGACAGTTTCGGCTGCGGCCACAGGATCGGCCAGTGCTGGTTGGCCAATGCCAGCCGGATGCGATGGCCCTTGGGCACGATGCGGGCGAAATCATTGAGCTTCAGCTGCACGCGGAACGGTGTTCCGACCGGGCACGGTGTCGGATGCTCGTGGCTGTCGCGATGGCTGAGATTGAGCACGCCATAGGTCATCAGCGCCGAGGTGCCGTCGGGATAGACGTCGCAGAGCCGGGCGGCGAGATTGACGTGCGGCTGGTCGACGGTGACGAGCAGATCGAGTTCCGGCGCGCCGAGCAAGGTCAGGTCGTCGTCGAGCGGTGGCGTGTCGAAGCACAGCGCCAGCCCGTCCTCGCGGCGCTGGTCGATGGCCATGTCCGGACAGGAGCCGCCATAGCCGCCCCAGCGACCGCAATCGCGGCCGGCGGTGGCCGGCGAACGTACGGCAAGCGTGGCGCCGGGCGCCGCCAGACTGCCCAGCCCGGCGGCGTTCAGGTGCAAGGCGCGGCGCTCGATGCGCGGCGACGGCCATTGATCCTCGGCGGCCCAGCTGCCGGCATGATCGGGTAGGTAAAAAGGTTGTGGCCGCTCCTCGCCGGTGATCCAGACGCGGTAGAGCGGCTCGTCCATGATGCCGGTGTCTTCGCCACACAGCCAATGGCGCCACCAGCGTAGCGCCTCCTGCAGATAACCGATCAGCGGCCCGGGCGCACCGCGGCAGGGATAGGCATGCGACCACGGACCGACGATGCCAAGCTTCGGTCCGGGCAGATGTTCGAGCAGGCGCGGCACGAAGTTGGAGTAGCTGTCCTCCCAACCGCAGACAGCCATGACCGCGCATTCGATCGCTGCGTGATTTTCGCAGACCGAACCTTGCCGCCAATAGTCGTCGCGGCGCTGGTGCGCCAGCCAGTTTTCCGACAGTGAGCTGGTCGCCGCCAGACGGCTCGCCCACATGGCGCGCCAGGCGTCGCCGACGATCTGCGGATCGGGCGCCATCGCCTTCTTCACCAGCATGAAGTTCGACCACATCTCCTGCTCGGTGAGCAGCGCGCCGCCCATGTAGTGGATGTCGTCGGCATAGCGGTCGTCGGTGGCGCAGTTGGTGATGATGGCCTTCAAGGCCGGCGGCCGGCGCGCCGCCACCTGCAGTGCGTTGAAGCCGCCCCAGGAAATGCCGGTCATGCCGACATTGCCGTTGCACCAGGGCAGTGCTGCCAAATGGGCGATGATCTCGCAGGCGTCTTCCTGCTCGAGCGGCAGATATTCGTCGGCCAGGTCGCCATCGGAATCGCCCGAGCCCCTGATATCGATGCGGGCGCAAGCGATGCCGTGACCGGCAAGCCAGGGGTGGATGTCGATATCACGCGCCACGGTGCCGTCGCGGCGGCGGTAGGGCACCATTTCGACGACGACGGGCACCCTGGTGTCGGTGCGTGGGCGCCACAAGGTGGCGGCGATGCGCGTGTCGTCGGCCAGCGTGATCCAGAGCGGATCGACGGTTTCGACGGCAAAGGGGAACTCGGTTCGTACCACGGGCAGGTACTCGTTAAATCGCCTTGTTGAACGTTCGTACAACAAGGCGATTTAACCTGCAATCCCGGTTCGCGCTTTTTGGCGCCGAATACCGCTCACGGCCCGTGCCGTCGGGCGGGCCAGCGAGAGACCGATTATGAAGCGGTGGAAGAGAACGCAGATTTGCGGGCCGGACGGTACCGTCCGGCCCGCAATATCTATTCGGCGGCCAGCGCCAGTTGCGGCCTTTCGGCAGGCAACTCTGGTTCAGGCATCTGTTCGGTATCCATCGCCTTCTTGGGCTCCCGCCCAAAGAACAGAGCGTAGCCCGCCGGCAGCACCAGGATGGTTAGCACCGTGGCAACCATGATGCCGCCCATCATGGCATAGGCGAGCGGCCCCCAGAACACGGCGCGCGAGATCGGGATCAGCGCCAGCACGGCGGTCATTGCCGTCAGCACGATGGGGCGGAAGCGTCGCACGGCCGAGCCGATGATCGCTTCATAGCGATCCATGCCAGTGGCGATATCCTGGTCGATCTGGTCGACCAGGATGATCGAGTTGCGCATGATGATGCCGAGCAGCGCGATGACGCCGAGGATGGCGACGAAGCCGAACGGCGCGCCGCTGATCAAGAGGGCCGCGGCAGCACCGATGATGCCGAGCGGGCCGGTCGCCAGCACCAGCATCGCCTTGCCGAAATTCTGCAGCTGGATCATCAGCAGCACGACGATGATGGCCAGCATGATCGGCGCCTTGGCGGCGATCGAAGCCTGGCTCTCGGCCGAATCCTCGGCACCACCCTGGATCTCGATCTTGTAGCCAGGCGCCAAGCCATCGCGCAGGCCCTGCATATCCTTGTACAGCTTGGTGACGACGTCATTGGACTGCACGCCGTCGGGCAGCGTCGCCCGCACGCTGATGGTCGGCAAGCGGTTTCGCCGCCATTCGATGCCTTGCTCCAGCACCGGCACCACCTTGGCGACCTGCGACAGCGGCACGAAGCCGCCGAAATCGGTCGGGATGTAGACGGAGTCGACCGAGGACAGCAGGCTGCGGCTGGCGTCCGGCTCGCGGGCTACGATGGAGACTGTCTCCTCGCCGTCACGGAAGTCGTCGAGCGGCGCGCCGGACATCGTCGCCTGCAGCATCTGGCGGATGCGCTGCGAGGTGACGCCGAGCGCGCGGGCGCGATCCTGGTCGATGACCAGCTTCATTGCCGGCACCGGTTCCAGCCAGTCGTCATGCACGGCGCCAAGCAGCGGATCTTCGCGGAACTTCGCCTTCACCTGATCGGCGATGCGGCGCACCTCCTGGCGATCCGGACCCATGACGCGCATCTGCACCGGCCAGCCGGTCGGCGGGCCGAGGAACAGACGGTCGACCTTGGCGCGGATCGACGGGAAGTCTTCAGCCAGAACCGTGCGCAGCTTGACGATCAACCGTTCGCGGGCCGGCTCGTCATTGGCCATCACCAGAAGCTGGGCGAAGTTCGGATTGGTCAGCTGCTGGTCGAGCGGCAGGAAGAAGCGCGGCGCGCCTTCGCCGATATAGGTGGCGATGAAACGCTTGTCCTTGTCGTCCATCATCTTGGTTTCGAGCGCCTTGGCCTGCGCCTCGACTTCCTTGATGCTGGTGCCTTCCGGCAGCCAGAGGTCGACGAGGATTTCCGGCCGCGACGATTGCGGGAAGAAGTTCTGCGGGATGAACTGGAAGGCCCAAAGGCTGGTGCCGAAGGTAACCAGCGTCATGACAAGCACGATGATGCGATGGCGCACCGCCCAGCTGACGGTCGAGCGAAGCCGGCGGTAGAAACGCGTGTCGAAAACATCGTGGTGGCTGCCGGCATGCTTGCGCTGCTTGAGGATCATGTGGCCGAGCCATGGCGTGAAATAGACCGCGACGAACCACGAGACGATCAGCGCAATGCCGACGACATAGAACAGCGTGCGCACATATTCGCCGGCCGTCGAGGCGGCAAAGCCGACCGGGATGAAGCCTGCGGTGGTGATCAGCGTGCCGGTCAGCATCGGGAAGGCGGTCGAGGAATAGGCGAAACTCGCCGCCTCGATCTTGACCAGCCCCTCTTCCAGCTTGCGCTCCATCATTTCGACGACGATCATCGCGTCGTCGACGAGCAGGCCGAGCGCGATGATCAGCGCGCCGAGCGAGATGCGCTGCAGATCGATGCCGAGCTCGTACATGATGGCGAAAGTGGCGGCCAGAACCAGCGGAATGGCGATGGCAATGACCAGGCCCGAGCGCCAGCCGATCGACAGGAACGAGACGACGAGCACGATCAGCAGCGCTTCGCCAAGCGCCTCCATGAACTCGTTAACGGCATCCTTGACGACCTCGGGCTGGTCGGAAATCTGGTCGACCGCAACGCCGTAGGGCAGTCCTTCCTCGAAGCGCTTGTAGGTCGCCTCGACATCCTTGCCGACGTCTCTGACGTTGAAGCCCTTGGCCATGACGACGCCGAGCTGCACGCTCTCATGGCCGTTGAAGCGGTATTTGCGCTGATAGGGATCTTCCAGCCCCGACGTCACCGTGGCGATGTCGCCGAGCCGGGTGACCTGGCCACCGGCGCGCAGGCGCAGGTGGCGGATATCTTCTACCTTGCTGACGTTGCCCTCGACGGAAATGCGAACTGAATTGGTGCCGGTGTCGACGGAGCCGGCCGGGTCGACATTGTTCTGTCCCTTGATCGCGTTCTGCAGATCGGTCAGCGTCAGGCCGCGTTCGGCGAGCGCCTTAGAGGAGACGTCGATATAGAGCTTTTCCGGCTGGTCGCCGATGATGACGGCCTTCTCGACGCCGGGCGTGGTCAAAAGCATGTCGCGCGCCTGGATGGCGAACTTCTTCAGCTCGGGATAGCTGAAGCCGTCACCGCTGATCGAATGGAGCGTGATGAAGGTGTCGCCAAACTCGTCGTTGAAATAGGGGCCGAGCAGGCCTTGCGGCAGGTCGCCAGCAATATCGCCGACCTTCTTGCGCACCTGATAGAAGGCGTCCGTCACCTCGGCGGCGTTGGTGTCGCCCTTGATCTGAACCGTGATGATGGCGCTGCCGGCGCGAGTGAACGAGCGCACGAAGTCGAGATGCGGCGTTTCCTGCAGCTTGCGTTCGATCTTGTTGACGACCTGGTCTTCCATCTCCTGGATCGAGGAGCCGGGCCAGATCGCCTGGACGACCATCACCCGGAAGGTGAAATCGGGATCTTCCTTCTGGCCCATACGCATCAGGCCGAGCGCGCCGGAAATGATGATCAGACCGAACAGGAACCGCGCAATGGAGGGATGGCCGATTGCCCAGCGCGACAGGTTGAAGGGCCGCTTCTCGTCCGTGGAATTGGTCATCGATGCTGGTCCATCTATTTCAACAAGATCGAGGTTCGGTAGCGGCTTCCGGGCGGCAAAGCTCTCCGAGCGGAGAACACTCATCGCGGTGGGACGCGAGAATTGATGCGCGGGGGTCACATCAATCGAGCGCCTCGGTTCGAGCGTTTGCCGCCCGGAAACCAGCGGCTGCGGGAACGCGCAGCCGGTTGTCTGTCGTCAGCGCACCTGCCTGGCGTCGCTGCCATCGCCGGCCGCGGAAGCAGATCGCAGCACTGTGTCGCCGGCGAGTTTCACTTTCAGGTTCTCGGTCATGAACTGCGTGCCGGCGGCGACCACGACATCGCCGGGCTTCAATCCTTCGGCGACCCGCACGCCATCGGCGGCGAACTTGGCGACCTTGACCGGGCGGGCATGGACGGTGTCGGCACCGCGATCGACGGTCCAGACGATCGACTGGCTGCCTTGCTCGGCCAGCGCGCTCAGCGGTATCGAAACGAGCTGCCGCTCATTGGCCGCCGAGGCTTCGATGCTGGCGGTCATGCCGAGGAGAACGCGCGAATCCTTGGGCAGGCTGACGCGAACGGCAAAGGTGCGCGATTGCGGATCGGCACTGCCGGCGACTTCACGGACCTTGCCGTCGAGCGCGAGCGCGTCATCGGACCAGAAGCCCGCCTTGACGATCTTGCCCGGCTTGAACTCGCCGATTTCCATTTCCGGCACCGCGATCAGCACTTCCTTTTCGCCGTCGACCGCGACGGTGACCACCGGCGTTCCGGAGCCAACCACCTGGCCGACATCGGCGCTGACCGCGGTGACGATGCCGTCCCTGTCGGCCTTAAGGTCGGTGTAGCCGGCCTGGTTCTTGGCCTGGTCAAGCGACGAGCGAGCAGAATCGCGGGTGGCGACCGCCTGGTCATAGCTCAGCGTCGCCTGTTCGAGCTGTGATTTCGGTGCAAAGTTCTTGGCAAAAAGCTGCTCGGCGCGCTTGCGGGCAAGCTCGACAGTCTCGACCTGCCGTTCGGCGGCATCAAGCGCTGCCTGAGCGCTTTTGACCGAAAGGTCGTAATCGATAGGATCGATGCGGGCGAGCACATCGCCTGAGGCCACATGCTGACCAATGTCGACAAGGCGCTCCGTGATCTTGCCGTTGACCCGGAACGCCAGCGCGCTCTCGGTGCGGGCCCGCACCGACCCGGAATAGGAGAGCGTGCGGGTGTCATGCGCCTGGGCGATCTCGACGACCTTGACCGGGCGGATGATGTCCTTGACTTCGGCTTTCTCCTGCGAGCAGCCGGCAAGCCCGAGCGCCGCTACGATCAGGCCGGCGACCGGCAGCTTGCCAAGGATGGAACGGGACAAAGACATCTTGCTACTCCGACTGGAGATGAATGGTCGACACCGGCACCTGCGTGCGGCGCTATTTCAAGGCCTTGATTGCATAATCGATGAGGTCGTCGGGCATCGCCCGATTGGTCTTGGCAAGACACTGCGCCACCATCTGCGGATGGCACAGGATGACGGTGGCAGCGCCGAAGCAACGCGATGCGATCACCGGATCCTGTTCCCTGAACTCACCCGCCTCGATGCCATCGCGGATGACCTCCGCGAACAGATCGTGGATGCTGTCGACGTGCTTGTCGATGACGCCCCAATCCCGTTCGAGCGCGACGATGACCATTTCATGGACCTTCTGCTCGTCGAGCATGACTTCCATCGTCATTTTGTATTGCGCATGTACGTAGCGCCGAAGCCGCTCCTCCGCGCTGATCGGCAAGTGGCAAATCTCATAGGCCATCTTGTAGCTGGCACCGAGCATCCGGCCGCAGACGGCCTGGTGGATTTCGACCTTGGTGGCGAAGAAACGGTAGATATTGGCCGGCGACATGCCGAGTTCACGGGCGATGTCGGCGACATTGGTCTTGCCGTAACCGTAGTGCCGGAACAGGCGCTCGGCGCAGTCGAGAATGCGCGTCACATTTTCCTGTCGGGCGACGTCAGGGACTATGTTGGCGGCTTCGGACATGGCTCTCTGTTGTTACGAGTGACGAATTTCAATTTTCGTCAGTCGTAAATCGAAATGGTCAGCCTGTCAACGCGAAATCGGCGTACGCGTACAACTGGTGACAACTGGTGACATCCCAATAGACGCCACCAAGCGGCACGAGGATGCGGGCCACTGGAAATATTTTCGCGAGAGGCCGTTGGAGACTTCAGGCGACCTTGGCCATTTCCCGCAGCCGGAACTTCTGGATCTTTCCGGTCGAGGTCTTCGGGATTTCGGCGAAGATCACCGCCTTCGGCACCTTGAAGCGGGCAAGCAGCGCGCGGCAATGCTCGATGATCTCGGCCTCGGTCGCCGCCTTGCCGGGCTTCAGTTCGACATAGGCGACCGGCACCTCGCCCCATTTGTCGTCGGGTCTGGCGACAACGCCACAGGAGGCAACCGCGGTGTGCTTGTAGAGTGCGTCCTCGACCTCGATCGAGGAGATGTTCTCGCCGCCGGAGATGATGATGTCCTTGGAGCGGTCCTTGAGCTGGATATAGCCGTCGGCATGCATGACGCCGAGATCGCCCGAATGGAACCAGCCACCGGCAAAGGCCTCGTCGCTCGCCTTGCGGTTCTTCAGATAGCCCTTCATGACGATGTTGCCGCGGAACATGACCTCGCCGATGGTCTCGCCATCCGCTGGCGTCGTCCGCATCGTCTCGGGATCCATGACGGTCAGGCCTTCGAGCGCTGCATAACGCACGCCCTGCCGCGCCTTTTTGGCGCTGCGCGCGCCCTTTTCGAGATCGTCCCAGGCGCCATGCCACTCGTTGACGACTGCCGGGCCATAGGTCTCGGTCAGGCCGTAGAGATGAGTGACGGCAAAGCCGGCGTCGGCCATGCCGGACAGCACGGCCTCCGGCGGCGGCGCAGCCGCGGTGTTGAAGGTGACGGTCTGCGGGAATTCGCGCTTGTCCTCGTCCTTCGCGTTGATCAGCACCGACATCACAACCGGCGCGCCGCACAGATGGGTGACGCCCTGGTCGGCGATGGCATCGTAGATCGGCTTCGGCCGCACCCAGCGCAGGCAGACATGGGTGCCGGCCTGGACGGCGAGCGTCCATGGAAAGCACCAGCCATTGCAGTGGAACATCGGCAGCGTCCACAGATAGACCGCATGCTTGGCCATGCCGGCATGAATGGTGTTGGTGTAGGCCATGAGGGCTGCACCGCGATGGTGGTAGACGACGCCCTTCGGATTGCCTGTCGTGCCGGAGGTGTAGTTGAGCGAAATGGCGTCCCACTCATCGTCGGGCATCGACCAGGCGAAGTCCTCGTCGCCGCCGGCGATGAAGTCCTCATAGTCTGATGTGCCTATGCGCTCGCCCTTCGGATAGGGCGCGTCGGCGGCGTAGTCGGGATCGTCATAGTCGATGACCAGCGGCTTGACCTTGGCCAGCCCCAGGGCCTGCTTGACGACGCTGGAGAACTCGCGGTCTACGATCAGTATCCTGGTCTCGGCATGGTCGAGCTGGAAGGCGATGACCGCGGCATCGAGGCGGGTGTTGAGCGAGTGCAGCACCGCCTTGGTCATCGGCACGCCGAAATGCGCCTCCAGCATCGGCGGCGTGTTGGACAGCATGACGGTGACGGTGTCGCCCTTGCCGATGCCGCGCTTCTGAAGGGCCGAGCCGAGCTTCAACGACCGACGCCAGAAGGTGCGATAGTCCATGCGCTGGCGGCCGTGGATGATGGCGACATGGTCGGGATAGGTCTTTGCCGCGCGTTCCAGATAGGTGAGCGGCGTCAGCGGCTGGTGGTTGGCCGCGTTCTTGTCGAGATCCTGTTCGTAAGGATTGCCCATCCCGTCCTCCCCTAGCGCATGACCCCGAAAACCGGAATCGATTTTCGGAAAGGATCATGCGCAAGATCAAAGTGCTACAGCGTCCTTTGCGCGTCCGTAAGGACGCGCGGCGATGTAGTGTCTTGTCTATGATCTTCTAATCACAGGCGCGGGCCGCGTCACCACCAACGATGCCGCGATAGAGCGCATTTGGCACAATGATGATCTAGATTCAGCGGATGAAAGGGCATCGTATACCTTGGCCTGGTTTGACTTTTGTCGAAGGCCGTGAATAATGTCAGCCGAGGAGACGGCATGGCGATCCGACCGGCAGAACAGCTCATCCACAAGGCCGCCTGGCTCTACTACGCCCATGGCCTGCGACAGGACCAGGTGGCGAGCCAGCTTAACATTTCCCGTGCCTCGGTCGCCATGTATCTGCGCAAGGCGCGTGAAACCGGCATCGTCAACATCTCGACCTCGACCCAGCTTTTCACCGACGATGTCCTGGCGCGAAAGCTCGAGGATGCGTTGAGCCTCGACGCCGTCTGGATCGCGCCGGAAAACGACCATATCGCCGATCCATCGACGGAAATCGCCGTGCTGGCGGCGAGCGTCTTTCTCGAGCTGGTCAAGAAGGGCGACCGCATCGGCGTCGCCTGGGGCCGCACCGTCTACATGATCGCCGACATCATGTCCTATGCCGACCTGCAGGATGTTACCGTGGTGCAGCTCTGCGGCAATCTCGGCGCGCCCTATTCCTACCGGCCCGACCAATGCACCATGGAAATCGCGCGGCGACTGAACGCCAAGGGCCTCAATTTCTACGCGCCGCTGGTGCTGTCGACGGAAGAGCTGGCGCGCGCGCTGCGTGCCGAACCGGTGATCCGGGAACAATTGTCCGGCGTCGGTGAATGCGATCTGGCGCTGTACTCGGTCGGCGCGGTCGACGCCGACAGCCATCTGGTCAAATGCGGCGCGCTGACATCAGGCGAAATGGCGGAACTGCGCAGCCGAGGCGCCGCCGGCGTCATTGCCGGGCAGATCATCGACGCCGGCGGCAAGGTGCTCGACTGCAGCTACAACCGCCGGGTGATCTCGGCCGAGCTTGCCTCGCTGCGCGCCATCGCCAGGCGCCTGATGGTCGTGCAGGAGGACAGCAAGTTCGAACCGCTGCTCGCGGCGATCGCCGGCGGACTTTGCACGCATCTGGTGGTCGGCGCACGCATGGCGCAGCGGCTGCTGGATCATGCTGGAGCGACGACAGAAAAGGCCTCCTAATGCATGTCGCCCAAAAGTGGCCCCGGTTTTGGGACAACGACATGCATAAAAACAAAGACCTAAAGCGCGTTGCCTGAATCCATTCAAAACGCGACGCGCTTTAGGAAACCACCATCTCCGCCGCCGGCGCATTGTCATCAAAGCGTCGCGGCATTCCTGTTTCACCATCAAAGACAGCAACTGGACGAAACGAACATGAAGAACCTGTGGAACGACGACGCAGCCGAGAAACTCGTTGCCGACTATGCAAAGAAGGGTGTCGGCCTCGACCTGGCGCTGCGTGTCTACACGACCCGGCTGCTGGGTGGCGAGCCACGGCTGGTCCTGCATGGCGGCGGCAACACCTCCTGCAAGACGACGGCCACCGATCTCGTCGGCGACCAGTGGGACGTGCTGTGCGTCAAGGGCAGCGGCTGGGACATGGGTGTCATCGAGCCGCAGGGCCTGCCGGCGGTCAAGCTCAAGCCGCTGCTCAAGGCACGCGCGCTGAACAAACTGGCCGACGAGGACATGGTCGCCCTGCAACGAGCCAACCTCATCGACCCGTCCTCGCCCAACCCTTCGGTCGAGACGCTGCTGCATGCCTTCCTGCCGCATAAATTCGTCGACCACACGCACTCGACTGCCATTCTGGCCATCGTCGACCAGGAGGACAGCAAACCGCTGGTCAAGACAGTGTTCGGTGCGAAGATGGGCTATGTGCCTTACATCATGCCCGGCTTCGACCTCGCCAAGGCGGCTGCCGATATCTTCGACGCCGATCCGACAGTCGAGGGCCTGATCCTCGACAAGCACGGCATCTTCACCTTCGGCGACGATGCCAGGCAGGCCTACGACCGGATGATCCACTATGTGAACGTCGCCGAGGACTACGTCGCCAAGAACGCCAAGCCGACAGCCGCGAAGGCAGCATTGCCGGCAAAGCTCGCGACACCGGCGACCATCGCGCCAACGCTGCGCGGTGCCGTTGCCGTCGCACGCGGCGAAGGTCGCTTCGACCGCATGATTAGCGACTTCCGCACCTCGGACGCGATCGTCGATTTCATCAATTCGGCTGAGATCGCCGACTATGCCGCGCGCGGCGTGTCGACGCCTGACCTGTCGATCCGCATCAAGACCGGACCGATGGCGCTGCCGGCGCCGGATGCCGACAAGGTCGGCGACTACAGGGCGGTGATCAAGGATCACGTCGAAGCCTTCGCCAAGGACTACCGCGCCTATTTCGAAACCAATGATGCCCTCGACGACGTCAAGCGCACCATGCTCGACCAGATGCCGCGGCTGACGCTGGTGCCAGGCCTCGGCATGTTCGGCCACGGTCGCACGCTGAAGGATGCGAAGATCGCCTCGGATGTCGGCGAGATGTGGATCGAGGCGGTGCGCGGCGCCGAAGCAATTGGCCATTTCCATCCGCTCGCCAAAGCCGACCTGTTCCCACTCGAATACTGGTCGCTGGAGCAGGCCAAGCTCGCCTCAAACAAGCCGAAGCCGCTGACCGGCCAGGTGGTGCTGATCACCGGCGGCGCCGGTGCGATCGGTGCCGCGACAGCCAAGCTGTTCGCAGACAATGGCGCCCATGCCGTCGTCGTCGATCTCGACGCCGAAAAGGCCGCTGACGCCGCCAAGAAAGCCGGCAACAATTCGATCGGTGTCGCCGCCGACATCACCGACCCGGCACAGGTGCGTGCCGCCTTCGACAGGGCGGTTGCGGTGTTCGGCGGTGTCGACATCCTGGTGTCCAATGCGGGCGCTGCCTGGGAAGGCCGGATCGGCGAACTCGACGATGCGCTTTTGCGCAGGAGTTTCGAGCTCAATTTCTTTGCCCACCAATCGGTGGCGCAGAATGCTGTGCGCATCATGCTCGAACAGGGCACCGGCGGCGTGCTTTTGTTCAACACCTCCAAGCAGGCGGTCAACCCGGGGCCGAAGTTCGGCGCCTATGGCGTGCCTAAGGCAGCGACGCTGTTCCTGTCGAGGCAATACGCGCTCGACTATGGCGCGCACGGCATCCGCTCGAACGCCGTCAACGCCGACCGCATCCGCTCGGGCCTTTTGACCGACGCCATGATCGCCAGCCGTTCGGGCGCGCGCGGCGTGTCGGAGAAGGAATACATGTCCGGCAATCTGCTCGGCCAGGAAGTGACGGCGCAGGACGTGGCGCAGGCCTTCCTGCACCACGCACTGGCTGACCGGACCACCGCCGATGTGACGACGGTCGACGGTGGCAACATAGCGGCAGCGCTGCGGTAGGCATTTCCGACTGACCAAAAAAGGGCGGCTCACGGGCCGCCCCTTTTTGTTGTGTCGTGACGAACCTTATTTGGCGTTCGGGTTCGGCATCCAGGCGGGCATCGCGACATCGGCATGGGCGAACTGCGGCAGCTTGGCCGACAGGTCTTCCATGTTCTTGATGTCCTTGTCGATGAGGTCCTTCTGGGTGATCAGCGTCGGCGGCACGACGACGTTGTGGCCGGGGTCCTCACCGGCCAGCAGCTGTGCCAGGGCGCGCACCGAGACCTGGCCGACGACGGCCGGATTGGTCGCGGCGGTTGCCGCCCAGGCGCTGTCGGGCTCGCGCATCGCGGCGATATCGGACGTCGAGATGTCGGCCGAGTAGATCTTGATGCCCTTGTTCAAACCCGCCTCGTCGACGGCGATCTTCACGCCCTTGGCGAATTCGTCATAGGGGGCGAACATCACCTTGATGTCGGGGTGAGCCGACAGCACCGAACGCGCCTGGTTGGCGACGGAGTTGGCGATCGGGTTGTCGAGCGTGCCGAACATCGCGACTTCGCTGATGCCGGCATACTTCTTCTTGACGTCGACCCAGGTCTCGTTGCGGCGGTCGAGCGGCGCGATGCCGGCGACATAGACATAGCCGGCCTTCCAGCTGTCGCCATTGTCCTTGACCGCCTGCTCGAGAGCGAGGCGGGCCAAGTCGCGATCGGACTGTTCGACCTGCGGGATCTTGGGGTTTTCGACATTGACGTCGAAGGCCACCACCTTGATGCCGGCGTCGACCGCCCGCTGGGCGGCGTCCTTCATCGATTCCGTCAGGCCGTGCTGGATGATGATGCCCTGCACGCCAAGCGCGATGGCCTGGTCGACCATGTCAGATTGAAGGGCGGCGTCCTGGCGGCTGTCGAGCACGCGCAGGTCGATACCGAGCGCCTTTGACTGCGCCTCGACGCCGCTGAGATAGGCCTGGAAGAAGTCGCCGGTCGAGAGATAGCGCACCAGCGCGATCTTGACGCCGGGCTTGTCGAAAGGCGCCGGCTTGTCCGCGGCCAGCGCCGGGAACTGCATCAGCATGGTTGCGCCGGCCAGCCCGAGCGCTGCCTTCCCCAGAAGTCTTCTTGTGATGTTCACTTCGTTTCCTCCACTCTTGTTGAACCCAAAATCCTATCCGGTCGAAAGCTATCTCCTGCCCCTGCCCGAAAGCGCAAAGGTGAAGACAAGGGCGACGACCAGCACCACGCCCTTGACGAAATCCTGCGTGTAGTAAGGCGCGTTCATCATCGTCAGGCCTTGCAGCAAGATGCCGACGAACAGCGCGCCGACGGCAGTGCCGAAGGCGTTCGGCTTGGCGGCGCCAAGCACCGCGTAGCCGATGAGCGCCGCGGCGACAGCGTCGAGCAGCAGATTATTACCCGAGGCGATGTCGCCGCGTCCAAGTCGGGCGGCGAGCAAAATGCCGCCGATCGAGGCAAAAACTCCTGAAATAACGTAGGCCCAGATCTTGTATGCCTTGACAGGCGCTCCGGCGAGTTCGGCGGCACGCTCATTGCTGCCGACCGCATACATCATGCGTCCGAAACGCGTGTATTCGAGGAAGAACCAGATCAGCACAGCGAGCACGAGCAGCACGACAACCGACGCCGGAATGAGGTTCGGGATGAAGAAATCGAAACGGTGGCGGCCGAGCGCCAGGAAGGCGTCGCTGAACTTGCCATTGGCGACCGAACCATCCGGCATGGTCATGCCGGTGGCGATCGAGCGGCCTTCGGTCGGGATGCGCTGCAGGCCGACCAGCAGGAACATCATGCCAAGCGTCGCCAAGAGATCGGGCACGCGCATATAGACGATCAGCCAGCCATTGATCAGGCCGACAATGGCGCCGATCAGCAGGCAGGCGACGACCGCGACGAAAGCATTCTGCTCCAGCACCACCATGACATAGGCCGCCGCCATCATGGCTGAGGTGGCGACCGAGCCGATCGAGAGATCGAAGCCGCCGACGACGAGCGTGGCGGTGACGCCGAGCGCCAGCACGCCGGTGATGGCGACCGACTGGAAGATGAAGACAGCACTTTGCGGCGAAACGAAACCGTCGGCGGCGATCGCGAAATAGGCGACGAGCCCGAACAACAGTACGATGAAGCCATAGCGGATGGCGAGGTCGCGCAGCGTCATTCAGCGCCCCCGCGCGCCGCTGCCATTTTTACCCAACTCGAACCCATAGTCTCTCCATTCCAATTCCTTTTTGCCGCCACGCTCAGGCGGCGCTGTGCAGCGGTCCGCCGGCGACCTCGGCCAGCAGGCGATCGAGATCGACATCGGCGTTGCGATGTTCGCCGACGATGGTCTGTTCGGACATCACCAGGATGCGATCGGCGGTTTCCAGCGCCTCATCGAGTTCGGTGACGAACAGCAGCGTGGCGCGGCCATTGGCGCTTGCCCTCAGCTTGGCGGCAATGTCGCGCCGGGCTGAAATGTCGACGCCCTGGAACGGTTCATCGAGAATGAACAGTCCCGCATCCTGCGCCATCCAGCGGGCGACCATCACCTTCTGCTGGTTGCCGCCGGACAGCGCCGACATCTCGTCCCTCTCGGAGCGGCAGACGATGCCCAGTTCCTCGATCTGCTGGCGCGCGGTGATGCGTTCCAGACGGCGCCTGAGAACGGCGAAACGCGACATGCGCTTGTGAAACGGCAGGCTGATATTTTCCTGGATATTGAAGCCGCCGACGATGCCGTTTTCGCCGCGATCCTTGGCAACGAGGAACACGCCGGCGGCGATCGCCTCGCCCGTCGATCCCGGCGCATAGGGTTTGCCGTTCAGCACCATGGTGCCGGCGAGCGGCTTGCGCACGCCAAACAGCGTCTCGGCCAGCGCCGTCTTGCCGACGCCGACGAGGCCGGTGATGGCAACGACCTCGCCGTCGCCGAGCGTCAGCGAGATCGGCCTGGCGCCTTGCGCTAAGCGCAAACCATCTATCTTGAGGACGATGTCGGCCGAATCCCTGACGACGATCTGGTCGAGGTGGATCTTGCGGCCGAGCATCGCGTTGACCGCGCCTTCATAGTCGAGCGGCTTCTTGTCGAAAACGCCTGAGATGATGCCGTCGCGCATCGAGACGATACGGTCGGCAAGCCGCCTGATGTCCGACATGCGGTGCGAGATGTAGAGGATCGCGACGCCCTGCTCGCGCAGCCTGTCGATCAGCGCAAACAGCCGATCGGCTTCGGCGCTGGACAGCGACGAGGTCGGCTCATCGAGGATCAGCACTTTCGGCTGATGCGCCAAAGCGCGGGCGATCGCCACCATCTGGCGATCGGCCAGCGAAAGATCGCTGATGCGCGCTTTGAGATCGATGGCCAGCCCCATGCGGTCGGCAACGGCCTTGGCCTCGCGACGCACGCGCGCCGGATTGAACAGGAACGGAGCGCCGCTGCCGCTCAACCGGTCGAGGGTCAAATTGGTGGTGACATCGAGATCGGCGACGACACCGTCATTGATGTTCTGGTGAACGGTAACGACGCCGGCACGGATCGCTTCCGCCGGCGTGTTCGGCGCGAAGGCCTGTCCAGCGAGGCCCATCGTGCCGTCACCGCGCTCATAGACGCCGCTGATGATCTTGACGAGGGTGGATTTGCCGGCGCCGTTGGCGCCCATCAGCACGGTCACTTCGCCGGCATGCAGCTCCAGCGAGACGCCGCCAAGCACCTCGTTGTGGCCAAAGGATTTCCTCAGCCCCTCTGCGCGGAACACGGCATTGCCAACCATGCGTTCCTCCCTGACATGACGCTATGGGCTGCATCGGCAATTGTCAACACGATTGACAATTGCCAGATCGCTTCCTAGCTTGGCCCGACCGCCATGCCTCCGTTATGTTCGGAGCGCATATGCGGGAGGATGACGATGACTGGGAAATTGCAGTTCGAAGCACTGTCGGTCGAGACGCTCCCGACCCGTCTTGGCGACAACGAGGCGTTGCGCGCGAAGATCGGCAAGGACACGAGCGCCTGGAAGGTCCGCGAGGTCGGCGACGGCAACCTCAACCTGGTGTTCATCGTCGAAGGCGCCAGCGGTGCAGCGGTGGTCAAGCAGGCCCTGCCCTATGTCCGCCTGGTCGGCGACAGCTGGCCGCTGCCGCTCAAGCGCTCCTTCTTCGAATACCACGCGCTGACCCGGCAAAAAGCGCGCGCGCCGGGCTCGGTGCCGACGATCTACCATTTCGATGAAGGCCAGGCGCTGATCATCATGGAGTATCTGTCGCCGCACATCATCCTGCGGCGGGCGCTGATCGAAGGCCGGCAGTTGCCGAACATTGCCAGGGATATCGGCCTGTTCATGGCCCGCACCCTGTTCCGCGGCTCCGACCTGCATATGGCAGCCAAGGACCGCAAGGCCGATCTGGCGCTGTTCGCCGACAATGTCGAACTCTGCGACATCACCGAGAACCTGGTGTTCTCCGACCCCTATTTCGATGCCAAGATGAACCGGCACACCAGCCCGCAATTGGACGGCATCGTCGCGGAACTGCGCGCCGACCGCGACCTCAAGGTCGAGGCGCAGCGGCTGAAGCATATCTTCGCCGCCAATGCCGAAACGCTGCTGCATGGCGACCTGCATTCCGGCTCGATCATGGTCACCGACAGCCAGACGCGGATGATCGATCCGGAGTTCGCCTTCTACGGCCCGATGGCCTTCGATGTCGGCATGCTGCTTGCCAATTTCTGGATGTCCTTCTTCTCGCAGCGTGGCCACGAGCAGATCGGCAAACGCGACGCCATGCGTGCCTATCTGCTCGAGGTGACCGTCGAAACATGGTCGGTGTTCCGCGCCGAGTTCTCGCATCTGTGGCGCACCGAGCGCACCGGCATGCTCTACCAGAAAAGCCTGTTCGAGAATCAGGACGACAGGCTCGGCGCCGAACAGGCGCTCGACCATGTGCTGCACCAGATGTGGACCGACCTGCTCGGCTTTGCCGGCATCGAGATCCACCGGCGCATCCTCGGCCTCGCCCACAATGCCGATTTCGAGACCATTGCCGATGAAGATTTGCGCGCCAGTTGTGAGGCCAAGGCGCTGAAATTCGGCCGTCACCTCGCCGTCAACCGGCGCCAGATCCACAGCATCGACGAGGTCAATCATCTGGCCGCGCTGATCGAACAGGAGAACAGCATTTGAACGTCGGCGACCGCCACTATCGCACCATCTGGCTGAGCGACGACGGGCGTTCGGTGGAGATCATCGACCAGCGCTGGCTGCCGCATGATTTCAGCGTCGAAAGGATCGGCACCGTCGCCGGCATCGCCACCGCGATCCGCGACATGTGGGTGCGCGGCGCGCCGCTGATCGGCGTCACCGCGGCCTATGGCGTCGCCATGCAGATGGCGGACGATCCGTCGGATGCAGCACTTGATGCCGTCTGGGAGACCTTGCACGAGACGCGCCCGACCGCGATCAATCTGCGCTGGGCGCTCGATGAGATGCGGCGCTTCCTCAAGCCGCTGCCAACAGAACAACGCGCCGAAGCCGCCTACCAGCGCGCTGGCGAAATCGCCGATGAGGACGTTGGCCTCAATCGGGCCATCGGCGAGAACGGTCTCGCCATCATCAAGGCCATTGCCGCGCGCAAGCCGAAGGGCGAACCGGTCAACATCCTGACCCACTGCAATGCCGGCTGGCTGGCGACCGTCGATTACGGCACCGCCACCGCGCCGATCTATCTGGCAACCGAGGCCGGCATTCCGGTCCACGTCTATGTCGACGAGACGCGGCCGCGCAACCAAGGCGCCCAACTGACCGCCTGGGAGATGGCCGGCCACGGCGTGCCGCACACACTGATCGTCGACAATGCCGGCGGCCATCTGATGCAGCGCGGCGAGATCGACATGGTCATCGTCGGCACCGACCGCACCACCGCCGACGGCGATGTCTGCAACAAGATCGGCACCTATCTCAAGGCACTTGCCGCCGCCGACAATGACGTGCCGTTCTATGTCGCGCTGCCGTCGCCGACCATCGACTGGACTGTGCATGACGGGCTGGCCGAAATCCCCATCGAGCAGCGCTCGGCCGACGAGGTCTCGCTGGTCTGGGGCAAGACCGCTGCCGGCGAGATTGCCCAGGTGCGCATATCACCCGAGACGACACCCGCGGCAAACCCGGCCTTCGACGTGACACCGGCGCGGCTGGTCACCGGCCTGATCACCGAACGCGGCGTCGCCAAGGCGTCGCGCGAGGGCTTGAAGGCGATGTTTCCCGAGCGCGGCTAAGATCTCACCGCAGGAGCGCCTAATAGAGCGGCTTGCTCATGTGCTTGGGCGTTGGCCACGTCGCGGTCACGCCCGGCTGCACCGGCCGCTCGAGATAGGTCGACAGGACCACATAGCTGCGCGTCGAGGTGACGCCCGGCGTTTCGTAGAGGCGTGACAGCAACCCTTCGAGCGCTCTGGTGTCTTCGGTGCGGACCTTGAGCAGCATGCAGGTGTCGCCGGCGACGGTGTGGATTTCCTCGACTTCCGGATACTGCGAAACCGCCATCAGTTCCGGGGTCTTTCCCCAACCCTTGGTGTCGATATGCACAAAAGCCAGCAGCGGCTTGTGCACCGCGTTGGGATCGATGATTGCCGCGGTATTGCGGATGGCGCCGCTGCGCCGCAGCCGCTTGACGCGTTCGTGCGCCGCCGGCGGTGAAAGCCCCACGCGATCACCGAGCTCGGCATAACTGACCGTGGCGTCATCGACCAGGACGCCTAATATTTTTCGGTCGATTGCGTCGAGCTCACGGGCCGCAGACCTGTTCTGCAGAATGCCATCTGTTTCTTCGTCCATGTTGAAATCTCCGATTGCGGCAGAATTTAATGCGGTCATTATGGTCTTATGTCGAACGCTGATCAAGTTGCACCATTGGCCGCAAGCGCCCGGGAGCCGATCCCGGCTCTCGCCTATCTCTTGACCGGATGCATCGCCGTGATCGGCTCGAATTCACTTGTGCTGGGCCCGATCGCACCGGCCGTGGCCTCGTCGTTTGCGACAAGCGTGCCGGTCGTCATGATTGCGGCGGCCGTGTTCGGCCTCGGCACCTCCGCAAGCGCCCTGTTCCTGGCACGCTACATCGACCGGGTTGGCGCCCGCCGGATGCTGCAAGGCGCATTGTTGTTGCTGGCGGTAGCGCTCGTCGCCAGCGCGGCGGCACCGACGGTGACGATGCTGGTCGCGGCACAACTGCTCGCCGGCATTGCTGCCGGTATCGCCATGCCGGCAATCTATGCGAGTGCGGCCGCAATCGCGCCGCCTGGCCGCGAAAGCGGCACGATCGGTGTCGTGCTGACCGGCTGGACCTTGAGCATGGTCGCCGGCGTTTCGCTGTCGGCCGTGCTTGCCGACCTCGTGCATTGGCGTGCCGTTTTCGCAGCGGTCGCGCTGCTGGCAACGCTTGCCTTGGCCGGCCTTACGCTGTCGTCGCTAAGCGACGTCAGGAAGAGCGGCCCGGCGCCGACACCGCTGGAGGCGCTCCGCATTCCCGGCATCGTGCCGCTTCTCATCGCCTGCGCCGCCTTCATGACCGCCTTCTACGGCGTCTATGGCTACCTTGGCGATCACCTTCACAGCGGATTGGGCAAACCGGTGAGTGCCAACGGGTGGGCAGCACTTGCCTATGGTATCGGCTTTGGCGCCGCTGCTCTCCTCGACGGCGTCATCGATCGCCTGGGCGCGCGGCGCGTCATGCCATTTGCCTATCTTCTGGTCGCCGTCGTCTATGTCGCCATGGCCGCGACAAGCGGCAGTTTCGGCCTGACCTTGGCCATGGTGGCGGTCTGGGGACTTGCCAACCACTTCGGCCTGAACGTCCTGGTGATGCGCCTGTCGGCGCTCGATCCGTCGCGGCGCGGCACGATCATGGGCTTGAACAGCGCGGTGACCTATCTGGCGGTCTTTGTCGGCACCACCGGCTTTGGTCCGCTCTACTCCAGCTTCGGTTTCGCCACCTGCGCAGCGGTTGCGGCCTTGCTCATGCTGGTTGCCGCTGCTGCGGCGGCTTGGCGCACGCGATAAAGCGGTTCATCGTTTCACGGAAACGCCGAACCGCCCTATCTCTTTGTTTGACGCAATTCCCTGGGGAAAGCGCTACGCGCTTTTCCCGGGAAAACCGTTTCACACTTTTCCTGAAATTGCTTCCAGTTGACAGACTGTATTGGCCATCAGCCTTTCACGCGATTGACAGCGGCGCCCTGCCCTTCCATACAAACGGCGTTAATGTTCTCAGGGCGGGGTGAGAGTCCCCACCGGCGGTAAGGGTTTCGGCCCAAGCCCGCGAGCGCTTTCCGACCCACGCATAGATGCGTGGATTCTTTGGGCTAGAGCGTCCTTTACGCGTCCAAGAGGACGCGTGGCGCTCTAGTGGAAAGGTCAGCAGATCCGGTGTGATTCCGGAGCCGACGGTTAAAGTCCGGATGGAAGAGAGCGAACGGAGACGGACCGCGTCAGCGGGCCGGATTTCGTATCGTGCGTCCTGATTCTGGTTCGAAACGAAGGATGGACCCATGAATCAGCATTCCCACAAAGACTATGAAACGACCCGCATCGCGGTCATTCGCGCACGCTGGCATGCCGACATCGTCGACCAGTGCGTGCAGGCGTTCGAGGCGGAACTGGCCGACATCGGAGGCGAGCGCTTCGCCGTCGATGTCTTCGACGTGCCCGGCGCCTACGAGATTCCGCTGCACGCCAAGACCTTGGCCGGGACCGGACGCTATGCCGCAATCCTCGGCACTGCCTTCGTCGTCAATGGTGGCATCTACCGGCATGAGTTTGTCGCCAGTGCTGTCATCGACGGCATGATGAACGTGCAGCTGTCGACCGGCGTACCGGTGCTGTCGGCGGTGCTCACCCCGCACAACTACCACGACAGCGCTGAGCATCACCGCTTCTTCTTCGAGCACTTCACCGTCAAGGGCAAGGAAGCGGCCAATGCCTGCGTGCAGATCCTTGCGGCGCGCGAATTGATCGCGGCCTGAGATCACCAAAGCGGCCGGATTTCAGCCCTGCAACAAGAATTGCGATCGACAGGACCTCTGAAGGTTGCGGTTGGCCTGAAATCCGGCCAGAAGCATCAGGGGCCGACCGGCGACCGGTCGGCCCGCGACGTTGCGCTTGAAACCAGATACGGGAGACTATTGGGTGGCTCGCATAACACTGAGACAATTGCTCGACCACGCCGCCGAATACGGCTACGGCGTGCCCGCTTTCAACATGAACAATATGGAACAGGGCCTCGCCATCATGGAGGCCGCCGAGGAGACCAAGTCGCCGGTCATCCTGCAGGCGAGCCGTGGCGCCCGCGCCTATGCCAATGACGTGGTGCTGGCCAAGCTGATCGACGCGCTGGTCGAAATCCACCCCGACATCCCGGTCTGCATGCATCTCGACCACGGCAACAATGAAGCCACCTGCGTCACCGCGATCCAGTACGGCTTCACCTCTGTCATGATGGACGGATCGCTGAAGGAAGACGGCAAGACGCCGGCCGACTACGGCTACAATTCCGGCATCACCCGCCGCGTCGTCGACATGGCGCATTGGGGCGGTGTTTCGGTGGAAGGCGAGATCGGTGTGCTCGGCTCGCTCGAGATGGGCGGCGGCGAACAGGAAGACGGCCACGGCGTCGAAGGCGAGATCAGCCACGACCAGCTTTTGACCGACCCGGAACAGGCGGTCGAATTCGTCAAAGACACCCATGTCGATGCGCTGGCTGTTGCCATGGGCACCAGCCACGGCGCCTACAAATTCTCGCGCAAGCCCGATGGCGCGGTGCTGGCCATGAACGTCATCGAGGAGATCCACCGCCGGCTGCCGAACATGCATCTGGTCATGCATGGTTCGTCCTCGGTGCCGGAGGATCTGCAGGAGATCATTAATAAATATGGCGGCCAGATGAAGCCGACCTGGGGCGTGCCGGTCGAGGAGATCCAGCGCGGCATCAAGCACGGCGTGCGCAAGATCAACATCGACACCGACAACCGCATGGCGCTGACCGGCGCCATCCGCAAGGTGCTGACCGAAAACCCGAGCGAGTTCGACCCGCGCAAATATCTGACGCCCGCCATGGCCGCGATGAGGAAGCTCTGCAAGGAGCGCTTCGAGCAGTTCGGCACTGCCGGCAACGCGCAGAAGATCAAGCCGCTGCCGGTCGCCGAAATGGCCAAGCGCTACAAGTCGGGGAGCCTCGACCCGAAGTTCGGCTGAACGCGATCAACCATCCCAGAGCTGCCAGGATGCTCCTGGCAACTCTGGTGGCGGCTATTTCATTCCGGTGTCTCGGTCTCGGCGCGAACCAGCTTGATGTCGGCCCCGGCCGCCCATGAGCCGATATCCTCGCGGCGCAATGCCGCCGCCATCATGTCTGGAAACAGATCCGGCGTGCAGGCAAAGACCGGAATGCCGAGCGCGGCAACCGACCCGGCCATCTTGGGGTCGTAACCAGGCCTGCCTTGATCGGTCAACGCCAGAAGCACCACGACATTGACGCCGGAACGAACCAGCGCGGCAAGCCGCTGCAGCAATTCCTGACCGTTGCCGCCTTCAAAAAGGTCGGTGATCAGCACCATATGCGACTTGGTCGGCCGTTCGATGCGATCCGCGCAATAAGCGACGGCCTGGTTGATGTCGGTTCCACCGCCAAGCTGCACGCCGAACAGGACTTCGACGGGATCGCTGAGTTCATCGGTGAGATCGACGATGGTCGTGTCGAAGCAGACAAGCCTGATCCGCACGACGGGTAACGAAGCCATCACCGCGGCGAATATCGAGGCGTAGATCACCGAGCTTGCCATAGAGCCGGACTGATCGACGCACAGCACGACCTCGTCCAGATCGACCAGCCGGCGCTGCTTGCGCAAGAACCCGACCAGCTTCTCAGGCACGATGGTTTTATGCTCGGGCTGGTAATGGCGAAGGTTGGCCGAGATGGTCCGCGGCCAGTCGATGTCGCGCTGGCGTGGCCGGTTGGTGCGTTGCGACCGATCGAGCGCGCCGCGGATCGCCTCGGCCGTCTTCTGCTCCAGCCGCCGCATCAGCTTGGCGACAATATCGGCGATGATCGTGCGCGCGATGTCCTTGGTCTTGGCCGGCATGACCGAGCGCAGCGAAATCAGGTCGGCAACGAGATTGACGTCCGCCTCGATCGCCTTGAGGAACTCCGGCTCCATCAGCATCTGCTTCAGGTTGAGGCGCTCGAAGGCATCCTTCTGGACGATCTGCACGACCTGCGCGGGAAAGAACGACCTGATATCGCCCATCCACTGTGCCACTCGCGGCGCCGAGCGACCGAGCCCGCCGCGCCGCTTGCGCGGATCGGCGGCCGCATCGCTGGCGCCATCGCCATAAAGCGCATCGAGTGCCGCCGAAAGCCGCTTGTCAGTGTCGGAAAGCGAAGTCGATTTCTCATCATCGGCGCCGATCGCCAGGCGCCAGCGGCGCTCCCGTCCGTCATCGGTCGACGCTTCGCCTATCTCGGCCTCGTCATCCATCGCCATTCCCGCCCATCAGCAAGGGTCCGAGCCGTTCCAGGTGACGGCGCCACGCCTCACCGCCATCCGGCGTTGGCGTCAGTCCGGCCGGCAGGCGTGCGGCGCGGCCGAGCACCGCTTCGATCAACCGCCGCCGCTCCATCGCATCCAGATGCGAAAAGACCCGGCGCAGCAGCGGCAGATGTGCAATGAAGGCATCTTCCTCCAGGGATTTGAGCCAGGCATCGACCGCTCCGCGCAGTGCCTCGTCATGGATGAGCCGTTGACCGGCGGTGCTGAAGAACCCTTCGAAGAACCCTGCAGCCTCGGTGACCGGTGTTCCCGGCGACAGGCGCCGTGCGATCAGGCCCGCCGCGGCGTCGGCGGACAGATGGCCGGCTTCGTAGAGCAGATGCGCGGCACAGCCCGCCACCAGCGCCGTCGAGCGCGATCCATCCAGCACGGCAGCCAGTCCATTGCGCCAGGCGTCCAGCACGTCCTGTTCAGGCTCGACCAGCTTGATCGCCTCGTCGGCCTTGCGCATCGCGCCAACCAGCGCCGAGGAAGCCTGCGCATCGAGGTCGCGAGCGGCATAGGCAAGCGCGATCCCGCCTTCGACGATCAGCCGCTCCAGCAGACCGGACAGGCGGGCCGTTTCCGTCTTGCGCGCCTCGCCATAGCGAATGATGTCGGCGAGCGGCGGCACCGATGCCAGGATTTCCAGGCATTCGCTGCTGCGCGCCGCTCGTTCCTCCAATGCCACGAGACCGGCCGCCGACGCCTCCGACAGCTTTGCCGTGATGGCGCCCTGAACCAGTGCCGCCAGCGCGTCGAGGGATGTCGCCGCGCCGATCATCTGGATCAGCCGGCCATTGGCGGCCTTCTCGATGGTCGGCCCGTAGATCAGGTTCTCGACCAGGTGAACGGCATATTCCGGCTCCCACGAGAGCGCCCATCGCTCGCGAAAGGTGCCGCGGCTGCGTCCGCTGTCGGTCAATTTACCCCAGTGCACGCCAAGCACGTTCAGCCGGTGCAGTAGTGTCGAACGAAACAGCCCGCTTTCACTGCGCAAATCGACCGACAGTTCGCGCTCCAGCGCCTCGGGCTTCAGCCGCGCCGCCTTCTGGTTGCGCTGCAGGTCCTCGATCAGCGGCGCCAGTGGCGTGTCGGGCGGAATTTCACCGACATCCGCGCCCAGAAGCAGTTCGGCTTCGACCAGCGCCCACAGCAGCGCTTCGCCGTTGAACAGGGCGGCGATCGCGGCGTCGCGCAATTCCTCGAAACCAGGCTTTGGCCGCTCACGGATTGCGGCCAGCGTACGGGCCAGCCGTTCGGCTTCGATCAGCGAGGCGGTCGAGACCATATGTCCCTTCGCTCTCAGCACCGCCGCGATCATCGCGAGCCACAGGGTCGCCGCGTCGTGTCGGCCGCGCGTACGCCACAGATGCTTGCACCAGCCAGGCGCGACGACGCCCGCGCCATAGCCGAAGCCCAGCGCCAGACGCGGCCCCGTCCATGGCGCCCAGGTCATCGTGCTTTTGCGCCGGGCGAGCCCCTTGAGAAGGGCCTGATCCTCTTTCTGCGGTCGCGTCGCCTGCAACGCAGGCACATGCCAGGCGCCGCAAACGACAGCGATCGGCCCCTCGAATTCCTTGCGCGCGGCGGTGATCTCAAGCCGCATATGCGCTTCCCGCCTGGCCTCGAAGGCGGCAAGTGGACCTTCACCATCCCGCAGCGTCGTCATGGCATCGGATATCGCGGCGAAGATGGGGCCCGGTTGCGGATTCTGCTCGATGATATCAGACCACCAACTCTCGCCATCCTCATAGCCGGCGGCCTGCGCCAGCGTCCCGATCGGGTCACGCAGATGCGGCGCCGTCTCGTTGTCGACGCCGGGCTCCGCTTCACCGGCATTGGCATTTTCCGCGCCGTCAACCGGCGCAACCCGGGCCGATGACGGCAGGTCGATGAACCGCAATGCCGCGTTGTTGCCTACAGCCCACAGGGCGGCCTGGTATTCCGGAGAGAACTCCGCGAAAGGCCAGAAGCTCGTCGAAGCCGGATCGTCTTCCGGATAGCAGAGCAGCGCCACCGGCGGCTGCATTTCGGGGCGGGCAAGCAGCGGCAGCAGCGCGGAGGCATCCGCCGGCCCTTCGATCAGCACCGCGACCGGTTTCAAGTCCTGCAACGCCTGCACCAGGCTGTCGGCGGAGCCGGGCCCGTGATGGCGTATGCCGAAATAGGAAACGTCGCGTTGCGCCATGGCGTCAGATCGCCGCGTTCAAGGCCGCGTAATAGCCGGCATAGTCCGGCCGCTTCTTGAGCACCGTTTCCAGATATTCTTCCAGCACCAACTTGTCCTGCACCGGATCCTTTATGATCGCGCCGACAAGGCTGGCGGCCAGACCTTCGGCGCCGAGCTTGCCGCTGTCGAACCAGGCCGCCTGGCTGAGGCCGCCAACCATGGTGGCGATCGCTTCGGCCGTGGACAGCGAACCGGACGGCGTCTTCAGCGTCACCTTGCCGTCTGATGTCGCACCGGAGCGCAATTCGCGGAAGATGGTCAACACGCGGGCGATCTCCTCGCCGACATTCTTCGGCACCGGCAGGTCGAGACCGCCAGCCATCTCGCCGACCCGCTTCGAGACGATCGCCACTTCTTCCGCCATATCTTCGGGCAATGGCAGCACGACGACATTGAAGCGGCGCTTCAGTGCCGATGACAGCTCGTTGACGCCCTTGTCGCGGTTGTTGGCCGTGGCGATGATGTTGAAACCGCGCTGCGCATAGATCGACGTGTTGAGTTCCGGGATCGGCATCATCTTTTCGGACAGCACGGTGATCAGCGTGTCCTGCACATCGGAGCCCATGCGCGTCAGTTCCTCGAGGCGGCACAGTTTTCCGTCCTGCATGGCGCGGTAAAGCGGCGTCGGCACCAGCGCCTCCTGGCTTGGGCCCTTGGCCAGAAGCTGCGCATAGTTCCAGCCATAGCGGATCTGGTTCTCGTCGGTGCCGGCCGTGCACTGCACGATCAGCGTCGAGTCACCCATGATGGCTGCCGCAAGATGCTCCGACACCCAGGATTTGGCGGTGCCCGGCACGCCGAGCAGCAGCAGCGCGCGATCGGTGGCGAGCGTCGCCACGGCGGTCTCCATCAGCCGGCGACGGCCGACATATTTGGGCGTTATCAGCGTCCCGTCATCAGCCTTTCCGCCGAGCAGATAGGTGAGAACCGCCTTTGGCGAAAGGCTCCACCCGGCAGGCCTTTGCCGGTCGTCGTTGCGCGCGAGCGCCTGCAACTCGGCGGCATAGGCCTGCTCGACCGGAAGACGGATGGCTGCGTTCATTTGCTGTTCTCCGGATTGATCATGTGTCGGTTCAGGGCCCGGCCAGTGACGCGTTGAGACGCAGAAGACCGAGCGAAGGCGCTGCCGGAGCCATACCGGCTGCAACAACGTCCCCGATCAATTTTTCCGCCGTCGCCGCCGTGGCGAGAAAGCCCATCGTTTCCAGTAGCTGGTCGACGCCTCGCCTTACGGCGTCATCGTTTCCCGCAACAGCGGAGCGCAGCGCCGGGAGCGCCTGGCCGTTTGTCAGGTCGGCCCATTCCAGCCAGCTTGCTTCGAGGCCCTCGGCCAGGTTGAGCGCACCAAGATATTGCGTGTCTTTCAGGATCAGCCTGACCAGGACACGCTTTCTGCGGCTGTCCAGACGCGGCATGAGGTGGAGGACGAACAGCGCCGGCTTGCCGCCTTCGGCGACAAGCGTATCGGCCATATGCGTCACCGCAGCGTCGCTCCCTGACGCGGCAACCATTCGCGCGACAAGGATATCGGCATTGTTGTCGGCGCCGAATTGCCACGCTCCGATGAAATCGGATTCAGTGACGCCGAAGCGCGCGGCAAGATCAACCAGGTTGCAGGTTTCGAACAGTTCGGCGCGGCGTCGTTCCTGTGCCGGCGATTTGAGTTTTGCCGGCGCGTAGGTGGTGCGGCGGCGGATGAAGCCGGATTTGCCTTCTGCGATGAAGGCGGCGAGTTCGGCGGTCGGATCTTCCGGCCCGCCATCGCCGGGCTGGCCGGGCTCTCCCAGCCTTGCCAGCAGCCGGCCAGCCAGTTCGCGCACCTTGCCGGAACGATCGGCGGAAAGGCTCTGCAGGAACGGCACATCATCGGCGCCGAGGCCGAAGCGCATCAGTTCGATGAGCGCGAGCCTGACCTCCGCCGGCTCGCCAGATCCCTTGGTCTCGATCAGCTGCCGAGCCGAAGCCGGTGCGGTGCGACGCATATCGGCCAGCGCGGTACGGCGGGCAGCGGGATAGAAGTCGTCCCAATTTTCCGCCGTCAGATGCTCCTGGCTTGTATGTTTTTCGCCGTCCACGCCTGACTGCCAGTCGATCCAGGGCGCATAGACGTCCGGACTGTTCTGATCCGAGGCGGCAGGCATCCAGTCCATCGGATGCAGCACGAAGCCGCGGCTGGCGACGAGCGTCACGACACGCGTCTTGCCTCTTGTGTCGCTGGCATGTTTCAGCGCGGCTCGCAAAAGCGGCCGCAGCCGCTCCGGCAGCATCGGCAAGGCAAGTTCAGGCAGTGGCGGGCGTCGTTTCAGCGTCTTCGGCGCGGCTGGCCGCAAGGCAATTTCGAGGGCCTGCGCGGCGATTGCCAGCAGCCGGCGTTCGCGCTCGTCGGGACCTGCACTGCCGGCAATCTCCTTCCACGCGGCCGGAGCCAGGTCGAAAGTCGTTCCGCCAGTGATCCAGCAGTCGCGCATGGTCGCCAGCCCGGTCTGCTCGATCTCATTCATGACAGATCAAGCCTCCCGAACCCACTCTGCGCCGCCAGCAGCTCAAGCCGGCTGCCGTTCCAAAGTGCCGCCGTTGCCTTGAGGTCGAGCCCAAGCAGCGTTGGATTGACGGTGTCGGCGATCGGCAAGGCGATGCCGTGCGGATCGCCGGCGGCCTGCCACCAGGCGGCACCCCGATCGTCCAGCAGGATCGCTCCGGGCGGCAGCATGACGGGGCAATCGGTCACCCAGGGCGCGGCGTCCTGGCGAGCAACATGGGCCGCGAGCGTATCCGATGCGCCAAGGCTGAAATCGGGCCATTCACCGGACGGGACGTCGCCCTTGCGGTCCGCCACCAGTGCCCTTAGCGGCTGACGCGCCGGATAGAAGACCAATCGGGCATCGAAGCGATCCCCCGGAGTGAACGCGTTCGACCGGCGACCGGCCGACGCCGGAAAATAATCGAGCAGGAGGGCAAATTGCGAGGTGGCGCTGTTCAGATCGAGCAGCCAGGTCGAATGGCTGACAAGACCGTCACGGCGAGACTCGATCTTCTCGCCGAGCACCTCCCAGACGCTATCGACCTGTGTCGCATCGGGATTGGCCAGCACCTGTTCGCGGCCCTCAGAGGTCGAGACGAGCCGCCTCAGTTCCGGGTCGTCGGGTGCCGATCGCCAGGCTTTGGCCAGCAGTACAAGCTTGCCGAGTTCGCGGATCGCCGCGTCCGGCCGTTCCTCGCTGCGCAGCCCCATCAGCCGTGACGGTATCTCGTCGATGCGGCCGGCAAGTGCTGTCGCCTTCATGTCGACCAGCCGCGCGGCGATCCGGCGGCAACGATCGCTGCTGTTGTCGACAAAGCCGGCAAGGCCAAGCCGCAATTGATCGGCGACCCATTGATCCAATTCATCCAGCCCTGCCGACACGGAGGATCGCGTGTCTCCTGCCCGCTTGCGCTGCGCTGCCTCGCGGCGCTCGACTGCTGCTGCGGCCTCGATATCTGCGCTTTCGTCGCGCAAGGCCTCGCCGATGCTCTTGCCTCCCGCACCGGGTGTCGGTTCCACAGGCTGCGACGCGGTCTTCCTGCGCCGACCCAGCCAATCGTTCACCCATTCCGGCGTCGAGCCGGCAGCGGCAAAGCTGGCCGGCGCGGTGGCAGCGATCCACATCAGCGCCAAAGGTGTGCTTGCAGGGAAATTTCCGCGACGGGCAGGTGCATTTGTAGCCATGGTCGCCGGTGTCGACGACCACACGGTAGGGATTGGAGCCGGAACCCTGGCACTCCCCCCAGATGAGAGCGAGCTGTTCGTTCTTTTCGAGCCGTGGCCAGTTCGATTGCTTGGTCAACTTGGAAGCGGCGCTCAACGACGCCTGGTCGGGCGCAAGCGCCTCGATGGTTTTCAAGTCAAATTCCAAGCCGCGCCTCTCGTCGCTCGAACGAATGCCGGTTGCCAGTATAGATGGCCGTTTGTGAAGAATTCTTGTAGCAGCAGAGGGATAGAGACCGATACAGCGGCCCGCAAGTATTCAGCTCGTGTGGCGCAAAAATTCGATCACCATCGCCGCCGTCCAGGTGAAGCGGCCGCCGCCGAGCGGGTCGCCGGCGAGCGGGTCATAATATTCGGCAAAGCCGCTTTCCCTGATCAAATCCAGGCTGGATTGCGTGATGCGCCGCGCGGCGTCGTGGTGGCCGGCGGCGGCGAGGCCGTCGGCGATCATGTAGTTGACCACCAGCCAGACCGGGCCGCGCCAGTAGCGCTTGGCGTCGAAACGCGGATCGTCGGGATCATGCGACGGCACGACGTAACGCGCCTTGCCGGCAAGACGCTCGACAGTGGTGGCCAGCGTCGCGGCGCGCGCTTCGGGGATGGCCGCGAAGGCTGGCAGGATGCCGCCAACGGAGGCGCTGTCGATCAGTTTTCCGGTGACGCGGTCGAGACAGAGATACTGGCCTTGCGCATCGCTCCACAGTCGCTCCATCGCCGCCAGGCCCTTTTGCGCGCGAGCACGGTTGGCGCCGGCAATTCCGGTTTCGCCCAGCGCTTCCGCGAGCTCGGCAAGATCGGCCGCGGCGCGGATCAGGATGGCGTTGAAGCCGGGATCGACGACCTGGAAGGGCGAGGCATCATGCAGCCTGGCATTGTCCCAGCCAAGCCCGCGAAAATGCTGCAGTAGCCAGATGTAGCGGTCATACTGCTCTCGTGTCGGGCGATGCGCCGGATCGGCATGCAGGGTGTCGCGGCGCGTGTAGGGCTCGACGCCCTCGGTCGGCACGCGCTCGAAGGCATCGTCCCAGTCGATCGAGTTGTCGCGGCCGGATTCCCAAGGGTGGATGATGGCGACCAGCCCCTCGCCTCCGGGGTCGCGGTTTTCGTAGAACCAGCGGTGCCAGGCATCGATCTTCGGCAGCAGCGCACGGGCGCGATCCGCGGCTGACTTCTTGTCCTTGGCACGATCGAACAGGCGGCGCACGGCAAAGCCGGCGACGGCCGGCTGGGTGATGCCGGAGGTGGCCGTCGGGCGGCCGGTCCGCCACACCTCCGGCCCGGGAAAATAGCCGTCGTTCCAGACATGGAAGACGATATGCGGCACCATGCCGTCCGGCCACTGGTGTGCGAACAGCGTCTCGATCTCGGTCCATGCGCGCGCCTCGTCATAGTGGGCAAGGCCGAGCGCGGTCAGGCAGGAATCCCAGTTCCACTGAAAGGGATAAAGGCCCTTCGTCGGGATGGTGTAGGCGCCCTGGTCGTTCTCTTTCAGCACCTCGACGGCGCGGGCGATGATGTCACTGGTGGCGGAAGCAGTCATGGATGTTCGTGGGCTTTCGATGTCAAAGGGCATTTGTGGTTTCGGGATCGAACCAGCGGATGCGGTCGGGTTTGGGCGCCAGGCGCAGGTGATCGCCGACCTGAACGCTGGCATTCGATTCCAGGATGGCGCGGAACAGGCCGCCCTCGACATCGCAGGTGACCAGCGTGTGTGGTCCGAGCGGCTCGATGACACGCACGGTGGCCTGCAGTCCCTCGCCGCCGGCATCGACGTCTTCCGGGCGGATGGCGAATTCGAGCTTCTGCCTGTCTGATTTGGGGCCGGGCAGCGTCAGCCCTGCAACGCTCCAGCTGTCGTTCGCGGCCTTCGTCGCGGGCAGGAAATTCATCGGCGGATTGCCGATGAAGGAGCCGACGAAGCGCGCGGCCGGATTGCGGTAGACCTCGACCGGCGACGCGGCCTGGACGATGCGGCCCTGATGCATGACGGCGATGCGGTCGGCCAGGCTCATCGCCTCGACCTGGTCGTGGGTGACATAGATGGTGGTGGTCTTGGAGGCGGCGAGCACGCCCTTGAGTTCGGCGCGCATTTCCAGCCGCAGAAGCGCGTCGAGGTTCGACAGCGGCTCGTCCATCAGGATGACGTCGGGCTCCATGGCGAGCGCCCGGGCGACGGCAACGCGCTGGCGTTGGCCGCCGGACAGCTGGCCGGAATAGCGCTTCAGCAATTGCTCGATATGCATGAGTTCGGCGGTGCGGGTGACGCGGCGCTCGACGTCGGCCTGCGGCAATTTCTTCATGCGCAGGCCGAAGGCGATGTTCTCGAACACGGTCAGATGCGGGAAGACGGCATAGTTCTGGAACACCATGGCGATGCCGCGGTCGCGCGGCGGCAGATGGTCGACGCGGCGACCGCCGATCCAGACCTCGCCCTGGCTCGGCGTCTCCAGCCCGGCGACGATGCGGAGCAGCGTGGTCTTGCCGCAGCCCGAAGCGCCGAGCAGCACCATGAATTGCTGGTCGGCGATGGTTAAGTCGACCTGATGCAGCGCGGTGAAGCCGCCGAAGCGTTTGGCCACGCCCTTGATTGCGATCTCAGCCATGACTTGTCTCCGTGTCGTGCGTCATCGGTTGGCGATCCCCCACATGGCGAACAGATATTTTCGAACGGCGAAGATGAAGATCAGCGCCGGCACGACGAGCGCCGCACCGCCGGCGAATTTGAGATAGAGCGGTGATTCGCCGAGGCTCTGCAAAAGGAAGGCGGTCAGCGTGCGGTTTTCGATGGTCAGCACGGCGGCGGCGAACACCTCGTTCCAGGAGATGGTGAAGGCAAACACTGCCGAGGCCGCGATGCCGGGCAACGCCAGCGGCAGGATGACCTTGCGAAAGGCCTGCCAGCGCGTGCAGCCGAGCGTCCACGCCGCCTCCTCAAGCTCGACCGGAATGCCCGAGAACAGCGAGAAGGTGATCAGCACGGCGAAAGGCAGTGCCAGCGTGGTGTGAACCAGCGCCAACCCGATGGCGGTGTCGTCGAGGCCGGTGCGGATGAACATCACCGCCAGCGGCAATGCCAGCAGCGGCAGCGGAAAGGCGCGCGTCATCAGCACCAGGAAGCGGAAGGTTCCCTTGCCCGGAAAGTCGAAGCGCGACAGCGCGTAACCGGCCGGCGCGCCGAAGCCGATGGCGAGGACCATCGTTAAGGTGGCAACCAGGACCGAGTTCCACAGCGCCCTGGCGACACCGGCGAAATTGATGAAGAAGGACAGGCTGCCAAAATCAAAGGGTGGGAAGAAGCGCTTGGGAAAGGCGGTGACCTCATCCGGCGACGACAGCGCGTTAACGATCAGGAGATAGATCGGCAGCAGCACCCAGACGCAAAGCAGGATTGCGGTGGCGATCAGCAGCCAGTCGCCGGCCTTGCGCGCATCGGCGGTCGCGGCAGCCGGTGCTTCGCTGACGGCGCTCATATCCGTGCCTCTTTGGGCACGCGCAGCACCCTGAAGAAGAACAACGTGAAGCCGATCGAGATGGCGAGGATGAGCAGCGCCGAAGCGGCGGCGACATTGCGATCCTGCAGCGTGAATTGCCAGTTGTAGGTTTCGCCCATCAGCACCGGCAAATTGGTGCCGCCAAGGGCTGCGACGACGGCGAAGACCTCGAAGGCGAGGATGACGCGCAGGATGATCGCCGTCTGCAGGCTGGGGCGCAGCAATGGCAGCGTGATGCGAAGGAAGCGCTGCCATGGGCTTGCCCCGAACACTTCCGCTGCCTCGTAATACTCCTTCGGGATGAGGCCCATGCCGGCGACGAGGATGACCATCATGATTGCGGTGGCCCGCCAGATCTCGGCCAGCGCCACGGCGATGAAGATGGTCAGCTTGCTCTGGTAACCGAGGAACATGATCGGCTTGTCGACGACGCCCAGGCTGGAAAGCAACGTGTTGAGGAAACCCGACTGGTCGAAGATGGCGAGCCAGATCAGCCCGGCGGCAAGGTCGGAAATGCCGAGCGGAATGGCAAAGACATAGAGGGCGGCACTGCGCCCGGTTTCCAGCCGCGACACCACGCTCGCCATCAGCAACGCCATGACCAGTTGGATCGGCACGACGATGGCCGCAAGCAGCAGCGTGTTGCGGACGGTGACCGGGAATTTCCAGCTGCCGGCCATGCTGCGGAAATTGTCGAGCGTGAAGGCGCCATCGCGGGTCACCGCCTCGAAGGCGACAAGCGCGAACGGGTAGAGGAAGAAGATGCAGAGGAACAGCGTCGCCGGCATCAGCAGCAGATAGGGCAGAGCCTTGCCGTGCATGGTGGTGTCCTTTGCGGTGGCACGGTCGGGCGCCCGGAGTGCAACAAACTCCGGACGCCCCCTCGGGAGGATTCCTACTTTTGTTTGACCATGATCTTTTCCGAAAACCGGTTTCCACTTTTCGCTGACGCGGTCCTTCGGTTCGGGATCATGGTCTAATCGACCGGGCAAGCGCCGTCAGACGGCTTGTCGGGTGCCCAGCATGGCGCCTTCGCCTGGTCGATGATCGCCTTGAGCGCCGTCGCTTCTTCGCCGAGCACGCCATGCACGTCTTCACCGCCGAGAACGATGCGCTCGAAGCTGTCGGTGTAGATCTGGTTGAACTTGCCATCGAGATCGCCGAGCCCCATCGGCAGCAACGCCGGCAGCGCATCGGAAGCTCCGGTCATGATGGCGATCGCCGGGCCGAAGGCCTTGACCGAGGCCGGCATGTCGTCAGGCAATTTGACGTCGACGACCGGGAAGAAATTGGTCGCCTTGAGCGTCGCGATCTGGGTTTCCGGCTTCAGCATATAGGCGACCAGCGCCTTGGCCTTGTCCATGTCCGGCGACGTCTTCGGGATGGCGACCCCGGCCACGACAGGCATGAAGCCGCGACCGGCAGGACCGGCCGGCGCCGGGAAGGCGACGAACTCGTCGGGCTTCTTGTTGAAGGCGTCGGCCAGACGCGCGACATGGTCGAACGCCACCCAGACATCGCCGCTCAAAAGCGGTTCCTGCATGAAGGCATAGTTGGTCGAGTTCGGATTGGTGTACTGCCACAATTCCTTGAACTTGTTCCAGGCTGTCTCGGCCTCGGCCGAGCGGAATTTGGTCACCATCGAGCCGGTGTAGGACGGATAAAGGAAGCCCTCGAAGAAGCGATGCTTCAGCCCCTTGGGACCGGCCGGAAAACCGAACTTTGGCGAACCGGTCTTCTCGGCGATGTTTTTCGACCATTCGATCAGCTGGTCATAGGTGATGGTGTTGAGATCGACGCCTTGCGGCAGGTATTGCAGCGCCTGCTTGTTGGCCGCCATCAGGTAGGTGGCCTGCATCCACGGCAGGTATTTCTGCTCGCCAGTGCCGAGCATGCCAAGCTTCTTGTAGGCCTCGTTGACTTTGACAGTGCCAACATCGACGCCGGACAGATCGACAAGGTCCGCGCCGGTACTGGAGAAGTCGCCATGCAGGCCACCGAGCACGCCGATGGTGCCGGTGCCCGCCTGCAGTTCGGCCTGCAGGCGGGTGAGCCAGGGGCCGGTCTCGGCGACCTGATAGTCGACTGCGCCGGCAAAACCCTTCAGCACCTCGTCGCGCATCTTCTGGGTTTCCTCGACCGGGCGCGCCTGCGTCGACCAGAACAGCACCTGCTGGGCCTGCGCGCCGCCTGAGGCGATCGATAACGCCAGCGCGGCGCCGGCGAGTGTCTTCAACGCTTTCATCATGGTCTTCCTCCCTGGATATGCGCCGTCAGGCGGCGTCAGCTTCTTGTCTGCGGTGCGGGTCCATGGCTTGCGCGCGCAACCAGCGTCGGCCGGATCAGCCGCGTCAGCGGTGCGGCAGGCTTGTCGGCAATGACTGTGAGCAGCATGTCGGCGATCTCGCGCGCGCATTGGCGGATCGAAGCATCGAACGTGGTCAGGCCCGGCGGCGCGTAGGCCGACGCGGCGATGTTGTCGAAGCCGATGACGGAGAGGTCGCGCGGCACGTCGAGACCCGCGCGAACGGCCTCCTCCATCACCGTCAGCGCCAATTCATCGAACAGAGCGACGATGGCCGTCGGCCTGTCAGGCCCCTTTAGCATCCGGTTGACGGCCTGGATGCGGGCTTCATGATCGAAGCGCGGCGCCGTCATCACATCGAGCCGCACCGACGGATCGCCGCGACGGGCAATAGCCGCGGCGAGGCCGTCTTGTCTGAGATGCCGGAAGGTCATCGGCTCGGAAATCGTCACCAGGCCGAAATGGCGGTGGCCGAGGTCATAGAGCATGTCGAACGCCTCGCCGAAGGCGTGCGCGCCGTCGGTGTCGAGCCAGTTGTAGCCAAAGTCGCTGTCGAGCAATCGGCCGTGGGCAACAAACGGAAAGCCACGCTCGCGCAGATAGGCAAGGCGCTCGTCGACTTCGGCGATACGCGTGACGACGACGCCATCGGCGCGTCCGGATTCCACAACATGGCGCAGCACCGACAGTTCCGAATGGCCAAAAGCCGCGGTGGCCAGGATCAGGTCGGCTCCGTGCGACACCAGTCCTTCGCCAAGCCCGGTGACGAACTCGCCAAGGAAGGAGTCGACAAGGTTTGGCCCGCGGATCGGCAACACCAGGCCGACGAAACCACTGCGGCCGGAAACGAGCGTGCGTGCCGCTGTGTTGGGCACATAGCCGGCCTGACGCGCCGCCTGCGCAACACGTTCGCGCGTCTTGAGGGCGATCTGTTCGTGGCCGGCAAGCGCCCGCGACACCGTCGTGATCGACAGGTCGAGGCTCGCCGCAAGCTCCTTGAGTGTGATGACGCGGGTCGTCATCGTTCCTCCCTCGAACGAATTTGAAACGTTTGTAATCGACTTTCGTAAAAATGCAAACGTTCTAAATTTCAGTTGGAAGCTTATCAAAGAGAACCTGCCGTCCGTGAGAAGCAGCTTCAGCTAAGGCGCGATGGAGTTGCAGGCGGTCACCATGCGGCGAGCCTGTTCATGGCTGAACAAGCAGCCCACCCGGCAATCCCGGGCTCGGTCAATCCGGATCGAATAAGTCTACTGAAGCGTCCGCGCTGGCGGCTGGCCAACATGGGCCCGGGCGATGCCGGCATCGGCATCCTCGGCCCCAAACGAACGATCGAGCCCCGTCGCCACCACGGAGACCCTGAAGCGGCCTTCCATGCTCTTGTCGAAGATGGCGCCGACGATGATGTCGGCGTCCTCATAGACCTCTTCGCGGATGCGGGTGGCTGCCTCGTCGACCTCGAACAGGGTCATGTCCCTGCCGCCCGATATCGAGACCAGGACACCCTTGGCGCCCTTCATCGACACTTCGTCGAGCAACGGGTTTGCGATTGCGGCTTCCGCCGCCTTCATCGCCCGGCCCTCGCCGGACGCCTCGCCGGTTCCCATCATGGCGCGGCCCATGTCGCGCATCACCGATTTTACATCGGCGAAGTCGAGATTGATCAGGCCTTCCTTGACGATCAGATCGGTGATGCAGCTGACGCCGGAATAGAGCACCCGGTCGGCGATGACGAACGCATCGGCAAAGGTGGTCTTGGCATCGGCGATCCGGAACAGGTTCTGGTTCGGGATGACGATCACCGTGTCGGCGCTCTCGCGCAGCCGCTCGATGCCCTCTTCGGCCATCTGCATGCGGCGCCTGCCCTCGAAGGCGAAAGGCTTGGTGACGACGCCCACCGTCAGGATGCCGGCCTTGCGCGCCGCCTGGGCAATGATCGGAGCAGCGCCGGTTCCCGTGCCGCCGCCCATTCCGGCGGTGACGAAACACATATGCGTGCCGGCCAGATGATCCATGATCTCGTCGAGCGATTCCTCGGCCGCGGCGCGGCCGATCTCGGGAAGCGATCCGGCGCCCAATCCTTCGGTGACATGCGCGCCAAGCTGGATCAGTCGCGTTGCCTTAGACATGGTCAGCGCCTGCGCGTCTGTGTTGGCGGCAATGAACTCGGTTCCCTGAAGCTGCTCCGCGATCATGTTGTTGACGGCGTTGCCACCGCCGCCACCGACGCCGATGACGGTGATCTTGGGTCTCATCTCGGAGATTTCGGGCTTCTTGAACTCGGCCATGCCTGCTTCTCCTTCGCCAATTGCGCGCACTTCACGATCCATCCGCGACTGCCTTGGGGAGATTGCAATCGAGCGGCATGACGCGAATCAGTCCGTTCGGATGGGTACCTTAAAAAGCCAGAGAGCGGCCAGAGGTGCAAGTGCGCGCAAGGTCAAGATTTGTGATGACGGTTTTGCACACCGTGGCACAGACGCCGGCCGCCGGGGCCGCCAGGGGCCGGCTTTGCCAACACGGCTTGCCGCGCAATGATCGAAGCGGCTATCATGTGCTTGATAAATCGCTGACTTCGGCGTTCCTGCCGCGTTCGGCCAACCAAGATTATCTACGGCGAATGTCGTCAGGGTAGATTTCAGAACGAATGAAGTAGCGCCCGCGCCAATGGCCGACAAAACACAATTCGGGTTGACCGCCGTCGACACCGTCCCCTTGCATGAGAAGGTCTATCTGGAGCTCGTCAGAGCCTTGATGTCCGGCCAGTTCTTGCCTGGCCAGAAGCTGACCTCGCGCAAGCTCGCCAAGGAACTCGGCACCAGCGACATGCCGGTGCGCAGCGCCTTCATGCGACTGCAGGCGCTGCGGGCGCTGAGCCGATGCCGAACGGCAGCGTGGAAGTGCCTGTCATCTCGGCCGAACGGTTTTCGCAGTTGACCGCCGTGCGGACGATCCTCGAAGGCTCGGCGACTGAATTTGCGACAAAGCTCATCAACGGCAACAATCTGCGGACGATCCGACGCCACTGCACCGACCTGACTTTGGCGGCCCGCAAGGGCGATATCGACGACTATCTGCGGAAGAACCACGACTTCAAATTCTCGATTTATCGCCATTGCGGCAACGAGCAGATGATCTTCCTGATCGAGACCGTATGGATGCAGGTCGGCCCTTTTCTGAGGAACCTGGCCATGGGATTCGAGGACGATCTCGCCTCCATTCTCGACATCGACTATCACGAGGAAATTGTCGCGGCGATCGAGGCCCAGGACGGCGAGCGTGCGCGTGCGGCCATCGTTCGTGACATCGACGAAGGCGCCACGCATATCCTTCAGCAGGCCAGATTTCCGGAACCGAGAAACCAGGGCGCGTACTCATAAATTCGGTTCATGTCCGCTAAAGCGCGTCGCGTTTGAACGGACCCATGCGACGCGCTTTAGGTCTTTGTTTTTATGCATGTCGTTCTCCCAAAACCGGGGCCACTTTTGGGCGACATGCATTAGACCACAGCCACGATTACGTGGGCCTGAATTTTGGCAGCAACCTCGCCGCGGCCATGTCTGTCTGCAATCGCGGCGGCGGCATAGTCGGTTGCAGTTTCGAGTTTTCCCGCGCCTTTGGCCTCGATTTCGTTGCGAAGCGGAGTTCCCTGACAATAGGCAACGGCCGGGATGCGCGGCGAGGATGCACGGCTTTGTTCGGCTCTCGTCTCGATCAACACACGGGAGAAGCCTGCGCCCTCCAGCTCGCTGCGGATCAGTGCCGTATCGTGGTAGCCGTGTGGCGTGCGTGCCAAAAAGCGCGGCGGATCGTTCGGAAAAATCCTTGCGAGAGCATTCGTCACATCATAGGCAAATACATTCTCTTCGATGCGATCCCACACGTTGAATAAAAAATGGCCTCCGGGCTTCAGGACCCGCTTTGCCTCGCGGTAGCCAGATGAGCGGTCGGGAAAGAACATCGCGCCGAACTGACAACAAACGAGGTCGAAGGCCGCATCTTCAAACGGTAGCGCCAAAGCGTCCGCCTGGCGCCATTTGATGCGACTGTCGGGAGCTTGTCGCGAAGCGGCGTAATCGAGCATCGGCTGGTTGAGGTCGGTTACGACATAGCTTGCGCCGGGGGACAGTTTTGGCGCCAATGCGCGGGTGACAACCCCGGTGCCCGCGGCGATTTCCAAAACGGCACGTGGCGACAAGGACGCTGCTCGTTGTGCAAGATCCGCGGCGAACGGCTCGAAAATCAACGGCACCATATAGCGGTCGTAGTTTTCCGGAATCGAGCTCGCGAACACCTTGTCCGTTTCCAACATTGCCACCACCCGCGATCCGTTGAATAGCGCGCGAGACTAGCACATTATTGCCCGCATAGATCGTTTTCGACCGAGGCGACCGTGCAAGCCATCTTGGCTGAGCCGCGGCCGTGCAAATGCCACTTGGCTTTCCATCCCCTTGCCTCTATGTTGCGATCGCAGATCGCGCAATTGGTTTTGAAATGCCTCCCGACATCCCGGCTAGTGACTTGAAAAAATAAAGAAAACGCCTGGCGACGGCCGGGTTTTGTTTTCAAAAACTCACGAGCTATTTTTACCAGGGACAGTGCGGCCGATCAGGCTGCGGCACCTTCAAAAACCAGGGGTTAGAAATTGAGCGATGCAATTGCGGACGTTTTGAACTGGCTTGAAAGCAGGAACGACATCCAGAGCCTGAGGGCGGCTGTGTGCGACCTCAACGGTGTCATGCGCGGCAAGCGCATCCCGGTCGAGCAGGCGCGCAAGGCGCTCGAAGGCAAGCTGCGCATGCCTTATTCCCTGATCGGGCTCGACATCTGGGGCGAAGACATCGAAGGCAACACGCTGGTTTTCTCGACAGGCGACGCCGACGGACTTTGCCAATGGACAGGGCGCGGCATTCTCCCGGTGGCCTGGACGGCGCATCCGACGGCGCTTGTCCCACTCTGGCTCGCCGACGAAACCGGCGCGCCCTATCTCGGCGATCCACGGCGGGCGCTGGCCCGTATTCTCGATCGCTACAAGGCCTTGGGTTTGACCCCGGTCGCGGCGACGGAACTCGAATTCTATCTGGTCGATCCGCAATCGCAGCGGCCGGTCGGGCCGGTCTCACCGGTCACCGGGCGCCGGCTCGATTCCGACGCCGCCCTGTCGATCGATGAGATCGACGACTTCGAATCCTTCATCCACGACGTCTACGAAGCCTGCAGAACGCAAGGCATTCCCGTCGACACAGCCATTGCCGAAAATGGCGTCGGCCAGTTCGAGATCAATCTGAACCACGTCGCCGACGCTCTGCGGGCGGCTGACGATGCCGTGTTGTTCAAGCGCACGGTGAAGGGCATCGCCCGCAAGCACGGTTTCGCCGCCTGCTTCATGGCGAAGCCCTATGGTGACCGCGCCGGCAACGGCTTTCACGTCCACTTCAGCCTGATCGACGCCGAGGGGCGCAACGTGTTCGACGACGGCACGGATCAAGGCTCGGAAATCATGCGCCATGCGGTCGGCGGCCTTCTCGCGGCGATGGCCGAGAGCACGCTGGTGTTCGCACCGCACTTCAATTCATACCGCAGGTTGCGTCCGAGGTCCTATGCGCCGACCGCCGTGGCCTGGGGCTACGAGAACCGCATGGTCGCGATCCGCATTCCCGGCGGCTCGACCGGCGCGCGTCGCATCGAGCATCGCGTTTCGGGAGCGGATGCCAATCCCTATCTTGTGCTTGCCGCAATATTGGGCGCAGCACTGATCGGCATCGAAAGACAGATGTCGCCTGGCGATCCGACCAGGAGCGATGGGCAAGGGCTTGTGCCGGCCAAGCTGCCGCCGGACTGGGCCTCCGCGATTGCCGCCTTTGAAAGCGGGACACATGTGGCCGAAATCTTTCCGACGATCCTGCGCGACTCTTTCATCGCCTGCAAACGCCAGGAGTTGAACACGTTCGCCCTCAATGTCAGCGACTTCGAGATCGAGACCTATCTGGAAAGCGTTTAGGTTCGACTGCCCTAAAGGGCATCGTGGTCGACCAGATTGTCGGCGGCATGAACTATGGCAGCATCGACCCCGACGATGCGCAACGCATTGCCGCTCGCGATAGGCTTTGGGGCGTTCTCCGCCTGCTGTCCCGGAGTGCTAACCGCCCAAGCTTGCGAGATCAGCAACCCGCGGCTTCCGGCCGCAAGCAGCGTACGACGTGTAACGTAGCGTCGCGAAATATGCGGATTTCCTATTATATGAGGAGTAGCGAATAGGTTCGTTACTTCCTACTTGGGCAATCAGTTGGATTGTCAGAACGCCTCGACCCACGGCCTGAGCTCGACTTCGAAGCTCCAAGCGCTCCGGTGCTGACGATGGACCGCGAGATAGGCCTCGGCGATCGCGTCTGGCGACAGGCGGTGGTCCGGCCTGTCGGGATCGGCTGCCTGTCCGGGCGGCTCGATCTGACCGTCAATGATGAAATGCGCGATATGGATGTTTTTGGGCGCAAGCTCGCGGGCCATGGATTGCGCCAGTCCGCGCAGGCCGAATTTCGGCATGGCAAAGCCGGCCGAGCCGGAAAACCCCTTGAGGCTGGCGGTGGCACCGGTGAACAGGATCGATCCCGAGCCCCGCGCCAGCAGCCGCCGCGCCGCCTGCTGGCCGACCAGGAAGCCGCCGTAAGCACCGACCAGCAGCGCCTGCCTGACCGCATCGGGATCGAGATCGGCGATCGGGCCGCGCGTGCGCCCGCTGGCGTTGAACACCGCAAGCGCAAGCGGACCGGCCTTGTCGGCGGTGTCGAACAAATTTGCGACGGAGGCTGGATCGGCGACGTCCGTCTCGACGGCCAGTGCGCCGGTCTCGTCGACCAGGGCGCGCAGCTTCTCGACGTTGCGGGCGGCCAGAACCACACGGAAGCCCTCTCTCGTGAGAAGACGCGCAAGCGAGGCGCTCAGGCCAGCGCCCGCGCCTGCAATGACGGCCACATCGGATGTCATGATTTTTTCCTCCTGTGGTTCGCAACGTCGCGCCTCCGGCGACAAGAGGCAAGAAAAGCCTTGCTGCGATTTTGGTGTCACGTGGATGTGGATACCAAAAGCCGCACGTGCAAGCCTCTGGCAGGTCGTGGGAGAGGTAGGCTCAATTCAAGATGACGGCGGGACTGCCCCTCCGTCCTGAGGAAACTACGAAGACCGCTCGGCCTTCAGGACCGAGACCGCCACTTCGCTGTTATGGACATACTCGTTGGCGTCGGGCTGCTTTTGCACCAGCAGGATGAACAAAAGGTCGGTCAGCGTCAGCTGCGCGTCGCGCGCGGTGATCGAGGACGAGCGCGCACGCTCCTCGTCGGCGATGGTGTAGAGACAGATGTCGGCGACCCGGCTCAGCGGATTGTCGTGCAGGCCGGTGACGGCGATCACTGTCGTGCCGCGCTTGCTGGCAAGCTCGGCGATGCGCAAGGTTTCGATGCTGGCGCCGGAATAGGAGAGTGCAAACAGCACGTCACCCGGCCCGAGCGTCGAGACATTGGCCATCTGGATGTGGCTGTCGCTGTCATGCAGGACATTGCGGCCGAGCTTCATCAGCTTGTAGGAGAAATCGCGCGCCACCAGCGAGGAAGCGCCGACACCGACCAGATGGATGCGGCGCGCGCCATCGAGCAGTTCCAGCGTCCTGGAGATGATCCGCTCGCTGTTGGCGGCGACGGTCCGCTGTATCGACAGAAGCTTGCTGCCGATCAGCTTTTTCAGAATGACCTGGTAGCTGTCGCCAACCTCGATCGAACCGTGGATCACGCCGGCCGGTACCTGCCATTCCTGCGCCTTGGCCTCGCTGACGGCGAGCTTGAGCTCCTGGTAGCTGGCATAGCCAAGCTTCTGGCTGAACTTGACGACACTCGACTGGCTGCGTCCGATCTCGGCCGCGAGTGCGGCCGTCGACAGACGCAGCATCTGGTCGGGATTGTCGACGATGTACCGGCCGATCTCACGATCGCCAGGCGCCATGCCGTCGAGCTTTGCATTGATCCTGTTCAGAACGGACACGGGATTCCCTCGCGCTTTTCAGGCCGGCAAGCCGCACAGTCGATCCCACTGACGGCGCGTCAAGATAGGAATAAAATATTCCAATTCTGATTGACAGCCAAGAATGCACAATTAATTCTCGACCTGGACCCAAGCCAATCTAGGATTCGGAGCAGGACTCCGGAGCGAGACGGCGGCGGCCCGGCTCCTCGCACAAGGTTTTCGGCGCATGGACAGATTGCGGATCGTCGGCGGACAAAGACTGGAAGGCGCGGTCACCATATCCGGCGCCAAGAACGCCGCCCTGCCGCAGATCGCGGCGGCCCTGCTTAGCCCCTACCCGCTCGAACTGACCAACCTGCCTGATGTCACCGATGTCGAAAACATGCTCGGCGTGGTGCGGTTGCACGGCGCCGAAGTGACGCGGTCGGCCCATGCCGCGACGATCGACACCAGTGCCGCCGTTTCCAAGGAGACGTCCTACGACACGGTGCGAAAGATGCGGGCGACGGTGCTCGTGCTGGCGCCGCTGCTGGCCCGGTTCGGCCATGCACGGGTTTCGCTGCCAGGCGGCTGTGCGATCGGCGCGCGGCCGGTCGACATGCATGTCGCGGCACTCGCGGCACTGGGCGCCAGGATCGCCATCGAAAATGGCTCGATCGTCGCATCAGTGCCGAACGGGCTGACCGGCACGCGCATCGTCTTGAGCTCGCCATCGGTCGGGGCAACGGAGACCGCGATGATGGCGGCGACCACGGCAAGGGGCGAAACCGAGATCCTCAACGCGGCGCGCGAACCCGAAGTGGCGGACCTCGCCGCTTGCCTCAACGCCATGGGCGCGCGCATCGAGGGTGCCGGCACGCACCGCATCCTGATTGCCGGCGGCACAGACTGGCATGCTGCCAGGCACGACATCATCCCGGACCGGATCGAGGCCGGCACCTATGCCATCGCCGCTGCCATCACAGGCGGCCAGTTGGAACTGACGCATGCCCGGCTCGAGCATATGGCCTCGGTGGTGCAATTGCTGGAGGCAACCGGTGTCAGCGTCTGGCCGGGCGACCGCGGGCTCATCGTGTCACGCGACCGGCCGTTGAAGGCTGTCGACGTCACGACGGAACCCTATCCGGGGTTTCCGACCGATCTCCAGGCGCAGTTCATGGCGCTGATGTGTTGCGCCGAGGGTGCGTCTCTGCTGCGTGAAACGATCTTCGAGAACCGCTTCATGCATGTTCCCGAACTGATGCGGCTCGGCGCCAACATCAAGCTGCAGGGCACCACTGCGCTGGTGCGTGGTGGCGCGATGCTGCATGGCGCACCGGTGATGGCCACCGACCTGCGTGCATCGGTGTCGCTGGTGCTGGCGGCATTGGTGTGCGAGGGCGAGACGACCATCAACCGGGTCTATCACCTCGACCGCGGCTATGAACAACTGGACCGCAAGCTGCGCCTGTGCGGCGCCGACATCGAGCGGCTGAGCGCATGAACAGCGGCGCGGATTATTTTCTCGGCGTCGACGGCGGCGGGACCGGATGTCGCGCCCGCATCGAGGACGCCCAGGGAAATGTGCTGGGACAGGGCCTGTCGGGCCCGGCGACAACGCGGCTCGGCATCGATGCGGCCTGGGCCTCGATTGCGAAAGCTTTTGGCGCGGCGATCGAAGAGACAGGCTTCGGACCAGCCGAAACAGCCAGAATTCGCGCCGGCATTGGCCTTGCCGGCATCGGCCGCAAGGGCGCGCTGGAGGCGTTGCGGGCGATCGTGCATCCCTTTGCCAGCATCGATTTCGTCAGTGATGGCGTCGGGGCCTGCCTTGGCGCGCATTCCGGTCAGGACGGCGCCATCGTCATTGCCGGCACGGGCTCGATCGGCCTCGGCTTTGTCGACGGCCGCGACCTGCGTGTCGGCGGTTACGGTTTTCCGATCTCAGATGAAGGCAGCGGCGCCGATCTTGGGCTGAAAGCCGTGCAACTGGCGTTGCGCGCCCATGACGGCCGGCACGAGCGGTCGGCGCTGCTGGCCGAGGTGATGCGGCGCTTCGAGGGCGACCCTATGGAAGCGGTTGCCTGGATGGACCGCGCCAGCGCCACGGACTATGCGGCGCTGGCGCCGATGGTGATGCGCCACGCCGACCAGGGCGATCCGGTCGGCCGGCGCATCGTGCAAAGTGCGGCCGAGCAGATCGACACGCTGGTGCGGGTGCTGTTCGAACAAGGCGCGCCGCGCGTGACCTTGCTGGGCGGTCTCTCCAGCCCGCTCGAGCCATGGCTCTCCCCCGATGTCCGGCGCCGCCTGAAGCCCGCTGATGGCGACGCCGTCTCAGGCGCGATCATCCTCGCCAAGCGGTCCTGCGGCGGGCGATAGCGCTCTGTCCGATAGGAATAATATATTCCACATTCCTGTTGACGATGCGAATATTCAATTCTAAAAAGTTAACGAAAGAAAACAGGTAGCGACAACGGACCCATCGTCCGTGTGCGCAGGTGCCGGTCAAGGAGCTACGCTCGACGCCGGCCGTGCAGCATGATTTGAAAGCACTGGGATGACCGAACAAGGGTTGATGTCCGAGCTGGACCGGCTGATTTCCGAGGGCCGCAACCCGAGGACGATGGACATCGACCTGCTGCCGACCATCGACGTGCTGCGCAAGATCAACGATGAAGACAAGGCTGTCCCGGCGGCGGTCGAAAAGGTCGTCCCGGAAATCGCCGCCGCAGTGGACCGTATCGTGCTTGCCTTCCAAAAAGGCGCACGCCTGATCTACATGGGCGCCGGCACCAGCGGCCGGCTTGGCGTTCTCGACGCTTCGGAGTGTCCGCCCACTTTCGGCGTGCCCGAAGGCATGGTCGTCGGCCTGATCGCCGGCGGTCCTGACGCCCTGGTGCGATCGACGGAGGGCGCCGAGGACGATCCCAAAATGGGCGCCAAGGCATTGCAGGAGATGGGGCTCACATCAGACGACGTGGTGGTCTGCATCGCCGTCAGCGGACGCACGCCCTATGTCATCGGCGGATTGAACTATGCCAAGCAGGTGGGCGCAACGACGGTCGCGCTGTCCTGCAATCCGGCCTCAACCATTGCCGGCATCGCCGACATTGCCATCTCGCCGGTTGTCGGCCCGGAAGTGCTCACCGGCTCGACCCGGCTGAAGTCGGGAACCGCGCAAAAACTGGTGCTCAACATGCTGACCACCGCCAGCATGATCCGCATGGGCAAGAGCTACCAGAACCTGATGGTCGACCTTAACCCGTCCAACAAGAAGCTGGTCGCCAGGGCGACCAGGATCGTCATGCAGACCACCGGTTGCGCGGCGCAGCAGGCCAAGCGCGCGCTCGCCCAGACCGGCAATGATGTGAAGCTGGCGATCCTGGTGACGATCACCGGCATGGGCGTCGAGGAGGCGCGTGCGGCTCTCGGCAAGGCCGGGGGATTCCTGCGAAAAGCGATCAGCGACACGACGGCATGAGCCGCATGGACATGACGGCAAAGCAGCATAAGACAAAACGGGATGAACCCGCATAGGACAAGACGGCGTGAAGCCGCATAGACTGGGCCGATACTCCAAAGCATGTGTGTCTTGGAAGCGGTCCGCAGAAACTGCAAGGCATCGAGTTCAATCATAATGGGAGACGAGAATGGTTCACCTCACAAGAAAGCTGCTGTCGGGCATCATGTTGGCGGCGATGCTCGGCGTAGCCGCGGTTTCAACGCAGGCGAATGCAGCAACGCTGCATATGGCCTGGTCGCAGGACGCCACCGGGCTCGACCCGCACAAGCAGACGGCCTTTTCGTCGCTGCGGCTGCTGGAGTTGATCTATGAGCCGCTGGTGCGGGTCGACGCCAGCCTGCAGATCATTCCCGCCATCGCCACCTCCTGGGAATTCTCCAAGGACGGCAAGGAGCTGACCTTCAAGCTCGATCCCAAGGCCAAGTTCCAGGACGGCACGGCTGTGACCCCGGCCGACGTCAAGGCGTCGTTCGAGCGTATCCTCGACGAGAAGACGGGCGCGGCCGCCCGCGCCAATTTCCTGTCGATCGCCAGCATCGACACGCCGGATGCGGCCACTGTCGTCTTCCATCTGTCGCAACCCGACGTGCCGATCCTGACGGCGATGAGCGACGTCAACGCGGCCATCGTTCCGGCAAGCGAGATCAAGGCCGGCTCGATCGGCACCAAGGCGGTCGGCTCGGGCCCGTTCAAGCTCGACAAATGGGACCCCAATGCCAAGGAAGTGCTCAGCGCCAACAAGGATTGGGCCGGCGGCGCGACCGGTGTCGACGGCATCGAGATCAGCGTGCTTCCCGACGAAGCCGCAATCCTGGCCGCCATGCGCACCAAGCAGATCGATTTCGCGCTGCTCAACGACCCGCTGGTCGCCACGCTGGTGCCGAAGGAGGCCAGCCTGCAACTGAACCGGGTGCCGGTGCTCACCTATCACGTGCTGCAGCTCAATCCGTCGCGCAAGCCGATGACGGAGCTCAAGGTGCGCCAGGCCATCTCCTGCGCCATCGACCGGCAAGAGGTGCTGGACACCGCTTCGCTCGGCGAAGGCAAGGTCACCGGACCGCTGACCATCCCCGCACTCGCGACCGACCCCAGCCAGCTGTTCTGCTACAAGCGCGACGTCGAAAAGGCCAAGAAGCTGATGTCCGAGGCCGGCTATGCCGACGGCTTTTCAGCGACGGTGATCGGCGCCACCGGCGAGCCACCGACGGCGGCGGCGGAAGCCCAGGTCATCCAGTCGCAGCTGGCTGAAATCGGCGTCAAGCTCGACATCAAGATGATGGAGCTTAACGTCTATGTCGACGCCTGGCTGAAGGGTGATTTCGACATGGCGATCGCGCTCAACGGCGGCCGTGCCGACCCGTACACCATGTACAACCGCTACTGGACCAAATCAGGCAATTTGCAGAAGGTGGCCAACTACATCGACGACACGCTCGACAGCCAGATGCAGAAGGGCCGCGCCGAGACCGATCCGGCGGCGCGCAAGGCGATCTTCGCCGAGTTCGAAAAACACCTCGCCGAGATGTCGCCGTGGATCTGGCTCTACACATCGTACAGCTATACGGCCCAGCAGAAGAACATAGCCGGGTTCGTGCCGACGCCGACGGGCACGCTGTTTTCCCTGAGCAAGGTGACGATCCAGCAGTAGCCGCCGCCGGCATTGGACGAGAGGTACTCTTCGCGTGAACTATCTGATGCGACGACTGGCGACGTTTCCTCTCGTCCTGCTTGGCGTGTCCATCCTGGTCTTCGTTGCGATCCGGTTGGTGCCAGGCGATTCGATCATGGCGATGCTGGGCACCGAAGCCGGCCTGCTGACCCCGGCGCAGCGTGACTCGCTCGCCGCCTATTTCGGCATCGACCAGCCCTGGTTCGTCCAGTACTGGCGCGGGATAGGCGGCATTCTGCACGGCAATCTCGGCATCTCGGTCACCTATGGCAGGCCGGTGCTCGACGTCATCCTCGAGCGCTTCCCGCTGACGCTCGAACTGGCTGTGCTGTCGATGATCATCGTGCTCGCCGTCGGCATGCCGGCGGGGATCTTTGCCGCCACGCACAATGAGAAACTATCGGATCTCGGGGTGCGCATCGCCGCCATGATCGGCCAGTCGACGCCGAGCTTCGTGCTTGGCTTGCTGATCATCTACACGCTGTCGGCCGGCTTCGGCGTGCTGCCGGCGATGGGCGAGTTCGCGCCGCTCTGGCAGGATCCCTTGCGCAACCTCAGCCAGCTGATCCTGCCGGCCATCACGCTCGGCTTTGCCTTCGCCGCCTCGGTCACCCGCATATCGCGCTCGGCGATGCTCGACGTGTTGAGCGACGACTATGTCAGGACGGCCCGCAGCAAAGGCGCCTCGGCACGCAGCGTCATCTGGCGGCACGCACTGCCCAATGCGCTGATCCCCGTCGTCACGCTGAGCGGCATCGAGTTCGGTTATCTCCTGGGCGGCGCCGTCATTGTCGAGCAGATCTATGCGTTGCCCGGACTTGGGCGCATGGTGCTCGATGCAATCCTGCAGCGCGATTACGCGCTGGTGCAAGGCAGCGTGCTGTTCATCGCCTTCAACTTCATGATCGTCAATCTTCTGGTCGACCTCGCCTATGTCGCGCTCGATCCGCGCATCCGGCTGGGAGAGCCGTGATGCGCATCCTGCGCGCCATCTTCGGCCACGGCAGCGGCCGCATCGGCGGCATCATCGTCGGCGTCTATCTGTTGGTCGCCATCCTCGGCATGCTGGGGCTGACGCCGCACAATCCCATCACGCAATACCGGGTCGACCGGCTGCATGCGCCCGACGGCGCCTACTGGATGGGCACCGACCTTTTCGGCCGCGACGTGGCCAGCCGGCTGATGGCGGGCGTCGGACAATCCTTCACGGTTGCCTTCTTCTCGGTCGCCTTCGCGACGCTTGCCGGCACCGTGCTGGGGCTCGCCGCAGCCTGGCTCGGCCGCCGCTGGGACGGCATTGTGATGCGGATCATGGACGTGCTGCTGGCCTTCCCGGCAATTCTTTTGGCGCTGCTCATCGTCACCGTTGCCGGGCCGGGCACATGGACCAGTGTCGTTGCCATCGGCATCGTCTACACGCCGATCTTCACCCGCGTGGTGCGCGGCCCTGCTTTGTCCCTCAAGGCGCGCGAATTCGTTGACGCCGCACGCACCTTCGGCAGCAGTTCGAGCTACATCGTCACGCGGCATTTGCTGCTCAACCTGGTGGCGCCATTGACCGTTCAGGTGACGCTGGCGCTGGCCTGGGCGCTGCTGACGGAAGCGGGCTTGAGCTTTCTGGGGCTCGGCACGCAGCCGCCCGCCGCCTCGCTCGGCCTGATGCTGAGCGACAGCCGCAATCTGATGGAGACCGCGCCCTGGCTGATGATCTTCCCGGGTCTGGCGATCATGATCAGCATCCTCGGTTTCAACCTGCTCGGCGACGCCTTGCGCGACATCCTCGACCCGAAGATGCGGAGGGCGCCGGCATGATCCCGCTGCTGTCCGTTTCGGACCTGCGCGTCGGCTTCGGCCGCAATCCGCAAACCAATGAGGTGGTGCGCGGCGTCAGCTTCGACCTCGCCGACGGCGAGACGCTGGCCATTGTCGGCGAGAGCGGCTCGGGCAAATCCGTTACCGCATTGTCGATCAACCGCCTTATCGACTTTGGCGGCGGCCGCATCACCGGCGGCGCCATGAAGCTGAAGCGGGCTGACGGCACCGTCTTCGACCTGATGACCGCGACCGAACTGCAACTGACCGGCATTCGCGGTGCCGAGATCGGCATGATCTTCCAGGAGCCGATGACCTCGCTCAATCCGGTGCTGACCATCGGCCGGCAGATCGAGGAATCGTTCCAGCTGCACCGGGGCCTCACCGGGCGGCAAGCCACGGCGGCGGCCAGGGATGCGCTCGACCGCGTGCGCATTCCCGATGCGGCACGGCGGCTAAAATACACGCCCAACCAGCTGTCCGGCGGCATGCTGCAAAGGGTGATGATCGCCATTGCGCTGGCCTCCAACCCGCGCCTGCTCATCGCCGACGAACCGACGACGGCACTCGACGTGACGGTGCAGGCGCAGATCATGGCGCTGCTCGCCGAGCTGAAGCGGGAAACCGGCATGTCGATGATCTTCATCACCCATGACATCGGCCTGGTTGCCGGCATCGCCGACAAGGTGATGGTGATGCAGAACGGGCAGGCCGTGGAGCAAGGCGAGCTGAACCAGATCCTCGACAATCCGCAGCATCCCTATACGCAGCACCTGCTGCACGCCGTGCCGCATTTCGCCAATGGCAGCGCGACGCGTTCGGACGGACGGCGTGATAAAGGCGCAAGCACTGAACCGGCCTTGAAGGTCGACGGCCTCGTGGTGCGGTTCCCCCTCAAAAGCAGCTTCTTCAGCCGCGCCACGGGCGCGGTGCATGCCGTCGATGGCGTCGATTTCGACCTGATGCCCGGCGAGACGCTGGCCATCGTCGGCGAGAGCGGTTCGGGCAAATCGACCACCGCGCGCGCCGTGCTGGGGCTGGTGCGGTCGACGCGCGGCAGCTTCTCGGTCGGCGTCCGAAAGGCTTCGGCCGAGCAGAGCGCCCTGCCCGTGCAGATGGTGTTCCAGAATCCCTATGCCTCGCTCAATCCAAGGCTCAGCATCGAGAGCATTCTGGCCGAGCCGGTGATCGCCACCGGCGGCCGGGTGAAGGCTGAAACGCGGGCCAGGATGGTGAGCCTGCTGGAGCGCGTCGGCCTGCCAAAGAACAGCCTGGAGCGCTATCCGCACGAATTCTCAGGCGGTCAGCGGCAAAGGCTGTGCATCGCCCGCGCACTGATGCTCAACCCGTCCGTTGTTGTTCTGGATGAGGCGGTGTCCGCGCTCGACGTCTCGGTCCAGGCCAAGGTGCTGGAACTGCTGGTCGACCTGCAGCGCGAGTTTGGCCTCGCCTATCTGTTCATCTCGCACGACATGGCTGTCGTCGAGCGGATCGCCCACCGGATCGCCGTCATCTATGCCGGCCAGATCGTCGAGATCGGCGACGCGACCTCGGTGCTGTCGAAGCCGAAGCATTCCTACACGAAGAAGCTCATCGCCGCCGTTCCGACCATCGACCGGCGCCACGAACATTTCGAACTCGACACGCGCCAGGTTCCCTCGCTGGTGCGCCCGCAGGGGTTTGAGCCGGCGCCGGCGAGATGGGAGCAGTTTGGGCCTGATCATCGAGCGAGGGCGGAGGCGTGATGGATTGTGCCCGGAAATATTCAGGGTCTGCCGGACAGCACCCCCCTCTGCCCTGCCGGACAGAGGGGGGCGCGAAGGATCGCCAACTTTCGCGTGGAGCCTGGCATTGAGCGCCCTCGCCCAGCTCTTCGATCGCGCGTTCGCACCGCTGAAAGCCGCAGTGGCCGCCAAGCGCATTCCCGGCGGCGTGCTCGGCATTGTCGATAAAAATGGCGAACGCGTCGTCAGATCGGTCGGCTCCGCGCAATTGGTGCCGAAGCCGCGACCCATGCAGGACCAAACCTGGTTCGACCTGGCGTCCCTGACCAAGGTGATCTTCACCACGCCGCGCATCCTGGCGCTGGCGGAAGACGGTGCCATCGATCTCGATGCGCCGCTGATCTCGGTCCTGCCGGACCTTCGCCAGTATGACGCAGAGGCCTGGGAGCGCAAAGTGACCTTCCGCCAGTGTCTCGGCCACCAGACGCCGTTTCCGGCTGTCGAGCCAATCTACACCTATGGGCGCGACCCCGAACTGCTGCGCGCCTTCATCCTGCAGCGCGAATGGCGCGCCCGCGACCCGGTCTATTCCGACATCAACTTCATTCTACTCGGCTTTGCGCTGGAGCGGCTGTCGCGAAAGTCCATCAGGGACATGGATCCCGGCCCCGGCTTTGCTTTTTCCGCCGGACCGGATGCTGCCGCCGCGACCGAGGACTGCACCTGGCGCCATCGCGTGCTGTCCGGCGAGGTCCACGACGACAATTGCTCGGCGCTGCAAGGTGCGGGACATGCCGGCCTGTTTGGAACAGCCGCTTCTGTCCTCGATTTCGCGCAAGGGCTATTGGATGGCACCGGCGCGTCCGAGCGTTCGATCGCGCTGATGCGAACGCCCTTGTCCGCCACCCGCACCCATGGCTGGGAGCGCCCCTATGAGGGCTGGTCCGGCGGGGCGTTGTGCAGCCCGCGAACCATCGGCCACACCGGCTTTACAGGCACGGGACTGTGGATCGACTTCGACAGAGGCAAGGCCTGGACCTTGCTCACCAACCGGATCCATCCGACACGTCATTTCGACAGCGGCATCGTTTCGCTTCGGCAGGCGGTCGGCGACCTTGTTAACGGGGACTATTAGGGAAGTGACCATGGAACCAATCTGGGCCGTCGGCCTGATGACCGGCACCGTGCTTGACGGCAATATCGACGTCGCGCTGATCAAGACCGATGGCGAGCGCATCGACGATTTCGGCACCTATCGGCTGATGCCCTATCCCCCGTCGATCCGCTCTCTGCTGGAAGAGACGCTGACGGAGGCAAGAGCCTGGAATTTCACCGGGCCGGAGCCGGCGATCTTTCGCAAGGCGGAAGAGGCGCTGACGCGTGCCCAGTCGGCGGCAGTCAAGGAACTGGTCGAAGGCTATGGGATGACGATGGCCGACATCGGCGTCGTCGGGTTTCATGGCCAGACCGTGCTGCATCGCGCGCCGCAGGTTGGACGGCTCGGCCAGACCCGGCAACTCGGCGACGGCGAGTTGATGCACGCCATCCTCGGCACCAAGGTCGCCTACGACTTCCGCTCGGCCGACATGCGCGCCGGCGGGCAAGGCGCGCCGCTGTCGGCCGCCTACCACGCCGCGCTGATGCGCAATGCCGGCGCCAGCGGCGACATGGCGGTGCTCAACCTTGGCGGCGTCGCCAACGTCACATGGTGGGATGGCGCCGACAATGTCGTCGCCTTCGACACCGGACCGGCCAACGCCCCGCTGAACGACTTCATCAAATCGAAGGGACTGGGAGAAATGGACCGCGACGGCGCGCTCGGCCGTGCGGGAACGGTCGACGAGGCACGGCTCGCCAAACTGTTGCAGCATCCTTATCTCACCAAGCCCTATCCCAAATCGTTGGATCGTTTCGACTTCGGCGCCGCCATGGCGGACGGCCTGAACGCAGAGGATGGCGCAGCCCTTTTGACCGCCTTCACCGCCGCCGCCGTCGGCAAGGCGCTCGACCTTTTGCCACGCCGGCCGGAAAAACTTGTGGTCAGCGGCGGTGGCCGCCACAACCCGACGATGATGGCGATGCTCGCCAGCCGCGCCGGCGTCGAGGTGGTGCAGGCCGAGACCCTCGGCTGGAGCGGCGACGCGGTGGAGGCGGAGTGTTTTGCCTTCCTCGCGGTTCGCGTGCTGCGGGGCCTGCCGATCAGCTTCCCCAGCACGACCGGCGCACCGCAACCGATGCGCGGCGGAAAACTTGCCGGCTGATCAAGCCGGCGACAGGTTCTTCCGCAGGAAGATTCGGCTGCGGCCGACAGGGAAATCGGCAAGCGTTCCGAAGGGCTGATAGCCCTGGCGCTGATAGACCTTGGCGGCGTTCGGATTGAAGGTGTCGATCCAGGCATTCCGACAGCCGCGCGCCACCGCTTCCTGTTCGGCTGCGGCCAGCATGTTGCCGGCCATCTGCTGGCCGCGCAACCTTTCATCGACCCACAGCCACTGCACGTAAAGCCAACCCCAGGCCGTGTAGCCTGAGATGCCGGCGACGACCGCGCCATCCTCGCCGCGCACGAACACAGCCAGGGCCTTCCTTTCGGAAGCGCCGACATCACTGTCATTGAACGCCGTCAGCCGTTCGGCGAGAAAGGTGAGTTCTTCCGGCAAGGGATTTGCCGTCGTTTCAAGGGTCGTTTTCATGACTTTGTCCAAAATGCGCGCCTGGATACGAACACAGCGTTACGAGGGGCACGGCGCTTGCGCAATGTCTATATCTGGCCCCGAACAGCGTGCGGATCCGCATCGCCGCCATTGCGAAACTCGGACGCTGCAATGCCGTAGCGCTTTAGCTTGTCGTAGAAGGTCTTGCGCGGCACGCCGAGTGCGTCGATGGCGCTGCGCACATCGCCGCCGTGATCGCGCAGCGCATCGCGGATGAGTTGCGCCTCGTAGTGGCCTACCCGTTCAGGCAGTGTGGCCGCCGGCTCAGGCAAGTGCGCGGGAACCGCTTTCGTCTCGTCGTCCGGGCCGAGACCGAGCGCGACGCGATCGGCAAAATGCGCAAGCTCGCGCACATTGCCCGGCCATGCATGCGACTGGAGATGATCGCTGACCGCTGCGTTGACCCCGGCGACCGGCCGGCCGAACCGTTCCGCGGCCTTGCCGAGGAAGTGCCCGAACAGCATCGGGATGTCGCCGCGCCGCTCGCGCAATGGCGGGATGCGCAGCGTCACCACGTTGAGGCGAAAATAGAGATCCTCGCGAAAATCGCCGCGCTGATCCTGCCGGCCGAGATCGACCTTGGTCGCCGCGACGACCCTGAGGTCGACGCGCCGGGTCTCGTTCGAGCCAAGCGGGGTGACGCTGCGCGTTTCGAGCACGCGCAGCAGCTTGACCTGGAGGGCCGGCGGCATGGATTCGATCTCGTCGAGGAACAGCGTGCCGCCGCTGGAATGCTCGATGCGGCCGATCCGTCGCCGCTGCGCGCCGGTGAACGCGCCCGCCTCATGGCCGAACAGTTCGCTTTCTATGACGGTTTCCGGAAGGGCGCCGCAATTCAGCGCCACGAACGGTTTTGCGCGCCGCCGGCCCCATCTGTGCAGGAGATCGGCCACCACTTCCTTGCCGGTTCCGGTCTCCCCTTCGACCAGCACGTCGACATCCATGTCGGCGATCTGGCGCAAGGTCTCCCGCAGCCGCCGGATGGCCAGCGCTTCACCGATCAACGGCAGGCTGTCGGCAGCCTGCGTTGCGGCCTCGCGCAGCCGCCGGTTCTCCATCACCAGCCGCCGCTTCTCGCTCGCCCGTCTCAGTGCCTCAACCAGGCGATCGCCGGCATAGGGTTTCGGGATGAAATCGTAGACGCCGTCCTTGAGCGCGGCCACCGCGAGATCGACGTCGCCGTGCCCGGTGACCAGGATCACCGGTATGTCCGGGTCGATCGCCTTGATGCGATCGAACAGCTGCAGCCCGTTCATGCCCGGCATGCGGATGTCGCTGACGACCACGCCCTCGAAATTCCTGTCGACGACGGCTAGCGCTGCCTCGGCCGCGTCGAGCGCGATCACCGCGAAGCCGGCGAGCTCGAACAGTTGCGTGGTGGCGTGAAGCAGGTCCGCATCGTCGTCGACGAGTGCCACCAGCCCAGATCCCTCTGTCATTCAATTCGCCTCAAGTCGATGGTGAAGGACGCGCCGCCGGCGCTGCCGGGATCGAGCCGCAGCGTGCCGCCCAATTCCTGGGCGATCTCCTGCGAGATCACCAGCCCGAGGCCAAGCCCCTTCTCCTTGGTGGTCTGGAACGGCATGAACAGATTGCCGGCCGCCTCCGGACCGAGGCCGGGGCCGTTGTCGCGCACCGAAATCAGCACCCGGTCGTCGCGCTCGGCAATCTCGATCTCGATGCGGGGATCTGGCTGGTCCTTCATCGCGTCCAGCGCGTTTTGCAACAGGTTGACGAGGATCTGCTCGAGCCGGATGCGGCTGGCCATGACCACCGGCGACGCGCTGCCGCGCGGCTTGACGATGGTCACGCCGGAATCGCGGATGCGGCCGGACAGAAGCGACAGCGCGCCGTCGATCGCCTCGCGCACCGGCAATGGCGAGGCGGCAACGCCGGGCCGGCGGGCGAAGGTGCGCAAGGTGCTGGTGATCGCGCCGATGCGCTCGGTCATCGACACGATCGACGTCAGATTGCCGCTGACCGGCTCGATCTTGCCGGTGTCGAGAAAGCGGCCGGCATTCTCGGCATAGGTGCGGATGGCGGCGACCGGCTGGTTGATCTCGTGCGCCACGCCGGCGGCGATCTGGCCGAGGATGGAAAGCCGGTTGGCCTGGGCGAGATCGTCACGCAGCCGGCGAACCTTGGCTTCGGCATTCTCACGCTCGGCGATTTCGCCCGCAAGGGCCGTGTTGGAACGCGTCAACTCGGCCGTTCGCGTGCTGACCCGGCTCTCCAGTTCGGCGTTCATGCGCGCCAGCGCTTCCTGCCTCAGCCGGCGGGCGCGTCGGCGCCGGGTGAGCACGAAGGCAAGCAGGCCCATAAGCAGCAGCCCGAGCAGCGTGGTCAGTCGCGCCGTGTTGGCGGCGGATGACAGAGCAGCGTCGGCGGGCGTCAGCAGCCACAGACGCCAGCCGGGTACCGCACCGGGCAGGTCCTGCACCACTTCGACGAACTGGCGCGGCTTTCCAGAACTGTCGATCGTCGCCAGGCCGTCGCCAGCGCCACGCCGCAGCGGCAGCGGTTCGAAGCCGGCATCAGCCAGCTGAAGCTGTTCGTGGGCAATTGCGGCGTCCTGCGCCGACAGGGGCGCCAAGGCTCGAAACCGCCACTCGGGCTGGCTGGTGGCCAACACAACGCCGCGTTCGTCGGTGACGAAAACAAGAAAGCCGCTGGAGCGCCAATTGGCCTCGACGCGATCCAGCTCGACCTTCAGCACCGCAACGCCAAGCGGCTTGCCGCCGTCGTCGACGCGGCTCGCGAGGTAAAGACCCGGCCGGCCGCTGATCGTGCCGAGGCCATATTGGCTGGCGGCACCCTTGGCCATTGCCTCCTGGAAATAGTGACGAAAATTATAGTCGATGCCGACAAAGCTTGTCGGCTCGCCGGCATTGCTGGCTGATATCGCGATGCCGGCTGTGTCGATGACATAGATGGCGGACGCCGATGCATCGCCGGCAATCGCCCTAAGCTTGTCGTCGAGGGCCGCCTCTTCCATCGTTCCGGCCCGGCGCAGCGCCCCGCGCACGGCATCATCGCGTGCCAGCACCAGTGGAACCAGGCGCTGCTTTTCGATTTCGCCGGTCAGGGTTCCTGCCGCCAGCGGCAGAGCGGCAAGTGCTCCGTCGCGCAGATTGTCGGCCGCCTGGCCGGTGGCGATGCGCCCGGCGATGGCGATCGCGCCTGCCAGAACCGCAAGAGCGACGACCACGACACGCCAGCGGCCGTCGCGCAGCCGGGCCATTGCCTCGCGCAGCAATTCACGGCCGGCCGCGGAGCCCCTATCGATGTCAGCTTGCAGCGTCTGCCCTCTCCCTTTTTCCTCGCGGCCTTGCGGCCAGTGTAATGCGAAATTCCGCCCAGGCAAACGCTGCCTGTGCGGAAATCCGCACAGGCATTCGCCGCACGGCCTCGAACAAAGGCCGAAATGCTGGGATTCCGGCCTTTCCGCGATCTGGCACAGCGCTTGCAAAAGTCCTTGCAGCGGCGTGCGACCGGAGCGCCGCGATGGGAGAAGTCACGCAGGGCGGTGCATTTCCGTCCATCCGGCCAGGGAGAGTTCGATGCACATCGCAGGCCAATCAGGCGCGCTTGCCGCGCAGCGCAAGCCTTTCTATGCCCAACTCTACGTGCAGGTGCTCGTCGCGATCACCGTCGGCATCCTGCTCGGTCACTTCTATCCGTCGATCGGCGAGAGCATGAAGCCGCTCGGCGACGCCTTCATCAAGCTGGTCAAGATGATCATCGCCCCGGTCATCTTCCTGACCGTGGCGACCGGCATCGCCGGCATGAGCGACCTGCAGAAGGTCGGGCGTGTCGCCGGCAAGGCGATGCTCTACTTCCTCACCTTCTCGACGCTGGCGCTCATCATCGGCCTTGTCGTGGCCAATGTCGTGCAGCCGGGTGCGGGCTTCAACATCGACCCGGCGACGCTCGATGCCTCGACCGTCAACACCTACGCCGCCAAGGCGCATGACCAGTCGGTCACCGGCTTCCTGATGAACATCATCCCGTCGACGATCGTCGGCGCCTTCGCCGACGGTGACATCCTGCAGGTGCTGTTCTTCTCGGTGCTGTTCGGCATCGCGCTGGCGCTGGTCGGCGACAAGGGCACGCCGGTGCTCAACTTCCTGCAGGCGCTGACGGCGCCGGTCTTCAAGCTGGTCAGCGTGCTGATGAAGGCTGCCCCGATCGGTGCCTTCGGCGCCATGGCGTTCACCATCGGCAAATACGGCATCGGCGCCGTCATCAACCTCGCCATGCTGGTCGGCACCTTCTATGTGACGTCGCTGCTGTTCGTGTTCGTCGTGCTGGGTGCCGTCTGCCGCTACAATGGTTTCTCCATCCTGTCCTTGATCCGCTACATCAAGGAAGAGCTGCTGCTGGTGCTGGGAACCTCCTCGTCGGAAGCCGCCCTGCCCTCGCTGATGGAAAAGATGGAGAAGGCCGGCGCCAAGCGCTCGGTGGTCGGTCTGGTCATCCCGACCGGCTATTCCTTCAACCTCGACGGCACCAACATCTATATGACGCTGGCGGCGCTGTTCATCGCGCAGGCGACGAACATCCACCTGTCGATCGGTGACCAGATCCTGCTGCTGCTGGTTGCGATGCTTTCCTCGAAGGGCGCCGCCGGCATCACCGGAGCCGGGTTCATCACCCTTGCCGCCACGCTGTCGGTCGTTCCCTCGGTGCCGGTCGCCGGCATGGCGCTGATCCTCGGCGTCGACCGCTTCATGTCGGAGTGCCGGGCACTGACCAACTTCGTCGGCAACGCTGTCGCCACGCTGGTCGTCGCACGCTGGGAAGGCGAACTCGATGAAGCCAAGCTGGCCAGGGCACTGGCGGGCACCGCCGACGACAGCCTGCCGGCAGACGTCGTTCCCGCCGAGTAATCCGCGCGCGTCAATACCTAATCAACGGCCGGAGGCTCACAGCTTCCGGCCGTTGCCGTACACATCACAACGATGTCAGGCGGTGCCGGTTTTGCCCAGAGGTGCCAGTGCTTTGCCGTCGGCGGCGAAGAGATGGCAGCGGGAGGGGTCGGCCTGCATGGCGATGGGGCTGTGCAGCGGTGTCGTGTCGATGCCCTCGGTCTGCACGACCAGCCTTGTCTTCTCGCCGATCTCGGTATGCAGGATGGTCAGTCCGCCGAGCCGTTCGGCCAGCACCGCCTCGCCCTTGAACTGGCCCACATCTGCGATGCGGATATGCTCCGGTCGGATGCCGAGCAGCAACTCGCTGTTCGGCGCAAGCGGGCCCGCCTCGACCGGAACGACCAGGCTGGCCCCGCCCGGCAGGGCAACGGCAACGCCATCCGTGTTGGCGGAGAGAACCCGCACCGGCAGCATGTTCATCTTCGGCGAACCGATGAAGCCCGCGACGAAAACATTGGCTGGTCTCGCATAAAGGTCGAGCGGCGAGCCGACCTGCTCGATGTTGCCGCCATTGAGGACGACGATCTTGTCGGCCATGGTCATCGCCTCGGTCTGGTCGTGCGTGACATAGACGATGGTGGCGGCGAGCCGTTCGTGCAACTGCATCAGCTCCAGCCGCATGTTGACGCGCAGCGCAGCGTCGAGATTCGACAGCGGTTCGTCGAACAGGAACACCTTCGGCTGGCGCACGATCGCGCGGCCGATCGCGACGCGCTGGCGCTGGCCGCCGGAAAGCTCCTTCGGCCGCCGCTCGAGCAGATGCGACAGCTGCAGCACCTCGGCCGCCGCCTTGACCTTGGCGTCACGCTCGACGACCGGAAGCCCGGCGATCTTCAGGGCAAAACCCATATTTTCGGCGACCGTCATATGCGGATAGAGCGCATAGGACTGGAACACCATGGCGAGGCCGCGTTCGGAGGGATCGACCTCATTGATGCGCGCGCCATCAAGCATCAGCTCGCCGGCGGTGATCTTCTCGAGACCGGCGATCATGCGCAGCAGCGTCGACTTTCCGCAGCCCGACGGGCCGACGAAGACGACGAACTCGCGGTCGCCGACATCGAGGTCGACACCCTTGATCACCTCGGCATTGCCGTAGGATTTGCGCACGCCGCGCAGCTTGAGCTCAGCCATTGAAGTCCCTCCTCGCATCCGGATATGTGCTTGGACCGACAGGCATGCGTGCCGCCAACGTACCTCCGTCATCGAACAGGACAAGGCTGGCAGCACCAACGAGCCCGGCGTGGCGGCCAAGCTGGGCCTGAACGACCGGCACGTCGCGATAGGCACGCATGGCCCGCTGCCTGATGGTCGCCTCGATGGCAGGCGCCATGAGGTCGAGCCCATTGGCAATGCCGCCACCGACGACCAGCACATCGGGCGAATAGAGATGCAAAAGATTGGTGAAGCCGATGCCAAGCCAGCGGGCTTCCTCCTCGAGCAGGGCCAAGGCAAGCTCGTCTTGCAGCCGTGCCGCCTCGACCACGTGACGGCCGGTCACCTCACCGTTCGCAGAGAGGCGCCGCAGCGCCGAGCCATCCCAGGGCGCTGTCGCGGCATTGGCGCGGCGGCCGAGCGCGGTGCCCGAGGCGATGGCCTCGAAGCAGCCGACGACGCCGCACATGCAACGCTCGCCTTCATTGGTGATGGTCATATGGCCGATCTCGGCGGCGAGCCCACGGCGGCCATGGAGAATGCGTCCGTCGACGACGACACCGCCGCCGATGCCGGTGGAAACCGTGACGAAGACCAGCGAGCGGGCGCCATGACCGGCGCCGAAGCGCCATTCGCCGAGTGCCGCGGCATTGGCATCGTTTTCCAGCCGCACCGGCAGGCCGAGCCGCCGTTCGAGGATATCGGCAAGCGGCACGTCCAGCCAGCCGGCGAGTGTCGGCGGTCCGACGGCGATGCCGGCCAGCGGATCGAGCGGTCCCGGCGCGCCGACGCCGACGCCGACGATGGCGAGCGCCGGGGCCTCGGCATGGACGGTCGCGGCCAGCGCTTCGATCTGGCCGATCACCACGTCGGGGCCGGCCTGCGCCTGCGTCGGCACCGCGGCGAACGCCAGGATCTTGCCGTCGCGGTCGACCAGGGCGGCACGAAGCTCGGTGCCGCCAAGATCGATCGCGAGGGCGGCTTCGTTGTTCATGCCGCGACCTTCAAGCCGTGCAGCCAGCCAATGCGGCCGGCCAGATCCTTGTCGCCGAAGGCGAGCGAGCCGAGAACCACGGTTTCGGCGCCGGCGGCACGCAGCAACGGCACCGTCTCGTGGCGAATGCCGCCATCGGCGGCCAGAACCACGGCCGCCTCGCGGCCGGCCTCTCTCAGGATGGCGCGGGCAGCGCCCAGCCTGTCGCAGGCCTTGTCCGACAGGCTCTGGCCCTTGACGCCGATAGCCGTGCCAAGCAGCGTGACGAAAGCGACCTCCGGGACGAAAGGCGTCACCGTTTCGACCGGCGTCTCGAGCCTGAGCACGACGCCGGCTTCCGCGCCGAGTTCGCGCGCCAACCGAACGGCGCGCAATCCCGCCTCGCCGTTCTCGGCATGGACGCTGATCATGTCGGCGCCGGCCTCGATGAACTGGCGCGTCTGCGCCTCGACAACCGCCGCATCGACCATCAGATGGACGTGGATGGGTTTGGCCGTCAGCCTGGCGATGCGGGCGACGAGATCGGGAAAGAACAGGAAGGACGGGGCGAAATGACCGTCAGCCACATCGATGTGGTGAAGGTCGACATAGGGCTCGATGCGCTTCAGGTCGCTCTCGAAATTGACGAGGTCGGCGGACCACAGCGAGAATTCAGCGATCATGCGGTCGCGCGGCAGTGCGGCGATGGCGGCCGGGCCTGTGAGTGGTTTCGAGATCATGACTGGTCCTGGTTGTTGAAACGATCATCGAGGAAGCCCGCGATAGAAGCGCGGACCTCGGCGAAATGGCGATCCTTGTCGGTGGCCTTCGGCGTCACCTCGGCAAAGGCGGCGTTGGGGATGGCATCGGCGAGGAAGCGGGCGGTCGCCAGCGGATGGACGAGATCGATGCCGCTGCCGATGACCAGCGCGGGGACCTTGAGGCCGGCGGCCGCTGCCTGCGTGACGCCGGGCCCATCGTTTGCGATCGCCTGCATCACCTCGGCGAAGACAGCCGCATTGTCGCGCTCGAAGAAGCCGAGCAGGGAAGCGAGATTGTCCGGTGCTTCCTTGCGAAAGCGGGCGGCGGTGACGGAGGTTGCAAAGGCGTTGCGCGCGTCATCCAGCGGGCGATCGCGGATGAGCTCCGCCACCTCCGCGTAGGGGCGCATGTTTTGCGGCGCCGCATCGAAGGCCCAGGCAGGGCGCACCAGCACCAAACCCAGGACGCGGTCCGGGTAACGGCTTGCAAGCCGCAGCGCGATCGCCGCGCCCATCGAGATGCCGCCGGCGACGAAACGGTCGATGCCGGCCGCGTCGGCGGCGGCCAGCACATCATCGGCAAACATGGCGATCGAAAAGGGCCGCCCACGGCCGGCGCCGGAGCCACCCTGTGCGCGACACTCGACGGTCAGTCGGCGGTATGACGGGCTGTCGGAAAAGTTCTGCGCCACCTGCGCTGCATCGCCGCCGAGACCGTGCTGGAAAACGACCGGAAGCCTGCCCTGCCCCGTGTCGAAGACACGAAGTGCTGCATCGTCGCGAAGCATGACCGTCGGCGCGGCGTCCATCAGAGGAACCTCCGCAGGAAGGCGGCGACGCCGGGGGCTTCGTCGGCGGACAGCCCGTGAGTAACGAGCGCCCCGTCGAAGCCCACTGCCTTCAGCCGCGCGGCTAAATCCGGGAAGTCGACAATGCCTTGCCCGGCGGTGGCGAAGCGGCCGTCACCATAGCGGTCCTTGGCGTGCGCCATTGCGATGTGGGCGGCAGCCTCGTCGATCGCGGCGGCGACAATGGCGCGCGTCTCGTCAGGCGTCGCGTGCTCGAACAGGTTTGCCGGATCAAGCACGATCTTCAGATGCCGCGACCCCATCTCGGCGATCAGCCGGGTGGCATCCTTGGCCGAGGTGACGATGTTGGCCTGCTCGGGCTCGATGCCGAGATCGACGCCTGCCTGTTCGGCCAGCACCAGCGCCTTCGCCATCTCGGCGGCCATGTCGGACCAGGCGACCGGATCGGCATTGTCGGGATGGTACGCCCATTGATCGGCGGCGTTGCGCGAGCCGGTGCAGAGTGTGACCAGGGGAATGTCCAGGACAGCCGCCGCCTCGATGACGATGGCCAGGCGCCTGAGGCCGTCGTCGCGGACGGCCTTGTCGGGATGCGCCATGTTGTAGGTGCCAGAAAGTGCTGCGAGCGAAACACCAGTCGACTGCGCGGCGGCGCGGATCGCCGCGACGGCTTCCGCCGGCACGGCATCGGGCATCGACGGCAGGCCGGCGCAGGCAAGATTGAACTGCGTGGTCTCATAGCCAGCCTGCCGCACGGCGGCCAGCACGGCGGCCGGCTCGGCGCCGGGAAAGGTCTTGGCGAAAATGCCGAGACGCATCAGACCGCCCCCGAAACCGAGGCGAGTTCGACCCGCTCGCCGGTCTCCACCGAGCGCGCAATGGCGACCATGGCGCGGATCGACGCGATGCCGTCCTCGACATTGGCGCCGCGCATCGGCGCGCCTTCAAGCACCGTTTCGGCAAGACCTTCGAGCTGGCGGCGGAAGAAATGGCCGTCAGCGCCGAGCGGCTTATGGGCCGTGGCGGTCTTCTCGTGAAAGATCTCGACCTCGCTGGCGCGGAAGTACCAAGGGTTGAAAGTCTTGGCGATGACAGAGCCGTTCTCGCCATAGAGCTGGAAACCTTCGTGCCAGTCCATCCGCACGGCAACGGTGAGATCGAGATGGCCGAGCGCGCCGCTGGCGAACTCGGTCTCGACGAACCAGCAATAGGCGCCGAAACGCTCGTTGAGGCGGGCGCGCACGGCGACGATCTCGCCGCACAGGAAACGCGCCGTGTCGACGAGATGCGAGCCATGCGCGAGCATGAAATACTGCCGCAGGTCGGCCTTCGGATTTCCGGCCGGCTTCCTCGCCAGTTTGCTGGTGACGGGCAGCGGCTGGATGGCATCGGTGTTGGTATAGCGATGGGTGGAATCGCAGTACCACGCCTTCAGTGCCAGCACGTCGCCGATCTCGTCGCGGACGAAGTCGCGCGCCGCCTCCAGCGCCGGGTCGAAGCGCTTCATGTGGCCTACCTGCAGGACCTTGCCCGAGCGCCTGACCGCCTCCGCCAGCGCCTCCCCTTCTTCCACTGAAGTGCCGATCGGCTTTTCGCACAGTACATGCTTGCCGGCATCGAGCGCCTTGATCGACATCGGCACATGATAGGCGTCCGAGGTGGCGACGATCACTGCCTCCAATTCGGGATCGGCGAGCATCGCGTCATAGTCGGCATACATCTTCCGCGGCTCGTAGGTGGCACCCATGCGGGCGAGCAGGTCGGGTGCCGCGTCGCAGATGGCGTAGAGGTCCGCGTTGCCCGCCTTGACGCAGGATTGCAGATGCGCGAACTGCGCGATGGGGCCGCAGCCGAGCACGCCGACCCTGAGGCGTCTGTCCTGTTTCTTGATCATCGTCTCGTTCTTCAGGCGCCGTAGCTGCGCATTGTCTGGCGGTTGGTCTTGACCGCGCCGGCGGGGTCGGCGGCAGCCGTGTCGGATTCCTCTTCGAGCACCAGCCAGCCGGTGAAGTGCGGCGCGGTGCCGGCGATCTCGATGACCGCGGGGGTATCGCAGACGCCCTTGCCAAGCATGGCCCAGGTGCCTTTGGCGTCGACGTCCTTGAGATGGATGTAACGGATGCGGTCGCGGTGTGTGCGCAGCGTGTCGAGCATGTCCTTGTGGCCGCGCAAGATATGGCCGGTATCCGGCACCCAGCCGACCAGGTCGGGGTCGAGCAAGGCAAAGATCGTGTCGTAATCGGCGCGGTCGAACAGCAGCGTGTTGTGGTGCGAGCTCGGATGCACCGCGACATCCACACCGGCCTTGCGGCCGATCTCGGCGGCGCGATTGTAGAATTCGGCTGATATGGCGAACTTGTCTTGGCGCGGACCATCGGAGACGACCGTCGCCGAACCAATCGACACCAGCGCGCCGGGAAAGTTCGCGGCAAAGCCGACCCAGCGCCGGGCGGCTTCGAGGTCACTTTCCAGCGCCTCTTTCAGCGTGAAACCGCTCTTCGAGCCAAAGGCAAAGGAGACGAGGGCGAGGCCTCGGGCGTCGAGCGCGGTAGCGAACTCGGCCGGCCTGTCGGCATAATGGCCGATCATGGTGTCGGTGATCTCGACGCCGGCATAACCGCCATCGTCTATCGCGTTCAACAGATCGTCGGGGCCCCCGGTCCAGGCCTTGCCCAGCATCTCCCAGGTGAAGGTCTGGCAGCCGACCTTGAGCTTCGTCTTCGTCATGTTGTTCATTCCTTGACGCCGCCCTGAGTCAGTCCTTCGATGATGTGGCGCTGGAAGAACAGCACCAGGAGGATCAAGGGCACGGTCACCACGGCGGAGGCCGCGGCAATATCGCCCCAGGGGACGTAATAGAGGTTGGTGAAGTTGGCGATGCCGACCGGTATCGTCTGCCGGTCGATGTTGGAGGTGAAGGCGAGCGCGAACAGGAATTCGTTCCACGCGGTGATGAAGGCGAGCAGGCCGGTGGTCACCAGGCTCGGCAGCGACATCGGCAGGATGATGCGCCAGAGCAGGCCGGGCACGCTGACGCCATCCATGCGCGCCGCCTCGTCGATCTCGCGCGGCAGCGTCTCGAAATAGCCGAACAGCACCCAAGTGACGAGCGGCAGGCCGAGCGCCAGGTAAGTAATGATCAACGCCGTGTAGGTGTCGAGCAGGCCGAGATTGGTGGCCACCAGATAGAGCGGCCCGACCAGCGCGATCTGCGGAAACATCGACACCGAAAGGATGACCATCAGAATGCCGAAGCGGCCCTTGATGTTCAGCCGCGACAGCGCGAACGCGGCCAGCGAGCCGACGAACAGGCACAGGAAGGTTGTCGCCAGCGAGACCACCAGCGAGTTCCAGACATAGCGGTGAAGCTGTTTCTCGACGAAGGCGTTGTAGTAATGCTCCAGCGTGAAGGGATGCGGGATCAGCGACGGCGAGCCTGACGTCAGCGCCTTGTCGAGCTGGAACGAGGTCGAGAACTGCCAGATGAACGGACCACCCGACCAGACGAGGATCAGCAAGGCGCCGAGATAGATGGCGACTGTCTGCAGCGGCGAGCGCGTATCGTTCATTGCGCTCTCCTGATCTGCCGGATGAGATACAGGCAGAACACCAGCGCGATGATGCCCTCGGTGACAAACATCGCCGTCGAGACGGCCGAACCGTAGCCGAACTGCAGCGTCGAGAAGAGCACCTTGTAGGACAGCGTCGACAGCGTCTCGGTCGAATCGGCCGGGCCGCCGCCGGTCAGCACGTAGACGAGATCGAAGACGCGGAAGGCATCGAGCGCGCGGAACAGGCCGGCGATCAGCAAAGTCGGCATCAGGAGCGGCAGGCGGATATACCAGAAGGTGATCCAGCCCTTGGCGCCATCCATGCGCGCCGCCTCGATCAGCGAATTGGGCACGGTCTGCAACCCGGTCAGAAGCAGCAGCGCCATGAACGGCGTCGTCTTCCAGACATCGGCGATGATGATGGTGATCATCGCCGTGTCGGTGGAGCCGTACCAGTTGATGTTCTGGTCGATCAGCCCTGCATGCAGGAGGATGTAGTTGACGATGCCGTTCTGGCCATCGAACAGCCAGCCGAACATCTTGGAGGTGACGACGGTCGGCATCGCCCACGGCACCAGCATGGCCGCGCGGACGAGCCCCCGCCCTTTGAAGGCTTCGCACAGGATGAGCGCCATGCCGAGCCCGATCACCGTCTCCAGCACCGTCGAGGCGGCGGTGAACCACATCGTGTGCCACCACGCATTCCAGAACTGCGGGTCGCCCCACAGCTCCACATAGTTGTAGAAGCCGGTGAATTCCTGCTCCTGCGTGATCAACGAGGTGTTGGTGAGCGAGAGGTAGAGCCCGTTGACGATCGGGTAGAAGGAAACCGACGCCAGCGACACGAAGGCCGGCGTCAGCAGAAGCAAGGCCCACATGGCGCCCGGAAGCGCCTTGCCGAGGCGCCGCGGCCGGCCGATGCCAGGAATAGTGGCCGCCGCGGACATTCAATCAGCCTACGATCTTGTCGATTTGCGCCGCCGTCGCGTCCATCTCGGCCTGGATGTTGCCAGAGACCAGTGCCTTGGAGATGCCGGACTGCAAGGCCAGCGTCACTTTCGCGTATTCGGGCGTGATCGGCCGCGCCGTGGCGCCGGTGAAGACTTTCTCGAGGCTGGCCATGAACGGCTGTTCCTTCTTGATCTGTGCGTCCTGGAACAGCGCCGGCCGCGTCGGTGCGAGGCCGAAGTTCAGCGCGATGCGGTGCTGGGTCTCGGTCGACGACAGCCAGGTCAAGAGTTCGATCGCGGCTTCGCGCTGCTTCGAATTGGCATTGACGCCGAGCTGGTAACCGCCGAGGCAGGCCGAGCTCTTGCCGCCGGGGAACGACGGCAGCGGCGCGACGCCGACCTTGTCGACCACCTGGGATGCCTTGGCGTCCTGGGCGATCGGATAGACATAGGACCAGTTGCGCATGAACATCGCCTTGCCCGAGGTAAAGGGCTGGCGCGACGGTTCCTCGTCCCAGGACAGCACGTCCTGCGGGCTGACCTTGTTGGTGGCGATTGTGTCGTGCAGGAACTGGATCGCCTCCACCGCGCCTTTCTGGTTGATCAGCGACGACTTGCCGTCGGGCGCCAGGATGGCGCCGTTGTTGGAGGTGATGATCTCGACCGCGTCGCAGACCAGAACCTCGGCCTGCTTGCCTTGCCAGAGATAGCCGAAATCGATGTCGCCGGCCTTCTGTGCGGCGGCGGCAATGGTCGCCATGTCGGTCCAGGTTTCCGGCACCTTGCCGCCATGCTTTTCCAGCACGTCCTTGCGGTAATAGAACATGCCCGAATCCATGAACCAGGGAAGGGCGGTGAGCTTGCCGCCATAGGTACAGGCATTGAGGGTTCCGGTGAAGTATCCGCTGCGCTTGTCGGCCGGGAAATACTCGTCCAGCGGCAGCGCCCACCCGGCGGCCGCAAAGCCGGCGATCCAGATCACGTCCTGGCTGAAGACGTCAGGCGTGCCGGTGCGGCGTGCGAGCTGCTGGACGAGGCCCTGGTAGACCTCGGTGGAGGAGCTCGGCGGCGGCAGTTCGATGTTCTTGACCAGGATGCGGTCCTGCGATTCGTTGAAGGCCTTGATCAGGTCGCCGAAGGTCTCCTTGCCGAAGAAGGCGGCGCTGGCAAACGAGATTTCGGCCCGGCTCTGGGCGCGAGCCCGGCCAATGCCGAGCGACGTCCCTGCCCCGAACGCCGCCGCGCCGAGAAGGCCGGCGGAACCGATGAGAAATTGCCGGCGATCGGCAATGGTGACATGCCCAATCGACTTGGAGCCGCTGCGCGGCCCCTTCCTTGACTCGTCCATGTGTAGTCCTCCCAGAGTTGACGGCAGCCACTCCCGCCCGTCCAACTTCGCACATGATTTATAAAAAATTGTCGCGCGTCAAGATTTAAACTGCATAATGATGCATCAATGTGCCCACTACGTGGACGAAGAATCGCCGATCCGCCATGGAATGACGGACGGCAGCCGACTGGAGGAATGATGGAAAAGCTTGGTGTAGGGGTCATAGGTTGCGGCAACATCGCCATGACCTATATGCGCAACGCAGCACTTTTTGCCGGCGTGGAGTTGAAGGCCTGCGCCGACATCTCGCCGGACGCCGCCGCCCTGCGAGCCCGCGAATACGGCATCAGGGCAATGGGCGTCGATGCCTTGCTTGCCGATCCCGAAATCGGCCTCGTTCTCAACCTCACCATTCCCGCCGTGCATTTCGACGTCACCATGTCGGCGCTTTCGGCCGGCAAGCACGTCTTCACCGAAAAGCCGCTCGCCACCTCGGCCGCCGACGGGCAGCTTCTGGTCAGCGAGGCGAAGTCGCGCGGCCTGCGGCTCGGCTCGGCGCCCGACACCTTCCTCGGTGCCGCTGGACGCCGGGCGCGCCGGCTGATGGACGCCGGCGCCATCGGCCGTCCGGTCACCGGCACGGCCTTCATGATGGGCCGCGGCATGGAGCACTGGCACCCCAACCCGCAATTCTACTACCAGCCCGGCGGCGGGCCGGTGTTCGACATGGGGCCCTACTATCTGACCATGCTGGTCAACCTGCTCGGACCGGTCGAACGTGTCATGGCTATGGCGACACGCGGCCAGGAGGAAAGGCTGATCACCGCCGATGGACCGTTCAAGAACACCACATTCAAGGTCGGCACGCCGACCAACGTGCTGTCGCTGCTTGAATTCCGCTCGGGCGCGACGGTCACCTTCGGCGCCTCGTGGGACGTCTTTCGCCACTCAAACCACCCGATCGAGCTGCATGGCACGGAAGGCTCGCTGCGCCTGCCCGACCCCGACACGTTCGGCGGCACCGTGTCGCTGTCCGAACGCGGCGCCGACTGGAAGGATTTCGCCAGCGAAGGCGATCTCTACGGCGCCCGCAATTGGCCCTATGCGGCGCCCGACCGCGCCAATTACCGCATGCTCGGCGTCGCCGATCTGGTGCGCTCGCTTCAAACCGGCAACACGCCACGCGCCTCCGGCAATCTCGCGCTGCATGTGCTGGAAATCATGGAGGCTGTCCTGCGTTCCGGCGAGAGCCAGGGCTCGGTGATGGTCGCGGGGGATGTCACCCAACCGGCCCTGCTGACAGAGGAAGAGGCGAGCGACCTGCTTGCCTGAGGATATGACGATGACGCTTGACCAGGATGCGCTGCGCGTCCTTGAAATCGGCCGTGCGGCTGGCGGCGAGCCGTTCGAGACCGGCAGCGTGGCGGCGGCGCGGGCCGCCTACAACGCTTCGTTCCCGACGCAACAGGGCGAGCACGAACCGGTCGCAACGACTTCGGAACAGCGGATAGACGGGCCGAACGGGCCTATTGCGATCCGCATCTATCGCGGCATCAGTGCGCGGCAAAGCGGGGCGCCGGCGCTGCTCTATCTGCATGGCGGTGGCTGGGTCATCGGCAATCTCGATTCGCATGACGAGATCTGCCGCTGGCTGGCCAATCTCGGCAACGCCGTCATTATCTGTCCCGACTATCGCCTGGCACCGGAACACAAATTTCCCGCCGGGCTGGAGGATTGTCTGGCGACGCTCCGCTTCATGGCAGAGAATGCCGACGAGATCGGCATCGCTCGTACCCGCACCGGCGTTGCCGGCGACAGCGCCGGCGGCAATCTCGCCGCCGTACTGGCGCTGCTTTCCCGCAACGGGCTTGCGCCCTCGCTTGCCGCCCAGATCCTGATCTATCCCAACACCGATGCTCGGCAGACGGCCGACAGTTACCGGCGTTTCGGCGACGGTTTCGGGCTTACGGCAACCACCATGGCATGGTTCCGCGACCACTATGTGCGAACGCCTGATGACATCGTGGACTGGCGCGTCTCACCGTTGCTGGCGCCCGATCTCGCCGGCGTCGCGCCGGCTTTCGTGGCCCTTGCCGGCTGCGACATCCTTGCCGACGAAGGGGCAGCTTATGCCGAGCGCCTGCAAGCCGCAGGCGTGCCACTGGTCCTGCGGCAATGGGCGGGCCAGATCCATGGCTTCGTCTCGATGGGACGCCATATCCCCGCCGCGCGGCAAGCGGTGGCCGAGGCGGTGGGGATATGGCGCCAATTCGAGAAGAAGGATCGCTGACGGTGGCTGCTCAAGCCGACTGACGCATCACCAGGGTCGCGCCAAGCTTGACCGTGCGTGCCAAGTCCTGCTTTGGCGGGTCAGCCTCGTCCAGCAAGGCCAGCAGGATCTCGACGCTGCGGCCGGCCATGGCGGCGAAATCCTGCGCCATGGTGGTCAGTGCCGGACAGGTGTAGCGGCTCAACGGATGATCGTCATGCGCGGCAACGCGCAGATCGCTGTCGGGCCTGCGGCCGATCTTCAGTCCGCGCGAGAACGCAGCCGCCATCACGCCAAAGGCGAGACGATCATTGGCACACAGGATCGTGCGGCCGGGCAGACCGCCAACATCGAGCGTCCTTTCCATCCATTCGTGGCCGATGCGCTCGAAGTCCCAAGTATAGTCGCGCGCCGCGTCGATGACGACGGGTTCCAAACCGGCTACTTGCATCGTCGCGATGTAGCTTTGCAGCCGTTCACCCGAATTGTGGTTGACATGCGGAATGTCGACATAGACAGGCGGTTCTCCGGAGCGGTTGAGATAGTCGACCATGGTCGACGTGCTCTGGTGGTTGTCGTTGCCAACGAAAGGCGTGTCGCCCTCGATATAGGTGTCGAAATAGACGATCGGAATATCCTGTCCGAGCTTGTCGAAAACGCCGCGATCGGAGGCCAGGCCGAGCGGCGCGATGATCGCGCCGGCGACCTTCAGTGACAGCAGCGTCCTGACCGACTCCGCTTCCAGCTTCGGCGAGCCATGCGAGGAGATGACGATCGGCCAATAGCCCTCGTCGCGGCAGCGAAATTCGATGCGGCTGACCATCTCGGCATAGAATGGATCGGTGATCGTCGGCACGACGATGCCGATGTTGCGGGTGCGCTTGCGATTGAGATTGCGGGCGAACAGGTTCGGTTGGTAGTCCGAGGAACGCAACGCGGCTTCGATGCGCGCCCGCGTCGCCGGCTTCACGCTCGCCGGATCGTCAAAATATTTCGACAGCGTCGGCCGTGACACGCCACATGCCCGGGCGAAATCATCCATCGTGCGGTGCGTCTTCTCCGCCATCGATCTATCAGGTCCTCTTGCCGCGTCGCCAACCGAAACGATCCGGCCGTCACCAGTCATGCGGCCGTTGTCCGGAAGCGGCAATGCTTGGCCGAACTTATTCAGTCAATTTTCACAGTTTCCAATACAACGCAAAAACATTACGTGCGTCAAATTCTTTATTGGCGCCCTGAAATTGACGGCCCTCGATTAAGGCTGGGGCAGCAGGACCAAGGCTCCCGTCGTGCGGCGGGATTCCAGATCGCGGTGAGCGACAGCGGCGTTGACAAGGTCGTAACGCGTCGGCGCCTCGACCCTGACGACGCCTTGGCGAAGCGCTTGGAAAAACCTGGCGACGTGTGGAGCGAGCTTTTCCGGCGTGTCGGTGTAATGGGCGTAGTTGGGCCGCGAGAGGGTCAGTGACTTGGTGGCGAAGCGACCGATGTCCCAATTGCCGACCGGCCCCGAGGCCTGGCCGAAACTGACGAGGTGGCCGCGCACGGCAAGGGCAGCAATCGAACCGCCGAAGGTGTCGTTGCCGACCGCATCATAGGCGATATCGGCGCCCGCGCCATTGGTCAGCCGCATGACGGCCTCGGCGAAATTCTCGCGAGAATAGACAATCACATGGTGTGCGCCGAGGCGTTCGACGATGCGCGCCTTGTCATCGCTCGACACCGTAGCAATCACCGTCGCGCCGAGATGACGGGCCCACTGCACCAGCAACTGGCCGATACCGCCGGCCGCCGCATGAATGAGAACGATGGCGCCGCGCTTCACGACATGGACATCGTGCAGCAGAAAACTGGCGGAAATCCCTTTGAGCAGGCCGGCGGCGGCGATCTCGTCCGAAATATCGTCGGAGAGATGGATCAGCAATTCGGGCGTCATGTTGCGCCGCTCGCAGTAGGCGCCGACCGGCGGACAGGCATAGGCGACACGGTCGCCGACGGCGAAACCCGACACCGCCGAACCAACGGCTTCAATGACGCCGGCGGCCTCCATGCCCGGCACACCAGGCGGCTGCAAGAGGTCGAAAAAACCGGTGCGGCAATAGACGTCGATGAAATTGACGCCGATCACCGTGTGGCGGATCCGGACCTCGGTCGGCGCTGGCGGCGGCAGTCCGATTTCCTTAAGGAGCAACTCCTCCGGCCCGCCATAGCGCTCGATGACGATAGCCCTGGTTGTCGCGCCCTGCCCTGGGGCGAGTGTTGATACGGCACGCGGCAGGCTTGCGGAAGGCACCGGGGCGGCAACGGCCCGAGGTGATCTCGCATCGACCGGCGAGCCGACACTTCCGCGCCGCAGGAGATCGCGCACGGCCGCGAAGCCGGCCTGATAGATGCCTTCGGTGACCAGTTTGACCAGTTCGTCGCGGCGATGCGCCGGCGGGTTGAACTCGGAACGCCATTCCCAGAAGGTGGCGTTGCCGTCGGTCACCGGCTTCAGCCGCACCGAGGCGACATAGCCCATCAACGGCAGCGGCGCCTCGAGCAGGCAATAGCTCAGCCTTCGGTCCTTGTCGGACAGCGCCAGCAATTGTTCGCGCAACTCGCCGCCGTCGGCGAGCCGGAAGTGTCGCACCGAGCCGACCGCATCGACCGGCTCACCGCCCTCAATCTCGCTGAAGGAAATTGCCGGGTGCCAACGGTCATGGCCGTTGAAATCACGCAGGATCGCCCAGACCTCGTCGATCGGTGCGTCGATGATCGTGCTCTGGCAAACCCTGACCATCGGCTGATGTCAGCGCCCGAACCGGTGTTTCAACGCGGTCAAGGCGGTCTGGAACACGCCGGTGCCGATCTGGTGCATCAAGGCTGCCTCGCGATCGGGCGCACAGTCGAACTCCGCTTGCCATTCGGCGAGTGTCAGATTGCCGTCGGTGATCGGCGTCAGCGACAGGGTGGCGACATAATTCTCCACCGCCATCGGGCTTTCCAGGATCGCGTAGCTGCAGGACAGATCATAGTCGGACAGCGCCAGCAGCCTTTCACGAATGCGCCCGCCATCCCTGAGCGTGAAACTCCTGATGCAGCCGATCTGGTCGGCTTGCGCATTCTGTTCGATGCGGCTTTCGGCAACGAACGGTGCCCAGCCCGGCAATCCATTGAAATTGCGCACGACCTTCCAGACTTCCGCCGCCGGAGCGGGGATGACCGAGGAGACATAGACCTTGGTCATTTTGGGCGACCACCCGCATCACGGAGAACCTGCCGTCTGGCGCAACGCATCTGCAACCGCACGATCGTCTCGTCAGTGATCGCGATCGTCATCGTCGTCCTTGGCGGCCTTGCCCTTGCCCTTCTTGTCGCGGGTCAGGCTCGCAATGTCCTTGGCGTCGCGCAGCACGTCGGTCATGCGGCCGAGCGAGCCGCCCTCGATGCCGATCTCCTTCATCAGATTGTCGATCATCGGCGCCTGCACCCGGTAGCGCAGCGCCGAGTCGATGACTTCGTCGGTGACGTTGCGGCTGCCGCCGGTGCCGCCGTTGATGCCGTCGACATGCAGGATCTTGATGCCTTCGATCTTCTCCATCGGCTTGACGCTTTCGCGAATGATGCCTTCCATGTGATCCAGCAGCTTGCCGCGCAGGCGCCCTGCCCGCGCGCCCTCGGAAAGGATGTTCTCGGCCTCGTTGAGCTGGCGATGGCCGGCGGCGTCGACCTCATAGCGCTGAGCCGCGGCAAGGGCGTGGATCTTCTCCGACTCGGCCGAGGCGACGGCTGCAATCTTCTGCGCTTCGGCGAGGCTCTTTGCCGCCTTCATCTCGGCATCCGCCGCGGAGACTATGCGCAAGGCGTCACGCTCGGCTTCGCGTTGCGCGCCGATCAGGTCGGTCAGCTTGCGGCGCTCGGCAATCTCGCGTTCGCGGGCGGTGAACGCCTGTTCCTCGGCCTGGATGGCCTTGGCGCGAACCGCTTCCGAGGCCGCGATCGCCGAGGAGCGTTCCTGCGTCTTCTTGGCGATGTCGATCGCCTTCTGGATCTCGGCGATCTCGATCTTCTGGTCGCGGTCCACACCAAGCTGCCTGATGTCGCGATCCTTGATCAGGCGCGCTTCCTCGATGCCGCGTTCGGTGGTGATGCGGGCGCGCTCGACCTCTTCGCCGGCCGAAATCTCGGCTTCCTCGAAGGCCTGGCGCTTGGCGATCTGCAGCGCTTCGAGGTGACGCTCCCGTTCAATCCTGACCTCGTCGACGACACGTTCCTGCGCGATCCGCGCCGTCTCGGTCGCCTGGTTCTCGACGATCTCGGCGCGGCGCTTTTCCGCTTCTGCCCTGGTCACCTCAAGCGCCTTTTCGGCGAGCGCGATCTGGCGCTCCAGCTCGGCGACCTCGAGCCGCTTCCTGCGCTCGATCTCGAGCTGGCTCTGCGTGCCCTGGCGCTCGATGCGCGCCTTTTCCAGCGACAGTTCGAGCGCGATCTGCTCGCGCTCGGTCAGCTCGCGCATCTTCATCTCGGTCTCATCGAGCGAACGGCGGCGAGCGATCTCGCGGCGCTGCGTGTCCTCCTCGCTCTTGATGCGCTCCTCGGTGATGTTGCGCTCCTGGTTTAGGCGCGACTTCTCGACGGCTTCGCGCGACGAAAGCTGCGCCTGTTCGGATTCCTGGTCGCGCAGCGCGCGGTCGATGGCGAGTTCGGAACGCTGCGCGGCACGGCGGATCTCGACCTCACGCTCCTGTTCGAGGCGGGCATATTCGCTGTCGCGATCGATCTCCAGCACCTTGCGCTGGGTGTCGAGATTCTGGTTGCGGATGTCGACCAGCGTGCGCTGCTCGATCTCGTTGCGCATCCGGCGCCGGGTCTCGATCGATTCCGTCAGCTGCGTCAGGCCTTCGGCATCGAAAGCGTTGGACGGATCGAAATATTCGAGGCTGGTCTGGTCGAGATCGACGATGGCGACGCTCTCCAGCTCAAGCCCGTTGGCGGCGAGCGATTCCGAGGCGAGGCTGCGCACCCTGGCGGCGTAGTCGCCGCGCAATTCGTGCATCTCTTCCAGCGTCATCTGCGCGGCGACAGTGCGCAGGGCGCCGGCGAATTTGCCCTCCAGCAATTCGCGCAGGCTGTCGGGCTGCAGCGTGCGACGGCCAAGCGTCTGCGCGGCGGCGGCGACCAGCTCGCGGCTGGCGCCGACGCGGACGAAGAATTCCGCGATCAGATCGACGCGCATGCGGTTTTTGGTGATCAGCGCAACGCCATCCTCGCGGCGCACTTCGATGCGCAGCACATTCATGTTGACCGGGGTAATCTCGTGCAGCACCGGAATGACGAAGGCGCCGCCATTCACCACCACCTTCTCGCCCATGAAGCCGGTGCGCACGAACGCCGTCTCCTTGGTCGAGCGGCGATAGAGCCACCGCAAGATGTAGACGGCGATCACCACGACGACCGCGGCAATGATCAGCCACAGCAGGAAAGCGCCAAAGGTTTGCGCGTCCATGATCTATCCTCCCCAAGACAATACGGTCGGCACGGGGCGACCGGCAGTGTTTTCAAACATCCACCCGCACGGTGGCGAAGTCCAATTCTTCATGCCCGCCTCTGCAGCTTCGGCGTGATCGCGTGAAACGCAGAAATCACCGCGTCGACGAAAGGCGTATCGTTGATGTTCGCCCGCACCCGCTCGACATGGCGCAGCGGTGTGCGGCGAACTGTCTTCTCGATGGCCTCGAACAGCGCGTTGTCAGCCTCCGGATCGTGAAACGGCTGACCGGGCGCATCGAGCATCGAGACGCCGCCTTCGGGCAACAGGAAGCGCACCGGGCCGTTCATGGCGTTGAGCCGCGTGCCGATCCATTCGCCGAAGGCGCGGTTCTCGTCGCGCGTGGTGCGCATCAGCGTGACATTCGGATTGTGGATGACGAGTTTGCGGCTGCGGAATTTCTCCGGCACGCTGTCGCGCGGGCCGAAATTGACCATGTCCAGCGCGCCGGTCGAGCCGACATACGGCAGTCCGGTGCGGATCGCCGCGCCGAAGCGATCCTCTGTCGCCGGGAACACACCGCCGACGATCATGTCGGCCACCTCCGTGGTGGTCAGGTCGAGGAACGCCGACAGCAGCCGCGAGTCGCCGAGATTTTCCATCGCCCGCCCGCCGATGCCGGTGGCGTGGAAGACGAGACAATCATAGTCGGCTTCAAGCCGCCTGGTCACCGCTTGCACGGCGGGCGTGGTGACGCCGAACATGGTGATGCCGACGGCCGGCCGCGCCAGCTTGCGCTTTGCTTCCCACGCCTCGGCGTTGGGCAGTTGCGCGACCATGCCGGCCATCGCATGCGCGGCATTGGACAGCACCTGTTCGGTGATCGAGTTCAGACCCTGAACATCGGCGACCGAATGGAACATCATGATGTCGGCGCCGCCGACATATTTGGCGACATCGCCGGCCGCCACCGTCGAGACCATCAGCTTGGGGATGCCGACAGGCAGCACCCGCATGCCGGCCGTGGCCAGTGTGGTGCCGCCGGAACCGCCGGCCGAGATGACGCCGCCGATGCGTGGCTCGCGCTCGATCCAGCGGGCGAAGGCGTCAGCCATGGCGCTGACCGAGCCGCCGCGATCATTGGTGAAAACCGCGGACGAACCGCGCGGGTGCATGCCGGCCACTTGCATGGCCGGCACGTCGGCGCTTGTCGGCTTTCCCGATGTCGACAGATCGACGGTACGGACCGGGATGCCCAGCGACTTCAGCCGGTCGGCGACGAAGCGCAGTTCCTTGCCCTTGGTGTCGAAGGTGCCGACAACCAGCACGGTCCGGCCGATGCGCTCGGCAAAGGGAATGGCGAAGACCTTCTTCAGGTCGTCCTGAGGTGCTGCCTTGTCGACCGCGGCCTGGCGCAATTCGGTGACCGGTACGTTCCAGCGGTTGGGCAATTCGGTGACGGGACGATAGACGCCATTCCGCGGCGTTGGTTCGGCCGAGCCGGCGCCAGCGCGGTCGACCCGATAGACTTCGGCCAATTGTTCCTTTGCCTGCGCGGCTTCGGCCGGCGTTACGGGCGCTTCCTCGGCATGGCGGCCGACACCGAGCAGCCGCTGCTGCAACTCACGATCGGCGGCAAGTGCCTTGGCGTCCATCAGCCGGTTGATGCGGCCGTTGACCATGATGGCGACATGGTTCGACACCGCGGTCGCCACGCCGATGTTCTGCTCGATTACCAGAACCGCCAACTCGCCTTCGGCGGCGAGGTCGACCAGCATCTGTTCGACCTGGTCGACGATGATCGGCGCCAGTCCTTCGGTCGGTTCGTCCATGACCAGCAGCTTCGGATCGCTGAGCAGCGCGCGTGAAATCGCCAGCATCTGCTGTTCGCCACCCGACAATTGCGAGCCGCCATTGGTCCGGCGCTCGGCGAGGCGCGGGAAGGTCTGGTAGACGCGCTCGACCGTCCAATTGGCATCGCGCCTGTTGCCGGCGGCAAGCCGCAGATGTTCGTCGACCGTCAGGCTCGGCCAGACGCGGCGCCCTTGCGGCACATAGCCGACGCCGAGACGATGTATCTCGTGCGGCTCGAGAGACGTGATCTCACGGCCGTCGACACGGATCGAACCGGACTTCGCGCGCTTCAAGCCGACGATGGTGTTGCAGAGCGTCGACTTGCCCATGCCGTTGCGGCCGACCACCGACAGCACGCCGCTCTCCAGCGTCAGCGAAACGCCCTGCAGGGCATGGCTTTCGCCGTAGAAGACCTGCAGGTCGTCTATCCTGAGGATGTCCTTGGCCGGCTTGCCGGAGGGGGTCTGGCGCTCAGCCATGCTTGCCCCCGAGATAGATCTCCTGGACCTCGGGATCGGCCTCGATCTCCTGCGGCGTGCCTTCCTTGAACAGGCGGCCATTGTGCATCATCGAGACATGTTCCGACACGCGCAGCGCGACATCGAGATCGTGCTCGATGATGATGTAGCCGATATGCTTGGGCAGCGCGTTGAGGATGGCAACGAGGTCGCGGCGCTCGGTCGGCGACAGACCTGCGGCCGGCTCGTCGAACAGGATGAAGCGCGGTGCACCGGCGAGCGCCAGCGCAATCTCCAGCTGGCGCTGCTGGCCGTGGCTCAGCGTCGCCACAAGGGTGTCACGATAGGCTTCGAGATGCACGGCGTTGAGGATCGATTCCGCCTGCACCATGTTGACGTCGGTCGTGGTCGGGCGCAGCAGCGAAAACCGCCGGCGCGAGACGCCACGGCAAGCGAGAAAGATGGAATCGAGAACCGACAGTCCTTTGAACAGCTGCGAAATCTGATAGGTGCGCCGCAGGCCGCGGCGGATGCGTTCATGCGGCGGCAGATCGGTGATGTCCTCGCCGAAGAAGCGGATGCGTCCGGCTGTCGGCAGGAAGTCGCCGGTCATGGCGTTGAACAAGGTCGTCTTGCCGGCGCCGTTGGAGCCGAGGACCGCGCGCCGTTCACCGGCCGCGATCCTCATAGTGATGCCCGAGAGCGCCACCAGCGCCCCGAAATGCCGCGCCACGCCATCGAGCTCCAGCGCATAGGCGCCGGTGCTCTGGAGGCGGTTTGCTGCGAGGCTTTCGGTCACTGGCGGCTACACTCGAATTCCGATGTTACGGGCAGCTCGGATTGTCGCGGTTGACCGCGCCGAGCTTCATGAATTCGTCTTCGGGAATGCCGAGCGTCTGGTTGACCTGCGGCACGACCTTGACCAGCTTGTTCATGAGATTGCCGTCAGCGCCTTCGGTGACCTCGGTCAGGAAGATGTCGGCAATGGCGTTGCGGTTCTTGTCGAGCGACACCTTGCCGGTCGGCGTGTCGAAGGACAGTTTCGACAGCGCGTCCCGCAACTTCTTGCCGCCGTCGGAGACATCGCCACCGACCTGGTCGAGACCGAGCAGCGTCGCCTTCATGTCGACATAGTAGCCATGGGCGAAGAGCGAGGGCGAGGGAAAGGCGCCTGGCTGCTTCTTGTAGGCCTCGACAAACGTCTTCCACGCCGGTGCGTCATTGGTGTCTGCCGTCGGCCCGGCCGAGGGTGTGCCCTTCAGCACATCGCGCAGCTTGCCTTTCGAGGTCAGCACCGTCTGGTCGACGGTGATCGAACCGCCGATCAGCGGTGCGGAGCCGCCGCCCTGCTGGTATTGGGTCAGGAAGTTGACCGCGTCGGCACCGCCGAGCGCGACGTAGATCGCATCGACGTCCTCGGGGATGGCGGCGATAACCGAAGAGAAATCCTTGTTGCCGATCGGCACCCAGGACTTCGACGGCACATGGCCGCCGGCCTTGCAGAACTCGGCCATGAAGCCGAACACCTGCGTGTAGGGGAAGGAATAATCCTCGGCGACGGTGGCGACCTTCTTGTAGCCCTTGTCCTTGAAGGCATAGGTGCCGAGGCCGGCCATCCACTGGGCGCCGTCGGTCGAGAAGCGGAAGAAATTTTCCGCCGGATCGCGCAGCGTGGTGTCCTGCGCGGCCGAGGTGCCGTTGATGAAGGTCACATTCGGCTGCGTCTTGGCATAGTCCTTGACGGCGAGGCCTTCGTCGCCCGAAAGCGGGCCGACCAGCACCTTGACGCCGTCCTGCTCGACCAGCTTGCGCGCCGCGCGCACGGCGCTGTCGGGCGAGGCGTCGGACGAGCCCTTGACGATCTCGATCTTCTTGCCGGCGACGGTGCCGTTCATCTCGGCAACCGCCGTCATGGCGCCGCGCTCGCTGTCTTCACCGAGCACCGTGAACGGCCCCTCGAAGGTGGCGAGCAGGCCGATCTTGATGGTGTCGTCGGCAGCCAGCGCCATTGAAGGGGCGGTCAGCCCGGTGAACACCGCCAGGGCAAGTAATGTACGTCTATGCATCCTCATGATTTCCTCCCGTTGATTTCGTTTTTGCAGTGGTTGATCCATCCCGACAGCTAGGGGCCGGGACGCAAGGACTCCTGGGCAAGATGTGGCTTGATCCTCCCCCACAACCCAAGAATTCCATCCGGTGAGACGAAGACGATCACCAGGAACACCATGCCGATCAGCGTGTTGAAACGCTCGGCGCCGACGATGTCGATGGCGAAGGTCTGCATCAGGACGACGACGACCGCGCCGAGAAACGGCCCGATCGGATGGCGAAGGCCGCCGATGACAGCAATGATCAGCACGTCGATGGCGGCGTCGACGCCGATGGTGCCGGGCGAGACGCGGCCGTTGAACCAGACCAACAACACGCCCGCCAATCCGGCGATGACGCCGGCCAAAGCCCAAGCAAAAACCTTGTGCGCGGTGACGTGATAGCCAAGCGCGCGCATGCGTCGCGGGTTATCGCGGATCGCCTGCAAAGTCATGCCGAAGGTCGAGCGCGAGCCATAGAGCACGGCCGCATAGGACAGCACCGCCAGCCCAAGGCAAAGGTAATAGAAGGGCCGAGGGTCGCGCCAGCTGATACCCCAGAACGCCGGTGCGCGGATGCCGGCATAGCCGGAATGGCCATTGAAGATGGCGTAGTTCTGCTGGGCGAAATAGTAGGTCGCGGTGGCGATCGCCAGCGTGATCATGATGGTGTAGATGCCCTCGGTGCGCACCGAGATCCAGCCGATCAGCGCCGACGACAGTGCCGCCGCCAGAACGGCGAAGGGCACCGCGAGCCACCACGGCCAGCCGAAGCCAAGGACGTTGGAATTGTTGTTGCCGAGGATGGCGATGGCATAGGCGGCGATGCCGGCGACCGTGATCTGCGCCAGGCTGACCATGCCGCCATAGCCGGCGAGCAGCATCAGCGACAGCCCCAGCATGCCGAAGACCAGGGAATACCCCCCGATCTGGGTCAGGAAGAAATCCGAAGCCACCAAGGGATAAAGCACAAGCGCGACGGCGAGGATGATGTGGCCGGCGCCGAGCTTCTCCAGCCAGTTCTGCTGCGGCGTCGTGCCGTCTGTGGCAATGGCCAGGCTCATCTCGCCTTCCCCATGATGCCTTGCGGCCTGACCGCCAGCGTCACCACCATGATGACGAAGGTCAGCACGATGCCATAGGTCGGGAAGTAGACGAGGCCGATCTGTTCGGCGAGGCCGATCAGCAACGCGCCGATGGCGGCCCCTGATATCGAGCCCATGCCGCCGACGATGACGACGACCAGCGACGCCAGGAGATAGCGGACGTCCTCGCCGGGCGCGACGGACAGCGCCGAACCGCCGACGACACCGGCAAAGCCGGCAAGCCCGGCGCCGACCGCAAAGACGATGGCAAACACCGCATGCACATTGACGCCGGACGCCTGCAGCATGGCGCGGTCATCGACGCCGGCGCGGATCATCATGCCTACACGGGTCCGGTGCAGCATCAGCCAGAGCCCGACGCCGATGACGATCGCCGCCGCCAGCACGACGACGCGGTAGAGCGGATAGGTGAGGAAGACCGAGGCGCCGTTGGAGCGCACCGCCGTGATGATCGGGAGCGTCAGGGCGCCGTCGAGCCATTCCGGCGTGGTGATCTGATAGGTGCCGCCCGCCCATACAGCCAGCATCAGGTCGGCGGCGACGATCGAGATGCCGATGCTGACCAGGGTCTGGCGCAGGTCGTCGCCTTCCAGGCGGCGGAAGACGAAGACCTGCATGACGACGCCGACGATGGCCAGCACGGCAAAGCCGGCAGCGACGCCGAGCAGCCAGTAGCCGGTGCGGTTGGTGACCTCGTAGCCGATATAGGCGCCGAGCAGATAGAGCGAGCCATGCGCCAGATTGACGTTGCGCATCAGGCCGAAGATCAGCGTGAAACCGCTGGCGACGAGGAAATACAGGCCGGCCAGCGTGATGCCGTTGAGGATGGCGCTGACAAAGGCCTTCTTCGAGATCAGGATCGCGTTCAGCCAATCCGGCCAGACGGCAAAGACCAGCCATGCGATGACGGCGGCGGCAAGCAGGCCGACGAGGCCCCAGGCCTGCCGGCGTGTCATGCCGCCGCCGGCAAGCGACGACGAGGATGGCTGGTCGAGCAGGCTCATGCCGTCAGCCGCCGGCGCTGCTCGTTCATGCGCGGCGCCTTGTGGAACTTGCCGTCCTTCATGATGGCGAGGATGCGGTTCTTGTCCTGCAGGATGCGCACATCGGAGATCGGATCGCCGTCGACCAGCAGGATGTCGGCGAGATAGCCTTCCTTGATCATGCCGAGCTCGTCGCCCATGTTCATGATCTGGCCGCCATATTTGGTGCCGGCCTGGATCGCTTCCATCGGCGAGAAGCCGAGCATCTCGACGAAGGTCTGGATATCCTTGGCGTTGGTGCCTTGCGGCGTCCAGGCAAAGCCGTAGTCACCGCCGATGCAGACGCGGATGCCGCGCCGGTGCATCTTCTTCATCGTCTCGATGCACATTTCCAGCTCGCGCTCATATTCGAGCGACAGCGGCGAACCCGGCTTGATGCCCCATTGCTCGGCATAACGCGCGGTGTTGATCAGCCAGGCAATGCCGGGCGCGACGAAATGCTTGTCCTTGACCGCCTCGAGCATGTCGAGCGCTTCCTCGTCGGCAAAAGAGGCATGGTAGATGTTCTGGATGCCGTGGCGGACGCACTGCTTGACCGATCCGGACGAACGCGCATGCGCCGACAGCACCTTGTTGCGGCAGCGCGCCTCGGAGGCAGCCATGGCGACCTCCTCTTCCGACATCGGCGTCTCTTCGGCGCCCATGCCGGTGATGCTCTCGCCGGACAAATTGAGCTTGATGGAATCGACGCCGTATTTGATCAGCTGGCGGACGGTGCGGCGGATTTCCTCGGGGCCGGAAACGACGATGCCGAGATTGAGGCCTTCGTGCGGAATGTGCGACGGCGCGGAATCGCCGAGGCCGCCGACCGTGGTGATCTCCGGACCGGCCGCGAGATAACGCGGTCCCGGGAAACGGCCCTGGTTGATGAATTTCTTCGCGACGACATCGAGACGCGGCTTGGCGGCGGCCGCACCCCGGCCGGCGGTGAAGCCGGCATCGAGCACCAGCTTGGCCATTTCCATGGTGACCAGCATGTGCTCTTCGACCTCCATCATCTGGATGGGATCGATGCCGGGCGCGTTGTTCCAGGACAGATGCAGATGCGCGTCGATCATGCCGGGCATCAGCGTCGCGCCCATGCCGTCAATGACCGTTGCGCCACCGCCGTAGGAAGACGACGAGGACGAGCCGAAGCGCGACGAGCCCTTGGTGATCTGCTTGATGCGGTTGCCCTGCACCAGCACCTCGCCGGTGTAGGGATATTCACCGGTGGCGTCGAGCACGCGCACATTGGTGAACAGCGTGCTGCTCGAACCGTTGCTGTTCCAGCTGTCGTCTGCCATCACAAGCCTCCCAACTTGCCGAGCGCGTAGTTCTACGCCCGATCAGAAATTCTCACCTATCAACCCGTCTCAAAAAATCGGCGAGCTTCTGGCTGCTTTCGCGCGGGCTTTCCACCGTGGCCCAGTGCCCGCACCGATCCAGTGACGAGAATACGGCGCCCTTGATCTTGTCGGCAAGCGCCTGGCCGACGCCCGCCGGATTGACCGTGTCTGCATCGCCGGTGACGAGCAGCGCCGGCGCCGAGATCCGGCGCGCATCGACCGCGATCGCCTTGGCCAGCGCCTCGCAGGTGCGGGCGTAGGATTCCGGATCCTGGCGGGTGATCGATTCCCGCACGAAGGCGACGGCTGCCGGTGAGGTTTCCCGGGTGTGCGCCGAAATCGCATTGGCGACGATCTGGTCGGCGATATCGGCGATGCCGCCCGAGCGCGCCAGCCGTGCCCGGTTGGCAAGCCCTTGCCTGGTGGCTTCAGCCGGCTCGGCCAGTGCACCGAACAGCGCCAGCGAGGCGACCAGCGAGGGCTGCGTTGCTGCAATCTGCTGGCAAACGATGGTGCCCATCGAATGGCCGACGAAATGCGCAGTAGTGACACCCATGCCGGCCATGGCGCGGATGACGGCGTCGCTCATCAGTTCCATGGTCAGCGGCTCGATCGGGCGCGGCGAACGGCCGGAGCCCGGCAGGTCGAGCCGGATGACACGATAGGCCGAAAGCGCCGCCATCTGCGGCTGGAACATGTTCGAGGTGCCGCCGAGGCCATGGATCATCACCACGGCAGCGCCCTCGCCGACGACTTCCGCAACGACCTGGCCAACTGTCACCGTCGTCATTGCGCATACTCCGCGAAGCGGTTTTCCAGCGTGCCGATGCCGTCGATCTCGATGCGAACGACGTCGCCGGCCTTCAAATATTTTGGCGGATCAAAGCCGATGCCGACGCCGACCGGCGTGCCGGTGGCGATGATGTCGCCGGGTTTCAGCGTGATGCCTTGCGAGAGCGTGGCGATGATGGTCGGAATGTCGAAGATGAGCAGCGATATCCGGGAATCCTGGCGCAGGTCCTCGTTGACGAAACAGCGGATGCCGGCGGTCGCCAGATCGAGTTCATCCCTGGTCACCGCCCACGGCCCCATCGGACAGAACGTGTCCTGCGATTTGCCGATCAGCCACTGACTGTATTTGCCTTGCAGGTCGCGGGCCGTGACGTCGTTGACGATGGTGTAGCCCCAGACATGGTCGAGGGCGTCCGCTTTCGAGATGCCGCGTCCGCCCTTGCCGATGATGACGGCGAGTTCGGCCTCATAGTCGATGGCCGTCGAGACGGAGGAATCGATCAGCACGCTGGCATGATTGGCGACGACCGATTCCGGAACCTTGGAAAAGATGATCGGGTGTTTCGGGATCGCGCCGGCGCCGGCGCTGGAATCGAAGCCGCTGCGGGCGAATTCATGCGCATGCTCGTGATAGTTCTTGCCGACGCAAAAGATGTTGCGGCGCGGCCGCGGGATCGGCGCCTCGATCTCGACCTGCGCCAACGGAATCGGCGACAGGGTGCGCGGCAAGCCGGCGCCATTGCGCTCGATCAAGGCCAGGATGCCGGCCTTAGCCTGATCGACGGCAAAATCGAAAGGGGCGACGGTCTGGGCATCAAGGTCGACAAGACCCACGCGACGTTCGCCGGCGATCGAAAAAGTCGCGACCCGCATCCACATCCTCCCTGAACCAATACTGAGCCAATTTTTCGCTCTTTCGTTACACGCTATCGCCGATTGGTTTAGGCCGCAAGTGGAATCTGACTTGGTCCTACCAACCGCGTTCGTTGGCTGCCAATGGACTTCCGCGGGGCATGCCGGCAATCTGGCGGAATGGACGACGGCTTCGGAAGCTGATATCTATGGTTCAACACCGGATCAGATAAAAGCTGCCAGACATGCCAAAGCTCGTCGCCAACGATATCGCCACCGCCCTGAAGAAACGCATCTCGTCAGGCGAATGGATCGAGAATGGCCGCATGCCGCCCGAGCGCGACCTGGCAAGCGAATTCGGTGTGGCGCGTAACACGGTGCGGCGCGCCGTCTCCTTCCTCGAGGATGACGGTACAGTGGTCCGCCATGTCGGGCGCGGAACGTTCCTGACCGCCACTCCGGGCTCGATGGCGGCGACCGTCAGCCGGATGGAAGGCACCAGCCCGGCCGACATGATGGAGATCCGGCAATTGCTCGAGCCGGCAGCGGCATCCTTCGCCGCCACCAATGCCAGCGCCACCGAACTCAACGCTGTGCGCGAGGCGCACAAGATCGCCTCGGAGTCGCAAGACATGCCGACCTTCGAGCACTGGGACGCGGAGTTTCACCACCGCATCTTCGCTTGCTCGCGCAACGACTTCCTCAAGGAGATCCACAATCTGATGCGCATCCTGCGCAACCAGGCGCCATGGTTCGAAATGAAGAAGCGATCGTTTTCGGAAGAACGCCGCAGCATCTATTGCAGCGAGCACCAGATGGTTCTCGATGCGCTGTTGCGGCGCGATCCCGAGAGTGCCAGCCAGGCGATGCTGGCGCATCTGAGAACCGTCGAGCGCAATCTGCTGGGACGGTAGCAATCGGGGGCTCACGCGACGCCTCCCCGATCTGGTCCGTCACTCACCGCGCATGGTCGCCTGGATAGGTTCCGCACAGACGCTTGCCGCTCGGCCATCGGCAAGGGTCCGGCTTGCCAAATGCCGCCATGCCGCCCATACACGGCTGGGCAATCGCCCCACCCCGTTCGCGCCTCACCTGCCAGGATACTGTCCGATGTCTGCGACGCCGTGCCCTTGGTCAAAGCCGTGACGGATCACGCCACACCATCGCTCGCCAGCCTGGGCTGGACGGATTTCTTCGGCGACCAGCTCGAGCCCGGCGAAGCAAATCTCGTCCCGACGCGGATCGCCACGGTCCATCGCGACCGCCTGACCGGCCTGTCTCAGGCTGGGCCAATCGATCTGACGCTGCCGGCGCAGGCGAACACCGGTGACTATGCGGTCGGCGACTGGGTGCTCGTCGACGCGCATGACAACCTTGTGCAGCGCCGCCTGACCCGCAAGACGGTGCTGGAACGCCGCACCCAGGGCGGCAGGGTGCCGCAGCTTGCCGCGGCCAATGTCGACACGCTGTTCATCGTCACCTCATGCAATGCCGACTTCAATCCGGCCCGGCTCGAGCGCTATCTGGCGCTGGCCAACGAGGCCGGGACGACGCCGGTGATCCTGCTGACCAAAGCCGATACCGCAGCTGACGCCGAGGCATATCAGCGGGGGGCTGCCGCGCTGCAGCGTGGCTTGGCGGTCGTGACGCTGAACCCCCGCACATCAGATGCGGCATCCGCGCTCGCTGCCTGGTGCGGCGCGGGGCAGACGGTCGCGCTGGTCGGCTCCTCCGGGGTCGGCAAATCGACGCTGGTCAACACGCTGGCCGGGTCGGCACAGCACTTGCCGCAACAGACCGGAGACATCCGCGAACACGACGCCAAGGGACGCCACACCACCACGTCGCGGTCGCTGCATTCCATCGCGGGTGGCGGTTGGGTGATCGACACACCGGGAATGCGGACGCTGCAGGTCAGCGACGTCGCTTACGGCATCGACACGCTGTTTGCCGAAATCACCGAGCTCGCGCCGCTCTGCAAGTTCCGCGACTGCACCCACGTGCATGAACCGGGCTGCGCGGTGCAGGCTGCGTTGAAGGCTGGTACGCTCGATCCGGAGCGTCTTGCCCGCTGGCGAAAACTGTCCGACGAAAACCAGAACAACACGCCGGTTCAGAGCGGACCTCGCGGAGCCAAATCCCCCGGCGGTCGCGGAAAAAGGCGTTGAACGACTGAGGCACGCGCCTCTGGCTTCAAAGCCGCGCCGTGCCGAAAACACGATCCCAGAATATGGACGTCACGCCAAAATTGGCCGTTTCGTCGACATGATGATGCAGCGCGTGGCGACGCTTGAGTGTGTAGAGATAACTCGGATGGGAGGGGTGCCAATGATGAATCATGTGATGGATGCTGATGTACCAGAGGTACCCCAGCATCAGCCCGCAACTGACCGCGCTTGCCGTTGCAAAATCTGAAACCATCCAAACCGGGAAAAACGCGACCAGCGCATGCACCCCCAGACTGAGCCAGGTCGGCGTGCCCACCGAACTGCGCTCCTCGACATGGTGACGATCATGCAAATCCTTGATGTAGGGAATATGGTGAAGGACGAACCGGTGCAGCAGGTATTCGGTCAGCGTCCAGAGGAAGAGACCGGCGACGACAGTGACTATCCAGCCAGGCGCATTGTCTTCGCCGGCCTCGATCAGCCCGGCCACTGCCAGCAAGGCGATCACCAGCGGATACACCACGAAGTCGCTGTAGTAGCCAATAAGACCAAGTTGCATCGTCACGCCCCAACTAGCCTTCGAGCCGCCAAACAAGCGATGGTGCCAGATTGCCGGACTCGCGGGTGAGGAGCAATGCAGCTGCACCTGACATAGCGTCGCAATCATCTGGCGCAAGGTCGGCACCCATGATCCAGGAGAATCGGTAGACCGCCGCCTTCGCAACCAGCTTCACAAACGGACATCAAAAAATGGCAAAACGCAGTGCGGGATTGCTGATCTACTGTCGAGGCGACGGCGATCTCAGGGTGTTGCTGGTTCATCCAAGCGGACCGTTCTGGGCGAAGAAGGACGATGGCGCGTGGTCGATACCGAAGGGCCTCGTCGACGAGAACGAGGACGAGTTGACGGCAGCGCAACGCGAGACCGAGGAAGAGCTCGGCGTCAAGGTCGATGGTCCCTTCGCGCGGCTCGGCGACTACAGGCAACCGGGCGGAAAGATCGTTATGGCATGGTCTGTCGAGGCGCGCATCGACATCGATGTGGCTGCCATCAAGAGCAACACTTTCACCATGGAATGGCCGCCAAGGTCGGGATCCCTGAAGGAGTTCCCGGAGGTCGACAGAGCGGGCTGGTTCACCTTGCCGGAGGCCGAGGTAAAAATCCTCAAGGGGCAGCGCCCGATGCTGTCGGACTTAGCTAGGCAGCAAGACGCTGAATGATGATCGCCGGCGGTGCGGCCCTTAAAGCGCGCCGCGCTTTAAGGCTTTGTCTTTATGCATGTCGTTGTCCCAAAACCGGGACCACTTTTGGGCGACATGCATTAGTAAGGCAGCCCGACATAGTTCTCGGCCAGCGCGGTCGACGCGGCACGCGAATGTACGAGGTAGTCGAGCTCGGCTTCCTGGATGCGCTGGCCGAAATCGCCGGTGTCGGGAAAGCGGTGCAGCATCGTCGTCATCCACCAGGAAAAGCGCACCGCCTTCCAGACGCGGGCCAGCGCCTTGCCTGAATAGGCGTCGATGCCTGCGTGCGATTTCTCGCGGTAGTAGTCGCGCAGGCCGGTAGAGAGGTAGCGCACATCGCTGGCGGCGAGGTTAAGACCCTTGGCGCCGGTCGGCGGCACGATGTGGGCGGCGTCCCCAACCAGGAACAGCCGGCCGAAACGCAGCGGCTCGGCTACAAAGGAGCGCAACGGCGCGATCGACTTCTCGAAGGATGGGCCGGTAACGACGCCTGCTGCCGTCTGCTCCGGCAAGCGGCGACGCAACTCGTCCCAGAAGCGGTCGTCGGACCACGCCTCGACGCGGTCGCCCTCGGGGCATTGCACATAGTAGCGGCTGCGGTGCGTCGAGCGCATCGAGCATAGCGCAAAACCCCGCTCGTGATTGGCGTAGACCAGTTCGTGATCGGCCGGCGGCACTTCGGCCAGCACACCGAGCCAACCGAACGGATAGTGCCGCTCGAAGGTTTTCAGCGCCCGCTCAGGCACCGATTTGCGGCTGACGCCGTGATAGCCGTCACAGCCGGCAATGAAGTCGCAGTCGATGCGATGCGTGACGCCATCCTTGTCATAGGTGGCAAAAGGCGCCTCACCGTCGAAATCGTTCAGCGTGACGTTTGCCGCCTCGTAGATCGTGGTCAGCCCTGCCGCATCGCGCTTGTCCATCAAATCATGCGTCACTTCGGTCTGGCCGTAGACGGTGACATGCTTGCCGCCAGTCAGCGCCTCAAGGTCGATGCGGTGCAGGCGTTGGTCGAAGGCGAGCGAGATACCGGAATGCGGCAGCCCCTCGGCGTGCAGCCGCGCCGCGGCACCCGCTTCCTCCAGCAGTTCGACCGTGCCTTGTTCGAGCACACCGGCGCGCACACGGCCGAGCACATGCTCGCGGCTCGAGCGCTCGAGAATGACCGTCTCGACTCCGATCGTGCCGAGAAGCTGGCCAAGCAGCAGGCCGGAGGGTCCGGAACCGACAATGAGGATTTGCGTGCGCATCAGCGCCCCAGGCTTTCGATCTGCCCGGCCAGTCCGGCGGCAAGCCGCAGCGACGCGGCTGTCGCCACCACCATCTGCGGCAGCAGCAGCCATTCCAGCGTCCAGGCGGCGCCCGACCGCTCCTGCTCATGCACCACGGCCTGATGCATGCCGGAAAGCTGCGTGGCGTTGAAGCGGGCAAGTGCCACCAGCGCTTCGGCCTTCACCGGGTTCTGCTTGTGCGGCATGGCCGACGAGCCGCCGCCGCCCGAAAGCGCGATGTCGGTGCCACCTTGCGCCATCAGCGCAATGTCCTGGCCGAACTTGCCGAGGCTGCCGGTCACCAGCGACAGCCAGCCGGCAAAATCGGCGAGCGCGTCGCGCTGGCTCTGCCATTGCGGCGCATCGGCAAGGCCGAGCTTTGCCGCAAGTGCGGCGCGTACCGCCGGCCCCTTGTCATCCAACTTTTCCAGCGTGCCGGCGGCACCGCCGAATTGCACCGCCAGCAGGCGCCTCGATTGTTCCGACAGCCTCTCCTGGTGCCGTTGCAGCGGCTCCCGCCACGCCACTATGCGATCCGCCACCTTGATCGGAACCGCCGGCTGCATGCGTGTCATCCCGGTCAGCGCCCTGCCCCCAAAACGCTCTTCGAGCGAAGCGAAGCGCATGACGGTTTCGGTCAACAGCAGGCCGAGATGTTCGACGACGGATTTGAGCCGAAGCATCAGGCCCGTATCGATGACATCCTGGCTGGTCGCGCCGAAATGAACGGAGGCACCATGCGGTTCGCCGACCGCCGTCCTGATCTGGCGAACCAGTTCCGGCACCATGACGCCGTCCCTGGCGACGCCGGCGCGCAGCAGGGCGGTGTCAGGCCGGAACGAGGCCAGCGCCGACACGATGGCTGCTGCCGCCTCCCCTGTGATCAGTCCGTTTTCCGCTTCCACTTCGGCCAGCGCACGCTCGAACGCCAGCATCGCCTCGATTTCCGCCTCGACGGAAAAATGTCGGCTCGCTTCCTCGTCGCCGAGAAGGGCGGAGAGCAATGGATGGTCGAAGGGCGATACGGTCATGTCGCGGCTCTCCTAGCTGTCGAAGAAGACCGTTTCCTTCTCCCCCTGGAGATGGACGTCGAAGACATAAATATCGCCGGTGCGATCGGCGATCAGTGTCGGCACACGAATGCGGTGCTCGATGCGCGCCAGGATCGGATCCTGCGCATTGGCCTTTTCCTCGTCCGAAAAATAGAGCCGCGTGTGCAAGCCGAGATTGATGCCGCGGGCAACGATCCAGAGCGTGATGTGCGGCGCCATCAGGCGGCCATCGCCGAACGGTACGCGGCCGGGCTTGATCGTCTCGAACGCGCACAGGCCGGTGTCCATGTCGGTCGGGCAACGGCCCCAACCGAGGAAATTCGGATCGGCAGCGCCGCGCAATTCAGCCGGCGAATTGTAGAGCCCGTCCGCATCCGCCTGCCAGACCTCGATCAGCGCGTCCTTGAGCGGCGTGCCGGTGCCGTCGAGCACGCGGATGCGCAGGCCGATGCGCTCGCCCCTGGTCTTGTCGTTGACCATGGTCGCACCAAGGTCGCTCGCATAGACGCCGCCGATGCCGCAGAAATTTGGGGTCAGCCCGATATGGACATAGGGTCCCGCGGTCTGCGAAGGGCTTTCCCTGAGCCGGTCGAGCGACTGGGCCATCAATTGCCCTCCAGCCTGTTTTCGAACAGCGAGGAGCGGCGCCCGCGCAGCACGATGTCGAACTTGTAGGCGCGCGCGTCGAAAGGGATCGTCGCTTGCATGTCGAGCGCGGCGATCAGCGTTTCGATGGCTGCCCTGTCGGGGATGCCGCGCGCGATCGGGCAGTGCCAGATCAGCGGGTCGCCTTCGAAATACATCTGCGTGATCAGCCGTTGCGCAAAGCCGTGGCCGAAGACCGAAAAGTGAATATGCGAGGGCCGCCAGTCGTTCGGCCCGTTCGGCCAGGGATAGGGACCGGGCTTGACGGTGCGAAAGGCATAGCCGCCATCCTCACCGGTGATGGCGCGGCCGCAGCCGCCGAAATTCGGGTCGAGCGGCGCCAGATAGCCGTCCTTCTTGTGGCGGTAGCGGCCGCCGGCATTGGCCTGCCAGAATTCGAGCAGCGCGCCGGGCACGCCCATGCCGCGTTCGTCGAGCACCCGTCCATAGACGATGATGCGCTCGCCGATGGCGCTCTCGCCGGGTCTGGCGAAATTATGGATCAGGTCGGCGTCGAGTTCGCCGAGCATGGCGTGACCGAAGACCGGGCCTGCAATCTCCGACAGCGTGTTGTCGAAGGCGAGCGGCGCCTTCTGCGGCGAGCGCAGCACGGAGGTCTTGTAGTTCGGCGTCAACGCCGGCGGATGCCAGGTCCGGTCGCGCTGGAAGAAGGCGCCGGTCTCGGGCCTCCGGTTCGATCCGGACTCAGCGGGCATTCTTGGCTCCGTCCATTTCCGAAAACACGTCCTTGGCGATCTTGAAGGCACGGTTGGCGGCCGGCACGCCGGCATAGATGGCGACATGCAGGAACGCTTCGCAGATATCGTCGCGCGAGGCACCGGTGTTGACGGTGGCGCGCACATGCATGGCGACCTCCTCATCATGGCCGAGTGCGGCCAGCAGCGCCAGCGTGACGATCGAGCGCTCGCGCTTGGTGAAGCCCGGCCGCGCCCACACCGTTCCCCACGCGGCCTCGGTGATCAGCTCCTGGAAAGGCTGGTCGAAATCGGTGGCGGCGACCTCGGCCCGGTCGACATGGCGGTCGCCGAGCACGGACCGCCGCACCGCGAGGCCCGTGCGATATCTGGCGGCGTTGGCGGGGACTTCATCCATGGGTTTCGGCTCCAAGGGCAAGCGATGCGATAAAATTGCGGATCAGGGCGGTCAGCGCTTCGGGCTGTTCGACACAAGGAATGTGTCCGGCGTCGCGGATGATCTCGAAGCGCGCGCCGGGAATCAGAGCGGCGAGCGAGCGGACAAGGTCGGGAGGCGTCGAGCCGTCCTGGTCGCCGGCGATGCAAAGGGTCGGCACCGCGATCCGTCTAGCGCTATCGGTGAAATCGGCGTCGCGGACCGCGATGCAGGTTCCAACATAGTCGGGCAGCGCTTGCCGGGTCAGCATGTTGCGGCAGCCAGCAAGGTCGGCAGCGCGCGCGACATGGAAATCCGGCGTGAACCATACTTTCATCACGCCGTCGGCGATCGCCTCGATGCCGTGCCGTTCCACGATCGAAATGCGTGTGTTCCAGCTCTCGGTCGTGCCGATCTTGTGGGCCGTGTCGCACAGGATCATGGCCTCGACGATCTCCGGGCGCCTGGCATAGAGCCCTTGCGCGATCATGCCGCCGACCGACAGGCCGCACAGCACGACCTTGCCCAGTCCGAAATGATCGATGAGCGCCGAGAGATCATCGACATGATCGTCGATCGACCTGATGTCGCCGATGTCGGAGAGCCCGTGGCCACGCTTGTCGTAGACCAGCAGCGGCATTTCACCGTCCAGGATCGACAGGACCTGGTCCCAGATCCGGAAGTCAGTGCCTAGCGAATTGATGAACACGATCGGGTGCGCACTGCCGTTCGTCTCGATGCGACGGTGGTGCAGCGTGATGCCGCCGATGGTGACGAATGGCACGATTTCGGTCCTCCATCCCCACATTGCACAAGGCATTTGGTTCGGTAAAATGATATTTTGCGCCGTTTCATTAACTCAGGGGTTATCAAATCCATGTCCGAGAGCCGCATCCGGTTCCGTCACCTACAGACATTCCTGGAAGTTGCGCGGCAGGGAAGCGTGGCGAGAGCGGCAGATTTTCTGCATGTCAGCCCACCGGCGGTGACCAAGACGTTGCGCGAACTGGAAGAGGCGCTCGGCGTGGCGGTGGTCGAACGCGACGGCCGCGGCATCAGGCTGACGCGCATCGGCGAGATCTTCCTTCGCCATGCCGGCACGGCGATCACGGCGCTCAAGCAAGGCGTCGATTCCGTCAGGCAGGACGGGGCGGTCAACCGGCACCCGATCCGCATCGGCGCGCTGCCGACGGTGTCAGCGCGGGTGATGCCGCTTGCCATGACCCTGTTTCTCAAGGAGGGCACCCGGGCGGCGATCAAGATCGTCACCGGCGAGAACGCGGTGCTGCTCGAACAATTGCGCATCGGCGCGCTCGATCTCGTTGTCGGGCGGCTGGCGGCGCCGGAGAACATGACCGGCTTCTTCTTCGAGCACCTCTATTCCGAACAGGTGCTGTTCGTGGTGCGAGCGGGACACCCGCTGCTAGATCCCAACCAGGATGTGTTCGCACGGCTCGACGAATTCCCGATGCTGATGCCGACGCGGGAATCGGTCATCCGCCCCTTCGTCGACCGGCTGTTCATCACCAACGGCATGACCGCACCGGCAACGGAGATTGAAACCGTCTCGGACTCCTTCGGCCGCGCCTTCCTGCGGCAGAGCAATGCCGTCTGGATCATTTCGGCCGGCGTCGTCGCCAATGAACTCGGCAGCGGCGCCTTCGTCGCCTTGCCGGTCAACACCGAGGAAACCAAAGGTCCGGTCGGCCTGACGATGCGGACCGACACGGCACCCTCGCCGGCCTTCTCCATCCTGCTGCAAACCATCCGCGAAGCGGCAAGGCAAGGCAGCTGACGTCTCGGAGCATTTCAACCGGACGTCATCCGGACCGCGCCGTTTCCTAACCCAGGGGTTAATGAAACACCGAAAAATATCATTTTACCGAACCAAACCGGTGGTGCACTGTGACGATGGAGGATCGAAAATCGTGCCATTCGCCGCCATCGATGGCGGTGGATCACCGTCTCAAGCGGCAAAAGCGTTGAACGAACCGGTGGTTGCCGCGAGGCGTCACCACAGAGGGAGGAACACATGACCCACGCTATTCCAGGCATATCGCGACGCCAGTTCATCGCCACATCGATCGCCGGCGGCACAGCGCTCGCGCTTGGCGGCCGCAGCGCCTTTGCCCAGGCAGGCGACACGATCAAGGTCGGCTTTGTCAGCCCGCGCACCGGGCCGCTCGCCGGCTTCGGCCAGACCGATGGTTACGTGCTCGATCTGGCCCGCAAGGCGCTGGCCGGCGGGCTCGACATCGGCGGCAAGAAATACAGCGTCGAAATCCTCGACCAGGACACGCAGTCCGATCCGTCGCGCGCCGGTCAGTTGGCCAAGGACCTGATCAACAACCAGGCCATCGACCTTATGCTGGCGGTGTCGACTCCCGAAGTGATCAACCCGGTGGCCGACGCCTGCGAAGCCGCCGGCGTGCCGTGCCTGTCGACAGTCATGCCGTGGGAAGCCTGGTATTTCGGCCGTGGCGCCAAGCCCGGCGCACCCTCGCCGTTCAAATGGACCTATCATTTCGGCTTCGGCGTCGGCGAGTTCTTCAAGACCTACATCTCGCAATGGAACCTGATCGAGACCAACAAGAAGGTCGGCGTCATGTATCCGAACGACGCCGACGGCAATGCCATCCGCGCCAATCTGGCACCGTTGCTGGCCAAGCAAGGCTTCACCATCGTCGATCCCGGCGCCTATGAGACCGGCACCACCGACTATTCCTCGCAGATCGCGCTGTTCAAGCAGGAAGGCGTCGAGATCTTCAATTCCTTCCCGATTCCGCCGGATTTCGCGGCGTTCTGGCGCCAGGCGGCGCAGCAAGGGCTGATCAAGCAGATCAAGATCTGCCAGGTCGCCAAGACCGGGCTGTTCCCCTCGGATATCGAGGCGCTCGGCGATCTCGGCATGAAGATTTCAAGCGCCGCCTACTGGCACAAGGCCTTCCCCTACAAGTCGCCGCTGACCGGTGTTTCGGGCACCGAGCTGGCCGATGGCTATGAGGCCGCGAGCGGCAAGCAGTGGACGCAGCAGCTCGGCGCCTCGATGTCGCTGCTCGACGCCGGCTTCGAAGCGCTGAAGGCAAGCACCGACGCCAAGGACAAGGCGGCGGTGGCCAAGGCGCTGAGCCAGCTCAAGACCGAGACCATGATCGGCAAGGTCGACTTCACCAGCGGGCCGGTGGCCAATGTCTCGCCCGGCCCGATCATCGGCACGCAGTGGGTCGCCGCCAAGGAAGGCAGCAAGTTCCCGCTCGATTATGTCGTGACCGAGAATGCCACGGACCCGAAAGTGCCCGTCGAAGCCAAGCTTCTGCCTTACAACGGCTGATGGACCGCTGACGAGGATCACCTGGTGACCCATCCGCAACAACAGGCGATCCTGACCGCCGCCGGTATCCACAAGCGCTTCGGTGCACTGGTGGTGCTGGATGCTATCGACTTCACCATGGCCGCCGACGAGGCGGTCGGCATTGTCGGCCCGAACGGCGCCGGCAAGACCACGCTGCTCAGTGTGCTGGCCGGGGCATTTCTGCCGAGTTCGGGCACGGTCAGCTTCAAGGGCGGCGATGTGACTCCGCTGTCGGCAACGCAGCGCTGCCGGCTCGGCCTGGTGCGCACGCACCAGGTGCCGAAACCGTTCAGCGGCATGACCACCTTCGAGAATGTCTTCGTCGCCGCCTCGCATGGCGCCGGCCTCGGCCGCGACGAGGCCTATGAGGAAGCGCTCGGCTCGCTGAAACTGTGCGGCATGCTGGGCGTTGCCAACCGGCGCGCCGAAACGCTCGGGCTGCTCGACCGCAAGCGGCTGGAACTGGCGCGGGCGCTCGCGGCAAGACCGACGCTGCTGCTGCTCGACGAGATCGGCGGCGGCCTGACCGATGGCGAAGCCGGCGAACTTGTCGACACGATCAAGGAATTGCGCCGGCGCAAGATCGGCATCGTCTGGATCGAGCACATCGTCCACATCCTGCTGCAGGTGGCAGAGCGGCTGATCTGCATGGACGCCGGCAAGATTATCGCCGACGGCGAGCCGCAAGCGGTGATGGGCAATCCCGAGGTCGTGCGCGCCTATCTCGGCGGAGGCCCGAAATGAGCCTGCTGTCGGTCGAGAACCTGGTTGTCCGGCACGGCCTCCTGCAGGCGGTGCGCGGCGTGAGCTTCACGATCGAACGCGGCGAAACACTGGCGCTGGTCGGCGCCAATGGCGCCGGCAAGACGACGCTGCTCCGGGCAATCGCCGGTGCGCATCAGCCGGCGGCCGGCCGCGTGCTGCTGGACGGCGCCGATCTTACCAGCGTGCCGTCGCACAGACGCGTCGGCATGGGTGTGGCACTGGTGCCGGAGGGGCGCAGACTGTTCGTGCAGATGACGGTCGAGGAGAACCTTCTGCTCGGCAAGACCGCCGGCCGGCCGGGCGACTGGAGCGTCGACAAGGTGCTGGAGATGTTCCCAAACCTCAAGCCGCGCCGCCATGCCAAGACGGGCCATCTCTCGGGCGGGGAGCAGCAGGCGACGGCGATCGGCCGCGCTCTGATGAGCAATCCGGACGTGCTGCTGCTCGACGAGGTTTCGCTCGGCCTGTCGCCGCTGATCGTCGACCGTGTCTATGCCGCGCTGCAAGGGCTGATCGCTTCAGGCACGACGATCATCCTGGTCGAACAGGACCTCAACCGGGCGCTCGCGGTATCCGACAGGGTCATCTGCATGCTCGAAGGCCGTGTCGCGCTTGAAGGACCAAGCAAGGAGGTTTCGCGCGACGAGGTAACGAAGGCCTATTTCGGCCTGCACCGGAAAGGCACCGCGAGCGTTCCCGCATGAGCAACCAGATCATCCAGGGCATCCTTCTCGGCGGCTATTACGCGCTGATCGCCTGCGGCCTGTCGTTCATGTTTTCGGTGATGCGCATCATCAACCTCGCCCATGGCAGCCTTGCCGTGTTCGCTGCCTATGCGCTGTGGCTGCTCGCGTCGCGATTCCACGTCTCGCCCTTTGCCGGCCTGCTCATCGTCCTGCCGCTGATGGCGGCGATCGGCTGGGCATTGCAGCGCTTCCTGCTCGAACGCAGCGCACGCGGCGGCGCCCTGCTGCCGATCCTGACGACGTTCGGCCTCGCCATCGTCATCGACAATCTGCTGTTCGAGCAATTCGGCGCCGACACGCGTTCGCTGGCTCCCTATATCGGCAGCCTGTCCTATGATTCCTGGGAATGGCCCGGCAACATCTATGTCGGCAAGCTCGCCGTGATCATGTTCGCCACGGCCGTGGTCCTGCTGGGCGGGCTGCAGCTGTTCCTCACCCGCACCCGGCTTGGCCGCTCGATCCGCGCCACATCGGAAGACCCCGACACCGCCGGCCTGGTCGGTGTCGATGCGCGACGCGCCAACGCAATTGCCGCCGCCATCGCCATGGTCACGGTTGGTCTTGCCGGCGCGTTCCTGGGCATGCGCGCCACCTTCGATCCCTATGCCGGCGCGCCGCAATTGCTGTTCGCCTTCGAGGCGGCGGTGATCGGCGGCGCCGGATCGCTGTGGGGAACGCTGATCGGCGGCATCGTACTGGCGCTTGCCCAGACGCTCGGCGCGCAAGTGCATCCGCAGGGGTTTCTGATCGGCGGCCACGCTGTCTTTCTCGTCGTGCTGTTCGTGCGGCTGTCCGCGTACGGCCTCGGCCTGCGCGGCCTGTTGCGCCTCGGGAGGACGTCATGAGCACTCCCGCCACCATGCCTGTCATCCAGCGCGGCACTGCGACGTCGCGGATCGCAGCGATGGCCGTCGCAATCATCATCGCGCTGCTTGCGATTGCTCCGCAATTGCTGTCGGCCGGCGCGGTCGATCGCATGACCGCGCTGTTCATCTATGTGATCCTGGCAGCGATGTGGAATGCGCTGGCCGGCTTCGGCGGCCTGGTCTCGGTCGGGCAGCAGGTGTTCTTCGGGCTCGGCGCCTATTTCGCCATCCGGCTGGCCGATGCAGGCCTCAACCCATTCCTGGCGCTGTTCGCGTCGGGAATTGTCGTCGGCGTGGTGTCTATCCCGCTGTCGCTGTTCATGCTGCGGCTCAGGAACGGCGAGTTTGCCATCGGCATGTGGGTCATCGCGGCATTGACGCATCTCCTGGTCAATCTCGACCGGCTGGTGCAGGGCGAAACCGGCACGTCGCTGATCTCGCTCAATGTCTATGACGCCGGCACCAGGCGGGCGACGATCTACTGGCTGGCCCTGGCCTCGATGACCGCCCTGCTCGCCATCCTGTTTGGCCTGCTGCGCGGCAGCACGGGTGCCGCGATCCGCGCGATCCGGGACAATGAGGACGCCGCCGCCTCGGTCGGCGTGCGCGTCACCGGCACCAAGCGGCTGCTGTTCGTGCTTGCCGCCTTCGGCATCGGCATTGCCGGCGCGCTGTGGCTGGCGACCTCGATCACCTTCCAGCCGAAAACCTACTTCAACGTGCAATGGACCGCCTACATGATCTTCATGGTGCTGGTCGGCGGCATCGGCACCTTCGAGGGCGCCATATTGGGCGCACTGGTGTTCTTCCTCATCGAGACCTGGTTCGGCGGCACCGGCGTCTGGTACCTGGTCGGGCTTGGTGCCACTGCGGTGCTGTTCTCGCTCTTCCTGCCGCGCGGCTTGTGGGGAACGATCGAGGAGCGCTTTGGCCTTCGCCTGCTGCCGGTCGGCTACCGCGTCAGGCTCGCGGCGGCCTCCGCCGACGATGACGCGACGCCTTCGCCACAACAAACCACGATGCATCAGGAAAAGGCATGACCATGCTCTTCGGCAAGACCATCCTCATCACCGGTGTCGCCTCCGGCATCGGCGCGCGCACGGCGGAACTCGCCGGCCAGCTCGGCGCCGACGTGATCGGCGTCGACGTTCGTGAGCCGGCTGCAGCGGTTGGCAGTTTCGTCAAGGCCGACATCTCGTCGAAGGCCGGCGTCGACGATCTCATCGCGCGTCTGCCACAGCGTATCGACGCGCTCTGCAATGTCGCCGGCCTCTCCGGCAACACCGGTGCGGCGGCGACGCTGGCCGTCAACTTCTTCGGGCTGCGGGCGCTTTCGGAAGGCCTCGCGCCAAGACTTCGCGAAGGCGGTGCCATCGTCAACGTGGCCTCGATCGCCGGCTATGGCTGGCGCGCCAATCTCAATCGCACCGTCTCGATGGTCGGCATCGAAGGTTTTCCGGATGTCGCCGAGGTGGTCTGCGACCATGCGGTCAGGAACGAGGAAGGCTATCCCGTCTCCAAGGAGCTGCTGCTCTTGTGGACGTTTCGCGCGGCGCACCAGGATCTGTTCAAACGCCGCGGCATCCGCGTCAATGCGGTGAGCCCCGGCCCGGTCGAGACACCGATCCTGAAACAGTTCCGCAGCGTGCTCGGCGATGCCCGCGTCGACAGCGACATTGCCAGGGTCGGACGCGCCGGCACCTCCGGCGACATCGCGCCGGTGGTGCTGTTCCTGTGCTCGGACGGCGCGCGCTGGATCAACGGCGCCAACGTGCCGGTCGATGGTGGCCTCGAAGCATCGATCAATGCCGAAATGTTCGGATTCTAACCCAAAAGAATACGCTCAACGGGAGCGATGGAGACAGTCATGGACATCGGACTTCTGATCGACGGCGACGAACGGGCTGCCTCAGGTGCGGCGTCCTTCGAACGCATGGACCCGTTCACCGGCAGGTTGGCGACACGCGCCGCCGCGGCCACAATCGCCGACGCCAATGCCGCGGTCGAGGCCGCCGCAGCCGCCTTTCCGGCCTGGTCGAAGACCGGGCCTGGCGAGCGCCGCGCCTTGCTGAGCAAAGCGGCAGACGTGATGGCCTCGAAGGTCGATGAATTCACCCGGCTGATGATGGAAGAGACAGGCGCGACCGGCCCGTGGGCCGGCTTCAATGTCATGCTGGCGGCCAACATGCTGCGCGAGGCGGCGGCGATGACGACGCAGATTTCGGGCGAGATCATACCCTCCGACAAGCCGGGCACGCTGGCCATGGCGATCCGTCAAGCGGCCGGTGTGTGCCTCGGCATCGCGCCATGGAATGCGCCGGTCATTCTCGGCACCCGCGCCATCGCCATGCCGATCGCCTGCGGCAACACGGTGGTGCTGAAAGCATCCGAAATGTGCCCCGGCACGCACCGGCTGATTGGCCAGGTGCTGGTCGAGGCCGGCCTGCCCAAGGGCGTCATCAATGTCGTCACCAATGATCCGAAGGACGCCGCCGGCATCGTCGAGGCGCTGGTCGCGAACCCTTTAGTCAAGCGCGTCAACTTCACCGGCTCGACCAAGGTCGGCAGGATCATCGCCGAGCTCGCCGGAAGGCACCTGAAGCCGGCGCTGCTTGAACTCGGCGGCAAGGCGCCATTGCTGGTTCTGGACGATGCCGACATCGACGCCGCGGTCAACGCCGCCACCTTCGGCGCCTTCATGCATCAAGGTCAGATCTGCATGTCGACCGAACGGCTGATCGTCGACGAGAAGGTCGCCGATGAATTCGTTTCCAAGCTGGCGGCCCGCGCGTCGCAGCTGCCGGCCGGCGACCCGCGCGGCCATGTCGTGCTGGGCTCGCTGATCAGCAGCCAGGCGGCCGACAAGATGGAGGAACTCATCACTGATGCCGTCGCCAAGGGCGCCAGGCTGGTGGCCGGTGGCAAGCGCAGCGGTACCGTGGTGGAAGCAACGTTGCTCGACCATGTCACACCGGCCATGCGCGTCTATGCCGAAGAATCCTTCGGGCCGGTCAAGCCGGTGATCCGGGTGAAGGGTGAGGATGAGGCCGTGCGTGTCGCCAACGACACCGAATACGGCCTGTCGTCAGCCGTGTTCAGCCGCGACATCAAGCGTGCAATGGCGGTGGCCGCGCGCATCGAAGCCGGCATCTGCCACATCAATGGCCCGACCATCGGCGACGAGGCACAGATGCCGTTCGGCGGCGTCAAGGGCTCGGGCTATGGCCGCTTCGGCGGAAAGGCATCGATCGCCGAATTCACCGATTTACGCTGGGTGACGATCGAGGATCCGGGCCAGCACTATCCGTTCTGAACCGATGGGCCAAGGTCGAAGACCCGTCCCGGATTCAGGATGTTTCTGGGGTCAAGCGCTGCTTTCAGCCGCCGCATCGTGGCGATTTCTGCGTCGCTGCGAACCAGATGCAGCCACTTCTTCTTGTCGAGGCCGATGCCATGCTCGGCCGAAACGCCGCCGCCGGCTGCCGCCACGCCGCGATAGACGATGTCGTATGCCGCCGCCGGATCCACCGTGCGGACCTGGTAGTGCAGGTTGCCGTCACCGAGATGACCGAAGACATAGATGTCGGCGCCGGGATCGACGGCGTGGATGGCGGCGTCCGCTTCCCGCAGAAAAATTCCCATCCGCGCCAGCGGGATGCTGATGTCGACGCCGATCAGACCTTTCGTCGTAAACAGGAAACGGTTGGCATCCTCGCGCACGGCCCACAGCGCCCGGACTTCGCGCGGCGACTGCGAGACGACCACATCGTCGACCACGCCATCCTCGACCGCTTGCATCAAGACCTCGGCGAAGCGCTCGCCGTCGCGTTCGGGCTCACTGCCCTGGATCTCGGCCAGCACATAGACCGACGAACCCGCCGGCAGCGGCGCCGGCATGTCCATGCTGGCGACCATCGCGTCATAGAGCGGCGCGAAGTTGACCTCATAGGCGGACAAGAGTGGGCCAAGCTTTTGCCGGAGCAGCCCGAGCAGGGCGATCGCCGCATCGAGCGAAGACAGCGCGCAGAAGGCGTTCACCTCGGACACCGGCTTCGGATGCAGCCTGAGCGCCGCGCGTGTGACGACGCCAAGCGTCCCTTCCGTGCCGATGAAGAGCTGGCCGAGGTCATAGCCGGAATTGTCCTTGGGCAGACCTTTTAGCGATGTCAGCACGCTGCCGTCGGCAAGCACCGCTTCCAGCCCCAGCACCTGCGCCCGGTACATGCCATAGCGCAGCACGCGGATGCCGCCGGCGTTGGTGGCGACATTGCCGCCAACCGTGGCCGAACCGCGTGCGCCGATGTCGACGCCGAACATCAGACCGGCGCCGTCGGCCGCCTCCTGCACCGCCTGCAGCGTTGCGCCCGCCTCGGTGACGATGCTGGCAGCCTGACGATCCGGTGCATCGAGACCGGTCATGCGCTCCAGCGACAACACGACCTCGCCCGGCTGCACACGCGCGGCGCCGGTCAGCCCGGTGCGTCCGCCCTGCACAACAACTGGCTGGCCGAGATCGTTGCATGCGGCGAGTGCTGCCGCTACACCCTCGGTGTCGCGCGGGCGCAGCACCGCTTCGGGAAGCGCGCCGAGCTTGCCGTCGGGATCGTCGCGATAGCGCTGGTCGACGTCGGAGCCGGCGAGGACACCGCCCGCGCCCATCCGGTCGTCGAGAGCAGATAGAAGCTGTTGGGTTTTAGGCGACATTGGCCAATCCTAATCATGATCGCCCGCCGATCAAACCCCTGTCCGTGCAAGCACCATCGTCCGCATGACTGGTTGCGACAATGCAGGACAGGCCGACCGTCCAGCATCGATCGCGATGAGATCGGATCGACGCCGGACGGTAGGTTGTCTTACTGAAGTTTGGCCTGCAGCGCGTTGACGTCGTCGGTGGTCATTTCACCGTCGGTCGTCACCTTGCCGTCGACGATCTTCCAGAGGCGGAACGGACCGGTGATGTCGCCATATTTGTCGAAGGCGACCGGGCCGATGACGCCTTCGTAGCGGATCGGCTTGCCGTCCTTGATCAGGCCTAGCGCCTTGGCGAACTCGTCCTTGCCGGCAAAGATCGGCGTGCCGGCCGGGTCGACCGCCTTGTACATCGCATCCTTGATCTTGGCCGGATCCTCGGAGCCGGCAATGGCGATGGCGAGGCCAACGATGGCGCCGGCATCGTAGGAACGGTCGGCCGCCGGATTGGACGGCTCGATGCCGGAAAATTCCTTGTAGTTCTTTATGAAATAGTCGGTGGAGGCCGTCGGGCTGGTGCCGGACGACGTGCCATAGGCTTCCTTCAGATAATCGGCCCCGACGGACTCGATGAAGTCCGGGCTGTTCATGCCGTCATTGAGCAGGAATTTCTGCACACCGCCTTGCGAAATCCAGGTGCGGGCAACCGTTGCACCGTCGACCGGGGTGCTGACGAGATAGAGCCCGTCCGGCTCGCCGGCCATCGCCGCCGTCACTTCCGAGGCATAGCTCGACTGCTTTTCGTTGTAGGGCGTATCGGAGACAATGGCGCCGCCGAGCGCTTTGTAGGCGCGCGAGAATTCGGCGACCATGTTGACGCCGAAGTCGTTGTTGACATGGATGATCGACAGCTTCTTGAAGCCCTTGTCGATGGCGTATTTGGCGGCAGCGACACCCTGCAACGCATCCGAGGTGATGGTGCGGAAGAAGATGCCGTTGGTCTTGCCGTCGCGGCCGAGCGCCGTCAGCGTCGGCGAGGACGAAGCCGGCGACACCTGGACGATCTTGGCTGGTGCCGTGACCGAGGTCAGGATCGGGATAGACACAGACGAGATGATACCGCCGATGATGACCGGGACCTTCTTGACCTGAACCAGCTGGGTGGCGGCGTCGACCGCGATGTTGCCCTGGCTCTGGCTGTCACGGGTGTCGGTCGCTAGGTCGCAGCCGCGCACGCCACCGGCGGCGTTGATGTCGCGGAAGGCCATCTCGACCGATTTGGCGCCGGCCTGACCGTATTCGCCGGCCGGGCCGGTCAGTTCCATGACGAGGCCGACGGTGATCTTGCAATCGGCGGCCTGTGCTGCGCCGGCCATCGTCACGAGAGCGAGCGCGGTGGTGAGTTGGAGTATCGTCTTTCTCATTGTTGTTCCCCTTTGAGCTACACGAACTGGATTACATGTCTCTTTGTCTGCGCATCGGATTTACCTTCGCACTTTTTGGCCCGATGCTCCTGTTCAGCGTTCCGGCACCTGCAGCCACGTTTCATGCAGATGTCGCCATTCGACACCGTTGGGCGCCGATGAACTGGTGGTGAAGACGGCACTCGATTGGCGACGGCTGTGCTTGCCGCCGCGCAGCTGCGCCTCGACGTAGAAGACGACGATCGTGTCCCCGCCCTGCCAGCCGGGGCGGATGTCCTCGATCGAAATGGCGAAGCCGTCGTCGCAAGTGGCGCGGCTGGTGCGGACATGATCGACGACCGAGGCGCGATCGAGGACCTGGCCGTCCGGCGCGACCATGGCGAAGCCGTCGCCCATGACGCGCTCGAAGCGGCTGAAGTCGGCCTTGCCGGCGCGCGCGGCGACGAACCAGTCGACGAAAAAGCGATGCAGGTCGACGACCTCGGCGCTGGCGCGTGAAAACAGGGAAGGCTCGCCGCTCATTGTTTCCCCGCATTGAGGTTGTAGTGCATGATCGAACCGTGGCGGCCGTGGCGGTCGCGCTCCAGCGTGTAGACATCTCCTTCAAGCCCGGAGCCCTGTGCGATGACGGCGGCAATCCGCGCCCGGTCCTCGGCGTCGAGCGCAACGTCCATGATGCCAGCATTGGCAAGCGCATGCGCCTGGTTGCGGGCACCGACGATGACGGCCGCCACTTGCGGCTGCTCCAGCACCCAGGCGCTGGCGACGGTGGCGATGTCGACGCCATGGCGGTCGCCGACGGCCTTCAGCGCCTGAAGCAGTTGCTGGAACAGGTCCCAGCCGCCAAAGTCATCGATGATCAGCTTGTATTTGACCAGCGAGCGGTTTTCGAGCGGCGTGGCAGGCTCGGCCATGCCTAGCCATTTGTCGCTGAGGAAGCCGCCGGCAACGGAGCCGTAGCAGAGGAAGCTGACGCGGTTCTTCGCTGCGAGTGCGGCAAGGCTGTTGCCCGGCCGCTGGTCGAGCACCGAATATTGCAACTGCTGGCTGACCAGCGGGATGCCGGCGGCGAGAATTTCGGCGAGCCGCGGCGTGTCGAAATTGGTGGTGCCGAGATTGCGCACCTTGCCCTCAAGCCGAAGCTCATTGAGCCAGCCCATCGCCTCGACATAGCGCGGCTGCGCATAGTCCCACCAGTGAAACTGCACGAGATCGAGCCGCTCGGTCTTCAGCCGCCGCAGCGACTGGTCGACGATGCTCCTGATGTAGTCGCGGCTGATGCCGGCCAGCCGTTCGAGGTCGGGCACCAGCTTGGTGTGCACCTTCATCCTGGCGGCGACATCGAGGCCACGCTCGCTGGCCAGTCGCAGGCGCGCGGCGCCGATCAGCTCCTCGACGCCCGTGTAGATGTCAGCGCAATCATAGGTCCAGATGCCGGCATCGAAGGTGGCGATCAGATCGGTCACCGCCTGCTGGCGGTCGATGGCGCCATGGCCGCCGGCCAATTGCCAGCCACCGCGGATGACGCGCGAGATCGTATAGCCGGGGCAGAGTTCGAAGGTCTTGGCACTCATTTGTCGTCTCTCTGCTTCGGCAGCGGTACGGCCGTGGTCTCGGCATGGCTGAACCGTCGCTTGCCGGTCCTGACGATCCTCAGCCGGCTGGCGCAATTGGGATCGGGACAAGCGATCTCGGCGTCCGAGGTCATCCAGTCGTTCGGGTGGCTGGGGCGCTGCTTGGCTGCCAGCAGCGGCAACACGGCCGATATCGAATAGATCGAAAAGCCTTGCCCTGCCGGCATCGACAGCATCTCGCCCTTGATCTCGAAATAGTCGCCGGCCTTGGCGCCGCAATAGATCGGCTTGCCCTCGGGGATGACCGCCTCGATGCGAAGATCGAAGAGTTCGAAACTGTCGTCAGCCATTTCAGACCTCCACCAGGCTGAAGGTGACGTCGCAGGCGCCATTGCGGCGGATGACGCCGCAAGCGGCGGCGAACCGATCACGCTCTTCGGCGCGCACTTGCGCCACCACGCTGCCGGCAAGCCAGCCGATCGGGAACAGCAGGCGCGCGCCCTGCCCGTAGTAGAGACCGATGTCGAAGATCGCATTGGGATTGCCGCCCCACATGCGCGGCGGCACATAGGACAGCACGATGTCACCCGGCTGCGGCGTCAGCGTTGCGTTCTCCGCCGGCAAGGGCCTGGCATAGGGCTGGCCCTCGAGATCGGCAGCGGGAACCGGGCACGAGATTTCCGGCCCCGTCCACATCGCATGGATGCCCGGGACGACGCGTGGCGTGCCGAGATATGCCTTGAGAAAGGCGGCGTTTTCCGGCGCCTTCTCAGGCAGCAACAGCGCCGTGACGGAAAGCTGCGAGCGCGGCTCGGTGATCCTGATGGCGGTCATGTCTGGTCTTTCGCGGCGGCGGATTGCAGCTTGCTGCGCAGGAAGGTGAAGGGCCGGCTGATGTCGGCGACCAGCGATTCCCGCGCTGCTTGCGCATCCTGCGTGGCCAGCGCCGTGACGATGCGGCGGTGATACTGGGCGGTGTCGACCTCGCCGGCTTCCGAGAAGGCGTAGATGGCGACACGAATGCAGGGGCCTGATTGCAGCCACAGGCTCTCGATCATCGGGATGAGCACGGCCGAGCCGCAGGAACGGTAAATCTCGAAATGAAAGCTCTGGTTGAGCGTCACTTCGCGATCGACATCCTTCTTGTGCTTCAACGCCCGCATGTCGTCCCATTCGCCGAGAATGGTCTCGATGGTGGCGATCTGGCGCGGCCCCATACGAGCGGCGGCCAGCGCGATGGCCTCGCCTTCGATGAGGATGCGGGCACGCAAGAGATCGTCGAGGCGTTCCAGCGTGATCGGCGGCACCCGCACCGAACGGTTTGGCAGCGCCTCCAGCGCCTTTTCCGTGATCAGCCGGCCGAGCGCCTCGCGCACCGGCATGGTCGACGTGACCAGCGCATCGGCGAGCCCACGGATGGTCAGCACCTGGCTTGGCTCGAACAGGCCGCCGATCAGGGCGCGGCGCAATTCCGAATAGACGCGATCCTGCACGGTTTCGCGGCCGACCGGCGCAAGCTGGGCCGCGATCGCCTCATTGTTCTTTTCGATGGCAGCCTTTTGCATGGATTTCCGGTCTTGGCGGTTTTCGGCTTGCAGACGAAATTAAAGCCGAATAGCGTGATCAAAGCAAGTGTGATCACAAATCAAAAATCAGGAGACGGCAACGATCGTCTTCGGCCAGAGGGTTTGATGAGCGAGGCAGCGCAACAGCAGGGGCAGAAGACCCGTGCGCCGGTTCTGACGGCAAGGAACGTCGTCAGGCGGTTCGGCGGCCTCATCGCCGTCAACGATGTCTCGTTTGACGTCAGGGCGGGAGAAATCCTCGGCCTGATCGGGCCGAACGGCGCCGGCAAGACGACGATGTTCGACCTGCTCGCCGGCAGCATCCTGCCAACCAGTGGCGAGATCCTCCTCAACGGCACGCGCGTTTCGGGCGAAGCCGCGCATCTGCGCATCGGTCGCGGCCTTGGCCGCACCTTCCAGATCCCGCGCCCGCTGCCCAATCTGACGCTGATCGAAAACATAATGCTGGCGGCACAGGGCCAGGCCGGCGAGAGACTGCTCGCCAACTTCGTTACACCGTGGCGGGTGGCGGCGCAGGAGAGAGCCGCCAGGATCAAGGCGCTCGAACTGCTGGAGCTGGTCACCCTCACCCACCTTGCGCATGAGCCGGCGCGCGTGCTTTCCGGCGGCCAGCGCAAGCTGCTCGAACTCGCCCGCGTGATGATGGCCGACCCGGCGATCATCCTGCTCGACGAACCGGCGGCCGGCGTCAACGCAACCCTGCTCGAAGTCATCATCGACCGCATCCGCGATATCAACGCGCGCGGCATCACCTTCCTGCTGATCGAGCACAACATCGACATGGTGACGCGGCTCTGCCATCGCGTCCTCGTCATGGCGAGCGGCCAGTTGCTCAGCGAAGGCACGGCGGAACAGGTTGCCCGCGACCCGCGCGTCATCGAGGCCTATCTCGGAGGCGCGGCATGAGCGAAATCGTCCTCGATGTCCGCAATCTCGAGGCCGGCTACGAGCCCGGCGTACCGATCGTGCGCGGCGCCTCGATCACCGTCGGCAAGGGCGAGATTGTCGTCGTGCTCGGCCCCAACGGCGCCGGCAAGTCGAGCTTCATCAAGGCGATCGCCGGCCTCGTCCCGATCACCGGCGGTACGGTGTTTTTGGACGGCAAGGACATCACCGCCGCACCGGCGCACACCATGGTGCGCCTCGGTCTTGCCTTCGTGCCGCAGACCGAAAACATCTTCCCGCTGATGTCCGTCGAAGACAATCTGAAAGTCGCCTGCGGCATCCTCGAGCGGCGCGAAATCCCTGCCCGCATCGAGGAGATGTATGCCGCCTTCCCCGACCTCGTCCGCCAGCGCCGCACCGCTGCCGGCAACCTTTCGGGCGGACAGCGGCAGATGCTCGCCGTCGCGCGGGCGCTGATCGTCCACCCCAAGGTGCTGGTGCTGGACGAGCCGTCGGCCGGCCTGTCGCCGAAATTCGTGTCGATGGTGTTCGAGATGCTGGCCGGCATTCGTAAATCCGGCGTCACCATCCTGCTGGTCGAACAGAATGCCAAGGCAGCACTTGCCATCGGCGATCGCGCCTATGTGCTGGTCGAAGGCAAGGACCGGCACGAAGGTGTCGCCTCCGAACTGTGGAACGACCCTGTGGTTGCCGAACTCTATCTTGGCCAGCGCCCCCTCAAGGCAGAAAAGACGTCGCAGACCGGGAAAGGAGGCGCGGCATGAGCCTGCAATTCATCGTCGACGGGTTGCTGACCGGCTCGATGATCGGCCTCGGCGCCATCGGCGTGACGCTCACCTATTCGATCCTGCGTTTTTCCAACTTCGCCCATGGCGACTTCATGGCCTGGGGCACCTATGCGACGCTGGCCGTCGTCAGCGCCATCGGCGCGATGGTCGGCAAGGTGGCGCCGATCGGACCGCTGTCCTTCGGCTGGCCGCTGATTGTCGCACTGGTCATCGGCATGGCATTCACCGCCCTCTTGGCGCTGCTGCTCGACAAGGTGCTGTTCGCGCGGTTGCGCTCGCAAGGCCAGGCCATCATCGTGGTGATGGCGAGCTTCGGCGCCTCGATGGCGCTCAGAAGCCTGCTCGAATTCACTTTCACCTCGCGCCCGACCTATTTCAGCCGGGCGATCCAGATCGCCATGCCGGTCGGCTTCGGCATCCGCATCACACCCGACCAGATCGCGCTGCTGCTGCTGACCGCCGTGCTGGTGCTCGGCGTGCATCTGTTGATGACGCGCACCCAGACCGGCCGCTCGATGCAGGCCTTGAGCCAGAACGCGGCACTGGCCCGCATCGTCGGCATCGACGTCGCCAGCGTGGTGCGCGTCACCTGGATCATCGGCGGCGCGCTGGCCTGCGTCGCCGGCGTGATGATCGGCATTCTGGTGCAGATCCGCCCGTTCATGGGCTTCGACATGCTGCTGCCGATGTTCGCCGCCGCCATTCTCGGCGGCATCGGCAGCATTCCCGGCGCCGTGCTCGGCGGCCTGATCATCGGGCTCGCCGAGGCCGGCGCGGTGCAGCTGATCGGCGCCGAATGGCGCGCCGCCGTCTCCTTCATCATCCTGATGGCGGTGCTGTTCGTGCGACCAATCGGCCTGTTTGGTGTGAGGGAACGCTGATGGACCTGCTCGGCTACGGCGCCTTCTTCCTGACCACCGCGCTGATCTTTTCGCTGGTCACGCTGGGGCTCAATCTGCAGTGGGGGCTGACCGGGCTGTTCAATGTCGGCCTCGCCGGCTTCGTCGCCATCGGCGCCTATACATCCGCACTGCTGACGACACCCGACGATGTCGCGAGGCTCGGCGGCTTCGACCTGCCGATCGTCGTCGGCTGGCTCGGCGCCATGGCCGTCGGTGGCATCGCCGCCGCGCTCACCGGCATGGCCACGCTGCGTCTGCGATCCGACTATCTGGCGATCACCACCTTCGGCGTCGCCGTCGTCGTGCAACTGGTCGCGCTCAACGCGCAGAGGCTGACCGGCGGCCCGTTCGGCATCGGTTTCATCCCGCGCCCGTTCGGCAGCCTCGCCGAGACGCCGCTGCTCTTCAACCTGTCCAACCTTGCCGTGGTCTGCGCGGTGACGCTGATCGCCTATCTCGCCTTGGAGCACCTGTCGCGCAGCCCTTGGGGGCGGGTGCTGAAGGCGTTGCGGGAAGACGAGCGGGCAGCGATCTCTTTGGGCAAGAGCGCGCGTTTTTACCGCGTCCAGGCCTTTGCCGTCGGTGGCGCCATCATGGCGCTGGCGGGCGCGCTGCAGGCGCATTTCACCGGCTTCATCGCGCCGGACAATTACCTGCCGATCCTGACTTTCCAGGTCTGGGTGATGCTGATCGTCGGCGGCTCGGGCAGCAATCTCGGCGCCGTCATCGGCAGCATCCTGGTCTGGGCGATATGGGCTGGATCCGGCACCTTGACCAGCGTTCTGTTCCCGCCGGAGCAGCAGGCCCGCGCCGCCGCGCTGCAGATCGCCGCCATCGGCGTCATGCTCTGCGTCATCCTGCTGATCCGGCCGAACGGCCTGTTCGGCGACAGACCGCGGCGACCATGGTTCGGCAAGCGGGCGAAGGTCGTTACGGGCAAGAGCAGTTCAGGGCCATGAATGCCGTGGTCCGGCAGGAAGCGCATGGCGCTTCGCTCTGGCATGCCGTCAGCCGCAACCACCGTGACCGGCCGGCGCTGCAAGGCGGGCTCGATGTCGACCTCGCCATAGTCGGCGGCGGCTTTTCCGGCCTCTCGACAGCGCTGCACGCCGCCGGGAAAGGGCTTTCCGTTGCCGTTCTCGAAGCCGAATTCATCGCCTGGGGCGCGACTGGCAGAAATGCTGGCTTCGTCGTGCCGAACTTCGCCAAGATGGACCCGGACAACATTATCGGCCGTCTCGGCCCCGAACACGGTAAACGGCTGATTGATTTCGCCGCCGGCAGCGCCGACCTGGTCTTCGGCCTGATCCGCCGGCACGGCATCGACTGCGACGCCGTGCAGAGCGGATGGATCCAGCCAGCGCATTCGCCCGCCGCGTTCGAGAAGGTCAAATCCCGCGCCGGGCAATGGGCGCAGCGCGGCCGGCCGGCCGTTACCCTGGCCCGGCAGGAGGTCGAAGCGCTGACCGGTGCGCGGGGTTATGTCGGCGGCTGGATGGATCGTTCGGGCGGCGTGCTCAATCCAGTCGAATACGCGCGTGGGCTGGCCGATGCGGCCGAGAAGGCCGGCGCGCGCATCTTCGAGCATACGCGCGTCACCTCGGTCGATCGCACGACGGATTGCTGGGTGTTGAAAACGCCATCGGGCTCGGTGCGCGCCGGCAAGGTGCTGGTCGCCACCAACGCCTATGGAGGGTCGCTCAATCCGTTGCTGCAACGAACCTATTTTCCGCTGAAGGTTTTCCAGATCGCGACAGGACCGCTGCCGCAGGAAATCCGCACGCGTCTCTTGCCCGGCGGGCAAGGCGTCGGCGACACCAGGCGCAATCTCTTCACCTTCCGCTTCGACAGCGAGAACCGGCTGATCAGCGGCGGCATGCATATCCTTGGCGCCGGTGCCGATGCGCGCGTGCCGCAGACGATCTGGCGACGGCTCGCCAGGCATCTCGACCTGCCCGAGTTGCCTCCGCTTGCCTATAGCTGGTCGGGAATGGCCGCGGTCGAGCCGGATTTCCTGCCGCACCTCTTGGACCTTGGGCCGGGGTTCATCGCCGGTCGCGCCTGCAACGGGCGCGGCATCGCCATGACGACGGCGATGGGCAAGGTGCTGGCCGACTGGGCGGCTGGAACCGATGCCCGTGATCTGCCGCTACCGTTTGCGCTGCCGGCACCGATCCCGTTCCATGCCTTGTTGCGGCACGCACCCAACATGCTGCTCGGCTGGAGCATGTTGCGCGACCGGATGGACGAAACGAGATAGGCGACCGTCACGTGGCCGCGCCAAGGTTTGCCGACAAGACAGCGGCCGCTACAGTGATGTCCTCTTCAATGAAAGTCCGGACCGCGGGACCGCCGCGCTGCTCCAGCGCGGCGACGATCTGGCGATGCGCATCGTTCGACTGCGGAACGTAGCGATCGGCCTGCATCAGCAGCTTGAGATACGGCCCTACCCGACCCCAAAGGTCGCGGATCATATTCAAAAGGATCGGCGCGCCGGCATGCTGGTAGATAGCGAAGTGGAAGGCCTCGTTCAGCGCGAGATAGGCCTTTGCGTCACCTGTCTCGATGGCTTGCTGCATGCCAGCGAGCGCGGCCTTGATCTCGACCAGACCACTTTCCGTCATCCGCGACGCGGCCATCTCGCCCGCCAGTCCCTCGACGGCGATGCGGATGCGCGTCAGTTCCTCGAAGGCTGGCGCGGACAGCAAAGGCACGATGACCGAGCGGTTGTTCTGCATCTCGAGCAGCCGCTCGGCGACGAGCCTTTGCAGCGCCTCGCGGATCGGGGTCGTCGATATGCCGAACGTCTCGGCGAGCTTGCGGATGACCAGTGTCTGGCCCGGGCTGAAGCCGCCGGAAATCAATTCCTGCTTGAGCGCGCCATAGGCGCGGTCATTCAGGGTTTGATGTTCGAGCTTCAGCATGCGCGGCCCGCTCCGATCACCAGTTCGACAGTGCGCGATCGAGCGTCTCGGCCAGTTGCTCGGCATTGTCCCTGGCAAAGGGCAGCGGCGGCCTGATCTTCAGCACATTGCCGCGCGGACCGCAGGAGGAGATCAGCACGCCGTCTTCGCGCATGGCTTCGACAACCGCCGATGTCTTGGTGGCGGCCAAGGCCTCGTCGCCCTCCGCCGTCAACTCGACGGCGAAATAGAGGCCGTTGTGCCTGACGTCGGCGACCGCGTCATGCCGGCTCTGCAGGGCGCGCAGCAGCTCGCCCGTATAGGCGCCAACCATGCGCGCATTCTCGATCAGGCCCTCGCCTTCGATCACCTCGAGAACGGCGATGCCGACGGCGGCCGCGACCGGATTGCCGCCGAAGGTGTTGAAGTAACCGGTGTTCGAGCCGAAGGAGGCGACAAGCTGCGGCCGCACGATCACCGCGCCCATCGGATGCCCGTCTCCGATCGGCTTGCCCATCGTGATGATGTCAGGCTCGATGCCATAATTGGCGAAACCCCACATGCCCTGGCCGAGCCGGCCGAAGCCGGACTGAACCTCATCGGCAATGACGATGCCGCCGGCTTTTCTAACGAGGCTTGCTGCCTCGCGCATCACCGCCGCATCGGGAAAGAAGATGCCGTCACTGGAAAACGCGGAGTCGAGAAGCAGTGCGGCCGGACGGACGTTCTGCGCGCGCATGTCGTCGATGGCGGCGGTGACATTCCTGGCGAAATCGCGCGCGGCCCGGCCATGATCGCGGAACGTATCCGGCGCCGCGACAGTGCGGTGCTGCGCGGGCACCGCTTTCACCCCGACCGCGGCCGGAGACAATTGTGCAGTCGCGATCGTGGCGCCATGGTAGGCGAAGTCGGTGATGATCACCCCGGTGCCGCCGCTGGAATGCTGTGCTATGCGGATGGCAAGGTCGTTGGCCTCGCTGCCGGTGCAGGTGAACATGGCGTGGCCGAGATGGGCCGGACAGGTGCCGAGCAACTTCTCGGCGTAATCGAGGATGATCTCGCTGAGATAGCGTGTGTGCGTGTTGAGTGTCGCCGCCTGCCCCGACAGCGCCTCGACGACGCGCGGATGGCAGTGGCCGACCGAGGCGACATTGTTGTAGGCGTCGAGGAATTTTCGGCCCTGGGCATCGTAGAGCCAGACGCCGCTGCCCCGCACCAGATGGATCGGGTTGCGGTAGAAGGCGCGGTAGGTCGGGCCAAGCAGCCTGGCGCGGCGCTCGAGCAGGGCACGCTCTTTTGCCGACGCGCCGGCATCGGCAAAGGCATCTGCAGGCGAGGATTGGGGCACGAGCATCTACTCCGGATTGGAATTGTCGAGAAAATAACGGCGGGCGTCAGTGGACGACAGCTCGTCCAGCCGTTCGAGCGATGCCCAGACTTCGGTGGCGAGCCGCAGGACATAGTCGCGCTTGGCCGGGAAGCGCTCGGCCTGCCAGCTGGCGATGTTGGCGATGAGCGCAAGGCGGGCGCGGATCAGATCGAAGAGGATGCCGACTTCTTCGGCCTCGAGCGGCTGCACCGACTGGTAACCGGCGACGAAGCGCGCCGCCGGCGCCAGTGGATGACCTTCGGCCGGCCAGCGATAGACGGCGCCGATGGCGAGATCGCAGATTAGCGGCGAGTGGATCATGTCGCCAAAGTCGAGAATGCCGCTGACCACTTCCGGCCGCGACGCATCCATCACCACATTGTAGGAGTTCATGTCGTTGTGGACGATCTGCGCGCGCAATTTCGGGATGACCGGCGCTGCATGCTCCTCGAAGGCGTCGATCGCACGCTCGACCATCGCCCGCCGGCTGGGGTCAGCGATGTGCGCCAGCATCGGCCGCGTCTTGGCGACCTTGCGGATATCCCAGAGCAGGTCGCTGCCGGCGGCCGGGTGGAAGAAGCCGCGCAGCGCGCGGCCAAGGCGGGCAAGGAAGATGCCGAGATTGCGATCCTGCGCCGCCGATGTGGGCGAGCGCGAAAGCAGCTGGCCGGGCAGATAGGTGACCAGCCGGACGATGCGCGGCGCCGATCCACCGACGCCGACCGCGAATTGCGCTTCACCTTGCAGGCTTTTGCGCACCGAGGGAACCGGCAAGGTCGGGTCGACCGCAAGGATGTGATCGAGCGCCTTGTTCTGGAAGTCGGTGAAGCCGGCCTCTTCCGCCGGATGCGAGATTTTGAGGACGAACTCACCCTCACCGTCCGTCTGGATGTGGAAGTTGTGGTCGCGTTCGCCCGGCAACGGACGCGCGGTGCCGGTGAGCCCGTAGTGCCGGCGCAGGATGGCCAGCGCATCGGCTGTCGAGACGTCAGGCGCATCCTCGGCCAGTGTGTCGCCGAAAGCGTCAGGCACAGCCGCGTTCATCGCCTGGCCTCGGGATCGATGGGTTCGAGGCCGCACCAGTCAGCGATGAACAGCGCGATTGTCTGGGTGACCTTGCGCACGGAGTCCAGATCGACGGCCTCGTCATAGCCATGCGGCATGCGGCAGATCGGGCCATAGACGATCGCCGGCGTGTCGGCATAGAGGCCAAAGAAGCGCGCATCGGTCGTCGCCGAGGTGACGTGTTCCTTCAACGGCTCGCCCCAGACAGCGGTATGGCTGCGGCGCAGCACGGCTTCCATCTCGTCCGCCCCTTGCAGCACATAGCCCTCGGCCATGAAGCCATTGTAGGTGAGGCGCGGCGGGCGGTTGGCCAGGAACGGGTCGGCGCGCGCCGCATCGGCGATGCAGGCCTCGATTTCGACCCGGGCATCCCTTAGCTTCTGGCTGGGATAGGTCGCGACCCGCATCTCGAAGACACAGCGCGCCGGAACGCTCGATGTCCACTCGCCACCTTCGATCTTGCCGAGATTGAAGCGGATCGGGTGCGGGTGGTCGCAAAAATGCGGGTCATCGACCTTGCGCGCATTCCAGACGATTTCGAGCTGCTTCAGCGCCTGGATGATGGCGAATGCCTTTTCGATGGCATTGGCGCCGGCGGAAAAAGCCCCTGACGCGTGCTGCGGATCACCGTCGACCTCAACCCTGAACCAGATCGGCCCGACCTGCGCCCGCATCAGCCTTGGTTCCAACGGCTCGGGGATGAAGGCGGCATCGGCGCGATAGCCGCGCTGCAGGCAGGCGAGCGCGCCATTGCCGGTGCACTCTTCCTCGACCACCGACTGCAGGAACAATTTCGCGGCCGGCTGATAGCCGAGGCTGCGCAATGCCGTCAGTGCATAGAGACAGGCTGACAGGCCAGCCTTCATGTCGCCGGCGCCGCGGCCGTGCATCCAGCCATCCTCGATCGCCGGATCGTAGGGATCACGCGCCCAGCGGTCGTGCGGTCCTGTCGGCACGACATCGATATGGCCGTTGAGGATCAGCGAGCGGCCGGTCGCGTTTCTCGGCGTATGAGTGGCAACGACATTGAAGGCGTCATCGTAGGAAACCGCCACAGGTGAAAAACCTGGCAGGTCGCGAATTGCATCGACATCGACGCGCCACATGTCGACCGCATAGCCGTCAGCCTCATAGGCGGCCGCCATGAACGATTGCGCCGCGTGTTCCTCGCCGCGCTGCGAGGGAAAGCGCACGAGATCGGCCAGGAACGCGACCTGTCGCGCGAAGCCGTCGTCGACCGCGCTGAGAATGGCCTCGTCAGCAATCCGCTCAGGCATCATATTTCACTTCCGTTCGAATGGTGTATCATATCTCATATGCCATTTCTGTGAAATGCAAGAGGCAGCGGCGCCAAAAAATCCGATCCACGCCCAGCCGCCTCTGGTCAGTTCATTCGCGCTGTTGGCATCAGCGGCCGCAAGCCGATACTGCTATCGGGCAGACACCAAGAGGAATGCGTTGATCACCGAAGATACGATGCCCGCCGAAATCACCGATCTTGCCATTGGCTACCGGCGCCTGCCGGCGGGCAAGCTCGCCAATGCCGTGACGTGGATGGAGGCGCGCGCGCCGCAGCCCGCTCTCGCAAAACCCTTGGCCATGACCCGCATCACCATGCCCGACTGCGCTTCGTATCGGGCGATGTTCCAGGAGATCGGCGCGCCCTGGCTGTGGGACCGCGTGTCCGAAATGTCCGACGCCGAGATAACGGATCACTTCGCCGATCCGCGCCAGCATCTCTACTACGGTTACGATGAAAGCGGCGTGCATCTCGGCATGGTCGAATTCTTCGTCGCCGACAGCAGCGAGATCGAGATCACCTATTTCGGCCTGTTCCCCTCATTGACTGGCCGCGGTTTCGGCAAGCGGCTGATGGCCGGGGCGCTCGAGCTGGCATGGCGCCTCGCTCCGAGCCGCATCTGGCTGCACACAAGCAGCTTCGATCATCACAGCGTCATCGGTTTCTACAGCGCCTGCGGTTTCGTGCCCTTCGCGACCGGTTTTGAAATCGTCGACGATCCCCGGATAAAGGGAACCTTGCCGCGCAATGCCGCGCCGCAGATTCCGCTGATCGAAGCCGAGTGGCACCCCTGTAATCCGGAGAACCGCCAGGTTGCGCGAGCCTAGATGAGAACAGCTCCGCAACCCACTCCGCACGCGTCGCCGCATCACCGCCGATGGGTCCGTCGCGAGACCATCCTGTCGACGCTGAAGCGGCATATCGATACCCGCATCGTGCTGTTCGCCGCGGCCGCCGGCTTCGGCAAGTCGACGACGATGGCGCAATGGGCTGCGGAAGTCGCGCGCCTCGGCCGGCTGACCGCATGGCTGTCCTGCGAGGTATCAGACAATGACGAAGGCGCCTTCCTGTCGCATCTGGTGGGAGCGCTGCGCCACCTCGTGCAGAGCCCGGCGGAACTCGACCTCGCCTTCCAGTCGAGCCCGATCCCGCAGTTGGATGTGGTGCTCGCCGCGCTGGTGGCGGGGTTGGCGGCGCGCGACGCCGACATCACCTTGTTCTTCGACGACTACCACGCCATCGAAGCGCCGGCGGTGAAGCGGTTCATGGAACGCCTGACACGGCAGGCGCCGGCAAACGTCGCCTTCGTCATCGGCTCGCGCAGCCTGCCCGACCTGCAGCTCGGCAAGCTCAGGGTGCTGGGCGACGTCTGCGAAATCGGCCCCGACGATTTGCGCTTCGCCTCCTCCGAAGCGGAGGCCTTCTTTAACGACAAGCTGGGCTTGAGCGTCAGCAGTAGCACTGTAGCGACCTTGTGTTCGCGGACCGAAGGATGGGCCGCCGGCCTGCAGCTCGCCTCGCTGTCGCTCGGTGCTGCGCATGCGCCCGAAACTGTCATCGGCAATTTCACCGGCGCCAACCGCAACGTTGCCGACTTCCTGATGGGGGAAGTGTTTTTGGAACTGCCGCCGGCGATCGCAAAATTCCTGCTCTACAGTTCGATCTTCGAACGCTTCAGCGCCGAGGCCTGCCGGGCGGTGATGCGGGCGGCGGATGCCGAGGCGGCGATCACCGAAATCGAGACGCGCAACCTGTTCCTGGTGCCGCTTGACGAGGAGCGGCGCTGGTTCCGCTATCATCATCTGTTCCGCGACTTCCTTAGCCGCGAGATGGAACGGCGCGAACCTGAGATGATCGCACCGCTGCACTTAGCGGCTGCCGAATGGTTTGGCGAACGCAAGATGCTGACCGAGGCGATCAGGCATGCGCTCGCCGCCGGCGACCAGGCCCGCGCGGCGGTGTTCGTCGAGAACAACGCGCTCGACCTCATCGCCCAGTGCCAGCTTCTCTATGTGCGTCAGTTGCTGGCGCTGCTGCCCAAAAAGCTGATCGACCAGCGCATCCGGCTGCAGCTTGTCGTGTTGTGGCTTGCGGTACACAGCAGCCAACCCGAGCTTGCCCAACAGACGCTGAGCAATGCGCGCAAGCTGGTCGAGACCGGGCCGGCTGACAGCAATGACCCCGGCACGCTGACCGGCACCACGATCGAGGCCGAACTCGTGGTGCTCGCCGCCGCCGTGCACAGCACGCTCGAGCAATTCGATCAGGCGCGCGACACGGCACTCGCGGCCCTGCGCGTCATCGCACCCGATGCCTGGTTCATGGAAGGCGCGACGGCCAATGTCATCGGCTACAATCTTTATGCGCTGGGCGACCTCGACGGCGCACGCGCGGCGGTGGACGCGGCGCGCAAGGCGCATGAGCGAAGCGGCAGCCTGCTCGGCGTCACCATTGCCAATTGCTACATGGCCGTAATCGAGCGCTCGGCCGGTCGCTTGCCCGCCGCCGAACGGCTGCTGCGCGACGCAATCGCCGAGGCCAGGGCGCGGATCGGCCCGAATTCCTACGCCGAAGCGCTGGCCGGCACGCTGCTTGCCGAACTCGCTTACGAGACCAATGCGTCGGGCGAGGCGCTGACGCTGGTCGAGAATCTCGGGCCATTGATCGAGGGGGCGGCGGTCATCGTCTATCCGCTCGCCAGCGTGCCGACCTATGCCCGCGTGCTGCAGCTGACCGGCCGCACGGAGGCCGCGCTCGATATGCTGGAGCGCGTCTACCAACGTGTGCGCGGCTCCGTGTACCGTCGTCTCGCCTCGGTGCTCGTGCATGATCGCGTCAGGCTGCTGCTCGACCAGAACCGCAGCGCCGAGGCGCGCGCCTTGTTGAATGAGCATCGCAGCGAACGGGCCGAGACCACTCCCACTGTCGCCAACGAATTCGAGTTCTTCGCCGAGGGCAGACTGCTGACGGCGGAGAAATTCTATGCCGCGGCCGCCGGTATCTTCGACGCGCTTCTGGAGCGAACGAAAGACAGCGGGCGCATGCGCCGCCATATCCTGGCGCTGATCCTGCGCGCCAAGAGTGCCGGCCCTGACCCACACGAGGCCGACCGCTATCTGCTCGAGGCGCTGCGTCTCGCTCAACCCTCTGGCTTCATCCGCTCCTTCGTCGATGAGGGAAGACCCGTTATCGAAGGATTGGCGCGGCTGCGTGCGGCTCAGACACAGACCGATCCGGCGCTGTCAGCCTATGCCACCCGCATCATCAATGCCGCGCAGACGACGCCTGTGGCGACGCGCAAGCCGGCCACGCCAGCCGCCGAGAAGGAACACCTCACCCAGCGCGAGGCCGAGCTGCTGCGCTATCTCACCGAAGGCATGTCCAACCGCGATATCGCGCTTGCCCTGTCGGTCAGCGAAACGACGGTGAAGTGGCATCTCAAAAACATTTTCGGCAAGCTGGCGGTGAGCAACCGGGTCCAGGCCGTGCGTGCCGCGCAAGGCTCCGCAAACCTCCATACCCCTCCGAAAGGAGGGGCATAGATAACTGGCACAACCCCTCTTTCGGGTCGGGCCATGTCATCGTTAGCCTGCTAGCGTCACCTGGTTTTTAGAGGACGCTGCGGATGGCGACAGGCTACGTTTTTCACGAACAGCTGATGTGGCATGACACCGGCTCCAGCGCCGACATGATGCCTCCCGGCCGTTTTGTGGAACCTGGCCGGCATCTGGAATCGCCCGGCTCGAAGCGTCGGCTGAACAACCTGATCCAGGTCAGCGGCCTGTCGCGCCACCTCGTGCCGATCATTCCCGAGCCGGTCTCGGTCGAGGACCTGCTGCGCGTGCATACGCAACGCCATGTCGACGATATCAGAATGCTCAGTGAGCGCGGTTCCGGCTTCGCCGGCCCGCAGGCACCGATCGGCCTCAACAGTTTCGACATCGCCCTGCTGTCGGCCGGCACCACCTATGCCGCCATGCGCGCCGTGCTGACCGGCCGGGTCGACAACGCCTATGCGCTGGCGCGGCCGCCGGGGCACCATGCCGAGCCAGACCAGGCGATGGGCAATTGCCTGTTCTCCAACATCGGCGTGTCCGTGCGCCGGCTGCAGCATGAAGGCTTGCTTGGCCGCGCGGCGGTGGTTGATTGGGACGTGCATCACGGCAACGGCACCGAGACGGTGTTTTATTCCGACCCGTCGGTGCTGACCATGTCCGTACATCAGGACAATCTCTATCCGACCGGGCGCGGTGCGCTGGCCGACAACGGCAAAGGCGCCGGCGAAGGCTACAACATCAACATCCCGTTGCCGGCGGGCAGCGGCACCGGCGCCTATGAATTGGCTTTCGACCGCGTCATCGCCCCTGCGCTGCGCGCCTTCAAGCCGGACCTCGTCATCGTCGCTTCCGGTTTCGACGCATCGGGTTTCGACCCGCTCGGCCGCATGATGCTCAACAGCGAGTGCTTCCGGCGCCTTGCCGCACGCATGGTGGCGCTGGCCGCGGAGACGTCGAACGGACGCCTGATCATGAGCCATGAGGGCGGCTATTCCGAAGGTTATGTGCCGTTCTGCGGCCATGCCGTCATCGAGACGCTGGCCAATCATCGTACCGAAGTGGTCGACCCGCTGTCGGACCATATCGACGAATGGGCCGGGCAGAATCTGCAGCCGCATCAGGCCGATGTGATCGATGCCGCCGAAGGCCTGCTCGCCGGCCTGCGCCAACGCATCGCCGGCGCGGCCTGACGCGATGGATTTTGTCGTCACCACGCTCCTCAATGCGCTGACGCTGATCAGCATCCTGATGCTGGTCGGCCTCGGGCTGGCGATCAGCTTCGGACTGATGAACGTGACCAATCTGGCGCATGGCGAGTTCGTCACCGTCGGCGCCTTCGCGGTCTATTTCGTCCAGAGCATGGGCGGTTCCTTCTGGCTGGGGCTGGCCGCTGCGCCCATCGCCGGCGCGGTTGTCGGCTGCATCCTCGAGTTCGCCATCATCCGCCATCTCTATTCGCGGCCGGTCTCGACCGTGCTCGCCACCTGGGGCGTCAGCCTGATCCTGCAGCAAGGGCTGGAACTGACCTTCGGTCTCGGCGCCAAGCCGGTGACACCGCCGATCGAAGGCACGCTCGATCTCGTCTTCACCGTCTATCCGGCCTACCGGCTGATCCTGATCGCCATCGCCGCGCTGACCCTGCTCGGCGTCGTCCTGCTGATCAGCCGAACGTCCTTCGGCCTCGATATCCGCACCGTCATCCAGAACCGTGAAATGGCCGAGGGCGTCGGCATCAACACGCGGCGCACCTATGCCATCGCCTTCACCTTCGGCGCGGCAATCGCGGGCCTCGCCGGCGGACTGGTCGCGCCGCTGGCGATCGTACTGCCGCAGATGGGGGTGAACTATCTCGCCAATGCCTTCTTCGTCGTCATCGTTGGCGGCGTCGGCTCGATCGGCGGCCTCGTCGCCGGCAGTGTTTTCGTCGGCGGTCTGACGAGTGTTCTGAACTACCAGATATCGCCATCGCTGGCGCAAGCGATCGTGCTGCTGGCGGCCATCGTCGCCGTGCGGCTGCGGCCCAACGGCCTGTTCAACGGGGCGTCGCGATGATCGCCCGGGACCGCAACTGGCTGCTGATCTTCGTCGTCTGCGTGGCGCTGGCTATCCTCTATCCGTTCATTGCCGACGGCTATCAGCTGACGGTGATCCGCGACGCACTGATCTTCGGCCTGTTCGCGGCAAGCCTCGACTTCTTCTGGGGTCGCACCGGCATTCTGTGTTTCGGCCACGCCGCCTTTTTCGGCATTGGCGGCTACATCATGGCGCTGGTCACGCTCAACGACGCCATCCCCTTTGCCAGCCTGCTCGGCCTTGCCGGCGCGGTCGCTGGCGCGGCTTTCGTCGCTGCGATCATCGGTTACTTCCTGTTCTTCGGCGGCATCCGTGGCAGCTATTTCACCATCGTCACGCTGGCGATGGGCGTCATCTGTCAGCAGGCGGCGGTCTCTTGGAGCTCGGTCACCGGCGGCGACAGCGGGCTGATCGGCATTCCGCCGATCGAGTTCGATGTTGCCGGGCTGCATGTCGATCTCAGCCAGGACCTGCCCTCCTATATCTTCGTCTCGGCCATCGTTGCGGTGGCCGTGCTGGCGTTGTGGTCGATCAGCCGCGGGCGCTGGGGCACGGTGCTCACCGCCATCCAGGACAATGAGGTCCGGGCGGCAGCACTTGGCCACAACGCACCCTTGCGGCTGCTCGTCACCTTCGTCCTGTCCGCGGCCATCGCCGGACTTGCCGGCGCCCTCTATGTCTGCATGGCGGGGCTGGTGGCGCCGGACCTTTCCGGGCTGCTTCTGTCGACGGAAGTCATCGTCTGGGTGGCTGTCGGCGGGCGCGGCACGCTGCTTGGTCCGGTGCTCGGCGCCATCTTCATCCAGCGGGCGCAGCAGACGATCAGCAGCTTCAACCCGAGCCTGTGGCCGCTGTTGCTCGGCTGTGTCTTCGTCGTCATCGTCTTCGTCTTACCGGACGGCATCCTGTCGATCTACGCGCGGCTGAAGAGCCTGTTCAAAGGCCGGAGGCGCGCGCAATGAGCGACGTCCTGCTCCAGGCCGAAAATGTCGGTATCCGCTTTGGCGGGCTGCAGGCGCTGGAAGCGCTTGATCTCACCGTGCGCGACAAGGAGCTTTGCTGCATCATCGGGCCGAACGGCGCCGGCAAAAGCACGTTCCTTAACGTGCTGACCGGCACGCTGCGCCCGACCAGCGGCAGCGTGCGCTTTCTCGGCCGCGATATAGCCGGCCTGCCGCTGCACCGCATCGCCCGGCTCGGCATCGCCCGCAAGTTCCAGATCCCGTCGGTCTTCCCCAGCCTGTCGGTGGAGGACAATCTGAAGGTGGCGCGGTGGGGCGCGCCCTCACCGGTCCGCCCGGTCGCTGAGTTGCTGGAGCTGGTTGCGCTCACCAATCGTGCCGCCACACTGGCCGGCGAACTCGCGCACGGCCAGAAGCAATGGCTGGAGATCGGCATGGCGCTGGCGATCGAGCCGCGGCTGCTCCTGCTCGACGAGCCGACCGCCGGTATGACGCCACAGGAGACACTGGCGACGGCCGAGATGCTGCTGCGGCTCAAGGGCGAGTTCTCGATCGTCGCGGTCGAGCATGACATCCGCTTCGTGCGGGCGCTGAACTGCGAAACACTGGTGCTGCATCAGGGGCGCCGGCTGCGCAGCGGTCCTTTCCATGACATCGAGACCGACGAGATGGTCCGCGACGTCTATCTGGGGAGGCGCTGACCATGCTGCGGACACTAGCGGTCTCGGCTGGCTACGGCCTGCTTCCGGTGCTGAACGGCATCGACCTCAGCGTCGCACCGGGCGAAGTCGTCGGCATGCTCGGCCGCAACGGCGCCGGCAAGACGACGCTGCTGCGCGTCATCGCTGGCGCCTTGCGGGCAAGTGGCGGCGCCGTGGTTCTCGGCGACCAGGACCTCACCAATGCTCCGGCCTTCCGCCGGGCGCGGGCCGGCATCGCGCATGTGCCGCAGGGTCGCGGCATCTTCAACCAGCTGACCGTGCGGCAGAATCTGGAAGTCGGCACCCGCGCCGCCAAGGAGCGTGGCGACGGCGGCATTCCGACCGACATCTTCGGCTATTTCCCGATCCTGCGCGAACGCGAAGCGCAGGTCGCCGGAACGCTCTCGGGTGGCCAGCAGCAGATGCTGGCGATCGGCCGCGCGCTGTGCGGCCTGCCATCGGTGCTGCTGCTTGACGAACCCTCGGAAGGCATCCAGCCGAACATCGTACAGTCGATCGCCGAGCTGGTGCCGCGCATCGCCCGCGAACGCGGCATCGCGATCGTTCTCGTCGAGCAGAATCTCGATCTCGTTCTCAAGGCGGCGGACCGCTGCCTGGTGATGGAGAAGGGCAGGATCGTGCACGAAGGCGCGCCGGAGGCGTTCGCCGACGAGACCCTGCTCAAGGATTTGTTGGCTTTATAAGGCGCGCCTGAAGCGCGCCTGGGACCTGTTGGCTTTGTAAGGCGTGCATGGGGCGCGCCTGGACTGGAAGGGAACACAAAAATGATAAGCAGAAGAACTGTTCTGAAATCGGGCGGCGCCGCGGCCGCCTTCGCCATGGTCGGCGCTCCGTCGATCCTGCGTGCCGCCGACACCGTCAAGGTCGGACTGTCGATCCCGATCACCGGGCTGCAGGCGATCCTCGGCGAGACGCTGCTCAATTGCTACAAGCTGGCCGCCGCCGAACTCAACGCCGCCAATGGCATTGGCGGCCGCCAGGTCGAATTGTTCATCGAGGACAACCAGACCACGACCAAGGGCGCGATCGACAAGGCACGCAAGCTCATCAACGAAGACAAGGTCGACGTGATCATGGGCACGATCATCTCGCCCGAGCGTAGTGCTACGCTGTCGGTGACTTCGAAGGCCAAGAAGCTGTTCTTCTACCCGACCAATTTCGAGGGCGGCGAATGCAACCGCTACTTCGTCGCCACCGGCCCGATCCCGATGCAGCAGGTCGACCCGATGATGCCGTGGGTGGCCGAGAACCTCGGCAAGACGATCTATGTCATGGCCTCCGACTATGCCTGGCCGCAGAAGATGACCGAAGCGATCACGGCGGCCTATGAGAAGGCCGGCGGCAAGATCATCGGCGCCGACTATTATCCGTTCGGCACCACGGATTTCGGTCCGGCCTTCCAGAAGATCAAGTCGCTGAAGCCCGATGTCGTCTGGTCGATGGTGGTGGGCAACGACGCCGTCACCCAGCTCAAGCAGTATCGCAGCTTCGACATCAAGCAGCCGCTGATCGCACCGCTCGACGAGGTCTTCAACAAGGATGCACTGCCGGCCGGCGTGGCTGCAGGCACCTACGCGCCACAGCCCTACTGGATGGCGCTCGACAACCCGGTCAACAAGAAGTTCATCTCGAGCTTCCGCGAAAAGTTCGGCCAGGAGAAGATGGTCAACGGCATTGGCGAGGCCGGCTACAACGGCCTGCACCTCTACGCGCTGGCCGCCGAGAAGGCCGGATCGCTGAAGGACGACGATGTGCTGGCGGCGTTGCCATCGATCGAGTTCGATGCGCCGCAAGGCAAGATCCGCGTCGACGCCACCAACAACCACACGCTCTGCCATTCCTATGTCGGCAAGGCGGCGGCAGATGGCATCGGCTACGAGATCGCTAGGGATTTCGGCGTCATCGCACCGGTGACGCCTTACTGCAAACTGTAGCGAACTAGCTGCGCAGCTCAGGCACCGCAACGTGGCCTGAGCCGCGCAGAACTTCCGATGGCACCGCTGCGGTTAGGCCATCGATTTCGGCAAGGCAGCCGCAAGCGCATCGACGGCAAGCCGGACCTTCAACGGCAGATGCGGTGTCTGCAGCCAAAGCGCATAACAGTCGTAGAGATATCGCGGCTGATCCGGCAACAGTGCCGCCAGCGCGCCGGCCTCGATGCGCTCGCGAACCAGCCAATAGGGCAACCAGGCAAGGCCCATGCCTTCGACCGCGGCATCGGCGATGGCATCGAGATCGTCGAGCCGCAGCCGGCCGGTCGGCATGATCTCCTGCGCGGTTTGCCCCTCGCGGACGAACAGCCACGGCTGAACGACCTGGCCAAGCCGGCGGTAGACGATGGCCTGATGGTCGGCGAGATCCTCGATCTGCCGGGGTTCGCCGTGGCGCTGGAGATAAGAGGGTGCAGCGCAGACGACCATGCCCTGGCGCGCGACGCGGCGCGCGATCACTCCGGCCTTGTCGTCCAGGGCACCGGTCCGGATGGCAAGATCGTAGCCGTCCTCGGCGAGATCGGCGAAGCGATCATTGAGCGATAGGTCGAGTTCCAGCATTGGATATTGCCGTGCCAGCCGCAGCAGCACGGGTGTCACGCAATGGCGACCGAAATGCGCCGGCATGGTGACGCGCAGTTTTCCCCGCGGTTCGGTGAACTGGTCGGCGGCGAGCGCATCGGCCGCGTCGGCCTCGGCCAGCACGACCCGGCAGCGTTCATAGTAGGCGCGGCCGAAGTCGGTCAGGCTCTGCCGGCGCGTCGTCCGGTTGAGCAGCCGCACGCCCAGCCGTTCCTCGAGAAACCGGACATGCTTGCCGACCATCGGTCCGGACAGATCGAGCGCGATTGCCGCGGCCGCGAACGAGCCGAGGTCGACCGCCTTGACGAACACGGCCATGCTCTCAAGCCGATCCATATTCGGAACTCCTGGTTTTTACTGTTCTATCTGGACTTATTGCCGATAATCTTGTCTGCATAGCTCATTCGGTTCAAATAATTTGGAGTAGACCGAATGGCACGTCTTGTTCGCTTTCATCAGCATGGTGGCCCCGAGGTGCTGCGCGTCGAGAATGTCGAGCTTCCCCGACCGGGTCCGGGCGAAGTTCAAATCCGCGTCAAGGCGCTCGGCCTCAATCGCGCCGAGGCGTTGTTGCGCGCGGGTGCCTATATCGAGACGCCGACGCTGCCTTCGGGGCTTGGCCTCGAAGCGGCTGGTATCATCGAGGCGGTGGGCGAAGGCGTGAAGAACTTCGCGCCAGGCGACAGCGTCAGTGTCATCCCGCCACAATCGATGATCCGCTGGCCCGCCTATGGCGAGCTTGCAACTTATCCTGCCGGGCTCGTCGTCAAGCACCCGCCCTCGCTCGACTGGCCAACGGCGGCGGCCGTCTGGATGCAGTATCTCACCGCCTATGGAGCGCTGATCGATATCGCTAGGCTGCACAGCGGAGATGCCGTCGTGATCACCGCGGCATCGAGCGGTGTCGGGCTTGCCGCGATCCAGATCGCCAACAGGATCGGCGCGACAGCGATTGCGGTGACGCGGACATCGGCGAAGAAGCAGGCCCTGCTCGACGCCGGCGCGGCTTATGTCGTGGCCTCGGCGGAGGAGGATCTGGCGGCACGGCTGAACGAGATCGCCGGGCCGCAAGGCGTGCGCGTCGTGTTCGATGCGATCGGCGGGCCGATCTTCGAGCCGTTGACGGCGGCGATGTCGCGGGGCGGCATTCTCATCGAATATGGCGGCCTCAGCCGCGAGCCGACGCCGTTCCCGCTGTCCGTCGTGCTGGCCAAGACGCTGACGCTGCGCGGCTATCTCGTCCACGAGATCACCGGCAACACGGCGAAGCTGGAGGCAGCAAAGGCCTTCATCCTCGAAGGCCTGGAGACCGGCGCGCTGAGGCCGATCATCGACAGAACTTTCCCGTTCGAGCAGATCGTCGAGGCGCATCGCTTTCTGGAATCGAACGAGCAGTTCGGCAAAATCGTTGTGACGGTTTGAGCGCCAACCTTCCCCGTCATCAGCTCAGGCATCAGACCGCCGCGCTCAAGACACGATCATGTTGCGTGGCGGCACTCCGGCCGAATATGCCGGCCCCAGCCGCACTCCGACAAGACCAAAGCCTGCGATGGCGAAACAAATCATTCTTGCAGGCAACATCACCCTTGAAGGCGCGGCTCTGCATTCCTAGTTGTTGCATGCGGGCCGGGCCCCTCTGACTATCGCTTTTGGGCGATTGTGATGTCGGACCGCTGTAACGGGCCCGTTTCCATCCTTTTCGGTCAAGCGGGCTCATTCCTTTTCGGTTCGGAGCCCCGCATGACATCTTCCCTCCTTGGTTTGGTTTGCCCCTCCTGCCGCGTCGCGCTCGTGATGAGCGAACGCCAGGGTATCGAGATCGATTACTGTCCGCAGTGCCGCGGCGTCTGGCTTGATCGAGGGGAACTCGACAAAATAATCGAGCGTTCCGGCAGGGACGCGGCGCCCGCACCGCAACCTCACCCGGCAGCATTCTCCCAGCCGCAACATGGACAGGGCGGCGGCGACGATTATCCCCGTTCGCAGAACCACCGCTATCCGAAGCGGAAGAAATCATTCTTCGAAGAGTTGTTCGATTGACCGCATGACGCCCGGTATCCGGGCGCCGTTTGCTGAAAACTTCCGAAACCGCATCGATAAAGGTCCATCCCGATGATTTCCCGCACGAGCCGATTTGCAGCCCTCTTTGCAGGACTGTTCCTAGCATTCTCCATGGTCGCGATGGATCATGCCGAGGCTCGTCGCGGCGGCAGTTTCGGCAGTCGTGGCACGCGCACGTTCCAATCGGCACCGCCGACCAGAACGGCACCAGCGCCGACCGCTCCGGTCGAGCGTTCCATGACGCCCAACACCGGCGTGAACACTTCGGCCCGGCAGCCGCAGGCCGGCCTGCAGAGGCCCGGCTTCATGAGCGGCTTCGGTGGAACGATGATGCGCGGCCTGCTGCTCGGCGGCCTGATCGGCCTGCTCGTTGGCCAAGGCTTCGGCGGCTTGGCCGGCATGTTCGGTTTCCTGCTTCAGGCCCTGCTCATAGGTGGCGCAATCATGCTGGCCATTCGCTTCTTCCGGTCGCAATCCGCGCGTGGTCCTGCCCCTGCGCTCGCCGGCGCCGGCTATGCCCAAGCTTCCAATGCCCAAGGTTCGAAATTTGAGAATCTCGCAACGGCACAGCAGCAGACGGACACTCAACGCTCCTTCACAATTCCCGGCTTTGGCGGCGGTTCGGGCGGAGGCTCCCCGGCCACCGGTTCTGATGAGATCACGCTGGCCCAGACCGACCTCGACGCATTCCAGCAGCTGTTGACTGATGTCCAGGAAGCATTCGGGCGCGAAGACCATGCCGCTCTGCGCCGGGCGGTGACCCCCGAGATGGTGTCCTATCTGTCCGAAGAGTTGGCCGAAAATGCCCAGAAAGGTCTTAGGAACGAGGTGTCGGACGTCACTTTGCTACAGGCCGACATCGCGGAAAGCTGGCGCGAGGATGACCGCGATTACGCCACGGCCGCATTGCGCTACGAGTCTCGTGACGTGACGCGCGAACGGGCCAGCGGCAAGGTCGTCGAGGGCGACGATGATCATCCGACAGAGACGACCGAGCTGTGGACATTCATGCGTGAGAATGGCTCGAGCTGGAAGCTGTCGGCAATACAACAGGCTTGAGCCCGGCCAGTTTTGTCCGAGGCTTCGATGCAGATGTGATGGGTGGTTGCGGGCGTTCAGCGCACGATCTTGACGCACATCGGCGTCGCTTCGTCGAAGCTGTAGACACCGAGACCGACGCCGCGCGCGCCCTGAAAATACGGCGCCTCACGGTTCAGGCTGCCGACGAAGACCAGACAGGCATTGCCCATGTTTTCCTCCCCTGCCCGCCGGCGCTGCGGCGCGCGGGAACGGCCAAAATTTCGCCTGTTCACGCTTGCAACGCAACCCCATATGTGAAAATACTATTTACAAAAGAAGATTGACGGGAGGAGACGTCGTGCTTTCAGGCGCTTTGATGCGTGTTCAAACGGTTGCCGGGAACCTCCTGCGGGACATGCGGAGCCGGCCATGAACGACTTCGCGCCCACCGTTGGCGTCGCCTCGACGCACCCCAGAAATATGCCTGAGGAGCACGCCGCGCTGCCGGTTTGGAACGCCGAGAACTGGTTTTACGAGGACTGGCCGGTCGGTCAGAAGATCCGCTCGCTGCGCCGCACCATGGCGGAGGGCGACAGCCACCTGTTCAACACGCTGGTGCTCGACATCCACCCCTATGTGCAGGACCAGATGTTTGCCGAGACCGAAGGCATTTTCGGCAAGCGGCTGATCGCCGGCGCTTTCGTCTTTTCTGCTGGCCTGGGACTGGTCGCCACCAATTGTATCAATGCCTTTTCCTATGGCTACGACAGGCTGCGTTTCATAAAGCCTGTCTTCATTGGCGATACGATCTATTCGATCCGCTCCAACCTCGACAAGAAGCCCCGCTACAAGGAGATGGGGCTGATCCGCGCCAGCTACGAGGTGTTCAAGGGCGAAGGCGAACTCGTTCTCTACTGCGAGCATCTGCAGACGGTGAAGTACCGCAACCCTACCGACTTCGTCGGCAAGACGGAGAAATAACGATGCCGGCAGTAGCCGAATTGCCGCTCGCCGGTCTCGTCGTCGTCGACATGAGCCAGTTCCTGTCCGGGCCTTATTGCTCGCTCAGGCTGCTCGATCTCGGCGCCCGCGTCATCAAGATCGAGCGTCCGGATGGCGGCGACCTGTCGCGCCGGCTCTATCTCAGCGACACCGAGATCGGTGGCGACTCGACGATCTTCCATGCCATCAACCGGGCCAAGGAGAGTTTTGCTATCGACCTCAAGAACGAGGCCGATCTCAAGGTGCTGCGCGGGCTTCTGGCCAAGGCCGACGTGCTGATCCAGAATTTCCGGCCGGGCGTCATCGAGCGGCTGGCCCTCGACTACGAGGCCGTCCGCAAGATCAACCCGCGGCTGGTCTATGCCTCGATCAGCGGCTATGGCGAGGACGGTCCCTGGGTCAAGCGGCCCGGTCAAGACCTCCTGGCGCAGTCGCGCTCAGGCGTGATGTGGCTGAACGGCGATGAGGACCAGGGGCCGGTGCCATTCGGCCTTGCCATCGGCGACATGCTGGCGGGCGCTGCCTGCGCGCAAGGCATCCTGGCGGCGCTGGTGCGGCGCGGCATCACCGGCCAGGGAAGCCATATCGAAACCAGCCTGCTCGAAGCGCTGGTCGACTTCCAGTTCGAGGTGCTGACCACGCATCTCAATGATGGCCGCCGCTTGCCCCGGCGCTCCAGCTTCCGGAGTGCTCATGCCTATCTGTCGGCGCCTTATGGCGTGTATGCCGCCAAGGACGGTTATCTCGCCATCGCCATGACGCCGATCCCCAAGCTGGCCGACCTGCTGTCGCTTGGCGAACTGGCGCCCTATCGCGACAGGCCGGCGTCGTGGTTCACGGCGCGCGACGACATCAAGGCGATCATCGCGCAAAGGATCGCCACCAAGACCATCGACGAGTGGCTGGCCATTCTCGAGCCGGCCGACATCTGGTGCGCCAAGGTGCTGACCTGGCCGGAGATGCTGGCAAGCGAAGGGTTCCAGTCGCTCGACATGCTGCAGACGGTGACGCGCGAGGACGACGTGTCGATCCTGACCACCAGCTCGCCGCTCAGGGTCGATGGTATCAGGGCCAAGGTCGACCGGGCAGCACCGCGGATCGGCGAGCACAGTGCGGCAATCCGTGAGGAGTTCGGGCTGTGAGCGTGCGCACGCTCGTGCCCACCCTCAGGGGCATGACCTGGAGCCATCCGCGCGGCTACGATCCGATGGTCGCCTGTTCGTCGCTCTGGCAGCAGAAGACCGGCGTTGCGATCGAATGGGACAAGCGCTCGCTGCAGGATTTCGAGTCCTTCTCGGTCGAGGAACTGGCGCGGGCCTATGACCTTATCGTCATCGACCATCCGCATGTCGGCCAGATCACAGCGGAGGGCTGCCTCGAGCCGCTCGATGTCGCCGGCCGCGAGGCGGAGCGCACAGCCCTTGCCTCAGGCAGCGTCGGCCAGTCCTATCCGAGCTACAGCTGGCAGGGACGGCAATGGGCGTTTCCGATCGATGCGGCCAGCCAAGTCCAGGCATGGCGGCCGGATGCGCTCGATGCGCCGCCGGCGCGCTGGAGCGACGTGCTCGATCTCGCCCGGCAAGGCCGCGTGCTGTTGCCGCTGCGCCCGCCCCACTCACTGATGGTGTTCTACACGCTTGCCGGCAATCTCGGACACTCGTGCGCGACCGATCCGTCCCGCGATCTCATCGACATTGCGACCGGCGGCGAAGTCTTCGAGGCGATGCGCGAGATCGCGGCACTGGTCGACGCGGCCTGCTTCGAGATGGATCCAATCGCCGTTTCGGAACGTATGGCAGAAGCCGATTCCAAAATCGTCTGCGCGCCGCTGATCTACGGTTATGTCTCCTATGCGGTGACGGGTTTTCGGGTGAACCGACTGGCCTTTGCCGACATCCCGGTCATCGGTGCCAGTGGCCTCATCGGTTCGGCGCTTGGTGGCACCGGCATAGCGGTTTCAGCCTTCTCCAAGGCAAAAGATGCAGCGATCGACTTCGCCTACTGGGTCGCCAGTGGCGATGTCCAGCGCGGTACGTATGCCGCCGCCGGCGGCCAACCAGGCCATACCGCGGCTTGGGAAGACGAGGCCGTCAATGCCGCGACCGGCAACTTTTATCGCGATACGCGCGCGACGCTGGAGGGCGCATGGGTGCGACCGCGCCACGATGGCTCCATGGCGTTCCAGCAAGCGGCGTCCGATCGCATTATCGCCGGCCTGACTTCCAGGCATCGGGCTGGCCAGGTCGTTGCCGATCTCAATCGCCTGTTCCGGGAGAGTGTTCCGGCGCCCGGCGCTGCCTGTGGAGGAGCCTGAACGAAACCGGCTAATCGAGCTGCCACAACTTGCTGGCATTCGCGGACAAGAGCCTGTCGCGTTCATCGACGCTGCAACCTGACAGCAGCGCATGGGTCGCCGCCACCCAGGTCGAGAGGCCGCCGCCGAGCGTGCAGACCGGCCAGTCGCTGCCCCAGACGACGCGGTCCCAGCCGAACGCACCGATGGTGTGTTCGACATAAGGCCGCAGTGTCTCGGCCGTCCAACTGCCGGGCTCGGCATAGGCGACGACACCGGAGACCTTGGCCGTGACATTCGGGCGGCGCGCGATCTCGCTCATGTGTTCGCGCCATGGATGTTCGCCATTGCCCTTGATGTCGGGGACGCCGCAATGGTCGAGCACGAACTGGACATCGGGCGCCAGATCGGCAAGCTCGATCACCTTGGGAATCTGGTGCGGCAGGACGACGAGATCGAAGCTCAGGCCGGTGCCGCCAAGCCGCTTGATGTTGTCCCGGAACAGTGCGCCTTCCGAAAGATCGTCGGGCACGACATGAAGCACGCGGCGGAACCCTTTGACGAACGGCCTTGCGCGCTGGCGTTCGAGATAGGCTGCAAAATCTGCTTCTTCAGGCCGGCAGGACGCAATCGCCCCGGCCAGCATGCTGCCAGGCTGCCGCGACAGCCCTTCGACACGGGTGGTCTCGGCCTCGATGTCGCCCGGGTCGACGTCGACCTCCATGTGCAGCACGCGCCCGACGCCGACGCGGTGGGCCTCCATTGCATATTCGTCGTAGGAAAAATCGCGGTTGAGCGCCGGCACGCCGGCGAGCCAGGGATAGCGCAAGGCCGAGCGATTGATGAGATGCAGATGGGTGTCGATGATCATGGTCGCCCCTCCTCCGGGCTTTTTCAAATCATCTCACGGAGGAATTCTTCATTCAAATAAGAATTTACGTGGATGAGCCGACCGCCGATCCGGCCAGATGCGACAGCTTTTCGGCCGTGACCAGCAACAACTCGATGGTCCTGGTGATGTCCGGCGCGGAGGGCGCGTTGACGACGGTGATGTAGGGAATCGACAGCGCCGCAATGGCCTTGCCATCGGAACTGCGCACCGGGGCCGACAGGTTGAAGACACCGGCGGTCTGCATCGAAGCCATCATCTCGTAGCCGCGGTCGCGGATCTGGTCGAGGCGGGCGAAGAACTCGGCCGACTGCGCCGTCTTGTCGGTGCTGCGGACATGTTCCGATATCATCATCTGCCGCTCTTCCTGTGAACGGAAGGCGAGCAGCACATGTCCCGAGCCGGTGTCGAACAGGCTGATGTGGGAGCCGACGCGGATCGAGATGCCCCAGTAGTTCGGCGCCTCCTGCTGGCCGATGACGACGGCGGAACCGCGATCAAAAACAACAAGTTGGTTGGCCTGCTGCGATGTCTCGGCCAGTTCGCGCATCAGCGGCGTGGCATAGGAAACCAGCCGCCGCACTGGGGCGTGCAATTGCGCCAGACCGAAGAGCTTCAGCGTCAATGAATAGCGATCGCCATCCAGCCTGGTGACGTAGCCGCGCCGCACCAGCCGGTCGAGCATGCGGTAGAATTCATTGGGGCTGCGGTCGAGTTTCTTGGCGATTTCGGCCTGCGTCAGGCCGCCGTCGACGCCGGCCAGCAGTTCGAGGATGTCGAGCCCCTTATCGAGCGCCGGCGCGCGATAGCGCTCGTCTTCGCTGTCGTCCATGGCTCATCTCTCCAGTGAATTCGATTCTTCATATACGCAGGAACGCGGCCGGCGGAAACAAATTTCGTCTTGACGTATCCGTGAATGTTTTGTTTGTATATGAATGTAGCACTTCTTGTCATCAGACGAGTTGCGGTCGCCGCTGAGGCGCACCAAGGGAGGATACCAATGAACAGACTGCTTTCCGGCGTGTCCGCCGGCGCATTGTTGCTTGCATTCGGTGCAGGCACGGCCCTTGCCGGCGACCTGCCCGGCAAGTTCGAAGGCGTCACCATCGACGCCAAGCTGATCGGCGGCCAGCAATATGAAAAGCTCTATGAGCGCATCCCCGAATGGGAGAAGCTGACCGGCGCCAAGGTCAACATCCTGACCAAGAAAAACGGCTTCGACATCGACAAGGAGCTCAAATCCGACATCGCCTCGGGCAGCACCAACTGGTGCGTCGGCTGGAACCATTCGTCGTTCGCGCCGCAGTACACCAGCCTCTACACCGACCTCAGCAAGCTCTTGCCCAAGGAAGAGATCGACGCCTTCGTGCCTTCGACGATCAAGGCGGCAACCATCGACGGCAAGCTGGAGATGCTGCCGCGCGCGCAGTTCGACGTTTCGGCGCTCTATTACCAGAAGAGCCTGTACGAGAACGCCGACAACAAGACCAAGTTCACGGCGAAATACGGCTATGACCTGGTGCCGCCGGACACCTGGAAGGAGGTCACCGACCAGGCCGAGTTCTTCGCCAACCCACCCAATTTCTACGGCACGCAGTTCGCCGGCAAGGAAGAGGCGATCAACGGCCGCTTCTACGAGATGGTGGTCGCCGAAGGCGGCGAATATCTCGACAAGGACGGCAAGCCGGTCTTCAACTCTGAGGCCGGCATCAGGGCGCTCGACTGGTTCGTCAACCTCTACAAGGCCAAGGCCGTGCCGGCCGGAACGACCAACTATCTCTGGGACGATCTCGGCCAGGGCTTTGCCTCCGGCACGGTCGCCATCAACCTCGACTGGCCGGGCTGGGCCGGCTTCTTCAACGATCCGAAGTCGTCGAAGGTCGCCGGCAATGTCGGCGTCAAGGTTGCGCCGAAGGGCTCGTCGGGCAAGCGCACCGGCTGGTCCGGTTTCCACGGTTTCTCGGTGACCGAGAACTGCCCCAACAAGGAGGCCGCGGCTTCCCTGGTGTGGTGGCTGACCAACGAGGACAGCCAGAAGCTCGAGGCGGCCGCTGGTCCGCTGCCGACCCGCACGGCGGTGTGGGACTGGGACCTGCAGCAGGCGGCAAACGACCCTTACAAGAAGGAGGTTCTTGCCGCCTTCCAGGAAGAAGCCAAGCACGCCTTTGCCGTGCCGCAGACGCCTGAGTGGATCGAGATTTCGAACGCCGTCTATCCCGAACTGCAGGCGGCTATCCTTGGCGACAAGACGTCCAAGCAGGCTTTGGATGAAGCCGCCGCCAAGGCGACGCAAATCCTCGAAGACGCCGGCAAGCTCTAGAAACTACTCCCAAGGCTGCCTCCCCCATCAGGAATGGGGGAGGCGATCGCGCCTTGCGCCATGAGGGCAGCCGAGGATTCACGATCGTCCTTAGCTGCTCCTGGCTCCATTACTCAGTTCACTTTACCTGACAGGATCCTGATGAAGGGCTTCAAGCCATCTGCGCCATTCCTGCTGCTGCTTCCGGCCATGATCGTGCTGGCGGCGGTGGTCGTGGTGCCGCTGCTTTTGTCCCTCTATTCCAGCTTCACGCCGTTCCGCCTGACGCGGCCCGAGACATTTTTCGTCTTCATCGGCTTCAGGAACTATCTTGCGATCCTGTCCAACACCGATTTCTGGTGGGCGTTCGGTCGCACGGTGCTGCTGCTGACGATCGCGCTCAATCTCGAAATGCTGCTTGGCCTCGGCCTCGCCATGCTGGTCGAGAAGGCGACGCGCGGCCAGCGCATCCTGCGCACGCTGATGATGTTTCCGATGATGTTCTCGCCGATCCTCGTCGGTTTCCAGTTCAAATTCATGTTCAACGACAATATCGGCCTGGTGAACAATGCCTTGCAGTCACTCGGCATCACGCAAGACGCCATACCTTGGCTGATCGAGAGCCACCTCGCCTTCATCGCCATTTCGATCGCCGAAATCTGGTCGTCGACGGCGATCTTCGCCATCCTGATCCTCGCCGGCTTGCTCGCCATGCCCAAGGAGCCGATCGAGGCGGCACGCGTCGACGGCTGCACGCCCTGGCAGACATTCCGTTATGTGACGTGGCCGTTCGTCATGCCCTTCGCCTATATCGCCATGACCATCCGCTCGCTGGACGTGGCGCGCGCCTACGACATCGTCAAGATCATGACCGATGGCGGACCGGCGGGCCGCACGGAACTTCTTTGGACGCTGGTGGCGCGCACCGCCTATAGCGACGGGCGCATGGGCATGGCCAACGCCATGGCCTATGTCTCGATCCTGCTGTCGATCGCCTTCACCGTCTACTTCTTCAACAAGCTCGCCGCGGCGCGCACGCAGATCGGTGCTGAGTGGTGAGAATGGACGAGAATTCTTCCGCCCGCTTGAAGCGCCGGCTCGTAGGCGTCGTCTATCGCATCGGCTTGTTCCTGGCGATGCTGACCATCTGTCTGCCTGGTCTGTGGATCGTCCTGTCGTCGCTGCGACCGACCGTCGAGATCATGGCCAAGCCGCCGGTATGGATCCCGCAGGAGATTGCGTTCGACGCCTATGTCGCCATGTTCAGCGGCATCGGCAAGGGCGGCATCCCGGTGATCGAGTACTTCCGCAACTCGCTGATCATCTCGGTGACCTCGACGGTCATTGCCGTGGCCATCGGCATGGCCGGCGGCTATGCGTTTGCGCGCTACCGCTTCCGCGGCAAATCGAGTGTCTTCCTCGGCCTGATGCTGACACGCACGGTGCCAGGCATCGCTCTGTCGCTGCCGCTGTTCTTCCTCTATGTGCGGCTTGGCATCATCGACACGCATTTCGGGCTGATCCTTGCCTATGTCGCGCTCAACGTGCCGTTCACGATCTGGCTGATCGACGGCTTCTTCCGCCAGGTGCCGAAGGACCTCGCGGAAGCGGCGCAGATCGATGGCTGCACGCGCTGGCAGGCGTTCTGGCAGGTCGAGTTCCCGCTCGCCGGGCCGGGCATCGCTTCCGCAGCGATCTTCGCCTTCCTGACCTGCTGGAATGAATTCGCGCTGGCCTCGCAGCTGACCCGCTCGGTGAGCGCCAAGACGCTGCCGGTCGGCCTGCTCGACTACACGGCCGAGTTCACCATCGACTGGCGCGGCATGTGCGCGCTCGCCGTGGTGATGATCATTCCGGCGCTCACCCTCACCTTTATCGTCCAGAAACACCTTGTCGGCGGCCTGACCTCCGGCGCGGTGAAAGGCTGATCCATGGCAACTGTTTCCCTCACCAAGCTGACCAAGCGCTACGGCAATGTCGGGATCGTGCACGGCATCGATCTCGACATCGCCGACCGCGAATTCATCGCGCTGGTCGGCCCCTCCGGCTGCGGCAAGTCGACAACGCTGCGCATGATCGCCGGACTGGAGGAGATCAGCGCCGGCTCGATCGAGATCGGCGGCCGCGTCGTCAACGACCTGCCGCCGCGCTCGCGCAACATCTCGATGGTGTTCCAGTCCTACGCGCTCTATCCGCATATGACGGTGCGCGAGAATCTCGGCTTCTCCCTGAAGATCGCCGGCGCGGCCAAGGAAGACATGGACCGCCGCGTCGCCGAAGCCTCGGCCATCCTCGGCCTCGACACGCTGCTCGACCGCCGCCCCTCGCAACTGTCAGGCGGCCAGCGCCAGCGCGTTGCCATGGGCCGCGCCATCGTGCGCGATCCCGACGTCTTCCTGTTCGACGAGCCGCTTTCCAATCTTGACGCCAAGCTGCGCACGCAGATGCGCACCGAGATCAAGAAACTGCATGCCAAGGTGCAGTCGACGGTGATCTACGTCACCCATGATCAGGTCGAGGCGATGACGCTTGCCGACCGCATCGTCATCATGCGCGACGGCCATATCGAACAGGTCGGCACCCCCGACGAGGTTTTCCGGCGGCCGGCGACGCGCTTCGTTGCCGGCTTCATCGGCTCGCCGCCGATGAACCTGCACGAAGCCACGATCGACGGTGGCCAGATGGTTTTCGCCAGTGGTGAAAAGCTGCCGCTGCCCGGTCAGTTCAAGGGCAATGTTGCCGCTGGCGACAGAGTGATGTTCGGGCTGCGGCCGGACGACATCTATCCGACCGGCCATGGCATCAGTTCCGGTGGCGTCGCCGACGTCCACCAGATCGAACTGCCGATCACGGTCACCGAGCCGCTCGGCAACGAGACGCTGGTGTTCGTCGAATTCAACGGCACTGACTGGGTGTCGCGCATGCTGAACCCGAGGTCGCTGAAATCGGGGGAGCGTATCGCCATGAGTTTCGACATGTCGCAGGCACATCTGTTTGCCGCCGACACCGGGAAGACATTGCGGAGCTGACGGACATGGCCAGAATCGAGAAAGTCGAACTGCGGATGGTGGACCTTGTCCCCAAGGTCAAGCGCACCGACGCGATCCAGAGCTTCGTCAGCCAGGAAACGCCGATCGTGACGATCACCGATTCCGACGGCGCGGTCGGCACCGGCTACAGCTATACGATCGGCACCGGCGGTTCGTCGGTGATGCGGCTCCTTTCCGACCATCTCGCGCCGCGCCTGATCGGCCGCGACCCCGACATGATCGAGGCGATCTGGCACGATCTCGAATTTGCCACCCACGCCACCACGATCGGTGCGATCACGGCCATCGCGATCGCGGCGATCGACACGGCGCTGTGGGATCTGCGGGCGAAGAAGCAGAAGCTACCACTGTGGAAGCTGGCCGGCGGTGCCAAGGACCGCTGCCCGCTCTACACGACCGAAGGCGGCTGGCTGCACATCGAGACGCAGGCGCTGGTCGACGATGCGCTGGCCGCCAAGGCCAAGGGCTTTCGCGGCTCGAAGGTGAAGATCGGCAAGCCGCACGGCTCGGAAGATCTTGCCCGCCTGTCGGCGGTGCGCAAGGCGGTTGGCGACGGCTACGAAATCATGACCGACGCCAATCAGGGGTTCTCGGTCGATGAGGCGATCCGGCGCGCGGCCAGGTTGCGCGAGCTCGACCTCGCCTGGATCGAAGAGCCATTGCCGGCCGACGATATCGACGGGCATGTGCGGTTGTCGAACTCGACGCCGACGCCGATCGCCATCGGCGAGTCGCTCTATTCCATCCGCCATTTCCGCGAATACATGCAGAAAGGCGCCTGCTCGATCGTCCAGGTCGATGTCGGCCGCATCGGCGGCATCACACCCTGGCTCAAGATCGCCCATGCGGCGGAAGCCTTCGACATTCCGGTCTGCCCGCATTTCCTGATGGAACTGCATGTCAGCCTGACCTGCGCTGTTCAGAACGGCCGCTATGTCGAGTACATTCCGCAGCTCGACCAGTTGACCGGCAAGCACATGCGCATCGAGGATGGGCAGGCGCTGGCGCCCGACGAGCCGGGCATCGGCATCGATTGGGACTGGGATGCGGTCAAGGCCATGAGCATCGCCGAATTCACCACGGCGATCACCAGATAGGAGACGGGCATGCAGCGGATGGGGATGGTTCTGGGGCTGAAGCCGGAAAAGGTCGAGGAGTATGTCCGCCTTCATGCCGCCGTCTGGCCCGACGTGCTGACCATGATCTCGGCCTGCAACATCAAGAATTACTCGATCTACCTGAAGCGGCCGGAGAACCTGCTGTTCAGCACGTTCGAATACCACGGCACCGACTACGCGGCCGACATGGCCAGGATGGCGGCCGACCCGAAGACGCAGGAATGGTGGGCGGTTTGCATGCCTTGCCAGGAACCGCTGGCGACGCGCGGGGAAGGCGAATGGTGGGCAGCGATGGACGAGGTTTTCCATCATGATTGAGGGCGGTTTCGACCCTGCCTCACTCGTCCAGTCCTGGCCCAAACCCTCGACGCCCCGACCGATCGTCACCTTCGGCGCCGGTTCGATCGTCGGCGATGCGCATTTCCCGGCTTACAGGAAGGCCGGCTTCCCGATCGCCGGGCTTTACGATCCCGATCATGCCAAAGCAGAAAAGCTGGCCAGCCAATGGGGTGTGACGGTCTTCCGCACGCCCGAGGAAGCGGCCACTGTCGAGGGTGCGATCTTCGACCTCGCGACGCCACCCACTCACCATGCCGATGTGCTTGACGCATTGCCTGACGGCGCGGTGGCGTTGATCCAGAAACCGATGGGCAGCAACCTTGCCGAGGCGACCGCAATCCTCGATATCTGCCGTTCCAAGAAGCTGCAGGCGGCGGTGAATTTCCAGGCGCGTTTCGCGCCGATGGTGCTGGCGCTCAAGGATGCCATCGCCAAGGGCTGGCTCGGCGAGATCGTCGACTTCGACGCCTGGCTGGCGCTGGCGACACCATGGCAGCTGTGGGAGTTCCTGCTCAAGGCGCCGCGCGTCGAGATCGCCATGCATTCGATCCACTATCTCGACCTGATCCGGCAGTTGCTCGGCGACCCGCACGGCGTGCACGCCAAGACGCTCGGCCATCCCAACCATGCCGTGGCGCAGACGCGCACCAGCGCCATTCTCGACTATGGCGATACCGTGCGCTGCGCACTGTCGATCAATCACGACCACAAATTCGGCCGCCGGCACCAGGCCTCCGAGTTCCGCATTTGCGGCACCGAGGGCGCGGCCTATCTCAAGCTTGGCCTCAACCTCGACTATCCGCGCGGTGAACCGGAGGTGCTGGAAATTTATCCGAAAGGCGGAACCGATTGGATCGCGGTGCCATTGGCCGGAGCATGGTTCCCCGATGCCTTCGTCGGCCGCATGGCCAATGTCCAGCGCTATGCAGCGGGCGAAGACGCGATGCTGATCAGTCCGGTCGAGGATGCGTGGTACACCATGGCGCTGGTCGAAGCCGCCTACCAGTCGAGCGCGGCACCGGCGACGCCGATCGCGGAAAGACCCTGATGGAACAGATCCAGTATTTCGAAGACTACGAGATCGGCGCCTCGCGCCTCACCAGCGGCCGCACCATCACCGAAACCGACTTTGTCGTCCATGCCGGCCATACCGGCGACTTCTTTCCGCATCACATGGACGCCGAGTTCATGAAGACGACGCCGTTCGGCCAGCGCATCGCCCATGGCACGCTGGTGTTCTCGATCGGCATCGGGCTGACGGCAACCATCGTCAATCCCGTCGCTTTTTCCTATGGCTACGACCGGCTGCGCTTCATCAAGCCGGTGTTCATCGGCGACACGATCCGCACGCGCACCACCATCGCGGCCAAGGAGGACGATCCCAAGCGGCCGGGCTCCGGACGGGTGATCGAACGCTGCGAAGTGATCAACCAGCGCGGCGACGTGGTGCTGGCAGCCGACCACATCTACATCGTCGAACGCAGGCCGGCGCAGAGCTGAAACTCGGGGCAATTCCTATGAGCCGGTGGCGCGCGCGGTGATGCGTTCCAGCCGGAGCAGCAGGACCAGTGTCGCCGCCACCAGGATCATGCCTGTGCGCGGCACCCGCCACTGGACTCCGAGCACGCCTTCACCACGGCCTAGGATTTTCGCGACAGACCATCTCCCTCTATCGCGTTGACCAGCGTCTCGCTTCCTTCGCGAAGATGGCGCATCAAAATGCTTACGGCCTTGTCGCCGTCGCGCCGCCGGCAGGCAGCCAGCAGGTCGCGGTGCTCCGTCTGCGAGCGGTTGCGATAGTCCAGGTTCGACAGCAGGATACGGACATAGCGATCGGCCGCGTTGTGATGCGCCTCGATCAGGCCGAGCAATCGCCGGTTGCCGCAGGCATCGTAGAGAGCCAGATGAAAGGCCCGGTTCAGCGCGCCCCATCGGCCGACATTGCGCTCCGCGTCGATCTGGTCGAGCACCTGTTCAGCCTCCTCGAGCTTCGCGCCGGCGAGGCCGGGTACCGAGAGCCGGAGCGCCTCGCTTTCGAGCAGTTCGCGCAGCGCGTAGATTTCGCTGATCTCGGCGCTGTCCATCCGGGCGACATGCGCGCCCTTTGTCGGGTGGATGGAAACAATACCCTCGGCTTCAAGCTGGCGAAGGGCGTCACGAATGGGCATCCGGCTGAAGCCGAACTGCTCGGCCAGCTCGTCCTGGCGAAGCGGAGTGCCTGCCTTTATCGTGCCATTGGCAATCGCCTCGCGCAGGACATTGGCGACCTGCTCGGCCACGGTCCGCGGGCCCTGCATCACGCTTTCCGCAAACCCTCGCAAGCGATGCTCCTTTTCACACGTCGCCCAGCCTAACCGAAGACTCCCTGCATGGATATAAGTATGCCCGTATACGCGCCGTCAGACAGGCGGCGGCGGCAAGGATCGGCACGGCGCCGGTGGATCATGGCAAGGAGAGCATGCCTCGAAACTGGCTACGCCACGTCCGTCGCCTTATTTGCGAGACTGCCCTTTCCGAACGTGACCGCTGACCTGCACGCCGTCCTCGGCGCGCAGGTACAGGAAGCCGGGAATGGACAGCAGCGGGATGATCGCGGTCAGCAGGAACACCTGATGAAAGCGCTCCGGTGTCACGATGTGGGTTTCCCCTGCAACCAGACCCAGCACCATGGCGGCGATTGAAACGCCGAGCGAAACGCTGAGCTGCTGCAGGACGCCGCCGAGGCTGGTGGCGCGGCTGAGCTTGTCCGCCGGCAGGTCGGCATAAGACAGCGTGTTGGAAGTCATGAACTGCGCCGAACGGATGATGCCGAACACAAAGACGTAGAGGCCGATCATCCAGTGCGGCGTGTCGGCGCTGATCAGGGCGAAGCCCGCAACAGCGGCGGAGCCGACAAGCGCGCTACCGATCAGCACGACATTGAAGCCGAAGCGCCGCAACAGCGGCGACAGCAACGGCCGGATGAGCAAGGCGCCGAAGCTGCCGACGAATGTCAGCGAGCCGGAAGTGACCGGGCTCATGCCAAAGCCGACCTGCAGCATCAGCGGCAACAGGAATGGCACGCCGTTGAGGCCGACGCGGCACAGGCCGCCGGCCAGCGTGCCAACCCAGAACGAGCGAAACCGAAACAGCGTCAGGTCGACTGCCGGCGCGACGACGCGGCGCGCATAGCGCCCGAAGGCGAGCAGCAGCAGGACCGCCGCGGCCAGCACCAGCACTGTCGCCGAAACAGGGATGATCGGCCGGCCGATACTCTCCAGCCCGAATTGCAGCAGTGCAACGCCGCACCCCACCATCAGGAACCCGGCGAAGTCGAAGCGTTGCACCGCTTGCTCATGGAAATCGTCGACGAAGCGCAGCGCGGCCAGAATGCCGAGGCAGCCGAACGGCACGTTGACATAGAATATCCAGCGCCACGAGGCATAGGTGGTCAACAGGCCGCCGAGCAGCGGCCCGATGACAGGTCCCATGATGGCGGGCAAGGTCATGTAGGTCATGGCGGTGATCAGCCCGCTGCGCGGAAAGCTGCGCAGCAGGATCAGCCGCCCGACAGGCGTCATCATGGCGCCGCCCAGCCCCTGCAGGGCGCGCATCGCCAGCAGCATGCCGAAACTGTTGGCGATGCCGCACAGCGCCGAGCCAAGGGTGAAGGTGAAAAGCGCCAGCGCGAACACGCGTCTTGCGCCGAACCTATCGGCGAACCAGCCGCTGACGGGAATGAACACGGCCAAGGTCAGAATGTAGGTGGTGATCGCCAGGTTCAGCCTGACCGGCGTCGTGTCGAGGCTGCGCGCGATGGCCGGGATTGCGGTGGTGATGATGGTGGAATCGAGCTGCTCCATCAGAAAGGCGATGGCGACGATGATCGGGATGATGAGTCTCAGCCTCGGGTCGTGCTCGGTGGCAAATTGAGGCTGTTCCAATGCTGTGACCAATTCCGGCGGCTGTGTGCGACCAGTTGGGACCTGATCACGCGGCCTGTCTTATGATCCGACAAAAAGCGGAACGGTAGTCATTTCTGCCTGGATGGAGGTCAACAAATCTTGACTGCAGGCCGCGAGTTCTGCGGCGAAGACGGCAGTGATTGGCTACGGCTTGGCCGCGAAGTCGAGCCGGCAATGGTCGTGCTGGCCTTCGCAAGCGCAGCATGTCTCCTCGCATTCGACTTCCGTCGCTGTCGCAAGACCGAGCAGGAACGAGGAGGCGCCGGTGACAAAACCCTCGAACATGTAGCAGACGCGCTGGCCAGGCCCCTGCCCGGCCTCCAGCGCGAAGATCGAATTCCTCAGGCTGATGCTGCCATGACGGCCGGCGACATCCAGCGCGTCGATCGAGAACTGGCCCCAGCCGCGTTGCGACAGACGCTGAAAATAGTGGCGGAACGTCGCCTCGGGATCGAGGCCCTTACCGCGCACCTGCGCCTCGCACCATTCGATGGCGGACTTTGCGGTCGCCGCTCGCAGGATGGCGCGATAGGCGTCGCGGCCAAGCGCTGCCTCGACCGCGAGATGATTGTTCACCAGGAAGTGCCTGGGCAGGTAGACCATCGGCAGCCCGTCGGTCCGCCAGATGCCGCTCGTCTCGTCGACATCGATCGGAACCGCGGGCTGCATGATGCCTAGGCCGCTTGACGCTGCGCGGCGACCGACGCCGACTGGTCCTTGTAGAGCTCGCCGTCCTTCATGATGACGACGAGGTTCTTCTCATGCACCATCATGTCGAGGTCCTTCAGCGGGTCGCCATTGACCAGCAGCAGGTCGGCGATGAAGCCTTCCTTGACCATGCCGAGTTCGTCGCCGAGGCCCATCACCTGGCCGCCGAGCCGCGTGCCGCATTGCAACGCCTCGCTCGGCGAATAGCCGAGCAGGTCGACGAAATGCTTGAGGTCGCGCGCGTTGGTGCCTTGCGGCGTCTGCGCGAAACCATAGTCGCCGCCGATCAGCGCACGCACGCCGCGCTTGCGCAGTTCGGTGTAGACCTTGCGGCTGTCGTCGAGGATGCGCTGCATGCCGAACTTGACCGCCATCTCGTGGGTGAAGCCGAAGGGCTCGCCCTCGTACAGCGTGCCGTAGATGATGCCGATGGCCGGGCCGACGAAGATGCGGTCCTTGGCCGATTCCAGCGCGTCGAGCGCTTCCTCGTCGGCGGATTCGCAGTGGTAGATGACGTCGACGCCGCACTTCACCGCGCGCTTCACCGAACCGGCGGCGCGGGCATGGCAGTTGATCTTCTTGCCGAAGTCACGCGCGACCGACACCGCCGTCATCACCTCGGCCTCGCTCATCACGGTGAGGCCGCCATGCGCCGCAGGGCTCAGATCATCGCCGGAAATGTTGATCTTGATGTTGTCGGCGCCTTCGCGGCAGCACAGGCGCACCGCCTTGGTGATCTCCTCGACGCCGTCGGCGATCATGCCGAAGCTCTCGTGATACATATGCTGCTGGCGCTCGTCGCCAAGGCCGCCGGTCACAGTGATCTCGGGGCTGCCGGCACGCATGCGCGGCCCCGGCAGGCGGCCGGCATTGATTTCGTTGCGGATGACGATGTCGAGCCTGAGCTTCGAGGTCGCGGCGCTGTAGGCGCTGGTAAAGCCATGGTCGAGCAATGTCTTGGCATTGCGCATGGTGAGCAGAAGGTGCTCCTCGGGCGGGATCAGGCCGAGGTCGGAATCCTTGATCGCGCCGCCGAAGGAAATGTGGGCATGACCTTCGACAAGGCCCGGCATCAGCGTCATGCCGCGGCACTCGACCGTCGTCGCGCCGTCGCCGGACAATTGCCCGGGCGTGCGCGCGATGGTGACGATGCGGCCGTTGTCGACCAGCAGATCGGCCGGAAAGGCATCGACGCCGGTGCCGTCCCAGATCATGGCATTTCGAAACATCACTCTTGTCATGACATCGTCCTTTCGGAGTTGACGGGTTTTATTGGTTGACGGCTTGCGCTGATATGACGTCGTCGGCAACGACATTGGACAGGATGCCGACGTCCTCCAGCTCCACTTCGCAGACGTCGCCATGCTTCATGAACAGCTGCGGCTTGCGCGCCATGCCGACGCCGGACGGCGTGCCGGTGACGAGGATGTCGCCCGGCTCGAGCGTGATCGCCTCGCTGATGATCGAGATCAGCGACGCGACATCGAAGATCATGTCGCTGGTCGAGGCGCTCTGGACGATTTGGCCGTTGAGGCGTGTCTGGATGCGCAGCCCCTTGCCGCCCGGCGGCAATTCGTCCGCCGTCACGAAGATCGGCCCGAAGGATCCGGTGCCGTCGAAGTTCTTGCCGACGGTCCATTGCGGCGACTTGGTCTGGAAGTCGCGGATCGAGGCATCGTTGAAGATGGAGTAACCGGCGACATGGCTCAGCGCCTGGCCGGGGGCAATGTGGCGGCCGGCCTTGCCGATGATGGCGACCATCTCGCCTTCGTAGTCGAGCTGGATCGAGGCCTCCGGACGGCGGATGGCCGCGCCATGCCCGATCAGGCTGGTCGAGAAGCGGGCAAACAGCGTCGGATAGGTCGGCGGCACGAAGCCGCTCTCGATCGAATGGTCGACATAGTTCAGACCGACGCAAATGATCTTGCCCGGCGCCGATATCGGCGGCAGCCATTCGACGGCTTGAGGATCGATCCGTCGTCCGCTGCCCAGCCGCTCGCCTGCCGCCTGCAGCGCCTGTGCGCCTTCGGCGATCAGGTCCTCAAGCCGTCCGGGAAACATCGCATCGCTTTCGTCGATGCCGCGGAACTCACCTTCCGGCAATGCGATTGCCAGTCCGGGTCCCCGCGACGACTTATAGGCTGCAAATCGCACTGGCCACATCCTCGCTTGTGAAGGCTGGACTTTGTTCAGAAATTATATATCTGTCAACAGAGAATATATTATTTTGCATTCTGATTCCTGCCTGGGATAATGTATGAGGGGCATTCGATGGACAGATTCGGCCGCGGGCGAACCAATGGCTAGGGAAGGCTCGATCAATCTCACCCAGGGCGCGTATGAGGATCTGCGCGCCGACCTGTTGTCGTGCCGTATCGCGCCCGGCAGCCGGCTCAAGGTGCAGGAACTGTGCGACAGGCTGTCCGTCAGCCTCGGTGCCATCCGCGAGGCACTGTCGCGGCTGACGTCCGAGGGCCTTGTCGTGGCCGAGCCGCAGCGCGGCTTTCGCGCCGCGCCGATTTCGGCCGAGGACCTGCTCGACCTCACCAAGACCCGCATCCAGATCGAGACGCTGTGCATCCGCCGTGCCATCGAGGTCGGCGACGTCGCCTGGGAATCGCAGCTGGTCGCCGCCCTGCACCGGCTGTCGCGCACGCCCGAGCACACACCGGATGATCCGGTGCATTCGAGCGACGAATGGGCGACCGCGCATGCGGCCTTCCACAAGGCCCTGGTCGGCGGCTGCGACAGCCGCTGGCTGCTGCGCCTGCGCGACCAACTTTACGACCAGAGCGAGCGCTACCGCCGCCGTTCGGTCTCGTTGGCGCCCAATGCCCGCAACATCAGCAAGGAACATCAGGACCTCGCCAATGCGGTGCTCGACCGCGATACCGAGAAGGCAGCCGAACTGCTGGCGGCGCATCTGGCGGTGACCACCGACATCCTGCTGGCCGCCGAAGCCGATGACCTGCCGGCGCGCAAGACAATTGTGCGGGCATAGCGTTTCATTTTCGAGTTCCTCGGACAGGATGTAAAAACGCCGCCCGTACAAACGGGCGGCGTTTTGCGTCACGGGCCTACTGGCGCAGATTGGTCCAGATCCGGTCATAGGCACGGATCGCCTTCTCGTCGCATGACGGTGCAAACGAGATTTTCAGGTCGGCCGGCGGGTTGAACTCCGGCGAGCCGCCAATATCCGCCGCCAGATATTTGTTCGATCCAGCGATCGCACTCTGGTAGCCGGTGTATTTCTGCTGCAACGCGATGTTTTCCGGGTCCATCAGGAAGTTGAGGAACTTCTTGGCGTTCTCGACATTCGGCGCCGTCGAGGGCACGGCGACATTGTCCATCCAGCCGACAACGCCTTCCTTGGGATAGACATATTTGACCGTCGACTTCTGCTGGCGTGTCGCCAGCGCCTTGCCCGACCACTGCTCGTGCATGACCGTCTCGCCCGCAACCTGGCGCTCGACGATGCCGTCGGAATTGTAGACCTTGACGAAAGGCTTTTGCGCCTCGAGCAAGGCATCGAGTTCCTTCAAGTCCGCCGGATTGCTGTTGCACTGGTCCTTGCCGAGATAGACGAGCGCCAGCGACATCACCTCGGTCGGCGAGCCGAACATGCCAACCTTGCCCTTGAGCTCCGCCGGTGGATCGAAGAGTGGCTTCAAGCTGTCGGTCGGCCCTTTGTAGACAGCGGTATCGACCGAATAGGACGTGGTCCCCCACACCCATGGCACGGTGTATTTCGCATCCGGATCCCAGGACCGGTGCTGCCATTTCGGATCGACGTTCTTGAAATTCGGCATCGCCCCAGCATCGACCTCCTGGAACAGCTTCTGCTTGACGAAGATCGGCACGAAGTCGTTGCTGATGATCATCACATCGTAGCCGGCGGCGCCCGAGCTCAGCTTGGCGAGCGCGGTCTCGTTCGAATCGTAGGTGTCGATGGTGACTTTGATGCCGGTCTCCGCCTCGAACTTCTTGATCATTTCGTCCGACGTGTAGTCGGTCCAGTTGTAGATGTGCAGCTCGCCGGCATCGGCGAGCGCGGTGGTGGTGATGGCCCCCATGATGGCGGTGGCCAGGGCAATTCCCGAAAGTCCTTCTTTCCATTTGGTCACGGTCGTTCTCCTCTGGTTTTGTTTTCTTGTTGTGACCATGATCTTTTCCGAAAACCGGCTTCCACTTTTCGGGATCATGGTTCAGGCAAATCTGTTGCGCCGTCCGACGAGCAATGCCGCCGCGACGAAGACGATGGAAACAGCAAGAAGGATGGTGGAGATGGCGTTGACCTCCGGCGTCACGCCAAGCCGCATCATGCCGTAGATGTAGACCGGCAAGGTGGTCGAGCCGGCGCTCGACACCATCATCGAGATCAGAAAATCATCGAGCGAGACGACGAAGGCCATGATGGCGCCGGCCGAGATCGCCGGAATCAGCAAGGGCAGCGTGACGCGGCGAAACAGCCGCCACTCGTCGGCGTAGAGGTCACGGCCGGCCTCCTCCAGCGTGCCGCCCATGTCGCGCAGCCGCGCCTGGATCGGCAACAGCGCGAACGGGATGCAGAAGACGGTGTGGGCGATCATCAGGTTGATGAGCCCGTGATGCATGCCGAGCCCGGAGAAGAAGATCAGCGTGGTGATCGCCACGACGATCTCCGGCACCACCAGCGGCATCGCGATCAGCGCCGTTGCGGCGCTGCGTCCGAAGCTTAGCCGGCCGCGTTCCAGCGCCAGCGCACCGGCCGTGGCAATGGCCGTCGAGGCGACGGTGGCGACGATCGCGATGATGACGCTGTTGAAGGCGGCGTCGCGGATCGAGTTGTTGTTGGCGACCGCCACGAACCATTTGAAACTGAAGCCGACCCACACGGTGACCAGCCGGCTCGAGTTGAAGGCATAGATCACCAGGATCAGCAGCGGCGCGTAGAAGAAGAGGAATATGGCGGCTGTGTAGGCCGACAGGCCCGGCGTGTGCCGCCAGTCAAAGGGTTTTGCGCCAGTCATCGCCGCTCCTCCTGTGCCCTGCGCGAACGGATGACGAAGACGGTCAGCACGACGACCGTGACGACGGTCGAGAGCGCGGCTCCAAACGGCCAGTTGCGCGACGATGTGAACTGCATCTGGATCAGGCTGCCGATCAGCAGCTTCTTGCCGCCGCCGAGCAGGTCGGGGGCCAGGAACGAGCCGAGCGCCGGTGCAAAGACAAGCGTGGCGCCGGCCAGCGCACCTGGTCTCGCCAGCGGCCAGACGATGCGGCGGAAGACGGCGGCGCGACTGGCGTAGAGATCGTGCGCGGCCTCGATCAGCCTGGGGTCTATGCGCTCCAGCGTCGAATAGATCGGCAGCACCATGAAGGGCAGGAAAGTGTAGACGAGGCCGAGCAGGATCGACCCGTCATTGTAGAGCAGCGGCAGCGGGTCGGAGATGATGCCGGCATGGCGCAGCGCGCCGTTCGCCAGGCCTTCGTCGCGCAGGATGAGGATCCAGCAATAGGTGCGGATCAGCGTGTTGATCCAGAACGGCAGCGTGACGGCAAACAGCAGGACCCGCCGCCGTTCCGGCGTCTGGCAGACGATGTACCAGGCAACCGGCAGGCCGAGCACGAGGCAGATAGCGGTCGTGGCAATGGCAAGGTAGATCGAACGCAGGATGATCAGCGCATAGCTCGGCGAAAAAACCAGGCTGTCGTCGAAGTCGCGCTGATACAGGAACTGGAGATAGGCGTCGAATGTCGCCGGCGCCGTGACGCCGCCATAGGGATTGGCGGTCATGAAGGAATAGGCGACCGCCAGGAAGAGCGGCAGCACCATGAAGATGCCGATGACCAGCATAGCGGGTGCAATCAAGAGATAGGTGCGGTTCGGACCCATCGCCGCCTCAGTTCGCCAGTTCGCGTTCGACATCGCGGGCCCAGTCGACGACGACCCTGTCACCGGTCGCCAGTGCCGCGCCACCGCGCGAGCGCGAATGCAGCCTTGCTCCCTCTTCCAGGACAACCTCATAGAGCGTGTCGGAGCCGAGGAAGGTGATGGCTGAAACCGCTCCCCTGGCGTGGCCCCTGGCGCCGTCTGATGCCGGCGAGACGACGATGTGTTCGGGACGCACGACGATCGTCTTGGCCGGGTCGCGGCCAAGGGCAGCCCCCGGCAGCAGATTGGACTCGCCGATGAAGTCGGCGACGAAGCGGTCCTGCGGATTGTCGTAGATGTCCCGCGGCGTGCCGACCTGCAGCACGTCGCCGCTGCGCATCACCGCGATCCTGTCGGACATGGCGAGCGCCTCTTCCTGGTCGTGGGTGACCAGCACGAAGGTGATGCCGGTTTCGCGCTGCAGGCGCTTCAACTCGCTCTGCATGCCCTTGCGCAGTTTGAGATCGAGAGCCGACAGCGGTTCGTCGAGCAGAAGCACACTAGGCTTGGGAGCGAGGGCACGCGCCACCGCGACGCGCTGCTGCTGGCCACCCGACAATTGCGCCGGGCGGCGCGTGGCAAAGCCCTCGAGCCGCACCATTTCCAGCGCTTCCCTGACGCGCTCGTCGATCAGCGATTTCGGCGCGTTCTGCATCTCGAGCCCGAACGCGATGTTCTCGGCGACGCTCATATGCGGGAACAGCGCGTAGCTCTGGAACACGGTGTTGACCGGCCGCTTCTGCGGCGGCAAGGCGGCGACATTGCTGCCGGCGATGCGGATGACGCCCGAGCTCGGCGCCTCGAAGCCGGCGATCAGCCGCAAGAGGGTCGTCTTGCCGCAGCCCGACGGGCCGAGCAACGTGAAGAACTCATTGTCGTAGATTTCCAGGCTGACTTCGTTCAGCGCGTAAACCGGATCGGCGTCCCTGGTCACGAAGGATTTTGACACGCTTTGGATGTCGATCATGACCGGCAAATTCCTGGGACTGCGGTGAGATGGCCGGGCGTGTCGAAGGCCATCGCGGTCTTTCGGAACCGCGCCTAAAAATTCGCTCCAAAATTATATTTGTCAATAAATAATATATTGTTTTTGCTTTCTGACACACGAAAGTGTGGCAGGGAACCATCATCCCCTAGGCCGGGCCCTTCGCAGGTCGTGGCGATACGCCGTGGCGCTCAGAGCACCTTGCCGCTGTCGGGATCGAGCAGGTGCATATGGGCCATGCCAAGCGAGAGTGTCGCGACCTCGCCGGGCTTCGGTGTCGAAGCCGGATCGATGCGCGCCGTTGCCTCCGCGCCGGCGATCAGCACATGCAGCAGCGTCTCCATGCCCATCGGCTCGACCACCTCGACCGGCGCCTTGATGTCGACAACGTCGGGCCGCTCGCGCTGCTCGGTGATGTGCTCGGGACGCAAGCCGAATTCGAGTTCGCGCCCGACATGGCTGGCATAGCGTGCGGTACGGACAGCCGGGACGGCGAGTGCTGTGCCATCGACGAGCACGACCGCGAGCCGGTCGCCGCGTGCTTCCAGGCGACACTTGAAAAAGTTCATGCCGGGGCTGCCGATGAAGCCGGCGACGAAGCGGCTGGCCGGCTCATGGTAGAGGTCGTTGGGCGGTCCGATCTGCTCGATACGCCCCTTGTTCATCACCACGACACGGTCGGCCAGCGTCATCGCCTCGACCTGGTCATGGGTGACGTAGACTGTCGTGGTCGCGACCATCTGGTGCAGCTTCTTGATCTCGGCGCGCATCTTCACCCTGAGCTTGGCGTCGAGGTTGGAGAGCGGTTCGTCGAACAGAAACACTTTCGGCTGGCGCACCATGGCGCGGCCCATCGCAACGCGCTGGCGCTGACCGCCGGACAGCTGGTGCGGCTTGCGCTGCAGCAGTTCGCTGAGGTCGAGGATGTCGGCGACACGGGCGATGCGTTGCGTCACCTCGCTATCCGGCACCTTGCGGATGCGCAGGCCGAAAGCCATGTTCTGCGCGACGGTCATCTGCGGATAGAGCGCGTAGCTCTGGAAGACCATCGCGATATCGCGATCCCTGGCCTGAACGTTGTTGACCAGCCTGCCGCCGATATGGATCTCGCCGCCGCTCGGCCTGTCCAGTCCCGCCACCATGCGTAGCGTCGTCGACTTGCCGCAGCCGGACGGCCCGACGAGGACAACGAATTCGCCCTCGGCGATGTCGAGATCGATATCGTGCACGACCTTCAGATTCTGGAAGCTCTTGGAAACCTGCCTCAGTTCGACATCCGCCATGGCGCTATTCCTTTCCGGCCGGCGCGAACATGTCGAGCGCCAGCGCCGCGGCACCAATCACGCCGGCGTCGTTGCCATGCTCCACCGCCACGATCACCGGCGGGCGGCCGGGCTTGAGCAGCACGAAATCCCTGACGTTGCGGGCAATGCGGTCGGTGAAGAACGGACCGGCCAGCGCCAGGCCGCCGCCGATGATCGCCGCCTCGATGTTGAGCATGTTCGACATGATGCCGATCATCTGCCCCAGCCAGCGCGCCACCTCGTCGACAACCTGCAGCGCGATCGGCTCACCCTGCTTGGCGAGATCGCAGACGGTCTCGGCGTTGGTGGCGTCGGTGTCCGGCTTGAGCTGGCGATAGCGGTTGACGAGCGCGCGGGCGCTGGCCAGGTTCTCGACCATGCCAGGCACCGGATCGGCAATGTCGGTGCGGGCCGGATCGAGCGAGATGCAGCCAAGCTGTGGCGGCAAACCGTCCGGACCGTCGATGACCTTGCGGTCGATGACCATGGCGCCGCCGATGCCCGTGCCAAGCGTCAGCAGCGCAAAGCGGGAGAAGGGACGGCCGGCGCCGTGCCGCATTTCGCCATGGGTGGCGCAGACGGCATCGTTGCGGACGATGGCCGGGACGCCAAAGCGAATGCCGAACAGTTTTGACAGCGACCCCTTCAACAGCGCCGGGATCGCCGGGCAGCGACCGTTCAGCATGCCGGTCTCGGGATTTGGCGTGCCCGGCACACCAATGCCGATGGCCGCGATGTCCGGAAACTGCCGCGTCAGCTCCTCGGTGGCCTTGGTGACCAGATGGACGAAATCGGCAAACTCGATATCCCGATGCACCGGGACAGTGCCGCGCGCCAGCACCTTGCCCGATCCGTCGACGGCGCCGAGCTTGACCAGGCTTCCACCAATATCGATTCCGATCGCGGTTGCCATCAGGCCTCCTTGCGGATGCGCACGTTGAGCCGGCGTCCGAGATTGGGGTAGATCATCTTGTCCGGATCGATGCCACGCGCGATTGCCAGTTCGCAGCCATACCATTGCAGCGGGATCGGCGCCCAGCAACCGGCGAGCCATTGCTGTTTCGGCGCCGTCGGCCAGCTGACATCGAGGTCGAAGCGGGTTGGATGGCCGGAGAGGTTGAGCACGACCGTTCGCGGTCCGAGTTCGGCCAGCGCCTCGCCGAGATTGGCGGCGACTTTCGCCTCGGTCTCGGTCTGCGCGATGGCGATCACCAGGCTGTTGTCCGTCGTGCCATAGACATGACCGTGCAAGGCCTCTTCGGTGTCGAAGGCGGCTGTCGGCACGCCGCTGATCTCCGCGATCTTGAGCGATGCCTCGAGTGCGGTGCCAAGATGCGTCGCCTGTCCGGCGACCAGTATGTAGTCGGGGACGCCGAACCGCGTGATCAGATCCTTTGCAGCCGCCAGACCGGTTTCCGCTGTCTGCTCCAGTTGCGCAAGCAACCCCGACAGATCGACCGCCTTGTTGGCGAGCTTGGCCGCGACCGCCAGCACCGAGATAACGGTGGCGGTATAGCCCATGGTCTTGGGGCCGACCGTCTCCGGGCCGATCGGCATGACGATCACCTCGGCACCCGCCTCCGTAATCAGGCTGCCCTCCTCACCCGTAATGACAAGGGTGGGAAACCCGCGCGCCACGGACAAACGCACCGCCTCGATCGTGGTGATGCTCATGCCGGACTGCGAGGCGGCGAGAACCAGCGTGCGTTGGCCCGATGCCTTGGGCGGCAGCCGCAGGAAAGCCTCCGGCTCCTTGGCGATCACCGATGCGCCCGTCCCCTCCTCCAGCGCCTCGGCGCCGGCCAGAAGCGCATTCATCGACGACCCGGTGCCGAGCAGCACGATCCGCTCCGGCTTCCGGCGCAGGCTGGCGAAGCTGTCGAGATCCGCGCCGATGGCGGCGGGCAGCCCGGTCAGGGTCGAGGGCTGCCGGCGGATGTAAGTGCCTATCTGCATCTTGGTGTTCCATCAGTTCGAAATTGGAGGGTCTTCTGAAAATCTGCCTGTCGGCCGTCCGGCTATTTGCTGTAGCCCTTGCTGAGGCCGCTGATGAATTGCCGCGAGAACAGGGTGAACAGCAGCACGAGCGGCACCGCGCCAAGCGTCAGCGCGGCGAGAAGTGCCGGATAGTCGTTCATGAACTGGCCGACGAATTGCTGCACGCCGAGCGTCACCGTCTGGTTCTGCCGGCTTGGAGCCAGGATCAGTGGGAACCAGAGGTCGTTCCAGACCGGCAGCATGGTCAGCGCGGCCACCGCGGCGAGCCCCGGCCTGACCAAAGGCAGCACGATCCAGAAGGTGCGCAGCTCGCTGGCGCCATCCATGCGCGCCGCCTCCTTGAGATCGGTCGGAACGGTGCGGAAATAGGTGACCATCAGCGTCACCGCGATCGGGATGCTCATGGCGGTGTAGACGAGGATGAGGGCCGCCAGCGTATCCATCAGCTTCCAGGCGAGCATCATCTCAATGAGCGGGATGGTGCCGAGCCGGATCGGTAACATAATGCCGAGCACGAACAGGCCGCCGAGCAGCGAAGCAAGCCGCACACGGTATTCGACCAGGGCAAAGGCGGCGAGCGTCGACAGCACCACCGTCAGCACGATTGTCGTCACCGTGACGATCAGGCTGTTGCGGTAGTTGACGATGAAATTGCCGCGGGTGAAGACCCGCTTGTAGCCTTCGAGGCTGAACGTCTTGGCCGTCGGCAGATCAAACGGGCCACCGAAGATCGCCGGCGTCGTCTTCAGCGAATTGATGATGACGATCAGCACCGGTCCGATGGCAAGCACGACAAAGAAGATCAGCAGTGCGTGGACGATGATGCGTTCGAGCGTCCAGGGTTCGCGGTCCTGGCGGCGGCGGGCAACGGGTATGGTGAGGTCCGGGGCGCTCATGTCCGCTCCTAGACCGAGTATGATTTCAGGCGGCGCTGGATCAGCCAGAAATAGGCTGCGGTCACCAACAGAACCGTGAGGAAGATGATAGTTGCGACCGCGGCGCCAAGGTCGAGATCGGCAAGCTGTCCGCTCGAACCGAAGAAGGTCCGGTAGAAATAGGTGCCGAGAATATCGGTGCTGTAGTTCGGCCCGGGCGCCGAACCGTTCAGCGCGAACACCAGGTCGAAGCCGTTAAACGTCCAGATGTAGGTGAGGATCGCGATCAGGCCGAATTGCGGCGCGATCAGCGGAAACTTGATCTTCCAGAACGTCGTCCAGCCACCGGCGCCATCGATGTTGGCGGCTTCGACAAGCTCGTTGGGCACAGCCAGCAGGGCGCTGTAGAGGAAGACCATCGGGATGCCGAAATATTGCCAGACCGACATCAGCGAAATGGTGGTCAGTGCGGTCGATTCCGTGCCCAGCAGCGGAAAGCCGACCAGCCCCCAGAGCGGATTGATGATCAGGCGCCAGACGAAGCCGACGATGACCACCGACAGCGTGGCAGGTATGAACAGCAGCGTGCGATAGATGCCTTCCGACCGGGCCAGTTTTCCCGACGTCAGCAACGCCGCCAGCAGCAGCCCCATCGGCACTTCGACAATCAGATGGATGGCGAAATACTGCATGTTGTTCAGAAGCGCATTCCAGAAGCGGGCGCTGATCGTCGGGTGAGTGAACAGGCGCTGGTAATTTGCGAGGCCGACAAAGGTGTCGCCGGAGGCGCCACTGGTCTGGAAGAAGCTCATTACGATCGAGGTCGCCAGCGGCAGCACGGCAAAGACCAGATAGACGGCCAGAGCCGGCAGCACGAACAGCAACAGGTTTCTGTGGGCGGCAGCTGGAGATATCAACTCAAGACCTCATGTTCACGCCGGCATGGATGTGCCGGCGTGCCCGAAGGCTTCGCGCATGCCTCCCCGGTTGGCAAGGCATGCACAATGCGTTCCCGGATTACTTCTTCTGCGGCCCGTACCAGGAGGCGAGCCCGGTCTGAAGCTCGGTGGCAACCTGCTGCGGCGTGACGTCCGACTTGGTGAACATCACCTGCAGCAGGCGCCAGGTCTCGTCGTCGAGCGGCGGCGTGCCGGCGCTCAAACGATCCAGCGCCAGCCGCGGTGTCAGCTCAGCACCTTTCTTCAGATCGGCGAAATCCTGCGCCAGCTTGTTCTTGTAGGTGACCGGCTTGCTGCTCATGGCAAAGAAGCCAGGCGCGGCATTGACGTAGAGTTCCTGGAATTCAGGCCCGGCAACCCAGTCGAGGAAGGTCTTGGCGGCTTCCTTGTGCGCGCTCTTGGCGTTGATGCCGATGCCCATGTCCGGCATCTCCTGCAGGAAGCGCTGGTCGCCGGCCTTCGGCACCGGAGGACCGAACACGCCGACATTGAGGCCGGTCGAGGTCGCCTGGTTGATGTCCCATGAACCGTCGGGGAGGATCGCCGCCTTGCCGAGCGTGAACAGCTGCGTCATGTCGGCATAGTTCAGGCTCTCCTGTCCGGAGGGCAGGAACGGCTTCCAGGCTTCGAACGCGGCGATGGCATCGACGAATTCGGGGTCGGTCAGCTTCTTCTTGCCGTCGATCAGGCCGAGCCGGCCCTCCTCGCCTTTCCAATAGGCGGGGCCGATGCTGTAGAGACCATTATAGGCGAGTTGCCAGGATTCGGCCGAGCCGTAAGCCAGCGGCGTGTAGCGGCCGTCCTTCTTGATCGCCTGCAGGACATCGATGAACTCGGCGCTGGTGGTCGGCACCTTCAACCCCAGTTCCTTGAAGATGTCGGCGTTGTAGTAGAAGCCGGCGAGCACGGCGGCGACAGGCAGACAGTAGGCCTTGTCATCGGCGCCCGACCACGCCGCGCGGGACGTCTTATCGAAGTTTTCCAGGCCCGGCAGCCCTTCCAGGGGCTCGAAATAGCCGCGCTTGATCCATTCGCGGTTCACGTCGAAGGGGCGGCAGGTGATCAGGTCGCCGCCAGCGCCGCCTTCGATCTGCGACTGGACGGCGGCGTTGTATTCATTGGTGTTGATCGGCGCGAACTCGACCTTGATGTCGGGATGCTTGGCCTCGAAGGCGGGCAGGATGGTGTCCTGCCAGACCGCGATGTCCTCGGTGCGCCAGCTGTTCAAGGTGATGGTGACGGGGTCTGCAAACGCGGCGCCTACGCCGCCTGAAAACATCACGCCAAGCGTCGCCGCCAGCGGGATCGATACACGTATGGAACGCATTTTCCTGCTCTCCCTCAAGATGGTGCCTCGTGTGGATTCACGATTTTGCACTGTTGCTTGGGACCATACCTACTGATACATGTTGTGACAAGTGGTATTGTGTTGTCTTTTCCTGTTGAATGGCCTCGTGTCCCGACCGGGCATGGCAAACAGACAGGCACAAGGTCTGGATTTGGGAGGACTTGATGATTGGAGTTGGAATTCTGGGCGCGGGCTTCATTGCCGAGACCTATGCGGACTCGCTGCTCGACGTACGCAACGCCGAACTCGTGGCCTGCTCCTCGCGCAGCTTCGAGCGCGCGGAAGCCTTCGCCAAGAAGTGGGGCCCAAAGGTCACTGCCCACAGGGATATCGATGCCCTATGCGCCGATCCGGCTGTCGAGCTGGTGGTGATCGCGCTGCCCAACGAGATCCATCTCGAAGCTGTCAGGATCGCAGCCAGGCACGGCAAGGCCGTCATCTGCACCAAGCCGCTGGCGCGCACTGGCAAGGAAGCGCAGGAAATCCTCGATATCGTCCAGCGTGCCGGCATATGGCACGGCTATGCCGAATGCGCCGTGTTTTCCCCCAACATTGCCAAGGCCCACCAGATGATACGGGCGGGTGGCATCGGCAATCTTCTCACCATGCGCGCCCGGGAAGCGCATTCGGGGCCGCATGCGCCGCATTTCTGGAACGCCGAGCTCGCCGGCGGCGGCGCCTTGCTCGACATGGGCTGCCACACCGTCGAAAGCGCCCGCCATTTCTTCGGCAAGGACAATCTGATCACCGAGGTGATGGCGTGGGGCGCAACGCTGGTCCATGGCGACAAGACGACCGGAGAAGACACGGCGATCGCGTTGCTGAAATTCACCGGCGGCCAGCTCGCGACGATCGAATCGTCGTGGATCGAGAAAGGCGGCATGCAGCTTCGCCACGAACTGGTCGGCTCCGCCGGCCGCATCGTCACCGACACGTCCGTCGGTCCTGTCTGGGGCTTTATCGAAAAACCCGTGGGCTACCTCGTCGAAAAGGCGGATTCCGAGACCGGCTGGGTCTATCCGGTGCCCGAGGAGACCCGGGCCTACGGTTTTTCACAACAGATGCGGCATTTTGTGGAACACTTCGCGGCGGGGACAACGCCACTGGAAACCTTCGAGGACGGCGTCATCGTCAACCAGGTAATTGACGCCTGTTACCGTTCGATGCGAACGGGCGTCTGGGAAAAGATCAGGGCGGATGGATAACTGAGATGGAGGGCTCGCCACTGCAGTCGGACGGACCCGAACCGCTCTGGCGGCAAGCGGCCGATGCGATCCTGCAGGAGATCGCCGCCGGCAAGCTTGCCTCGGGCGCGCGGCTGCCGGCCGAGCGCGATCTGTTCACGCGCATGTCGATCAGCAGGGTGACCTTGCGGAGGGCCTTGCAGAGCCTTGTCGAGGAGGGTGTGCTGACGCCTTCGCATGGGCGCGGCTGGTATGTTTCGGCCAAGGTACCGAAGGAGTTTCCCAACACGCTGGAATCCTTCAGCGAGACCGCCAGGCGTCTCGGCCTGACACCCTCCTCCGACGTGTTGCGCGCCGAGGAAGCGCCTGCCTCGCTGGACGAGGCCGAGGAGCTTTCGATCGCGCCCGGCGCGACGCTGTTTCACCTGGAGAGGATCCGGCGCCTCGACCAGGTTCCGGTCGCAGTCGACACCTCGTTTTTTGCCCTCGCCCTCGTCCCCGATCTCAGCCGTGTCGACTTCCGCACCGCGTCGCTGTTCGGCCTGCTGATCGATGCCGGCGTTGATCTTGCGCGCGCCGAAACCACGATCGAGGCGCGCGGCGCCGACCCTATACTGGCGCGCCACCTCGACATCGACGTCGGCAAATCCACCCTTGTGATGCGTCAGCTCATCGTCGATGCGGCCGGCCGGCCGCTGCTCTCCTCAACGATCCGATATGCCGGCGACCGCTATCGCCTTCGCACGTCGTTTTCGCGGACAGGCAGGTCCGCAGGCCGCAGTCCCGGCTAGCCCAAGACTTTTCCGAGACCATAATCGTCGATGCCGGCGCAGTTCACGCCAGCCACTCTTTCACCGCCGGGCGAGCAAGAACCGCGCGCATCCGGTCGTCGGCGTCAGCAACAGCCAGCGCCATCGGGGCGCGGGTCGGGCCGCAGTCGACACCGATGACGCGGAACGCCGCCTTCATGCCCGGCAGCACGCCGGTTTCCAGCAGCACCTCGACGAAGTCCTGCGACACCATCTGCAGCGCCTTCGCCCGCTCCAGGTCGCCGGCGCGGATCGCCTGGTCCACCGCCACGTACAATCTGCCGAGCAGATTGTACGTGGTGCCGATACCGCCATCGGTGCCGAGCATGCCGGCGGCTGCATAGATCTCGTCGAAGCCGTAATAGAACAGCTTTTGCGGCTGCCGCTTGCGCAGCATTGAGTACTTGAACAGGTCGGTGGAGGTGTATTTGATGCCGACGACATTGCCGAGATCGAGCAGCCGGACCAGCAAGCCGAGCGGCAATGGCCGGCCGGTGCGCAAGGGGATCTCGTAGACAATCAGCGGCAATTCCGTGGCTGCGGCAAGCGCCTGGTAGTAGCCAAAAACCTCCTCGTCGGAGAACGGATAGGAATGCGGCGGCAGCGCCGACAGCGCGTGATAGCCGAGCTTTTGCGCCTGCCGCGCCAGGCGGATGGAATCGCGCAGGTTCGGCATGCCGACATGGGCGATCAGCCTGGTGCCGGTGCTTGCCGCGCCGGCGAAGACCACCTCTTGCTGAGCCAGCAACTCGTCCACCGTCAGCAGGCCGGATTCGCCGCTGCTACCGCCGACATAAAGCCCGGCCAGACCCTGGCGCAGGACATAGTCGTTGATGTTGCGCTGGCGCTGCGGATCGAATTCGCCCGCGTCGCTCAGTCCGGTCATCAGGGCGGCATACATGCCCGCCAATTCCTTGGTCATTTAGGGATCCTCAGTTCAGAGATTCATGATGTGGCTTCGCCGGCGTGATGACATGCGACGAGATGCTGCCCGGAGACGGGCGAGCCGAAATCGCGCACCTGCGGCTCCACCTTGGTGCAGATCTCGCTCGCCTTCGGGCAGCGCGGATGAAAATGGCAGCCGGGCGGCGGCTTCGACGGATCGGGCACCGCGCCACCCAGCACGATGCGCCGGCGTGTTCCGCCAGCCTTGGGATCGGGCACCGGGATCGCCGACAGCAGCGCGCGCGTATAGGGATGCAGCGGGCTGCCGAACACCGCCGCGGTGGTGCCTATCTCGACAATCCGGCCCAGATACATCACCGCGACGCGGTCGCTGAGATAGCGGATCATCGACAGATCGTGGCCGATGAACAGATAGGTCAGCCCGAGGCGCGCCTTGAGGTCGTCGAGCAGGTTGACGATCTGCGCCTGGATGGAGACGTCGAGCGCCGAGATCGGCTCGTCTGCAATGATGAATTTCGGATTGGCTGCCAGCGCGCGGGCGATGCCGACGCGCTGGCGCTGGCCGCCGGAGAGCTCGAACGGGTAGCGGTTGCGCAGCGCTTCCCGCAAGCCGACCAGCGCCAGCAATTCGCTGACGCGGGCGTCACGCGTCGCGCGCGTGCCGATCTTCTGGGCGCGCAGCCCCTCGCCGATGATGCGGCCGACGGTCATGCGCGGGTTGAGCGAGCCGAACGGGTTCTGGAACACCATCTGCATGTCGCGCTGGCGCTGCTTGAGCTGTTCGCCTGTTGCCCCGGCATAGTCCCTGCCCTCGAACAGGATGCTGCCGGCGCTCGGACGCTCGAGGCCGAGCACGGCGCGGCCGGTCGTCGACTTGCCGCAACCGCTTTCACCGACCAGCGCCAGCGTCTCGCCGCGCAGCACCTCGAAGCTCACCCCGTCAACGGCGTGCACCGCGCCGACCTGCCGCCTGAGCACACCGCGCCGGATCGGGAAATGCACCTTGAGATCGGAAACGACGAGCAGCGGTTCTTGCTTTGGCGCGGCAGCCCGCGTGATGCCTGGTGGTGCCGCCGGAGGCCGCGGCAAATGCTCCACCTGCCGCCAGCGCCAGCACGCGGTGGTGTGGCCGGCGCCGACCGTTTCCAGCGGCGGCTTTGCCTCGCGACAGCGCGCCTCGGCATAGCCGCAGCGTGGCGCGAAGGCGCAGAAGGTCGGCGCCAGGGTGACATTGGGCGGCGCCCCCTTGATCGGCACCAGCCTGGTGTTTGCCGCGGTCAGCGACGGAATCGAGTTCAACAGGCCAATCGTATAGGGGTGCGTCGTCGCCGAAAACAGCTCATCGACCGGCGCGCATTCGGCGATCGATCCGGCATACATCACCGCGACGCGATCGACGAAGCCGGCAACCAGGCTGAGGTCATGGCTGATCCAGATGATCGCCATGCCAAGCTGTTTTTGCAGGCGTGCGACCAGCTCGACGATCTGCGCCTGGATGGTGACGTCGAGCGCCGTCGTCGGCTCATCGGCGATCAGGATCGACGGCTTGCAGACCAGCGCCATGGCGATGCCGATGCGCTGCAATTGCCCGCCGGAGAACTGGTGCGGAAAGGCGCGCATGCGCTGCGGCGCGTTGGCGATGCCGACGAGGTCGAGCATGTCGAGCGCCTGGCGTTCGGCTTGCGGCTGGCTCAGGCCTTGATGTTCGCACAGCGCCTCGGTCAGTTGCAGGCCGACAGTCAGCACCGGGTTCAGCGACGACATCGGATCCTGGAAGATCATCGCAATGTCGCGGCCGCGGATATGGCGCAATTCGCTGTCGGGCACGGCCAGAAGATCGCGGCCGCGATAGAGCGCACGGCCGGCGGTGACGCGGCCGGGCGGCTTGCGGATCAGCCCCATCAGCGTCTGCACGGTGACCGACTTGCCGGAGCCGCTTTCGCCGACAATGGCCAGCGACTCGCCTTCGGCAAGCTGGAAGGAGACATCGTTGACGGCATAGACGGAGCGGCCTTTTGGGCCGAACTCGACGCTCAACCCTTGCACGTCGAGTACGGGTCCCTGCCCCGGCGCTGCTGTTGGCTTGCGACCGGCGAGCACATCGAGACCGGTCATTTCGCACCCCCGCCCATGATGTGCTGCGGGTCGAGCGCGTCGCGCAGGCCGTCGCCGACGAAATTGATGCTGAGCACGGCCATCGCGATCATGGCGCCGGGCGGGATCCACATCCAGGGCTGGCTCTCCAGGATCGACAGCGTGCGCGCATCGCGCAGCATGTTGCCCCAGCTGGCCGCCGGCGCCTGCGCGCCGAGGCCGAGGAAGGAAAGCGACGCCTCGAGCAGGATCACGGTCGCGACGTCGAGCGTGATCGCCACCAGGATGGGGCTCAGCACATTGGGCAGGATATGCTCGAGGATGATGACCGAGGGCGAGGTGCCGAGCGAGCGCGCGGCAAGCACGAATTCCTGGTTGCGCAGCGCCAGGATCTCGCCGCGCGTCAGCCGGGCGATCGACGGCCAGCTGAGCAGGCCGATGACCACCATGGTGTTGAAGATGCTGGGTCCGACCACGGCGACGAAAGCGATGATGATCACCAGGCGCGGAAAGGTCAGCACCATGTCGATCAGACCCATCAGCAGCAGGTCGACCTTGCCGCCGAAATAGCCCGCTACACAGCCAACGAAGATGCCTATTGCCGCCGAGATCGCCACGGCGACGAAGCCCACAGTTAGCGAGATGCGGCCGCCATAGAGGATGCGGGCAAAGATGTCGCGGCCGGTGCCGTCGGTTCCCAGCCAATGGACGCCGCCTGGCGGCTGGTTGCGGCCGCGCAGGTCGATGTCGTTGGGGCCGTAATGCGCGATCAATGGTGCCAGCACGCAGGCGAGCACGATGATGGTGAGCATGACCAGCCCGAGCGTCGCCAGACGGTGGTTGAGGAAACGGCGTGCCGCCTCGCCCCACAGGCCGCGCGAGGCGCCGGCGGCAATCGTCACATCGGCGGCGGTGATGTCAGTCATAGTTCACCCGCGGGTCGAGCACGCTGTAGGCAAGGTCGGTCGCAAGGTTCGCCAGCATGACGATGATGGCGGTGATCAGCACATAGCCCATGATGACGGGGCTATCCCGGTTCACCACCGCGTCGATGAACATCAGGCCGATGCCCGGCCACTGGAAAATCGTCTCGATCACCACCGAGCCGCCGAACAACGTCGGCAGAGCCAGGCCGAAGACGGTGACCAGCGGGATCAGCGCGTTGCGCAGGCCGTGGCGCAGCGTGATCGTGCTGGGACGCAGGCCTTTGGCCTTGGCGGTGCGCATATAGTCCTGGTTCAGCACGTCGAGCATGCCGGCGCGGGCATAGCGCATGAAGATCGCGGCGCGGAACAGAGCGAGTGCGGCGGCAGGCAGGATCAGATGCCTGAGATTGTCGAGGAGCGAGAAACTGTCGCCGGCCGTCGAAATGCCAGACGACGGCAGCCAGCGCAGCTCCAGCGCAAAGACGTAGACGAGCAGCAGCCCCATGAAAAAATCCGGAATCGACACGCCGACAAAGCCGCCAAGCGTCAGCGAATAGTCGGTCAGCCGGTATTGCCTGAGCGCCGAGATCACGCCGAGCGTGGTGCCGATGATGAAGGCGACGAGCAGCGCCACACCCATCAGCTCCAGGGTCATCGGCAGGCGCTCGCCGATGATGTCGCCGACGCTGCGGCCATTGACGAAGGAGCGGCCGAGATTGCCGTGCAGGATCTGGCCGATCCAGTTGAGGTACTGGATGTAGAGCGGCTGGTCGAGGCCGAGCTCGCCGCGCCGCATCGCGATCAGTGCTTCGCTCGACGGCGCCTCCGCCGTGATCATCGCCAGCACGGCATCGCCAGGCATAGCGTGAGCGATGGCGAAGACGATCACGGTGACGCCAAACAACACCGGAATGCTGAGCAGCAGTTTTCGCAGGAGATAGCTTAGCATCGGCTTCTCCTATGGCTGAAGAAGGCTCTTGAGGCGGTGGATCATGAGGCTCCGGCGGAGCCCCATGATCGGTGAATGAGGTTTTTTCGAACGGCTATTTGGCCACTTCCCACTTCTCGACTTCGTTGTAGACCGGGTGGTTGAAGATCACGAGCGGCTGCTCCTTGAAGTGCTGCGCGAGGCCGACGATGCGGTTGTTGAAAGCCAGCGGCCGCACCTCGTTCCACAGCCAGGCCTTGGGCAACTCCTTGTTGAGGATGCGCGAGGCCTCCTGATAGCTCTCGGCGCGCACGGCGCGGTCGGCCGATTCCAGCCCCTTGTTGAAGAGTTCGTCGACCTTGGGATTGCAATAACCCATGCTGAGAGGCTTTGCGCCGCAAACGACGACCGGCGAGCCGAGCGATGGATCGAGCCCCATGCCATTGGCGAAAAAGCCCATCTGGAAGCTGCCGTCGGCATAGGTCTGGTTGATTGCCGCCGGATCGAGCAGGCGCGGCTGGATGTTGACGCCGACAGCGGCCAGATAGCTCTGGATGGCAGTGACGGTGTCGACGTTCATCTGGTCGGAATAATAGTAGATGAAATCGACCGGCTGGCTGCCATCCCAGCCCGCTTCGGAAAGCAATTGCTTGGCCTTGTCGGGATTGTAGTCGTAGGGCTCGAGGTCGTTGGCGCGCGCCCAATCCTGCGGGAACAGCGTGTTCGACAATTCGCCGGCACCTTGCTTGATCGTCTCGATGATGGCTTTGCGATCGATGGCATAGAGCATCGCCTGGCGCACCCGCACGTCGGCGAAGCGCTTGTTCTCCAGGTTGAACTGCAGGTAGGTCGGCAGGCCGGCGGAGAATTTCGGCAGTACCGTCAGATAGTCGAGTTTCTGCAGGCGGGCGAGCTCTGAGATCGGCACGCCGCCGCCCTCATAGGACATGGCGTCGACCTCCTGCGTTTCGAGTGCCGCGATGATCGGCGGCACGTCCTTGTAGATCTGGTAGATGATGCGGTCGAGTTTCGGCGCGCCGAGGAAATAGTCGGGATTGCGGTCGACCTCGACATACTGGTCGCTCTCGTATTTCTTCCAGATGAACGGGCCGGTGCCGACGCGGTTGACCCAGAAGGCATTGCCCTTGATATCGCCGGGCGCGACCTTGCCCAGAATGTGTTCGGGAAAGATGCTGATGGCGATAAGCTGCAACTGCACCCAGAGCGGTTTGGCGCTGTCGAGCTCGACCTGAACGGTCATGTCGTCAAGCGCCTTGACCCCGGCAAGCGAGGCGGCCGAGCCATCCTGGAACGCCTTGTATCCGGCCACCGCCGAGAGCTTCTGCGACCACGGCGAGTTGACCTTCGGATTGGCGTAGAGGTTGAGGCTGAACACCACGTCCTTGGCGGTGAACGGGGTGCCGTCATGCCATTTGACGCCATGGCGCAGGCTGAAGACATAGGTCTTGCCGCCGTCCGGCGTCTTCCAACTTTCGGCCAGCATCGGCTGCACGCCGTCGCCAGTCCACTTGATATGAACCAGTCCCTGCAGCACGGTCTCGTCGAGCCTATGGCCACACGTAGTGTGCAGCGTGCCCATCTCGATGCAGCCGGTGCGCAAGGCCGAGCGGAACGTGCCGCCATCCGCGGCCTTGGCGAGGCCTGCGGCAAACATCAGCGCCAGAACAGGCACAAGGCTCATCAACAGTCTTCTCATGGAATTCTCCTCCCGTTGCTTTCCGCCGGCCGAAATCGGGACAATGCCCCTGCTCCAGGCCGATTTCCGCGCCAGGCCCTCGCCTGTCGCGCCGACCGCCGCGCCGTCAGTCGGCGGCGGCCTCATCCAACCCTTCGGTCTCGCAAGTCCTCGCTTGCGGCGACTGGTCTAATAGCTTAAAAGGTAGACCATGCACAATATGCCGGTTCGAAAAAAATTGTCCGACGAAGTCCGCCTCCGCCTGGAGGAGATGATCCGGGACGAGGTTTATCCGGTCGGCGCCTCGCTGCCGTCCGAACGCGACCTGATGTCGATGTTCGATGTCGGCCGCCCTTCAGTGCGCGAAGCGCTGTTTGCGCTGGAGAAGATGGGCCTGGTGCGCATCAACAGCGGCGAGCGGCCGAAGGTGACGCGGCCAACGCCGCGCAACATGCTGGAGCAGCTGACGGGCACGGCACATCTGCTGATGGACCAACCCGACGGCATCGGCCATTTCGAGCAGTTGCGGCTGTTTCTCGAAGTCTCGATCGCGCGCCATGCCGCCGAGGTGGCGACGCGCGCGCAGGTTGACGCGCTTGCCGCGGCGCTGGCGGAGAACGAACGCGCCATTCCCCGCGCCCGCGCCTTCGCCGTCACCGACGTCGCGTTTCACCGCGTGCTGACCGCAATCCCCGGCAACCCGATCTTCCTCGCCGCGCACGAAGCGCTGGTGGAGTGGCTGATCAACCAGCGCATCCACATGGCCAACACCGAGGTCGAAAACCGCAGGAGTTTTGCTGGCCACCAAAGCGTGTTCGAAGCCATCGAGCGGCACGATCCGGAAGCGGCCGGGCGAGCGATGCGCGAGCATCTCGAAAACGCCCGCCGCAAGTTCAATTCGGGCCTGGCAAAACCGGACTAACCGCGTCCGCCCAGGCATGCTTGTCAACAACGGCGGCGCGAGAACACCGCAACGCGTGAAATACTCGCAGCCGGGTGGAAATCCCGATAACACCCGGTACTATCTTTAAAAAATATCGAAATCGGGAGGCTGCCGGTGCAGACCAAGAAGATCATCAATGACGGCAACCGTGCCGTCGACGAGATGCTGGAAGGCATCCTGGCCGCGCATCCCCGCTATCTCAAAAGCCTGGACGGCAGTCCACGCTCGATCATCGCCCGCGACGGACCGCGCCAAGGCAAGGTCGGCCTCGTCATTGGCGGCGGCTCGGGCCACGAGCCGAGCTTTCTTGGCTTCGTCGGCAAGGGGCTGGCCGATGCGGCGGCCATCGGCAACGTCTTCGCCTCGCCGCCGCCCGATCCGATCCTCGAATGCGCCAAGGCGGTCAGCGGCGGCGCCGGCGTTCTGTTCATGTATGGCAACTATGCCGGCGACGTGATGAATTTCGACATGGCCGCCGAGATGGCGGCGATGGACGAAATCGAGGTGCGCGCGGTGCTGAGCACCGACGACGTCGCCTCGGCACCGCGTGACCAGCGGCACAAGCGGCGCGGCGTCGCCGGCAATTTCTTCATCTTCAAGGCGGCCGGTGCCGCCTGCGACCGGATGCTGTCCTTCGACGAATGCGAGCGTATCGCTGGCAAGGCCAACGACCACACCTTCACCATGGGCGTGGCGCTGTCGCCCTGTTCGCTGCCGCAGACCCGCCGGCCGAATTTCGAGATCGGGCCGGACGAGATGGAGATCGGCATGGGCATCCACGGCGAACCCGGCACCGTGCGCGGAAAGCTGAAAACAGCCGACGAAATCACCGACGAGATGCTGGACAAGATCCTCGACGAGATGGCGCCGGCGCGCGGCGACAAGGTCGCCGTGCTCGTCAATTCGCTGGGCTCGACGCCGCTGATGGAACTCTACATCATGAACCGGCGAGTGAAGCAGAGGCTTGATGACATCGGCGTATCCATTCACGCGACCTGGGTCGGCAATTATTGCACCTCGCTCGAAATGGCCGGGGCCTCGATCACTTTGCATCGGCTGGACGGGGAGTTGCAGACTATGCTGGACCACCCCTGCAACTGCGCCATGTTTCGCGCCGGGTAGACCTTCAGCGGCAAGGGACAAAGACATGACGACAATCGACACTGCCCGCCTTGCCAGCATGTTCGCGGCCATCGCAGGCGCCATGTCCGCCGACAGGGACCGGCTGTGCGCGCTTGACGGTATCATCGGCGACGCCGACCACGGCATTGCGATGGAGCGGGGATTTTCCGCGGCACGCGATGCGGTGGCGGCGCTGGACACCGGGGCCACCAATCCGACCACCTTGCTGAACACGGCGGCAAAATCGTTCCTGAATGCCGTCGGCGCCTCCTCGGGTCCGCTCTATGCCACCGCGTTCATGCGCGGCGCGGCAGCCGTCAAGGGCAAGGCAACGCTCGACGACGCCGACGCAGTCGCAATGTTCCAGGCCATAGCCAAGGGCATTCAGGATCGCGGCAAGGCCGAGCCTGGCGAAAAGACAATGATGGATGCATGGGCGCCGGCAGCGCAGGCGGCGGGCGAGGCGCTGGCCTCCGGCAAGGGTCTGGCGGGCAGTCTCGAGGCAGCAGTGCAGGCGGCAAAGGCAGGCGCGGAAGCGACCAAGGCGATGATCGCCACCAAGGGCCGGGCCTCCCGCCTCGGCGAACGCTCGCTTGGCCATATGGATCCAGGCGCCGCGTCCGCCGTAACCATGATCGAGGCGATGCGGGTCGCCTTGACCGACTAGGTCAACTGCGATCCCCTCGTGTCTTCAGCGCTTGCTGTCGAGCTTGTCGATGGCCTGGACGTTTGCGGCGGAGGGGCCGTTCGGATCGAACTCCGAGGCCAGCCACGCGTCGGCGATCGATTTCGCCAGTTCGGGACCGATGACGCGGGCGCCCATGGTGATGATCTGGGCGTTGTTGGACTTGGCGGCCCGCTCGGCGGAATAGGTATCGTGGGTCAATGCGGCGCGAATGCCCGGGACTTTGTTGGCGGATATGCTGACGCCAATGCCGGTGCCGCAGAACAGGATGGCCCGGTCGTAGCTGCCGTCCAGAATTTCGTGGCCGACCTTGGCGGCGATATCGGCGTAGTATCCGGCCTGGCTAAGATCAACGACCTGCAGCTCCGGCTTCGTGGCGAGATGCTTGGCGATGACGTCGAGCAGCGGCTTGCCGGCGCTGTCAGCTCCGAGTGCGATTTTCATGCAATGAACTCCTTTGCTTCGTGTCTTAGAGCTTGTTTTGACGCAATTCCCTAGTGAAAGCGCTACGCGCTTTTCCCTGGAAAACCGTTTCACACTTTTCCTGGAATTGCTCTGACGGTCAGCGCCCGATGGCGGCCGACGCCTTTTTCAGGATGTCGATATAGCCTCCCGCTTGCCACGCCGAGCGGCCGATGAATAGGCCGTCGACATGCGGCTGGCCGATCAGCTCGGCCGCGTTGCCGGGATTGACACTGCCGCCGTAAAGCACAGGCGGCGCGTTCGGCAACCGGCTTGCAGCCACCTGCTTGATCAGCGCCTGCTGCGTGTCGGCATAGTCGGCGCTGGCCGGAATGCCCTTCTCGCCGATCGCCCATACAGGTTCGTAGGCAAAGAGGATTTCTGCCGACAGCTCGGCGTCCTTCAGACCTTGCAGCGCACCGAGAACCTGGGCGGTCAACACCGCATCGGCGCGTCCGTCTTCACGCTCGGCCAGCGTCTCTCCAACGCAGATCAGCGGCACGAAACCGTGCCTGACCGCTGCGGCCGTCTTCAATCCAACAGTCACATCCGTTTCGCCGAAATGCTCGCGGCGCTCGCTATGGCCGAGTTCGATCAGGTCGAGCCCGCAATCCCTGAGCATCACCGGCGAAACCTCCCCCGTCCAGGCACCGGCGTCCGCCCAATGCATGTTCTGGGCGCCGACTTTCACGCGGGTCGCAGCCAGCGCCGCCTTGACCTCGCGCACGGCGGTGAACGGCGGAATGACGAAAGGTTGTATCGCCTGATCGAAACCAGGCACGAATGCCGCCAGTGCATCGGCAAACTCCAGCGCCTCCGCCAGCGTCTTGTTCATCTTCCAGCTCGTGCCGACCCAATATGGGGTCATTCTTTTTCTCCTTCGATACTTTTCCGGCCGACGTCGGCGCCGGCTTTTAGGCGACGTATTCGTTCACGCCCGAGGCTTGAGACTATCGCGGCCGCTGTCGATGTAAGGCGCCCAGAAATCCACCGACTCGCGGATCATCTCGATAACCTGATGATCGACCGGTTCCCTCTCCCTGAAGGAAAGTTCAAGGCAAATTTCGTTGTCGGTTCCGCCGCCCTGCCGCACCGTGTCGAGCAACTTCTGCGGAATTATGCGGCCGTCCTTGTTGTAGGCAGCCGTGAACGGCCAGTGCCCGCCCTTGTTCATCGAAGACTGCTTGATGTGGATGATCGGCGATTGCAATGGAAACGCTTTCGCCCAGGCATAAGGATCGGTATCGGCAGGATTTGGCGAAGTGACGTCGCCATGGTCGATATCCACCATCATCTTCATCGGGATCGGCAGCTTCGCCGCATCGATGGCGCCCTGCAGCGTGACGCAGCTTTCGATCGTGTGGCCAAATTCCCGGCCCACCGACATCGGCTCCCAGAACAGATATGTCAGGCCCGCCGCCTTGGCGTGTTCGGCGACCTCGCGCCAGCATTCAAGCGCGATGTCGAGAAGCACTGCCCGCCGCTGCGGATCGTCATAATCCTTGTAGGTAAATATGGCGAACTGCGTGCCCATGCTTGGTGCACCGAGTTCGGCGGAAATGTCGGCGAAGGTCTTGAACCAGTCGACATAGTAGCGCCGGACATCCGGGTCCGGATGGCCGAAATGATTGAGCCGGCCATAGGGTCCGGTCATCCCGGAGGTGATCCTGACACCGGTCCGCGAAAGCGCGCTGTTGAACTGACGCAGGAATTTGGCGATCGTCGCCGCCGGCCAGCCCGGATTGACGAATTCGTGCGTCAGCTGCACGTCGCGGATGCCGATGCCATAGGCAATCGCGTCGATCAGGTCGTCGGGATCGGCGAAGCGATTGACCAGCGGATTGGTGTTGAGGGAAAGCGTGAAGGCCATCAGTCTGCCACCGCCATGATGTTGCCGAACCAGTCCTCGAATGTTTTCCGCTCGGCCGCATTGATATGCAGGCCATGTTTGGTACGACGTTCCAGGATATCGGCTGATGTGCCGGCCCATTCGGTCTCGACCAGGAACTTTGCCTCCCGTTCATAAAAATCGGGGCCGAAGCGGCGGCCGAGATCCGCCTCGCTTTGTGTGCCGGCGAGCAATTGTCTGGCACGGCTTCCATAGCTTCGAGCGTAGTGTTTCACCAGCGACGGGCTGAGCCACGGAAACTCGGTATGCAAGTCGCTCAGGAACTGTTCGAAATCTGCGTTCGGCAGGTCGCCCCCCGGCAAGGGAATCTTGGCCGTCCAGGCCTTCCCCATTGTCGGAAAGAACGGCTGGATTTTTTCCAGCGCATGTTCGGACAGCTTGCGGAAGGTGGTGATCTTGCCGCCGAATACCGAAAGCAGCGGTGCGCCGCCGCTCGGGGCGTCGAGTTCGAAAATATAGTCGCGCGTCACCGCGCTTGGATTGTCGGCATTGTCGTCATAGAGCGGGCGCACGCCGGAGAAGCTGTAGACCACGTCCTGCGGCGTCAGCTGTCGCTTGAAATAGCGATTGACCACCTTGATCAGATAGTCGACTTCGCTTGGCTCAGCAGCCACTTCCTCAGGCCTGCCTTCATAGGGAATGTCGGTCGTGCCGATCAGCGCCAGATCGTTCTCGTAGGGGTTGACGAAGATCACCCGCTTGTCGCTGTTCTGGATGAGATAGGCCTGCCGTCCCTCCCAGAATTTGGGCACGACGATATGGCTGCCCTTTACAAGCCGAACATTGCGGGTGGAATTCTGACCGGCGACGCGGCTTACGATGTCATTGACCCACGGCCCTGCCGCATTGACCAGCGCCCGCGCGCGGACTTTCGTCACCGCGCCTGAGCGGCCATCCTGCATGTCGATCGACCACAGGCCGTCTTCGCGGCGCGCCGCGACACAAGCGGTGCGCGTGAGCACCCTGGCGCCGCGCTGCCTGGCGTCCAGGGCGTTGAGCAGCACCAGGCGCGCATCGTCGACCCAGCAGTCGGAATATTCGAAACCGCGCTTGAATTCGTCCTTGATCGGCGCCCCTTCCGGCGCTGTTCTCAGATCAAGCGTCCTCGTTCCCGGCAGCCGTTTGCGGCCGCCAAGGTGATCGTAGAGAAACAGCCCGAGCCGGACCAGCCATGCAGGCCTGTCTTCGGGACTGTGCGGAAGAACGAAGCGCATCGGCCAGATAATATGCGGCGCCGCCTCGAGCAGAACCTCGCGCTCGATCAGCGCTTCGCGAACCAGCCGAAACTCGTAGTATTCCAGATAGCGCAGACCGCCATGCACCAGCTTGCCGGAGCGCGAGCTGGTGCCCTGCGCGAGATCATCCTTTTCGCACAGGATGACGGACAGCCCGCGACCTGCCGCGTCACGCGCTATGCCGGCCCCATTGACGCCGCCGCCAATCACGAAGAGATCGACGACATCTGTTCTATTGCTCAAGATTTTGCTCCTGTGCGGTGCGCCATGCCCTTCCACACCGGCCGAAGTGCCTGGTGCGCCGCAACGAAGGAAGGGAAGAGCGCATCGTAGGTTTGCGATAGCGCTTCGTCATAGGCATCGCAGTCGCCGAGAAGCGGCGTCACCCATTCGGCAGCGCAGTCGTCCATGGAGCGATAGACGCCGAGGCCGACCGCGGCCATCATCGCAGCACCGGCAGCACCTGCTTCCTGGCGGCTGCTCGTTCGCACTTGCGCCCGGGTCGCCGCTGCGATGATGCGGCGCAGAGACGGGCTGCGCGCAGCCCCCCCCGACAGCCGGATCTCGCTCGGCACCGTGCCCATCGCCTGGTAGCAATCGCGGGCTGCGAAGGCCAATCCCTCAAGAACGGCGCGTGCCAGATCGCCAAACCCGTGCTTGACGGAAAGGCCGATGAAGCCTGCGCGCGCATCAGGATCGACGAACGGTCCGCGTTCGCCGGCGAGTGATATATAGGGCTGGTAAACCAGCGATCCCGGCTCCGACCCCTCCACCCAGACGTCGAGCGCTTTCAGCAATTCGTCACGCGAGAGTTCGGCGCCGCCGGCGCTGAGCACATCGCGCGCAAGGCCAAGCAGCCAGTCTATGTTGAGCGTCGCCGCCATATTGGATTGCAATTGTGCAAAGGCACCCGGAATAGGCATGGCGATCGTGTAGCCGGACCCATCGTCGTTGAGCACGACATCGCCGGGCGTGCGGGCGAAGCGCGTGTGTATGCCGGTCGAGCCGATGACCGTGCAGCCGACATTGCCTGAGGGATCATAGAGGCCGGCTCCGAGAGCTGTCATGACCATATCCACGTAGCCCAGGACCACCGGCGTACCGTCGAGCAGGCCGGTCTCTCCTGCCGCCGATCGCGATAGCGGATGATGGTCGGTGGTGCCTTCAAGCATCGGAGGCAACAGGCGGCGATGCTTCGTCAGATCCAGGATGTCGAAGACTTCGTCGGAATAGCTGCGCGAGCGAAAATCGCCGAAGGTGAAGGTTCCTTCTGACGGATCGGTGGCGCGTTCGCCCGTCATCTTGAAGTAGAGCCAATCCTTGCAATGCAGCGCGGTCGCCGCCTGCTTCAGCATGTCCGGATTGTTCTTTTTCATAAAGGCAAGCTGGGCGCCCTGCTGGCAGGAATTGAGCCCCGTGCCGGTCAGTTCAAACCGCGTGCGATCGCGGGGATCGGCGCGCATCTCGTCCACCAGATGTCCGGCGCGGGCGTCGAGCCACAGCCAGGCGCGCGAGACAGGCAAGCCGTCGCCATCGATCAACCAGGTTCCGTCGCCCTGCCCGGTGATGGCAACCGCCGCGGTTCGTTGCGCGAGGTTGGGAATTTTGGTCGCCAGGTCGCGAACCGTCAGTGCCATGTCGCGCCAGGTCTGATCGAGGTCCTGCTCGGCGCCGCCACCTTCCAGCGTGACGAAGCTGTTGGTCACCGACGTCATGGCGAGCTGCCGACCGGACAGATCGAAAGCGACCGATTTGATCACCGACGTTCCCGCGTCGATCCCGATCAGCAGATCTTTCATGCCGCAAATTCCGGTTGGTTACGAAGGCAGTTCACAAGGACAGTCTTGCTGTCTCAGCCGTAGAAGAGGCAGGGAGTGTCCGCAAGGACACCCCCTGTGCAGGTTTCATTCCGACAGCACGAAGGGTGCGGTGTACTTGTCGACATTGTCCTTGGTGATGAGAAGGCAATCAAACAGCTGCTTCTCGGTCGCAGCACCTGTGGCGCCCGACTTGATGAACGAGTCCGCCTGCTGCACGGCCTTGGCCGAGAAGATGGCCACTGGCTGAAGCACGGTGTACTGCAGTTCACCGGACTTGATCGCCGCAACCGCGTCCGGAGAGCCGTCGAAGCCGCCGACCTTGATGCCGGCAAGCTTGCCGGCTTCCTTCAGCGCCGCAACCGCGCCGAGCGCCATTTCGTCATTGCCGCTGATCACGGCGATGATGTCGGGATTGGCCTGCAGCATGCTCTGCATCTTGTCGTGGCCCTGGGTACGATCCCAGTTGGCGACCTGCGAGGCAGCCTTTTCGAGATCCGGATATTGGCTGAGCACAGTCGCGTAACCGTTCGAGCGCGTGGCGGCATTGTTGTCAGACGGGGCGCCGAGCAGTTCGACATATTTGCCCTTTTCACCGACTGCCTGCACCCATTGCTGGGCACCCAGAGCGGCACCCTGGGCATTGTTGGAAACGAGCTGTCCCTTGGCGAGGCCTTCCTGGTTGATCTCGGCGTTGACGAGGAAAACCGGGATGTTGGCGGCAATCGCCTTCTTCACCGCGCCGACGGAGCCGTCGGCGTTGGCCGGATCAAGGATGATCGCCACGGACTTGTTGGTGATGGCGGTGTCGATCAGGTTGCTTTCCGTGTTGGTGTCGCCCTTGTGGGCGGCGACGTTGGCCGTATAGCCGAGCTTCTCGGCTTCGGCCTTGGCAACGTTGCCCTCGGTCAGCCAGTAGGGGTTGGCCGGATCGTTGACGATGATCGAGATCAGGCCTGCGGCCGACGCGGCGGCCGTAAACCCGACGACCATCGCGGCGGCAAGCAGACTTTTCAGCATTGTTTTCATGTACATTCCTCCAATGATTTACGCGGTATTGCTGCCAGTCACCTGGCAGTCTTCCCTTGGGCAGGATTGGCCGGCTCGGCCTTCCCCCGTTGCTGAGAAGTCGGTTGGCCACCTGTCGAGCTTGGGAGCTTGCTGCGGCGGCGATACTGAACGGCATTGAGAAGCACGGCGAGCACGATGACCGCGCCGGTGAACACAGTCTGCCAGTAGGATGAGATGCCTATGATCACCAGACCGTCGGAAAGGAAGCCGATGACGAAGGCGCCGAGCAGGGTTCCGCGGATGTTGCCGCGCCCGCCGGTCAGTGCCGCGCCGCCAATGACGACAGCCGCGATGGCCGTCAATTCGTAGGTGGTGCCGGCGGTCGGCCCCGCCGAGGTCAGTTGCGAGGACAGGATCAGGCCGGCAATGGCGGCACAGATGCCTGACAGCACATAGACGGAAACCTGCACCGTCTTGACCGGAACGCCGGACAGTTCGGCCGCGCGCTCGTTGCCGCCTGATGCGTAAAGCCAACGCCCGAAAGCGGTGCGGTTCAAGACGATGCTGCCGATGAGCGCGATAACCGCCAGAACCACCACGCCGGTCGGCACGCCGAACAGGCGGTTGAAGCCAAGCGCATCGAATCCGGTGTTTCCCAGCTCCGGTTTGCCGCCGAGATTGTTGTAGGTCAGGCCGTTGGTCATCAGCAGCGCCAGGCCGCGCGCCATGTACATGACGCCCAGCGTGGCCACGAAGGCCGGAACCTTGAAGCGCGCGATGAGCACGCCGTTGATCAGCCCGACGCCGGCGCCCAGCATGCAGGCAATCACCGCGACCACCCAGACCGGCGGGTAGAGAACGACGCCCAGCCAGGTCAGCGTCACGCCTTGCATCAGGAACCCGGCAACGACGCCGGCAAGCCCGAGCGTCGACCCCACAGACAGATCGATGCCGCCATTGAGGATGACGAGCAGCATGCCGACCGCGAGAATTCCGAAGATGGCGACATGCGAGGCCATGGTCAGGAAATTCGCCACCGAGAGGTAGTAGGGCGACAGGATCGAGAAGACGACGATGATGACGATAAGGGCAAAGAAAGCCCGACCCTCGAGCAGCAGCTTGGCGAGATCGAAGCCTTCGCCGCGCGCGCTTGGACTGGACTGTTTTCTGGCCTGGCTGACGTCGGTCATGATCGGGGCTCCGAAATTCCTGGTGATCAGGCGACCACGGCTTCGCCGGAGGCGGCCATGATCTGCTCTTTGGTGGCGTTGGCGCCGAATTCTGCTGAAATCCTGCCCCGGCGCATCACGACGATCCGGTGCGCGATGCTGAGGCACTCGTTGACCTCCGAGGTCGAGAAGATGACCGCCAGACCCTGCGCGGCGCGTTCACTCAGCAAGCGGAAGACCTCGGCCTTGGCGCCGACATCGATGCCGCGGCTCGGCTCGTCGAGGAGGATGACTTTGGGGTTGGTCGTCAGCATCTTGCCGATGACGACCTTCTGCTGATTGCCGCCCGACAGCGATCCGATCATGGCATTGCCGCCCGCGGTCTTGACGGTCACCTTGCGGATCGAGTCTTCGACCAGCTCTCGCTCCCTGGAGCGGGACAGAAACAGCCCTTTTGCAAACGCCTCGATGCTGGCAAGCGAAAGATTGCGGCCGACGGTCATCGTCTGCACCAGCCCGTCGCGCTGGCGGTCCTCGGGGACGAGCACAAGGCCTTTGGCGATGCGCTGGGCAATGCTCAGTCTCGAGACGTCCTCGCCCTCCAGAAGCGCCCGGCCGCCCGCCATCGGCATCCGTCCGGCGACGGCTTCCAGCAATTCCGTGCGCCCGGCGCCCATCAGCCCATAGATGCAGACGATCTCGCCCGCCCTGACATCCAGCGACAGGTGATCGACGACGGAATAGCCTGAACCCGAAGCGTCTATGACGCTGACATCCTCGATCGACAGGGCCACCTCGCCGAACTCATGGCCGGTCGGCGGCGAGCCGAGATCGAAGTTTTCGCCCACCATGTTGCGGACGATCCACTCGAGATCGATGTCCCTGGCTTCGGCCGTTGCCGTTATCGCGCCGTCGCGCAGGACAACGGCGTAGTCGGTGATCTGCAGCGCCTCTTCGAGGTGATGCGAAATGTAGACGATGGAGACGCCGCGGCTGGTCAGGTCGCGGATAACCTTGAACAGCACCTCCACTTCCGTTGCGCTGAGCGCCGAGGTCGGTTCGTCCATGATGAGGATGCGCGAGTCGACCGACAGCGCCCGCGCGATCTCGACGATCTGCTGCTGCCCGAGGCGCAAATCCTCGACCAGCGTCATCGGGTCGATGTCTTCTTCGAGATCGGCCATCAGCGCGCGCGCCTGGCGCGACTCCTCGGCGAAGTCGAGGCCAGTCCTGGTGCGCAGCTCACGGCCCATGAAGATGTTGTCGCGAACGCTGAGATTCGGCGCCAGGCTGAGTTCCTGGTGAATGATCGAGATGCCGCGATCGCGCGCGTCCGAGGACGAGGAAAAACTGACAAAATTGCCGTCGAGCACGATGTCGCCGGATGTCGGCGTGACGACACCGGACAGGATCTTCATCAGCGTCGACTTGCCGGCGCCATTCTCGCCAAAAAGCGTAGTAACCTTGCCGCGATGGACGTCGAAATTGACGCCCTTGAGCGCATGAACGCCACCATACGACATGACGATGTTGCGCGCCGAAAGCACGGCGTCGCCAGTCGCGGGCGCGGTCTCGGCAGCCGGTTTCATTGCACCTCCAGCCTCACCGGAGTGACGAGCCAGCTCTTCGGATTGACCAGCTTGAACGCGCCCACCACCGATATGGTCTTGCCGGTCAGGGCGCTGGTATCGACCTTTGCCAGGACTTCCTTCTTCATCTCGTTGTTCAGCGCCGAGCCGGCGTCCTGGTATTCGATCTGATTGGTGAACTGGCCAAATGTGATCTTGCCGGTGGCGTCGCGCAGCTCCGTGCCGTTGATCGCCGGCCCCGTCTGCACGCGAACCTGCAACGTATCCGGCACGCCCTCGACGGCAATCTTATAGATGCCCGATTTTCCCTCGCCGACGACGCCATTGAACTTGACCGAGATGACCGGTCCGACGCCCGCAGGCATGCCGTATTCCTTCTCGGCAGTTGTCCTGTCCTTGGCGATCGCCGTCGCCACTGTCACCGCGTCGGCGGCGCGTGCTTCGACATCGGCCTGCACCTTGGGAAACTCCGACTTGCCATAGTCGGCCGCGGAAAAGACGGCACTGCGAACGTCGCCCGCGGATCCGATCTTGATGACCTTGGTGTCGAGCGCCATGGCGCCGAGCAGAACCAGGGCCGCGGCGGCAGCGATGGTCCGCCGCAGGCCAGGCGAGGCCTGACGGGTTGGCGCCGTGGTGGCCTTCGCGCTCATGACGCAATCGCCAGCAAAGCGGATTTGCCGTTGTCACGCATTCGACGATCCTCCGTTCACATGGTGCTTCGCCACGCCGGGCGCTCCATTGGATTGGCTCTGTTCGACAAGGGCACGGGCGGTGCATTCATCGGTGATCAGGCCGCTCAGGTAACGGCTTTCGAGCACCGCTTTGATCGCCCGCACTTTCACCTTGCCGCCGGCGACGGCGACGATCCTGCGGCCTTTCAATTGGTCGCGCGGGAGCGCCAGGATTCGTTCCGACAGCGCTGTTTCCACCGGATGCCCGTTGTCGTCGAAGAAGTGGGCGAGTAGCTCGCCGACGCCGCCATCGCGTTTGACCTCGTCGATTTCGGAATGCTCGATCATGCCGGTTGCAACCAGCGAGGCTTCCCGCTCGGCGGTACCAATGCCGACGAACATCAGGTCGGACCGGCTTGCAAGAGCGAAGACGTCACTGATGCCGCGCTGGCCAAGCAGCACCTCGCGGTCCTCCGTCGTGTTGGCGACGAAAGGCACCGGCATCACATAGGCCTGCGCGCCGGTCCGCTCGGCCAGCCGATGCATGACGTCGTGCGGGTTGGCCGCAAACTTTCGCGTCACGCCACCGAGCAGCGAGACGAAACGGATATGGGGGGCTGCGGTGCGCGTCAGATATTCGACGCTTGCGGCCAGGGTGCGGCCATGGCCGACGCCGATCAGCATGTCTTCGCCACGATCGATCTCGCGCTTCAGAAACTGCGCGCCGGCGATGCCCAGCCCCCTCAGCGGCAGGTCCTCCTGATCCAGATCCGGAACCACCTCGCAATAGTCGAGCCCGTATGCGGCGGTCAGGCGCTGCTCCAACTCCACACACTCGGCGACGTCGCCGTCGATGAAGACCCTGACCAGACCTTCCTGGTTGGCCTTGGTGATGAGCCGGTGCGCCTTGAGGCTGGTCAGGCCAAGCCGCTTGGCCACCTGGGCCTGCGTGAGACCGCCGGCATAGTGAAGCCAGGCCGCGCGCGTGGCGAGACTCGACTCGTGGTCGCGGTTAGCGGTTCCGCCGGATTTCAAGCCATCTCCTCCCTGAGATGATATTATTATCTTTGTGTGCAAAAATTTTCACATCCCTGCATCGCTGTCAATCCCTCCGCGGATTGGCCTCAAGCCGCGACGGGGGAATTCACAGGCCTCGCCCTCCCCGATCCCCGCCAGCCGGCGTATCGGCAGTCAGCCTCAGCCTATTAGGAGGTCAGCATGTTAGTTGATCATATGGTGATGTTAATTTAACGTCAATCGATGTTATTTAGTGCCACCGCCGGCGGCAACACAAAGGTCATCGCCGCCGAATTATCCATTAAGCATCTGTTTTTAATCACATATATCCGATGGGATAAAAATCCCAATCCGGCTGTGAGTTGGAACGTTTTTGCGGATGCGACGCAGCCATGGGCAAACCGATCGGATTGCCTCAAGAAAGGGCAGTGGCCCTGTCGATGGCGCGATCAGTCCAGCCGCATCAGGTTCCTGCCTTCAAGCTCCACAACAGCGGCTTCGACTTCCTGCGCAATACGCTTGGCGCTCCAGCCCAGTGCCCGCCCGGCGATCGCGGCAATCTCCTGCAGGTCCCGGCATGTCAGGGTACCGCCTATGGCCAGGGTGCTGCGACGCATGACGATGTCGGCCAGGTGTTCGACGAATTCGTTGCGGACGATGTAGTCGATCTCCGATTTGCTGTAGCCGTCGGAGTCCGGCAGATGGCCCACGCCATCCAGCCCGTGCCTGGCTATCTCCAGGGCTTTGGTCCCGTAGCGCGACAGCAATTGGTCGAGGCGTCGTTCCTCGATGCCTGTTTGCGACCGCGCCCGAGCCAGCCAGTCCGTGCGCGCCGCCGCATTGGCTGGGAAGTCCTTGCCGCCGCCGATCGGCATGGATTGCGTCGTTACCTTGCGGCTGCGTTGCAGACGGCCGAGTATCGCGTCAGCGACTTCCTCGGCAAAGCCGCGGAATGTCGTCCATTTGCCGCCGACCAGCGAAATGACCGCGAAGGGCCTGTCACGGTCCGGCTCGGCGACCGGGGCAGAATGATCGCGACTGATCAGGCCCGGCAGCGATGCATCCGACGCCGGCAGCGGCCTGATGCCGCTATAGGCATAGACGATCTGGTCGCGTTCGAACGCCATGCCCGGCAGCAGCGTCCGCACACTCTCGAGCAGATACTCGACTTCGTCGGGTTCGCAGCGGACCTCGTCGGGGTTGTCGGCCTTGATGTCGGTGGAGCCGACCAGCGCCAGGCCGAGATAGTCGTAGACAAGGCAGATGCGGCCGTCATCGGCCTCGAAATAAAGCATCCGCCCGGCCAGGCTTTTTACCAGTTCGTCATGCTGCAGTAGGATGTGCGAGCCCTTGGTGCCGCCGATCATCTTCGACGGTGCACCCAGCAAGGCGTTGACATCGTCGATCCAGGGGCCGGCGGCATTGACCACCAGTTTTGGCCGCACCGAAAATGCGCCGCCGTTTTCCGGCTGGAAGGTCAGGACGCCATCGGCTGAAGTCACCAGCGTCGTGTAGTTCGCGCTGGCGGAGGCTGCATTTGCCTGCAACCCATCGAGGATCAACTCGAGCACCAGCCTTTCAGGATGGCTTACTTTGGCATCGTAATAGGTGCCGGTGGCGACGATCGAAGGGTTGAGCGCCGGCATCTCGCCCAGCGCCTGCCGCCGTCCGACCATGCGGTGGCGCGGCATGACCTGGTTTCGCGAGCCATAGAAATCGTAGATCATCAGGCCGATCTTGATCAGGATGGCGCCGCGGCTGCGCGGCGCGCTGGTCGAGCCGAACAGCGTTCGCAGCGCCGCCAGCATGCCCTTGCTCCAGGAAAAGATCGGGATGACGGTTGGCAGCGGGCTGACATAGTGCGGCGCGTTTTTCAAAAGCAGGTTGCGTTCGAGTGTCGACTGCGCCACCAGCCCGAACTCGCCGGTTTCGAGATATTTCAGGCCGCCATGGATGAGCCGCGACGGCGCGGCACTGGTGCCCGAGCCGAAATCCGCCTTGTCGACGATCAGGCAGCTGACGCCTTGCGCGCACAGGTCGCGAAACAGGCCCGCTCCGTTAATGCCGGCGCCAAGAATAACGACGTCGACCTCGCCGGTCCCGGCCATGGCGGCGAGACGCCCGGTGGGGTTTTTCGCGCCTGCTGCGTTGTGTGGACTCATTGTGCCGTCGTCTCGACGACGCGCAGCTTCACGCCAGCCCGTTCGAGGCTCTGTGCCTGTGCATCGCCCAGGCCCTCGGTCGTCAGCACGGCATCGAAACTGGTCAGATCGTCGAAGACATGCAGTGCGATCCGGTCGAACTTGGCATGGTCGACCAGCAGGATGCGTTTCACCGATGCGGCCATCATCGCCTGCTTGACCCGCACGACGTTGGGATCCTGGATGAAGGCCGTGGTCCCGGTGATGGCTGAAGCCGAACAGATCAGAACATTGGCGCGAAGCTGCGCCACAGCGTTCTCGCAGACGATGCCGATATAGGCATTGTAGGTGCCGTGGTACTTGCCACCAAGACAGATGAAGTCGATGTCGTCGACATTGGTCAGCAGCGAAGCCGTCGCCACGCTGTTGGTGATGACGGTCAGCGGCTTGACGTCGAGCAGCAGCGTGGCGACGGCGTTTGCCGTCGATGAATCGTCCAGCATGACTACCTGTCCGGCTTCGACATAATCCAGTGCCGCCCGCGCCAGGGTATCTTTCTCGGCTCTGTTGACCGTCATCCGGTAACGAAAGGCACTTTCGTAGAGGCCGGAAGGCTGAACCGTCACCGCACCGTGCAGCTTGCGCAGCACGCCCTGCTGCGCCAGCCGGTCGATGTGCCGGTGGATGGTCATGCGCGATACGCCGAAATGCTCGACCAGATCGTCGATGCGCACCTGGCCGAGCTTGATCACATACTCGGCGATCTCTTCGCGTCGTTCGTCGGCCTTGATCATGCAGTCCCCCTGGTGTCTGGCCGTGCCAGTCTTTCGATCTCCGGCCATTGCGGCTTCAGCTGCTCGGCGATGCGGCAGTAGAGGGAAAACCGCTCGCTGAACACCGCACTGGAGGCAGGCACGGGTTGATACTGGCGCGCCGTCATGCCGACCTGCCCGGCACCCTGTTGCGGCGTCGCGAAGATGCCGACCGCGGCACCGGCGCAAAGGGCAGCACCCAAGGCGGCGGCCTCATCGGTCGAGGTGATGGTAACCGGAGCGTTCAGCACGTCGGCGAACATCTGGACAAAAGCCGGATTGCGCGAACCACCACCGGTCAGGCGTATCTCGCGGACGGCGAAGCCCTCACGCAAGGCTTCGACATGGGTGCGATGATTGAAAACAATGCCTTCCAGAACCGCCTTCAGCATGTCGCCGCGATTGTGCCAGCCGTGAAGACCAACAAAACTGCCGCTGGCAACGTCGCCATAGGGAGAGCCGAACAGATAGGGATGAAACAGGATGGTCGAAGGCCTCTTCAGCGCCGCGTCGATCTCTGCTGCCAGCAGTTCGTGGATGGAGCCGCCATCCGCGTTCGTCCTGTCCTGCTCCGAGCGGCAGAAATTGTCGAGAAACCAGTCGTAGTTTGCGGTCGAGGCCGGCGATATCGACATGTTGTTCCAGCGGCCTGCATCGATGGCGTTGCGACAGAACCAACGCTGGTCGACGCGCGGTTGCGAAGAGACGACTTCATTGATGGAATAGGTGCCGGCGACGATGCTGAGCACGCCCTCCTCATGGCCGCCCATGCCAAGCGCCGAGGCGGTCACGTCGTGCAGGCCGCACGCGACCGGCGTTCCCTTGCGAAGGCCAGTCATTTCGGCTGCATCGGCGGTGACGTGACCGACGATGTCGGCCGAATGCGCCACCGGCGGCAGCGCGTCGAAAAGGTCGCCCAATCCGAAGAGGCGCATCGCTTCCGGCGCGTAGGCCTGCGTGCGGAAATCCGTGAACGACGTGCTCGCCTCCGTGCGGTCGGTGCCGATCGTGCCGGTCAGGCAAAAGCGAAGCCAGTCCTTGCAGGCCAGCACGTGGCCGATGCGACCATAGCGATCCGGATCGTTCTGCTTTAGCCAGGCAAGCAGCGCCGACGGCGCCGAGACATGCGGCGCCTGGCCCGTGCACGCGAGCGCTTCGTCGAAGACCAGATCCGCCGACCATCTTTCGACGATCTCACCGGCGCGGCTGTCGAGCGACAGGATCCCGGGCCCTAGCGGACGACGATCCTTGTCGAGCAGATAGAGACCGTCGCCATGCGCGGTGGCCGCCACCGCCCTGATGTCGTCCGCCGGCCGGCCACAGAGCGCGATCGCTTCCTTGATTGCATCGGCGGTCGATTGCCAGAGGCCTGCCATGTCGCGCTCCACCCAGCGCGCATGGGGCATCGACTGCGGCACCCGCCGACGCGCCACCGACAACTGCGTGCCATCGGCATCGAAGATCACCGCCTTGGTAACCGTGAGACCGTTATCGATTCCGAGCAAACTGGGCATGATCACCGCCTCTCTCAGCAACTGGCGATGCGCACTGCACGACAAACCTGCAGGCTGGGGCAAGGGCGACAGATATAACGACAATCAAGGGGCAACGGCGATACAAAGCGGCGGGTACCTTGCGGACTGAACGAACCATATCTCGATGTTAATTTAACGTCAATATGTGAGACAACACTACGAACGTCGTTTAAATCTGACATTATTGAAGATGCAAAATTTCCAAAATATTTGATTTAGTTGAATTTTTTCGTCCCCAAAATATCCCATCAGAATCGTTCATTCAGTCGGCTCGCCGGACAGCTGAACCCATAAACGCCACGGCCCGGGACTGGGCGGCCTCGAAATCTCCGCGAACGCCGCTAAATCAAACCGACGGGTTCAAGACTTCATGAATTGCTTCGACAATGAAGTCCTGCGTGGCTTCGTCCAGGTAGGGGTGCATCGGAAGGCTGAAGACTTCATGTGCCAGCCTTTCGCTAACAGGAAGCCCAGCCTCCGCTACTCGAAGGAATAGGTGAAGCCCTCCTTGGAGGCGCCGACGGTCACCTTCGTCATCTTTTCGCCCCCGAGCGACCGGTTCAGCACGCCGCGGCTCAATTCCGGCAGAAGCGTGTTGGTCAGGATGGCATCGATCATCCGGCCGCCGGATTCGATCTCGGTGCAGCGGGCCTTGACCAGATCCATGACACCGTCGCCGATCACCAATTCCGCGTCGTTGGTTGCACGCAGCCGGCGAGCGATCTTGGCAAACTGGTGGCGGGTGATCGCTTCGATCATCGAATCCGAGAGCGGATAGTAAGGAATGGTCACTACCCGGCCGAGAAAGGCCGCAGGGAAGACCTTCAGCAACGGGCTGCGCAGCGCGGTGTCCAGATCGTCGAGCCCGGCCCGTAGCGTGCCGTTCCTGGTCCGGTCCATGATCACCTCCGAACCGACATTCGAGGTGAGCAGGATCAGCGTGTTCTTGAAATCGATACGCCGGCCTTCGCTGTCGTCCATCATGCCCTTGTCGAAAACCTGGAAAAAGATTTCGTGCACGTCCGGATGGGCCTTCTCGACCTCGTCGAGCAGGATCACCGAATAGGGTTTGCGGCGGACCGCCTCGGTCAGGATTCCGCCCTTGCCATAGCCGACATATCCGGGCGGAGCGCCCTTCAAGGTCGAGACCGTATGCGCCTCCTGGAACTCGGACATGTTGATCGAGATGAGGTTCTGCTCGCCGCCATAGAGCGTTTCGGCCAACGCCAATGCGGTTTCGGTCTTGCCGACGCCCGAGGGGCCGCAGAGCAGGAACACGCCCACCGGTTTTTCCGGCGCGCCGAGCCCGGCGCGGCTGGTCTGCACACGCTTGGCGATCATCTCCATGGCGTGATCCTGGCCGACCACGCGCTCGGACAGGGTCGCGGCGAGCCGCAGCGCCTTTTCGGTCTGGCTCGACAGCATCCGCCCGGTCGGGATTCCCGTCCAGTCCTGAACGACCGCCGCCACCGCATTGCGGTCGACCGACGGCAGGATCAGCGGCGTTTCGCCTTGCGCCTCGGCCAGTTCGGCCATCAGTTCGCGCAGCCGGGCGAGGTCGGCGGCCGGATCGGGTTGAGGGACATTGGCCGCCGCCGGTGCCACCACGTCGGTCTTGGCCGTTTTGGTCTTGGCCGTTTTGGTTTTGGGCGTCTCGGTTTTTGTCGTTTCGGTCTTGGGCGGCTCGGTCTCGGCTGCGTCCGCGCCTGCTGTCTCGGTATCGGTCTGCGGCGTCTCCACCGCATCGAGCGGCACACCTTCGCCGCGCAGACGGGCACGCAATTCGAGTATCTCGGCAACCAGGGCTTTTTCCCGATCCCAACGTTGTTGCGCCGCGGCCAGCGTAACCTCGGTTTCGGCAAGTCCGGTGTCGACCCGTGCCTGCCGCTCGGTCACCTCGATGCCGATCGCAGCCTCGCGGCTGATGATACCGCGCTCGACCTCCAACGCCTGGCGGCGGCGCACGATGTCTTCGACCTCGGCCGGCGTGGCGTGCTGCGATATGGCGACACGGGCGCAAGCGGTGTCGAGAAGGCTTACCGCCTTGTCGGGCAGTTGCCGCGCCGGGATGTAGCGATGCGACAGGCCGACCGCCGCCTCGATCGCCTCGTCCAGTATCTGCACCTTGTGGTGCTGCTCCAGAACGCCGGCCACGCCGCGCAACATGAGAAGGGCCACGGCCTCCGACGGCTCGTCGATTTTTATCACCTGGAAACGGCGGGTCAGCGCCGGGTCTTTCTCGATGTGCTGCTTGTATTCGGCCCAGGTCGTTGCCGCGATGGTGCGAAGTTCGCCACGCGCCAGCGCCGGTTTCAGGAGATTGGCGGCATCGCCCGTCCCTGCCGCGCCGCCGGCGCCGATCAAGGTGTGGGCTTCGTCGATGAACAGGATGACCGGCGTTTCGGACGATTGAACCTCGTCGATAACGGCCTTCAGCCGTTTTTCGAACTCGCCCTTCACGCTTGCACCCGCCTGCATCAATCCGACATCGAGCATGCGCACGCTTACCCCTTGCAGTGTAGGCGGCACATCGTCCTGAGCGATACGCAAGGCAAAGCCCTCGACGACCGCCGTCTTGCCGACCCCGGCCTCACCGGTCAGGATCGGGTTGTTTTGCCGGCGTCGCATCAGGATATCGACGATCTGCCTGATCTCCGGATCGCGGCCGACGACCGGATCGATCTTGCCGTCGCGGGCGCGCTGGGTCAGGTCGGTGGCGTATTTCGCCAGCGCCGAATCCCCGCCTAGGGCCCGCTTCGGCGTTTCGGCTGCGGGAATCGCGGTGGCGGCGCCGGCTTCGAGCGAACCTTCCATGACATCGGCGAACCGCGCGATGACCGCATCGGCGTCGATCTTGTCAAACTCGCCGCTGATCTTCGACAGCAGGCCTTCCAGCACCGGCGTCTTCAGGCAGGCAAGGAGAATATGTGCGCTGCGGACTTCCTCGACGCTGAACTCAAGCGTTGCCAGGTTCCAGGCTTCCTGGATGGCATGGAAGATATGGTCGGAAAATTCCTCGATCGACGTTGCGCCATAAGGCAGCTTGTCGACGGCGCGGGTCATGTCGGCGGTGAGCCGGCTCGCATCCACTCCCGCATCGGCGATTGTCATTTGCACATCCGAGCGGTCGGAAAGCACCAGTTGCTCGATGAAATGGACGAGTTCGACGTAAGGATTGCCGCGCAGTTTGGCGGTGTCGGCCGCAGCCTTGAAGGCGCGCACACCGACAGGATTGAGCTTGCCGACCAGTTCCTTGCGTTTGAAGGTCTGCGATGACCGGCGCGGTTCCATCGAACGTGCTCCTGCAATCTGCCAGCCGATAACCTGCCACATAAGCCGTCACTTGACAAAGCGCGTGATGGCGGGGGCTCGATGCACGGGTCAGCCGGCACTCAGGGTGGTCGCGTTTAGCTTCTGTTAATTTTTGAGCAGTCGTTGAATTGTGGTAAAGTACAACGGTGTGATAACGTTGCGTCACGTACGGTTTGAGGGCCGGTCGCTGGGGGTTGGTGTGATTGATCTCGCACTCTGGCTTACTCCGCTCGACGGTGAAAATCCGTCAGGGGAGGATTTGCGCAACGACCCGGCTTTTCATGAGCTGGAGCGCCTGACCGAAGCCCAGGTCAAGGTCGTCCACGACGGCAACAACAAGGCCACCTCGCAAAGCACCATTCCGGTCGACTGGTCTGCGGTGCTCGCAAAGGCGGAGGAGTTGCGCGCGCATGGCCGGGACCTGCGCCTGCTCGTCATCGTCACCCGCGCGCTGGCCAATGAAGAAGGTCTGGCCGGGCTCGTGCAGGGTCTGACCCTCATTGCGCAGACCTTCGATCAGCATTGGGAAACCATGCATCCGGCACTGCGGCCCAACGCTTCGCCACGCGATGCCGCCTTGCGTCGTATCAATGCGCTGCTCGACCTGCAGAATGGTCAGGACGGGTTGTTGGCGAACCTGCGGCAAATGACGTTCTTCGCGCCGCGCGCAATCGGCCCGATTCAGGGCATAGACCTGGAAAAGGGTGCGCTCGACGACCGTGTCATGCTCCAGGAAGCCGCCTCGGGGTTGAATGCGGCAGAAAAGGCCGCATTGGCCAGTGCGCACGGACAACTCCTGAACCGGGTGCGTGCCGGATGTGCGGCACAGATCGATCAAGCCAACGCAGAGATGGTCTTGCTTATCGCCGACGCCCGGGCAGCGATCGCGGCCCTCGATGCGGTCGAGACCGCTCTCAACGCTCGTCTCGAGGGCGGCGGCGCTCCTGTCCCGGAATTAAAGCGGTTTCTGCAGCGTTTGCTGACGACCCTCGAACGGAATTCGGCAGCCGGCGCCGTGGCGAATGGCGCGGCCAAGCCACCCCCGCCGGCAGAACCGGCAACGCCTGCTCGAAACGGTCATGGAGCCGATACGATGGCAAGTATGGCAAGCTACGCGGACTCGAGCACGGGGCTTCCCGACCGGATTTCCTCGCGCGACGACGTGGTGAAATGCCTCGACCTCGTCGTCGCCTTCTATGATCGCACCGAGCCGTCGAGCCCGATTCCGCACCTGGCGCGACGTGTGCGCCGGATGGTGCACATGGATTTCGTTGAACTGATGGAAGATCTCGCCCCGTCGGGGCTGAAGGAATTCCGGCTCCTTGCCGGGGTTCCCGATGTCAAGAAGACGGCTCAGAAGGATGAAAGGTAACAACACATGCCAGCCGAAAGCAAAGCGAAGGTCATCGAACGAAATCGCGCGCCGCGGGTGCAGATCGCCTACGACGTGGAAACCTACGGCAGCCCGACGACCATCGAACTGCCGTTTGTCATGGGCGTGATGGCCGACCTTTCCGGTGCTTCGCAAACCAAGGAAGCGTCAAAGTCGGTGCTGGACCGCTCCTTTGTCGAGACCGACGCCAACCGCTTCCCCAAGTTCATGGAGGCGCTCGGGCCCCGCGTCAAAGCCCGGGTGAAGAACACGCTGCCGCAGGCCGAAGGCCAGGAGCGCGACGAGGAACTGGCGCTCGATCTGACCTTCACCAAAATGGGTGATTTCGCCCCTGACAAGATCGCCGCGCAAGTTCCGCAACTGGCCGAGATCCTCAAGATGCGTCGTCAGCTCGAGGAATTGCTGGGCTTCATGGATGGCCGCGTCGATGCCGAAAAGCGCATTGCGCAGCTTCTGAACAACGAACCGCTGCTTGGAAAGATCGCCGGCCAGGCGCTGGCCGACGACGACAAGGTTGGGGAGTAAATCATGGCCGAACAGCAAAAGACCGCCGCCGTCGCCGCCGAGGCCGAAGCCATAGACCTTGGAGAATTCAGCGGGCTCCTCGAGAAGGATTTCAAGGTCAAGAAGGACGACAGCGAGAAGCTGCAGCAACTCGTGCGCAATCTCGCGCTCGCGGCGCAGTCCCGTTCCGACACCACGACCATCTCGTCCAATGCGATCAAGTCGATCAAGTCGCTGATCGCCGGCATCGACAAGATGCTGACGACACAGGTCAACGAGATCCTGCACGCGCCGGAAGTGCGCGAAATGGAAGGCACGTGGCGGGGTCTCTGGTATCTCATCAACAACACCGAGACGGATCAGAAGCTGAAGATCCGGGTGATGAACATCTCCAAGGAGCAACTGGCCGACACGCTCGAAGACTATGAAGGCCAGATGTGGGATCAGAGCCCGATCTTCAAGAAAGTCTATACCGACGAGTATTCGATGCTTGGCGGCGAGCCGATCGGCTGTGTGATTGGCGCCTACGAATTCTCCAACCACCCGCGCGACGTCGGTCTGCTGCGCAACATCTCCGGCATCTGCGCCTCGGCGCATACGCCGTTTATCGCGGCTGCCTCGCCGCGCCTGTTCCGCATGGACAGCTGGCAGGAATTGCCGAACCCGCAAGACCTGCAGCAGATCGTGTCCAACGCGGCCTATGCCTCGTGGCAGTCGCTGCGCGAGAGTGAGGACGCTCGCTACATCGGTCTGACCATGCCCCGCGTTCTGGCCCGGCTGCCATATGGCACCGACACCGTTCCGGTGAAGGGCTTCACCTTCGAGGAAGAGGTGCAGGGCGACCACAACAAATATGTCTGGATGAATGCTGCCTTCCCGATGGGCGTCAACATCAACCGCAGCCACAAGCTGTTCGGCTGGGGCACGCAGATCCGCGGCGTCGAGAACGGCGGCACGGTGCTAAACCTGCCGGTGCACAGCTTCCCGACCGATGATGGGTCGATAGCAATGAAATGCCCGACCGAAGTCGCCATCGACGACCGGCGCGAAGCGGAATTGGCCAAGCTCGGCCTGATGCCCATCCTGCATCGAAAGAACACCGATCTCGCGGCCTTCATCGGGGCACACTCACTGCAGGATGACGAGACGCGGGCGGGACGGCTGGTCGACCCAGACGCACAGTCGAACGAGCGGCTGAGCGCCAACCTGCCCTATCTCTTCCCGGTCTCGCGCTTTGCGCACTACCTCAAGGCCATTGCGCGCGACAAGGTCGGCTCGTTCAAGGAGCGCGCCGACATGCAGATCTGGTTGACCGAGTGGATCAACCGGTACGTGCTGGCCAACCCGGCCTTCGCCGACGACAAGGCGCGCGCCAAGCGCCCGCTTGCCGCCGCCGAGGTTCAGGTGGACAGCGTGGAGGGGCGGCCCGGCTATTACGCTGCCCGCTTCTATCTGCGCCCGCATTACCAGCTGGAGGGCATCAATGCCTCGCTCCGACTGGTGTCGGAACTACCGTCCGTGAAGACTTGATTTGCAGCAACCAGACTTTGTTTTGTTTGAAAGCGGTGGAGAAAGACAATGCCAGTGAAGATTGATGGTTTTCTGAAGGTTCCTGATATCAAAGGCCCCAGCACCCGCGACGGCCACGATGACGAGATCGAAATCCATGGCGTCGACTACAAGATGGTCGCACCTTATGATCCGAATTCGATCTCACGCCGTGGCCGCGTGTCCATGGGCATGATCAAGTTCACCAAACACTACGACAAATCCTCGCCCTACCTGAAAAAGGCGTTGTTCGATAACAAGGCCCTTGATGAGGTGGTGTTTTCGGCACGCCGGACCATCGATGGCGAAAGCAAGGATTATCTGGTCGTTACCCTGACCGACGCCTTCGTTATGGAATACGACATGTCGCAGGCGCAGGATGAGGAAGACCTGATTCAGGAAGAGGTCAGCTTCGCCTACAAGAAGATCAAGTTCGTCTATGACGGCAACGATGAAGCCGAAATGGATGTCTATGTCGGCAAGTGAGGTTCGGCGACCCGGCGCGGGCAAGCAACAGACTACCGGCAGCTTGCGGGCAAAAAGCGAGGCCGTCCAGCCGTCACTTTGGGATCGCCTCGTCAATGACCTGCCGGGCCTGACCTCGGAGATAGATGGGCTGCGCCAAGTCCTGCACGACGAGCTTGGCGCGGACCGTCTCGACACCCTCGTCGCCGGCAGTGCGCGAACCATCGACGCCGATGCGGAGCTGACACCCGACCAAAAACGGCGTCTGCATCGATTGGCCTTTCAGACCCAGCACCGCGTCGAGATCGAAAGCCGCGGCGTGGTGGTATCGGCCCGCGTGCTCAGGGAGGCGGTACGGCGTGACATCGAGGCGCTCTTCAACACCGAGCGCTTCGAGGCCACACCGCTTCTTTCCGATCTGGAAAACGAACAGGTGTCGGACAACCCGCCGTCGCTCGCCGATTTTCCGGAGGTGCGTCGAAGCGTGGTCAATTACGGTGTGCCTTCCTTCTCGGGCCGGTCGTCCCGCGACTTTGATCGCGACGTGCTGGCGCGTGAGATCCGCGCGGTGCTCGCCACCTTCGAGCCTCGCCTGAGGGAAAGCGCAACAAAGGTTACGGTCACTCTTGGCGACAAGACCGTTGGCCTGAAGATCGAGATAGACGCTGTGCTGATCATGACGCCGACGCCGGAACGCATGCGCCTGCGCACCACGATCAATCTCGATAACGGCTTGGCGCGGACCGAAATTAGGGACGCCTGAGATGGATCGGGTCTTCGTCGAATATTACGAGGAAGAACTGACCCATATCCGCGGCCTCGCGGCGGAATTTGCCGACATGCATCCAGCGGTGGCGCGCAACCTGTCGCTCGACACGGTCCCGTGTCCGGACCCGTATGTCGAGCGGCTGCTGGACGGCGTCGCCTTCCTCGCCGCGCGCACCCGGCTGAAGGTCGACGCCGAGCGCTCGCGATTTTCACGCAGCGTGCTCGAGGTTCTCTATCCCGACCTGGTCACGCCGGCGCCGGCAACGGCGATGGCGGTGCTGAAACCCGGCCAGCAGGTCCAGACCATGCTCGGCGGCCACGTCGTCAAGCGCAACACGCGGCTGGTTTCCAGCCTGCAGCCCGGCCTATCGACGCGCTGCACTTTCTCCACCGCGCAAGAAATGACCCTATGGCCGATAGCGATCACTTCGGTCAGCTATTTTCAGGATCGCAGTGCGCTGGCGATGGCCGGCATAGGGCCGATCGGCGGCGTCGGCGGCGAGGCGGCGCTCCGCATCACGCTGGCCCGGACCGGAAAAGGCAGGCTCGACGAATTGGCGCTCGACCGGCTCGACCTCTATTTTGCCGGGCGCACCAAGGCGCCGCTTCTGTTCGACGCGATTTTCGGTGCTTGCTCGGCTGCAGGCGCACGACCGGAAGGCAAGGCCAACCCGCTGTCGCCCTTGCCGGCACCCGAAATGGTGGGCATCAGCGACGACGAAGCCTTGATGCCGCGTACTCGCCCGACATTCGAAGGATACCGCCTGCTGCGCGAATACTTCATGATGCCCGAGCGCTTCCACTATGCGCGGGTTTCAGGGTTGCAGCCCGTCGTGCGCCGATGCGGGGCCGGGCTCGAGATCATCTTCTTGTTCAGACGCTCGGTGGCCGAACTGGCCGACCTGACGCCGGCGGACTTCGAACTTTTCGCGACGCCGATCATCAATCTGTTCGAACGTGAGTGCAACGTCATCGAGGTCGATGCGCGCAAGACGCGGCAGGTGTTGCATGCAGACCGAACGCGGGCGCGCGACTTCGAGATCTATCGGGTCATCCGCGTCGAGGACGCCGACACAGAAGGCAACGACGCCGAAATTCCCGAACTCTTCAGCCTGGGTCAGAATCGCGGCAGTGGCTGGGTCTATTCGACGGAACGGCGCCCTCGCCGAGCGACGGAGGAGGAACGGCGCGACGGCCTGACCCGCACGTCATACACCGGGGACGACGTTTTCCTGGCCATATCCCGGCCGCTCGCAAGCCCGGCGAACCGGCCGCTGAAACGTCTCGACGTCATGGCGCTTTGCACCAATCGTGATCTGCCGATCCTCGATGACAATCCGACCTTGACGCTGGAGGCCGGCGACCCGGTCGAAACGGTCAGGCTTCTTGGCGCGCTGCGTCCGCCGCAGCCGGCTATCCCCGCGGCACTGCCGACTGGGGCGGACGGTGAATCGCGGGCCGACGATCTCGCCTGGCGGCTGGTGGCGCAGCTCGCGCTCAACTTTCTCAGCCTTGCCAAGGAAGGCCGCGGCGTCGACCCTCTGCATGCGCTGCTCGACCTCTATGCCGACCGCGGCGATCCGAGCCTTGCCCGCAATGTGCATTCGATCGTGCGTATCGACTCGCAGCCGGTCATCGAGCGGCTGCAGATCGATGGGCCGATGTGCTTCGGACGCGGCACCGAAGTGACGTTGCACGTCGATCAATCGGTCCTGGCCGGCCAAAGCGCCTTGCTGCTTTCGGCCTTGCTGGCGCGGCTATTTGCCCGTCATGCCGGAATAAACGGCTTCGTGCGAACCCGCACGCGGCTGCTGCAGAAGCAGGAGGATGTGCCATGGCCGATGACGCCCGGCAATCGCTACCTGATCTAGACAAGCCCAGCCCGAACCGGGCCGAAGATCTGTCCGAGGCGTTCGACTTCTTCGAACTGCTGCGCCGTCTCGAACAGCGGAGCGGTCTGTTCGGCCATTCCGGCCGCCCCGACCGTGAGCCGGCACGGCTCGGCCAGCATGTGCGCCTCGCCTTTTGCGCGCGGGACCTGGTTCAATTCCGCGAAGCCAGTGACGAGGCGCCGGCCCGGGTCACGGTTGCAAATCTCGGCCTGTTGGGACCCGAGGGGCCTATGCCGCTGCATTTGACGCGCTGGGTGCTCGACCGCCTGTCGCAGCGCTGGTTCGCCGGCGCCGATGCACAGCTGACCAGCGACACGACATTCGTGGACTTCGTCAACATTCTGCAGCACCGCATGATCGCCCTCTACTACCGGGCCTGGGCGGATGCGCATCCCGCGGTACAGGTCGAGCGCGAGGTCGGTGGGCGCGTTCGCGCCATGCTCGAAGCCATGGCCGGGATCGGACTTCCCGGCACCCAGAACACCGATCTCGATACGGTGAAACTTCGCCAGGCGGCTTCGCTCGCGAGCCAGGTCGACGGTCCGGAACGGCTGACGCTGTTCCTGGCGGAAGCGTTCAAGGTGCCGGTCCAGATCAAGGAGTTCATCGCCGCCTGGATGACCGTGCCAACCAGCCTCCAGACCCGCCTTGCAAAGGCCTATGCAGGGCTCGGCCGGGGGGCGACGATCGGCCCGCGCGTTTTCAACCGCCAAAGCAGGATCGAACTGCGTGTCGGCCCGCTGGGGTATGAGGACTTCAAGGCGTTCCTGCCTGGCGGCCGGCGGCACAAACTGTTCAAGCAGGCCGTTCGCGACATGGTCGGGGAATCGCTCGACGTCGACCTGCGCATCGTGCTTGCGCGTGAAGCAGTGCCGCCGCCCCGTATCGGAGCGGTACAGCTCGGCCGAACCGCCTGGCTTGCGCGACCCGCGGAAAGGGGCGATGCTGACGACATGCGGCTGCGGACAATCGTCGGATGGCGGCCGGAAATGGCGGGGGTCGCGGCATGAGTCTGCTGCTGACGCTGGAGCAAGGGCCACGCACCCAGGCGGTACGGCAGACCCGGCTGGACGAGGGTGAGCTGGTGATCGGCCGCAGCGCGGACGCGGGCTGGCAGATCGACGATCCCGACATGTTCGTTTCGCGCGCTCATTGCAAGATCTCTGGCGGGCGAGATGGATATTTCGTCACCGACACGTCGAGCAGCGGACTGTTCATAAACGATTCCGACAGCCCGCTCGGTGCCGGCAAGTCGACGCGACTCCAAAGCGGCATGCGGCTGAGGCTGGGCGACTATACCGTCTATGTCGACCTGCAAACGCCAGCCGCTCAAGCACCCGCAGTCGGCCAGCCGGTTCCGGAACGCCTGCCGCCGGCATCTCGAGCGCCGGTGAGCATCGGCCGCGATGACTTCTTTTCCGCCACGGTCGAAGAAGAGCCGCGACGGCCACGTCCGGCCGATCTGCCGAACCCGTTCGAGCAGCCGGTTCCGGGCGCGTTCGAGCGTGCCACCTCCAGCCAGCGCAGCTCGCCTGCTTTCGATGACCCGTTCAGCCTCGATCCAGTTTCAACGCCTGTGTCGAAAAATGCCGCTCCTTATCCCGAGCCGGGCAGTGCGGCGAACCGGGCGGACCCATTTAGCCTCGACCCGGTGCCGTCCCCCAGCCGTGGAGCCGAGCCCGCTGCTGGGAAGCCGTCCGATTTCAATGATGATTTTGGTTTCGGACCAGCCGCGGCGCCCGCTTCGGCAAACGGCGCCGCCTCGACCGGACAGCGCGAGCGCATCGCCCAGCGACCACAATCCGCCAATCCCTGGGATTTGCCCGTGCAAGCGGCGGATACCCCTCCCCCACCACGTACGGGCGCTGCTCCCAAACCCGCCCGCCCGCCGGCAGCGGCGCAGCCCGGGGAGATGGCGCTTCGCTCCGCATTCCTGCACGGCATGGGCGTCGAGGAAGCCGATTTCCCCGGACGCGACAGCATCGCGGAAATGGAGAAGTTCGGTCGCGAATATCGGCTGATGATGGAAGGCCTGATGCAGCTTCTGCGCAAGCGGGCCGAGGAAAAGGGAAACGCTCGCGTCGCCCAGACCATGGTCGGGGCCTCCGAAGTCAATCCGCTCAAGTTTCTGCCGACGGTCGACGATGCCATCGTGACGCTTATCGCCGAGCGCAGCCCCGGATTTCTCGCCGGCGAAGCGGCGATCGCCGACGCGGTTCGCGATCTCGCGCAACATCACGTGCGCGCCTGGCGCGGCATACAGGCCGCTTTGCGGCGGATGATCGACCGTTTTGATCCGGCCGCGATCGAGGAAGAGCTGAAGTCGAATTCGGCGATCGGCACCCTGCTTTCGGGCGGGCGCGGCGCCAAGCTGTGGGAGCTTTATCAGAAACGCCATCGTGAAATCGCCGAGAGCGCGGAAAAAAGCTTCCTTGGCGAAATCGGCGCTGATTTTCGAAATGCATATGAGGAGGAGTGAGACATGATCGATCGGCGTGAATTTGTCGTTGCCCTGGGCGCGACGGGGCTGCTTGCGGCCTGCCAGAGTGGTCCGCCAAAACCATCGGTGATCACCGTCAACGTGACCGGCGGGGCCGGCATGAACCCGGGGCCAGGTGGCGGCGACCGCCCGGTGACGGTTCTCGTGATGCGGCTGAAAAGCACCGGCAAATTCAATTCCGCCGACTACTTTGCGCTGCAGGGGGATGCCGGCACGGCGCTGGCAGGTGATCTTATCGGATCCGACCAGATCGCTGTCGGGCCGGGAAAATCCGCATCCAAAACCATCACCGTCGAGCCGGACGCGACGGCGCTGGGCTTCGTTGCACTGATCCGCGAGCCTGGCGGCAGGAACTGGCGGACAACCAAGTCGGTGTCGCCGGGATCAAAATTCACGATCAATGTCACGCTTGGCAGCGGCGGTATTTCCGCCTAGCGGCCAGGGCAAGGGGAGCTCAATGCAGAGAGTAGCGGCATGAGCGATGCAAACAGGGTGCTATGGTCCGAAGGCCTTTTCCTGCGGACCCAGCATTTCCAGCAGCAGGATCGCTTCTTCGAGGCGACGGTGCGCGGCGCGTTGCAGGCCGGGCAACTGCATACGTTCGGCTTTCAACAGCTGACGCTGGACCAGGCATTGCTGGACGCCGGCCAGATCTCGATCCTGTCCGCACGGGGCATCTTCCCGGACGGGACACCTTTTTCCATTCCAGACATGATGGACGCGCCGCGACCTCTGCCGGTGACCCCGGACACGAGCGCCGGACCGGTGCTGGTCGCCTTGCCGCTGGAGCCTGCCGGTGGTGTCGGCTTCGATCCGGCACACGCCGCCGCCTCGGGAGCGCGATATCATGGGCGGATCGTTTCGGTGCGTGACGCCGTCCAGGGCGGTTCGGATCCTGAAGAAATCGAAATCGCCCGTCCGCAGGCGCTGCTGCTTGCACCCGGCAAGTCGGTCGGTGGTTACACAGCCTTGCCGATAGCCGACCTCAAGGGGGTTCGAGCCGATGGCGGCGTTTCGCTGGACGAGACTTTCCTGCCACCGACACTGATTACCGGCGCGGTGGCCTGGTATCGGCAATTGCTTCTGGAAGTTGTCACGGGCCTCGACCAGATCGCCGAGGCGCATGGCAAGATGGTCATGGGCGGGCCTGGGCGCAGCGTCGAAGATTTGCTGATGCTCAATCTCGCCAATGCGGCGCGTCCGCGGCTGGCCCACATGCTGGCTCAGGACGTCTTCCATCCGGCCGAGCTTTACCTGGAACTTGCCGGGCTTGCCGGTTCGATGGCTACCTACGGATCGAGCGCGCGGCGGCTGGGCGAGTTGCCCGCCTACGATCATATGGCGCCCGGCCCTGCCTATTCGGCGCTGGCGGATGCGCTGCGCTCGCTCATCCTCAGCCTGCGTTACATCGAGCCGAAATCGCGTGCGCTGCCTGTCATGCGGCATTCGACCAATGTCTGGAAAATCCGCATCGACAACCCGAAGCTGCTGGTGGCCAGCCGGATCGTCATCCGGGTCGGTTCGGAGCTGTCGGAAGACGCGCTGCGCAAGATATTCGTCAACCAGGCGACTGTCGGCTCGGCCGACCAGTTCGAGGGCCTGTGGAAATCGCGTTTGCCCGGCATTCCGCTGAAACCGCTTCATTCCCAGCCGCGCGAGATCCCTTACGATGGTGATCGCCTATGCCTCGAGCTGGACCAGAAAAGCGAGTACTGGGCGTCGCTGCTCGATGCCCCCGGCTTCGTCATCGGTGTTTCGGGCGTGTTGCCAAGCGAGCCGCAGGTGGACTGCTATTCGGTGAACAGGTGAGATCATGAGCCGCGATGATCCTTTCGGACTGTCGGAGGATCGCGAACGCACTCGCATACGATTGACCGGCGCGCCGATGCCGCGGCCGATGGCACCACTCTTGCCGGGCGCGGTGGTAAAGCGATCCCGCACCCACCCGAACGCGCTTGTCAACGCATTCGCGCCCTTGCTCGAGTTCGCTCCCGAGCTTGAAAGCGCGCTGGCGCCGGACAATCCGGAAGTATTGCGTACCCGGTTGCTCGAAGAACTGGTTCGGGCCCGCGACACGGCAATGGCGGCGGGATCCTCAATGGAGCGGGCCGACCAGGCGGCCTGGGTGGTGGCGGCGTTGCTCGACGACCTGGCTTTGAACACGCCATGGGGCGGGGCCAGCGCCTGGCCGCGGCAGCCGCTCGTGGTCATGCTGCGCGGCGATGTCGATGCCGGCACGCAGTTCTTCACACGTCTCGACGAGCTTGAGCGCCATCCGAACCGGGATCGCGAATTGCTGGAACTGCAGTATGACTGCATGGCGCTCGGCTTCCGCGGCAAATATCGTGTACCAGGCCGGTCGGGCGACCGCTCGCTCAATGCCGTGCGCGTGGCGGCGGCACGCTTCCTGCGCGATGCCGACGCCGAAGGCGCGCCACTGTCGCCAAACTGGAAAGGCGTGATCGCATCCGACGAGCCGCAGCGCTTCATCGTTCCGATCTGGGTCATGGCGCTCGGCGCGGCGGTTGTTGCCACGGCAATCCATGTCGGGCTCTCCATGGGACTGAGCAGCCAGGCGGTCGAGCTTTCCGCACTCGTTCGCGCGTTGCCGCCGCCTGCACGCGGCGACATCAGCCGTATCTCGCCCAAGGTCGATGCCCCGCCACCGGAGAAAGTGGATTTTGCGCTGCTGCCGGAATTTCAGGCCGGGGTGCCGGCCGACCTCAAATCTGCTCTCAGCGGCACCGAGAGCGTTTCGCTGGCCAAGCTGATCATCCAGGCCTCCAACCCCGAACTGTTCCAGTCGTCACGGCCACAACTGACCGAAGGTTTCGAGCCCCTGATCGGGTCGATCGCCAAGGTGATCCTTGCCAATCAGGAGCTGATCGGCAAAATCACGGTGATCGGTCATACCGACAGCGTTCCGCTGCAAAAGACCAATCCGCTGTCGACCAACCAGCGGCTGTCCGAGGCTCGCGCCCAGACGATTGCCGACATGCTGGTCCAGAACGGAGTGCCGCAGGATCGCGTCCATTCCGAGGGCCGCGCAGCCACCGATCCAGTAGCCAGCGACAGCACGCGCGAGGGGCGAGCCTTGAACCGCCGCGTCGAGGTGCTCGTCGAAAAGAGGCTGTGAGATGTTCATCCTGCGCTTCCTCTGGGCGGTTTTGACATCGCGCTGGCTTTGGACGCTGATCGGCATCACGCTGCTTTCGCTGGTCATCTGGGTGTTCGGTCCGATCGTCAGGGTCGGTCCCTACGAACCGTTCGCCTCTGAAAATGTGCGCATCGTCATCATTGCGCTGCTGGTCATCTTCTGGCTGATCTGGCTGATCGTCGCCCAGCGCCGGGCGATCCGCGCCAACCGCATGTTCGTCGCGGAGATTGCCGCGCCAGCGGTGGAAAAGCCGCTCAGTCCCGGCGAAGAGAACGTGGCGGCCGTGGGTGCCAAGTTCGCCGAGGTGATGGCCGAACTGAAGCGCCGCAAGCTGGGCGGGCGCAAGTTTTTGCGCGAGATGCCATGGTATGTGATCGTCGGACCGCCGGCCACCGGCAAGACCACCGCCTTGCGGCAGTCCGGGCTGAATTTTCCAATCGACCTCACCGACGACCTGCAAGGGGTCGGTGGCACGCGCAACTGCGACTGGTTCTTTTCCGAAAACGCGGTTCTGATCGACACCGCCGGCCGCTATGTCCAGCAGGAGAGCCAGCCCGATGTCGACGCGACGGAATGGCTGGGCTTCCTCGACCTGTTGAAGAAGCACCGGGGTCGCCGCGCGCTCAACGGCGTCATCGTAGCGCTTTCGATCGACGTGCTTTCGGAAGGCGACGAAGCCATCAAGGCGCACGGCCGCAAGATCCGCCGCCGGCTGGCCGAGCTCAACGATCGGCTCGAAATCCGCCTTCCGGTCTATCTGATGCTGACCAAGGCCGATCTGATCAAGGGTTTCGAGGCTTTCTTCGGCGGCCTGTCCACCGCCTCGCGCGAGCAGGTATGGGGAACGACCTTCGCGCTGGATGCGCGTGTGGATGCCAAGACCATCGAAAGGGAAATTTCGACGCTGGCGACAGAACTCGAGCGGCGGCTGGTGCCGCGCCTGGAGGATGAGGACAAACTCGCCGCCCGTGCCGAGATCTTCAGGTTTCCCGCCCAACTCGCAAGCCTGTCCGAACCGATCCAGGTGCTGGTCGAGGCGATGTTCGGCGAAAGCCGGTATGAAGAGGTCGCCTGGCTGCGCGGGCTCTATCTGACATCGGCGACGCAGGAAGGGGCGCCCATCGATCGGCTGACGGCGGCGCTGTCTTCTTCCTTCGGCCTTCCGCCACGGCGGGCCCTGCCCGCGCCAAGGGTCGAGAAACGCAGCTTCTTCCTGAAGAACCTGCTCACCGAAGTCATCTTCAAGGAAGCGGGCCTCGGTACGTTCGACCCGCTGGCGCAACGCCGCCGCGCCTGGATCTGGCGGGGTGCGGCGGCTGCATGTGCCGCGGCAGCTTTGTTGGCCAGTGCGGTGTTCACCTGGTCCTACTACGACAACCGCAATGCGATCTCGGCCCAGGCAGGCCAGTTCGAAGCGCTGCAAACGCCGCTGACCTCCGTTGCCGCAACCCCGGCATCAGTGGAGCAGCCTGCCATGGACGGCGCGCTCGATGCGATGGACGCGGTCGCAACTGCCCGGACAGCACCGCCGGGCGCCGCCCAGGACCTGCTGGGGCCATCGGCCTCGGCGGAACTGGTGCGGGCACAGACCGACACCTACGACCACGCCCTGCGCAATATCCTGGAGCCACGGATGGTCGCATTGCTCGAGGCGACCATGTGGCGGCAGATCCGCGATCCGGATTTCATGCTCGGCGCACTGAAAACCTATCGCATGATGACGGGTCTGTCGCAGATGGATGCCGATTACGCCCAGAACTGGTGGGTGAACAGCTTGCCCGAATTCGCGGTGGCGGCACCATTTCCGACCGCCGATGCCGAAGAGCATCAGCTTGCCGCCATCCGGCGGATGACGGTCGACGAGAGCTATATCGCGCCCGACCAGGCCCTGGTTGCCGAAGCGCTGAAAACGGTGTGCACGATTTCGTTGCCGGCGCGTGCCTACAGGCAGTTGCTGGCCGATCCGGCAGTGGCCGAGCTCAAGGAGTGGATCCCGGCCAATTTCGCCGGCCCTAACGGGGGCAAGGTGTTTGCGCGGCGTTCCGACAAGACACTTCGCGTCGGCATTTCCGGGGCCTTCACCTATACCGGCTTCCACGACGTCATTCTCGACCGCATCGACGATGTCGCCGCCCAAGCGGCGCTCGATCGTGCCGTTTTCGCCGGCGGCTGCTCGGAAAACTCCGAGACCTCGGTCTCGGCGCTGTCCGAGGATATTCTGAAGCTCTACTATGACGACTATATCGCGCAATGGGACAGCTTCCTGCGAGACATGAGGCTGGCACCACTGACCGATCTCAATGTCGCCAGCGAAAATCTGAAGGACCTATCGAGCGCCGACTCGGCGCTGAAGCGGCTGCTTACGGCTGTCGTTCAGGAGACCGAGTTGACGCGCTCCGACGAGGCGCCCGCCGACGACAAGTCGGCAGCCAAGGGCGCTTCGAAGCTGCTCGGCAAGCTTGGCAAGCTCGGCAAGCTGGCGACAAGCGGTGCGAAACTGCTTCCCCGCGCCGGGTCGGCCAGCGAGGTGGACCTGACCGGCAATCTGGTGGCCGAACATTTCAAACCGCTCAAGAGCACCATCGCCGAGGTCGACGGCCAGCCGCCGGCGCTGGATGCCGCCGTTGTCGCGCTGACCGCGCTTTCGAACGTGCTGCAGACGGTCACCGCGAACCCCAATCCGCAGGATGCCATCAAGAAGCAGGGCGGCCTGGCCGAACTGACGGGTGCGGTCGCCAGGCAGGCACAGATCCTGCCCGACCCCATCAACAGCTGGCTGGGCGGGATTGCCGGCGACACCAGCAATTTGACTCAGAAAGCGGTCACTTCGGAGCTCAACGCCATCTGGCGGGCCGACATACTGCCCTTCTGCCAGGCCGCGCTGAACGACCGCTATCCCTTCAGCGCCGACAGCGCGGTGGACGTCAATGTGCGTGATTTCGCCCGCTTGTTCGGACCGGCGGGGCTGATCGACGGTTTCATCAACGACCACCTGATCAACTATGTCGACACGACCAGCCAGCCATGGAAATGGCGCGCCGATTTCGGCCTCGATCCCGCGGCGCTGGCGGCGTTCGAACAGGCCAGGCATATCCGCGACGATCTCTTTCCCGGTGGGACCGGACCGGTGATGAGCTTCACGCTCGAACCGAAGGACCTGTCTCCCAACGTCACGCGTGTCACGCTCAATCTCGATGGCCAGAGCCTCGTCTACTACAACAACGCGACGCGGCCGCAACCGATGACGTGGCCCGGCAAGGACGGCACCGGGGTCATCTCGCTCGCCTTCCAGCCGATCGACGGATCGCCCGAAATCCTGCTCAACGAGACCGGCAGCTGGGCCTGGCTGAGGATGCTGCGCAGCGGCCGTTTCGCCGGCACGTCGCTGACCGATGTCTACAGCCTGCGCCTGGGCACGAAAGGCATGTATGCCGATTTCGAGCTCAAGGCCGCCAGTGTCGAAAACCCCTACAACTTGGAAATGTTCAAGAAGTTCACATGTCCGCCGCAGATATGATCACCGGATTCTTCGGCAAGATCCCGGCGACCGGAGATTTCGTCGCCGCTAACCTGCCGCGGACTTTCATCGACCGCTGGGACCGCTGGATGTCGATGGAATTGCTAGCTCGGCCGGACGAAGGCGAGTTGGACTCGCGTGTCTGGCGCTTCACCGTGCCGGCGGCGATCTTCTGTGAACAGCCTTGCGCCGGCGTCTGGCGCATGAGCGAGGATCGCGTCGGTCGCCGCTATCCGTTCGCGATCGTGCGGCTGGGCCCGCCGCCCGAGCCGGGCGATCCGTGGTTCGAGGAGGTCACCGAGCTGGCGCGGGTCGCAGTTGACCAGAGCCTTTCGACGGCAACAATAAGCCGCCGTCTCGCGGGGCTCGAAACGCAAATGTCGAGCCAGCCCACCGCGACAATCGCATTCTGGAGCGACGACTGGGAGGTCAAGGAGTTCGGCTTCGCGGATATCCACGATCTGGCCCAAAACGGCCTGCCTGCCATGCGTGCCGCGCCGATGGAAGTCAGGGAGGCGTAGCGATGGCCATCACGGTCTTCGCCGAAGGCATGGGCTTCTTCCACAAGGGAAGCAACGGCAAGGGCGTCGCCCCCGGCGACGTGTGCCTGTCGCCACCGCCACCGCCGGCGGGGCCGGTGCCGGTTCCCTATGTAAACATGCTTTCCGCCAGCGACCTGATCAAAGGCAGCACTTCCGTGAAGATCGACGGCAATCCGACGGCGCTCGAGAGCTCGTCCGAAGTTGCAATGAGTACGGGTAATGAGCCGGCCACGCCCGGGCTTGGGGCCGGCGTCATCACTCACCGCATCAAGGGCAAGGGCGCCTTCATGCTGTGGTCCTTTACAGTCAAGGTGGAGGGCAAGGGTGTATGCCGGCACGGCGACCCTATGGGCCAGAACGAAGGCAGTAACCCGTGCAACGGCTTGGACGGCTCTGCTTTGGTGGCCTTTTACAAGGCTGTCGCTCCGCATGCGGCGGGTAAGAAGAAGTGCCCGAAATACAGCCGCAAGAAGCATGCGCCAGATATCAATGCGGCCCAGGACAAGAAGGTTCGCGGGAAGCCGTGCTGGGAATGCGGCAAGCCTTGGCTTCCCCCGAACCAGTATTCAACGGTTTCAAAGAAAAGGTACAAGGACCGTGACAAGAAGGCAATGACTCCAGACCATGAGCCGCCGATGAAGGTCGCGTGGGAAAATGGCGGCTGCCATATGCCGAAGCCCTACCAGGGGTTCAAGGACCATTTCGCCAAGCCGAAGGCGGTCAAGCCCCATTGTCGCAAGTGCTCGAACAGTCAGGGGGCGAACATGAAGACGATCCGGCAGCAAGCAAAACTCAAGATAGCCAGGATCAGGATGTGATGGACGAGCGTCTCCAGAAAATCCAGGACGACTACATTGCGGAACTTCGCGCGGCGATACCGAACGTCAAAAAGTGGTGGAAGGCTCAGCTCAAGAAGAATGAACAGAAATCCTATCCGGGCGGCCTCACCGTCAATTTCGAAACGCGCTGGCCGACCGAGCTTGGCGCGCACCCGCGCCTGATCGCTATCTTTCGCAAATACTTCCTTCTGGCCGAGGAGCTCAATCTCGAACTGGACGAGCAAGGCAGAAAATACCATGAGGATGACCCCGGCGAATTGTGGGGCCGAGACGTGCCGCCGCCGACGCGCGAGCAAGTGCTGCCGATAGACCTTCTCGTCCACGACCTCGAGGACGACAACGATGACCTCTACGAGGTGATGGAGACAATGTTCTTCATCCCGATCGGCGTCAGCAAAGACGGGGATCCCTGCTAATGCCGCTCGAAACAGTTCACATCGTCGCCAAGGGAATTTCGCGCCTGTGCTGTGCGCCGAGTGACCTCGCTGTCGCAAGTTCGCAAGGTAACCCGAAGTCCCTGGCGCAAGCTACAGACGCGCATCGGCAGATTTTTCAGGAGTATCTGGCGTCTCTGCAGCCGACCTACGACACAGCCTCGGAATGGTGGAGCAGTCTGATCGATTCCCAGATGGAGGACGGCGGGTCTAGAGAGGATGCGATCGATGCATCCTTCGATCGCCGGCTCGCCGGCCCGGCATCGGCACCTGAAGTCGTAACACTGGTGCGTGATATCTGGCTGAGGTGCACTGCATTGAACGCAACACTCGACGAAGCGGACCGCGTGCCTCCCGAGGTCCTGCTTCTCGGCTGGCTGGTGGAGGGAAAGCATGATGATTTCGTTACGCTGATAACCTGCATGCCATATTGGCCGCTTGGCCTTGACGAAAACGGGAACTGGTGTTGACCAATGGCGTTCGCGGTCTGGATCGAGAACCGAACGCCCTTCGCCGCGGCAACGCATGTTCAGCTCGACGTCGACGGCCAGGAGGTGCTGGTCGTCATGTTTTCGGCGAGCTTCGACGCGCTCGACGGCGCGCCGGAACTGCGTGTCTCGGAAGACCAGATGCCGGTCGCGCTATGGGATATCCCGTTTGGCGACCCGGCAAATTCGTCCAACCGCTACGAGGCCGACATCGCGCCGGTGAAGCCTTGCGCCGAAGTTCTGGTAAACGGCTCGGCCCATGCGCCGAACGGCCGGCCGGTGGCAGAGATGCAGGTCGGGGTCCGCGTCGGCGCCGTGCAAAAGGTGCTCAATGTCGTCGGCGATCGCATCCACGATGCTGCCGGCTACAGTGCCCCGCATCCATTCCGTATCATGCCGATCGTATACGAACGCGCCTATGGCGGCATGCTCGCCGATGGCCGGCTCGACAGGCGCAACCCGGTCGGCGTCGGCTATCATCAGGCGCTCTCGGCCGACCCGGCCGTACGCACGCAGGCGCCGAACATCACCTATCCGGGGGAGCCCTGCTTAAGTCCGTCCGACCGCCCGAAACCGGCCGGCTTCGGGCCGCTAGGGCGAGGCTGGCTGCCGCGGCTGCCGCTTGCTGGTACCTACGACCAAGCCTGGATCGACACGCAATGGCCTCTGCCGCCCAAGGATTTCGACCCGCTCTACAATCTGAGCGCTCCGGCCGACCAGCATCTGCAGCAGATCCGCGGCGGCGAGCAGATCACCATCATCGGCATGACCCCGAACGGCCGCTGGGATTTTCGCTTGCCGCGCGTGGTCGCGCCGATCCAGCTGATCTATGACGACCGGGTCGAGCAGCGCAGCTTCAAGACCGACACCGTTATCATCGAACCCGATCTCTGGCGCGTCACGCTCAAGGCGCGTCTAGCGCTCGTCACCCGGCGCAATGCGCCGTCGCTGCTGCAGATCGCATTTGGCCATGTCACGCCCGGTTTCGTGCTCGCCGCCCGCAAGCGCAAACAGTATATCGATCCACGCGGCATCGGCGGTCTCGCCAATCATCCGGTCTGGCTGGCATGAAGAAGCCGCTCTACGTCGCGGGTTTCGGCGCTGTCACCGCGGCCGGCTTGAACGCGCCGCAGACACTCGCGGCGATCCGCGCCAGCCTATCCGCTTTCGAGGATGTGGGCTTTCCTGAGGCTGGCCTGTCGCAAGTCGTCGCCCGCATTCCGGCACATTGGCGCCTGCGCCGCACCCAGGGCGAATGGCTGGTCAGCATGGCCGCCCGCGCCATCAAGGAAGCGCTTGGCGCGGACGATCCGGGCGTCGCCGCCGCAACCGCGCTGCTCATCACTCCACCGGAGAGCTTTCGCCACCACCCGGCCTTTGTCGATATTTCGCCACACGACTTCCTGGCCGCGGTGATCGGCGCGACAGGTCTCAGGTTCCATTCGGCCTCGCGCGCCATCGATGGCGGCGCGGCGGCCAGCGTCGGTTTGATCGAGAGGGCGCTGGCGCTGATGGAAGAAGCGGGCGCCGCGCAGGTCCTGCTTGGCGGGGTCGACAGTCTCGTCAATGACACCGACCTCAGCCGACTTGGTCAGGCCGGGCGCCTGAAGGGGGACGAAAACCCTCAAGGCCTGGTGCCGGGCGAGGCTGCCGCCTTCGTGCGGCTGACCCGCGAGCCGTCGCGCGATGCGGCGGTCGTGGCCGCGATCCACGGCGTCGGGATTGCACAGGAAACGGACAGCGTGCTGTCGGACCGCTACAGCCAAGGTCGCGCCATGCTCGGCGCACTACGCGACGCAATGTCTGGCTCCGGCCCTTCGGAACCCGATATCGACTTCGTGGTCAGCAACGGCAATGGCGAGCGGTATGACGGCTGGGAAATGATGATCGCCCGCCCGCGCTTCTATCGCACCCGACGTGAAATCCTGCCCACCGCTTTCCCCGCCATGACGATCGGCGACATAGGAGCTGCCGGTGGGGCACTCGCGCTGATGCTGGCTGCCGACAGTTTTTTCAAGGGCTATGCACCTGGTCCAACCGTCGTCTGCGAACTGGCCTCGGAGAACGGCTTGCGTGCCGCAGCGGTGATGGCCCGTGTGACGCGGCGCTAAAATCACATCCAGGCCGGGAAGCGGCGAGTGACGCGCCAATCGGCAAGCGGCGTGTCGGGTGTGGTCAATGCCGCGCGCAGCGCGTTGAGCCGCAATAGGCGCATCGACCGGAAAGGCCGATGATCACGTCCGCCCCGCCCCCCGTTCCACCATGCCTCGACCCTGTCCGCGACCGGCAGCGAACTGTCTTCCAGATGAGCGAAATCCTTGCCGAGTACAGCCGGGTCGACGACAAACAGATCAGTATCGGCGAAATCGACCTCGAACAGGTCGCGAAGTGCCGCACCGGCAGCAACGACAAGTTCCGGCTCGCGCATTTTCTCGATTAGCCAGGGCATTACAGCGCGATCGCCAAACAGGCCAACCGAAGCTGTCGCCACACTGCGAAGCGCGGCCTGCTCCAGATGCTTCTGCAGCCAAGCCTTGCCGGCCTTGGTCGCCGTCGTCAGCAGGCGCATCTCGATCGCGGCCTCCGCCAGTCCCTCCTCCGTCAATACGATCTTGTCGATGACGGGCTGAGCGGACCGCGTCTCGCCAAGCAGGCAAGCGGCCAGGGCTGCCGTCAAACGTTCCCTGGGCGTCTCGCCTTCAAGGCCAGTCAGCACAGATGGAAGGAGGTCGCGGCGCTTGATGGCGCCGACGAGCCTGACAGCGCGGCTGCGCACCCTCGCGTCGGAATGGTTCGCCAGGTCAGGAAGGCGCGGCCCCGGATCCACACGATGGTGCCAAAGCGCCGAGAGTCCGAGGCAGCGCTGCAGCGCATCCCGGGTGTCCAGCCATTGCGCCACGAGTGGCCGCAGGCTTTCGCGCGGCGTGCACGCGATCGCGGCGGAGAGGCTCGACAAGCCGGCATCACCAAGGCTCGCCGCGCCGTCGATCGCCACCGCCACCAGATCGGCATCGCCCCAACGCAGGGCCAGCGCGCCAAGCACGAAAAGTTCGCCTGGTTCGGCATAGTCCGTGAACTTGGCCTGGGCAGCTTCCCAGCCAGCCTCGCCGGCAGCCATGAGCCCTTCGAGATTGGCCTCGAGACGCTGGTCGATGCGGCCGATGTCCGTCTCATCGAGAATTGGACCGTCGATCTCCCGGCGACGGCGATGCCAGAGGAAAGCCGCATCTCCGGCGTGCTGATCCACAATGGCAGCGATCGTCGCGACGCGATGCATCGGCAATGCCTCAGTTGAGATGCACGGCCCCGCCGCGAATACGGTTGGTCCCACTGGCCTGGCTGGTCAACTGGGTGCCGCGAATGGTCACGCGACCATCCTTCTCCAGAATGATCGACGCCTTACCGCAGCGCAGTTCTATGCGTTCTTCCCCGCTGATGACGACACGGTCGCCTTCGCGGACAATTGATAGTTTCCTTTCCTTGTGAGCCGGATCGACGATGCGTCCGACGACCAGCGGCCGCGTCGGGTCGCCATCCTCGAAAAGAAGGGCCAGTTCCGAACCAATCGCCGAAACGTCCAGTTCGGTCAGGCTGCGCGCCGAAATCGCCGTCTCGCGTGGATTGCCGACGAAAACCACCAGCGGCGCCCCCTCTTCGAAACCGATGAGCAGGCCGATCACGACGCCGTCGATACGATCCAGCACTTCCATGATGACGCCCTCAATTGTTGTTGATAGTGCTTCCCTTGACGATAACGTCGCCGCTGGCCTTGACGGTGATCTTGCCGCTGCCCTTGAGTGTAATGTCCTTGCCGTCGGCGACAATGGTGCCGTCCTTCTTCATCGTGATCGAAGCATCGCCGCATTTGAGCGTGATGGAGTCGCCGGCTTCGATCACCAGATTCTTGCCAACATTGATCAAGCTGTCTTCGGCAATCTCGATGCCGCTGCCCTTGCCGACCTTGAGAGCATGCGCACCACCGACGTCGGTGGAGTCATCAGCGCCGACCTTGCCGCTGCGGGCCGCGCCGATTTCGAAGTTTTGGGCGGCGCCGACCTTGATGTTCTGATCCGCCCCTATCTGAATATTTTGGGCGGCACCGATCTCCCAACTATCGGACGTCCCGACGCTATGGCTCTGGCTCAAACCGACACTCACGCTGCGCGTTGCGCCGATCGTATTTGCCTGCAGACCGCCAACGGTGCGGGTCTCGGCGGCACCGACGGAATCAACGCGAGCGGCGCCTACCGTGACGGTCTGGACAATCCCCACCGTCTGAGAATGATTGGCGTCGATGTTCTCCGTCGAGTTCGACACAACATGGATGGTCTCGTTGGCGCCCACCGTCAGCGAACGGTTGGCGCCCACCGTCTCGGTGTCGTTCGAGCCGATATTCGTCGTCTGGTCGACACCGACCTTGACCGTCTTGTTGTTGCCGACGTCCTCATCGAGGTTGTGGCCGACGGAGTGCTTGGCGTCGTGGTCGATGCGGTCCGACTGATCGTGTTGCACCAGCTTGGTGCGGTCGTGCTTGATCAGAAGGTTGTGATCCTTCTGCGCCTGGAAATTCACCAGTTCCGAGCCGGCCTTGTCCTCGAACATCAGCTCATTGTAGCCGCCGCCGCCCTTGGAGGAGTCCGACTTCCAGCCGGATTGCGTGGCGCTACCGGGCAGGCCGTAAGGCGGCATCTGAGAGGCGTTGTAGACCCTGCCGGTGATGATCGGCAGGTCCGGGTCACCCTCGATGAAGTCGACGATCACCTCCTGGCCGATGCGCGGGATCTGGATGAACCCCCAGCCGCTGCCGGCCCAGGTCTGCGACACGCGCACGAAGCAGGAGCTGTTCTGGTCCTTCTTGCCCAGACGGTCCCAATGAAACTGAACCTTCACCCGCGCATATTTGTCGGTGAATATTTCCTCGCCGGATGGGCCAACCACCGTCGCCGTCTGCGGCCCGCGCATGATCGGCCGTGGCGTGATCCGCGGCGGGCGATAGGGCAAGGCGGTCGGCGCCACGCCGAGGATCACCTTGAAATTCTCGCTGTCGACGTCGGCATGGGCACTGTAGCCCGGATCGAACAGCCTGTATTCGGCGCTCACCACCAGATATTCCTGGTTCTGGTCCTCACGCGGAAAGCTATCCAGCTTGAAGGTGCAGCCCGAAAACAGGCCGCGCACGGTGCCGACGGCAGCGATACGCTGGTGTACGGCCTGGATTTCCTCGCGTCGGACCGCAGCCAGGCTGTCGCCCCGGCCCACTTCGAGATGCGCGCCGGGCTGGCGGTAGTTCTCGCCCGCGGCCAGCTTGTGACTGAACGGCTGGGCCGACTTGGCCATGAGGTCGGCGCCCGGCTTCTTGAAATCATAATCGGTGTGGGCATAGGCGCCCGGGCGCACCGAACTGCCCGGTATCCATTCGGTGATGTACTCGACATCGCGCCGGGAACCCTGACCTTCAAAGTTATAGAGCACTTTCTCGTAGCCCGGCGCAGGCTTCAGCTTGCTCATCGCGTCAGCCAGAACAAGCGTATGCTTGCCGTCATCGTGCTCGAAGAAATACAGGATGCCTTCATGCTCGAGCAGCCGCTGTACGAAATCCAGATCGGTCTCGTCATACTGCACGCAGTATTCGCGCGGGGGATAGGACCCCTGCAGGCGCAGATCGAATTCCGCCGTGCTGTATTTCTTGAAGATGTCCTTGACGATGTCGACGACGCTCTTGTTCTGGAAAATACGGCAATCGGTGGTGTTGCCGAGAAACCAGAGCCACGGCCTGATGACCGCCTCGTAGTAGGCCAGCCGATCCTCGATGCCGGTGAGCCGAAACTCGGACACGATGCCACTGAACCAGCGCTTCGGATCGGATTCACCTTCGATCGAGACCGGCCCGCCCAGCATCTTCAGCGGATCGATATTGGCGTCCGTGCTTACGAACCCGGCCGTATAGGCGAAACAACGGCTGATCTCATCGCGCCCGACAAGATGCGTGAAGGTCAACAGCTCGGCGCCAACCGGTGTCTGCACAACCGTGGCACGTTCGTTCGGCATGGGTCGTGCCCCTCCTGGACGCGGCCGCCAGCGCGGTGGATTGAAGTTCCCGTTATCTCAGGAACTTTTTCGACCCGCCGCACAAGGCCATGTTGAGCCTACCACATGTGCCCCGCTGACCAAAGAGGGCGGGTGGCGCGACTGAACTCACCCTGCCAGTTCATCGGCTCGAAACGCGGCTGTCCTGTTTTACGCGCAAACTGCTAGAATGGTGGCGTATCGATCAACGATCGACGGCGACCCTGGATGTACATCAGTCTGCAAATCAACAATGCCGACTCCTTGCCCGCTGGCATCTCGGCCAGCTATGCAGCGCGTGATCGCGGCTTCGAAATCGGACGCGATGCCTGCGACTGGACCTTGCCCGACCCCGACAAGTTCATCTCCGGCCGGCACTGCGAGGTTCGCTACGAGGCCGGCGCGTTCTGGCTGCGCGACATCTCGCGCAACGGGACCTTCATCAATGGATCGAGCCAGCGCATGACCGGCCCGCATCGGCTGGGCCATGGCGACCGGATGCTGATCGGCCGTTATGTCATCCTCGTATCGATCGACGAGGAGCGCGCCACGGCGGGCTATCCTCAAACCAGCCACGGTTCGCAGCGAGAAACGCCGCTCGCGACAGGCCGGTCGCTGGAATTCGGAGATGGGCCTTTCTTCGATCCGGCGCAACAGCGGTCCGGGCAGCGCGCTCCAGCGCCGACATTCTCGTCGCCCCCCCTGCCCTCTACCAAGGACGAGGTGCTGCGGGAGATCGCGATCGGAGCCGGCATTTCGCCGGAATTGCTTCAATTGCGCGACCCGCATGAGGTTGCTGCCGAAATCGGCGCGGTCCTGCGGGCGGTGGTCGAGGAACTGACCTTGCTGCTGAAGGCACGCGCGGCCGCGAAAATGTTGGCCAAGAGCACACAACGAACGATGATCAGCGCCGCGGACAACAATCCGCTGAAGTTCGTTCCAGGAACCGACGACATCCTCGAAATCATGTTCGCCCGTCGCAGGGCCGGCTATCTTGATGCCAGGCGCAGCATCGAAGATGCATTCCGCGATCTCAAGACGCACGAATTTGCCACCTATGCAGCCATGCAAGCGGCGCTCTCCCGGCTGCTTGACGACCTGTCGCCCGAAGCGATCGGCAGGAAACTCCCGCCTACGTCGTTTACGTCGAAGAAGAGCCAGGCCTGGGACGCCTATGTCGCGACATGGCGGACCATGGAGGAAGCACACGAAAACGGCATGCTGGACATATTCCTGGCCTATTTCAGCGAGGCCTACGCCAAAGCCGACAAGCAAAAATAGGCGATCCAACAAACGCATGGCCAGGAAACACATGGCCAGGAAACGCATCGCACACCAATCGGCGAAGAAAGTCTCTTCGACGCCCGGCATCCGGTTCCAATCGGCAGTTTCTGAGATTACGATTGCATACGACAATTCGCCAAGCGGGTAAGACTCATTGAGCTGGGGGTCTGCGGCAAATGTCATGTTACGGCGGGATAGCGTTTTCTAGCCAATCTTCCTCCGGAGACTGCCACGGCAGGCAGCGGCTGCCTTTTCTTTACCTGACCAGAAACCGGCCTATCTCGCCCAATCGCGGGCACACCGCCTGCACGGACGATCGGCGATGAACTCGAAGGACGACCCCTTCGGCCCGGCGGGCAAGACCGTCATTCGCGCAAGTCCACGGCGCGAGAAAAAATCGCCGCCAGTTCCCGAGCTACCTGCCACTGACGGAGGCCAACCCTCTCCGGTCAAGGATTCAACGGTATTCGATCCTGGTGTCGGGCGGCATACACCGCCGGGCTGGGCATCCGGAACCGTGATTTATCAAGGTGCGGCTTTGGCTGCCGCGGCAGGCGCCGGCTCTTCCGCCGCCGCGCCGCCACCGGTCGTAGAGCAGGCGACCCTGCTCAGCGCCGCGGACATGGTCAAATACTCCGCGGCAAACCCTATTCTCGCCGCGGCAGCACCCTTGCTGATGCTGTTCGGGCAGCTCAGGCTTATGCCCGTCGAAAGACAAGCGGAGCCACTGGCGCAACATGTCGCCGACGCGATTGAAAAATTCGACCGCGCAATGGAGAAATCCGACGTTCCCGAAGAGGATGCGCGGATTGCGAAATTTGCTCTGTGCGAAACCGCCGACGATCTCATCGGCAACCTGCCTTGGCCCAAGAGTGACGACTGGGCGCAACACAGCATGCTGCGACAGTTCTTTCACACCGAGACTGCCGGCACAGGCTTCTACGAAGCCCTGAACACGATACTGGCCAATCCCGAGACGCACTACGATCTGCTCGAACTGATGCATGCCTGCCTGTCGCTGGGTTTCGAGGGCCAGTACCGAGGCGTGAGGCGCGAAGACAACAATCTCGAACGCGTTCGACGCGACGTCTACGAGACGCTTCGCTACTTCAGGGCGCGTGCCGGTGAAGACATCTCGCCGCGCTGGCAGGGCCTGGCGGCGACGATGGCGCAACCGTCGGCCCGCCTGCCGCTTTGGGTCGTTGCAGCGGCGGCGGCGGCGCTGCTGACAGCGGCGTTCTTCGCATTGCGGGTCTTCATCACCAATGAAGGCGACGCCGCCGCCGGTGAATTGCTGGCACTCAACCCATCGACACCGGTCGCCATCGAGCGCGCCAGCGTGGCGCCGCTGGCCGAGCCGGTGAAAGTCACCCCACCCGCAGCCACCGCGCAGATCGATCGCATTCGTTCGGCACTGGCCAAGGAAGTCGAAGGCGGTGGGCTGACCATCGGCACGAAGGGCGACTTCATCGTGGTGGAAATCAACAATCTCCTGCTGTTCCAGTCCGGAAGGGCCGAGGCGAAGCCGGAATTCCAGCCCATTGCCGCGGACATCGCCGCGGCCCTGGAGCCCGAGCCTGGACCAATCCGGATCGTCGGCCACACAGACAATGTGAAACCGCGAAAGTCGAGCCCGTTCAAATCCAACTTCGACCTTTCCGTCGCCCGGGCGAAGGCTGTCGAAACGATGATGGCATCGAAATTCAGCGATCCCTCGCGACTGACGGTCGATGGCAAGGGCGAGGACGAACCGATCGCCGACAATACGACGCCGGAAGGCCGCGCCAAGAACCGCCGTGTCGATGTGATGATCCCCAGGGAGGAGACATTGTGAGCACGGCCTGTTGGAAGCGCCCATGACGCGTTGGCTGCTGCGGATGTTCAGCGTGATCGCGCTGGCCGGCTTCGCGGCGGCAGTGTGGTTTGCCGGGCCCTTGATCCGCTTCGCCGATACCCGCCCGCTGGGACCTGCCTGGCTGCGCGCGACCATCATTGGTGTGATCGTGGCGACGCTGGCGCTTTTCTACGGGCTGCGTTTCTGGCAAGCGAGAAAGGCGCAAAAAGCGCTCGAAACTGTCGTTGCACACAATGACGACCGCGATGACGACTCGCGGGTGCTCGAAGCCCACATGAATGAGGCCGTGGCGGCGCTCAAACGGTCGAGCGGCAAGCGCAACTTTCTCTACGAAATCCCGTGGTACGTCGTCATAGGCCCGCCGGGTGCCGGCAAGACAACGGCACTGGTCAATTCGGGTCTGAGTTTTCCGCTTGCCGGTTCGGGGGACGCCCAACCGGTGGCTGGCGTTGGCGGAACACGCTCCTGCGACTGGTGGTTTACCGACCAGGCCGTGCTGATCGACACCGCCGGACGCTACACGACGCAGGACTCCAATGCTGAGAGCGACAAGAAGAGCTGGCTCGCCTTCTTGTCGCTGCTCAAGAGGTACCGCACCAGACAACCGATAAACGGCGTTATCCTGGCCATCAACCTTGCCGATCTGATGAGCTTCGACGAGCAGCAGCTTGATGCCCACATCGTCGAGATACGCAGCCGCCTGAGGGAAATCCACGAGACGCTGAAAATCCAGTTTCCAGTGTATCTGCTTTTCACCAAGGCTGATCTTGTTTCCGGGTTCATGGATTACTTCGGCGATTTCGACGAGCCGCGCAGGCGAAAAGTGTGGGGCGCGACATTCCAGACCGCGGAGCGCGACAGGAACATGGCCGCCGAGGCCCCTGCCGAATTCGATGCGCTGGCCAAACGGCTGGCAGACGAGATGGCCGACCGCCTGCAGGAAGAAACCGATCCGGTCACGCGCATCTCCATCTTTGGCTTTCCGGCACAGTTCGGCGCGCTGAAGGGCCGAATTGCGAATTTAGTCGCCGGCCTGTTTGATCCGGGGCGCAGCCAGGTGAATGTCAGCCTGCGTGGACTGTATTTTTCGTCAGGCACGCAAGAGGGGACGCCGATCGATCAGGTGCTGGGCGCGATTGGCCGCAATTTCGGCAGCAATTCCCGCCCTCACCTTTCCGGAACCGGCAAAAGCTTCTTTTTGCATGATCTGCTGACGGACGTCATTTTTGCCGAATCCGGATGGGTCTCTTACGACAAATCGGCTGCAAGGCGCGCGGCGATCGCCAGATTTGGCGGCCTCGGCGCAATAGCTTTGGTCGCTGCCGCTGCACTGGGTCCGCTCGCCCTGAGCTTCGCGGCCAACCGGTCGCTGATCGCCTCCACAAGTCTGGCCATGGGCCAGTATCGCCAAGCGGCGGCCCCGCTGCTCGAAAGCACGACGGTTACCGATGTCGACCTTGAAAACGTCATCGGCCCGCTCGACCAACTGCGCGATCTGCCGGCCGGGTTCGAAACCGGTGACTTACCGACACCGATCGACGAGACGTTCGGCCTCAGTCAGCGGGAGAGACTTCTTTCGGCATCCAAAACGGCTTATCGGCAAGGGCTGGAACGAATGTTCCGATCGCGCCTGCTGATCCAGGCCGAGCGGACGATCCAGGCCAAGATGGCCGATCCCATCGCGCTCTACGAACCGTTGAAAATCTATCTGATGCTTGGCGGCAAGGCGCCGAAGGTCGATGACGCGTTGATCGTTTCCTGGATGAAGCAGGATTGGGAGCAGAACCGATATCCAGGCGAAAACAACCGTGAAGGACGCGAGCAACTCGAAAAGCACCTGCGCGCCATGCTCGCATTGGACGACGCCTATGATCCCGTCTTCGAACTTAACCAGCCGCTTGTTGAAGCCGCTCAACGCTCTCTCGGGCGTATGAGCCTTGCCGATCGAGCTTCCGCATTGATCAGGTCGGCGATATACGCGGCAGCGCTGGACGATTTTTCTGTGTCCCAGAAGGGTGGCCCGGAAGCGCAGCTGCTGTTCGAGCGCATCGACGGCAGCGATCTGTCAGGCCTTCGTGTTCCCGGTATCTACACCTATGCCGGCTTCAACACCTTCTATCTCGGACAACTTTCGCGCATTGCGCAGATGCTTGTCGACGAGCAATGGGTTCTCGGCGGCGGCGGCGAGCAAGGCGACATCGATCAGCAATTGCTCAAGCTCGGTCCCGAACTTCTCGATCGCTACGGGAAGGAGTTCGCAGCCGCGTGGAACAGCGTTCTCGACCGGTTGAAATTCAAAGCGATGCTGACGGACAAGCCACACTACATCGCGCTTTCTGCCGCTGCCTCGCCAACCTCACCGATAAACCAGCTCTTTGCGGCGATCGCCAACGAAACAGCGCTGACGCGAGACCCTGGTGACGGCAACAGTCCTGGCGCCGAGATCGAAGCAGGCACGGCTCAAAACCAGCCGCGGAACGCCGCAGATCTGGGCAGGGGCCTGGCCCGCATCGGTATACAAATCGCCACCGGCAAATCGCAAAGCCGCGCCGGCACAAGACCCGCCGACATGCAGAACCTGAATCCAGGTGCGAACATTGAAGCGCAGTTCAGACCATTCCAGGCCCTGGTGAACGGCCCTGCTGGACACCGCCCAATCGATGCCCTGACCCAGAACTTCAGCGATATCTATCAGAGCCTGCAACTGGCGGCCGAAGTTCCTTCGCAGACGGAGCGCGTCAATACGAACCTACAGCTGCAGATAGCCACCCTTCGCGCCAATGTCTCGCGTCTGCCCAAGCAACTCGGCCGGATGGTCAACGCGACGGCGGATGAGTTTGAAGGCAACGTCGCCGAAACCTCGGCGGCAAACTTGAACCAGATGCTCGACCAGACGGTCACGGCCCCCTGTGAGGCGGCGATCAACGGCCGTTATCCCTTCGCCGGCGACGGCACCGAGGACGTTGCCATGGCGGATTTCGCGAAACTTTTCGCGCCGGGCGGGTTGATGGACCGGTTCTTCGCACAAAACCTCGCATCGCTGATCGATATGACCGGCCAGGACTGGAGCTGGAAACAGGATGCGCGCTTTGGACGCGACCTGTCGAAATCGACCCTGAAAGACTTCCAGCTGGCTGCGGAAATCCGTAACGCCTTCTTTCCATCGGGCGGTTCGGTGCCCTCGGTCAGCGTCACCTTCACACCATTCTCGCTGCATGGCGATGCCGATACGGCGATACTCGATGCCGACGGTCAGATCGTCCAGAGCAACCAGACGGGCAACGCGCCAAGCACGGTGACGTGGCCAAGCGGTACGGCTTCCGCGTCCGCCAGTCTAAGCCTGACGCCGGAAATGCCAGGCCGCGAATCCGCCATCAAGTTCGAAGGGCCGTGGGCATTGAAGCGGCTTCTGGACAAGGCTGCCATCACCGGCAGCGACAGCAACGTGCAAGCACGCTTCGTGATCGGCGGACGCGACGTTACCTATACGATCCAGGCAGGCTCCGGCTCCAACCCCTTCTTCCTCCCCGCGCTTTCCGGGTTCAGCTGTCCTAAGGCGTTTTGAGATGAAGTTGATCTAGTCGGCACGGCGCCGATCCGCAGACCACACATGCCCAGACCTTAGTTTTCGATACTTTAATGTTCGAGCCTGTGGCAAAGTGACACGAGCGAGCGCCCGAAAGTGCGCCGCAGAGGACGCTTGAGAAGCGCTTGGTGGCAAATTGAACAATGTCGCCCTTCCCTTTGAGAGCTTCGGCGTGAGCCACAAAGGCTGTGTCCGTGAGCTCAATGAAGACAACTATCTGGTCGAGCCACAAACTGGCCTCTGGGTGGTAGCCGACGGAATGGGTGGACATGACGCGGGAGAGGTCGCTTCAGCCAGTATCGTCGATCACCTGGCAACGATCGGCATTGCCAGCTCAGCACCTGATCTTCGGGCGCGCTTCGAGGACAGGCTGAGCAGGGCCAATGCCGAGATCCGCGGCATATCCGAATCTCGCGGCATAACCATCGGCTCCACTGTTGCCGCCCTGCTGGCGATGGATGGGCGGTTTGCCTGCCTGTGGGCGGGTGACAGCCGCGTCTATCTGATCCGCAACGCCTCGATCTCGCAGATCTCGAAGGACCACACCGAAGTTCAGGAGCTCGTCGACAGGGGCATGATCAGCGCAGCCGAAGCGCTCACCTGGCCGCGCCGCAACGTCATCACGCATGCGGTCGGCGTCAGCGACGAGATCGTCATCGATTTCCAGCAAGGCGAAATCATGCCGGGGGACATTTTTGTGTTGAGCACCGATGGGCTGACGGCGCATGTCAGCGACGCCGAGATCGAGGCGGCGACCGTGTCCGCAACACCCCAGGCGGCCTGCGAAAACCTGCTGGAAACGGTGCTGGCGCGTGGCGGAACAGACAATGTGACTATCGTGCTTGTGAAGATCGGCGACGGGGGCGATGGGCAATCGCCCCGTCCGGATCTCTACAAAGCGGAGGGTTGAGGCCGATGAGCGCCGACGACAAGACGCGAATATCGGGGGGCATGGCCAACACCGCCGTAGGCACGCAACTCAGCGGCATCTACGAGCTTGACGAGCGGATCGCATTCGGTGGCATGGGGGAGGTCTACCGTGGTCATAACATCCAGACCGGCGACCACGTCGCGATCAAGATCGTCCTGCCCGAGTTCGCCCGTGACCAGACGATCCTGTCCCTGTTCCGCAAGGAGGCATTGATCCTCAATCGCCTGTCGCATGATGCGGTCGTGCGGTATCACGTCTTCACGATCGATCCCGGGATCGGCCGTCCCTACCTTGCCATGGAATTCGTCGACGGCGAGTCGCTGTTCGACATCATGCGACGTGGCGCGATGCCGACGGAAGAGGTGCGCAAGCTCTGCCATCGCCTCGCGTCCGGCCTGAGCGCGGTGCATCAGGCGGGCGCGATACATCGCGACCTCTCCCCGGACAACATCATCCTGCCGGGGGGCCGGGTCGACCGCGCAAAGATCATCGATTTCGGTATCGCCCGGTCGGCGACCGTGGGCGGTGAGACCTTGATCGGCGGAAAGTTCGCGGGAAAATACAACTACGTTTCCCCCGAACAGCTTGGGCTCTACAGCGGCGACGTCAGCGAGCAGTCCGACATCTACAGCCTGGGGCTGGTGCTGGTTGCCGCTTTGCGCGGCAAGCCGATCGATATGAGCGGGTCGCAGTTCGAGGTCATAGAAAAGCGCCGGACCGTGCCTGATCTCTCCGACATCGATGACGATTTTCGTGACATTGTCGAAGCCATGCTGCAACCGGATCCGCAAGACCGGCCCGTCAGCATGGCGGAAATCGCCAGGATGACGCGTGACGACAACGAAGGGACAACGCCACCGACGTCCATCACACCCCGCGATCGGACGGGTTTGCCGCGAGCCGGGCAAACCCTTGTGCCTGATACCAAGACCCAGGCCCGGCCATCCAATGTCGAGAGGCACGATGCCGCAACCGCAGCGGGTTCGGCTGGGCAGCCCTTCGTCCCCCATGTGCGGCCCGCGCATTTGTCCGAACCGCGGCCTCCGGCGTTCGCCAATCCTCCACGCGCGGTCACGGCTGATGTGCCTGGAAAATCCACAAAGACCCGAACCATCGCGATCGCTGCCCTGGCGACGCTGGCTGTCGCCTCCGGCGCGGGCCTGTATCTGAGCGGCTTCATGACGCCTGCGATGCCGACGGCCGGCAAGACGTCGCTTTCCGCGCCAGAGCCATTAAAGCCTGCACCAGAATCTTCGAAGCCGGCTCCTGCGGACAATGCCGCGAACGCCCCTGAGCCGGCCAAGGCCGTTCCGCCCGCGCAGCCGGAGGCCAGCGCACCGCCGGCTGAAAATCAGCAAGATGCCGCGGCGGCTCAAAAGCCGCAGCCGGCCAAGCCCGCCGAAGTCCCCTTGCAGAGCGCGGAACCCCCGAAACCATCCGCAACGGACGCGCAGCTGCCGCCCGAAAAGGCATCGCCGGCAATCCAGCCGGATAAGATGGCCAGCGACAGTCAAACGTCGGCTCGGCCGCCTGACACGACCGCTCCAGCCCCGCCAGCAACCGAGAAGGTCTCAACGCCACTGCCGGCTGAGCCAAAGGTTGTCGAGAGTCAAAAGCCCGAGCCACAGACCATCCAGCCGGAAGCGACCGCGCCGGCGCCCAAACCCACTGCAAGCCAGACGGATGTCGCGAACGCCGAGAGCCAAAAGGCTGTGTCACCGGCAGCCAAAGAGCCGGACCAGCCTGTCGTCACGTTGAACGTGCCCAAACCGGAGGTTCCGCCGGCCGTCGACGACATCGCGCAACGAGTCTCCTGGGTTCGCGACTTCGGTGGCGGCGACTGCTTCTATGCCACCATGACGTCGGCAACCGACAAGGCCGCCGCGATCGAAGGATTTGGAACAGCGGTTCAGCCATTCGAGCGGATGCTGGGCGATTTTCAGGCAAAATTCCATGTCGAGCCGGACATCAGCGTCCGCCTCATTGAACCAAGCCAATGCGAAGTCACCAACTTTCTGCGCTTTCTGGGGCAGACTGCGGCCGACAAGCCGCAACTTGTTCTCGATCGGACATCGGTGCCGAACGGTATGCCGATCAGCGGCACGCTGGTGACACGTGGCGGGCTCATTTCCACCGTGCTGTTGATCGATCACAAAGGCATGGTGTTCAATCTCGACGACCGCGTCGTCGCAAAATCGGACACGGCTACCTTCAGAATCCCGATTGGTCTCGGCACCGCCGACAAGGCCGCCGGAAAGGCAGTGCCGCAGATCATAATGGTGATCACCGGCCCCAAGGATATTCAGGCGGCTGCGTTCTCCACGCCAACGCCAGCCTCGGTGGTGCTCCCCAAAATTCTCGAGGAAATCGAGACCGACGGATCTCAGTTCTCAGCCACCGCCAAGTATTTCCGGCTCGGCGGATAGCATGGGCGCCCGATGGAACGCCGCTCGTGTTTGCCCCACTCGTCTGCCGACCTGCCGATAAAGCAGCGTGATCCGGTTCGAGCCCTGTTTGCCCTGACTGGCCGCATGAGGCTTGCGGTCATTTCGGGCGCCGCACTGCTGGCCGTGCTGTCATCCAGCGAAGCGCGCGCCGAATTCACGGTCTGCAACCAGACGCTCGACGTCGTCAATCTCGCTGTTGGCCAGAAGGTCGACAATACGGACCAGACCGACGGCTGGTGGACCATCGGCGCAAATCAATGCGTGAACGTCATCCGTGAGGAACTGACGAACCGCTACATCTACATCTATGCGACGGACGTCTTCGGCCATGCGATTCTCACCGGATCGACCGAAATGTGCATCGAGCGACGACGTTTCTCGATACGCGGCATCGACGAATGCTGGCAGCGCGGCCACATCGCGGCGCAATTTCTCGAAGTCGATACACTCGAGCAGGTACGGTGGACCTTCTTCCTGACCGGAAGCAATCCGTGACGCACAATATCGACACGAGCTTCAGGCAGAAAAAGCAGGCGCGCGCTGCCCTTCGCAGGCGCACGCTTTGGCGCCGGCTCTTTGCCGGTCTCGCAGTGATTGTCCTGTTTTCGATCGCTGCCGGTTTCTACCTCACCGCGGACTATTGGTCGTTCGGCGACGAAGACGAGGAGTTGCACGCGGTCGAAGGCGTGGACGATGTGCCGGCCGATGCGTCGGTCTATGTACCTGCCATTATCGACCTGGCCGGGGACCCGATGTGGATCACGCTTGCGCCCGATGCCGGCGCCGCAACGAAAGGCCGCGTGATGCCGCGCCCGGCGGAACTCGATCAGGCCGGCGTTTCGCCCCAGATCGAAATCCTGTCCGACGTCATGCTTAGCGCCAGCGAAAAATTCATGACGACGATACCCTCGACGCAGGAGGATTTCGCCTTCTTCCAGGCACAACGAAAGACCGCTGCCGCACCATCCGGCGATCTACAGAACGATCTTGAGCCATCGCCCGCCGCGGGGGAACCTGCGGCAGCTTCGGACCAGAAGGCGGACGCCGACGATCCCGAAGCCGGCTGGGGCGAAACGATCGATGCGGGCGATGCGGCGCTGCCCGCATTCCAGAAGACCCAGATCGAAAACAACACCAGCGTCGCGGTCGTCACGAATGAGTATCAGCGGTTCGAAGCGACCGAAGACACGTTCGTGAAGATCCTCAACGACCGCAGCCTGGATAGCGTTGCGCTCGATGCGCATTTCTCCGCCGACGATGCCAAGCTGGCAGGCGAGGCCCTGAAGGCGCTTTTCAACCGGGACGGTCTGGAACCGGGCTATGTCGTTGCCATGCGCGGTTTCAGGCCGACGCGCGAGACGACCACGATGTCCCTCATGCAGGTTTCGATCTATGCCAAGAACGTGTTCGTCGGGACGCTGACGCGCAACGCCGCGGGCGCGTTCGTGTCGGGTGTTGATCCCTGGGTCCGCGAAGATCTGTTCAACTATTCGGGTGCACAGGCGGAAGGCACGCACAAAAGGCAGTACCGTCTGCTCGACGCGATCTACTCGACGGCGGCCCGCAACAGTGTTCCGACCGGGGTGATCGGCGAAGCGATCATGTATCTCTCGAGAGGACAGGATCTGGACGCCTTCGCAAGCGAGGACCAGCGTCTTGTGCTGATCTATTCGCAGACGCCGCGCGGCAAGGACGAGGGTGCCGGGCGGGTGCTGTATGTGGGCGTCCAGGGCACCGAGAAAAGCCTCGACTGTTTCGTCTTCCAGCAGAGCGACGGCCAGTTTGCATGCGTTACGGGGGACGACCTGGTTCGTTCGCTGACAGTCACCAACGGCATGGTCACGCCGGTCAACGGGGTCATGACCTCCACCTTCGGGCCGCGCAAGCATCCAATCCTCGGGACCGTTCGCATCCATAAGGGCGTCGACTGGGCGGCGCCCGTCGGCACGCCGATCGCAGCGGCCTTCGATGGCGAGATCACCTTCCAGGGCGACGGCGGCAGCTATGGCAATCTGGTGAAGATCTCGCACGGAAACGGGCGCGAGACGCGCTATGCGCATATGCAGAAATTCGCTATCGTGGCCGGTGTCGGCACCAAGGTGAAAGCCGGCGACATCATCGGCTACATCGGCACCACCGGCCTCTCGACCGGGCCTCACCTGCATTTCGAACTTTATCAGAATGGCGAGGCCATCGACCCGCTGGGCACGGTTACCGGGATCGCTTCGGACGATTCCGCTGTCGAAACGCTCACCGACCGTATCGTTCATGTCGAAAGTGGTGGCAGCGCTCGCGCCAAGAATCCAAATTCCTCAGCGACCGGCGCCGGCCAGTTCATAACCAAGACCTGGATCAGGATGATGAATACCTACCGTCCGGAACTTGCGCGCACGCTGTCGACCGCCGACCTGCTCGCTCTGCGCTACGACGCCACGATCTCGCGTGAGATGGTGCGCAATCTGGCGCGCGAAGGCGAGGCCTATCTTCGGGCGCGCGGTCACCAGATCACGGCCGGCCGGCTGTATCTCTGCCATTTCCTGGGAATGGAAGGCGCGCATCAGGTGCTGTCGGCGACAGGTTCGGCGCAACTGAGCGCCGTGCTGGGGTCGGCCGTCATCCAGGCCAACCCGTTTCTCACCGGCAAGACAGCCAGCTATGTGGTGGACTGGGCCGAAAGAAAAATGGGCCAAAAGCTGAGCCGTGTGGCCACCGACGCCGGCCCACAGACAACGACCACCGAGATCCGCCAGACATCGCCGGAGTTCGAAAAATACAAGCAGGCCATCACGGCCCTCATAAGCTCGGCACAGAATACGCTTTGAACCTGTCCGCTCGGCACGAGCCTCTCAGATATTCCTGCTGCCAAGTGATACTATGGACATTTTTTTCGGGCGCTTTGTGAACCAGAACTGTGGTCAGGATCACATACGCCCAGGAGCCATTTTTGGCACAGGCGACTCTGTCGCTGACGAAACCTAGCATGTGCAGACATCAACAGCGCGCCCCGGTGGGCGGAGGGCTGATCCATGAAAGCGTTCGCCGTCTCTCTAAGCGGGATTGTCCTGCTTTTCCTTGCCGCATTCGGCGCCCAGGCTGCCGCCGGCGCCGAGGCTGCCGCGCCCAACGCCAAGCGCGTCGCGCTGGTGATCGGCAACAGCAAATATGTCCATGCGGTTAGCTTGCCCAACCCCGCCAACGATGCCCATCTCATCGCATCGACGCTGCGCAATGCCGGGTTCGAGGTGATCGAAGGGGTCGACCAGGACAATGCAGGCATGCACAGCCTGATCAGCCGGTTTACCGAACAATCCTATGACGCGGACCTCGCGGTCATTTTCTATGCTGGTCACGGCATGCAGGTCGACGGCAAGAACTACCTGATACCTGTCGACGCCGAATTGACGTCGCCGGCCTATCTCAAGACCCGTACCATTCAGATCGACGACTTCATGGCTGCGTTGCCGCCCGACCCGGCGGTCGGCGTCATCATCCTCGATGCATGCCGCGACAATCCGCTGGCAAGAACGCTGGCCGCCTCGATGCCGAAGAGCCGCTCCACTTCATTGGGTACCGGTCTGGCGCCGGTCGAAGCAAAATCGGACGGTATCGGAACCGGCGGCCTCCTGATTGCCTACGCAACGGATCCCGGCGCCATCGCTTTCGACGGCAACGGTGTCGACAGTCCTTACTCAACGGCGCTCGCCAGGCATCTGACCGAACCCGGTGTCGAAATACAGGGCGCGTTGACGCGCGTGCGCGGCGAAGTGACCGAAACCACGCAAGGTCGCCAGAGGCCCTGGCACAACGCATCGCTGGGGCGCGAGGTTTTCCTGGGAAAACCGGTCGCGCCAGCGGCGCCTGCTGCAAATCCCGTGGCCGGCGCATCGAACGCCGCGGCGACATCCGCTCCTGTCCCTGCTGTCAGTGATCCTCCTTCGTGGGAAGTCGAGCAACGCCTTTGGGACGAGGCTTCGAAGCGCAGTTCCGTCCCGTTCTACGAGGCCTATCTCGACCAGTTTCCGAACGGTCGCTTCGCCACCGTGGCGCGGCTGAACATCGACGAATTGAGCGACCCGACGGCCCAAAACCGGCAGGTCGCGGCACTCGATACGGACAATGCGAACGCCAGTTCCGGCTCTACCGTGCGCACCTCGGTCGGTGTTCCGGACGAGATGGAGCAGACACAGGGCACCGAGTTGACGGAAAGTGCGATCGGCCTCGATCGCCAGGGGCGCATCGACCTGCAATTGCGCATCGAAGCGTTGGGCAATGAGCTTGGGCGCATCGACGGAGACATGGGCCCACAGACCCGTCAGGCGATCGGCATCTGGCAAGCGAAGAACGGTCTCCCACAGACCAGCTATCTGACGCGCGAGCAACTTGCGTTCCTCGTGATCCAGACAGATCCGATAATGGAAGGCGTGCGCGACAGATACGCCGCCGATCAAGCCCGCGCGGCGCTGCCGAAAAAGCAGATGGTGCAGAAGGTTCGCACGTCGAGGCCGGTGGCACAGAAACCTCGCAAACAACAGAAGGTTGTTCACAAGCGGCGCAACCGTGAGACTGTAGCGCGGGAGGATTATCTTCCGCCGCGCCAGGACAATAACGACTTCCTCACCAAGGCGCTGATTTTCGGCACCGGTGTGGTCGTGGGCGGCGTGCTCAAGAACTGACAGCCGCCATCCCAAGACCGCCGTGCGGTTTTGGGCGGCTATTGCGTCTTTATCCGCATTTCCACGCGGCGGTTCACAGGATCGTACGGGTTGGAGCTGCGCGGATTCTTTTCGCCCATGCCGATCGGGTTGATGCGTGCCGTCTCGATGCCGCTAGCCGTCAGGAAGGCTGCCACCGATTGCGCTCGTCGTTGCGACAGGCCCTCATTGTAGTGCACCGTGCCGGTGGCGTCGGTGTAGCCTTCGACGACGAAGTTGAACTTGCTCAGCCGGTTGTCCTTCAGGGCCTTGGCGAACTCGCCGAGTTCAGCGCGCGCAGTCGTGTCGAGTTCGGCCGAATCCAGCCCGAAATTGATCATCATGTCGAGGCCGGTTTTTTCTCCCGGCGCGTCACCTGCCTTGCTCTTGCTTTTGCACTCCTCCTCGGAACCGACACAAATTCCTCGCGACTTGCCGAGATCGGCCGCACCAGCAAAAAACTTCACAATGTCTTCTGACTTCTGAACGGGGTCGGCGGAAGCGTGGGTCGAGAAAAACACGACCGCCAACACAAAGGCTGAACTGCTCCACTGCATAGCGGCTCCTCCTGTTTGAGCACCAGATTTTCGGGCGGTTGCGATCATACCAAATTCCCAGGCAATTGTCTGTCTACAAACGCTGGGGCACGACAGTGCCGACCGCCAGTTGTTGCCGCGTCACGGGTTGAGACTTGACCCGCGCCGCGCCTAGGGCTTGAGTGGCCAAAGCTCCTCGATGAAAGCGTGGCGGTCATGGCCAATGGGCTCCGATTCAAAACGGCACGGGATCTTTTCATGGCTTGTCCCGCTATTGCCCGGGACATGAGAACCCTTCCAACCGAACAGCACTCGATCGCGTTTTGCCGCGAGCTCCTCACCGGACGCGTTCCCGAGGAAGCGATTACATTCTGTGCCTACCTGCTTCCCGAGCGGGCCGCGGTCTGGTGGGCCCATGAATGCCTGAGCCACCTGACCGACCTGTTCGATGAGAACGATCACGAACTGCTCGCGCTTGTTCGCGACTGGGTGGGTGAACCGGACAGTCCCCGCCATCGGGCAGCCGTCAGCGCAGCCGCGGCGACACCGCCAACAACGCCGGTCGGCTGGATTGCCCTGGCCGCGGGATGGCGTGACAATGGTTCGGCCGCGACGATGGCATCGGCCTCGCAACCATTTCCTGCTGCCCATGCAGTCAATGCCGGGATTCTGGCCGGACTGGCACGTGTCGCACTCGCGGACCGGTTTTCCGTTCTTTCGGCATTTGTCGAAATGGGCATCCAGATGGCCGAGATCGAGGCGCTGCGCCAATCAGCGGATGTCTATTAGAGCGTCCGTCACCCTGTCTTACTTGCAGCCACCTTGAGCCCATTTGGCCAGCGCCACCTTGAAGCGCGTTCCAAGCGGATGCTGCAGGCGCAAGACGGAGACATCGTTGGCGGCGAAATTTTTCGCCTGTTCGCACAGCCGGGCCTCGTTCCATTGATGGCAGCCGTCGCAGTGCTTGCCTTCCCATACCGACTTGTCCAATCCCTCCACCGGACTGAAACGCGGCTTGCTCTTGATGAGCTCGGCAATGCTCTTGCCGTCGATTTCCGGATCGCCGAAATCGATAGGGTGGTCGAAAAAGATGGGGTCGTCCGAGGCAAGCTTTGGGATTTTCTGACGAAGCACATTGAGTGCCAGTTGGGCGTCGTCAGCGGAGCCCGGCGGATTTGCCGTGGCGTTGCGCACGTCCGAGCCGCCTTCCGGTTGCGGAGCGGTCGCCTCGCCGACGATCAGCGGCGCGTTGAGATCGATCTTGTGCAGGACGACCTCGGTGGTCAGCGAGACATTGATCCAGGGGCGCTGTTTGCCGGCGGTTGCCTTGAAGACATCGGCGGTAACGCGGTTCATCGCTTCGGTGATGGAAACATTTGTTTCGCCCATATGCGCGAGCAGCGCCGAAGCGAACGGCGAATGTTCGCCCGATCCGTCATAGGCAACCTGGTTAGGGCTGGTGGCGAACGCGACAAGCGTGCCGGCGCCACCGTTCTCGATCGGGATTTCGGCAAGGCCGCTTTTTGCTCCCGTGACGCCGGCGGTCTTTGCCAACACCTCGGCAAGCGGATTGTCACGACAGGCATCGAGGAAAATCAGCCTTATGCTGGTCTCGCGCGACATCTGCCGCAGAACGAAATCCACAGGCACTGCTTCGAAGTCGAGCGAGGTCTCGTCCTCAAGTGCCGCATCGACCGGAAGCAGGTAATTGCTGCCTGAAACCTGCAATCCGTGGCCGGCATAGAAGAAAAGGGCGATGTCGGCGCCGCGCACCTGCTTTGCGAACTGCGCAATCGTCGTCTGGGTCTGCAATTTGGTAAGATCGAAGCCGGAAACGACGTCAAAGTCCAGGTCCTTCAGGCGTTCGGCCATGGCCTGGGCGTCGCGTACCGGATTGGTCAGCGCCGGCGCATGCTGATACTGGGAATTGCCAAGGACCAGCGCAACGCGGCGTTCGGCACTGGCGGCCGACAAAGTCAAAAGCAGTGCCAGCGCGACAAGCCCGATGCCGCGCATAAGGCCACCGCAACGGGCAATCACATCGAAACTCACCGGGACAACAAACCCTTCCTCAGTTGACGAGCTTGGTGGCGGAAAACTCGATCCGCCGATTGAGCGCCTTGTTCTTCGGCGTGTCGTTGGCAGCAACCGGGCGATCCTCGCCGTAGCCGGTCGCCGTGATCTGCGTGCGAGGAATGCCCGCGGCGACAATGGCGTCGGCAACCGCCTGGGCCCTGCGCTCCGACAAATGCTTGTTCTCGACAGGCGACCCATCGGAATCGGTGTGTCCGGAAACCTCGACCTTCAGGCCCGGGCACTTGCCAACGACACCGACGACCTCCGCAAGCAGCGGGCGGCTTTGGGTATCGAGCCGCGCACTCGCCGTTCGAAAGTAGATAGCCCCGGTACGCGACAGCACCGCGAACCGGTTGAGGCACTCCTCGTCGCTGAAGTTGGTCTTCGCAGCATCGGTGGCGACGGGTCCGACATCGGTCGCGCTCGCCGCGACGGTTTGGACAGCAGCCGACTTGCTGCCATCGGCGGTGAACACGAAATCGAACGACACCGAAGCCGTCGGAACAATATTGGTCACATTGGCCGCCTGCTGGAGTTTGTCGACGTTCGGCAGCAGCCCGAAGTCTTCCACGTGCACCGCGACAGGAGCCTCCGAAGCGACCGATACCATGTTGTCGCTGATCATGGTCACCACGATGTTGGCCTGAAGATCCTTGTCGACCCCATGCAGGTTGAGACGGAATGGAAGAACCGCCTTCACGCGTCGCTTGGTCGCCAGGTCGGCAAATGCCGCCGGATCCACCTTCGCGGTCAGTTCGGCGGACGGAAACTTGAATGTCTCGAAGAAGAGGAACCGCATACGGACATTGCGAAGGTCGACCCCCGTATCGACCGAATTGAGGTCGAAGGTGACTTTGGCATCACCCGCCGAAGTGAGGCTGCCGGAAATATTCCTGATCTTGTTGGTCTCGACGATCGTGTTCTTCTTGACCGACTGATAGGTGAGCACCGAAGCGGTCGGATCGAGCGTCCAGTTCGGCTGTGCGTTCGCGGTTCCCAGTCCGGGCAAAAGCAACACGGACAGCGCAACGATCAAGCCAAGCGTCTTTATGGCGAGCCAGCTTCTTCGTGTTTTCCACCAGAATCCGACGACTTCGAACATGGAACCCCCCTGCCTATGACAACAGACTTCCGTATCGACATCACGACCATGCGGTGCCGATCGAGAGCATAGAACACTTGCTCTCGCTTGGCGAGCATCTCCGCTGATCGCGCGGTGCGCCACTCAAGGTGACAGGAATTTCGGATTCGCCGCACTGGCTAGAAGGCGATCTTCACCCCGAGCTTGGCGCCGATGGTGGAACTGTCGGACGACGCCTTGCCGCGGACTTCGCCGCTGACGGTGGTCAACTCCGACACCTTCAGGTTGAAGCCGGTCGACAGCGCGGCGGAAAAATCCGCATCGTCGAAGGCGATCTCCCCCGAAACGCTGCTGCAATTCGCCCCACGCATAGGGCTGAGCACCATGCCGTTGCTTAGCGTGTAATCGCCATAGATGCCGGGCTCGAACTTTATCGCGCCAAATGAAAGCTGGCTCTTGCCGAACTCGTTGCCGATCATGGTTTGGAGAGGATCGCACAGACGTTTTGTTGGCTGGCGCACACAAAACACGCAAGACTGCGGAAACGTCGCCCTGCATGTGTCCGGTTTTCAAAGGGCCGGTATTGGGCTAAATTGCTGCGCAAGCTGATACCGTTCAGGCCCGGGAGTATTATTATGCCTTGGGATAGAAATAAGGCTATTTCCTTTGCACAAAGCCATGCTCAGCCCTTTAGCACTCGCTACTGTGCAAAATCTGTAAGAGAGGCAATAGAAAGTGGTGGAGTAACATTATTACCAACTAATTACGCTAAAGATTACGGAAGAAACCTAACAAACGCCGGATTTGTTGAGACAAATACAATCATGCCAATGCCTGGCGACGTTGTAGTTATACAGCCAATAGATGGACATCCTGCCGGGCACATGGCTATCTATGACGGCAGAACGTGGATCTCCGATTTCAAGCAAAATCATGGCTTTTACCCAAATTCGGCTTATCGCCGAATAAGGCCTAAATATAAAATTTACCGTCACCCCTGAGAGTAACAATGAAAAGGTTACTCATCTTCCAAGCTCAAAGCGCATCTGCGAGCAAAGGCTATCCGAACCATCGACGCCCTGCGGCAGGCCAAAGGCGGTATCGGCAATCTCTTCTCTCTCCAAGAGAATGCAGAAACTACATCACAGCCGCAAGATATGGATTCACATGAAAAGCCGCCGCTCTAGATGTGAGGTTTCAATAGGTTGTTCATTCGGTCCTGAGCGAGGAAGCTGAAGTCGCTGAAGCTTTAGCGATTCTCGGAGGACCGAATGAACGTCCATAAGAATTCCGGAGGGAAAACCGTTCGCACTTTCCCTGGAATTGCTTTTAGCTAGAAGGCGATCTTCACTCCGAGCTTGGCGCCGATGGTGGAACTGTCGGACGACGCCTTGCCGCGGACTTCGCCGCTGACGGTGGTCAACTCCGACATTTTCAGGTTGAAGCCGGTCGACAGCGCGGCGGAAAAATCCGCATCGTCGAAGTCGATCTCCCTGGTGTCGATTTCGGTCGTGTTCTTGTAGCCGAAACGCTGCTGCAATTCGAATCGCGCATAGGGGCTGAGCACCATGCCGTTGCTTAGCGTGTAATCGCCATAGATGCCGGGCTCGAACTTGATCGCGCCAAAAGAAAGCTTGCTCTTGCCGAACTCGTTGCCGCCGCTGTCGGTGTAGGGATCGCCGCGGAACGAAACGCCAAGCAGGCCGCCACGCAGATCGAAACGGGTACGCTCGCCCAGCTTGAAGATGTGGCCGACCGATGCCGTCACCGCATAGCCCTCGGTGTCATAGCTGCCGGTGGTGCCGAGCACGCCGTTGGTCACATCGCTTCCGCCGATGAAGCCGGAGGCGGAGACCAGCGCGTAGTCGTAGTTCTTGCGGAACAGCGCGTAGCCGCCGAACATGCCGGCCTTGTTGGTGCCTTCGCCGATGGCATCAAATCCCCGGAACGCGCCGAGGTTGACATCGGTCGAGGCATAGCCGGCGAAAATACCGATGTTCAGGCCATACTCATTGTCGAACTGGAAGTGTTTGGCGGCATTGAAATCCAGGCTGATGGCGGCCGAAAAATCATTGGCATCGAAGCTCGGGCCGGGGCCATTCAAACCACCGCCGCTGATGTCGTAGCCGTCATGCTCGGTATGAGCGAACTGGCCGGAGGCGAAGACGCCGAAGCTGGACGAAACCGGCACCATTGCACCCCCGGTTGCGGGCGACAGGTTGAGGTCAGCATCGAGCGCATCACGGTTTATGCCGTAGAGAGCGTCGATTGCGACCGTGACCGCGCCGGCGTTGGTGGCGCTGGTGGGCGCCGCGGCAATACCGAAATTGGCCGGCGTGGCACGCAGGAACAAGCCCCCATTCGGGCCAGTTACGATTTCATAGGTGAAAAGCGAACCCGGCGTGCCGGGAATGCCTTGGACGTCGAAGGTCCCGGTAACCGGCCCGCTGGTCGAGACGATGAGCGGGATATCGGTCGCCTGGGCGAATTGCGGCGTGCCCAGCAGATTGACGATGATGATGTTGGCGCCGGTGGCCGAAAACGCGCTGGCAATGAGTTGATCCGACTGCACCGTCTGCTGGTTGATGTCGAGAAGTAGCTTAGCATTGTTGAGCGCAAGACCGCCAAGCGTGAAGGTGTCGTCGGCAACGCCATCGAGCATGGTGATGGTCGACCCAATCACGTTGGCCGTACCGCTCAGACCGGCGTTGCCATTGATAATGAGCGTGGAGCCATCCACCAAATTCAGCAAGTTGATTGAATTCGAGCCCGTGCCGAATTTGATCGTCGACGGGTCGACCGTGACACTGTCGAAGCCTTCAAACAACTGGGTCTTGGTTCCGCCGGCAGAGAGATCCGTGTTCTTGATAATGGCTACGGCATTGGTCCCGCTGAAGACCACGCCATTGCGGAAAACGGGGTCTGTCACCGTGCCGTCGATGAATAGGGTGTTACCAGATATGCCAGAGATGTTGCCTTTGATTTCACCGCCAGTCAGCGTGACGGACTCGGCGTCTATGCCGCCTTTGATTGTGCCTCCGGAGACCGCGACGTGATCGATGCCGGAACCGCCGGCTACGCTGCCATCGATGGTGCCGCCGCTGACGGTCACGTTATCGTTGCCCGCCCCGCCGACAACATTGCCGGTGATGGTGCCCCCCTGCTGGTTGATTGTGCTGGCACCCGCGCCGGTGAGATCGATTGCGGTGCCGCCAGTGCCGGTGATTGAACCGGCGTTCGTGATCGTGACCGAGCCCGCCGTGTTCGCGAGAATACCCGTTGCACCTGCGATTGAACCGGCATTATCCACGCCCGCTGCGCGGCCCGTGCCGGACACAAGCTCGACGCCGACCGTGGAGCCGCTTACCGTCGCGCTATCTTGCACCGTAACCGTAGTAGCCGAACCAGTAGCGGCGGAGTCGTTGCGTGCGTAAATGCCCGAGCCGCCATTGCCCTTCACGGTACCGGTGGCGGTAATCTTAAGCGCGCCGATGCCTCCGTGGAGGGCACGGATGCCATAGGTTCCGCCACTCACATCCGCCACTTCAATTGATAGTCCGGTGGCGTTGTCGAATGTCTGGGCGAAGATGCCGCCATCGATTGTCCCGATGACTGCACCCGTGGCGGTGATCGAGAGCGCGCCGCCATTACCGTGGAGTATGGCCAAAATGCCGTAGGCCCCACCGCTTACGCCTGCCGCTTGAATGGCCAACCCGGTCGCGTTGTCATACGCCAGCGCAAAGATCCCCCCAGCGTCACCCTCCCCCGTCACCGGACCGCTAGCGGTGATGGAGAGCGCGCCACTGCCGTGGTGTTCGGCGAAGATGCCGATGACGCCGCTCACATCAGCAACATTGATCGTGAGGCCGGTAGAGTTGACCCCCGTAAGGGCAAAAATGCCACTCGCATACGTCCCCCTCACCGTGCTGGCGGCGGTAATCGAAAGCACGCCAGTGCCCTCCTGGTCGGCGCCGATGCCCAGACCGCCGCTCACGCCCGCCGCGACGATCGTGAGATCGCTGCCATAGTTTCGGGCGTAGATGCCTCCAGTCAATGCGCCGGTGCCCCCTGTCACGGTACCGGTGGCGGTAATGGAGAGGGCGCCGGTGCCGTGGTGTTCGGCGGAGATACCATAGGTCCCGCCGCTTACAGTGGCCGCATCAATAGTCAGATTGGTGCTGGAAATAACATCGGACAAAGTACGGGCATAAATCCCGTCTCCCTCCGTTCCCGTTACTGTACCGGTTGCGGTGATCGACAGTGCGCCTGTGCCGTAGTGTTCTGCGTGTATGCCGGATGTCCCGCCGGACACATTTACCGCCTCAATCGTCAGATCGGTGCCACCGGAGTTGTTGGCATAGATGCCGCTGGCACTCGTCCCCGTAACTGCACCGGTGGCGGTGATCGACAGTGCACCGCTCCCGAAATTGCGGGCAAGGACGCCGGTGGTCCCACCGCTCACGTTCGCCGCGTTGATCGTTAGATCGGTGCCAGAATTGTTGCGGGCGTAAATGCCGCTATTGGTCGTCCCCGTCACCGCGCCGGTAGCGGTAATCGATAGTGCTCCGCTCCCGTCGTTGCGGGAGTAGATGCCGGACGTTCCAGTCACTGTACCTGCGGCCGTGATTGTTAGATTTGTGCCAGCGTGATTGCGAGCGAAAATGGCGGGAAAGGTCGAGGCTGCCGCCGTCCCCGTGACGGCGATCGACAGTTCGCCGCTTCCGTAATTATGGGCATTGATCTGACCTGTCGCATTCGCCGCCACGATCGATAGATCAGTGCCAAAGTTCGTGGCGGCGATGCTGGGATAGTTCGTGCTCGTACTCGTCACCGTCCCCGTCACGGTAATCGACAATTCGCCGCTTCCGTAATTATGGGCATTGATCTGACCTGTCGCATTCGCCGCCACGATCGACAGATCAGTGCCAAAGTTCGCGGCGCCGATGCTGCTGGAGTCGCTCGTACTCGCCACCGTCCCGCTGGCGGTAATCGATAGCGCTCCCGTTCCCTGGTTAATGGCGTTGATGCCATTTCCCGCACCGCTTGCGTCCGCCGCCCGGATCGTCAGGTCGGTGGTTCCGACGTAGTTGTGGGCGTAGATGCCTATTCCGCCAAATCCGGGACTCGACAGGTTGTTTCCTGTGACGGTCCCTGTAGTGGTGATCGACAGCGCACCGCTACTGTAGTTGCGCGCTACGATACCGCTAACAAAGCCAGTGATGGTGGAGAAATTGGGGTCCCCAGAAGCGTAGTCGCTGAATGTGAGTCCGCCCGTTCCCGTGAGGGTAAGGGCGTTGCCCGCGGCGGTGGTGATGCTGAAGGTGTTGTCGGTTGTCACGTTGAGTACGGTGACGGGCGACCCGAGCGGAGGCAACGTCTGGGTCGTGGTCGTGTCGCCGCTGCAGGTGTAGGTGCCGGCGGGACCACCTTCATTGGCGAGGCATGCCGCATAGGCGCGGCGCGTATAGCCGCCGAGGAAGGCACTCGCCGCGAGCGCGGTGCCGAGCACCATGCGGTTGCGCAGACCGAGCGCCGGCTCGTCCGTATTTCCCAGTTTCGTCCCCTGCCTCATGATCGCCCCCGCTGCGTGGCAGCCTTGGTCATTGGGTTGCCGGGGCTGGCACGACAGCCTCGGCAAAAGAATCGTTCGATGGCAATTGTGGCCGCCCGCCGCCGGGCGCATGGCTGACGAAGCCGGCCGCCTCGGGCGAGCGTGGACTCACCGCCATCGGGCAGGCGAAGCCGGCAATGACGGCGAGGTCGTAGAGCTCGGCCACTTGGCCATCGATGCGGAACCAGTCGACGCAGCTTCCCTTTTCCAGGTCGATGACCTGAATGCCGCACCACGGCTCCGAATCGGCGGCGGCGAGGCGGGCGTCGAGCGCGAGCCCCTCGAAGCGCTTGTAGCGCGGCTTGGAAAGACCGACGAAAGCGTAGCGGCCGCAAAACGCCAGCCCGCGCCCGAAACCCGGGCAGAACGCGACCGGCTCGAAGTGGCCCATGCCGCCGTCCTTCGGCAGTTCCACGATGCCGAGCTCGCCTGTGCCGGAGTTGAGCAGCCACAGCGCTCCTCGATGGAGACGCGGCGAATGCGGCATGGAGAGCCCCTCGCACACGACCGTGCCGGTCCTGACATCGATCACAACGCCGCCGTCGGCGCGCCGGTCGCGCCAGCCGTCGATCGTGTCGGAGCGGCTGACAGCCGTGGCATAGGCCGCCTCACCGTCGCGCATCGCCAGACCGTTCAGGTGGCAGCGGTCCTCGTCCACCAGCGCCGAGATGAAGGGCGGCCGCCACACTTCCTCGAAGCTGTAGCGGTCCGACACGGTCGCGAGGCAGTTGAAACGTGTGTTGACGAATATGGGCCGGCCGGCCGCGCCGATGCCGACGTCATGCGCGTCGAGTTCCCCGGTAACGTGCACGGTGCGCGGTACATAGCAGGCGTCAAAGATCTCATTGGCCCGCTGGTGTGGTTCCAGCGCGTTGACGAAGCGCACGAGATGGAAGCCTGCCACAAGCATGAGCGTCCCGTCGGAGGCGTAGGCGAGTCCCATCGGCCGTAGAATCGGCGTCTGGTGAACGTTGAGCCCGCCGGTCATCGGGTTGCGGCCGATGAGATAGAACAGGCCGGACTGGTAGGAGGTAACCGCGAGCGCAACGTCCAGCGCCTTCAGCCGCGCCACCAGCCCGGCCGACATCGAATAAGTGAGATCAGGCGAGGCCTCGGCCGGTTCGCTCTCTTCCGGAAGGGGCTCGCCCGCAGCTTCGCCGCTTCCGCGCGCAGCCATGGTGCCGATCTCCACAAATCAACTAATTAGGAATGTATGATCTCAGCTAACTAGGAATTTAGGAATGTATGGTCTCCAGCTAATGTATGATCTCAGCTTGACCCACAGGCAATCCTTAAATGGACTTACAGAGATCATGATGCGAGGAACCTTGGCCTCTGTTGCTGTTCGGCAACGCCAATAGTGCTCGAGCAGCGACGTGATCCTGGAGCCGCATCTCGAAACGCGGCAGCACGTAGCTGCGAACGCTGTTCATCCAGGCGGCGAAGGGACTTCAGCTTTGACCGGCTCAATCACATGTATCTGCCGCCTTGAGCGCTTCGGCGCGGTGAGCCTTGTCTAACGCTCCGATCTGTCGAACCGACGCGAAGAACCGTGGATAGTCGCCCGAACACAAGTCGAACAAGCGGAGAAACATCGCCACCTGATCACCGTAAACGGAAGTCGCGGCGAGTTTCGCGTTGTTAATCGGAGCATCGAACCAGACATCATATCCCCGGTATCCACCCCAGCGCCTGTCGCGCATCGCTCGGTAGCGCATCCGCAGCCGTTCGATCGCGGCTGTCTTTGCGGCCCGCTTTTGGTCCATGGTACCCGGGTCGTCATAGACATGCGTTAGCTCGTCCCGGGTGTGCGACACCAGCGCAAGAAACTGGGTCTTGCGCTTTCGGTCGGCTTCGTAGCGGCGCAATCCGGCGGTATCACCAGCCGCGCGCAGCCATTTCCTCACGCCGGTTGTTTCGACGGCGACAGCGAACGCCTCGTTGAATGCGGAATCGTCGCTTACATAGACGCGCTGGTGAGCCAGCTCATGGAAAACTAGCCCTGCAAGATACGTTTCATCGTGGCTGAGCATCGTGCTTAGCAGCGGGTCACTTGACCAGCCAAGCGTGGAATATGCAGTGATGCCCGTCACATAGACGTCCAGGCCCTGTCTTTGAAGTTCGACAGCGGTTTCAATCGCAGACCTTTTGGAGAAGTATCCTCGGTAGGGAACGCATCCGAACACTGGAAAGCACCATGTTCGTGGCGTCAGCGAGAATTCCGGCGCGGCGAAGATGGCCCATGTCACCGAGTCCCGACCAACGTCAACATAGCTGCGGTAGCTATTGTTGTCCGGCAGCGCTAGTTCATCTGTCGCAAACTGTCGTATGGCGCTCGCCGATGCCATTCGAGCGCGTAGTGCCTCAGGGGTCGAAGGATCCTCGATCAGCTCTCCGACATCCTGGCGCGCCGTCATGATCTCCACATGACCCTTCAAGGATTGCGCGTAGTAGGAAATGTTGGTGCAACCTGTCACGCCGGACACCACGATCATCGCCGCAACCGATCGAAAAAATGCACCCATCACGGTTTGCCCACAGCACTGCTCACGCGTCCCGATAGGGCATGGAACGCAGGCAAGAAGGTGGGCGCCAAGCGTGTCTGCATGTGAGCGGCCGGTGCGGCCTTCAGGACCACGTGGCCTCGTCCAAAACCCACTTATGGAACGCGGCGATACGAGGGTCGGTCCAGCAATCTCTTCTGCCACACAAATGATAGGCCTCCCTGTCGTCAGAGATCTGCATATCCTTGAACGGCTGGACCAGTTCTCCCCTAGTGATCTCCTCGTGGAGCACAAAGAGGTCTCCGACCGCGACGCCCTGGCCCATAGCCGCGGCACGATAGGCCATATCGCCACTGGGAAAGACCTCACCCGAGTTCACGTCAAAAGGTTCGGCGCTTTTGTAGGCTGCTCCATAAACCGGCAGCGCAAGGTTGATCTTGATCGGCATCGTGTCCTCCACAGTCCAGTGACTGAGCATACAAATCCCTTTTCCCTATCTTTGACATGATTCTTGGTATAAATTTTTGCTGGCCTTCAGCGACACGGGGTCCATACGCTCGGGCATGATTGTGTCGCGTCGTGGTGCGCTTCGAAGGTTGCAAGACCAGGATTGACGCAGACCGGAACGGGCATGTTGATATGACCCATTGCCACAGACTCCTGTTTCGCATCCCGCTGCTTCTGCTTCTCGTGCTTCTTGGCTCGGTTGGCGCTCGCGCCGCGGTCGAGCAGAACCCGTCGCCGCAGCCGCGCAACCGGCTGGCGATCGTCATCGGCAATTCGAACTATCAAAGCACCCGGCTCGAGCATCTCCCCAATGCGGCAAACGACGCCACAAGGCTTTCAGAGAGTCTGAAGCGGCTGAATTTCGAAGTCCTGACGGGAACCGATCTTTCGACCGAGGGTTTCGCCAAACTGCTTCGAGACGCCGATGCAGAACTGCCGACCGCCAGTGCAGTTTTGATTTTCTATGCCGGTCATGGCGTGCAGCTGCATGGCGAAAACTACCTGCTCCCGGTCGACACGCCCGATCCCGAAAGCCTGGAAAAACTGACGGCCAGCGCCATCAAGCTGAATGATGTGATCGCCAGGTTCGCGCGCCGGGACCGCCAGACATTCATATTCCTGGATGCCTGCCGCAACAATCCGCTCGGTCCCGGCGCCGGCGCCGGCGATGGTCTGGCGCAAGTTGACGTCGGTGAAAACACGTTCATTGCCTTTGCCACTCAGCCCGGCAATGTCACGGCCGATGGCGGCGGCGAAAACAGCCCGTTTACCGTTGCGTTGCTGAAGAATCTCGAGATCCCCGGGCTCAGCGTCTCGGACATGATGATCCGCGTCCGCAACGAAACCGAAGCGTTGACGGTTGGCCGTCAAGTGCCGTGGGATCAATCGAACCTGCGCGAGCAGTTCTATTTCACGGAGCAGCAGGCACTCGATCCAGCACAGTTGAGCGCGAGCCTTTCGCGAATTCTGGCGGACCCCATCGCAAAGAAGAGATTGCAGGTCGAGCTCGCCTCCAACGACCTGCAAACTGCCGTGCTTGTCGTCGGGCAGACCTTGCGGTCGGTCGAGATTCCGGCACCGTCAGCCGATTTACCGGCGCCGGTTGGCACCCAAGTCGCCAATCTGTCTCCAACTGAAAGCGTTGAAGACGCTCGCCAAAGCGTCGTCTCCGGCCTCGAAACCCTCATTGTCGGCGCATCGGCGGGCGAAGCGGAAAAGGGCAAGGCGGGCGATCTTGCACGCAGCATCCAGACGGAACTTCGTCGCCTGGGTTGCTACCGGATGCAGGTTGATGGCGATTGGGGCACGGGCTCCATCCGCGCCCTCACCGACTATTACAAAAATACCAAACAGGTCGCATCGACGACCGAGCCGACCGTCGGACTGCTCGGCGATCTCTTTCTGCGCTCCGGCAGAATCTGCAAGCAGCCGGTCATCGTAAAGGCCAAGCCGGCTAAAGTTGCGTCGGAAGCCGGCCCCTCGCAAACCAGCTCCGGCCGCAAGACTGCGAAACGCTCACAGGCCGCCCCGCAACGCCCCGCAGCCCCGCCACCGGACATTGGTGCGGGCATAGGCATTGGTGGTGTGTTTTAGGTCCGGGCTGACGACACCAGCCGCAGCACGAACATGTCCGTACCGACCCATCATCAGGTGTCGCGCCTAGAGCGGCTCAGCGTTTTACGGAAACGCTGAACCGCTCTATCTCTTTGCTCTGACGCAATTCCCTAAGGGAAAGCGCTACGCGCTTTTCCCGGGAAAACCGTTTCACACTTTTCCTGGAATTGCTCTAGATAACCCAATCGTGCAACGAGTAGGCATGGATGTAGTCGATCTGCATTTCCGCCGGCGTTGCGAGCCCATCGGCGGGCGCTCCCGCGATGCCACCAACCGCGAGATCGACCAACATGTACATCGGCTCGTGCATGTCGGTAGGCGTTGCGGCATGCGCAACTTCGACGTTGTCGAAATACCAGACGAGTTCGTCTGCCGTCCACAGCACCCCGTATGTGTGGAACCCTTCGGTATCCGCGACATAGGGCGTCGAGGACACTGTTGTGTGAGTTCCCGTCTCGTTCGTGTGGCTTGTCATAAGGAGCTTGTTTGGATCCTGACCGGTCATCTCTATGGCGTCCAGTTCCGGTGGCCAGGAGCCGTCCTCCGGCAGAAGCCAGAAGGCCGGCCATGCGCCTTGTTTTTCGGGCATGTCGGCCCGAATTTCGAAATAGCCATAGGTCTGTGCGAAGGATTCGTGGGTCGTCAGCAAACCTGACGTGTATTGGTAATTGTTTATGTAGGGCTTGATAGCCTCAGGGGTTCGGGCGGCGGTAATCGTGAGAACACCGTCCTCGACGCTGAACGGGTGGACGGAACTCGTCGGGGCGTAGCTGGTGTCGATATACCATTGAAGCTCACCGTTGCTCGTGAGCGTGCTACCGTTCGCGCCTCCCCACCAGAAGTTCGAGTCCCAGGTGCCGCTCGAGCCATTCCACAGGTTCAGCGTGTTGAACTCGTCCGAGAAGGTGAGTTGCAGATGCGACCTGTCCAGGGCCAGGTCGAACTGGCTTGCGGTGAACTGGTCGATCGTCTTGTTGGCGAAGACGAGAAACTCGGTGCCGGATAGATCAAGTCGGACGTTCGCTCCCGACTGGACCATATTGGCGTGCACCTGCTCGAAGGAGGTGAAGCCGTAGCTCCCGACGCGCACCGTATCGTCCACGCTAAAGTCCAGGATCAGGTCACTGCCGTTGCCGGGGGCCACGACGAAAATGTCCGCCCCGGAGCCGCCCTTGAGAACGTCGTCGCCCTTCAAGCCGTCGAGCGTTTGTTGGCCGGAGCCGCCGGTAATGATGTTGTTTAGCTCGTTTCCGAAAGCATAGTGTTTGTCGCCCGTGACCGTCAGGTTCTCGAAATGCGCCGGGAGCCTGTAGCTCATCCAGGTCGAGATGGTGTCGACACCCTCGTTGGCCAGCTCGACCGCCTTGTTCTTCGTGGAATACAGATAGTAAATGTCATCGCCCTTGCCGCCATACATCGTGACGCTGACGCTGCCGTCGCCGTAGAGCGAGTCGTTGTAGATGCTGCCATAAAGTGCCGGGCCGGAATTCGTCGCCGAGTACCACTTTACCGAGGACCCGCTGTAGGGGAGTGGAACGCCCTTGGCGTTCAGGACGGTGGTCATTGGTCTTGCTCCTCGGCTCGATGCCAGCCCTAGCATCTATGGAGGGCACCAGAAGCCAAAGTCTTTTTTGGTCTTCGACTTGGGAGGGTTACCAAAAGCTTAACGCCAGGCCAGCTGCCGTTTCGGAAGCGCCCGATCACCATCGCACGCGCATCCGAGGACCCGAGCCCGTGTAGCAGCCACCTGCTACCAGCGACCCGAACTCTGGTGCTATGGGAATGGGATGGCGAACCTCACCGAGGCGGTGTAGGGTCCACCTCAAAAGAAGACGTGTAGGGTTCACCTCAAAAGAAGAAATGAGCCGTACCATCGGCCAAGCTGAGCGAATCTGGGAGGATTCATGGTTGAGATCATCTCCAAGCGGGATGGCCCGCGGCGCGAGGACGTCCAGGTCAAAAGACTGATCGAGCAGAACCGCTCGACCATCGTTCGCCTTGCCGACCAGATCAGCGGCGGCGGCTACTCGGCTTCCAGGCAGCCGCGCCAGCAACCCAAGGCGGAAGGCCTGATCATCCATGTTGGCGGCAGCGCGGCAACCGCCTCCGAAGCGAGCCCGTCCATCCGTGTCACCATGAACGGCCGTGTGATCTCCAAGGATCAGAACACCGGCCGCCAGCTTCATCATATCGGCGATGTCCGCAACCGGAATGGCGACCAGATTTTCGTGCTGGCGACGAAGCAGAATGGCTTCTTTTCGCCGGTCGACGAAACCATCGCGCAGGCGCTTGTCGAGATGGATGGATCCCGGCTGACCGCGACCTATACCGAAGAACAGCTTGCCGCCGACATCGGTGCGAAACTCGGCATCGACTGACGACCGGTATTCGGGCGTCGCTATGCGCGCCCAATCCGCGAGAGCATACAGAAATGGCATACCTCAAAAGGTACTGTGATGGCTGAATGAGACACGCGAGCGGCCCCAATTCGATGAAAAGCAATGCGCTTCCGACGCGTGCGTCGATGGCCACCGGACAGCTGGTTCTAGACAACATCGACTATGACGAGCGCGCCACCATGCGCGCCTGGGAAAGCTTTCTTTCCGACGAGCCGACAAGCGCCCGCGATCCGGTCCACGTCCGCTCGCTGATCCACGATTCCTGGTATCGCAGCGCCACCGGCGGCATCAATGCGCAGGGCATCGAAGCGCCGCTGAATAGTGACCGTGACGAGATCGAATATCTGACCCGCGCCAATGCCGAGCTGCTTTCGGCGGCGCGGCGATCGTTTGCCTCCCTTGGCCAGTTGCTGGAAGGGACGGGAGCGATGCTGGTGCTCGCCGACAGCGACGGCGTGCTGATCGATGCCATCGGCGACAAGAAGACATTGCATGACGGCATGGACATTCATCTGGGCATCGGCGGCAAATGGAACGAGGACGCCGTCGGAACCAACGGCATCGGCACGGCACTGTGGACCGGCGAACCGATTTTCGTCCACGCGGCCGAACATTTCTGCGCCGGCATCAAATCCTGGACCTGCGCCGGCGCGCCGATCCGCGATCCCCTGGACGGCAAGATCATCGGCGTCGTCGACCTGTCAGGCTATTCGCCGATCTTCCGGCCGCACAACACGGCGCTCGTCGCCGCCACCGCCAGGCAAATCGAAAAGGCGCTCGCCGAACAGCAGCAGGAGCAGCGCACGCGCTTGCTCGAAGCCTTCATTTCCTCGGCCCCCAGCTACCGCCGGAAAGACGGGCTGGTGATCGTCGATCATCGAGGCCGCGCGATCTTCTGCAACAACGTGCCCAACGGCGACACGACGGAGATGATGGACGGCCCGATGGAGCCCGGCCGCGGTCGTTGGCTCATGAACCTGCCGGCCTCCGGCTCGGAGACCGATCTCGCCAACGCGTTGCCGGCGCATTTGCGATCCTGCCATGTCACGCCGCTGAAGCTCGATGGCGACCTTCGTGGCGCGGCTCTGGTGTTTCCCTCGGTGCCGGCCGTCTCCAGCATGACGGTGATACGTCGGGAGGGGGACAAACATTTGCGGGCAGCCGCGGCAATGATCGTCGGCGAAAGCGAAAAACTGTTGGCCGCCGTCGATGTCGCCTCCCGGGTGGCCGGGTCGAACGGTGTCACCTCGTTGCTGATAGAAGGCGAAACTGGCGTCGGAAAGGAGCTGTTTGCACGGCTTGTCCATGCCGGCAGCCGGCGCACCGAAAACGACCCGTTCATCGCCATGAACTGTGGCGCGATCACCAAGGAGCTGTTCGGCAGCGAATTGTTCGGCCATGTCGCCGGCGCCTTTACCGGAGCTTCGCGTGACGGCAAGCCGGGCATCTTCGAACTCGCCAATGGCGGTGTGCTCAGCCTTGACGAGATCGGCGAGTTGCCGCTCGAAATCCAGCCCTTCCTGTTGCGTGTCCTGGAGGAGCGCGTGGTCCACCGCATCGGCGACTCAAGGGGCCGGCCGGTGGACGTACGACTGGTCGCCTCGACCAATCGCGATCTCAAGCAGGAAGTCGCGGCCGGACGCTTCCGCAGCGATCTCTATTACCGCATCGGCGCGGTCTCGATTCATGTCCCGGCCCTGCGCGAGCGCGGCGACGACGTGCTGTTGCTGATCGAGCACTTCAATCATCAGATCGCAAAACTGGCAGGCAATGATCCGCTGGAGTTTTCAAACGAAGCCCTCGACGCGCTGCTGGCCTATCGCTGGCCGGGAAATGTGCGCGAATTGAAGAACCTGGTCGAGCGCCTGCATATACTGGCGCGCGGCGGCACGATCGAACTCCAGGATCTTCCCGGGGAAATCAGTGTGGGCGATCGCAACACCATCGCCTTGCACAGCGACCATCCGGCAACGATGCTCGAAGCACCCGTATGTACGTTCGAGGATGGAGAACGTCAGGCGATCAAGAATGCGCTTGTCGCGGAGGGCGGCAATCTCAGCAAGGTTGCGCTGAGGCTCGGCATTTCGCGGCCGACGCTCTATCGCAAGCTCGGCCAATACGGCATCCGGCGCGGCTTCCTCTAAGCGCGTCGCGTCTGAATGGATTCAGACGACGCGCTTTAGGTCTTTGTTTTTATGCATGTCGTTCTCCCAAAACCGGGGCCACTTTTGGGCGACATGCATTAGTCCTCATAGCGATCTGCAATGCCGCCAGAGGTTTTGCGCCGCCTTTGCGAACAGCTGTGCACGGTCAGACCTCCTGCCTGCCGGTACCAAAGCGTAAACCAGTCCCGAACACGACCGGCATCGGCATTGAATGAACTACTTGGGTACGGTGTAGAACTCGTGGGTGTTCATCTGAGCATTGATCCCCGGCATGCCGTCGGACTGGAAGGAGCCACCGGCGACATGGAACTCGCTGCCAATGAAACCGGCAACGAAGCCGTGGCGGGCAATCTGCATGTGCGGTAGGGTCTGCCACGTGTCGGTTGCGGGATCGTAGGCCTCAAGGGCCCAGAATGTGCGCTTGCCCGCCGGGTCCTGGTACTCGCCACCCGTCACATAGATCTTCCCGCCATAGGCACTGCCCGACACCCCGCCCCGCGGTGTGGGGGAACGGCCCTTGTAGGTCCAGGAATCGGATTTGGGATCGTATTCCTCGACCAGATCGGTGACGTCGCTCTTGGTCACGAAGGGCAGACCAACTCGACCGTCGATCGCATAAATCTTCCCACCGACAGCAGCGGCGAGAAAGTGATTGCGGCCGGTCTGCATGGGAGCCCGGCTTGTCCAGGTGTTGGACGCGGGGTCGTAGGCCTCGACAGTCCTGCCGACTATGTTGGGAACGTCGGCCCAAAGGGGCTCCTTCATGTCGCGGCCATCCTCAAGGGCATGCGCCCCGCCGACGACGTAGATTTTTCCGTCGAGCACCACAGCCGCAGCCGCTCCGCGGGCAGTTGGCATGGGTGGAAGCTTGGACCAGCTGTCGGTCTTCGGATCGTATACAAAAGCATCAGCGGTCGGTTGCCATTCCTTGGTGCCCGGCTCTCCGACGAAACCACCGAACACGTACACCTTGCCGTCGCAAGCCACAGTTGCAGTATGATGGGCCGGCTCAGGCATTGCCGCCCTCTTCGACCAGGTCTTGGTATTTTCGTCATACATCACAACCGTGCCAACGGGCATGACCTCGGGCACGTCGATGCCGCCAATGACGAACCACTGATTGCCCACCACAGCGCTGGAGTTCTCGCTCTGAGGCTCTGGCATCGGCGTTCCCATCTGCCACGTGCCCTCCTGGGCGAACGCTGGCGCAAGATTAAGTGCCAGACCGATCATCGCAGCGGAAACCAGCAATTTCGTCTTCATCGGAAGTTCCTTGGTTGCGGTCAGGCGCCGACCTGGAGTTGCCCGAGCGCCTTCGTCTCGCAACAGGAGGTAGCTGAACGTATGAACCGTTAGAATTATCGATTGCGGAATGGGCCCTTTGGGCCCACCAAACAATGTCGTGCTTAACCTTGCCATTCCGAAGCGCCCTGAGCAGAAGGCTCGGCCTGCGACGCTGCACCGGGCAGCCCCAGCGAGGAGGACAAATGCACAAGCCGGAATTGCGGGAGCTCATCGCCTTCGCGGAGGCTGCTCGGCAGTTGAACTTTACCAGGGCCGCCGCCGCACTGGGGGTGTCGCTACCCAGCTTCAGCCAGACGCTGAGGGGTCTGGAAGAGAAGCTCGGCGTGAGACTGCTCACACGAACCACCCGCAGCGTGTCGTTAACCGCTGCGGGCGAAGAGCTTCTTACCAACATAGGCCCGATATTGAGCGGACTGGACAGTGTCCTCGACGGATTGAACAAGTTCCGTAGCGCTACGGGCGGAAGGCTTAGAATTCTAGGTTCACGGACGGCAACAACCGTCCTGATAGCCCCTCTTATCGGCCGCTTCCTGACAAAGCACCCCGAAATTGAGCTCGAAATCCTTGTCGATGATCTTCACCTTGATCTGGTGGAACACCGCATCGACGCGGGCATTCAGGTCAGAGAACGCATCGAGAAGGATATGATCGCCGTTCGGATCGCCGATCCCTTCAACGAAGTTCTTTTTGCCACGAAAGACTACCTGCTGGCTCATGGCGAGCCCAGCGAGCCCAGCGCGCTCGTGGATCACTGGTGCGTTCGCCTTCGATCCCCGTGGGACGGCACAGTCCGACCCTGGACCCTGCACAAGGGGGCTGAGAAGGCCGAACCCGTCGCCGGCACGCAAGTTGTGGCCAACGATCTTCGTGCGGTTGCCAGTGCGATTGCCGGAGGCGCCGGAATCGGCTTGGTGCCAGCCGTTCTTCTGCAGGATGAGCTGCGATCGGGGCGCGTCGTGACTGTCCTCGATGGGTGGGGTTCCCAGATCTCTGGGATCTACTTGTACTATCCCAGCCGCCGACAGCTTCCTGCAGCCCTTGCTGCCTTCATAACGTTCATGAAGCAGAACAGGCCTGCCCCAACACTGCCTGAAATGCGACGGCCGCAGGCGCAGTGGAACCTTGGAGGGCAGCGGCACCCTTTTTGGGTGGCCCCCGCCCTTCAAGGAAAGCGGTGCTCAGGGCTGCGGAACAAAGATGTCGCGGGAATAGACAGGCAACGATACGACCGCGACAAGGCTCTCGCTGCCGTCGAACATCGCGGTCAACTTTCCACCTTCGGCCTTCAAGGACAGGCTGCGGAGATGGTTTGCGTCGCCGGACTTCACAACGCCAGTAGCCTCATTGTAGCGATAGATGCGCCAGAATTCCGGCTTGAGTTGCGAGTAGACGTGGCTGTCGCCCTTCTCCAGGGTCACCGGGCCACGTTCGAATTCCGTTTGCAGTGAAACCTTCTCACCGCCACCTTCGAAGTTCCAGGCCTCGCTCACCGCCGTCGGGCTCGAGCTGTAATGAACCCCACGATTGACGTCGTCGGCAGCGGTTTCGGCAATGCCGTAAGGACCGGCTCCGCCTCGCGAAAGACCATCGAACAACATCAGCACGTTCTCACTGCTTCCCGTCTTGTGAACCGGGATGCCGAAAAGCACGTAGCGGTACGGAGCCCCGACGGTACCCTTTGGATCCACCGCATAAAGCTGGTCCACAAATTCAACCTGGAGGTTGGCGCCGGCGGAAGGTGCTGTTGTAAACGGGCTGAGCTCCCAGCCCGCAGGCAGGAATTTGGAGAGCGCAGCCGTCGAAGCCTTGTAGTAGAGAACCGTGCGGACATCGGAATTGCTTCCGCTGTAAAGCTCGGCGGCGTTTGCGAGGGAAGGCAATGCAAGCGCAACGGAGAGCGCGGCGGCCGCGGCAAGACGGCTGCCCAGCGATTTGAGATTCATCATTTCAACAGTTCCTTTGGAGTACGGCAGCTCCGTCCGGAGCCGTCGCTAAAAAGAGGATCAAAAGCCGGCAAGGCCGGCCTTGGCGCACTGCTCGTCCTGCGCGCCCGTGCCGCCACTAGCCGAGATCGCACCGATGATCTTGCCGTCCTTCATGACCGGAATACCGCCAGGCGCTGCGATGACGTGGTCCATGTTCAGCATGAATGGACCCATCTTGGCCGTGACGTCGAAGAAGTCGCGTGTCGGACGCTTGTAGACGGCTGCCGAAGTTGCTTTGTCCAAGGCGATCTGGGCGCTCGCCACCTCGGTGTTATCAGCCTTTTCGTAGTAGACTAGGGCGCCGTGCGTATCGACGACGGCGACGGCCATGAGCCACTTGTTGGCTGCGCATTCCTTGACAGCGCCGGCGGCAACCTGCTTGGCCTGCGACAGAGTGATATCGGGACCATAGACATCAGCGTCGCCGGCAAATGCGGAGCTGGTAACCGAGAGAAAGCCAATGGCCGCGGCGGTGGCGGCCCATTTTGACATAGACATTTTTGAAACCTTTCGTTGGTCATGCGACCTTGTTTCGTTGAAACGAAGCGAAGCTCGCTGCCGCCTCACGAGAAAGACCAGAACGGGCGCTCATCAATCCCTGATGGATTTGAGAGTGAATGCCGTTGGTCACTGGGCATGGATATGTCTGCCCGTTCCGCGAATGAATGACGAATTCCGAAATGGAGTATTTGGGGATGTGAAAGAATGGGCTCGAACGGACAATAGCCAAGTCCGTTGGCGCTCAGCGGAAATCCCGCGTCTCCGCGACTCCGCGAACCAGGCCCAGCTCCTTCGCAACAAAAAACCCGCGACATTCGCGCCGCGGGGTTGGGGAAATTCGTCGACCGAGATTGCCTTCAGGCAGCGGTCGCGGACATGATCAGGCCTTTACCACCGCACCGGTCACTTTCTCCGAGACGTAGCCGAGGATATTGCCGATGATCAGCGAGATCACCACGGCGGCAGCGACCTTGATGATGCCGCCGGCACCTTCGCCATAGGCAGCGGCAGCAAGCAGAAAAAGCGCTGCGGTCGTTGCGTAGCCATAGACCGCTGACGGAATGGCGCTCAGCAATGGCAGCTTGGCGGCGAGGATCAGGACTATGATTGAAATGCCGACGCAAATGCCGGCCATGATCGCGGTAACGCCAATGGACGTCAGCGCGATCAAGGCGCCGGCCGCGCAGATCGCGCCCCACAGGTTTGCAACCGCTGAGTTCTTGAACCCGGCTTCCTTGCCGCCACAGTGATAGAAACTTCCCCAGCCGACAAACACCGCCCAGATCAGCAGATAAGGATTGCCGATCGTGATCGCCGCCCATGTGGCAATGCCACCCATAATGCCGATGACGACGGCCAGTCCTGTAACAAGATCCATGTTGTCCTCCCGTTTTCACGAAGCAAGGAAACTCGTGCGGGGATCGCGCTTCGCCGACGTCCCGACACGGAAATGCCATGGCATCAGCCACGGAGCTCAAGAAGGAAGGCTTACCGGTCCGGCAAGCAGCCCGATCGAACCGCACGCGACACCCGTTCCATGCCGCGCGCGGTCCAAGGGCTTTCAGGGCACGATGACGCCACGGCCGGTGAACCGGCGGTTCTTGAAATCGTCGAGCGCGGTGTTGATGCTGGCGAGGTTGTATTCGGTGTAGTGCATCTTCACCTTGCCGTCGGCGTTGAGCTCCATCAATTCGACAAGCTCGGTGAAATTGCCGACCAGGCTGCCGCCGATGTTGATCTCCTCGATGACCAGATGCGCGGTCGGTACGTTGATGTTGCCGCCATAGCCGACGACGAACAGTTGCCCGCCCTTGCGCACCATCTTCCAACAGATGTTCTCGACACCGAGTTCGCCGACGAAATCGATCACCACATGGGCGCCGCCGCCGGTGATCTGGCTGACCTCCTCGACGACGTTTGGCCCGCCATCAAGGATGAAGTCAGCGCCCAGATCCTTCGCCAGCACCCGCGCCGCCGGCTCGCGATCGACGGCGATGATGCGGCAGCCCGAAATCGCGTGCAACGATTGCAGCGCGATATGACCGAGCCCGCCTATGCCGAGCAGCACGCAGTAACTCCCCGGCCGCAGGAGCTTTGCGGCGCGCTTGGCGGCGCGGTAGGCGGTGATGCCGGCATCGGCCAGCGGTGCCACCTCGATCGGCGTGATGTTGGCATTCAGCTTGATCAGCGAGCGTTCGCTGGTGATGAAATACTCGGCGAAGCCGCCATTCATGCCAAGGCCGGGGAACTGGCCGTTGTCACAATACATGTCCTCGCCATGGCGGCAGTTGAGGCAGATGCCGCATGAGCGGAAGGGATGGCAGATCACCGCGTCGCCACGCTTGACCGACCTGACGCCGCTGCCGACCTCCTCGACCCAGCCCGCATTCTCGTGGCCCATGATGTAAGGCAAAAGCGTGCCTTCGGGATCCATCGTCGGCTTCCACACACCCTCGATGATGTGCAGGTCGGTGCGGCAGAGGCCGGCGGCACCGACCCGCACGATCACCTCGTCAGGCGCGGTGATCGTCGGTGCCTTGACCTCCTCGATCCTGAGCTGGACGTTCATCTTCGGGTCGTATTCGTAGAGTCTGGCAGCTTTCATCGTCGTATCCTTTCAACGTCGAAATCGTTCGGTTGGAATGTGGCTTCAGGCGCGGCCGAGTTTTTCGGAGCCGCCGCCACGCGCCGGTCCGGCCGTCGGATCCTCATCCTCGGCGAGATCGCCAATCAGCGTTTCGGTGGTCAGGATCAGCGTCGCCACGGAAGCCGCGTTGGCGAGCGCGGTGTAGGTGACGCGCACGGGATCGATGATCCCTGCCTCGAACATGTTCTGATACGCGCCGGTCGAGGCATTGTAGCCGTAGCCGCCGTTGATGCGGGTGACCTCGACCACCACGGCTTCGGGATCGGCGCCGGCATTGGCGGCGATGCGCCACAGCGGTCGCGACAGCACCGAGCGCACCAGGCGCACGCCCTCGGCGACATCGCCATCGACGCCAGCTGCCACCTTGTCGAGCAGCGGCGCGATCTGGGCGAGTGCCGAGCCGCCGCCGGCGACCACGCCCTCTTCGGATGCGGCGCGCACCGCATTCAAGGAATCCTCGATCAGCTGGATGGTCCGCTTCTGCTCGACCGGCGTGACGCCGCCGGCATAGAGGATCGCAGTGCCGCCGGAGAGCTTGGCCAGGCGTTCGCGCAGCTTGTCCTGGTCGATGTTGGGCGGCGAGGCTTCATACTGGCGCTGCACCTGGGCGCGGCGCGAGGCGATTGCCGCATGGTCGCCGCCACCGCGAATGATCGAGGTGTAGGACGAACTGGTCTTCACCCGGTCGGCCGTGCCGAGATCCTCGGCGGTGACGTCCTCCAGCCGGCCGCCGAGATCGCGGGCGATCACCTTGCCGCCGGTGATGATGGCCAGATCTTCCATCATCGCCTTGCGCCAGTGGCCATATTCCGGGGGATGGACGACGAGGTACCGTCCCGGTCCCTGCTTGCCGAGCAGCGTCACCACCACCTCCGGCGACATTTCCTCGGACACGATCAGCAGCGGCCGGCCGGCCTCGTCGGCAATGCGGCGAACCGCATCGAGCTGCCCGGGCTCCTTGATCTTGAGGTCGGTCATCAGGATGTAGGGCCGTTCGAGAACCGCCTCCATCTTCTCCTGGTCGGTCACCATGTGGTGCGAGAGGTAGCCGCGTTCGAAGGACATGCCCTCGACGACATCGAGCGTGGTCTCGGTGGTGACACTGAAATCAGTGGTGATGACGCCTTCGGCGCCCACCCGCCGATGGGCTTCCGCCACCAGCGCGCCAAGCGTGGTGTTGGTCGCCGCGATGTTGGCGACCGAGGCCAGGATGCCGTTGCCCTTGGCGGGCTTGGCGGATGCCTTGAGCGCGGCCACCACCGCCGCCACGGCAAGGTCGATGCCCTTGCAGAGATCAACGGATTTCACCCCGCGCTCATTCGCCTCGACGCCGCCCTGGATGAGCGCGTTGGCGAGCACGATGGCCGTCGTGGTGCCGTCGCCGGCGATCTCGTTGGTCTGCATCGACACTTCGCGGACGACCTGCGCGCCCATGTTCTCGAAACGGTCGTGCAGCTCGATCTCGGAGGCGATGCTGACACCGTCGCGGGTCACCATCGGCGTGCCGATCGGCCGGTCGATCATGGCGTTCATGCCTTTGGGGCCGAGCGTCGGCTCGACGGCGGCGGCGAGCCGGAAGACGCCACGGGCGAGAGCACGGCGGGCCTCGGAATTGTGAAGCATTATCTTGGGCATGATTCCTCCTTCCGCCTTACGGGCGGGTTGTTGGTGGGGGCCTCGTGCGAGGGAGGCCGTTGCTGTCAGTTCTGCTTCAGGCGGTCGGGGCGGTCGCGGCCGGCACGCGATCCAGAATGAAATCGACCAGCGTCGGTTCGCCGTCGATCACATCCAGTTCCTTGTATCTGGTCTGCTTGAGCCCCCGGCACAGCGCGCCGTTGAACTCCATGTTGATGCGCACACCGCGCAGTTCGGCGAGATGGGCGCTGAGCGCGCCAGGCGGTATGCGCTGCCCTTCCCAAGTCACGAAGACGGGCTCGTCCGCCCGGCGATCGGGAAACCGCTCGAGCAGAGCCGCCCTGTATCTCGGCTTCTGCTTGGCCGCCTCGCCCGGTTCGAACCGAGCGACGTCATATGCCGGCAGGTCCATGCCGAGGATTTCGCGATCGGTCAGACCGTGCTGCCGCAGGCCGCGCAGAACCGCCTCCTGGCGCCGCTTGAACGCCTTCATCCTGAAGGTCTCACGCAAGCCGCCGAGATCCTGATCCTCGGCAAGCACGGCGAAGATGTCGCCGAAGGTCTTGCCGGCCTCCATGCCGCGATTGACCTCGTCGGCGAACATGTGGTCGTGCAGCTTGACGCGATAGGCCGGCGACCAGGAGAGCTGGTCGAGCGCCTTGCGGACGCCGTCCAGCATCAGGAACGCGAAGTTGGGCGAGCACCAGTAGGTCGGCAGGCGGAAGTCAATCTCCACGCTGCCATCGCCCGTCACTTGCGCCCGCTCGATGAAGCCCATCTCGGTGATGGGTTCGTCGAGTTCCGGGTCGTTGACCTCACCAAGGCGCCGCCAGAGTTCCTTCTCGCGGCCGCCGGAAACGCTGGCGGTTGCCATGGCTCCTACTCCGCAGCGATGCTGAAGGGCGTGCTGGCCAACGCCTTCTTCTTGGCTTCGACATCGATGTTATAGAGACGCGCGGCGTTGAGGCCGAGGATCTTCTCCTTGATCTCGTCGGTCAGCTGCACACTCCGTTCGGCGGCGATGTCCTCTGGGATCTGGTAGGCCCAGAATTTCTCGACCAGCCAGCGCGGCGTCCAGATCGCGTAGTCGGAACCGAACAGGATCTTCTCCGGCCCGAGCCAGAACAGCAGTTCGGCGATGACCTCGCCGAAATAGCGCGGGCGCGCGTGGATGAACGGCAGCGCCACCGCCAGCCCGCCATAGACATTGGTCTCCTGCGTCGCGATCCAGCAGAAATCGTCGAGGCGCGGCAGGCCGCAATGCTCGATGATCCAGTTGAGGCCCTGGAAATCCGTCGCCGCATGATCGACGTCATGGACGTCGAACGCATCCTTGGAGAGCGGCAGGATCGTCGGGCCCTTGTGGACGTGAATGTTCCTGATGCCGAGTTTGTCGCAGAGTTCGAAGCATTTATAGGCGTCGGGATCGGTGAGCTTCCAGCCCTTGGAAGCGCCGTTCCATTCGGCCGTGTACATCTTCACGCCCTTGACGTTGTAGGTCTCCTTGAGGAAGTGGATGTATTCCAGCGCCTTCTCGCCGTCGCGCGGATCGAAGGCGCCGTTGACGATGAAACGCTCGGGATAGCGCTTGGCCACCTCGGCGTTGCGCTCGATCGTGTTGAAGCCGTTCTTGTAGAAGTCCTTGAGATAGGTCGACTGCACGATCGCCACATCGTCGGGACCGTCGATGAACAGATCGCGATAGAGATCATCGGCGCTGTATTTCTCGAACTTGCTCTTCTCCCACAGCTGGTCCTTCGGGCTCAAGCCCGTGTGATAGGCATAGAAGCATTCGATGAACTGCTTGCCGTGGATATTCTTCTGGTTTTCCGGGCTGCCGTCCCAGAAATGGGTGTGGCCGTCGACCACGAAAATGTCCTTGCCTTCCGGTGTCCTGTACATTCTTGCCTCCACAATGATCGCGTTGACGGGTTCGGCGCGCCGCATGCAACGGCGCGCCAGATTTTTGGCGGCTATTCGATGTATTCGAACATCTCGTCCATGTTGCCGAACAGGATCACGGTGTCGTCGTCGACGCGAACCATGCGGCCGTAGTGGGTGGAGGTGTTGACCTCGAAGGTCTCGGCTGAGATCTCGCGGCCCAGATATTCACCGATCGCATCCATCTTGAAGATCAGCTTGCCATCACCGTCGATGCGGATCAGCGCCGGCTGGTAGGTGATCGTCACCCCCGGCTTCTGGCCCATGAATTCGGCGATGGCGCGCGCCTCGACCGAGTCGTTCATGGTGACGCCGCACTGATGCGAAATCGTCTGCTCGAAGGTGATGTCCTTCATCGCCTTGAAGATGTTGGAATGCGTTGCGTCGCGTGCTGCTAGTGACATGACAAAATTCTCCTGTTTCAGCGCTTGAGGCCAAGTTCGCCGAGGATCTGGCCAATCCGTTCCTCGGATTTGGCGCGGACATCGACGAACGCGACGGGCTTGGAATGCGGCATCGACCAGATCGGCTGCAGGCCGATGGCTGCCTTGTCGGCGAGCGCGCCGTGTTTCTTGACCCAACCCTGGAAGAGCTTGCGATTGGCGGCGCCATGCGTCTCGTCATTGGCGAGCATGTGGATGAGGTCGATCGTGTTGGCGAGGTTGCGCTCGTAGTCGGCCTCGGCAGCCGAAATCACCGCCGGCGTGATGAAGTCATGGTTGGCGGCGGCGATCTGCATCAGGAAGCCGGAGCGGAACACTTCGCCCACCAGCGGCTCGAAGACGATGTTGATGGCGAAATACTGTTCGAGGTAATCGGTCGCGCCCATGATGGTTTCGACCGCTTCGCGCGTGCCTTGCCAGTTCTTGTCCTCGAGCCACGCCTTCTTGCCGAGTTCGTCGTCCCAGTCGGGAAGGTCCATGCCGATCTCGGCAAGGTAGAGCGTGATGTCCTGGGCAAGCCTGAGCTTGTAGGACGAGTTGGTCAGCGTCGCGTTGTTGATCATCTGGGTGTAGCCGTAGCGCTGCGCCTGCATCAGCGAGGTGCCGAGCCCGAATTCGGCATGCTTCCAGGCGCCGAGCTGCGTCTGCAGGATCTTGACCCAGGCCTTGTCGAAGGTCTTCGGCGCGCCCGACTTGCGGGCATTATTGATGACGCTCTGCACCATCGTCTCGATCTTCGACTGGCGCTGGTAGTGCGTGCGCTCCCACTCCTGGTCGGGGGCGCGAAAGGCATGCCAGTTGGAACTCTGCGCGGCGGTGTTCTGCTTGACATAGGCGCCCTTGCCGTCGGCGAAGGAGATGATCCAGTCCTGGATCAGGTAGCGTTCCGGGTCGGGCTGAACGTCGACCGTCATGTCCTCATAGTGGGTGGCGCGCTGGCCTTTCGGGTCGAAATACCGGTATTTCCGGCTATCGGAATCGGCGAAGATCGCCGCGCCGGCGGCTCCGGATCCGACTGAACTCGAGGTTGCAGGCATAGTCTCTCTCCCTTGTTGCAGTTGTGGTTGGCTTGGCACGGCCGCCCTCAATGGGCCGGCGTTGCACCTGCCGATGTGGTGAACTTGTCGAAGAAGATCCGCTCCGTTTCGAAGCCGTTCATGAACAGGACCGGCTGCAGCGCATCGATCATCGGCGGCGGGCCACAGGCATGGACATCGCCCTGCCCGTCGACCGCCAGTTGCTTGAGCTTGGCGTCGACGCTCTGGTGCACGAAGCCGCGTTCGCCTTGCCATTCGGCGTCGTCATTGGCGTGCGACAGCACGGGAATGAAGGTGACGTCGGAATGATTGCCGACCAGCTCGGCGATCCTGTCGAGATAGAACAGGTCGTTGCGGGTGCGGGCGCCGTAGAAGAAATAGACCGGACGTTTCTCGCCGCTCTTCAGGTGGTCGTTGAGGATCGACCAGATCGGCGACATGCCCGATCCGGCCCCGACCAGGATCAGGGGTCCTTGCCGTTCGTCGCGGCGGAAACAGGTTCCGTAGGGTCCGACGACGGTGACTTCGGCTCCGGCCCTGATGCCTCCGGAATCGAGTTCTCCCGAGAACTTTCCCTCAGGGTATTTTTTGATGATGAAGGAGAGTTTTTGGGTTTGGTCCGGCGTATTTGCCATGGAGAACGAGCGCGTAATCGTCTCCCCTTTTTGCGTGGTAACCGTGATGTCGACATATTGCCCCGCCCAAAACTTCATCGGGGAGCCGAGTTCGATTTCGATGCCGCGAATGTCGTGGGTCAGTTGCTCGATCCGAGCAATCCGGCCCTTGTACGTTTTCACGGCGATCGCTTTCGCCAGAATCTCCTCGTCGTAGTTGAGAAGCTCGACTTCCAGGTCGGAGTAGGCGATGCAACGGCACAACAGGACGTGCCCGCTTTCCTTCTCCATGTCGTTCAGTGCGAAGGTCGAGTATTTCAGCATGTCGACTTCGCCTTCGAGCAACACGCTCTTGCAGGCCGAGCACTGCCCTTCCTTGCAACCGTGAGGCAGCGCGATGCCCTGGCGGAACGCGGCGTTGAGCACCGTTTCGCCATTCTCGACCTCGAATTCGACGCCGACTGGGCTCAGCCTGACCGTGTGGGTTTCCGACATACGGACCTCCAGTGAAAGGTAGGGGCGGGACGAACCCGCCCCCCCTTTGGCCTGATCAGTTGCAGGGATTGACCGTGAAGCCGGCCCGGTATTCCGCCAGGTGCTTCTCACGGTCCGCGGGCGACATGGCACGCAGCGCGTTGAGCGGCGATCCGAGCGTGTTGCCGCGCACATCGTCGAGCGTCCACATCTCCTTGTCGTCGAAGCGCAGATGCGGCTGCGGAACCAGCGTCTTGCCGTCGGAGCGGACGAAGTTCAGGTCCTTGATGGCATCGGCCAAATCCCAGCCGTCATAGAGCGTCTCCCACTCGCGCTTGCCGCTGAAGCGGCCCATCGCAGGCGTCGGACGGCCCTCATACTCGTCAGCGAAGGCGACCGTGGCAGTCCAGCGGTCGAGCTCATGGGCGAAGGTGTAGAGTTCGCCATTGATCTCGCCGACGACCATGTCCTCGCGGATCAGGCAGGGAACGAGGCAGGACCAGCAGCGGTGCGGATAGACGTAGCCGACGTCGCTGTTGAACAGCAGCACCTTCTCGCCCTTGTGGCTGAGCTTGGCGTACCATTTCCAGAAGTCGCCGAATTCGGCGTACCAGCCCGGATATTTGTGCTCGAACCACTCGAAGTCCTTGTCGGTCTGGGCTTCGATGCGCCAGAAATTGACCGGCCAGCCGACCGCGAAGAACTGCCCGACCTTGTGGACGTAGTTCTTCTTCGTGATGCGTTCCCAGGCCGCCTGGACGTCGTCGTGATGGACCTTGATGCCGTATTTCTCGAGCGGCAGCATGTAGGTGCGGTAGTAGTCCTCATAGATCCAGCGGTGCCACATTTCCGCGTAGGACTCCTTGTTCTTGTCGCGGTTGGTGGTGCCGTATTCGATGAAGGTGCCGATGGCGGCGTCGACGATCGCGTGGTTCTGCCAGAAGGCGTAGCGCAGGTCGCGCTCGAGCAGCAGGTGATTTTCCGGCTCCTTGAGCGCCGCCATCAGCAGCGAGTGGCCGTTGCCGATATGCCGGCTCTCGTCCGATTGCACCGACAGGAAGACGGTCGGAAGCGCGTAGTCACCGTTGCGGGCGGCCTCCGAAGGCATGGCGACGAACAGCGTGTTGGTGAAGGCGGTTTCGGCGACCACGGTCAGGTACATGCAGGCGGCGGTCATCGTGTCGCCGGTGATGAAGCCCTCGGCGAACTGTCGGCCGATGGTGGTGGCGTAGCACTTTCCGAAGGCTTCTTCGGTGATGTCGAAGCCGGCCGGATCGATGTAGTTCTCCATGTACCATTTCTTCAGGTTCATCTGGATCGTCGAGTGACGGAACTCGTCGATCATCTGCATGGTGAAGCCGGTTCTGAGTTCCTCGCCAGGTGCGATGCGGGCGACCATCGCCATCGAGCGGGCGGCGGAGATTTCCGGGAAGGGAATGATGGCCAGGAAGAGCTTCATCCACTCGACCCAGCGCGGTTCGACGTTGCGGAACATGTCGCCGCGCAAGGCCGCATCGAGCGCGCCATAGACGCGGTTGTCCTTCTCTTCCTGCATCGGGAAATAGGACCGCAAAACCTGCTTCATCGGATCGCGCGGCGTCTTGTTGATCTTGTAGTCGGTCGGAAATGTCATCGCTTCCTGCACGTAGGAAGGATTCCAGCCGAGATCGGCAATCTTCTTGGTCGCCTCGCCGACGGAAATTCCGCGTTGCGAGGTAATCTTGTTGAGCGTCAGAGACGTCATGGTCATAAGCCTCCACCAGGTTTGAGCCGTGGGTCCCTTGACCCCGGCATGAAGCGGCACAAAGCACCGCCAGTGAGAGTGCGAGCGGCATGACAAAGGGTTGCGCATCAAGGCGCGACTCATGGTCCGGCCATTCAAGTGGATCGCGGCAAAGGTTTTCGAGGCGTTTTGGCAGAGACTCCGCGGCGCCAACCGCAATTGCGATGGGCGTATCGAAGCGGAATTTGTCCCTGCTTCCTCCGTTCCTTCGTTCTTTTGGCACCGCGCCAAGCGCGATGGGCTTCTTGTGAAAATGAACAATGCAAGCGTCGTGCCAGTTTGAAAACGAAGTCCGCGGCTAACGCTTAAAACAAGATCGCCATCTTTTCGGCGCATGAGTGGACAACAAACTGTAACGTTATTTTACAGATGTAACTTACGACTGTAATACTATCTATCTGTTCGCAGCTGCAACATATCTAGTTAGCAGTCGCAACAAATACCAAATTTCTCAAGCCATCTATTTAATTATTCGTCTTTCTCTACTATTTGAAGCACGGTCCATGGGCGGGCCTGGCGCTGGAGAAAGACCATGCCGAACGATAAGGATAGGAGCGGGCCACCCCGGCCAATGTCCAGCCATGCCGACGGCGTCACCGGCGATCTTGTCAAGCTGATGCCCCGCGATCTGGTCTTTGTCATGCGCTTCATGGGCGAAAGCCAGCACCGCCTGCAGAGCCATTTCCAGGACTTCATCCGGGCCGAGCTTGCCGCCGGCGGCGTCACCACGGAGACGCATCCGATGATCCATCTGTTCATCGAAAACCATGCGATCCTGCTGCGCGACTTCGTGTTTTCCGGCGTTTCGCTGACACGCCAGTTCCGCGTCGACGAGATCGAGCGCCTGACCGGCGACACGACATCGATGATCCGCGTCGACATCTGGGATCAGCTCAAGAGCCACATCGAGAAGGCCGAAAAACAGTTCCATTCGCAGGCAGGCACGTTGCCCAAATTGCTGTCGGCTTTCGAAAAACCGCAGGGATTTTTGGGGAGCGAAAAATGACCGGCGGATCCGATATTGCCAGGCGTGACGCGCTGCTTGCTCGCCGGCTCGATCTTGTCGCCAGCGTCTCCGCCCTCACCGCCGAAGCGCTGCGGCTCAATCAGAAACGCGCCGGCATCGACATGGACGTGCTGCGCCTGGAGCTGGAAATCGGCAGAAGCGGCGCCAATGCACAACTGGTGCAGGATTTGCATGAAGCAGAGCGAAGTGCTGCTGCGATCATGCAGGCATGCATGGCTTGCGAGGATCGCATCGTCGCGGCGGAAGGCGACATCGAGGACGTTGATCGCCGGCTTGCCGCAACGGCGAACGAGGACTGATGGGAGAGACAGCATGAACCAGCAGACGATGCAGAACCTGACCTTGTTCGATCTTTTGGCCCGCAACTGGCAGCGACCATCTGCGATCGCCGATCTGCGCTTCAGCGCCGACGGTTCGGCTGTCGCCTTTACCTCCGTCGACGGAACCGTCGCCATCGCCGCGGTCGCGGATCACGAGCCGCCGGAGTCGCGGATCAGGGTGAGCAATGATCTCGGCCAGACGACGATCCGCCCCCGGGAAAAGCCACCAGTGCCATTGATCGCAACAGTGGCATTCGGAGATGGCGACGTCCCGCTCTGCGCCCATGCGCATTCCGGCTTTCTGGTCGGCGCGGCCAGCGGCGAAGCGTTGCATCTGACCGCCGGCGGTGAAGTCGCGGCCCCCCTGGTCAGGGTCGACGGGCCGATCTTGGCCATCGACTGCAGCGCCCGGGCGACGCTGACAGCCGTCAGCAACGGAAAGGATGTCTTCCTATCGAGTGGCCAGGGCGATGCGGTGAAGCTGAAACATGCCACGACATCGTCCATGGACGCCCTTGCGTTCTCACCTGACGGGAGACGCCTCGCCTGCGGCCTTGATGAGGGGCTGTCGATCTGGTCGGTCGAAGGCGACGCTGCCTTGATACGAGACATTTCTCTTTCATCGCGCCCGGTGTCGATCCGCTGGAGCGGCGACGGGAGTTGGTTGGCCTGCGGGCTGGAGACCGGCGGCTTTGCGCTGATCAGCCTGGCCGATGGCCGAGCCGATATCGTCGCGGGATTTCCATCGCCGGTTCGGACAGTGTGCTGGAGCCCGTCGACAAATGCGCTGTTTGCCTCGGGCGCGTTCCGGATCGCCGGCTGGTCGATGACCGCCCCGCCATTTGGCGGCGAAACCTCGGGCGCACTGGAGACGGGTCGCGCCGGGCTGGTCCTGGTCGAAACGGTGGCGGCGCACCCCGAGAAGAAGCTGATTGCCGCGGGTTACGCCAACGGCCGTATCATCGTCGCCCAGATCGGGTCACGCGACGAACTTCTCGTCAGGCCCTTGGGCAGCGCTGTCACCGCTCTCGCCTGGTCCGGCGACGGGCGGCATCTGGCGATAGGATCTGTCGACGGCACCGCCGCGATCGCCACCTTTCCCGCACAGATGTTCAAATAGCGGACACAGTCCGTATGAAACAGGAGGATGAGATGCAGACCGAACTTACGGCCGAAGACGAGAGCAAGGACGAATTTTTCGAACGGCTGGCCAAACTGTCGGAAGAGATGGTGGCCAGGCATGGCAAGGATTTCAGCATGGGCGCGCTGGTGCTCGCCGCCCGCTGGATCGCCGAAAAACGCGTTGGCAAGCTGAAGACCAATTAATGCATGTCGCCCAAAAGTGGCCCCGGTATTGGGACAACGACATGCATAAAAGCAAAGACCTAAAACGTGTCGCATGAATCCGTTTCGACGCGACGCGCTTTAGACCAACGAGACTGTCCGTTCCTGCGCTGCTCGCGAATTCCGCGCTTTCACAGGCTATCGATAGGACCGGTCGGGCCACAATTCGAGCGGTTGGATTTGGATGCTTCTTTGATTATTGCCTGATAAACACGCCCGTATAGGTCTGGCCGGCGAGCATATAGGTTGCGGCCAGGGTTCCGTCGGGCAGCATCATGAGACTGACGTCCGCACCATTCGGAAGGCGCCCAAGCTTCAACGTGGTCCCGACAATTTTTCCTGCTCCGGCGGCCTCTCCCGGATTGTTATCGCCCACAATTCCCCACGCAAAGGTGACCGTCACTTTGCCGTTCGGAGAAATCGTCTGCACAGCGACTTTGGCTTCAGACGTCCCCTCCAATCGTCCAGCCCACATGCCCGAAAATGCGGCGTACTTTGCTGGAACGCCCTTCGCAGGGGGAGTGATTGTCACGGATTGATCCATGATTGCCGAGCCAGGAGAAACTGCGGCGGGATCCAAGGCAGGAGGAACAGCAACAGGATTTGACGCAGGTTCGAGAGCGGCCGATTGCGGCGCTTCAGGAGCCGATTGGCACGCGGCCAGGGCAAGTGCCGCGAAGCCCAGCATCGTGTTCCGCATCATATTCTCCCCCTCGTCCGCAAGCTATCGGTGGCCAGCAGACCGCCCAATTGCAGGTCATTCTATGCCACCGCCCTATGCATTGCGTATAGCACTTTACATCAGCACCTGACCGCGTTTCAGATCGGTCAATCTGTTTAGGAAGGAGTCCGAAGCCGGCAGCCCACCGAGGTATGGGTGGGACGGAGGCCCGCCGAGTGTTGTTGTTGCCCGCAGGCCCCCTACTCCCTTGTTTCAATCCATGATAACCGACTGATTTTGAAAGGCAATTTATTTTCACTCGACACGGATACCGTCGAACCGCCTTTCAGGTCGTCTGCTGCGCTCCAGGAACGGGCGCGCCGGGTTCGATAAGCCCCTCTCGCTTGAGATCGGCCCACAGAGCCGGCGGAATATCCTCGCTGAGGTAGGCCAGGTTCTGTTTCAGCTCCTCGACCGATCGCGCGCCCGGAATGACGCTCGACACGATGGGGTGCCCGAGGGGAAATTGAAGGGCAGCAGCCGGCAGCGACACGTGATGGCGGGCGCAGATCGCCTCGATGCGGCGGACGCGCTCGAGCACCGGCGCCAGTGCCGGCCTGGTGTTGAAGGTCGCGCCCTTGACGGCGCCGGTGGCCAGGATGCCGGAATTGTAGGGTCCGCCGATGATGATCCTGGTGCCACGCTGTTCGCACAGCGGCAGCAAGGTCGCCAGCGGCTCCTGCTCGAGCAAGGTGTAGCGGCCAGCCAGCAGGAAGTAGTCGAACGCACCCGCCACGACGAAGTCGGACAGCATCTGCCATTGGTTGATGCCGACGCCGATCGCCTTGATGACGCCTTGCGAGCGCAAGTCGTCGAGGGCCGGATAGGCGCCGTCCATGGCTTCCCGGAAGCGGCTTCTGGCATAGGGATCCTCGCCGGGACCGAAATGAATGGCTTCGTCCGGGTCATGGATCGAGACCATGTCGACATAGTCGGTGTCGAGGCGCTTCAGCGTTCCCTCGAGCGAGCGCATCACGGCATCGCGCGAATAGTCGAACTCGGCACGGAAGGAACCGGGCTGGTCCCACAGCGCCGGCTGAAGGTCCTCGGGCGGGATCGGAACGAGGTCGTAACCGATCTTCGACGAGATGACGATGTCGGCGCGCGGCAGCGACTTGATCGCCAGCCCAAGCCGGGTCTCGCTCACGCCGAAGCCATAGACCGGCGCAGTGTCGAAATAGCGGATGCCGTTGTCATAGGCCGCGTGCACCGTCTTGACCGCGGCGTCGGTGTCGACGGCGCGGTACATGTTGCCCAGCCCGGTGCCGCCGAGCCCGATCGTCGTCACCTTCAGGCCGTTCTTCGCGACAGCCCTGAATTCGATTTCAGCCATTTTCTCTTCCTGTGATCCCTGCTGTTTTTCGTGCCGGCCAAGCGGCAGCCTTCCCGCACCGCGCTCGAGCCGCGAAAGGCCCGACGTGAACCCGGTGTCGAAAAAGCATTGACACAAAAGTTGTCATATAACAATGTAACCAGACGACAAATGGCAAGCCCGCAAAACGAAGAGGGAGGAACCAAGTGGACGACGAAACGAAAAATCATATGGAGATGGTGAATGCCGCCATCAGCCGGCGCAGTGCTTTCGCACTGGCCGGAAAACTCGGTCTCGGTGCCGCCGGCCTTGCCAGCGGACTGGCAGGTGCAGGTCTTGCCGGCGGTATCGGTGCAGCGAAAGCAGCGGATTCATCGACCGGCCTGCCGAAGAAGCCCTACAAGTTCCACTTCGTGTGCCATGTGACGCTCGACCAGTTCTTCACCCCGACCGTGTATGGCATCCAGGACGCCTGCGCCGCTTTCGGATGCAGCTACCAGTGGACGGGTTCGCAGAAGAACGTCGTCTCCGAGATGGTCAGCGCCATGCAGACCGCGATCGCGCAGAAATCGGACGGCATTGCCGTCTGCCTGGTCGATCCGACCGCCTTCGACGCCGCCACCGACATGGCCGCCCAGGCCGGCATTCCGGTCGTCGCCTTCAACGCCGACGTGCCGGTCGGCAGCCCCAACAAGCGGCTGTCCTATGTCGGCCAGCCGCTCTATCAGTCGGGCTACAACTCGGCGCTGAAGTGGCTGAAGCTGATCCCCAAGGGCGGCCACGTCATGCTGTCGATCGGCGTGCCCGGCTCGCTCAACACGCAGCCGCGCCTCGATGGCTACATCCAGGCGATCAAGGACAGCGGCAGCGGCGTCACTTACGATGTCGTCAACACCGGCCCGGATCCGGCAACGGAAATCTCGCGCGTCGAGAGCTACTATCTCAGCCACAAGGACGTGAAGGGCATGTTCGGCACCGGCGGTTCCGACACCTATGCCTGCGGCTTCATCTCCAACAAATACGGCCTGGTGAAAGCCGGCGGCGCGGTGGCCGGCTTCGATCTGTTCCCGCAGACGCTGGACTTCATCAAATCCGGCGACGTCAACTTCACCACAGACCAGCAGGCCTATCTGCAGGGCTTTCTGCCGGTGCAGCAGATGTATCTCTACAAGCTCTCCGGCGGTCTTGTCGGTCCGGCCAACAGCGACACCAGCCAGGCCTATGTGACCAAGGACAATGTCGACGCCTATGTCGGCAAGTCCCGCTTCGAAGGCCGCAGCGACGTCGAGCCGACCTGACACTGTTCAGCCAAGCGAAACGCCTGCCCTCGCCACATCATTTTCCGATGACGTGGCGGGGCACCGCCGGCTGCACGCCAATGCAGCCGGCGGTGCCCGGCGCCGATCCGTCTCTTCGCCCAGAATTCGAAATCAGGAAGACAAGAGTGCCGTCAATCGAACCCTTAAAGGCCGGGAAGAACGCCGTTGGCGTCAAGGCGCCGCACACGATTACGGAAAGGCTGCTCATCCTGCTTTCCCGTTATCGCGAGGCCAGCATCGCCGTCGTCGCCATCGTCCTGGTGATCTATTTCCAGGTCGGCAGCGACGGCGGTTTCCTGTCGCCGCAATTCATGAGCGTCGTGCTGCGCGACACCGGCCGGCTCGGATTGATCGCCGCCGCCGAAGTCATGCTGATGATCACCGGCGAGATCGACCTTTCACTGAGCGCCATCTTTTCGATCGCGCCCTATGTCATGGCGCTGATGTCGGTCACATGGGGCGTACCGCTGGCCGTCGGTGCCGTGATCGGCGTGTTGATCGGCGTGCTGGTCGGCGCCATCAACGGCATCATCACGGTGCGCTTCCGCGTACCGTCGCTGATCACCACGGTCGGCATGCTGTTCTTCCTGCAAGGCATCGTCGTCTCGATCTACAACAGCCAGCCGATCGTGGCGCCGGTCGAACAGCCCTTCAACGCGATCTTCGGGCAGAGCCTCTACCAGCCGTCGGATGCTCTGTTGTCCTGGCATGGCGTGACGGCCTTCACGCCGTTCCTGTGGACGGTGCTGATCGTGCTGGCGCTGGCCCTGGCGCTGAACCGCACAACCTTCGGCCTGCACACGATCGCCACCGGCAGCAACATCATCGGCGCGCGCGAAATCGGGGTGCGCACCGATCGCATGAAGATCTACAATTTCATGATCGCCGGCGGCTGCGCGGCCTTTGCCGGCATCATCAACACCGCCCAGTTCACCTCCGCCGACCCGCAGGCCGGCAGCCCGTTCCTCACCTTGCAGGCGATCGCTGCCGCGGTCATCGGCGGCACCTCGCTTCTGGGTGGCTCCGGCACCGTCATCGGCGCGCTGATCGGCGCGTTCGTGGTCGCCTCGCTCAACAACGGCCTGGTGATGATCGGCGCCCAGGCCACCGTTTCCGACATCTATCTGGGCGCCGCCATCATCGCGGCGATGATCCTGAGCATCCAGGTCGACCGGCTGCGCACAAGGAGGCGCCTATGAACACGCAGACCATTCCACCGCTCGCACCCGACGCGCCCGTGGTGCTGGAAATGTCCAACATTTCCAAGAGTTTCGGCGCCGTCACAGCACTTGTCGACGTCTCGATCAAGCTGCGCCAGGGCGAGGTTCTGGCCCTGGTCGGCGACAATGGCGCGGGCAAGTCGACGCTGATCAAGATCCTGTCCGGCTTTCACCAGCCCGACACCGGCACGATCGTCTCGCAAGGCAAGGAGGTGCGTTTCGCCTCGCCGCGCGACGCGCGCGCCCAGGGCATCGAGACCGTCTACCAGGACCTGGCGCTGATCGGCGACCTCAGCGTCTTCCACAACATGTTCCTCGGCCGCGAATACCATAAGCGCATCCTTGGACTGAACCTGCTCGACAACAGGAAGATGCGCGAACAGGCGCAAATCTACCTCGATACGCTGGGCATCTCGATCCCCAGCGTCAACAGCACGGTCGACCTTCTCTCGGGCGGCCAGCGCCAGTGCATCGCCGTTGCCCGCTCGATCTATTCGTCGCCCAAGATCCTGGTGCTCGACGAGCCGCTGGCGGCACTCGGCGTGCGCGAAAGCGCGCATGTTCTGGGCCTGATCCAGAATCTGCGCCAGCAGCGCCAGGTCTCGGTGATCCTGATCGTGCACAACTACAATCAGATCTTCGAAGTCTGCGACCGCATCAACTTCCTGCATTCGGGGGAGGTCGCGCTGGACGCCTCCACGGCCGACACGAGCGAGGAGGAATTGATCCGTATCGTCAAGTCGGGCCTCGGTCGCAAGGCGATCGACGCCGCCGCGGCCGAAGTCCGGCCGGGCATCATATGAGCCCACCCAACGCCACGGCGGCAAAAACCTTTGCCCGCCCGACCATCCATTTGCCGGCCCCATTCACGGAGTACTCGCTTTGACGTTCTCACCCACCGAGCTGACCAAATCCCTTGGCCGCGGGCTGCTGTCCTTTCCGCTGACCTTTTTCGACGATGCCGGCGCCTTCAACGAAGCAGGCTATCGCGCCCATGTCGCGCAACAGGGCGCTGCCGGAGCAAGCGGGCTTTTCGCCGCCGGCGGTACGGGCGAGTTCTTTTCGCTGACGCTCGAGGAATACAAGCGCGTCGTGCGGGCAGCATCGGATGAAGTTCCCGATCACCTGCCGCTGCTGGCCGGCGTCGGCTACGGCACGCATATGGCGGTCGAGTTCGCCAAGGCCGCCGAGGCCAATGGCGCCGACGGCCTGCTGGTGCTGCCGCCCTATTTGGTCAAGTCCGAGCAGGAAGGCCTGCGCCGGCATCTGACGGCCATCTGCCGCTCGGTCGGCATCGGCGTGATCGCCTACAACAGGGACAATGCGGTGCTGACGCCCGAGACCCTCGACCGGTTGGCGCAGGACTGCCCGAACCTGATCGGCCTCAAGGACGGCGTCGGCGACATCGAGCTTCTCACCGCCTTGCGCTACCGCATGGACGACCGCCTGATCTTCATCGGCGGCATGCCGACGGCCGAAGTCCATGCCAGTGCCGCCGCGGCAATAGGCATGACGACCTATTCGTCGGCGATCTACAATTTCGCGCCCGAGATGGCGCTGCGCTTCTTCAATGCACTGCGCGCCGGGCGCACGGCGGAAGTCGGCGACATCATCCGCACCTTCTTCCTGCCCTATCTCGCCATCCGCAACCGGCGCGCCGGCTATGCCGTCTCGATCGTCAAGGCCGGCGCCCGCATCGCCGGGATCGACTGTGGACCGGTCCGGTCACCGCTTCTCGACCTCACAGTGGATGAGGAACGGCAGCTCGCGGCTCTCATGCAGTCCTGCCGCATGCCGGTTGGAGAGCTGGCGTGAGATCGGATGGGCTGCGGGGACGGATCGAAGGTCAGGTTTGACGCCGTGCTACGGTCTGGCCGAACCGTCGACCATGCGGCGATAGCGCTCGCGGCCCGCCTCGAGATGCTCGCGCAAGGTGAAGCGGGCGGCTTCGACATTCTGCCGCTCGATGGCCTGATAGATGCGGCGGTGCTCCATCTGGACCTGCTCCAGGTAGAGCCGCCGCTGCTCCGGCGTCTCAGTCCGCGGGCGGATCGACTGACGCGGAATGATGACCGGTCCGAGAAAATGCATGAAGCGCTCGAAATAGGGATTGCCTGTTGCCGAGGCGATCGCCCGGTGAAAGGCAAAATCCGGTTCGATGGCGCTGTCGCCGGCCGCGATCGACGCATCGATGGCATCGAGGCAATCGCGCATGCGGGCAAGGTCGTCGTCGCTGCGCTTCTCGGCAGCGATGCCGGCGGCTTCGAGTTCCACCGCGAGCCGCAGCTGCAGCACGTTCTGGACTTCCGTCAGCGAGTGAAGCTCGTCGGAGACGATGCGAAACGTCGTGTTGGCCTCGTGGTCGGCAACGAACACACCCGAACCCTGACGGCTGACGACCAGCCCTTCCGAGCGCAGCGAGGCCATGGCCTCGCGTATCACCGTGCGGCTGACCCCGAATTGCGCGATCAGTTCCTGCTCGGTCGGCAGTTTCTCGCCACTGGTCAGATGGCCGGCGCGTATTTCGCGCGCAAACCAGTCGGCCACCTGCGCCGTGCGGCTGATCTGAGGGGGAAGGCCAAAGGAACGTTTCATCGCCACCAAGCAATAAACGAACCGCTGTTCTTGGCAACCCATTATTTATATGGTGATATGATGACATTGGCGGGGCGCTTGAAGCGCGCAAACTCCGTTCGCCTTGCCGGGCCGGCGCGAACATGTCTCCCGATTTCCTTATCATGAAAGGACAGGGATTGGCTCTCTCCGACAGGCCGGTGCTGTTGACCGGGGCATCCGGTACGATTGGACGCCTGCTCTCAGTCAGGCTGGCAGCGCTCGGCTGGACCTTGCGGCTCACCGATGTCGTGCCCCTGCCGATCGAACTGCCGCAAAACGCAAGCTTCGACATTGTCGATCTCGAGAACCAGCAGGCGGTGAACGATCTCGCGCGGGGATGCGGCCTGATCCTGCATTTCGGCGGCATATCCACCGAGCAGTCCTTCGAGACGGTGCTCGGCCCCAATCTGCGGGGCAGCTACCACATCTACGAGGCGGCGCGCAGCCAGAAGGCACGCGTGGTTTTTCCTTCCTCGGTGCACGCAGTCGGCCTCTACGAGCGGACAGAGATCCTCGACCAGGACTGCCTGCTGCGCCCGGACGGTTACTACGGCCTGTCGAAGGCCTATGGCGAAATGCTGGCGCGGCTGTATTGGGACAAGCATGCGGTCGAAAGCGTGCTGATCCGCATCGGCTCGGTGCTGCCGGAGGTTCCGGACGAAAGGATCCTGTCGACCTGGATATCCCACAGCGATTTTATCAGCCTGATCGAGCGCTGCGCCGAGGCCGAGCACGTCGGCTGCTCGGTGATCTGGGGGCAGTCCAACAACAGCCGCGGTTTCTGGCGGCACGATGCCAGGCACAAGATCGGCTGGACGCCGCAGGACAGTTCCGACAGCCAGGCCGAGCGCGTCCGTGGCAAGGTGACGGACAATCCGGTCGTGGAGCGATACCAGGGCGGCAAGTTCATCGTCGTCGACTACAGCCGCGCCGACTTCCCGCCGCGCTCGATGTTCCCGGACGATTAAGCTCTATCTCTTTGTTTTGACGCAATTCCGGACGGAAAACCGTTTCACACTTTTCCTGGAATTGCTCTACGCCGGCAACGGACTCCGCCCCACGATCATGTCGGCTGCCTTTTCGGCGATCATGATGACGGCGGCATTGGTGTTTGACGACACGATGCTTGGCATGACCGAACTGTCGCAGACACGCAGCCCCTGAAGCCCGCGCAGGCGAAGCTCGGGATCGACGACGCTTTGCGCGTCGCCGCCCATCCGGCAGGAGCCGACCGGGTGGTAGGCGCTGCGGCCATGCTCGCGGGCGAAGGCTTCGAGCGCCGCGCGTCCCTTCATTGCCGCACCCGGAAGGTGTTCCCGGCTGATGTATTTGGCGAAGGCGGGCTGAGACAGGATCTCGCGGCTGATCTCGATGCCGTCGACGGCGCGCTCCAGGTCGTAGCGTTCGGCAAACGGGTTGGGATCGATGATTGGCGGATCGCGCAGATCGGCTGATCTGAGCGTGACGCTGCCGCGCGAACGGGGGCGGACATGGTAGGAATTCAGCGTGCAGCCATTGCCGCCGGGAACCGAGCCGATGCCTTCCTCGACGCCGGCGCCGGGCAGGAAATGAAACTGGATGTCCGGCGTCTTCTCCGCGCGGTCGCCCCACCAGAAGCCGCCGGCTTCGACGATGTTGGAGGCCACCGGTCCCTTGCCGAACAGCGCGTATTCGAGGCCGGCGACGGCCTGCCAGCGCTTCTTCTTGTAGCGGTCGATGCCGTGCGGCCCGTTGAGTTCGGCGACGACGTCGACATCCATGTGGTCATGCAGGTTCTGGCCGACGCCGGCGAGATCGTGGATCACCCTGATGCCGTGCGTGCCGAGATGGGCGGCCGGGCCGATGCCGGACAGCATCAAGAGTTTGGGCGAACCGATGGCGCCGGCGGTGACGATCACCTCGCGCTCGGCGCGCAGCAACTCGGCATGGCCATTGACGATGATTTCGACGCCGATGGCGCGGCCATTTTCGACAACGATGCGGCTCACCGTGGCGCCGGTGCGCAGCGTCAGGTTCTTGCGGCCACGCGCCGGCCTGAGATACGCGACCGCCGTGCTGCTGCGTTTCCCCTGACGCGTCGTCGTCTGGTAGAATCCGGTGCCTTCCTGCTGGCCGGCGTTGAAGTCGGCCCTGAAGGGAAGACCCGCCTGCTGCGCCGCCTTGACGAAGACCCGGGTCAGCGGATGCGGCGCGCCGCTGGAAACGCCGAGCGGGCCATCGGTGCCGTGCTGTGGGCCGGCGAAGGTGTCGTTGCCCTCGGAGCGCCGGAAATAGGGCAGCACCTCGGCGTAGCTCCAGCCGGCGCAGCCATCGTCAACAGCCCATCCGTCGTAATCCTGCGGGCAGCCGCGGGTGAACACCTGGGCGTTGATGGAGGAGCCGCCGCCGAGCACGCGCGCCTGCGGGTAGACCATGGTGCGGCCGTCGATCGCCTTGCCCGGCGCCGTGTCATAGCCCCAGATCAGCGGCCCTGCCGTCATCTTGAAGAAGCCGACGGGCAGATGGATGTAACGATCGGTGTCGGGCGGGCCGGCCTCGAGCAGGACGACGGACAGGTCCGGATCCTCGCTCAGCCGGGCGGCCAGAATGCAACCGGCCGAGCCGCCGCCGACAATGATGTAATCCGACATTCTCGCTCCCATGCATGGGCAAAATCAGCGCCCTGCCCTCCCGCGTGCGACGATCTCAAGTCGCTTGTGCCGCGTCAAGAGAAAGGGTATGGTTATCGTGTTGAAGGGTTGTCGTACAAGTAGAGGAGCTTGACAATCCATCGATCGGAGGCCCGGCCGCGCTCCCCGCGCAAGCCGCCGGGCGGGAAACGGATTTCAATGGGAGGTTTGAAAATGAAGGACAGGACAAGTTTGACGCTTTCCGGCACGGTCAGCCGCCGGACGCTGATGATGGGCGCCACCGCCGGAATGGCGGCGCTCGCCATGCCGAGGGTTTTGCGCGCCCAGGAAAAGCCGACGCTGGTGACATCGATCCGGTCGTTGTCCAACCCCTACCATGCGGTGTGGAAGACCGGCGCCGAAGCCTACGCCAAATGGGCCGGGCTCGAACACGTCACGCTGGTTTCGGAAGGCAACAGCGAGAAAGGCATCGCCGACATCAAGGCGATGCTCGCCAAGACCGGCGGCAACATGGTGCTGAATTCCGATCCCAACGACACGCCTGATGCGCGGCCGATCGTCGAGGCCTGCGCCAAGGCCGGCGCCTACGTGGTGACGCAATGGAACAAGCCCGGGGATCTGCACCCCAAGGACTTCAACCCGAACTATGTTTCGCACATCGAGTTCGACGGCATCGAAAGCGGCAAGACCATCGCCGAGATCCTGTTCAAGACCATCGGCGGCAAGGGCGGCATCGTCGCACTCGGCGGCCTGATCTCGACCACCGCGGCGATCGAGCGCAAGAAGGGCCTCGACGCGGCACTCGCCGCCAATCCCGACATCAAGCTGCTCGACTTCCAGGTCGCCAACTGGAAATCGACCGAGGCTTTCGACCTGATGGGCAACCTGCTCACCCGCTTCGGCGACGACATCAAGGGCATCTGGGCTGCCAATGACGATATGGGCTCCGGCGCGCTCGAGGCGCTGCGTGCCGAGAACCTCGCCGGCAAGGTGCCGATCGTCGGTGTCGACGGCATCAAGACGGCGGTCGACGCCGTGCGCACCGGCGAGTTCGCCTGCACCGTCACCTCGGATCCGTTCTGGCAGGGCGGCATGGGACTGGCCATCGGCTACAACGCCAAGATCGGCAAGTTCGACCCGGTCAAGGAGCCGCCGGAGCATCGCGAATTCTACGGCAAGGCGGTGCTGATCTCGCACGACAATGTCGAGGAATATTACAAGACCAATGTCGACGCGAAACCGGAGATCGACTGGAACGATCTGTGGGGTCGGGTGACTGGAGCCATCCGGACCTGACCACCGGGGCGGGCTGCTGCTCCCTGGCGGCCCGCTCCCTTTTATCGTCGTCGTGCATTGCATCGGCGACTGTCATCAGCAGACGGGAAGCGGTTTCTTGACAATCCATACAGAACCCCTGAAGTCCGTTTCGGACATCGAGCGGACGACGCTTATGACATTTCTCCCCGGCCGCATCGCCACTGTGTTCGGTGGCAGGCGCTGGCGCAGCCTGGCGCCGCTGGCGGTGCTGATCGTGCTGTGCGTGCTGATCGCCATTGCCAATCCCAATTTCATCGAACTGCGCAATCTGGTCCGCCTCGCCAACTCTGCCGCCGTGCCGCTGACGCTGGCGATGGGGCTGACCTTCATCATCCTGATGGGCAGCATCGACCTCTCGGTCGAAGGCACCCTGTCGGTGGCGGCGATGGTGGTCGTGCTGCTCGCCGCCAATGACGGCAATGGCAATGATTATGGCTGGTGGGCGGTGCTGGCCGCCGTCGTTGCCGGCACCGCCATGGGTTTCGTCAGCGGTCTCGTCCAGACCATGCTGCGGATCCCGTCCTTCATGGCGACGCTCGGCATGTGGTTCATCGGCCTTGGCCTGTCGGTGTATATGCTCGGCGGCTCGGCGATCCGGCTCAACGACGCCTCGATCCGCGACCTGGCATTGACCCGTTTCCTTGGCCTGCCGCTGGCGGTCTGGGTTGCGACCGGGGCGTTCCTGCTCGCCGCCATCATCCAGTATCACACCAAGCTCGGCCGTCACATCCTGGCCATCGGCGGTGACGAGGACGTGGCCAAGCTTTCCGGCGTCAACGTGGTGCGCGTGCGCATCACCGCCTTCGCGCTGGCCGGTTTCTTCTTCGGCATTGCCGGCGTGCTTGCCGCCGCTCAGCTCGGCCAGTCGCATGCCGTCATCGGCGACGGCAGGCTGTTTGCTGCGGTCACCGCCGTCGTTGTCGGCGGCACGGCTTTGACCGGCGGCGAAGGCGGCGTCGTCAACACGCTGATCGGCGTGCTGATCGTCACCGTGCTCGCCAACGGCATGATCCTGCTCGGCATTTCGCCCTACATCCAGCAGACGGTGCAGGGCCTGATGATCATCGCCGCGGTGGCGCTGTCGCTCGACCGCGTCCGCCTCAGAATAGTCAAGTGACCGCCATGCTGAGCGCTTCCGGCATCATCAAGAACTTTCCCGGCGTCCAGGCTCTGCGGGACGTCAGCATCGAGGTCCGGCCAAACGAAGTGGTCGGGCTGATCGGCGAGAACGGCGCCGGCAAATCGACGCTGATGCGGGTGCTGGCCGGCAGCTACCGGCCGGATGGCGGCAGCCTCACCCTCGACGGCGGGCAGCTCCGCATGCGCAGTCCGCGCGACGCGGCCCGGCATGGCATCGGCATGGTGTTCCAGGAACAGTCGCTGGTGCTCAATTTGACGGTCGCCGAAAACATCTATCTCGGCGAGGAAGACCGCTTCACCCGCTTCGGCATCGTCAACTGGCGCGCCATGAACGCGGCGGCGCGCCGCCAGTTGGCCAAGATCGGCATCGATATAGACGTCACGGCGCGCACCTCCGAGCTCACCTTCGCCGCGCGCCAGATGGTGGAGCTCGCCAAGGCACTGACGCTGGAGGAAGTGGTCGAGCGACAGCTGCTCATCCTGCTCGACGAGCCGACCTCGGTGCTCAACGCCGCCGATATCGAGGTGCTGTTCGCGCGCGTGCGGTCGCTCAAATCGCGTGCCAGCTTCGTCTTCGTCTCGCACCGTCTCGACGAGGTGCTTAATATCTCCGACCGCGTCTACACCATGAAGGACGGCGCGGTCGTCGCCGAACACCGCGCCGCGCAAGTCACTGCGCCGGAGCTGCACGAGATCATGGTCGGGCGCGGGCTGCAGGCGGAGTATTACCGCGAGGCTCGTCAACAGCAGCCGCGCGAGACGGTCATGGTCGAGGCAAAAGGGCTGGGCGCGGGCGGCGCCTATCATGGCGTCGACCTCAAGATCAGGGCCGGCGAGATCGTCGGCATTGCCGGCGTCGTCGGCTCCGGCCGCGAGGAGATCACGCGCACCATCGGCGGCTTCCTCCAGCACGACGCTGGCGAAATGAAAATCGCCGGCGACGCGGTGCGTTTCGGCTCGCCGGAACCCGCGGTGCGCAGGGGTATCGGCTATGTGCCGCGCGAGCGAAGGCTCGAGGGACTGGTGATGTTCCTGTCGATCGCGGAAAACATTTCGCTGGCCGACCTGTCGAGCGTCATGCGCCATGGTGCGATCGACTATGGCAAGGAGCGGAGGCTCGCCGCCGACTGGATCAAACGGCTGCGCATCAAGGCGCCCGGCCCAGACGCCGCCTGCCGCAAGCTCAGCGGCGGCAACCAGCAGAAGGTGGTGCTGGCGCGCTGGATGACGGCGGGCTCGCGCATCCTTGTGCTCGACCATCCGACGCGCGGCCTCGATGTCGGCGCCAAGGAGGAGGTCTACGAACTGGTCCGCGATCTCTCGGCGCAAGGCGTGGCGATCCTGCTGATTTCCGACACGCTGGAGGAAACCATCGGCCTGTCGCACCAGGTGCTGGTGATGCGCGACGGCGAGATCACCGCGCGTTTCGATGCCAGCCCTGGCAACAAGCCGAACCAGGTTGAACTGTTGCGGGCAATGGTATGAGCCGATGAATGAAGCTTTTTCCACCAGGCGCATCTTCGAAGGCAAGTGGACGCAAGGCGCCATTCCGCTGGTCCTGCTTGTCGCGCTGCTGCTGATCATCGAAATCGCCGCGCCCGGCTTTCTGACCGGCGAGACCGTGGCGCTTTTGTTCGCCAACACCGCGGTGCTGTTCATCTTGGCGACCGGCGTCACCTTCGCCATCCTGCTCGGCGGCATCGACCTGTCGATCCAGGCGGTCGCCTCGCTGGCCAGCGTCATCCTGGCGCAGTTGCTGCCCTCGCTTGGGCTGGCCGCCTTTCCGGTGGCGATCCTGTCCGGCCTTGCCTTCGGAACGTTGAGCGGCATCGTCCATGTCAAGCTGCGCGTTCCGTCCTTCGTGGCGACGCTCGCCACCGGTGGCGTGGTCACCGGCATCGCGCTGTGGGTATCCGACGGCCGCGCCATCACCATCGAGGAAGGCGGCCGCGAAAACACCGCCTGGATCAACGCCACGGTCGCCGGCCTGCCGGTGGTGGTGCTGATTTCGGCGGTCATCGGCATCGCCAGTTTTCTTGCGCTGCGCTACACGCGCTTTGGCCGCCAGGCGATTGCGGTGGGAGCCGGCGAGCCAGCCGCATGGGCGGCGGGCATCAATGTCGATCGCACCAAGATCATCGCCTTCGCCGCCTCCGGCATGCTGGCCGCCATCGCCGGCGTCGTGCTGGCAGCCAGGCTGTCGAGCGGCTCGCCGGTTCTGGCCAACCAGTTGCTGCTGCCGGCCATTGCCGCCGTCATCGTCGGCGGCACCGCCATCACCGGCGGGCTGGGCGGCGTTGCGCGCACGGCGGTCGGCGCGCTGATCATCTCGATCGTGCGCATCGGCATGACCTTCGTCGGCGTCAACATTTTCCTGGAAAACATGGTGTTCGGCGCGGTGCTCATCGCCGCCGTCGCCATCACCATCGACCGCAGCAAGATCGCGGTCATCAAGTGACAGATCCATCCGCACCGCCTCCCAAGCAAGCGCGGACCGGACGGGGTCGCATCAAAGGCTCGATGCGGCCCCGCCTGACCAGGTCGCTACATCGTGTCGAGACCGATCAGCTCGATCTTGTAGCCGTCCGGGTCCTCGACGAAAGCGATGTGGGTGGTGCCATGCTGCATCGGCCCGGGCTTGCGCGGAATCTTGGCGCCGCGCTTTTCGAGCTCGGCACAGACGGCGTAGATGTCGTTGACGCCGAGCGCCAGATGGCCAAAGCCGGTGCCGATCTCGTAGGGCTCTTCCCTGCCCCAGTTCAGCGTCAGCTCGACGACGGCCTCCTTGTCCTCCGGGCCATAGCCGACAAAGGCGTTGGTGAACTTGCCGCCGGGATAGTCGTCCCGGCGCAGCAAGGTCATGCCGAGAACCTCGGTGTAGAAGGCGATCGACCTGTCGAGGTCGAGCACCCTGATCATGGTGTGCATATAGCGAAAGCCCGGGGCGTCGCTCATTGGGAAAGTCCTCCGCGTCAGGTGATTTGCTGGTCTGACCATCCACATCAAACGGCTGGCGGGAACATGGCCTCGCTTGATGTTCTAAATCAGGGTTGTATGATAACACGACAAGAACGGTGGTTGTCCAGTCGTTTTCCCAGAGGGTCCCGAGCCAGGTCATGAATGTCGTGCCGCCCACCTCCGCATCGCTGATAGCGGCCCTTGCCGGCGTGCTGCCGAATGGCGGGCTGCTGACCGCGGACGAGGATCTGGCGCGCTACAGCCGCGACTGGTCCGGCGACCATTTCGGCCGCCCGCTGGCGGTCGCGCGTCCGGCCTCGGTCGAGGAGATGTCGGCGCTGATGCGGCACTGCCACGCGGAGCGTATTCCCGTCGTGCCGCAAGGCGGCCTGACCGGGCTCGTGGGTGCTGCGGTGGCGGCGGATGGCGGCGAAATCGTCATCTCGCTGGAGCGCATGAACCGGATCCGCTCGATCAGCCCGATCGACTTCGCCATGGTGGTCGAGGCCGGCTGCATCCTCGAGGACGCCAAGCGCGCCGCCGGAGAGAGCGATTGCCTGCTGCCGATCACCTTCGGGGCACAAGGCAGCTGCCGCATCGGCGGCAATGTCGCCACCAATGCCGGCGGTTTCAACGTGCTGCGCTACGGCATGACGCGCGACCTGGTGCTTGGCCTGGAAGTGGTGCTGGCCGATGGCCGGGTCTGGAACGGGCTGAAGGTGCTGCGCAAGGACAATCGCGGCTACGACCTCAAGCAGATCTTCATCGGCTCAGAAGGCACGCTCGGCATCGTCACCGCCGCGGCGCTAAAGCTCTTTCCCAAGCCGACGCAGATCGAGACGGCGCTGGTCGGCTTGCGTTCCGTCGAGGACGCGATGGCGCTTTATGCGCGAGCGCGACGCGACTGCAGTGACCTTCTCACCGCCTTCGAACTGATCCTGCGCCAAGGCATCGAGATCACCATGCGCGAGGGTGCGGATTTTCCCGATCCGCTGACAAAAGCCTATCCGGCCTATGTGCTGATCGAGGTTTCCTCCGGCGGGTTGATCGACCTGTCCGCGATGCTGCTGGGCTTTCTCGGCGGCGTCGCCGATATCGTCGAAGACGGCATCGTGGCATCGACCCGGGCGCAGGCCGAGCGGCTGTGGCTCTACCGCGAGATCATGGTCGAGCGCCAGGGCCGCGGCGGCCGTTATCTGCGCACCGACGTTTCGGTGCCGATCTCGAAACTCTCCGACTTCGTCAGCGATGCGCTGGCGGCGCTGCAGGAAGCGCGACCGGACGCGCTGGCCGTCACCTACGGCCATGTCGGCGACGGCAACATCCATCTCAACGTGGTGCCGCCAGAAGGCATGGAACCGCAAGCGGTGGAGCATCTGTTCGAAGAGGCGGAAGCCGAGATCTTTGCCGTCGTCGACCGCTATGGCGGCTCGATCAGCGCCGAACATGGCATCGGCCGGGTCAAGCAGAAGGCGTTCCTCGAACGGATCGATCCGGTGACGCTTGATCTGGCGGCAGGCATCAAGCAAGCCTTCGACCCGCGCCACATCCTGAGCAATGGCCGCATTCTGGCAAGCAAGGCCAATCATGGTCTATAGGTGAGCGATGACGCTGAAGCTCGACAAGGTCAATCGCGGTCCGCACCTCTCCACCCTGGTTGCGAGTTCGATCTCGCGCGAGATCGCGCAGGGGCGCCTGAAGCCCGGCGACCAGCTGCCGACGGAGCAGGCGCTGGCGACGACGTTCGGGGTCAGCCGCAACGTCGTGCGCGAGGCGATCGCGCGGCTGCGCTCGGAAGGCCGGATCTGGTCGCAGCAGGGGCGCGGCGCCTTCGTGGTGGAGAGCAACAACCCGACGGTGCTGACCATCGACTATGAGGCGCTGCAGCGCGCCGACTCCTTCCGCAACCTGTTCGAACTGCGCGGCATACTCGAGGTGCAGGCGGCGGCCTTTGCCGCAAAGCGGCGTACCGAAGCCGATCTCACCGCGATGGGCGATGCGCTCGCCGGCATGCGCGCGGCCCCGTATGGCAGCGTCGCCTGGCTGCGCAGCGACCTCGAATTCCACCGCACCGTCGCCGAGGCGACGCGCAACAGCTACATGGGCCAGTTCCTGGTGTTTGTTTCCGAGCGTGTGCGCGAAAGCATTCTCGCTGCCGGCAACCAGCAGAAATCAGACGACATGGCACGCATCACGCTCGGCGAACACGAGCGCATCCTGGCCGCCATCCGCGCCGGCGATGTTCAGGAGGCGCAGGAGGCCATGCGCGACCATCTGGCGGGCGCTGCGTTGCGTGTTGGACTGGATGATGGTGAGGCCGTGGCGGAGACAGCATCTCCGGTGCGGCACACACGACTGAGGAAGGCTATCCGTAAGCAGGCCGCCGGGTAGCGTCGCCCGCCTGCACCTTGGGGACTGCGGCGGCTCTGTCCGCCCGTTCCCATGTCCAACACGCAACGAAAGACATCGTGCGCGATCTTTTGGTGCGCAAGGCTCATGTATCAACAAACTGACGAAACTGGTCACGCCTGGTGCGACATGGAACGCGCCGGCGGACCAAGGCGCCCTATCGGCTGAAATTGGTGCAATAAAATTGATGGCGGGAGCGACAGCCCCGCTTTCGCGCGCTGTCGAAAGGCTGACGAAGAGACGGCGGATAGGAGCCGACGCTCACCGGGTACAGATGGCAAAGCGTCTGCTTTTTTTCTTATTCCCGCAGGCCCGCCTTGCGCAAGTTCTCGCGAAAGTGTTCCAAATCACTTGAATTCCTGTATGGCGCCATTTCCGGGCTCGTTCTCATCGTGATTGTGGCTCGTGGCTCCAGCTGCAAAACGTGCTCAATGGCCTGCTGCGCTTCGTCTTCGCTCCCTAACGCCGCGTAGCTCGCTGCCAAGTACAAGTGGAGATATACGGTGTCGAGGGTTCGTAGACCTTCCAACGCCGCAATCGCTTCATGATATCTGCGAGCGTCGTAGTAAATCTGGCCAATCTGTAGAACGTACCACTCGGGATAGTGAGGGTTGAGACGCATGGCTTTTTGCGCTGTCTCAAGGCCCTCCGGTGCCCTCCCGGAATAACTTAGGCAGGAACCAAAATCCATGAGCACGTCGGCATCATTTGGATTGAGTTCAAGGGCGCGTTGATACTCAACGATAGCGCGTTCGTATTGTCGGCTGAATAGGCAGTGTGCAGCGAGTGCATAGTACCCCCATGCCTCTGAGTCATCGCGTTCGACAGCAAGGGTGGCGTATTTCAGGCCATTTGCCAGTGAGACGTCGGGGTTATCGCTCCAACCGTCGTTGGCGTCGATCATGTGCGTCCAAGCGAGCTTCGCAAACGCTTTCCCAAACTTCGGATCGAGTTCGCCCGCCTTCTCAAAGAGTTCGCGTGCACGCAAGTTGTCCTCTTTCGTGAAACGGTTGAGAAACTCCATGCCGCGCACGAAATAGTCTAGGGCTTCAAAGTTCCGTGTGCCCGCTGCCTCTGGCCGCTCGTGCCAGACCTTCAACAGTCGCCCGCCATAGGCGGTGGCGAGACTGCCAATAATCCTTTCGGTCACATCGTCTTGCACCGCAAAGATGTCATCAATGCCCCGATCATAGCGCTCTACCCAGAGATGCCGGCCAGTCTTACCGTCAATGAGCTGGGCCGTTATTCGGACGCGCTCTTTCGACCGTTGCACACTGCCCTCTAGGATATAGCGAACCCCCAGCTCCCGGCTCGCATCCTGTATTTTCGTGGCCTTGCCTTTGTAAGCAAACGTCGAATTGCTCGCGATGACAAAAAGATCGCGGAACCGCGACAGGCCGGTGATGACGTTTTCTGTAATACCATCCGCGAGATAATCCTGCTGACGGTCGTCGCTCATATTGACGAAAGGCAGCAAGGCGATGGAGGGCTTGTCAGAAAGCGAGGGCTGCGAAATCGGTGCTGCTGCAGGACCACCGAGACGCACCGTATACGCTCGCACGGGCCGCTCAATATTCTTGAGCATCTGCTCGCCAATATCGTCGAATTGCAGGTCAAGCCGATTTCCGAGATGGTCTCGCACCGTGCCCGAAACCATGACACCTCCAACGGGAGCGATGCCTTCGAGCCTCGCCGCCACGTTCACGCCGTCACCGAATAGATCGTCATCCTCGATGATCACGTCGCCGAGGTTGATTCCTTTGCGCAATTGTATCTTTCGATCCTCGGACAGGGCCGCGTTGCGATCCGACATGGCACGCTGCACGGCGACGGCACAAGCCACGGCGTTCACGACGCTTGGAAACTCGGCGAGGACGCCGTCGCCAGTCGTTTTGAAGATGCGGCCTTGGTGCTCGGCCATCTTCGGGTCGATAAGGTAGGCCCGTATCGTCTTCAGTTCGCCAAGTGTGCCGGCCTCGTCGCTGCCCATCAGGCGCGTATAACCCACCACGTCAGCCGCCAGGATTGCGGCAAGACGGCGTTGGACGCATCCTTCGGTCATGTCGGACCTTGCCTTTCAGCAGGACCGAGATTGTATGGGCAACGGCTGGCCGAGTCCACGAGCCGGAACGTCGCCACCATTTCTTGCGACCATGTGCGCGGATTGTCCCTTGCGCTGCGAAGCCTTCCCCCCGCTGACGAATATGCCGACGCAAATGAAGGTTACGGCACAGCGCGTGGTTTGGTGCTGCCTTCCTCGCATCCAATGCCACGCCAAAGGCCGGCAAAGGCACGCCAGCCGTAGCTCCCATCTTCGATTCGGCGGGAATTGGGGGACTGCAAGGTGCAGTTTCGTCCGAATTTTTCGACTAGTCGGAGGACCACTCTCACGGCAGAGTGTAACCATGTGCAACCTCTACAACATCACCACGTCGCAAGAAGCCGTCCGCCAATGGACCCGGACTTTGCGGGACATCTTGGGCAACCTTGAGCCGTCCATTGACATCTATCCCAACCAACCCGGCCCGGTGGTGCGCAATGCGCTGGACGGGCAGCGGGAGCTTGCCAATCTACTGTGGGGCATGCCGACACCCATTGAGCGGATGAAAGGCAAGGCGGATTACGGCACCACCAACATACGCAATCCACAGTACGGCCATTGGCAGCAGTTTGTTGGCGTCACGAACCGCTGTGTGGTGCCCGTGACGAGCTTTGCCGAGCCCAGCCCAACGCACGGCGACAAGGACCCTGAAACAGGCATCCAGCGAAACTATTGGTTCGCGCTCAACAAGGACCGCCCGCTGTTCTTCTTCGCTGGCCTCTGGACGCCGTGGCATGGGGTGCGCAAGGTCAAGGATGGCCCAGGCGACTTTGAGCTTTACGGCTTCATGACGACCGCCCCCAACGCCCTCATCAAGCCGATCCACGAGAAGGCCATGCCGGTCATCTTGAGGACGCAAGAGGAAACGGAGACCTGGCTGACAGCGCCGTGGTCGGAAGCCAAGCGGTTGCAACGTACGGCCCCGGATGTTGCCCTTGTGATTGTCGAGAAGCCGGCCACACAGATCAAGTTTCCGCAGCAAGCACCTGCACAAGGATCGCTGTTTTGACCACCCGTCACGGTAGGCTTAGAGTCACATTGGGCCGTCCTTTAGGCTGTGGCTTTATCGGTGGTAGTACTCCTCCTCACCGCGCCGGTCTCATCGAATAGAAAAGACACGCGCCCGGTCGCGACGATATCAAGAGCAGCGCTACCGGTTTTCCCGTCTACTACAATGCCCTCCGTAAGGTTCCCAAGAGCCCCGACAAGAACGCGGCCGAATATGGATGGCTCAAACGGATGGATTTCGAAATTCGGGAGGGTGACTGTAATACGGGGATGGCCGCCATGGCCAACTAATTCCGTCCGGAAGGTCGGCCTTTTTTTGATATGTATGTTGGCGGCTAGGTGTCGTGCGTAAACCTCCCGCAACTGTATTTCAGAAATAGGATTGGGCATTGATTTTAACTGTTCGCTGAGCATTCCTGCTGTGGCACCGCAATCATCGATAACATATATCAGCGCAATGTCATAGATTTGAATAAGAAGCGTTCGTCCAGCTAGGTTATCGCAATAGTCGAAAGGGTCACCTCCTAACGAAGGGTCGATTTTCAGAATCATAAGAGTTCCAAAAACTCTGTCATCTATTTCGATTCCGGCCGTTTCCGCTCTCGCTATGGCATGAATATGATGTAAATCGCTTAGTTCGTATTCGTCGCCGATCACCCCTAGCTCTTGGCGCTTGTCCAACGAAATCCTGTTTTTAAAATCCCTTAGGTGCACTTTCAGAAAGATCAGGGCGAGCCATGCCCGGATGAGGCTAGAACCGCCTTCCTTGAGATAGGTGATCAGGCTCTCGTATCCACCGCAGATCGCCTTACTCACAGGAGTTTCGTAGATTTCCGAGAGGCGACTATTACAATCTTTGCAACAAGGAATTTTGTAAGTGCCGTATTTCACTCTGTTCCCGGTTGGCAGTGTCAGAGTCTCCTGATGCATACCGCAATGTCTTAGAGCCCAATTTGGGATGATGTGTTCATTGTTGAATGACTTATTCGGGGCGGCGCCGCACACAAAACAATAGCCCTTTTTGCAGATTTCATCTTTGAATCGTTGGAAGGAGAAGAAAATTTTTCGACCATCAATGTCTTCCGCAGTTCCGTCCGCTTCGACCAAGTATGCTCTCAATTCCAGCTCCCACTTAAATCAAAATACGACAACTAAGCGCAAACGTGTCCAAAGTCAGCTTATTACATGGCGGTCCCTGTTAGTCTTCATCCCTCCAGACCACCTTTCGCACCATGCGGATTTCGACAAGCCGCCTCACGCGTATCTTCATGCCTTCCGATGCGCTTGGCAGCAGGATATCCACGTCAAGCTCGCGGCGTCTGCACCGTTCGCAACGCATGTGTCGGGCCACGTCCCAAAACGGAATGTCCCCGACCAGCCTGGCGAGGTCCCCCGGCAGGTAGTGGCGAGTGATGTTGCAGTTGATGCACCGGACACGGACTAGCTGACCAACCTCATGCGCTCGGCACAGGGTCTGCACAAGGCGGCGCGGTCGTCTGCTCTGTTCCGGCATGGCCAAAAAATAGGAACGTATTCCTCTCCGAGTCAATTCGCTCTTGACATTTTCGTTCCCTTTTTGTTCACTGCGACCTTGCAGCGTTTGGAGGAATTGCCATGGATCGCATTGTGACACTCAACAGTCGTCAAGAGGCCGCCCTCCAGGCCCACGCCGAGGATTTCATTGCAGTCCACAAGGGCGACGTGATGAAGGCGCTCAAGGAAATGATCGTTCTCAACGGGCACCTTCAAGAGCGACTTGACGCGCTCTCGGCCCCGCGCCGGGCAAGCCGCTAGGGGAGACCGCAATGGCCACGATGCACCTGGACGCTGAATCCAAGGCCGAGTTGCACGCCGAAGCGGAGAAGCTCATAGCCCGCTACGAAAGTCCCCTTGAGACCGTGAAGGCGCTTATGGCCTACAACTGCGAGCTTGAGACCCAAATTCTCGCTCTCGCCCACAGATATCCGGGTATCGTCGCCATCAGCTACGATCCTACGCCGCCTGTACTGGGGTGATTGCGAATGACCGAAGTCGGTCAGGTCATATCGGCTGGCATCGCGTTGCTCGCCAACAGTGACGATCCGATGTCTCCGTCGAGCGCAAAACGCTCGCAGCGCTCGCCGTCGGACTCATCGATGAAGCTCTCGCTATGTTTGAAGCCGAGCTTCGCCAATATCCGCAGCGACGCGAAATTGCGCGCCGCCGCCTCGGCCGTCACCTGTTCAAGCGCCAGAGTTTCAAAGGCGTAGCGGAGGACTTCGCGCGCCGCCTCGCTGCCCAGTCCGTGCCCCCAATGCGCACGCGCCAGCACAAATCCCAATGCGGCTGCCTTGGCGTCGGTTGCGCCGAAGGACAGGGTTATCGTCCCGATCGCGTCCGATACTCCTGCTTGGTCTATGGACCACTGGATCGCCTTACCGTCAGCGAACCGCTGACGCGAACGGGCGAACCATCGCTCGCCTGCGCTTATGTCGTCGGGAACGGGATCGCCGGCAAGGGAGGCGGATTCGACATCCGTCGCGCGCGCAAACCATGCTGGGATATCCCGTTCGCTCGGCGCCCGAAGCACGAGCCTTGGTGTCGTGAGCTTGGGAAATCGGACTGCTTCCATGGGGGCATTTTCGACCTGAGACGGCGCCAATGCAACGGCGCTGGCAGGCCGCGTTCGCTAACCACCAATCTCGGTCATTCCGCATTTATGTGTCGCCCCGCCCTCTGGCGGCTCAACCAGAGAAACACCGTTCGGGCCGGCGATGACATCGGACAGGGCCGGCACGAACTTCTCGCCATGGCCGGTTGCGATCGCAGTGGCAAAGCCGTTGCGCACCGCCGCAACGACCGGGTTGGGACATCAGCGGCTTGAGCGAAAGAGGCGAGATAGGTCATATCCTCAGCGCATTGACGATGGTGAAACGCTGATCGGGCTTGCCTGCAAGCCGTTGCTGGCAGGCACCTGTCGATCCGTGCCAAATCGCAAGATCGGTCGAGCGCGACATATCCGGAAGGGCCTAGCTGGTGTCGCCACGGAGGAAGAGACGGTGAAGGCGGCACTTGAAAACTACCATGCCCGAATGCAGCGGGTGCTGGACCACATAGACCAGCATCTGGACGACGATCTGGGCCTGGAAGCGTTGAGCGGCGTCGCGGCGTTCTCGAAATACCATTTCCACCGGCAGTTCATGTCCACCTTCGGGTTGTCCGTGCATCGCTATGTCCAGCTTGCCCGTATGAAGCGCGCTTCGTACCGGCTGGCCTACACAGACGCCCAAAGCGTCACGGACATAGCGATGGATGCCGGTTACGACGCACCGGATGCCTTCGCCCGCGCCTTTCGGCAACGGTTCGGACAATCGCCTTCGTCGTTCCGGAAGTCTCCCGACTGGGAGCCGTGGCTTGCGGCCTTCGGGCCTCTCGACAACGCCAGGAGCAAGCTCATGCAGAAGACTTTTACCACTGACGACGTGACGATCCGCGATGTGGCCCCCACGCCGGTGGCGATCGTGGAGCATCGGGGCGACCCAGCGACGCTCGGCGCCACCATCCAGAAGTTCATCGCGTGGCGCAAGGCCGCTGGCCTGTCGCCGAAGACAAGTCCGACCTTCAATGTCTGGCGTTCCGAGCGGCGTCCTGCGTCGCCTGCCGATTACAGCGTGGACCTTTGTGTCGGGACCGACCAACCGATCGAGGCGAACGGCGAGCAGATCAAGGCCGGCGAGATCCCCGGCGGACGCTGCGCGTCGTCGGCAACACCCACAATCTGGAGCCCGCCGCGCTCTACCTCTATCGCGAGTGGCTGCCGGCCAGCGGCGAGGAAGCACGTGACTTCCCGATCTATTGCCAACGGCTAAGCTTCTTCCCGGAGGTGCCGGAGCATGAGACGGTCGCGGAGCTGTTCCTGCCGCTGAAATAGTACCGCTGGACGGCGGCTTGCAATGGTTCGGGACAGGTCCGCCCCGGTGACCAAGGGACTTCAGTCCTAGTTGAGCCATAGCTAATATGCCTATAGCGTTGGCAGTGCGGGGGGACGATCCCAAATCGAAGCCTATCCCGCAGTGGCCGGTGCGGCACGCTTCACCCAAGCATCCCTGCACCGGCCATTCTTTCGCTATGACCAGTTAGGCTCCCCTACCGCTGGGTAGCCTACGGCCCGCTTGAAATCGTAACCTGGGTGCGCGATTGTCGCCGCTTGGGGGAGATAGGTGATCGATGCGCCGCACTACAAAGGCTCTGCCTTTCGTGCCGACCGAGATTCACGTCAGTACGTTCGAGGATGAGAAGGGCCTTCTAGGCATCCTTTCGATTCAGACAACGGAGGGCATCCTGGACCTGGCCCTCGACCTCACGACCGCAGACGCCGTCGCAAACGCCGTCAAGGAAATCCGGTCGAAGCTGGCCCCCGAGCGTCAAAAGAAAGCCCGGCTTGAAACCGGGCCTGGGAGGTCAGTTGGGAACACCGAAAGTGAGAGGATCGTGCCCTTTCGGTATTGCTAACTTTGCATCGCCTTCATGACGACTGCATGAAGCCATATGTCGATTGGCTAAAATACGGAACGTCCGATAGAGTGGCCATTCGGCTCGTCAACGGCCGGGTCTGTCAAACATACAATCGCCTAATAGCACGCCCTGCGCCGCGCCTTATCGGTCCGGCCCCGTCACATCTCTGGCGGCTCGACCAGCGAGACGCCGTTCAGGCCGGCGATGACATCCGACAAGGCCGGCACGAACTTGTTGCCATGGCCGGTTGCGACCGCGGTGGCGAAGCCGTTGCGCACCGCCGCGCCAATCGGGTTGGCGACATCGGCGGCTTGAGCGAAAGAGGCGAGATAGGTCATGTCCTTGAGCGCATTGACGATGGCAAAACGCTGGGCGTTCTCGTTGCGGTTCAGCACGAAATCGAAGAAAGCCTGGTAGAAGCCGCAATCCATGCGGCTGCCCGAGATGACGCTGTTGAAGACCTGCGGCGTCAGCCCGGCTTTGACGCCGAGCGTCAACGCCTCCGAATAGATGGCGGAGTAGCCCATCGAGACGAAATTGTTGAGCAGCTTCATGGTGTGGCCGACGGGGCGGGATGTTCGCCCAACCTCCACGTGAACTCACGAACGTTCGTATCTCGGTCGCGTCGCACCGATGGTGCGTGGCTACGATCAGGCATTCGTGGTATACTTTTGCCGCCTTGAAAGCGTGACGCGTACGGCGGTTTGCCTTGGGAGATGCCAAATGCGCATGTCCTTGCTCTTCATTCCACTACTGCTTGCATACATCCCGATTGTATCGCATGCCGCCGACATTCACGACGCCGCCATGAACGGCGATGTCGCAGCGATCAAGGCGGCGCTCGATGCAGGCGCCGGCATAGATGAGAGTGATGGAACCGCAACGCCGCTCTATTTTGCGGTCTGGATGGGCCACATCGAAGCGGCAAAACTGCTCATAGAACGTGGTGCGGACGTCAACGCCCAGACGGCTTTGGGTCCCCCGCTGATGGCGGCTGTGGGGGTAGGCAAGATCGATCTGTTAAATCTGTTGCTGGAGCGCGGTGCAGATCCAAATTCCGTCCGTGGCGGCGAATTCGCCCTTCATGTCGCCGTCACTCTCGATTGTCTCGACTGCGTGAAGGCACTGGTTGAGGCCGGCGCAGACGTGAATGCGAAGACAATGGACGGCAAGACGCCGCTCCATCTGGCAAAAAGCAGGGGGCAACGCGAAGTTGCCGACTATCTCTTGTCGCACGGCGTCGTCTTGCCAACACCAGCCCCGATCTCAATGAAGTTGGCTTCTGCCGATGTCGAGAAAGGCCGAACCTACTTCACCCACGCTTGTGACCGTTGCCACAACGCCGAGCCAAAGGGAGTGACCAAAACAGGACCGAACTTGTGGAGCGTCGTCGGCCGCGACAAGGCATCCATGGCAAATATGCGTTACTCCGACGCCTTGCTGGGCTGGGAAGGTGTATGGACGTACGAGGACCTGAACAGATATCTCTTCGGGCCCATGCTCACCACGCCGGGCGTTAAGATGGAGACGCCTGGTGTCCCGGACGAGACCGAACGGGTCAACGTGATCGCCTACTTGCGCACACTCAGTGACAAGCCGATCCCGCTGCCCTAAATTGATGACCTCTCGGGCCGTACCTTATCGGTCCGGCCCTCACATCTCCGGCGGCCCCACCAGCGACACGCCGTTCAGGCCGGCGATGATATCCGACAGGGCCGGCACGAACTTCTCGCCATGGCCGGTTGCGACCGCGGTGGCGAAGCCGTTGCGCACCGCCGCACCAATCGGGTTGGCGACATCCGCGGCTTGAGCGAAAGAGGCGAGATAGGTCATGTCCTTGAGCGCATTGACGATGGCAAAACGCTGGGCGTTCTCGTTGCGGTTCAGGACGAAATCGAAGAAGGCCTGGTAGAAGCCGCAATCCATGCGGCTGCCGGAGATGACGCTGTTGAAGACCTGCGGCGTCAGCCCGGCTTTGACGCCGAGCGTCAGCGCCTCCGAATAGATCGCCGAATAGCCCATCGAGACGAAATTGTTGAGCAGCTTCATGGTGTGGCCGCTGCCGGTCGGGCCGGTGTGGACGACGCGCGCGGCGAACGCCTCGAGCACCGGTCGCGCGCGGGCGACGGCCTCGGCCGGGCCGCCGACCATGACGTCGAGCTTGCCTTCGGCAGCTTCCTTGGGCGTGCGCGCCAGCGGCGCATCGATCAGCATCACGCCAAGTGCTGCGAGTTCAACCGCCAGCGCCGTCGTCGATGACGGGTTGGAGGTCGAGCAGTCGATGACCAGCAGCGGGTTGCCTGCCGCGGCAAGGCCATCCGGCCCCTTGACCAGCATTTCGACCTCACGCGAGCCGGTGACGCACAGGATGACGACATCACAGGCGGCGGCGAGCTTGCGTGGGCTTGCCGCCTCGGTGGCGCCGGCTTCTATCAACCGGTCGGCGGCAGTGCGGCTGCGGTGCACGCAGACCGTCAGCGGCCAGCCCTTGCGCAGCAGATTGTCGGCCATGCCGGCGCCCATGCTGCCCAAACCGATGAAGCCTACGCGTTCTTTCATGCAATCCTCCAACCGTGACCCGCGCCGGCGGGCCGCATTTCGTCACCTTGCGGCGGGCACCTGTCGATGCAATCCTTTGCCGGAGAATCGGACCGGAGTCCCCCGATGGCGGAGCCCATGTTTTTCGACGCCATACCGCAAGCGCCCAATCTGCGGACCGGGCTCGTCAACACGCTGATCGCGCAGATCGAATCCGGCGATTTGGCGCCGGGCCAGCGGCTGCCGACCGAGCAGGAGATCGTCGCCGCCACCGGCGTCAGCCGCACCGTCGTGCGCGAGGCGCTTGCAGCACTCCGCGCCCGGGGATTGATCACCACGCGGCAGGGCCTCGGCGCCTTCGTCGCCAAGGATCCGCTGCCGAGGACCTTTTCCATCCTGCCGGACGATCTTGAATCGATCGACGAGGTGCTGCGCGTGCTGGAGCTGCGCATGGGTATCGAGGTCGAAGCGACCGGGCTTGCCGCCGAGCGGCGAAGCGACGCGGCGCTTGAGCAGATGAGTTCGCGGCTGGACGCGCTGGAGGCGGCGGTGCGCGCCGGCGGGTCGGGCTCGGAAGAGGATTTCGGCTTCCATCGCGCCATTCTCGCGGCAACGCAGAACGCCAATTTCACCCGGCTGTTCGACACGTTCGGCAGCGCCATGATCCCGCGCCAATGGACGCGGCTCGACCGGATGACCGTTCCCGAGCGGGAAAAGTACCTGGCGCGGATGCAGCGCGAACATCGCGCCATTCTCGCGGCCATAGAGGCCAGGGATGTCAACGCGGCGCGGCGCGCCATGCGCAGCCATCTGACCAAGAGCTATGCCCGCTTCGAGGAGTTGCGCGACAGGGCAAGCCACGACTGAATGGTTGCTCATAGCGCTCATCCAGCCACACCGCCGAGATAGAGTTCGCGCATCAGCGACATGTCGCGCAATTCGGCGATTGCGCCTGAGACGACGATGCGGCCGTTCTGCATGAGATAGCCGCGCGACGCGACCGAGAGCGCCAGGCCGGCATTCTGCTCGACCAGCAGCACCGAAGCGCCGAAGCGCTCGCCGATGCCGAGAATGATCGCCTTGATCTCCTTGACCAGCAGCGGCGACAGGCCCAGCGACGGCTCGTCGAGCAACAGCACGCGCGGCCGCGTCATCAGCCCGCGTGCAATGGCCAGCATCTGCTGCTGGCCGCCGCTCAGCGAGCCGCCCTTGTCGCGCCGCTTGGTGGCGAGGATCGGGAAGAAGGCCAGCATCGTCGCGAAATCGACTTCCACGGCGGCATCGTCGCGGCGCGCATAGGCGCCAAGACGCAAATTCTCCTCGACCGTCATGTCGACGAATATCTTGCGCCCTTCCGGCACCAGCACGACGCCGCGCCTGGCCATGACATCGGCGGCAAGCCCGGTCACCTCGGCGCCATCGAAGGAGATGCTGCCGGCGCGCGGCCGGATCAGCCCGGCGATGGCCTTGAGCAGCGTCGACTTTCCGGCGCCGTTGGGGCCGAGGATGGTGACGATCTCGCCCTCGCCCAGCGTCAGCGAGACGCCGCGGTTGACGATCGTCGGCCCGTAGCCGGTGACGACATCGGAAACGGCGAGCAGGTTCACAAATCGCCTCCCAGATAGACTTCCAGCACCTTGGGATCGGCAAGCACCGCCTCGGTCGGGCCGTCGGCGATCTTGGAACCGAAATCGAGCACGGCGAGGCGCCGGCACAGCATCTGCATCAGCTTCATGTCGTGGTCGATGACGCAGACGGTGATGCCGTGGCCGGAAAGCTGGCGGACAAGTCCGACCAGGGCGGTGGTTTCGCGATCATTGAGGCCGGCGGCAGGTTCGTCGAGCAAAAGCAGCGACGGCCGCGTGGCCAGCGCCAGCGCAAGGCCGAGCAGGCGCAGGCTGCCGAATGGCAGCACGCCGGCCTTCTCGCTCGCAACCGCGCTCAGCCCAACGAAATCGAGCAGTGCCTGCGGTGTCGGCCACGGGTTGGCGGTGCTGCCTGCCCTCGCCCGGACATGTTCGCCGGCGATCTGGACATTCTCCAGCACGCCAAGGCCGGCAAAGGCCATCGCCTGCTGGAAGGTGTAGCCGATGCCGGCCCGCGATATGGCATGCGGCTTGAGACCGGTGATGTCTTGCCCGCGAAACAGCACGTTGCCGCCGCTCGGCCTGTGGACGCCGGTGACGACATTGAACAGCGTCGTCTTGCCCGAGCCGTTCGGACCGACGACGCCGAGGATTTCGCCCTCTTCGATGGCGAGGTCGACGCCGGCCAGTGCGGTGACGCCGCCGAACTGCTTGCTCAGGCCGCTGATCGCCAGAATCGGGCTCATTGCCGCGCCTCCGCCGCGTCGCGCTGTTCCGTCTCCTGTTTCGGCTTGGCCGAAAACGCCGCGCGAAGCGCTCGCACGATGCCGCCGATCAGGCCATCGGGCAGCAGCATGATCACCGCGATCAGGCAAACGCCGTAGACGATGCGCGACTGGACCGGGTCGAGGTTGAGCACTTCCGGCAGGAAGGCGACCAGGATGCCGCCGGCGAGCGGTCCCTCGATCAGGCGGGCGCCACCGATCATGACCATCAGCGCCAGGTAGATGCTGGGGAAGGAGGAGAACTGCGACGGCGAGATGTGGCCGAGGAAATGGGCCAGCAGCACGCCGGAGATGCCGGCAAAGATGCCGCTGACGACGAACGCGCCGATCTTGTGCCGGCCGACATTGATGCCGAGCGAGGCGGCAAGTTTCTCGTTCTCCCGGATGGCGCGCAGCGTGCGGCCATAGGACGAGTTGATGATCGCCCAGCTCGCCACCGCCGCGACCGTCACGAACGCCACCACCATCAGATAGTAGCGCGTCAGGTCGCTCATATCGGCGCCGAGCAGGGTGACCGGGCCGACCAGGTCGAGCCCGGTCGCCGCACCGGTATAGTCGCCGCCATTGGTGAGCACGATGGCCAGCAATTGGCCGAAGGCAAAGGTCATGATGACGAAGTGGTGGCCGCCGACACGCATCGACGGAATGCCGACGATCATCGCGAACACGGCGCTCGCGAGCGCCGCCGCCGGCAGCGCTGCCCAGAAGCCGACGCCGAAATCACGCGCCAGGATCGCTGCCGCATAGGCGCCGACGCCGACCAGTGCGGCGTGCCCCATCGACAGGATGCCGGTCTGGCCGAACAGCACCGAAAGGCCGTAAAGCGCAATCACGTTGATGCCGGCCGAGATCGCCAGCGACAGGAAGCGGTTGCTTGGCGAGAACAAAGGCACAGCTGCTATCAGCGCCAGGATGACCAGCACCGGCAGCAGGGATCGCAACGCCCTAGAGGCGGAACCGGCGCGATCCTGGTGGAGGCCTTCCTTCATGATGCCATCCTGGGTCCGCTGGTGCCGCCGAACAGGCCGTGCGGGCGAACGATCAGCACCAGGATCATCAGGGCGAAGGAGTAGGCGTCGGTCCATTGCGAGAAGCCGTAGCCGGCGCTGAAGCCTTCGACGATGCCGAGGATGAGACCGGCGGCGACGGCGCCGTAGATGTTGCCGAGCCCGCCGATCAGCGCGACGGCAAAGCCCTTCATGACCATGGTGCCGCCGGTGAACGGCGTGATCGGAAACAGCGCGATCAGCAGCGCGCCGCCAAGCCCGGCCAGCGCACTGCCGAGCACGAACACGCCGGTGATGTAGCGGCGCACCGGAATGCCCATCAGGGCGGCCGTATCGCGGTCCTCGACGCTCGCCCGCAAGGCGCGGCCGTAGCGGCTTGCCGTGATCATCCGGAAGCTCAGCGCCACCACCGCAATGGTGATCGCGATGACCATGACGCGAACGGAAGCGATGCGCACGCCGCCGACCTCCCAGACAGTGGTCAGCGGGCGCGGAATGCTCTTCTGGTTGGGATTCCAGAACAGCACGACGACATGCTGCAGCACGACGATGAGGCCGAGCGAGACGATGAAGCCGTTGGTCGGCCGCTCCAGGGTGAAGCGGAAAAGGCCGCGCTCGAGAATGTAGCCCATCAGCCCGACCGCCAGGATCGCCAGCACCACCGCCAGCGGGAAGCCGAGGCCGGCGCTGACGGCAAGCCAGGTGACGATGCCGCCGATCATCAGGAATTCGCCATGGGCGAAGTTGATGATGCCGGTCAGGCCGAAGATCAAGGTCACGCCAATGGCGATCAGCGTGATGACGCTGGCGATCGAAAGCCCGTTGAGTATCTGCTGTATGAAAATGTCCACGGCTCGCATTCGCTGTTTAAGTGGTGGCGCTGTTGACGTAGAGGCCGGCGATCGAGACCCGCCTGTATTCCGAGAATATTCTGGGAATATTCTGGGAAGGATGAGTTGGCGGCGGGTGACGCCGCCAACTCGAGGGTCGGTTCGCCTGATCAGCTCTTCGGCGCTTCAGCCGGTGGCTGCTGCATCGAGCAGGAGATGGCGCCGCCGGGTGCCGCGGCGCAGACCTCGGTGGCATGGGTGACCTGGTGCGTTGGATTGAAGGTCAGGTCATCCGAGACCACGCCCTGATGGTGGAGGGTCAGCAGCGCCTCGACCGTCTTGTCCGGATCGAAGCTGCCGGCCTTCTCCCAGGCTTCGGCGAGGAAGTGGACATAGTCGTGGTAGAGCAGCGACACCGACGAGGTCACGCCGTGCGGCGCGCCGGCGGCGAAGTAGGCGTCGAAATAGGTCTTGGCTTTCGGATTGGACGACTCGCCCCAGCAGACCGGAACGCAGCTCATCGCCACCGGCACATCGGCCGAAAGCTGCTTCTCCTTCCAGATGCCGGGGTCGACGCCGAACAGGAAGTAGCTCTTGGCGGCACCCAGTTCGAGCGCCTGTGGCAGTGCCGTCAGCGTTGAATCGCCATTGTACCAGAAGTGGATGATATCCGGATTGAGGCTCTTGGCGCGGGTCAGGAACGGCGAGAAGTCGGTTGTGTCAGGCGGATAGAAGATGATGTCGGGAACGTCCTGCCCCTCGGCCTTCAGCGCCTTGTAGTAGTAGGACGACAGGAACTGGCCGGTGGCGTCGTTGCCGACGATCATGACCGACTTCTTCGGCTTGTACCCTAGCAGCGGCTCAAGCAAGGTCAGCACGCCGCGCGCCGTCGATCCGGACCGCTGGAACTCCTGCGGCTCGGACTGGAAGAGATAGTGATCCTCGCCGCCCGGCCTGACCGAGTCTGGTGTCAGGATTTTCGCCAGCGTCGAATTGCCGGCGAAATGGATGATCTTGGCCGGCTGCGTGATCTTGGCCATGGCCAGCGTGAAGTCGTGCGTCTCCGATCCGAAGATCGCCTGCACCTTCACATCGCGCACCAGTTCCTGGGTGGCGGCTATTGCGGTCGCGATATCCGTGCGGTCGTCGCGCTTGACCATTTCCAGTCTGTAGGTCTTGCCGCCGACCTTGATGCCGCCGGCGTCATTGATCTGCTTCACGGCAAGGCCGACGCCTGCCGGCAAGGTGTGGCCGGCGGAAACGAACGAGCCCGACTCCGCCGCGACGACGCCGATCTTGACGATGTTGTCCTCGGCGAATGCAGGATGAGCAAGCGCGCCAAGGCACAAGGCCGCCGACGCGCCCATTTTCAGAACGGTTTTCAACTTGAGATCCTCCCGACTCCAAATCATTGCAGTCTTACCGGGTTGTCATACAACCCTGTTATCTGGTAAATCCAACGAACGGGGATGTCAATCGCGTTGCCATGCGATAAAAGGCGGCCCGCAGATCAGGAATCACCACCAAGCCGCAGTTAGGAACAGGACATGCAGTCACGGAAATTCGGCCGCACCGGCCGCGACGTCAGCGAGATCGGCTTTGGTTCATGGGCCATCGGCGCCGCCTGGGGCGAGGTCAATGACGACGATGCGGTGGCCGCCCTGCACGCGGCCCTCGACGCCGGCGTCACCTTCATTGACACCGCCGACGTCTATGGCGGCGGCCGTTCCGAAAAACTGATTGCAAGGGTGATGAAGGAGCGCGGCGGCGAGCGGCCATTCATCACCACCAAGGCCGGAAAACGCCTGCCGGCGCAGAGCGTCGAGGGTTTCAGCCAGAAGAACCTGACCGACTGGGTCGACCGCAGCCTGAGATATCTCGAGGCGGACACGCTCGATCTCGTGCAACTGCATTGCCCGCTGACCGACCTCTACTACCACCCGGAGGTTTTCGAACGGCTCGACCGGCTCGTCGAGCAAGGCAAGATCCGCAATTACGGCGTCAGCGTCGAGCGCGTCGAAGAGGCGTTGAAGGCGATGCAGTATCCCGGCGTCGTCAGCGTCCAGATCATCTTCAACGCCTTCCGCCAACGGCCGGCGGAGTTGTTCTTCGACCTGGCGAAAAAGAACGATGTGGCCATCATCGCCCGCGTCCCGCTGGCCAGCGGTTTGCTGTCGGGCAAGTTCAAGGCCGACACCAAATTCGAGGACAGCGACCACCGCAAATTCAACCGCAACGGCGAAGCCTTCGATGTTGGCGAGACCTTCTCAGGCGTGCCCTATGAGGTCGGACTGGCGGCGGTCGAGCGCATCCGGCCGCTGGTTTCCGGCGACACGACGATGGCGAAATTCGCCCTGCGCTGGATCCTGATGTTCGACGCGGTCACGGTCGTCATTCCGGGCGCCCGCAATCCGGCGCAGGCGATATCCAATGCCGAAGCGGCGCACCTTGCGCCACTGTCGGATCAACTCATGGGCAAGATCCGGGATATCTACGACCAGGACATCAAGCCCTATGTGCACCAGCGCTGGTGATCGAAAGCGAACAGCATTTCGACCTTCTCCGCCACGGCGAGATCCTTCATATTGCCTCTGCCGCTGTCTGATGCCAGGCGGTTCGCCCAAACGCCGCCATGGAACGTCGAGCACGGACCCGCGTGGCGGAAACGACGGCAAGTGCGATGAAGAAGAGGATGCCTGGATCGGCGCTGCCACCCGACACTGAGATGGCAATTATGCCGGCGAGCGAAGCATTCCTGACGCTCGTCGCGACCGCATCCGTTTCCGGGTCCACCCATTCCCGCATCCGTCCCATTCCAGCGACCAGGACACCGAGCAGGATCGCCATCATCAGCGATCCGAACAAGCCGAGTTGGGAAAGGACCGCGATCGGCCAGCTCGATGCCCTCGAACTGCCGAAACCGACGCCAAGGCCGCTGGTGTCCAGGAAGGACTGCAGGCTCTTGATGTTCCAATAGGTGCGCTCATGGCCTGAGCCAGAATCCGCTTTGTTGATGATGGTGCTGTTGATCAGCCTGACGAAAGGCTCCAATGCTCCGGCGTCGTAGAGGCTGACGCCCATAATGGCGACCACGCCTATCGCCATCAGAGCGGTTACCAGTATCTCCTCGCGCTCAACCCGCCCCCTGAGGATTGAAACCAACATCGAGAAGGCGACCGGAAGGCACAGGAGAGCCAGACCGACGTAAGCGGTCGATGAAGTCGACAGAATGGTCAGGAAGAGCAGGATGCCCGCCAGCCACTGGGCAAGGCGTGACTTGGTCTTTCTCCAATACGTGTAGCAGAATGCCAGGCAGGCGAGGGAAGCGCTGGCGAACGAAGAGGCTTCCGAAAAAGGTCCCGTGATCCGTACGAATCCTGCCTCGACCGCTTCCGTTATGAGTGCGTAATTGGCGGTTTTGATCGGGCCCAGCAAGTCTCCCGCTCCTGCATTCTTGCCGATAAAATCGACCAGCCCCATGCCCGCATGCAGACCGCACCACAAGAAGAAGCCGCGGCGGACCTGGTCGATCCTGTTGGAGTGCAGCAGCAGCACACAAAGCGCGATGGCGGTGAGCCCGCCAAGAATGAAGTAGCCCGTCTGTGAAGTGTTGGCCGAAACCGGGGCCAAGGACGCTTCTACGACGGCGCCTCGGGTTTTCGACTGCACGAAGACGGCGGTCTGTCCTGCGAACAGTCTTGGAAATAGCCATGCCCCGATGATTGCGTAAGCCATGAGGCTTGTGAGAACCCAGACCGGGCGGATGCTCCCGAACACACTTCCAAGGTCGAGCCAGATGCGACGCCTGACTGTGGTGGCCATGACGAGCAAGGCCGCAAACATGGTGTAGATCAGCGGAGACGACCCACCTAAAAAGGTCAGCGTCACGATGGCCGTCGCACCGAACGCCTGGGAAGCGATCAGGCCGATGATCAGCATTCCCCTGGAATAGCGGGCAACGACCAAAATAGCCGCGCACACCAGCAGCCCCATCAAAGAGACCTGCATTGTTGATCGAGCCTCCCGCTTGGTTTGGCCCTGGACTGTGCGGACTCAGGAAGCTGTCCGACGGCTCATCATTCGGCAGATGGGTATCCCGGGCAAGAGAGCCAAAGGACGTAGCCTGACACCCGCATCCGCAGGACCCGGTCACGGCCGTTGCGTTGTAAAATGCACGGCGGCATGATCAGAGGATATGAAGCCTTTTCGTTCGCGAGCGAGGGGTGACCTGCGGGCCGGTGGGCTTCTTGAGCTGTTTCGCGATGGCGGTCTTTTCGCAATCCGGCCCTCCTGCAAACGGCTAACCCTCAATCCGCGAACGCCTACTAAAGAACGCCTCGACCAAGGAAAATAGTAATCTTATAGTACGGGTGCAGGCTTGTTTTGGTTTTCAGTTGCAGAACCCTGTGTTAATGTTGAAATCGTGGGAGCGCTGGGCAACGGGCGGGTTGTTTGAGTTCCAGCACCAGGAGGAGAAGCGGTATGACCACTCAGGTTGTACATGGCGTATTCGGTCCCAAGCAGGTCAGGCAACTCAAGGAAGTTTACGAGCGTGCCCGGGTAGTGGAGGCAAATTACCCCGAGTCCCACATTGCCAGCAAAGCCGCCAAAAGGCTGATAGAGGCCTTCGAAGCCGTGATTCAGGCTGACGGGACGGTTCTGGATGGGCAGTGGCTAAGCGAGGCAAATCCCCAGGGAAACGCCTGAGACCAGGCCTTCATCTGGCGTCCGCGAAGCCTTACGGTGAACGGCTTCATTCGAGCAGATCCCACTTCCGCCTATCGGATGAGGATCAGCCATGCTGCCTATATACGTGAGGCGCGCCCACACGCGGCGGCAGACCCATCAGGCATCTGAAGCGCTGGGCCGCGGATATCACGAGTTGCGCCTTAGGGATGGCCGGGCCGTCCCGTTCCTGCGGCTCGCAGCGCTTTACGTCGACTTAAAAATTTACCGAAAATTAACTTAAGTTAGAGACCGCTTATAAATAGGCCATACACTGTCCGAGCTGCTCTACATGTCAGCAGCCAAGAACTGCTCAAGGCTCCAGGTTGGGGCAATCCAGCTTTGAGCTTTGAAATGGGTTGGGTATCAAACTTTCAATTCTAGAGAATGAGGGGCTCTGTTGGGCGCCGCAAGGCGGCCTTTGTTGGGGAAGGGTGGGTATAAGTATGGGTTCCACAGTAGGACTGCATAATCACGTTTCGACAAGTCAATCAGGAGTTCCGTCCAGCGGAACTGAAAATGTCCACGAACAAGCAGGCAAGCAATACCTCCTCATGCTGGATGGAAGGGCCTTAGACCGCGAGTGTCTCGCATCGGCCCTTGAGGATCATGAACTGGGCATGGCGGTCGTCGCCATGGGTTCGATCGAAGAATGGCGCCTGAGGAAGGGTTCGGCCCCTCCCCTTGCAGCCATACTCTTCAACCTTGGTGGCCGGAAGGTCACCGATCATGGCATCGCAGACGAGATCAGGCATATTTCGTCCGAGTTCAAGGCAGTCCCTGTGGTCATCCTGGCCGACACGGAAGACCTCGCACAGATACTGACGGCTCTCGAATGCGGCGCACGCGGCTACATTCCGACTTCGGTCGGGATCGATGTATGTGTCGAGGCGATCAACCTGGCGGCAGCGGGAGGCATCTTCGTTCCGGCGAGCAGTGTCCTTTCCATGCGGCACCTGATAAATTCAGGCAGCTGCGACACACGGCCTTTGACGGGCATGTTCACGCTCAGGCAGGCTGAGGTCGCCCAGGCGCTGCGGCGTGGCAAGGCGAACAAGATCATCGCCTACGAACTGAACCTGCGCGAAAGCACCGTGAAGGTCCACATCCGAAACATCATGAAGAAGCTGAAGGCGACCAACCGGACGGAAGTCGCCTACAAGGTCAACGATCTCTTCGCAGAAGGAGCTCTGGCCGAAGAGTAATCGCAAACAATAAGACGGCCCGCCCTGGGTGAATCCTGGCGGGTCGTATTTGTATCGTACTACAGACTCATTCAGTGAAGGTCGATGGATCTCCGTTGCCGCGAATGGCACCGGAAGCCGCCCGAGATAGATGACCCCGCTCCGATGCGGTTCGTTGCGCCGAACTCCTGACAGTGTGCTGCAGGTGGATATTTTCGGAGTGCTCCGAAACGCCCGGATTCGTCGCGATGATCTGGTTCTGTAGTTCCCTGAAAAGCTGTTCCATTGCGCGGCATCAAAGTCGGTGCCCGCCTGGGTATCCACCATAAGTGCTAACCGATGACCTTATGGAGAACGCGAAATCCTGAGCCGAGCATGTAGACTTGCTGCCGGAATGGAGTGGTTGGCATGTCTGAGCAAAGCCTTCGTTTTCGCAAATCCGTCCGCCTGCAGGAACGCGGTCGTGAACTGATCCCGGGCGGTAGCCACACCTACGCGAAAGGCGAGGACCAGTATCCCGTCCTGGCGCCCGGCTTCATCGAGCGTGGTTTGGGATGCCATGTCTGGGACGTCGACGGGAACGAGTACATCGAATACGGCATGGGTAACCGCTCCGTCGGGCTGGGGCACGCCTACCCGACCGTGGTCAGAGCGGTGGAGACGGCCCTCCAAGGTGGGTCCAATTTCACGCGGCCAGCCAGGATCGAGGTCGACTGCGCCGAGACGTTCCTGGAACTCATCGGCGCGCAGATGGTGAAGTTCTGCAAGGACGGATCGGATGCGACTTCGGGGGCCGTTCGCCTTGCCCGCGCCTACACGGGTCGCGATCTCGTTGCCTGCTGCGCCGACCATCCTTTCTTTTCGACAGACGATTGGTTCATCGGGACCACACCGATGAATGCCGGAATTCCGGAGGCGGTCCGAAAGCTCACCGTCACTTTCCGGTACAACGACATCGCCAGCGTAAAGGATTTGTTCGACAGGCACCCCGGCAAGCTAGCAGCCCTGATCCTCGAGCCTTCCCGCGGCGACGATCCGGTGGACGGGTTCCTGCATGAAGTCCAGCGTCTCTGCAGGGAAAAGGGCGCACTGCTCATTCTCGACGAGATGATCACCGGGTTCAGATGGCATGCGGCCGGGGCGCAGAAGCTCTATGGCATAGAACCGGACTTGTCGACATTCGGCAAGGCGCTCGGTAACGGGTTTTCGGTCTCGGCCCTCGCGGGCAAACGCGAATACATGCGGCTCGGCGGCCTCGAGCATACGGACCGCCCAAGGGTGTTTCTGCTGTCGACCACGCACGGCGCGGAGACCCATGCGCTTGCGGCGGCGATCGCGACCATGCGGACTTACCAGAACGAGTCCGTGATCGAACACCTGCACCGTCAGGGGACGAAACTGAGGATGGGGATCGCAGAGGCTGCCAGACGGCATGGGGTGGATGGGCACTTCAAGGTTGTCGGCCGTTCCTGCTGTCTGGCATATGCCACGCTCGACCCCAACGGCAAGCCGTCGCAGGCATACCGCTCGCTGTTCCTGCAGGAGACAATCAGGCGTGGAGTGCTTATGCCGTCTCTCGTCGTCAGCTACACCCACGACGACGCGGCCGTCATGAAGACGATAGAGGCCGTCGACGGTGCACTGGCGGTGTATGCGCAGGCCCTGGAATCGGGAACGAGCCGTTTCTTGGTAGGCCGCCCCACGCAGGTTGTTTTCCGCCGTTTTAACAATGGTGATGGGCGAGCTGAAATAATGACGACTCCAGAGAACCCTCTAGCCGCGAATAATGCGACCATGGGGCAATCTGAAACCCAGCTCGCGGCGACATCTTGACGCCACGAAAGCGTTGCTTTCTCATTCTTTTGGACCAAAGCAGGACCGTATACGGCAATCCCGCATTATACGGCAATCCCGCATTGTTTCCGCATGAGGCCATGGGACAGGATCTCACTTCGGCTGCAGAAACAGCAAGGTGCAGGCTGTCAAGGCCCCTCAGGCGAGGGAGATACAGGACGCGGGCCGAAAGGCATCGCTGGCTTGCACAGGCGCCTTGCTGCCGCGGAATCCGCTGATCAATCTGCAGTGGCAACAGGCTCGGGGAAAGTGTGGTTGCCCACCCATCTTACGGCTTCTTCGATCGTATCGAAGTTCTTGTGCAGCCCGCTCAGCAGCCCGAAGCCTGTCTCGAGGAACCATTTGCCTTTCGTGCAGTAGGCTTCCTCGTCGATCTGGGTAAGGACGGCGACCAGTTGGTCGGATTTCCACACAAGAACCCCGGATTCTCCGCCCTCGACCGTTCCGATCCGAGCTTCGCTGAAAGAATATCCAGGCGCAATGTTTGCATTGCCCATTTTGACAAAAAATCCCTTCAACTTCAAAATGGATGGCAGAAAAGGCAGAAAGGAAAACCTTAGGATTGATGGCCCGCTCTGTCGGTGTTTTTTACCCCGCGACAGCGAATTTAGTAACAGATCGCCGGGTCAGTTCAACCCCCCTTTCACCCGATTCATTCGGTCATCCACCGCTCGTTTCTTCGCCAGAAAATGTGTGCAAACCGCTACAGAATTTTGGCCTTTCGAAGCGTGAACGCCTCGGCAAAATGCTCGGGCGCCCGGCATTCCATCCCGCGCAACCGCGCAAGCCCGGCGAATGTCTCGCGGTCGAACCAGTCCTTTGAGCGCTGCGTCCCGAAGTGCTCGTGAAGGAGTTCGATCTTGCGTTCCAGCACCTCGGCCGTAAGCGGCACGTAGGCATTGGGTTGGCAGAGATCGCCGTCCCATTTCGGAATCTCGTATTCGAGCACAAGATGATCGCGGAAGACGTTCCAGGTCAGTTGGTTGACCTCCCGGTGGTCTTGATGGGCATCGAACCTGGCGTGGGTTAGCACCACATCGGGATGAACCCGCGATCTTAAATCCATCAGCCACTTCTTTATAGATCGGCTATGAGCCGGAAAGTAGCTGTCTTCGAAATCCGCAACGTCGACCGTGGACGAGCGCGATCCTTCGAGGAAGGCCTCGGCCGAAGCCCTGGCCTCGGCCGACCGCTGGCCGCCGGCGCTCAGTACGCACCAGTCGACATGCAGTTTGACCCCCGACGCAATCAGCCCGAGTATCGTACCTCCCGCACCGATCTCTATGTCGTCGGAATGGGCACCAAGGCAGAGGATCGAGAGTTCCTCGCCGCGACGTGCGAGGCCAAGTCCCCTCATGATGCAGCCATTACCATGCTGCGCCTGATTTTCTCTGCGGTGACCCTTCTATTCCAGGGCATGTCACCCTTTTCGACCATGTCTTCGAGCGATTGCCAATCACGCAGCGTGTCCATCGAACGCCAGAACCCCTCGTGCTTGTACGCCATCAGCATGTTGTCATCGATCAATCGCTTGAAAGGTTCGACAACGAGTTCCTCGCCGTCACGCATGTAGTCGAAGATTTCGGGACGGAACACGAAGTACCCGCCGTTGATCCAGATCTCGGACGTCTCCGTCGTGCGGAACTCGCGCACGCGACCATCTTCGGCGATGTCGGCCAAATGGTATGTCAGCGGCGCGCGCACGGCGAGGAAGCAGCCGATCTTGTCGCTGGCCTCGAACTTCGCGATCACATCGTCGAGGTCGACGTTGGTCAGGCCATCGGAGTAGTTGGCCAGAAACATCTTCTCGTTCCTGACGTGGTCCTTCGCAGCCCAGAGGCGTTCTCCGATGTTGCGCCAGATGCCCGTATCGAGCAGGGTGATGCTCCAGTCCTTGACCGTGTCGCCGAGCAGCTTCACGTCCTGGCCTCCTTGCGTGACGACGCAATCGGAAAAGGTCTGCGGCCGGGTGTTCAGGAAGAAATCCTTGATGACGTTGGCCTTGTAGCCCAGACACAAGACGAATTCGTCGTGCCCGTAGTCGCTGTACCACTGCATGACGTGGCGCAGGATCGGCTGGTGGCCGAGCGGAATCATCGGCTTCGGTATGCTGTCGGAATAGTCGCGGATGCGGGTCCCGCGACCGCCGCAGAAAAGGACGACTTTCATCTCCGTAACTCCGATGGATCGATCACTGTCACGAAAGGAATTGGCACCACGAATTTCGCACCCCAGGCGGCGACATGGTGCATCTGCTGGATGATCTCGTCCTTCAGGTTCCACGGAAGGACCAGGATGTAGTCTGGCTTGGCCTGCTCGATCGCCTCGATGGACTTGATCGGGATGTGCATGCCCGGCGTGAAGCGGCCGTGCTTGTAGGGATTGCGGTCGACCGTGAAGTCGAGGAAGTCGGTGCCGATGGCGCAGTAATTGAGCAGCGTGTTGCCCTTGCCAGGCGCGCCGTAACCGCAAATCGTCTTGCCCTCGTCTTTGGCCGAAATCAGGAACGCGAGGAGATCGCGCTTCGCGCGCTGCGCCTTGTAGCCGAAAGAGGTGTAGGTCGTCATTTCCGTAAGCCCATGCCGCTTTTCGCGGTCGAGGAGTTCGGCGATACTGTCATCCGTAGCCCAGCTGCTGCCCTCGTTGGCGAGATAGACACGCAGCGAGCCGCCATGGGTGGGCAGTTCCTCGACGTCGATCAACCGCAGCCCGTGGCGGGCCGCCATCAGGTCGATCGTCAGCAGCGAGAAATATGAAAAATGCTCGTGGTAGATGGTGTCGAACTGGTTCTCCGTCATCAGCCGCTCGACATGCGGGAACTCAAGAGTGACCACGCCCTCCGGCTTGAGCAGGATTTTTATTCCCGCGACGAAGTCGTTGAGGTCGGGCACCTGCGCCAGGACGTTGTTGCCAATGATGAGATCGGCGCGGAGTCCTTCGGCCACCATCTGAAGTGCCAGCCGCACCCCGAAGAAGTCGACCCGGGTTGGCACGCCCTTCTCGACCGCAGCGCGCGCAACGTTGGCCGCCGGCTCGACGCCAAGCACGGGAACGCCGAGCGGCAGGAAGTGCTGCAGCAGGTAACCGTCATTGCTTGCGAGTTCTACCGCGAAGCTGTCGGCGCCAAGCCCAAGTCGCTCCGTGATCGCCCCGCAATAGGCTTTCGCGTGGGCCACCCAACTTGTCGAGAAGGAAGAGAAGTAGGCGTATTCGCTGAAGATGGTCTCGGGGCTCACATACTCCTTGAGCTGCACCAGGTAGCAGCTGTGGCAGACCAGGACGTTGAGCGGATAATAGAGTTCCATCTGGTCAAGCTGGTCGGCCTGGATGAAGCTCTCGCAAGGCGGCGACATGCCAAGGTCGACCAGAGTGTGGCGCAGGCGCGACCCGCACAGCCTGCAGCTGACATTCCGGCGTGCCGTGTTCTGGTCGCGAACGATTTCGACAGCCTGAATATTCATTCCGTACTCCTGTCGCGCTGGTTTGAAAAAACGGAGACGCGGTGGCCTGACGATGAACCTGTGCCCGCCGCGCTCCGTAGGGAGTGCTTCCTTTTCAACGCAGGTTAGGACGGGACCCCCCCGAGTTCGATTTGCCAATCCGTCGGGTGCCTTAATCCTTATAGGGAAACGGCGGGGGCGATGACTCAGCAAAGACCGCCGAACGGGGTACTGCGGTCGGCCTGGCATACCGCGATCGGAGAAGCCACCTAAGGCTTAGGTAGCTCTTCCAGCCCGGGCACGCGGTGCCGACAATCGGACCGCCGGTCCTTGCCTGGCCACTGGGGATTTAGGGAGACATGCAGTTTACCGAAACGGAGCTGAAGGGTGTCTGGCTGATCGAGCCGACACCGGTGGTTGACGATCGCGGTTCCTTCACCCGCCTATTCTGTGAAAAGGAGATGGCCGATTGCGGGCTGGCGACGCGCTTTGTCCAGCACAGCCGCGCGCATTCGGTCAAAAAGGGAACACTGCGGGGGTTGCATTTCCAGGACGACCCGTACGCCGAGGTGAAGCTCGTCTCCTGTGTCCGCGGCGCGATTTTCGATGTCGTGGTGGATCTGCGCCCGAACTCGCCGACACGCCACCGCTGGCTGGGCTTCGAACTGACGCCCGAGAACATGAGGCAGGTCTACATCCCTGCCGGGTTCGCCCACGGGCTCCAGACCCTTACGGACGATGCCGAGGTCTCGTATCTCATATCGCAGTTCTATACGCCCCATGCGTCGACGGGCGCCCGCTACAACGACCCTGCCTTTTCGATAGCCTGGCCTTTGATGCCGACGGCGATGTCGGAAAGGGACAGGACGTGGCCGTTGCTCATGCAGCGAACGGCCGCTGGAGCCTTATGAAGCCGCGGCCAGCAGACCGTGATCCGACAGCAATCTCGCGGCGGCAGCCAGTTCCCTGAATGGCAGACCCGAGCGCTCCGCCATGGAGAGCAGCGAATGCCGGCCGTCGGCGAGATTGAGCACCCAAAGCAGGGACATCGAGGTTGCTCCCGAAGACGCCTGCCCGCCCAGGGCGGCGTAGAGGCCGCGCCTGCCGAGTTGTGGTTCGCCCTTGGGACAGAGGCTCAAAGGCGTCCAATCGTCTTCGACGATGTCGATCACGTCCGTCAGGATGCGGAAGGAATCCTCCAGGTACTCCGGCTTGATGAAGTCGAGATTGTCAGCCGACGTGTGGTATTCGGGGAAGGTGCCGTGGACGCTCCGCTGGAACATGCCGACCGGAAGATTGAAGCCCGGCGAACAATATTGCCTCTCGTCATAGCCGTAAGGGGAGAAATCCATCAACTTTGCCCCGGCTTCACGCCCCAGCACGTGAGCCATGGCGCGATCGATGAAGGCGTCGCCACGGCGGCTGCGCTTGTATGCAGCGCTTCCCGCGTCCCCCACGCATGACAGCACCAGACCGTGGTCGATGAGATGTGTCCGGGCCTCGTTGCGAGACAGCCACGCGATCGAACCGATCGTGCCCGGAGCGAACAGGAAGCGGTAGCTGTATCGTGTTTTTCTTGCCCTCAGGCTTTTCGCAAGGGTTGCCAGCAGGGCCAGGCCTGAACAGTTGTCGTTGGCCAGTGACGGATGGCAGATGTGCGCCGAAAGAAGGAATTCCCGATCGGTCCGGCCGCAGTGCAGGTATTCGCCGTAAGTGAGGCTGCCGTCCTTGAGCTCGGCATCGATCTCCACCCGATAGAGACCGTCAGGCATTTTGGCCACACGGTCGTAGGCCATGCAGAAGCCCCATGTCGGGGCATAGTAGCTGGTGCGGTAGGGGATCACATACGGCTGTTCAGGCAAGGTATGGATATGCGCCTTCAACTCGTTGAGCGGCAGGATCCCCTTGAAGGGTACGCTGTAGTTGACGATGTGCAGGTTGGAGTCGGCAAAATCCACGACCGTTTGCCCGTCCGGGCCTGTGATGCTGGCCGAGCGGATGTTCCATTCCCTAGGAACAGTCCAGTCGAGCACCTGCGTGCCGGTGGGCACCTCATGCCGTTCCAGGTCAATGTGCCCCGACAGGATATCCAGCGTTCGTCGCACGCCGTCTCCGGTGATGCTCCTGCAGATCGGAAAGAGACGTTCGGCCAAGGCATAGATTTCTTGGCCGACGCTGATGGACGCCGGCGGCGAGCCGAGTCCGCCGGGGTTCACGTGTTCCATACCGGTTATCCCGCCGCTGCCTCCAGTGTTCTCGAGCCTTCGGCGACCCGCATCCGCTGGTCTAGAAGTCCGTTGGCCAAAAGATACCTGATGTGGCCGATGCGCTGGAAGCGTGGCCCCTCGAATTCCTCGAGAGTGACATTCGACTTGCCGTAGGCTTGGTAAAGCTGCTCGGCACCCCTGCGCGCATCCCATTGCGGCTTGAAGGCAGGAAGGGAGCGCGCGATCTTGTCGAAGCTGACGCGATAGGACCGCTTGTCGGGCCCGGCATCGGACGCGAATTCAAGCCGGCAGCCCGGCACGACCTCGGCGACAATCTCGGCGATGTCGCGGATCCTGTAGTTGTGATCCGTCCGTCCCACATTGAAGGCTTCGTTGTGGATGATCTCGCGCGGTGCTTCCAGTCCGGCGATGAACGCCCTGGAAATGTCCTCGATGTGGACGATCGGCCGCCACGGTGTCCCATCCGACTTCAGGAGGATCACGCCTTTTGTAACGGCCCAGGCAACCAGATTGTTCAGCACGATGTCGAAGCGGAGCCGGGGCGACAGGCCATAGGCCGTGGCGGGCCGGAAATAGGTGGGAGAGAAGCTGCTGTCGGCCAGTTCGGAAATGTCCCGCTCCGAAAGCACCTTGGACCAGCCGTAGGGCGTGACCGGGTTCAACTCGCCCGTTTCGTCGACCATCCCCTCGCCCGCCTGTCCGTAATTGCTGCACGACGAGGCGAAGAGGAAGCGCGACACGCCGGCCTCCTTGGCCGCCTTCGCGAAACGGACGCTGCCCCTGTGGTTAATCTCGTAGGTGATGTCCGGATCGAGATCGGACAGCGGGTCGTTGGAAAGGGCCGCCAGGTGGATGACGGCATCGAACCCTTCGAGGTCGCGCGCATGCACGTCCCTGACGTCCTTTTGGATGGACGGAACGGAAGCCCGCTCTCCGCCCGAGGCAAAGGTGCAGCGCCGGTAGAGATCGCTGTCGTAACCCGTCACCGAATGCCCTGCGCGCAGCAGCATCGGCACCATCACCGAGCCGATATAGCCTTGATGGCCGGTTACCATGACTTTCATCGCACACCTTTTCCCCAGCGGATATGATCGCGCAGAGGCTACTTGGGCTGAAAACAGTGAGGGAGAACGCCAATAGGCGATCAGGGTGCCCCGTTGGACGAAGCCTTGCCGCCCGCTACCGCTTTCGGGTGGTCCGCGCCTAATCCTTTCGGAGGACTTTCTTCAGAGAACCGTCGAGAGCAGGAATTCGTCCTGAGCCTCGGTGCGCGCGGCGCGCTTCACCCAGCAATGAATCGACCGTCCCGCCGTCGAATTCCAGGGTTCCCACGTCGGCAATTCGCTGCTGGGCCAGAGCGTGCTCGTACACCGCGATCTCCTTGCGCCGCCTCACCTTGTTGACGAGATAGGAGATGCCGTGGTCGTAAACCCATCCGGGGCCGGGGAGGCCTGTTTCTCTGCTGATCGCGCGCAGCAACGCGTGTTCCCTTGGATCGCACGTGCGGGCGCGCACGGGAAGGAATTTTCTAGGCCCGGTGTAGTGCCTAACCGTGGCCGTCCGCCAAGCGTGCGTGTGGAGGGCGCACTTCTGCACGTTGAGCGATATGGGCAGCAGAAGGGTGTCGGAATCGAAAGTCATGTTGAAGACGCATTGGTCGTGCGTCGGGCACGCACTCATGTACGGGCAGTGATCGAGGTGTTGTTCGAGGTTTTCTGAAAATCGCCTTTCGGCTTCCGTCTCCCGCCACTTGCGGGAGTTGATCAGCATCAGGCCGGAATTGAAGTAGCGGGGGGACAGGCCGTATACGTTGCACCGATCGAAAATCAGGGGGTCGTCGATGCCCGTGCCGATCGAAAGGTCGAGGCAGGCAGCGGCGATCTCATTGAACCCGGCAACCTGTTCGCAATGAACGTCGCCGAACGCGAGCATGTCTCCGTCCAGATAGAGCACATAGTCGTAGGCTTCAGATAGCTCCCCGATCGCACGCTCCTTGAGAAGGGCCGTTTCGGTGATGTGCCGATGCTTGCCCGGCCGTTCCCTGATCTCGAAGGCTGGTCGTGCAAAGGGGGCGTCTATCACGTGGATCGTGTGGTTGCGCGACGCCAGGAAATCCTTGAAACGGGCGGGCACGTCTTTGCGGTAGCCGACCTGGAAGAAGTGAAAATCCAGCGGGCGGCTGTGGCTGCGGGCAAAGGAGGCCAGGGAATAGAGGGTTATGTCATGATAGTTCGAATCGCAAAGGTAGGCGGCAGCAATCCTTGTCCGGGACGGCCCTGGCGAAGCAGCGTTCGCATGGATCAACATGGAGCTGGCTTCTTTTCATTGTCCGTCCATTGATCGTCCGTCCATTGATCGCATTTCGCCCGGGCAGGCAAAAGCTGGCAGAAGGAAGTAAGCGCGCGAGATCGGACGTAACTCGTTTGGGGGTTCGGTCATCCGAAAATGGCGGGTTCCGGCTACCCCTGATTCAAGGCACACCAAGATCGTCCCGTCGGGCACCGGTCACTACGCGAATGCCTAAGATCGACATAGCCATCCCCTGCTACAATCACGGGCGATTCCTCCGGCAATGCGTTGCCAATGTGCTCGGCCAGGGAGCGGAGATGCGCGTCCTCATCATCGACAACGCGTCAACGGACGGAAGCGAAGAGACCGCGCGCCGCATCGCAACTGAGGATAGCCGTGTCGAGTTGCTCCTGCGGGAACGGAACATGGGTTCCCACGCTTCATTCAATTCAGGGATCGATTGGGCGGAAAGCGAGTATTTCATGATCCTTTGTGCCGACGATCTCCTCGCTCCGGGCTGTCTTGGGCGGGCTCTGTCGGTGTTGGAAGCCAAAACCTGCGTGGCTCTTGCCTACGGGGGCCAGTTCATCTGGGAGGAACCGAGTCCGTGTCTGTCCCAGCGGCTGTTGGCGGCGCAATCCACACTAGCCTTGTCACTGGACAACAACTTGCAGAGACATTGTCGATGCCGCACAAGCCAATCGGAACCGGTTCGTTTGTCGTCAGAACGTCAGTCCAGAAGCAAGTCTGCGGCGTTCATTGGCTTTGCTCCACAGGGTCTTGAGGCGTGAGTTCCAGAATCCAGTCCGGGTATCCCCGGCTGTTGAGTTCTGGCGGCTTGAAAGCCGTGCGATCCGCCTTGAAAGGGGAACCTTCAACATCCGTTAATTCCCCGCTTGTGGGATCGCGCCAGCGGGCGTGGACGGACGTCGCCGAAAGCAGCGCGAGGTCGACGGTGACGCCCTCGTTGCCGGGCATGTAGACGACGGCGTAGAAGCCGTCCTTGGCCATCGCGGCGACCGCCCTCCCCATCTCCTTGCCTATGCCATCGACAAGCAATCTGTTCTTGCTGTCGGGCTCGAGCAGCCACCATTTTATCGACGATATGAAGGTTATAAGCACCTCCATGCTCTTTGCGCCGGGACTGTTGAGGGCCTCCTTCCACTGCATAGTCTGCCGCTGGACACCAGGTCCCCCGAAATGCCATATCGGGTTGTTGCCATAGAGATGCCCGAAAGCGCCCGAGAGGATCGCCTGGTACGCCTGAATGCGGACCCGGTACTCGTCGGCACCATGTTCGAATTCGTAGACGCTCTCGATCAGGAAGAAGGGCATGCCCCTGCCGATATCGTGCTCCCTGAGCGCGCTCGCATAGACGGGGCCGTGTGTGTAGACGTTGTTCACCTTCAGCCAGGGTTCGTGACCCCAGAATTCGAGCGGTGCCGTTTCGGGAGCGCCGTGGACGGTGCCAAGAGCATCGGGATCCTCTTCCAGAATACCCTTGGCGACGGCCCTAACCAGATCCTTATCCGCAGGATTGTAATCGCCGCCGTTGACCCACATGATGTTGTCGAAGCGCCGGTAGCGGCGTCCAACAAAACGACCATAGGCGTCGAGCCTTTCTGCTCCTGCTGCCGCCATTTCCTGATACCAACCTTCATCGCCACCGCCATATCCGAGATATGCCGGGGCGAGCAGCACAAGGAAACCAAGCTCGCAAGCCTTCTGCAGAATGCGGTCGGCATGGGCGAAGTATGCCTCGTTCGGAACGACGAAATCTCCGTTGTCGGCGAATGGTCTGTCGCCATATGCGTTTGCCGGCGCGTTTCGGGAGAACCGGTGCTCGAGAAGGTTGACCAGGACGGTGTTGAACCCGCGAGCCTTGCGGTCCTCCAGGTAGAAGTCTGCTTCCTCGTCCTTCAGGTCGGCGATCAATGACCAGGCCGAGTCGCCGTGCATGAAGAACGGATGGCCCTCGCTGTCGACAGGATAATTCTTTCCGGATTCGATCCGCAGCGGGAACTTTGTCCCGCCGTTGCGCTCGCAGGCCAGGGCTCCCGTCGACATGGCCGCCAAAAGGGCGCCGGCCATGAAAACAGACGCGAGGCTCACTGCCTTGACACTCCCTGTTGCCAGCGTTCCTGCTCAGCCGGGGGCCGGCACCGCGGAAACTTCGCGGGTGGCAGCGTGCCCAGATCTGAACTCCGATGAATCGACGATGCCGAAGGCCACGTCCTCGCGGGTCATGGTCCCCGCGCGCAGCTGCCGGGCATAGGTTTCAATCCCGTAATCGTCCGCGGGACGGTCAAGAAGCAGCAAATAAAGGAAACTGATATAGCTGCGGTCCGTCAGGCCGATCGTGGCATATCTGGTTTCGAAATCGTCGGTGCGCATCATTTCCATGATCATGCCGGCGAGTTTGCTGTCTCCGCTTTCAAGCGCCGCCGACCAATGATCGACGCTGGACGTGTCGCCCTCGTGGCCAAGCACGAGGCAGTAGGCGAAGCTTGCCTGCCGCACATATATGGACTTGTCTGCGGCGGTGGTCTCGGGGTCGCAGTCCCGATGCGGCTTGGGCAGCGGCTGCGGTCCGCGGGTGAAGTCACGCACCGTCTTGTAGGCAGGCTTCGGCTCGCCGATCCTCCATTTGCCATCAGATGCTGCGGCGAGCCTCACCAATCCCATATTGGCTTCGAAGCCGGGGGCCCAGTAGGTCTCGTCGATCAGTTCGTAGATGTGCGCAGCCTCGACCTTGTACTTCTGGGTGAGTTCGCGAAGTCGCGTCATTGTCTGCTTGATGCCGTCGGCCTGCTGCCGCTCGCTGCGTTGACTTCCATAAGGATTGTTGAATTCGGTGACCCAGATCGGCTTGCCGTAGCCCGCGATTTCGCGGAAAGCCCATTCCGGGTCGTCGCCGTACATGTGCCACACAGAGATGTCCCAGGCGATCCCGTCCCGCTTCATCCGCGCGAACGCTCCGGTGTGGCCCCATCCGGCGGTGCCGATCGCCTTCCTGATGCCCGGATCGACCTCGGTCATGCCGTCGGACAGGCCCTTGAGGACGGCGCTCACCTTCACCCAGCGCGGACCGTAGTAGTCGAGTGCTCCCGTTCCTCCTGCCGGCCCCCATCCACATGGATATTGCGAGCCGTCGTCGCGTTTCTCGCAGGGCTTGATGATGGCGTAGTTCTCCATCTCGTTGCCGAGTTCCCAAACGCGGATGTCGTTCTTGAACCTGGTGCCGAGGGTGACCGCCAGTTTCCGGGTCTTCTCGTAGAGCTCTTCCGGACTATCCTTGTCCAGATCGATGGCCGCAGGCGTGATGACGGGCAGGATCTCGATTCCTCGCGCCTTCCCGGCGTCGACGAGGTTGGCAAGCGTTTCTGCGTTGTCCTCGCTTGTAACGTTGACTCGGTACGATTTCAGGCCGAGATCCCTAATGAAATCGAGCTGCCTTTCGAGCGGGATGCCCGGATAGGCAGTTATTGGATGGCCGTTGACGCCCCAGAGCAGATCGGCGGCGGAAGTAGGCACGACTGTCGCCAGCAGGCAGGCCGCGATGGTTGCGAAACGAAAGGACATGGACGAGCCTCCCTGTCGGGTTTCAGATTCAGGCTGGATAGTCGGGACTGCGGCCGCTGGAAGCAATCTGCCCATACGGGTGAACGGAGTGCTCGCGCTACCCCTTTCGGCGGTCGCGCTACCACCATTGGGAAGCACACCTCTGGTCCTTGTCTACCCTGGCAGGCCCGGAGCACGCACCATTGTGCAGCCGAGGGACGAAAGCCGGACCAACCCCTTCGGGCCACTCCTCGGTTCTGCAAGTTCATGACGCTGGCGCGCCGGATCACCTCGGATAGGCTTCTAGCTTCTGGCCTCCAGTGGCCGCCGTCCCGACTGGCGTCTTGTGACCCTCCGAACGAGGTCGAGAGCTGGCCTTTCCACAAATACGTGTGTCAGCACACCAACAATAAGGCATAAGAATATAATTACAGGAGCGAAGACAGCTTGTGACATTCCTCCCACAAATGTCGACTTAATTACCCAGCCATATGCCATCATGACGAAGATGTGCGTTAAGTAGAGGGCATAAGATGCATCGCCGAGCAGGACAGTTGCGCGGCCGGCTATTGATTGCGGTCGCTTAACCTCGAGAAATGCAGCCACTATCAAAGTTGCTGGAAGACCCCATACGATGACCCGCGAACCGGGCAAAGCATCGGGATGGGGTAGGAAAATCGGGGACACGATTATTATAAGAAACCCGAGCGCGCCGAGAGCTAACGGGACTTTCCATTTCTTGCCAGCGGAAAAAAACAGTGCCAAAGCGATGCCGAAACAAAACTCCAGAACGAGGGGGCTAGAGAAGAAATCATAGTATGTCGAATTCTGAATTTCTCTTCCTAACACAATTCCACCGATCATCAGCAATATCACAGAGATCGACGTCGAAAACATTTTTCCAATATTAAGACATATCGAAAAAATTATGTAAAAATATAGTTCATAAGAGAGTGTCCATGCGACATAAACTAATTTATCTCCAGGTAGTATCAGCGCGGAGTTCAATATGGTATATAAATCTATATTTTTGTTCTTTAAGAAACCTACCGCAGAGATTGCAACAATGGCTGCACTGCAAATCCAGTACAATGGGAATATGCGCGTTGCCCGCTTGACAATGAAACGCTTCGGCGTGTCCGCGGCCTGACCGGGCGGAAAGCTCACGTACACCATAATAAACCCGCTAATTACAAAGAACAGATCTACTCCTGCGGCGCCAGATGCTGTTATCCAGTCGGGACTGAACCGCCCAGCTTCCGATCCATTCGACATCTCGAGGGTATGGCGAACTATGACGCCAAAGGCGGCGATAGCGCGAAGTATTTGAAGCCCACTTAGATCGCGATTTTGCCGGTTCATCCCATTCCACCATATGAGAAGAGGGGTGCCCACCCTAAGTGCCCCCTGCGGTAATACAATTCATCCCTCCGGTGGATGGGGTTGGGGCTCTTTGCGTCCTATTTTATCCAGTCCGATCAATCCTGAACTGGCCAGGAAGTGGTCAGATCACGCGGGTAGTCGCCTCCCTTGCTACCGCTTTAGTCGGTGGTCATTCCCTAGCCTATTGGACGTCCTGACCTTCAACCCGGTTTGTCGGACTATCCGTCGGCACGCAGGCGGCCGGGCCACCTGGAAAGGACACTCATGCTTTCGGTAAAACGCGCACTCTTGATGAGCGTGGGTGAACGCTACGTCCTGCTCGTGACGAATTTTGCCACTGCAGCCTTGGTCTCCCGTATATTGACGCCCCAGGAGATCGGGGTGTCAGTGATCGGCATGGCTATCATGGCGACTGCCCTGTCCCTAAGGGAGTTCTCCAGTTCGAGCTTCCTCATCCAGCGCGAGGAACTCAGTCGCGAGGATATACGCAGTGCCTTTACGGTGATGTTCATCCTCACCGGGGTCATCGCCGCCACTCTCGTCGTCGCTTCCCCTTTGCTGGCTTCGTTCTACAGCGAGCCGAACCTCGTTCCCTACTTCAGGGTCATCTCGGTGTGTCTCTTCCTTGACACCTCTTTCACCTTGATAAACGCTCTCCTGCGGAGGGAGATGTCCTTCGGCAAGATCGCGGCCATCGACATAACGGGAGCTGTGGCGAACTCTGCAGCAACAATTGCGCTGGCATTGGCGGGCTTCAGCTATATGAGCTTCGCCTGGGGCTGGTTGATCGGCAGTGGTCTTGCCGCGGGCCTCGCCCTCGCCCTATGCCCCCATTTCTGGATGTTCAGGCCGTCCCTGGCCAATTGGCGCGGAATGATCTCATTCGGTGGATACAACGGCGTTATCACCATGCTTTTCCGCATCTTTGACGCCCTGCCCCTGCTCCTGTTGGGCCGCGTCGTGTCGCCGAATGCGGCGGCCTTGTTCAGCAGGACGCTCTGGATCGGCCAGATACCCGACAAACTGGTCATCGGAGGTGCCGTGGCGGTCGTGCTGCCCGCCTTTTCAGCCGAGGTCAGGCAAGGCAGGGATTTGAAGCGTCCCTATCTAGCCGCCCTTTCCCTCATTACCGCGCTCCACTGGCCCGCGCTCCTCGTGCTGTCGGTTCTGGCGTACCCGATCGTGGACATCGTGCTCGGTCACCAGTGGACCGAAGCCGCACCCCTGGTGCAGGTCGTCGCAATCGCGCTGCTCTTCTCGTTCAGCTTTGAACTCAATTACCCCGTGATGGTTGCACTTGGAGCGATCCGCGACTTGTTCATCCGAGCGCTGATCGTCTTCCCGTTTTCCGGCATTCTGCTCTCCGTAGCCGTCGTCTTCGGTGGACTGCAGGCAGCCGCCTGGTGCATGCTGGTGACCGTTCCCTTCCAGGCATGTATTGCCCTGAGCTTCGTCCGGCGCAGGCTGGGGCTGAAACGCAGGGACATCGCCGCAGCGCTATGGAAAAGTGCTGTCGTCGCCTTCGCGAGCGCGGCTCCTCCCCTCGCAGCCATCGGGATCTCCAGTTCCGGCTTCGGCCTCTCCAACATGGAAGCCGCTGCAGCGGCATTGTCGGCGTTCGGGGGGTGGTCGGCCGGATTGATCATCACCCGGCATCCCCTGCTTGATGAGATCATCAAGATTTTCCCGGCACTCCGGCGGGCACGGGTTTCGGTAGGTTGATATCGAAACTTGTCCGAGATCCCGCACCACCAACTCGCGGTAAATCAACGAGAGGACATGCTCAGACGGAGGACCTCAAACCACAAGAAAACCGTCCAATAGTCTCGAAATTTTGGTCCGATCCGCTCTCCTGCGCAATCTGTTGACCCTGTAGGGCAACCCCAGATACGCAGGAGGAATATTCAGCCCGAGCTCCCCGCAGTTGCACGATATGCGGCCGAGTACAGACCGTTCCTTGCTGTCGATGCGATGTGCCACCGCCGGCAGGAACTTCTCCGGCCCCGTATAGTGGCGGATCAATGCCCGATCCCAATAGGCTGTCTGGAATGCGGACTTCTGCACGTTGAATTCCAAAGGAAGCGTCTCCCATGCCCCATTGGCGGCGATGTTGAGGGCGCATTGGTCGATATGGATGCATGACCCGTCCCAATAGGGACAAAAGTCCGCATGTTCCTTGACGGCGGAATCGTACCGTTCGGGAATTCCCGCCCCAATCCATCGAGAGACATTGATGGCCATCAGACCGGAGTTGAAGTAGCGCCGTTCGAGGCCGTGTTTGTCGCAGTTTTCGAAGAATGCGGGATTGTCGAAACCTGTGGATATGGAGAGGTCGGGCACGGCGGCGAGAGGTTGTGTCTTCGGGGCAGCAGCTGCCAGATCAAGAGGCGACATGGCAAGCGTATCATTGTCGAGGTAACAGACGACATCGTGTTCGCCCGAAACCACGGCGATCGCCTCGGCTTTTTCATATGCCGTCGAGGTTATATGGCCGTGCCCGGATCGGCCTCGGTAGACCGTCGACAGGGTGTGGGTCGCCAGCCGATGGCCCTTTGCCTGGAGGACCCTGAGCACCGCCGGCGGGGGCGCCGAGCGGAATCCGGATTGAACGATATGGATGTCTATTTCCCGCGAATGGCTCAATCCCAACGCCACGGCGCTGGCATAAGTCAGGTCATCGCGCCTGCCGTCAGTCAGATAAACGACACCGATGCGCCTTTCGGTCATGGGCTATCCTTTGCGCGGATGAAAGACGGCATCCGATCCGAGACAACGGATCCACATCGGCGGCCACATGCCAGACGTCGTTGTCAATGCTGGCCCCAGGCCTCCGCCAGGCGTGAGCGGATGTGGCTTAGCGGGTTGGGAACATGGGCCAGGTAGTCAATCGGCGGAATGTAGGCCAGGCTGGGCGAGAGTTCAGCCGCAAACCTGAGGAGATCAAAGCCGGCGGCCCGCTGGCCGCGGGCGATGTGTGACAGGCCGGACCAGTACGCACGCTTTCCAAGGTTTCGATACACATTCCGCCGCAGTTGTTCCACCCCGGGTACGCCTGCTGCATCGTTCGAAAAGAAACTGTCGAAGGCGATCTTCTTTTCGACCATGTCGCGCTTGGGATCTTGCCAGAATACCGCAGATATATTCGCGCCGTGTTCCCGCCTTATTCCATGGATCGCGTTGGTCACCGCCACTCTGCGATCCAGCGAGAGCCGTAAAAACATTTCCACGTCTTCGTTGTAGGATATCTCCGACCGGAAATGGCCGACCCGTTTGAGGTCGGAGGTTCTGATCAGCGACGCGCCGAACCCAAAAATAACCCTACTCGGGAGCGACCGCGCCAAAGCGTACGATTCCATGGATAGAAATCGCCAATCCCCTACGTCCGAATTTTCCACTATTGGAAAGGGCCGGTCCTCGTGCCATGCCAGTTCGGCTCCGCATGCGAAAGAAACATCGGGTACCCGTTCAAGAACCGACAGGGCGCGGTGAAAACAGCCATCGACGAGCAAATCGTCGGCGCAAAGAATCACAACGTACTTGGAACTGGCCCAGTCTAGACCCTCATTCCACGAAGCGTGCAGCCCGAGATTTTTTTCACGCGCCACAAGCGTTATGCGCTTGTCCTGCCTTGCCAGTTTTTTTGCAACATCGACGCTATCGTCTGTTGAAGCATTATCTATGATCAAAATCCTGATATCTTCTACCTGCTGCCGAACGATGCTTTCGACGGCCTGAGGCAAGTAACGCCCGTAGCAGTAGTTTGGAATCAGAATGTCGACCATCGGCATTGATCAGCCCTCCAAATTTGTTGAGAGTGGAAGAATTTCTGTTTGTCTGTCGACCCTAACTTCGGGTGTTGCCTTCACGGATCTTTTCGTCGTCTATGTCAGCCTCCCCAGATTTCATTTTACGAGAGCGGCCAAGACACCGCACGTCGAAAACTTGCGTTCGGAAGAGATCTTCTTGGTTCATAAGTTGTCGCCTGTACTGCAGAACGCTTTCGCGAACTTGCTGCGCTCGCGCTTCCCGCTCTGCAAGGAGCGAGTCGAGCCGCGACTCAAGCCATTCGACGCTGAACGTTTCGACGTTGGCGCAAAAGGCCGATAGGCCCATGTCTGCGGCAAGCACGTCATGCTTTTCGAGGTATCCAAGAGATATGACAGGCAGACCCACCCGCAGGGCGCAAACAACATTGTGAAATCGGGTTGCGATGACGACGTCAGTGGTCTGCATTTGGGCCATGACGTCGTGGAGCGATGCAGACCGACTATAGATGACCCGGGCCAAGTCAGCCTCAGAAACCATGCCGCGGAGCCGCTCGATGATATCGACGACCGCGGCCTCGTCATTGTCCTGGCCCAGGATCAGTCGAACGGCGAAGCCTCGCATCACAATGCGTGCAACAAACTCCGCGAGCTTGGAAATGTACGCGTTATAAATTGCTTCACTTCCACCCGTGCGGCCACGGTAGTTCATGACGCCCACGCCAACGACGGTGGTCTCCGAAATCTCACGCTCGACTGTTGGAATTGGAAGACCAAAAGCAAGGTCGGGGAAAATCCGGTCGCTGGCAACATTGACTCCGAGGGATCGGATGAAATCGCGCGAAATTCCGTCACGATACGAACGGTATGAGGCGCAACGGGCAGCCCAGGCGAAGAACAGACGAGAGAGGGGGTGGTAAGCAGGCCCAGCCCCGACGCTCGCAAATGCGACGACGCAGCCGCGCAACCTCGCCATCGCCAACCATTTGAGAAAGCCGTAAGGCATTCCCAATGGTGTGTCGCTGAAATCATCGAACGCGCCGGTTCCGGGCACTACGACAGCATGAAAACCACGAAGTTTGAGGAAGGCCCGAATTAGTCCCCATATCCTGTATGGGACACGACCGAGCATGCGGTTCGCCCGGTCAAGCCAATGCGACTGGATGCCCGGCCGCGTCAATTTGATGGTCTTCAAGCCGAAGACCCTCTCGACGGTCTCGGGACGTGTGCAAATCACGGCAAGCTCGGCCTCTGGGCAGATGCGCCTCAGAGTGTCGATCATTGCCTCAAGCGAACCGTCATTGCCGAAGTTACCGACGCCGAACTGCCCTATCAGGCCAATCCGAAGTCGCCTTGTGCTTCGCGCCACACGCGCAAGGTCGGAGCCCTTGGTCCGTCGTTGCTCTTGGACATGACGTTCAAGCAAGGTTTCAACTTGCGCATTTTGGGATTGCATAGCGAACCGTTCGCTCTCGATTTCAGTGAACAGAAATCCACACCCATTCTCGGATGAGGTGCCAACACACCCGTCATTGAATGAATGCTAATGACCAGTATAGAACCCAGTACTCGTTTCCTCGCTTCACCTTATGGGCAGGACAACACACCTTTTTGGCTGAGGCAGCGCTTTGGGAGGCCTCCCTAAGTCAGGTTTGTCGAAGCTTCCAGCGACGGCTTCGAAGAGCAAGGTCGGTCCCTTCATAGGGTTCCTGCCGCAGACCGGTTGCCGCTCAACTGTCGAACTCCCCGAAATCGGCGTCGACCTGAATCATGAGTTCGAGGTATTTCCACGCTATCCACCGCCAGGAATAGCTGCTCGCCCTCGCGTGCCCCTTAGCAACCAACCGCTGCCGCAAGTCTGGGGCGAGCATCAGCAGGCGGATGGCTTCGGCCCACGACTGGACGTCGTCGGGGTCGGCATAGAGGGCCGAATCCCCACAGATTTCGGGAAGACACGGCGATGTCGAGGCCACGACCGGGCAGCCCGAAGCCATCGCCTCGACAGCGGGCAGCCCAAAGCCTTCGATCCGTGACGGGAACAGGAAGCACAGGGCGCCTTCGAGCGCCTTCTTGAAGTCGTCATCGCCTATGCGGCCAGGGAGGACGATGTTTCCGGGCATTTCCGGGACGTACCTCAGGACCGTGGTCTCGTCGACATCGCCTGGCATCCAGAGGTCGAGACCCATCGCGTCGAGGAGTGGGGCCAGCTTGGCGAGAAGCCCCATGTTCTTGTATTCCTGGTCCCGCCTCCCAAGGCAAAGCACATACTGCCGGCCCCGGTCGACGGCCAGAGACGATCTCGCTGCATCCCATCTCTTCGCATGGTCGCTGCCGTTGTAGGTGACGACGATGTTTTCCTCCGGCGCGATCCCGAACTCGACCAGATGGCTGCGCGAGAGTTGCGAGACCGTGGTGATGCGGGCGGCCCGCCTGCCAAGTGCCGGCAGGATCAGGCGGTGCGCCCACCGGAACCCCCGCGCGTAGCTCGACGGCATGAGCCTGGTGTGCATGTCGTGGATGCACGCGATCTGGCGCCTAAGCACGACCGGAGCGAGATTGCAGAAGCTCAGCAATCCTCCCGGCACATGCCAGGGCAACTGCGCCTGCACCCAGAATTGGGGAAGTCGCGGCCTGTTGAATTCGGGAACGACACGGACAGAGATGGCATTGAGGCGCAAAGGTTCGGAAAGCGGGCGCGGCACCACGAGATCGATCTCCAGGTCGCGACCGAGGGGATGCCCTTCCGAAATGAGGGCGTCGAGAGCCAAGGTGACCTCGCGGGCGTAACGGGCTACTCCGGTCGGCCGAAGCGTCGTGAAGTCTCCATTTATCGTCCAGCGTCGTCTCGGCGCTTCCCGGTCCACGCACACCCGAGCGGAATGCCCGATCAGGAATTCGGCGCCGGCGGCAGCAGATCTGGCCAGGGGTGTGTCGGCGCGGTGTCCATTCACCTGTCTGGCCTGCCTTGGTGGTGGCGACTCTGTCGTGTCGAACTCGAGTTTGCCCATGTCCACCCTTCCCCGGTCCTTTCGGCACCCTGGGCCAGACTAGCATTCCCGGGAGCACTAAGGCCCTCAAACGTTTGAGGTAGGCACGCTGTCCGACCTCGCCTATCCGGATGATTCCCGCTTAGCCGGATGACCCGATGGCCATGGTGACCTGGCGCCTTCGCGGCTCCACACTAAAGGTTTCAAGGGGGACGGCATGGCGCGACGTTGGACGATCAATGGGCGTTTTCTTTCCCAGCCGACAACAGGCGTCCAGCGTTATGCGCGCGAGGTCGTGCATTCTCTCGACGCCTTGATCGCCGAACAGGAGCCCCTCGCCCGCGGCCTCGAGCTTACACTGCACTGTCCGTCCGGGTCCGGGGACATCCCCCTGGCTTTCATCGAACGTCGCGAGATCGGCCGCACGAGCGGGCATGTCTGGGAGCAGGCACAGCTCCCCTCATCGCTCGATGGCAGCGGACTGCTCAGCCTCTGCAACACCGGGCCACTGCTTTCCCACAAGCATATCGTCTGCATCCATGATGCAAACGTCTGGAATGCCCCGCAGAGCTATTCCCTTGCCTTTAGGCTTCTTTACAGGAATCTGTTGCCCGGCCTCGGCAAGACGGCGTGCGGTATCTCCACCGTTTCCAATTACTCCTTGGATGAACTGGTTCGCCGCGGCGTCATCCCGGCAGAACGGGCTTTCGTAGCGCCGAATGGCCATGAGCATGCGTTGCGGTGGAAGCCTGAACACTCAGCGCAGACACGGCTGGCGGCCTCGCGGGAAACCGTTGTTCTGATCGGCAGTGCCGCACCCCACAAGAATGTGGATCTCCTCCTGAACATGGCTGACCGTCTTGGCGAAGCCGGACTCAGAATCGCGATCGTCGGCATGTCGGATTCACGCGTCTTTAGGTCAGGATCAGCCAGGACCGAAGCTCGAAACATCCACTGGCTCGGCCGCATTTCCGATGGCGAATTGGCGGCCCTGCTCAGGGACTCGCTATGCCTGGCTTTCCCCTCGCTCACCGAGGGCTTCGGTCTTCCAGCCCTCGAGGCGATGGCCGTCGGCTGCCCTGTGGTGGTTTCCGACCGCGCCAGCCTGCCTGAGGTCTGCGGCAGCGCAGCCCTGTTTGCACCTCCCCACGACCAGGACGCATGGGTCGACAGTTTCGTGCAGCTTCGCGGTTCTCAGGCCTTGCGACTGCAGATGATAGGCAAGGGAAGGGCGAGAGCCTCGGCATACAGCTGGAGGGCGACGGCCTTGCGTTATCTCGAGGCGATGGCGGCCGCAGACGGCGTCGATACGGAAACGAAGGTCGTCAGGGCTCGCGAATTCACATGATCTCGTGAAGTGCCTGCACGGCCCCGAGGGATTCCAGGATCGCGCGGTCGAAGTTCTCTTCGGAAAAACGTCCTGCATTCTTGGCGCAAGCGCGGGGCGCGATGGCGTAGCTGTTCTCTTCGAACCGTTCGACTGCCTCCTTGAGGTGATCGACCGTCTGAGCCTTGAACAGTACCCCTGTCGGCTCGGGGGATGATCCCAGGCGCTGTACGATGTCGACGGCCCCGCCGCGGCCGAAGGCGACCAGCGGCGTGCCGCAGGCCTGCGCCTCGGCCAGCGCTATGCCGAAATCCTCGCAGCCCGCGAAGACCATCGCCTTCGCCCGCGCCAGGGTGTCCACATAGTCTTTCCGGGGCAGGTAACCCGAGAAGGTGACGTTCGGACCGGCAAGCGCCCGCAAGCTGGCTGATTGCTGGCCTTCGCCAACGATGACCAGGCGCCGCGACGGCATCTCGTTGAAGGCCCGGATGACAAGGTCGGTGCGCTTGTAAGGGGCGAGGAAGGACGCCGAAACGTAGTAATCGTCCTTGTCCTCGACACAGGGCAGTTCTGCCAGTGAAACCGGCGGGAAAACGACGCGCGCGTCGCGCCCGTAAATGTGCTGGATTCGGGAGCGGACATAATTCGAATTCGCCAGCATCAGGTCCGGACCGTGCGCCGTTCTCGTGTCCCACGTCCTCAGGCGATGGAGCATGTACCGATAGAGCATTCCCTTGGGGCCGAAGCCAAGCCGTCCTTGCTGAAGATAGGAAAACTGCTCGTCCCAGGCGTAGCGGACGGGGCTGTGCACATAGCAGAGATGCGGCTGGTCCGGCCTGGTGATCACGCCACGCGAAAATGCGGCCGAAGACGAGATCACCGCATCGTAGCCTGTCACATCGAACTGTTCGATCAGGAAGGGGCAAAAGAAGAACAGGGATCGATAGAATTTCTGGACCATCGGGATCCGGTTGGCCGCGGACGTATGGAATTCCACGTCGTGGAAATATTGCTCCTTCACCTCGAGCGGCAGGAAATCGAAAAGCGTGAAGACTTCAGCATTGGGGAACTGCTTGCAGATTTGCGCCAGAACCCTTTCCCCTCCCCGGAAATTCGGGCACCAGTCATGAACGATCGCTATCTTCGCGTACCTGTCGACGCCAGGCCCCGGCGCGGCCGGCAACTCCTCGATGGGCATATCGACCTTGGCCGCGATGGCCAAATCGGAAGAGCGTTCGTGGAGCATGGTTCCCCCTAGCCTCATCAGGCCGTCAGTCTCCATTCCATGTCATTGCTCCGGCAAGTTGTCCGATCGGTTACAGACTGCTGCGGGCGCATGCCTGTCTAATACTTATGGCTGTGGTCGTTCACCGGGGATACTCCGAAAGCCTGTGTCCGGCGGTAGGCCAAGCTCCTCCCGTCTCCTTTTATGCAGGCTGTTTCGGTCCACTCGCCGGTCTAGGTTCGGCGGAACCGAAACTGGATCGAGCATGAGACTCATAGTGATCATCCCGACCCTTGGCCGCAGCGGACAGGTCGCGCGCCTGCTCGGGTATTTGGGCGGCCAGACGAGGCTTCCCGACGAGGTCATATTGTCGGCGCCCGACGCCACGCATGTCGAACTGCCGGAAAGCTGTCCTTTCCCGGTGTCACTCGTTTTCGGACCGAAGGGACTGGCTGCCCAGCGGAACAGGGCTCTCGTACCTTCCCTGGGGCGCTTCGACATCATCACATTCTTCGACGACGATTTCGTTCCGTGCGCCGCATACCTGGAGCAGGTCGAGAAAGCTTTCGTGGAAAATGTCGGATGGGCGGTGGTGATGGGCAAGGTCGTCAGGGACGGGGCCACGAATGCCGGCCTCACTTGGGAAAATGCCGAAGCCGCCTTGCGGGAAAACGAGGGCAAAAAACATGATGGACCGTCGGTGGTCGACCATGTCGGAGCATACGGATGCAACATGTCCTTCCGTTCCTCGCTTGTGGGCGATTTGCGCTTCGACGAGCGCCTCGTCCTGTACGGCTGGCAGGAAGACATCGACTTCACCAGCCAAATGAGATCCAAAGGTCGGGTGGTCTGCGTGACCGCAATCACGGGCGTCCATCTCGGTATCAAGACAGGGCGGGTCAGCGGAGAGCGGTTCGGCTACTCCCAGGTTGCGAATGCGATCTACCTGATCAAGAAGGGCTCCGTTCCGGCCTCCTTCGCGCTTCCCCTGATGTTCAGGAATATTGCGGCCAACCTCGCAAAGAGCCTGCGACCCGAGCCGTATATCGATCGGAGGGGCAGGCTCAGGGGCAACATGCTGGCGATCCGGCACATCGCCATGGGACGAATCGAACCCGAATACATCCTGAAAATCTGACGGCGGGAAAGACAATGCGGAAATGGCTTGTGACGGTGGCGGCGGCTTCATTGGCAGCGGCAGCGGCCTGCCCCTTGCCGACGGTGGCTGCCGAGTACCTCCTCGGACCTCAGGACAAGGTCAGGCTCAAGGTTTACGAATGGCGCGCATCACGCGACGTGATCTTCGAATGGACGGCGCTCAACGACAGTTTCATTGTCGGTGCCGACGGCACGCTCTTCCTTCCATTTGTCGGCCAGATACGCGCGCAGGGCACCGCCCCCGGTGACCTCGCCCGCGCGATCGGCGACCGCCTGATGCAGCACATGGGCCTTGGCCGCCAGCCGGATGTCGCCGTCGAGATTGTCCAGTACAGGCCGTTCTACATAGTCGGCCACGTCACGCAGCCCGGCGAATTTCCCTACAGGCCCGGACTGACGGTGCTGCAGGCGCTGGGAATCGCCGGCGGCCTGCGGACGCGCGAGGAAGACATGTCGAGGCTTGAGCGTGAAGTCATCGCGGGCCAGGGCGACGTGGGTTTGTTGGCGCTGAGCAACGTCAGTCTGCTCGCGCGCAAAGCGCGGCTGGAATCCGAACTGGCTGGCAGCGACGACATCGCTTTCCCTGCGGAACTGAAAGACAGGGCTTCGAACGAGACGATTGCGGTGGCGATGGAGCAGGAACGCAAGATCTTCGCCGTCCGCAAGGACGCGATGATGACGCAACTCCGTGCCCTCCACGAACTCAGGGATTTCCTGGAAAAGGAACTGGCCTCGCTTGAAGAACAGCTGACCTTCCACGACAAACAGATCGAACTCATCCAGAAGGAACTCGCGGGTGTTTCGGCCCTTGTCTCGAAGGGGCTGGCGGTTGCACCGCGGGAACTCTCTCTGGAGGGAACTGTCGCACAGATGCAGAGCGAAAAGTTGGCTGCCGAGACCTCGCTCCTGCGAGTCAGGCAGGAGATAAGCAAGACCGATATCGAGATCCTCAACCTCGGCAACAGCCAAGCCAGCGAAGTCGCCGCGGCCTTGCGCGAGACGCAGCTGCAGCTCAATGAAGTAACCAGCAAGGCCGACACCGCGGTGCAGTTGCTGCACGAAACCGAGGTCACGGCCCCTGCTCTGCTCGCCCTTAGAGAGCGCTCCGAAAGGGCCAAGCCGATCTTTAAGATCGTGAGGACGACGGACAGCGGCTCGGAAGAACTCACGGCTGAGGAAACGACGCCGATCGAGCCAGGCGATACCGTGAAGATCGAGATCCCCCCGCCGCAGTCCGGCTTGGCTGCCCTACCTGCAGGCGGCAGCGTGCAGGCAGAGACGAATCCGGTTCAGGGCACCAACTGATCAAGCTTGCATGGTTCAGCGAGGGCGGCAGCTCGCTGCACCCCTTCGCTTGTCGATCGATCACCTTAGAGAATCACCATAGAGAATCACCAGAGAATCACCGCGTTTCGCCGGCTCTTGAATTGCAAGCGCTTGGTTGGCATGGGCTTCGGAAGCCAAATCGCGGCTGCTGGAAGCCGCAGGGAAGGACGAAGAACACCGCAAGCGCAGGGCTAGCTTAGCTCGACCCCTAAGCGGACCAACTAAGCAATGACCCTAGCACTTGCCATGCACTTTGAGGCCGCATATCAGTGAGCACACGCTGACGAAACCTTCCCTGCCGCAGTGAGGCAATCAGTCCTGCGGGTATCACTGGAGATGTCGGTGCTCATGAGTGTAATCGCTGTATCGGCGGCAGGCGTTTTGATGGGATTGCGGTTCAAGGCTCCCGCCCTGATCGCGGCGACTGCGCTGCTTGTGATCGGAAGCTTTGCCTGGAATGGCCTTGGGTTGCCCGGCCATGTGACCGTCACCAAATTCCTGATCCTGGCATTCGTATTGGCTTGCGCCTACATGATCGGCCTGTCCCTGTCCGTCCACTGGAAGCGGGAGGAAGGGTGACCGGTCGGGACTTCAGGAAGCCCTGTCGAAGCGCATCACTGCGAAAACCGTCCTGAACAAGATCACGATGTCGAGCCAGACCGACCAGTTCCGCACATACTGGCTGTCCAGCGCCACGCGGTTGGCGTAGTCCATGCTGCTTCTTCCGCTCACCTGCCAGAGACCAGTGAGTCCCGGCCTTGTCCGAAGGTATTCCCCCAGGTGGTCGCCGTAGCGTTTGAGTTCGTCCTTTACGATGGGCCTTGGGCCTACGCAGCTCATGTCGCCGCGGATGATGTTGAAGAGCTGGGGGAGTTCGTCGAGGCTCGACTTGCGGAGCATCCACCCCAGGAGCGTGACGCGGGGGTCGTTCCTGATCTTGTGGGTCTCCTCCCACTCCTTGCAGACATGAGGGTTGGCATCGAGATATGCTTTCAGAACTTCTTCCGAATTGGCAACCATCGAGCGGAACTTGTAGCAATCGAACGGCTTTCCGCCGAACCCGATACGGCTGTGCGAGAACACTGCCGGGCCTCCTGCCGTCATCCTGATCAGCAGGGCAATGACGATCATCACTGGCGCAGCCATGACAAGCGCCGTGGCCGCTATGACCAGATCCATGATCCGCTTCAGGAGACCTCCGATAGGAGGGATCGTCATTCCCGCCCTGATGGCGGGCGACAGGTCTGTCAACACTGCCCCGGCACTGTTGTGGTCGGGCGCAGGAACAACATGCAGGACTGCCGTTCGGTTGTCAGCCGCCACTGGTAATGATGGCTGAACCCAGATCGGGGTTCCCTGATGTGACTCGAATGCGTTTGTTGTCATGGGACGGTTGCTGTCTGAATTGTTCTCGTCACTCTTCCAAGGTCGGGGCTTGTCGGCAAGAAAGGCAAAGGAGGTAGCGTGACGCTCCGGGGCTATCCCCCTAATCCCAAGGAATGATCCCCCTACACGCTTTTGCGACTTCCGAAGGAGGAATATCTCGCCAGTTTCATGCTCTGCGGTGCTTGGATTTCATCGCGCGGGCCTTCGTCAGGAGCACGCCAAGGATGGGCGTCCTGCTGGCCTGCAGCGTCCTGACAAGTTCCCGCAGCGTTTCGACATGTGTCTTGCCCCACTCGGCAACGACTACGACGCCGTCCAGAACGGATCCGACAATCAGTTCGTCGGCTCCCGAGGCAAGCGTCGGCAGGTCCAGGATGACAATGTCGTAGGCGGCAAGTTCGTAGGCGGCAAGGTCGCTAGCGGTCAGTTCCAAGAGGAACGCCTCCATATTGCCTGGTGCCAGCAGGTGCCTGGCGCCCACCACCGAACTTGGAAGCACGTCGAACGGCCGCCCAGGAGCGCGGACGATGTTGAGCCGGACAGGGTCCTGGCACGGTCTGTCGAAGGCGCCCGATGGGCCGAGCAGCCGCGTGGTCATGGTCGATCGGCGGACGTCGGCGTCAATCACCAACGTCTTCAGGCCGGACCTCGAGTAAAGCGTGGCAAGATTGCTGGCGACCGAACTCTTCGAACTGTCGTTGGATACAGCGGTCAACCCAAGTAACTTGATCGGGCGGCTGGTTTCCGCAAGGCTGATTTCGGTTCGCGCTTTCCTGAGGCTTTGGCTGTATCGGGAGTGCGGATATTTTGCCACTTCGTCGACGCGGCCGGATTCCCATCCTCTGCTGGTGGGCGGCAGCTCTCCGACGCATTCGACACCCAGGTCCCGGATGTGTCGTGGCGACCTTATGGTCCAGTCGAACGTATGCCTCACAAACGAAAGTCCGATGCCGAGAATGAGCCCGGCAGCCGCCGCGAAGGCTAGCATCAATTTCGGCTTTGGAGCGCTCGGATAGAGCGGCGCCGTCGCAGCCGTGATCACCCTTGCGTCGGCGACCGGGTACGACTGCTGGCTTACCGAGTTGGTGTAGGCCTGCAGGAAGCTCTCGTACATCTTCTGGTAGGTTTCGGCAGTCACCTCAAGTTCTTCGAGCGTTGGCACAGCGCCCGCACCGTCTTCCCTTTTGGCTTCATCCCCGACACTATAGTCATGCCGTGAACGGAATTCCTGCGCTTTCGCCATGGCCTCGTTCATCTGGGTGCGCAGCTGCTGAAGGCGCGTCTCGAGCCACACGCCGCCTTGCTTTGCTGCGTCGGCCTTGGTTTCGATCTGCTCGCGCACGAAGGCATCGGCCGTGGCGTTCGCAATCCTGGCTGCACCCTCGGGATCAGGAGAGGTGAAGGATATGTCTATCGCGTAGGAAACGCCGATTCTGCGGATGTCGAGGCCGTTGCTGAAAATCGACATGGTGCGGCGGGCCTTTTGGTACTCGGTCAGCGTCGCAGGCGTTTCAGGCACGCCGATGCCGAAATACTCCCAAAGTGAGGTGAACCGGGCGCTTTTCCGGAGCCCGGAAGCGTCAAGCAGGACTGCTCCTATCCTCCTGAATCTCTCCAGCAAAATCGGAACCTGCGGACGGTTGAACTTGGGGTCGTCGACAAGTTTCAACTGGTCGAGGACCATCGCAGCGATCTTTTCCGACTCCATAACTGCGATCTGGCTTTCCACCTGGGCGGTGTCCAATGACAGATTTACTTCGCCGCCCTCCTGCAGATGTTGCGGCAATTTCGGCTCGATCAGGATCTGTGCGCTGGCGGTGAAAGTTGGGTCGGTGGTCAAAATGTAGAACCCGACCACCAAGAAAGCCGCGGCAAGGCAGGCGACGATGGTTCCAATATAGCGCCGCAGAAATCCGGTTATGTCGGAGAGGCCAATGAACTCCTGGCCGGCGGAAGCCTGCTGCTCCGTTGTCGAAGGCCATTGATTGGGGAACATGCGGTTCATTCAACTTCTCCTGCAGGCGTGCGGGGAGATCCTGCGTGCACGCCGTCCCCATGCAGGCGGTCGATGACATTCGTCCGATGTTTTCATTGAAAGCCGAGGCCCCGCGATCCCAGACTGCCGCGAAAGATTACGCCTGCGCCCCGGAAGGTAAACGCCGCCATAGGGCGTATGGACCCTACGCCCTATGGGAAGGGAGAATGCACGGCAGCCCTGCTCTCGTCCTGTCGACAAATGACATCTGCTGTTCCAGCAAGACCTGCCGTCCGCGGCTGAGTGCCAGGTTCCGGGCGAGGGCATCGATCCGCGCGGACATGCGTTCGGGGCTCTCGCCATTTTCCATCGCCTCCAAAGCGAATGCGGCGCAGTCCGTCATCCTTTCCACAGACGGACGGAGTGCCGCGGATTCCGTCTCGATTTCCACTTGAATGACCTTGAGAAGACGAGCCAGGCGGCCGAACCGCCTTTCGTCGACATCCTCGCGGAACGCGAGCCTGAATGCGGTCAGCGGCATCTTGCAGCCCACCTTTCTCGTCAGCGCCCGAGCAGGACGCACCTTACAGAATACAAGACCGCCCCAAGCTTGGACGAGACATCCTTTCGGCCGTCGGCGGGCATGCTCCTATTGGATGAGGGGGTGCGAACCAGGGCGTTAGGGCTCCTCGAATTCATGAAGGGGCCTGCCTCCGGCAGCGTGCTACGACTGTTCCCTGTAACTGCGGAGCGGAAACCGTGACCGTGAACATAGTCGGCCAAGCCAGGCCAAACACATTCGCCTTCGAAACCAGTGCTCTGATCAAAGCCACTGGTTTCCGGGAATACGACGCGCGCTGGTGGTTCGGGCAGCCAGGCTCGGAGAAAGAACCCGAACTCAATCTGATGGGCGTGCAGGCGATCGGCATGGGGCTCGGCACCTTGATCCGCCGAATGGGCGTAGGCCCGGACATCGTCACTGGCCATGATTTCCGCAGCTATTCCATGGCGATCAAGATGGCGCTGGTCTCCGGCCTGATGGCGGCCGGCGCGCGCGTCAAAGACATCGGCCTGGCACTTTCTCCCACGGCCTATTTCGCCCAGTTCGCGCTCGACGCTCCCTCGGTGGCCATGGTGACGGCCTCCCACAACGAGAACGGCTGGACCGGAGTGAAGATGGGAGCGCAAAGGCCTCTGACATTCGGGCCCGAGGAGATGACCGCTTTGAAGGCGCTCGTGCTGGGCGGCGATTTCGATCTCATAGGCGGGGGAAGCTATGAGTTCGTGCCCGGATTTCGCGAGAGATACATCGAAGACCTGACTGCCGGAAGGAACCTCGGCCGAAAGCTGAAGGTGGTGGCGGCCTGCGGCAACGGCACAGCGGGCGCTTTTGCACCGCAGGTGCTGGAAGGAATCGGCTGCGAAGTCATCCCGCTGGACGTAGAGCTCGACCACACGTTTCCGCGCTACAACCCCAATCCCGAAGACATGCAGATGCTGCACGCTATCCGGGACAAGGTTCTGGAGACGGGTGCCGATGTCGGGCTCGGCTTCGACGGCGACGGCGACCGCTGCGGCGTGGTCGACAACGAGGGTAACGAGATTTTCGCAGACAAGGTCGGCGTCATGCTGGCGCGAGACATCTCCGGACTGCATCCGAAATCCGTCTTCGTCGTGGACGTCAAGTCGACGGGACTTTTCATGACGGATCCCGTTCTCGTGCAAAACGGTGCAAGGACGGATTACTGGAAGACCGGGCACTCCTACATCAAGAGGCGCGTTGCCGAACTCAATGCCATCGCTGGTTTCGAGAAGTCGGGGCATTTCTTCTTCAACCCGCCGATCGGACGCGGCTACGACGACGGGCTCCTCACCGCGATCGCCGTCTGCGAGATGCTCGACCGCAACCTGGGCAAGACACTCGCAGACCTTTACCGCGATCTGCCGCTGACCTTCGGTACCCCGACGATGTCGCCCCATTGCCCCGACGAGGTGAAATACGGCGTGGTCGCGAAAGTTGTCGGGGAATTCACGAAAATGAAGGGGGACGGGATCGAGTTCGCTGGCCAGCCGCTGGCCAATCTCGTCACCGTGAATGGGGTGCGTGTCGTTGCCCAGGACGGCACATGGGGTCTGGTCAGGGCTTCGTCGAACAAACCGGAGATTGTCGTCGTGGTGGAAAGCCCCGTCTCGCCGGAGCGACGTCGCGAGATGTTCGAGGCTCTCGATGCCGTGCTGCGCCGCAATCCAGAGGTCGGAGCCTACAACCAGACATTCTGAGAGGAATTGGACCATGCCGGACCGGATCGTAAGTTTTGTCATGAGCGGGGGCGTCGGCTCACGGCTGTGGCCGCTCTCGCGCGAAGACAATCCCAAGCAATTCCATGACCTTTCGGGCGACGGCTCCATGCTTGTGAAGACTGTTCGACGCCTCAAGGCGCGGCCGGACGGTGAGACGCCGATCTACCTGATAGCTTCCGAACGGCATGCCGACCGCGTCATCTCGGACATAGCTCCGCTCGGCCTGAACGGCGGCCGACCGATCTTCGAGCCGGTCGGCCGCAATACCGCCGCCGCGGTCGCCATAGCCACCCTGCAAACGATCTCCGAACATGGCGCCGACGCGCTTGTGCTCGTGGTCCCCTCCGACCATCAGATATCGACCGAAACGCAATTCTGGGAAACCGTCGAGGCGGGCGTGCCTGCCGCCGATTCAGGAAGTATCATCGTATTCGGCATCAAGCCGACGCATCCCGAAACCGGATATGGCTACATCGAGGCCACGGCAAATGGTGACGCAGTAGCCCCAGTTTCGCGCTTTGTCGAAAAGCCAGACGCCAAGACGGCCAGCAAATACCTGTCTTCGGGAAGATTCTACTGGAACGCCGGCATCTTCCTGTTTCGTGCCGACACCATGCGGAGGGGTTTTCTCGATTTCCAGCCGGATATCTGGGACACTGCGGAACGGGCCTATAAGACCGCGCGGGCCGACATCTCGGGCCTATACCTGCCACAGGGCTTCTACTCGGCTGTCCCCTCGACGTCGATCGACTACGCGGTCATGGAGCATGCGCGCGACATCGCGATGGTCACGGCTTCCTTCCGCTGGAACGACCTTGGATCGTGGCAATCGCTGCTGGAAGCCAGCCCGACGGACTGCGACGGCAACGTCGTCATGGGCGACATCGTCGCCATGGATTGCAGCAACTCCTACTTCAGAAGCCAGGGCAGACTGCTGACCGTCGTCGGAATGAAGGATGTAGCGATAGTGGCGACGCCGGACGCGGTATTCGTCGCCCCCGTCGGCCACAGCCAGAACGTGAAAAAAGTCGTCGAACAGCTAGAGAAGAGCGGACGCCTCGAAACGAAATTCACCGCTTTGGAAGACCGGGTCATCATCAGCGGGTCATGGCGCAAGCGCGTCGAACACTGGCTCTTCGAAGAAACCCTGCCGCTGTGGTCCACCGCAGGTGTCGACGATGTATACGGCGGCTTCCACGAGGCTCTCGGCTTCGATGCAAGGCCGTTGGGCAAACCCAAGCGCATGCGCACGATGGCTCGCCAGATTTACGCTTTCGCGGTGGCCAAGGAACGCGGCTGGGCTGGACCGGCCGACAAACTCATCAACCACGGTATCGACTTCATCGCGAAATACGGCCGCACCGACCGTGGCGGCTGGGTGCGCACTCTTAATGCCAACGGCAGCGTGGCTGACCCGACCGAGGACGCCTACGACCATTCCTGCGTGCTCCTGGCGCTGGCTCATGCTCATCGCTGCGGCCATCAGGATGCCCTGCGGCTTGCACAACAGACATTTCATTTCGTCGACACCCATCTCGAGGACGACAGTCTGAGCGGGTTCCTCGAGAGCCCCGGCTGGAACGGGGTGCGGTCTTCGAACCCACACATGCACATGCTGGAATCCTTTCTTGCCTGGCACAGTGTCACCGGCGACCGCGCATATCTGCGTCGGGCGGCTCGCGTCATCGATCTCTTCCGGTGCCATTTCTTCGACCAGGAAAGCTGGACGCTTGGGGAACATTTCGACGTCGATTGGCTGCCGTTGCCGGGAGACAAAGGACAGTGGACCGAACCAGGGCATCATTTCGAATGGGCCTCGCTCCTTGTCGACTTCGCGCGGGCGAGCGGGCAAAAAGACTTGGTCGCCTACGCAAGGAAGCTCTATTCGTCGGCGGTCGCCAGCGGATTGAACCGAGCCACAGGTCTGGCTTACGCTGCCGTATCGCGGCAGGGAATGCCTCTCGACCGGCTTTCCCGTAGCTGGCCGCAATGCGAAGCCGTCAAGGCAGCCGTCGCCCTGGACGGCATTGGCGGGCCTGATCTGAAGCCTGAGATCGAAGCTCGTGTCGCCCGCCTGTTCAGATGGCATATCGATCCCGCACCGCTTGGCTTGTGGGTCGACAGGATTGACGAGCGCGGAAGGTCACTGGCGACGGAGGTCCCCGCAAGCATCTTCTACCACCTTGTGACGGCGTTGATGCAGTATCTGGACAAGACCGGAGGACAGGTCGAACCTTTCCCGCTTCCGGCTTTGGATGTGAGCAAGACAGGTCTGAAGCAGGTACAGGGTCGCCGCTAATGCGGTTCACCGTTTCACGGAAACGGCGAACCGCTCTATCTCTTTGTTTGACGCAATTCCCTAAGGGAAAGCGCTACGCGCTTTTCCCGGGAAAACCGTTTCACACTTTTCCTGGAATTGCTCTAATGCGCCGATCCTGGGATACGATGTTCCGTCCCGAATTCGTGGTTGGCGACGCTTTGATCATCTCCACCAAAGTTTGACGAGGGGCCGCAAAAGTCGGCTCATGGCCGCCAGGGCACGGCCTTGACCGTGCGCGCCGGCAACGGTCGCTTTCGTCCTGGCGGCCGCCGTGAGTCTGCTGCAGGTGCCAGAAGTTCTGAGCCCACGGTTCAAAGCAATTCGCCTCGCTCGCCCACCGTGAGCGCGGGTAGCCCCGAGGTAGTAGTAGCTACGGCGAATTCGGTATCCCTTGCCTCTGTGTCGCGGCTGCAAACCGGGATAGTATGCTCCTACGATATGCCTAAGAGAGAGGCATTGAACGACCTCTTCCGATCTTGGAACTGCGGCTACCTCGTCGAGGCGTTGTGATTTTGAGCCTATGAACCCTCTTGTCCGAACGGTTGAGACGCAATTATGGCAAAAAAAAAAGCGCGTGCCAGGCCCAGCGGTGATCTCCTAAAACTGCTTGCTACCAGGCCGAGAGCGGTGGCGCTTGCTGCGCTGCACGTGAGTGAATCCGTGCTGCTGGAACTCGAAGCATCCGAGCTGTTGTCGGCAGCAGAGATCAGAGGATTGCTCAAGGACGCGTCGACGACGTTACGAAATGCCGCCGAGCAAGTGGACAATCGCAGCTGTCTCATAGCCAGCGAAATAGTTGAGTCCATGCGGGAAAATTTCAAGAGAAATAAAACCTAGCCGTGCCGCCCTGCGCCGATTTCGAATCGTGCCGTCGGCGAGCCGGTGGAACCTGTGTACATTTTCAACGAAAAGTGCCGTCGCCACACCAATCGATAGTTGCAATTGAACGGATACTCATCACATCAAATTTGATGTACATTCTATCCGAGGGAGGTAGTTTGGGGTAGATATATTGGGCGGGGTTGGCTGTAGATGACGTACGCTTCAAATCCATTTATGCGCGGAAATGAAAATCGTCCATCGTATGTCGGACTCAACGACGACGATACGGCGCTTATCAAGACGCTGGGATTCACGCCGAAGCGCTATCTGGCGGAGACGGTCATCGTCAATCAGGGCGAGGACAGCGATCGCATGTTCATCGTCGAGTCGGGCTGGGGGTGCATTTCTCATGAACTCGCGGGCGGGCAGCGACAAATTCTGGATTTTGCACTGAGAGGCGATATCGTCCTGCCTCAGTCGTATTCGGGCAGTGCTCTTCAAACGTTTGTGGCTCAAACCGAACTTTCGGTGTTGGTGGCTTCGACCAAGACATTTACCCTTGCTGCCATGCAGTCGCCCCATCTCTTCTCCCTTGTTCTCGAAACCCTCGTGCACAACGGAGCGGTTATGGCTCAACATCTCACCAATGTAGGACGACGCAGCGCCTTGGCGCGCACAGCGCATCTCTTCCTCGAACTGAGGGCGCGTCTGGAACGAATCGGTTCTGTCACCCGCAACAGCTATGAATGCCCTCTCACCCAGTACGATCTCGCGGACGCTCTCGGCCTCACTCCGATTCATATCAATCGAATGCTGCGGGAACTGCGCGAGCGCAAGTTTCTCGAATTTCGCCAAGGCCATGTTCGCGTGCTCGATCAACCGGGCCTGGCGAAGTTTGCTGGATTCGAGCACGAATATATCGAAAGTTAAGGCGTTATCGGCACACGATTCCAAGGCCCCCGAAGTTCTTCAGTCGAGGAATTGCGGGGACACCAGTGCTCGGCTCTGCTTCCGCGATAACACCATAGGCGCCAGCGGCCCGTCTGCTAGCTTCTTCGGGTGGCGGACCTGTTCCGCCTGGCCGGCGCCTTTACCCCAACCAGGCCCCCCGCCCAACAGGCGCCGGCCATCTTCAGTTTTCGCTTCTTTGGGTGTGATCTCTTCGATCCGCACCTTGTCTCCGATCTCCTTGGCGAGATCAAAAGCCTTCGCCTTGTCCTTCGTCGTCAAAACGGTACGCCAGTGAGGCTTCTCGAACACGCTCACGACGTAGGTCGTCACCGGTTTGTCGGTCATCGCCAGACCTCCGCGTTCCTCCATCCGCATGCTTCACTTTATATTAGCAGAAGCGCATAAATCTTCCAGCCGGCGGCATGTCCTCACAAGCATCTGTCGGTTAGGCCCGGTGTCCTAGACATCCCAACAAGGGGTGCCGGGCCGCTCCAGCCCAACCGCCGCAAGACGCGGGGGAAAAAATGCATCCTGAAGGACGCAGCCCGTGGCAGGCGATCACGAAGCGGTGACGGCTGTAACGAAGGCTCGGTGGGCTGCGAAGGCAGGATGTGAGCGCCGCGCAAAGCGCTTGCGGCTCGTCTCGGCCGAAGTTTCGGCGCGAATTGGATCCCCATCTGCCAACCTCCCAAGGAATCCACGATCATGATAAATCGGCGTACTTTCTCCACCGCACTTGTCGCCGGGGTGGCGACGAGCCTACTGGCCGGCTCCGACAAGACGCGAGCGCAGACGGCCCCCAAGGCTCGCAATGTCGTCCTGGTCCATGGCGCCTATGCGGATGGCTCGTGCTGGTCGGAAGTGGTTGGCATCCTGCAGCAGGCCGGCTTCAAGGCAACCGTCGTCCAGCATCCGCTGACCACGCTGGAGGCGGGCGTCGAGGCAACGCGCCGTGCGATCGCGCTACAGGATGGACCGACGATACTTGTCGGACACTCCTTTGCCGGCATGATCGTCACCGAGGCAGGGATGGATCCAAAGGTCTCCTCGCTCGTCTATGTCGCGGCGCGCGCTCCGGATGCGGGCGAAGACTACACGGCGCTCGCCAAGACTTTTGCGGCGCCGCCCGCCTCCGCCGGCCTTGTCTGGTCCGCAGGCTACGGCAAGCTCAGCGAAGAGGCTTTCCTGCGGGATTTCGCCGGCGGTATTCCTCACGAGAAGGCGCGCATCCTCTATGCCGTCCAGGGGCCGATCTCGGACAAGCTTTTCACCGGAAAGACAACGCAAACGGCCTGGCGCTCGAAGCCAAGCTGGTATGCGGTCTCGACCGAGGATCGCACGATCAACCCGGATCTCGAGCGCTTCATGGCAAAGCGCATGAACGCAAAGACCATCGAGGTGAAGGCAAGCCATTTGTCGCTGATCTCTCACCCGCACGAGATCGCCCAGCTCGTCTCGCAAGCCGCCGGGCAGCTCAGCTAGCGAAGTTGGCTGAGTCAGGGACGGCATGGAAACCAGCCGGCTCACGGTCAGCTCGATCGAATGCCCTGCCGCAAAAGACCGGACGGAGATTGGCTGCCAGCCGACGGCTGGACGCTGCGGCCTCTGGTCGCGCCACGGGATTGAACCGCTAGAAGATTCCGTTGGCGGTACCAGATGGACCACTGGGCGGCTTCAACACGAGTCTTTCAAAACCAGCCATTTGGATTGGACGCCACGATGCTTCAGAGCGACAATTTTGTCGGATCGCCACAACTGAATTTCGAGGCGTGGAGAGACACGCTCCGCGCCCTGTGCGGGGGGTATAACCCGGAAGGTACCGATCCCGACGCCTTTACCGGTTGGGTGCGCCCTTTGAGCGTCTGCGGGTTCACGGGGCTGAACCTAGGTTGCAACGCTGAGCGGATCGAGCGGACCCATCAGGATGCTCGCCGCGACAGCGTGGACCATTACTTCGTTTTCTTTCAGGTCGCTGGCCAGTCGGCGATAACCCACAACGACCAAGCCTTGCAACTTGCCGTGGGCGATGTCGCATTCGTCGATGCGGCCCGGCCCGCGACATACTTCACCAACAATGGGAACGAGGCAGGGATCACCGTGACGACTCTCGATTTGCCACGCGAGTCACTGGTGTCTCATCTTGGATTCGAGCCACAGGCTGGGCACTATCGGCCTGGCGGAACGTCCGCCGGGCGTCTGCTCTTCGATCTTATCCGGGATGCCGCGCAAACCGAAGGATCAACCTCGTCGCCCGCCGATTCCTACATGCAGCTGGCGGTTTACGATCTCGTCGGCGCGCTGTTCGCACCATCCGAGCCGTCGCTCGGTTCACGTCATTCGGACACGCTGTTCCGGCGTATCCAGGGCATCGTCAGAGACGGCTTTGCCGATCCGGATTTCGGTCCCAACGAGGTGGCGGCGGAAATGGGGATATCGCTGCGCTATCTTCAGAAGCTCTTCACGGAGCGCGGTTCGACCTGCAGTGAACTGATATTTGCGCTTCGTCTGGATCACGCCGAGCGCCTTGTGCAGCGCCGGGCGTCACTGCGAACAAGCCAGCCTCTCAGCGAAATCGCCTACGCCTGCGGCTTTCGCGACTACACGCATTTCGCACGAAAATTTCGCCATCGCTTCGGTCACGCCCCAGGCTTCCATTCAGAATAAGCCTGATCGCGCTGGCTAAGAAGTAGTGCGCGCCGATACCGGTGAAAGTGCGCCTGCGGCTCACGACCTCCCACCTCGCCTGATCTAGGCTCCTTCGCATGCGGATCGAGAACCGCCGGCGGTGCCCTCGCTACCGGCGTGGCGTGTTCCCGTCGTCCACAATGATCGGGAGCCAAGGCCTTGAACGCAACAGTCTATCTTTCAGGCCTTGGCCTGGCGGTGCCGGACAATGTCATCCGGCAAGCGGACGCCGCCGCCCTGGCGGAGACCTCTTCTCCGACCGGATAAAGGGATATCGGCGTCTCACCCCCATTTTCAGCAATTCCGGCATCCGCAAGCGGCACACGGTGCAACCGCTGTCATGGTTCGTCGAGCCGCATGGCTGGGCGGAGCGCATGCAGGCCTATGTCGAGGGCGCGAGCCGGCTGTTCGTGGACGCGGCGACGCGGGCGATCCGGCAGGCTGGGCTCACGGCCGGGGACATCGACAGCGTCGTCACGGTATCGTCGACGGGGATCTCCGTCCCCAGCATTGAAGCCCGCGTCGCCGGTGAAATGGGTTTCCGCCCGGACATCGAACGCGTCCCCGTCTTCGGTCTCGGCTGTGCCGGCGGTGTCTCCGGCTTCTCCATCGCGTCGCGCCTTGCCGCGGGCCGGCCCGGCGCAAGGGTCCTCCTGGTAGCGATCGAACTCTGCTCGCTCGCCTTCCGGCTCGATGAGCCGACCAACGTCAATCTCGTCGCTTCGGCCTTGTTCGGCGATGGCGCAGCAGCCTGCGTCCTCACTGCCGGCGAAGGCGGCATGGCGAGCGTGGAATCGACGGGCCAGCATCTTTTCCCCGATACGCTCGACATCATGGGATGGACGGTCGACGATCCCGGATTGGGCATCGTGCTGGCGCAGTCGCTGCCGCATTTCGTCCGCTCACGGATCGGACCGGTCATCGCCGAAATGCTCTCCCGCAACGGTCTGGGCGCGGCCGACATCGACCGCTTCATCTGCCATCCCGGCGGCGCCAAGGTGCTCGATGCGCTGGAAGGCGCACTGGCGCTCGGGCAAGGCACGCTCAACGACGAACGCCAGGTTCTCGCCGAGTACGGCAACATGTCCTCGCCCACCGTGCTTTTCGTGCTCGACCGAGCCATTCGCGCCGGCCTGCCGGAACGATCGGCGATGATCGCCATGGGACCAGGGTTCTCGGCAAGCTGCGTCACCTTGAAAAGGGCGGCCTGATGTGGACCTCCATGGCGCTCCTCGGCTTTGTGACGCTGCAGCGTCTCGCCGAACTCGTCCATTCCCAGCGTAACACGGCACGGCTTCTGGCTCGGGGCGCGAATGAGGTTGCGCCGGAGCACTATCCTTTCATGGTCGCGCTGCACGCAACGTGGCTGATGGGCCTGTGGCTGCTTGCGCCGGCGCGGCCGGTAGCGGCGTTCTGGTTCGCGGTGTTTGCCGTGGCGCAGATCGCGCGGTTGTGGGTGCTGGCGACGTTGAAGACGCGCTGGACGACGCGCATCATTATCCTGCCCGGCGCTCCGCTCGTCGCGACCGGCCCCTACCGCTATCTGGATCACCCGAACTACGCCATCGTCGCCGTCGAGATCGCCGCACTGCCGCTCGCCTTCGGCCTGCCTGCCTATGCGATCGGCTTCTCCGTCCTGAACGCGATGGTCCTGATCATTCGGTTGAAGGCCGAGAACAGGGCCCTTGCCACTGCTCCTTGAGCGGAAGGCACCGTTCTACCTCGGGGCGCAGCCAGATCCGAAATGACCCTGACCAGGAGCGTGACACATGAGCATGATGGTGAGCTTCAAGTCGCTCCCTCAGGCAAGGCCGAACTGCGGGGTTTCATCAAGCGCACCATGGACAGCTATAACCACCCGGCCGGCACATGCGCGGTGATGCGGGACATTACGACCGGCCATACGCTGGCGCCGACCCTGGTGATCGCGGAACGGGCCGCCAGCATGATCAGCGCAAGCTCGTAGCGCTGAAGTCGGAGCAAGTGCGCGTTCGGACCGGTGAAAGTGCGTTGCCGGCTCACGACGTCGAGCCTCCTTCGATCTAACTTCCTCCGCAAGCATCTGATCCAGCACGACAGGGACATCACTATCCGTCCGACAAAGAGCCGCGCTCGTGGCCGGAGAGACCGGCCGGATGCCTTAACTTTGAAGGAGTATGTTATGAAGAACTCAGCAGCAATCCTTGCAACGGTCGCGTTGGGCGCCGTGCTGGCGATCGGCTCGGCGACGGCGTCGATGGCTCGCGGCGGCGAGATGGGCGGTCATGGCGGCGGCGGTATGGGCGGCGGCCATGGCGGCGGCATGGGCGGCGGTACGCCATCCATCATGAACCACGGAAGCGGCTCCGGTGGCAGCCGCAGCTTCGGCGGCAGTCATGGCTTCGGCGATGGGCACCATGATTTCCATGGACGCCACGACGCAAACGCCTTTTTTGGATTTGGCCCCTTCGCATACGATGACGGCACCGCCGCTTACTGCGAGCGGCTCTACCGTTCCTATGATCCTGCCAGTGGTACCTATCTCGGGCAGCATGGGCTTCGCCATTACTGCTCGTGATCCACTTGGCCAGCCGCATCCAATCCGGCCCCTGCGGGCCGGATTGGAACATTCGATACAAACTTCGATTGGAAACTCCATGCTCACGCGCCTGTCATTCACCTTCGCTGCTCTTGTGCTTTCCTCGCTGTCAGCGGTCGCTCAGCAGATCCCTGCCGAGCTTGCAGTTCCGCAACGAGGCACGCTGTTGGGCAAGTACCCGGCCAAGGGCGTTCAGATTTATGTCTGCCGCGTCAAAGGGGCCGGAACGGAGTGGGACTTCAAGGCGCCTCAGGCCGAACTTTCCGACGCACAGGGCAGACCGTTTGCCAGGCACTATGCCGGGCCAACCTGGGAGGCGGCCGACGGCTCGAAGATCGTCGGCAAGGTTTTAGCAAGCGAACCCGCTCCGAAGGCGGGCGCAATTCCCTGGCTTCTCTTGTCGGCGGAACCGCCGGCATCGGGGATACTTGCTGGGGTGCGTTTTGTGCAGCGGGTCAACACCTCCGGCGGAGTTGGGCCGGCCGGCGCGTGTCAGACGGCCGGAACCGAGCAGCGCGTCGACTACACCGCCGACTACATCTTTTACAAATGATCAGGTTCGCTGGCCGAGCTGCCAACGGGCCAGTGCGCGCCTGTACCTGCGATCGTGCGCCCGGCGCTCACGACGTTCGGCCCTTGGCGACCTAACCTCGCTACAGACCCATCCGCACCCGCTGACAGTCCCGGAAGACGAGAGTCATTCATGCCTGCTTCACCCAAATTCTGCATCTACGGCGCCGGTGCCATCGGCGGTACGATCGCCGCTCTTCTCGGGCGGTGCGGCGCAACGGTGAGCATGGTTGCACGCGGTCGGACGCTCGCGGCTCTGAAGCGTGACGGGCTGCGGCTCATAATCGATGGCGAAATGTTGCGGGCGCCCATCCAGGTCAGCGAAGATCCGTCAGAGCTTGGAGTGCAGGACTATGTGATCATCGCGGCGAAGGCGCCTGCGCTGCCGGACATTGCACGGCGGATTGGCCCCTTGCTTGGCCCCAAGACGGCTGTCGTCACCGCAATGAACGGTGTGCCCTGGTGGTTCTTCCTCAGCGCCAAGGGCAATCTCGCAGGACACCAGCTCAAGGCCATCGACCCGGACGGCACAGTGGCGCGGGCGATTCCGACCAGCGGCGTGATCGGCTGCCCGGCGTCATTCGCCACCAAGGCGGTCACCGGCTTGTTGTTGGTGAACCCGACAACCGGCTGACGCCTCGATTGGCGGATCTTGCCGACTGGCTTCGTCGGGCCGGTTTCGATTGCCGGGAAAGCCCGGAAATCCGGCGCGAAATCTGGCTCAAGCTTTGGGCGAATCTCTGCATGAACCCTATCAGCTTGCTGACCACGGCGACCTCCGATCGCATCATCGAGGATCCACTGCTTCGCCGGCTTTGTGTCTCGATGATGGAAGAGGCAGGACAGATCGGTGCTGCGATCGGCGTGTCGGACAGCCCTCCCCTCGAGAAGATAATTGGAAGTATCCGAGGGCTCGGTGCATTCAAGATGTCGATGCTGCAGGACGTCGAACACGGCAAACCCGTCGAAATCGATGCATTGCTCACAGTTCTCCACGACATCGGACTGCTTGTCGGCGTGCCGACGCCATTCATCGACGGTGTGCTGGGCCTGGCCCGCTTGCGGGCAAACAGTCTTGGATTGCTCGACGACGGTTCCGTTGGAGGCGCGGATCTGTTCTCTCGGATGCAGCACCATCAGACACAAAACCGCACCGAGGCCCCGCCTGCCTGGCAAGAAGAAGTGAGGGCGCAATGAACGTTTTGTCCGACTACCGCGCCTCGATCGACAACATCGACGCAGCCCTCATCCATTTGCTGGCCGAGCGCTTCCGCTGCACCAAGGCGGTCGGCATGCTGAAGGCTGAGCATGGCCTGCCGCCGGCCGATCCGGCGCGCGAGCAGCAGCAGATCGCGCGCCTTCGCCAGCTGGCGAAGGATGCGCACCTCGACCCGGATTTCGCGGAAAAATTCCTCAATTTCGTCGTCCGCGAAGTGATCAGGCACCACGAACAGATCGCTGCATCAAACGGCGGGTCCAAAACCGGCTGCTGAGTCCAGTGCATGTCGCCCCCAAGCCTGCTGCAGGTATGGGACAACGGCATGCGCGAAGACAAAAGCTGCAAACCGATCGGCGAAATCAGAGCATGACGGCCGCCGGTCTGGAAAGTCCTCGAAGACTGCAAACGAGGTGTGCCGAGATCTTCAACATTCCCGCGTTGTCCGTACAGTCTCACCCCATGGCCAGCCGTAGCACCTCATCGCGGCCGCATACCAGCAACAGGGCCGGCCTCAACCCGAGGCGAACTCGAAGAGTTCGTCGACGGCTTCCTGAATACCTTGTGCAGCCGCTCGCTCGAGCCAAAGGCGACCGGCTACCGGGTTGCGCTCCCCGGCAAGACCATTGGAGAGATAGCGCCCGAGCATGAGTTGGGCATGGCCATGTCCCCGCTCGGCGGCGGCGGCGAACCATTTCTGCGCTGCCGCCGGGTCGAGTGATAGACCCTGGCCGCTCCCGAACAGCGCGCCGATCGCAAACATAGCCCCGGCGTGACCGGCCGCGGCTGCCCGCTTGAACAACTGCGCCGCAGCCACGGGCAAGCATGCGCCGCCGCGCCCGTTGAGGAGCATTTCGGCAAGCGCCACTTGCGCGTCGACCATGCCAGCGTTGGCCGCCCGCTCAAACCAGACACGGGCCTGTTTCGGGTCGGCAGCCACGCCGCGCCCATCCTGAAGCATTCGCGCGTACGCATATTGCGCCTCGGCCACGCCTTCGGCCGCGCGCCTCACCCATTGCGCTGCCTGCTCCTCGTCCTTTCGCACGCCGACGCCCTGGGCAAAGCAGAGTCCGAGGTTGAACGCTGCAATCAGATCGCCTGATGAGGCGGTCGCCTCGAACCATCCGGCAATGCTGGCGCGGTCGTCAGGCTCGCCTGCTCCTTCGAGGACCAGATTGGCAAAGTCGACCTGCGCTTCCTGATTTCCCGCATTTGCGGACGTGCGCAGCCAGCGCGCTCCCTCTTCGACGTCCTGGGCGACACCGTTTCCCGAGAGATAGAGCGATGCCAAGGCACGGGCGGCGGCCTGATGGCCTGCCTCGGCCGCCCGTCGATACCACGTTGCGGCCTCGGCATAGTCCGGCTGCGAACCCTTCACATGCCGATCGCCGAGCCGATAGGCCGCCTCGATATTTCCTGCCAATGCGGCGCGCCGCATCCACGCCTCGCCGGCTGCGATATCCTGATCTGCAAGGCCACCATCGATGAGCCCCAATCCCAACCGGAACTGGGCTGAGGGAAGGCCTTTCTCCGCGGCAAGCTGATACAGTCGCGCGGCTGCCGCTCGATCGACCGGCACGCCGCGCCCATGCTCGGTCAGGACCCCAAGAAGGTAGATTGCGGTCGGCAGGCCGGCGTCGGCAGCGCGCCGAACCTCGGCGGCAACCTTGACCGTCTGCGCAGGTTGCCTGCGCCGGGCGAGGGAAAGAGCAAGGCCCAGGCATCCCTCAGGACAGCCGGCTGCCGCGGACTTCTCATACCAGCGATGCGCCGCATCCAGGTCGCGCATCGTTTCGGGGCCTCTGCTAAGGATATAGGCGAGGATTGCCTGCCCGGTCGCGGAGCCAGCTTCGGCTGCTTTTTTCGCGAGACCGAGCGCTGCCGCGAATTCCGGCTCCCGCGAGGAATCCCGTTCGAACAAGCTTTCCGATCCGATGCGATTGCCGTCGGGCTCCTGCACCGCCAGTCCAGCCACGTAAAGCGCGGCGAGAAGCGACTGGGCATCGGGGCTGCCGTGATCGGCCGCTCGCCGTAGCCAACGCGCGCCTTCCGACCGGCTTGGCGGCACGCCCAAACCCTCGAGATAGCAACGAGCGACCCGGTATTCGGCCTCGGCGATCCCGGCGCGTGCCGCAATTGCCATGAGCGGAAAGGCTTCTGAAGGCTTGCCGCTGTCAGAAAGCTGGATCGCCCGGCGCAATACCAGCGCTGGAGGGGCAAGGGCAGTCAGCCGGTCAAGGATTGCCATCGATGCGAGAACTCATACCTCCGTTTGTCGCGTACGGGTGCCCAAGCCTACGGCTCCCTCATCGCTTCCTGGCCTACGGGGAGCATGGCGCCGAGAATGTACTTGAGCACGGTGCGGCGGCCGACCTTGACGTCAGCGGTCACCGGCATGCCAGGGCTGATCGTGAAACTGGCGGGCACGCCATGGAGGGCGACCTCATCGATGGAAATCTGCGTGCGATAGAACAGGTCAGCGTCCGGGGGCAGCATGGCCAACGAGCTATTCGGGTCGCGCGCTTGTTCCCGAGCCGAGAAGGAATCCGGGCTGACCGCGCGCACAGTGCCATGAGCGACGCCATATTGCGAATATGGAAAGGTGTCGAACTTGATGGCCACGGGATCGCCGACATGGACGAACCCACTGCTACGACCGACAATGTTCGTCTCGATCTCAAGCACCGCGTCGTCCGGCACCAGTGTGATCAATCGGTCGCCGGACTGCAGGATCGAGCCGACGGATACCTTCGCCACCGACTGCACGATGGCGTCTGCCTCGCTCTTCAGCTCGACCAGCTGTTTGCGCAGCTTTGCCTTGTTGAGAAGCTCACGGGCGTCGGACATACGCGAGCCCGCCTCAGACAGGCCCTGCGAGACTTCCGCGCGCCAGCTCTGGATGTAGCCGTCACGGTCGGCGGCCACCGTCGCCTGCTGTCGCTTGGCGGCTTCCGATGTCTGCTCGGCGTTGCCGAGCGCCCGGGACATTTCCGCCCAGTTGTCCTGGGCGAGAAGCGTATTGAGGCGGCTCCCCACCTGTCTTGCTTCCAGTTGCTTGCGCATCTGTTCGATCGAGGCCGCGACGGCCAGCCGCTGGCGGTAGCCGTCAGCATCGGACTGGGAACGCGAGATCACTGAACTGAGTTCATCGCTCTGCCGGTCAAAACTCGCCAGCTTGGCGTCGTAGACGGCTTTGCGTCGATCGAAGATCGACGCCTGCAGGGTCCAGCTCGGGTCCAGGCCGTCATAGTTGAAGGGCTTGCCGTCGGCCTCGGCTTTCAACCGCGCCACTTCGGCTTCAAGCGTCGAAACCTGTGTCGCCAGCGCAGTAAGGTCAGCCGAGGCGAAGGTCGCATCGAGGCGAGCAAGCGTTTGACCGGCTCGCACGCGCTGTCCTTCGCGCACCTCGATCGAGCGGACGATCGCTGTCTCCAGTGGCTGCACCACGATATTTGGCGATTGCGAGACCACGAGCCCTCTGGTGGTGACGACCTGATCGACCGGTATGAGCCCTGCGAGTGTTATCAAGGCGACGACCATGCTCGAGATGATCCAGACCATGCCGCGCGCCATTCGCGGAACGGGCGCATTGGCGATGGCCGTCGACGGCCACTGGAATTCCAGGATGGCGGGCATCGTCGGATCGCTCGGTTCTGTCCGGCGCCGGCGGGCGGGAAGGCTGGAATGGGTGATGCTGATGCTGCTCATGAGGGCGCCCCGATGCCGATGCTCAAACAAGTCGCGGCGGCACAGCGGCCAGACGACCGTGGCGGCTGTCAAGATGCCGGTTCTGCTGCATCCAAAGCTGGCGGTAGAGCGCGCATCGTTCAAGCAGGGTCGCATGCGGCGCGACATCGAGGACCTTGCCCTGATCCATGACCAGGATCTGGTCGCACTCGGTCAGCGAGGAAAGCCGGTGCGAAACAATAATCATCGTGCGGCCCCTGGCGATGCGCATGAGATTGGCGCTGACCACAGCCTCGCTCTCCGGGTCAAGCGCGCTGGTCGCCTCGTCGAGGATCATGACGGTCGGATCGTGGATGAGCGCGCGCGCGATCGCCAGCCGCTGCTTTTGACCACCCGACAGGTTGGGCGACCCTTCCTCAATATAGGTGTCATAGCCGTTCGGCATGCGTTCGATGAATTCTTCGGCGCCGGCAAGGTGAGCGGCTCGCATGGCGTCGGAAAGGGTCAAGCCGGGGCGCCCGGCGATGATGTTGTCACGAATCGACCCGCGGAAAAGGAAATTGTCCTGGAGGACCACGCCGAGCCCCTGGCGGAGGTGACGCAGGTTGATTTCCTTGAGGTCGACGCCATCCAGCTTGAGAAAGCCGCTGTAATCGCGATTGATCCCCTGCAGCAGCCGCGCAATCGTCGATTTTCCTGAACCGCTGCGTCCCACGATACCGAACATCGTCCCTGCCGGAATGTCAAAGCTGACCCGGTCAAGCGCAGGCGTCTTGGTGCCGATGTAGGTGAAGGTCAGGTCACGGAAACTGATCTCGCCGACGAGCTTCGGCCTCAGGCCTGTGGAATTCGAACTGCTCTCCAGGGGTCGGTTGAGGACGGATCCTGCCTCGCCGATTGCCGCCCCTACCTCCTCGAAGTCCTCGACCAGTCGAGCAAGGCCGACGAGAGGCTGCGCGACGCGTTGGGCGATCATCATGAATGCGAACAGGCTGCCGACCATGTAGCCAGACTTGTCGCTCATCGCGAGATAAGCTCCGATCAGCATGGTGCCGAGGACCATCACACGCTCGATTGGCGTGACAAGCGTCTGCGGCCAGTTGGCGAGCTGCCCGAAGGCAAGGCGCGCCCTGCCCGCATCCGCCACCCGCTCGTCCCAAAGCGCCTTGCGTTGCGGTTCCAGACCGAGCGCCTTCACCGTCTTGATGCCGACGACGGTTTCGCCGAGCGCGGCCGCCTTCCAGGTCTCCGCGTCGACCACCTGCTGGTAGCGGCGGCGCAGCGGCGCGAGAAAGGCGAAGATGATCAGCATGATCACGCCCGCGCAGGCAAGCACCATCCAGCCGAGCGTGGTGTTGATGTAGAACATTACCGGGATCAGCACGCAGAGCGTGATCAGATCCAGGAACGTGCTGAGGAGTTTTCCGGTCAGGAACTCGCGGATGCGATAGATCTGCGCGAGGTGGTACATCGTCTCGCCGGCCGGATGACGCTCGAAATAGTCAAGTGGCAGACGCAGGAGCCTGCTGAAGACATGCAAGTTCAGTTTGGTGTCCAGCCGGGCGCCGACGACGTTGATGATCAGCCGTCGGGCGTGACCGAGGAGCGTCTCGTAGACGAACATGACGGCAATTATGGCTGACAGGAGCACGAGGGTCGACATGCTGTTGAACTGCAGCACCTTGTTGACCAGCGTCATGACGATGAGCGGCGGCAGAACGGTAAGGATGCTGAGGGTGAACGAGGCGATGCCGATGTCGCGCATGGAACGGCTTTCGAGCCGCACCAGGTCGATCAACCAGCGGAGGGTGAAAGGCGCATCGGCCGCGATGTAGGATCGCGCCGGACGCAACAGCACCGCCTCACCCGCCCATACCTGCGACAGCCGCAACTCGTCGATGGCGATGGCTTCGGCGTCGTCGGGCGCGTCCGCGCTTTTGAGGAAGACGACATTCCGCTCCGGGCTGGCCCCGGTGAGGAGACCTGCGCCGCCGTCATTGAACAGCAGGACGACCGGCCCGGTGTGCTCGAAGCGCAGGAGATGCGACCAGCGGATGCGAAGCGCGCGCGACCACATGCCGCCGTTCTGGGCCCATTGCGAGAGATCAGTCGCGTTTGGAACCGGGCTTGCGCTCGCCACCCTGAACTCGTTCGGGTCAAGGTCGACGCCATGATAGCGCGCGACCCGTAGCATCGCCTTGAGGCGCGGCCCGATGCGGTCGAACTCGGCGGGTCCGCCGGGAATGCTCCGCGCCTGGCTCTCGCTACCAACCTTGCCAGTCGCGTCCACGTCTGCGCGGATCGGGATTGGCCGGGCGTCGGCGTTCAGAGGTATGCTCACCATGCACTTGCCCTCCGACCCACAAGCGAGGGTTCAAGGATGCCTCGCGCAAGCCGTCCCAGCCGGGACTTCCGGCAAAACCCAGTATATTCCGAACAGGCCGGCCGCACGAGCCCTTTGCCCGCCTGAAAATGGTGAACGCGCGGGCCTTGCGTTCCCGCAAGGTCCGCGCGCTCTTTCTGCAACCTGCACTCAGTCATTCGGCTTCAGAATATCCTTCATTGCCTTCTTCAGCGTGTCGTCGGTGTTGGCGAATCCGGCACCTTGCTTGCCCTTGTCCGAAGTCAAGTCGGACGTTGCACCGGATGTCTTGTTCTGGTTCTGACCAAAGCCCTTGATCGTGTTGAGAACGTTCAAGAGATCGGTCGTCACCGAACCCCCGGCCAGGCCGACGAGTTGCTGGAACGAGGCATGGCTGCCGTGATCACTGTCCGAGCCCGACTGCAGGAATTTCGCAGTGTCCTTGAGGCCGAGCGAGGCTGATGTGACGCTGGCTTTGTGACCAGGGCCGTTTTCGCCATTGTTATGGTTCCCGGAACCACCAGGTGCATCCTGATCTCCATTGCCAAAGCCGTTATTGCCATGGTCGCCGTCACCGGTCCCACCGCCGGGGCCGGTCGCTCCGGTCGCACCTGTCGAGCCAGCCGAGCCGGTTGCACCAGTCGAGCCGGTTGCTCCGGTCGAGCCAGTCGAGCCGGTTGCTCCGGTCGAGCCGGTCGCTCCGGTATCACCCGTCGCGCCAGTCGCACCAGTCGAGCCAGTGGCGCCCGTATCGCCGGTTGCTCCCGTATCGCCGGTTGCTCCTGTGGCGCCCGTATCACCGGTTGCTCCGGTCGAGCCAGTCGCTCCAGTGGCACCGGTATCGCCGGTCGCTCCGGTCTGGCCGGTCGCACCAGTCTCGCCAGTCGCACCAGTCTGGCCGGTTGCTCCGGTCTGGCCGGTCGCACCAGTCTCGCCAGTCGCACCGGTCTGGCCGGTTGCTCCGGTCTGGCCGGTCGCACCAGTCTCGCCGGTCGCACCAGTCTGGCCGGTTGCTCCGGTCTGGCCGGTCGCACCAGTCTCGCCGGTCGCACCAGTCTGGCCGGTTGCTCCGGTCTGGCCGGTCGCACCAGTCTCGCCAGTCGCACCAGTCTGGCCGGTTGCTCCGGTCTGGCCGGTCGCTCCGGTCTGGCCGGTCGCTCCGGTCTGGCCGGTCGCACCAGTCTGGCCAGTTGCTCCGGTCTGGCCAGTTGCTCCGGTCTCGCCTGTCGCTCCGGTCTGGCCGGTTGCTCCGGTCGAGCCAGTCTCACCTGTCGCTCCGGTCTGGCCAGTTGCTCCGGTCTGGCCGGTCGCACCAGTCTCGCCTGTCGCTCCGGTCTGGCCGGTCGCACCAGTCTGGCCGGTCGCTCCGGTCTGGCCGGTCGCTCCGGTCTGGCCGGTCGCACCAGTCTCGCCTGTCGCTCCGGTCTGGCCGGTTGCTCCGGTCTGGCCGGTCGCACCAGTCTGGCCGGTCGCTCCGGTCTGGCCTGTCGCACCAGTCTGGCCGGTCGCTCCGGTCTGGCCGGTCGCACCAGTCTCGCCAGTTGCTCCGGTCGAACCAGTCGCTCCGGTCTGGCCGGTGGCACCGGTCTGGCCGGTCGCACCGGTCTGGCCGGTCGCTCCGGTCTGGCCGGTCGCACCAGTCTCGCCAGTCGCACCAGTCTGGCCGGTTGCTCCGGTCTGGCCGGTTGCTCCGGTCTGGCCAGTCGCTCCGGTCTGGCCAGTTGCTCCGGTCGAGCCAGTCGCACCGGTCTGGCCGGTCGCACCAGTCTCGCCAGTCTGGCCGGTTGCTCCGGTCTGGCCGGTCGCTCCGGTCTGGCCGGTCGCACCAGTCTGTCCGGTCGCACCGGTCTGGCCGGTCGCTCCGGTCTGGCCGGTCGCTCCGGTCTGGCCGGTCGCACCAGTCTCACCTGTCGCTCCGGTCTGGCCGGTTGCTCCGGTCTGGCCGGTTGCTCCGGTCTGGCCGGTTGCTCCGGTCGAGCCGGTCGCTCCGGTCTGGCCGGTCGCTCCGGTCTGGCCGGTCGCTCCGGTCTGGCCGGTCGCACCAGTCTGGCCGGTCTGGCCGGTCGCACCAGTCTGGCCAGTTGCTCCGGTCTGGCCGGTTGCTCCGGTCGAGCCGGTCGCTCCGGTCTGGCCGGTCGCACCAGTCTGGCCGGTCGCTCCGGTCGCTCCGGTCGAGCCTGTCGCTCCGGTCGAGCCAGTCGCACCGGTTTCACCAGTCGAGCCTGTCGCACCAGTCTGGCCTGTCGCTCCGGTTGCTCCGGTCGAGCCTGTCGCTCCGGTTGAGCCAGTTGCTCCAGTCGAGCCAGTCGCACCGGTCTCGCCAGTCGCTCCGGTCTGGCCAGTTGCTCCGGTCGAGCCGGTCGCACCAGTCGAGCCGGTTGCTCCGGTCGAGCCAGTCGCACCAGTCTGGCCAGTTGCTCCGGTCGAGCCAGTCGCACCGGTTTCACCAGTCGCACCAGTCGAGCCGGTTGCTCCGGTCTGGCCGGTCGCACCAGTCTGGCCGGTTGCTCCGGTCGAGCCAGTTGCTCCAGTAGAACCCGTGGCTCCGGTCGCGCCGGTTTCACCAGTTGCTCCTGTAGAGCCGGTCGCGCCGGTTTCACCAGTCGCGCCAGTCGAGCCTGTCGCACCGGTCGAGCCAGTTGCTCCGGTCGAGCCGGTCGCACCAGTCGCGCCGGTTTCACCAGTCGCACCAGTCGCGCCGGTTTCACCGGTCGCACCGGTAGAACCCGTGGCGCCGGTCGCGCCGGTTTCACCAGTTGCTCCTGTAGAGCCGGTCGCACCAGTTGCGCCGGTTTCACCAGTCGCACCGGTAGAACCCGTGGCGCCGGTCGCGCCGGTTTCACCAGTTGCTCCTGTAGAGCCGGTCGCGCCGGTACCACCAGTCGCGCCGGTTTCACCAGTCGCACCAGTCGAGCCTGTCGCACCGGTAGCACCCGTGGCGCCAGTCGCGCCGGTACCACCAGTCGCGCCGGTTTCACCAGTCGCACCAGTCGAGCCTGTCGCACCGGTAGAACCCGTGGCGCCAGTCGCGCCGGTACCACCAGTCGCGCCGGTTTCACCAGTCGCACCGGTATCGCCGGTTTCACCAGTTGCACCAGTCGAGCCGGTCGCACCGGTAGAACCCGTAGCGCCAGTCCCACCAGTCGCGCCGGTAGAGCCAGTCGCGCCGGTATCGCCGGTGTCGCCAGTCGAGCCGGTCGAACCCGTGGCGCCAGTCGCGCCGGTACCACCAGTCGCGCCGGTAGAGCCAGTCGCACCGGTATCGCCGGTGTCGCCAGTCGAGCCGGTCGAACCCGTGGCGCCAGTCGCGCCGGTACCACCAGTCGCACCGGTAGAGCCAGTCGCACCGGTGTCGCCAGTAGCGCCTGTGGCTCCTGTCGCCCCGGTTGCACCCGTGGCCCCAGTTGCACCGGTAGCGCCGGTCGCGCCAGTCGACCCTGTGGTCCCAGTAGTACCCGTAGCGCCGGTCGAACCTGTCGAACCCGTTGAACCTGTCGTACCTGTTGAACCTGTTGAACCTGTCGTACCTGTTGCGCCCGTGGCGCCTGTGGCTCCTGTCGCGCCTGTTTGACTCGTGACAGTCAAACTGCCCCCGTTGAAGTTATTGTTGTTAGTGGGATTGGCAGCACCGCCCGTGAAAAGATAAGTATTAGGACCAGTGGGAACAAGTGTGCCCATCACACCAAAGTTGGCGTTGTAAATCGTATATTCATCACCAACGATAGGAATCGTAATGGTTACTTGAAACGCAAAAACCAATCCGTTAGTTGCTGATGGAAGCTGAAAACTTCCAACAACTGTATCAGGAGTGAGTGACGTATCCACAAGATAATACGTGTTGACGTTACTGCTGTTGCCAGGGCCAGTTATCGTGCCCGTGAGTGTCAGATTACCTATTGCAAGTACCCCGGTGTAACTTGCCACCCCATCCGGGGTCAGCGGCGGCAGGGGCGTGGACGCGTTCACGCGTGCGGACAGTTCCCATGCGCCGCCCAGGGCGGCCGCGCCAACCAGCGATCTCGATGCGCAGACGTCCGCGCCGACGGCCTCTTCCAGCGCCGCAACGAAGGTCTCGCCAGCATTCCCCGATGCCGTTTCGCAGCTCCACAGCCGCAGCTCGCCGTCCGCGGCAAGCGCCCGGCCGATTGCGGCAAGATCCTCAGCCTCTGCCTTCAATGTGGCTGATGACCACTCCCCTGCAGTGAAGCTAATCCGCCCAGACGCGCCATGTGCGATGACGTGCACCGCATCGAGGCCTTGGTGCCCTGCGAGCGCGGCGGCGATCTGCTGCGCCGCCGGCCGGCGGCCGTCGAGCACAATCGCTTGAACCTCGGGTCGCAGGTTGCCGAGAACAGCCTGGAGGTCGGAAACTGAAGGGTCGACAAAAAGAATTTCAGAGGCACGGGCCATGACTGGCTCCTGTTGGCTTCGAATTCAATTCACGGGGAAACCGCCCACCGGCCTGGCCGGCGAGCGCTGGGGACAGTGAGCTTGGGGGCCGTCATCTTCCGGACGACCCGACGGCGCCGTCGGGACGTTCAACGGCAGGGGTCTCTACGCGAAGGAAGCTGGCGACCTGGAAATTCCCGCCATCATCAAACGTCCCAATGGCAAGTGAGCCGGCGGTGCTTGGGACCTTGACGGTGAGAGCGACAGCGAGGCTTCGCTTGACGGCTCTGGGAAGAACGACCTGACCGACGATCGCGCTCCTGGCGGTGTCCAGAATGAAATAAGTTGCATTGTCGGTCGTGTCGCCGATCGGCAGAACGCCCCGAACGGTGACTTCCATGACCGCAAACCCTGCCGTGTAGCTCATCATGTTCTCCTTGGTCGCGGCCGCCGTGCCGCTGCTTGTTTCGTACCCTTAGTTTCAATCGCTGGTTTCAATCGCCGCCGAGCGCACGCGCTCGCTGAGGCCGGTCGCGGCTGCCATCGGCCCCGCGCGCATCGGCGTATGGCGGGCAGGTCTACGAGACGGGCGGGCAAGGCTTGACGGCCTCTTCGTGCCGCTCGATCGAACGGCGCCCCGCTTGTCTTCACTGAGGTGAGTGTGGCGTCGAGGTGAGTGTGGCGTCCACAGGTGCGCAGTGGTCTACAGGGCGCCGAGGAATACCCATCAATCGCCGGGCAATCCTTGCTGGCGGCCAGCTGCCGACAATTGAGGGGTTGATCGAAGCGGAAACCCGCGTCGCGGGCGCATCGTTTCGTACTTGGTATCACACCAACCACAGCCAACTCCCGTCACGCGTATCCCGATTTCTCGACGACGACTTGCGAGGGAACCGAACTACTTGCGGGGGAACATCAGGTTGGGAAGACGCTGGCCTTGAGTTCAAGGCAGTACGACGTCTTCTCTTGCACGTCACCAAACACTCTCTGCGCGCCCTCACGCACAAAGTGACTTGCTCCAGACACTCTCCTGGCTTCGCAGACTGCGCAGACCGACAGGCCATCTGCCCGGTCCACGGCTACCCTCCCATGCACAAGGCATTAGTAAAATCTAAAATTAGCAAGTTGTAAATAACCAAGTTAACAATTTATTAATTGTTGACCATAAGCAACTACTTTTGGTCGACATCGAAATGGCGCGCATGGGCCAAACGCATTGAAAAATCCTAGGCTTAAGGCGCCCTCTTGGTTCGCGTCGAACCCTCGATATCGCGGCGGAGTTTGTGCGTCAGCGATTGAGTCGACGGGAACGCTTGTTCGCAACCCCCTGATCCAGGGCGACCGCGAGACCCTTGCTGTGACGGAAAGCGCTGGCTAACAATGGATGGGCTAAGGTAGCGCTTGACGGGAAGGGCCGATCGATCTTTGCAACAGAGGTCATGCAAATGGCCAAGGCGTCGGGGTAATGTGCATGAGGTATAAAGGCCGGACAAAGACGTATGAGTTCCCCTTCAACAATTTCGAGCAGCGTGTAACGAGCGCCGCTCCGCCGAGGGATTAACATGAGCACCATCGGCCTGTGCATGATCGTCAAGAACGAGGCAAAGGTCATCCTGCAATGCCTCACCAGCGCGCTTCCTATCGTTGACTATGTGCTCGTCATCGACACGGGTTCCGAGGACGGCACGCAGGATCTCATCCGTACCTTCCTGACCATGCACAATGTCAACGGCGCAGTCATCGACGAGCCCTGGCGGGACTTCGCGTACAACCGGACCTTTGCCCTTGAGCGGCTGCGTGAAGTCGAGACGGTCGACTACGCCATGATCATCGACGCGGACGACGTCGTGGTCCAAGACGCCGGCTTCGATCCGATCGCGTTCAAGTCGCAGATGGAGCACGATCTATACGACGTCGAAGTGTCCCATGGTGGCATTTCGTTTTATCGCCCGCAGATCTGCCGCAACCGGCTGCCGTTCTCCTTCAAGGGCGTGCTGCACGAATATCTCGAGGCCCCTCCTGGCCATCTCACACGCGAGACCGCCAAGGGTTTTCGCGTGGCGACGGGGCGGGGCGGCGCACGCAGTCAAAACCCGCGAAAGTACCAGGACGACGCGGCCGTTCTTGAAAATGTGCTTGCCACGGAGACCGACCCCTTCCTGATTTCGCGATACACCTTCTATCTGGCGCAGAGCTACAGGGATTCCGGTGAACGTGAAAAATCGCTGGCGAACTATCTGAAGCGTGCGGAGTTGGGTTTTTGGGACGAGGAGGTCTATGTCAGCCTGCTTGAGGCGGGCAACCTCATGGCAGCGCTGGGACGGCCATTCGACGAGGTCGTTGCCGTCTTTGAGCGTGCGGCGCAGGTCGTTCCCGCCCGCGCGGAGGCTCTTCACGCCGCGAGCCTCTATTGCCGCAACCAGGGCCGGAATGCGGAAGGAACGGAATTCGCGCGTCGCGGGCTCGACCTTGCCCAACCCGCCGGACTTTTCATACAGCCCTGGGTCTACGATTACGGATTGCTCGACGAGTTTGCTGTCAATGCGTACTGGACAGGCGCTTACCGGGAATCGCTCGACGCCTGTCTGAAATTGCTCGCAAGCGAAAAATTGCCGGCGGAAATGGCGAAGCGTGTGGTGGCCAACGCGCGTTTCGCCACCGACAAGCTTCCGGTCCATGAACCGCCGAAACTTGGGGCGTTCGGGACCGAGAGCTTGATCGATCAACACAAGCTTGTCCGGCGGCGTTCGCTGCGGTCGCGCATGAAGGGCGCGCCACGCATCCTTGTAGCAATCCTGGCAAAGCAGAAGGAGCCGGCACTGCCGCTCTACCTCGAGTGCATCGAGGCGCTCGACTACCCGAAGGCGTCGATCGTCCTGTATATCAGGACAAACAACAACACCGACAGAACCGAGCACATATTGCGCGAATGGGTGGAGCGTGTGGGCCACCTCTATGCGGCGGTCGAAATCGACGCCTCGGACGTAGCCGATCGGGTCGAGCAGTTTGGCGAGCACGAATGGAACGAGACGCGCTTCAGGGTGCTCGGCCGAATCCGCAATATAAGTTTGCGGAAAACGCTTGAGCACGGCTGCGATTTCTATTTCGTTGTCGACGTCGACAATTTCGTGCGGCCGGCCACGCTGCGAGAACTTGTCGCGCTCGACTTGCCAATCGTCGCTCCCCTGCTTCGCTCCATCTCGCCCGGCCAATACTATTCGAACTATCACGCCGAGATCGATGCGAACGGCTATTATATGCCGTGCGATCAATATGGTTGGGTGCTCAACCGCCACGTGCGCGGCATTATCGAGATGCCGCTCGTGCACTGCACCTATCTTGTCCGCGCCGACGTGCTGATCGAACTGACATACGAGGACGCCACATCGCGGTTCGAGTACGTCATCTTTGCCGACAGCGCCAGGAAGGCCGGCGTCGTCCAGTACATGGATAACCGACAAGTCTATGGCTACATCACCTTCGGCGACGGCCAATACCATGTGAGTGACGGGATCGAGCGCGCTCGAGCGCTGTTGCACGGTGCGGGCGATACCCCCGCATTCGCCGGCGCCACGCCCTCTGGTTCCGGGCCGATGCAAGCTCGACCTGTCGGACCGCCGCAAATTCACCTCATAAACTTGGACAGCAGCGTTGAGCGCTGGCGCAAATATCAAGATAGGAATCCCCATCTAGCCACCAATACAATCCGCGTATCGGCCGTCGACGGAGCATCCCTCGATAGGTCGGCCTTACAAGCCTTGGTAGACGACGGGGTGATTGCCGAGGATTGCGGGTATCTGCCGGGCGCATTGGGATGTGCTCTATCCCACATCAACTTGTGGAAGTTGGCGGTAGCCGAGAAGCGGCCAATTACCATTTTCGAGGACGACGTCTACTCGTCGTTTGATTTTCTTGAGGAGTCGAACCGCATTCTGTCCATGGCTCCAGCGAACTGGGATATGGTAAAGTGGGGATTCAATTTTGATCCTCTATTCTTGTGGTTGGACTTCGATTTTTCCAAAGCCAAGCTGGAGTTCTACGAGCGAAAGCACAAACAGGTCCCGGCTCAATTTCAATCTGACAACTATTCGAGATCTCTTATCCGGCTGACCCATTCCTTTGGTGCGATGGCCTATTCAGTAACTCCAAGGGGCGCTCAAGTACTTCTTGAAAAATGCCTGCCCCTACGAAGGAGACTTATTCCGTTTCCTGAGACTGGAGTAGTCCTAGAGGATGAGAGCATCGATTGTGCGATGTCCGCGGCGTATGACTCAATGAAAGCGTTCGTTTGCATGCCGCCGCTCGTCATCCATGATGACGAGCAACCTTCACATCGGCTGGCTGCAGACGGCTTGCGACCCGAATAAGACTCTGCCCTGCATCCGCGGGGAGACCTTTGTGCCGTTCTCATCAAATGCGTTTGAACGCTACGGAGGGTATCAAATCGATCAGCTTCAACCCTAGCAGGGTCTGCGATATCAGCCAGGGCAGCGGGGTTTCGATCGGTACAGTTAGGACAGGCCATGCGAATAATCGCTTCAATGACCACCATTCCCTCGCGAATTGATCGAATTGGTCCTGCACTTGAGAGCGTGCTTGGCCAGACCATTCCGGTGGAGCATATAGAATTGAATGTTCCATACGTATGTGTGCGTACGAATGAACCATACACTCTGCCGACATGGCTCACGGAAATGGAACGGGTAAAGATTTTTCGAACGGACGACTACGGCCCGATCACAAAGATTGCCCCCACACTGCTACGACACCAGGACGACCAGGAAACGTACCTATGGTCGGTAGACGACGACTTTGCGTATCCTGCAAATCAGCTGGAAATGTTATGCCGTGGACATCGTTCTTCGGAACATCGCATACTTGCGAGGCACGGCGGCGACTTCAACACAGATGGCAGTATCACTTTCAAATTCGGGCAAACGCAAGTATCAATGTTCGAGGGATTTGGTACAGTGCTGTATCCTCCAGCGTGCATCGGAGACGACTTCTTAGAATTCCTACAGGCGAGCTCGAAAGACGTGGACTGCCGGCAAAGCGACGATGTGGTTCTATCTTTCTATTTTTCGTCTCGCCAACTTCCTATTTTCATATGGAATTCGCCTTCCGAAACTGAACCTTTTTACCCCACGGGCTCGCTTCCTCACTCCTCAGAGAGGGATGCGATCCATTTGCAAGGCGGGGGAAACCTGGAGCGGTATAAGCGCGTACTGAGCGTCTTGAAGTCACCCGGATTCACCAAGTCTCAGCCCAATATTACATTGGATATCATCACCAAGCAGCAGTTCGAAACACTGCCTTGGATATATACGGCTCACAACACGGTGCTGTACGTGGAAGTCAACACAGGTGAGCTGCGTCATGGCCCAATCGACAGTAGTTCTACAAATGTCAGATTTCTGTCCGATGGGAAGCAAGGGCAGATGATATTCGGTGGTGAAGATCACCGCCTTCCAATTGCTTTTCAGTCAGATTGCTCGCTGGTCGCTAAGGAGTCCAAGACGTCGGCGCCCACCAGTTTGGAAATCTTCCCGAAGCACTGGGTTTGGGTTGGTTTTCATGTTGGCAACACGTTCCTTTGCGCCGAGCTTGATGGGCGCATAACTCTCTCCAGACCCCATTGCCTCGGCCACGAAAGTTTTTCCCTCTCGGAGCCCCCTCGCTCACAAGAGATTTTTCAGGCCTTGGGCCTCCTCAAGCCATACGATGTAGAACCATTCCTCAAGACGAGGGTCGGATGCAAAAGTGATGGGGGATATGTAATTCTCGATGACCTGGATCCAATACAAATTGTCTACAGCTTCGGCATCGGAAACCAGGTTTCATTTGATCTTGAAATGGCGAGCATGGGAAAAGATATCTTCATGTTCGACCACACCGTTGACGGACCTCCTCTTGAGCACCCTAACTTCCATTTCTACAAGCAAGGGTTGGCAGCAGATAACAACGAAGCGGCATCCTTGTACACGTTAGCATATCAGCTCAACAGGCTCGGTCATGAGGGGCGGCCTGATCTACTTCTGAAGATCGATATCGAAGGAGCTGAGTTCGAGGTGTTTTCGGCAATGCCGAACGCGATCCTTCGACAATTCCGGCAAATTACGATGGAACTCCACTGGTTGGACAGACTGAGTGATCCGACTTACCGAGCTGGTTTCGTGGCGGCACTATCGAAAATCAACAGTGAGTTCACATTATTTCATGTGCATTCAAACAATAATCAGCCTCTGGGAATTGTCGATGGGCACGTAGTCGCGCCCGTGATGGAGCTGTCGTATGTGAGATCTGACCTGATCGAGCGCGCCCCGTCGGCGACCGTATATCCGACTGAATTCGACTTTCCGAACTGGACGCCCAGGCCTGACCACACGCTTTGGTTCTATCCATTCCTACCTATGCTTGAGGAGTCTGCTGAAGCCCTTGAGAGGTCGATAGCGACATCGAACCGCATGTTTCCGGCCGGTGGTCACACTTAGCAAAATAGTTGGCCGCCGCTGCCCTCGTGCTAGTTCCACCAGCAGCGCCATAGATGGAAACCGATCTGATATCGTCGGCGAAGCAATAGGAGAAGCAATAGGAACAGACGGTCATGCGACGAGATTTTGTAACATGGCTTGCGGGTTCATCCGCCTGTTATTTGAGGTCGGCGGATTGGCCTGGTCAGGCGGTTGGAAAACGAGTTCCACGCCGATGACGCTGGCCCGCATCAATACGCGCCGACGTTGAATTCGTTGTAATTTGTCGCATAGTGCCCTATTGCCTTTTCAGTAAGCGTGCTTGACGATTTTTCCGTTTTCCAACCAATGCGGCTGGAATTGAGCACGTCGCCGGCGTCGATGAGGTGCATTCGATGACGCAAAGCACACCCGATGATTCCCGCGAAGCCTTCGCGCGCATTTACCAAAGCAACGAGTGGGGCTCCGCGGAATCGCGCTCCGGACTCGGTTCGGCGTACGCGACGACGTATCGCGTGCGAACCGTATTGCCGATGCTTTTGCGCGCACTGGATGTGAAGTCCATGCTCGATGCGCCCTGCGGCGACTTCAACTGGATGCGCTTCGTCGACTTGGGCAAAACGCACTACATCGGTTGCGATATCGTTCCGGAAGTCATCGAAACGAATCGCATGCGATATGCGGATCGCGAATTCCATGTGTTCGATCTGGCTGCCGAACCACTGCCGAACGTCGACCTCGTTTTTTCACGCGACTGTCTGCAACATCTGACCGAGCCCGATATCTGGCGCGCCCTGCGCAACTTCAAGAGATGCGGCGCACGCTGGCTGTTCACCTCAAGCCATTCGACGTCGGCACAGGACATTGCGCCGGAACCGGGCGGATTCGGATTTCTCAACTTACAGCAACCGCCATTCTCGTTGCCGCTGCCACTCCTGGTCATGCCGGAGGAACACTACGCATCGAAGGCGATGTGTCTGTGGGACATGACGCAAATCGGTGCATAAGAAACCGACCAAGGAGCATCAGCTGACGAACAGGCGACAGTTTGGCATACTAGCTGCCGTCTCATTGGCTGCTAGCTTGGCTACGCTGTTGAGTCACTCGCGGAAAGGCTACGCGGCCATGTCTCCCAAAGCTCCCTCGGCCCGCCCATCGCCAACCCTGCTCACCGCGCCCATCGAGCTTGCTGGCGACTGGGGCCGCATGCTTGAGGGCGCCGCTGATCAGGTCGTCGAGCTCATGCGGCATTCATGCCTTGACGGCGTCCGCCTGCTGTCCGACCGCCAGCCGACGCGGCTGCGTGTCGACGAGCACACGTCCGGCACGCCGGCCGTCTGGCTGCATCCGGACGGCAGCAGCATGGCTTGGATCATTGTCGACATCGGCGAGCGCGACTGGTCGAAGCTCGCCTACCAGTTCGGCCACGAACTCGGCCATGTCTTTGCCAACAGCTGGCAGGCCGATGCCAAGCCGGCGCCGCCCTGCCAGTGGCTCGAGGAAGCGATGGTTGAAGCATTCTCGCTGCGTGGCCTGGGACGGCTGGCGAAGGACTGGAAGGAGAACCCGCCGTTCGCCGGCGACAACGCTTTCGGCGATGCTATTGCCAAGTATCGCGAGAATATCATCCGAGGCTATACCGCGCTCGCCGACAGTCAGGGGTTCACGCGCGACGCCGCGGCGTGGTTCGCCGACCATCGCGGCGAGATCGATATGCCCGCCCTCAATCCATTCGCCCAGGCGATGTCTCTGACCATCCTCGCCGAATACGACCGCGCGCCGGATTGCGTCGAGGCACTGGGCGCACTCAACCGCTGGCCCGGCCGCACCGGTCTACCGATCGCCGAGTATCTCGTGCGATGGGAGGCGAGCTGTGCCGAATTGCGCGCTTCGCCCAGATTGCCGATCCGCCTGCGTGACCTGCTGCACGTTCCGCCATGGGCCAAGTGAAGAGCACCCGGAGGTCGGCTGACCTAAAGCGCGTCGCGTCTGAATGGATTCAGACGACGCGCCTTAGGTCTTTGTTTTTATGCATGTCGTTCTCCCAAAACCGGGGCCACTTTTGGGCGACATGCATTGGCGAAATGAACCTGTGTCGATTCCACCATCGCAGGCTGTTGGAGGTGTGATCCGGGTCGGGACGCTGACGACGGGCAGACTCCCCCACGATCCGGTCATCTTTTTCAACAGAAGATCAGCCAAAGGCCTGGCTGGCCAATGCGTAGGTGACTGGCAGCTTACCAGCATCCTGTTCGCCTGCGACAGCCCACGGCCGACCAAGCCACATGCTGGTCACCGTATCGTAGACCGGCAGACCTGACCGCGCCACGAACTCCGGGAACGGGCCCGTCTCCTGCCGTGTGTCGAGGCGCAGAAACTGCCCGGGGTGCTCCGCGACATGCGGCGCCGTGACGGCAATCGCATCGTCATCCGTCTTCGCCACAACCGGCCCAACAACATGGCCGCGTCCGAAAGGACGGCAGAGAGCGAAAGCCTGGATGCGGTCTTCGCGCAGGAGCGCCACGCCCTTCGAAACATCCAACAGCCGTACCATCAACGCGGAACGGTCAGCGCCGCAGGCGCTGCGATCGAGATCCACGAGCCGGGCCAGATCGGAATGCTCGACGTTGCGCAACGTCGCTCCGGCAGGCAGCAATGCGGATGCGGGCATCACCGCTTCGCCCTGGCACTGAAATACGAGCCGCGCGGGAGCAAAGCCGAGGGACAGATAGAGCCGGCGCGCCGCGCGGGTGGCGTTCAAGCCCAGGCTGCGCGAACCGATCCGCGCCAGTACATTGTTCATGATCCAACGGCCGGCGCCATGCGCCTGCAAGCGGGGTGAGGTGATCATCATGCCGACGGTGGCGAAGCCTGTGCCGAAGGGAAACCACATGGCTGTGCCGACGACGCGCCCGATTTCGTCCTGGGCAGCGATCCCCTCGCCCGCTTCCAACAACATCTGCCAGTCCTCGGCCCGATGCGGCCAGCCGACGCTGATCGAAAGCGCATGCAGCTTTTCGAGTTCAACGCCGGCGATGTCGCCGACCTTCAACTCGAAAGAACTGAGCCGGATGGATTCCGCTGCCTTCAATGACGCCTCTCGGGGGCAAATTTGATGGACCCTGACTTCCTCTCGTCAAGCATAGCCATCTAAATCACAGAATCCGCTTCAGATGCGGCTGTATTCGAAACTTTTCACTGTAGATCAACGGCTTTCCGCATCCAGGGTCTGGAGCGCGTCTCTATGGTGAGCGGAAGGCTGCCGGAAAGCGCCGGCACCCCGCCAGTTTGCCACACGAGGACCCGCAATGTCTCCCTTCGTCCGACACCGCGAGAAAGCGACATGACGGCTGAGGAAATCCTTGCCCGGCTTGTTGCCTTTGCCTCGGTCGTCGGCCAACCCAACGAAGCGATCGTCGAGTGGATCGCCAACTATGCCGAAGGCTGCGGCGCGAGAGTCACGATCCTCCCCGGACCGGAGGGCGATCGGGCGAACCTCTTCGCCACCATCGGTCCGGCTGAAATGCCGGGGCTCATCTTATCCGGCCACATGGACGTGGTGCCGGCAGGCGAGCCGGGCTGGACAACCGATCCGTTCGCGTTGCGCGCGGACGGCGAGCGGCTCTACGGACGCGGCACCAGCGACATGAAAGGCTTCCTGGCCTGCGTGCTGGCCGCCCTGCCCGCGCTGGCCGCCCGTCCTCTTGCCCGACCCATCCACCTGGCTTTTTCCTATGACGAGGAGGCCGGCTGTCGCGGCGTGCGCCATCTGATCGAGGCCCTGCCTCAGCTCTGCGCAAAGCCGCAAGGCTGCATCGTTGGTGAGCCAAGCGGCATGCGAGCAATCCGTGCCCACAAGGGCAAGGCTGCTGCGAGGATCGAAATTCGCGGCCGTTCGGGCCACTCCTCGAGGCCCGATCAGGGGCTGAACGCGATCCACGCCATGGCCGCAGTCCTGACCGAAGCCGTGCAGAGCGCCGAGGCGCTCAAGGCCGGACCTTTGGACGCGAACTTCGCGCCGCCCTATTCCTCGCTCCAGATCGGCGTGATTGGCGGCGGACAGGCGCTGAACATCATTCCGGACTTCTGCGCCGCCGAAATCGAAGCGCGTGCGATTGCCGGTGTGTCGCCCGCCGCATTGCTGGCTCCCATTCAAACAGCCATGGCAGCGCTCACCGCCCAGGGGTTTGAGGTCAGCTGGGACCTTCTGAGCGAATATCCGGCGCTCTCGCTCGCCACCGGAGCGCCGCTTGCCAGCCTGCTGCGGGACCTGACCGGGCAGGAGCCGCTTGCCGCGGTTAGCTACGGCACCGAGGCAGGGCTTTATCAGGCTGCGGGAATCGAGGCGATCATCTGCGGGCCGGGCGACATCGCACGCGCGCACCGCCCGGACGAATATATCGAGATCGGCGAGATGGCTGCCTGCCAGCGGATGATCGAGGATCTGGGGAAACGGCTCCACAGCTGAAACCTGTTGCTCGGCTGCGGCGAATTTCGGCGTGATATGCCGCCAGGCTTGGCCGCTTCGACGCATCCTGCGGCGCGCCGCAGGCCAAGCTCGATCAACGCCATGCCAAGGAGACCTGAATGGCCTTCCTGATCAATTCCGATCCCGAGCGGGTCCGTATCTTCGCCGACGAATTCGCCAGGGAATTGCCGGAGTTGCGTTTTGCCGCCGACCCTGCCGCAATCGATAGGGCTGAGGTGCGCTATCTCCTGACATGGTCGGCGCCCGAGAATCTCGGCAGTTTTCCCAATCTGGAAGTGCTGTTCTCGATGGGTGCCGGCGTGGACCAGTTCCGCGCCGACCTCCTGCCCGCGAAAGTCAGGCTGGTGCGGATGGTCGAAGAAGGCATCATCCGCATGATGCAGGAATACGCCACCCTCGCCGTGCTGGCGCTCCATCGCGACTTGCCGATCTATCTTGCCCAGCAGGCACGCGGCGACTGGCAGCCTCGCCCGGCCGTGCAGGCGACGGAGCGGCGTGTGGGTGTCCTCGGCCTTGGCATGCTGGGGTCAGCGGTGCTCGATCGGCTGCGGCCCTTCGGCTTTGCCTTGGCGGGCTGGAGCCGGTCGGCGCGCGACATCCCAGGCGTCCGCTGCCATAGTGGCGAAGCGGGGCTGAAGACGTTCCTCTCGCAGACCGACATTCTGATCTGCCTGCTGCCGCTGACCACGGAGACGCGCGGCATCCTCGATGCCGGTTTGTTCGCCAGCCTGCCTGCCGGGGCAAGCCTCGTGCATGTCGGGCGCGGGCCGCAGCTCGACCACGCAGCGCTGCTGGCCGCGCTCGACAGCGATCATCTTGCAGGCGCCGTGATCGACGTGACCGATCCCGAGCCCCTGCCCGCCAGCCATCCGTTCTGGCGCCATCCCAAGATCCTGCTCACCCCGCATGTGGCCAGTGTCACGCAGCCGGAGACGGCGGCGAAAGCGGTGGTCGCCAACATTCGCCGGCATGAGGCAGGACTTGACCCCGTCGGTCTCGTCGACCGCAACCGGGGCTACTGACCCTCGCGCCAGAAAGGCAATCCATGTCCCTGCTCAAGACGATCGATCCGAAGCCGCAAGACGCGCCCCAGGAATCGAAAGCGCTACCCGATCGCCTTATCTCCGGCGATCCCTCCTTCAAGACCTGGGCACAGGACACCGCACGCGACGGCACGATCCACACCGGCATCTGGGAGGCGACACCGGGCGAGACGCGGTCCATCAAGGGAACGAGCTTCGAATTTTGCCACATCCTTGAAGGCGTGATCGAGCTGACCGATGACGGCGGCAAGACCGTCACCTACCGTGCCGGCGACAGCTTTGTCATGAAGCCGGGGTTTACCGGCATATGGCGAACGATCGAGACCGTGCGCAAGATCTACGTCACCGTGACGGACTGATCTCTCGGATCGCCCCGCGAACCTGCCTGGAGAGTGGTCCGAACCTCCGAAGATTGCGCTGAAAATCGGCGTCAAACGGGATATTCCATTGCCGGCCTCGGCGCAGTCGATGCAAACTGCGGGTCGATGCCGGCTAGAGTTGCGCCTGTCCTCACGACAAGGCGCCACCATGTCCCTCAGCTTCGATCCCGACGCGCTTGCGCTCCCGCAGGGCCACTTCATCGGCGGACGGTTCATCCCCGCCGCCGGCGTGCTGCCGATGCACCGCCCGTCAGACGGCGCGGCCTATGCGGACTGTCCGGTGGCCGATGCCGATGTGGTCGACCAGGCCGTCAGCGCAGCCAAGCACGCGCTCAAGGACAGCGGCTGGGCAGGCCTGCGCCCGCGCGAACGCACCCGCGCCCTGCATCGCTGGGCCGACCTGATCGAGGCCGAGGCCGAGACGCTGGCCCGGCTGGAGGCCGTCGCCTCCACCCGGCCCGTCGGCCAGCTGATCGACGGCGATATCGCGATCACGGCCGAGCAGATCCGCTTTTTCGCCGAGTTCGCCGACAAGGAAGGCGGCGACCTGGTGCCGACCGCCGACGCCAGCCTGGGAATGATCCTCACCGAGCCCTATGGCGTCGTCGGCGCGATCACGCCGTGGAACTTCCCGTTTTCGATGGCCGGCTGGAAGCTCGGACCGGCACTGGCCGCCGGCAATGCCGTGGTGCTGAAGCCTTCGGAGATGACCCCCTTCTCGGCGCTCTACATGGCCGAACTCTCGGTTCGGGCTGGCCTGCCCGCCGGGCTCATTAACATCGTTCTGGGCGACGGCCCGACCACTGGCAACGCGATCACCGGCCACCCCGACATTGGCAAGATCAGCTTCACCGGATCGACGGCCGCCGGCGCCTCGATCATGCAGAACATCGCCCGCACAGGCGTCAAGCCGATGACCCTGGAATTGGGCGGCAAAAGCCCGCAGCTGGTCTTTGCCGATGCCGATCTTGATCTCGCGGCGGCGGCCATCGCGCAAGGCATTCTGTCGAATGCCGGCCAGGCCTGTGTCGCCGGCTCGCGGCTGATCGTGGCCGAAGCGATAGCAGAGCCGCTGGCAAAGGCCATCGCCGCGCACATGGCGGCAATCCATCCCGGCCCAACCTGGGACGAGGCAACGCGCTATTCGCCGATCATCTCGGAGCGCCAGCTCGGCCGGATCGACGCCATCGTCCAGGCCGCCGTCAGGGCCGGCGCCGAATGTTTCGTCGGCGGCAAGCGGCTCGACCGCGAGGGCTATTTCTACGCGCCAACGCTGATCAACGGTGTCAGCCAGTCCTCACCGGCGGTGATCGAAGAGATATTCGGGCCGGTGTTGACCCTGCAAACCTTCGTCGAGGAAGAGGAGGCGCTGGCGCTCGCCGACCACGAGACCTATGGGCTCGCAGCCGGTGTCTTCACCCGCGATCTATCCCGCGCCATCCGGGTGACGAAGCGTCTCCAGGCCGGCACGGTCTGGGTCAACCGCTACAACCGCTCCCGCGACCACATCCTGCCTACCGGCGGCTATAAGCGCTCCGGCATCGGCAAGGATCTTGGGCGCGAGGCCTATCTGGCGAACCGCAAAAGCAAAAGCGTGCTGATCGACCTTTGATACCGAGGGACCGGACATGAAGAGCTATTCGATTGCGTTGATACCCGGCGACGGTATCGGCGAGGGCGTCACCGAAGCGGCCTGGCAAGTGCTGCAAACCGTCGCCGAAGGCTCCGGCTTCGCGCTGCAGGGCCAGCGCTTCCCCTGGTCCTGCGCCTACTACAAGGAAACCGGCAGGATGATGCCCGAAGACGCGATCGAGACCTTGCGCGGCTTCGACGCGATCCTGCTCGGCGCGGTCGGCTGGCCCGCGGAAGTGCCGGACTCGGTGTCCCTGCACGGACTGCTTCTGCCGATCCGCAAGGCGTTCGTGCAATACGCCAACATCCGGCCGCACCGGTTGCTGCCCGGGGTCGAGGGGCCGCTGAAGGCCGCCGGCTTCGACATACTCTGCATCCGCGAGAACACCGAGGGCGAATATTCCGGCGCCGGCGGCCGCGTGCACCAAGGCACCAGCGACGAGGTCGCGGTCGAGACCTCGATCTTCACACGCAAGGGCGTCGAGCGGATCCTGCGCTTCGGCTTCGAGCAGGCGCGGTTGAGGAAACGAAAACTCGCTTCGGTCACCAAGTCGAACGCACAGAAATACTCGATGGTGTTCTGGGACGAGGTGACGGCGCGCCTTGCCCCTGAATATCCGGATGTCCAGGTCACCAGCTACCATATCGATGCCATGGCCGCGCGGATGGTGATGGCGCCCGACAGCCTCGATGTGGTTGTCGCTTCCAACCTGTTCGGCGACATCCTCACCGATCTGGGTGCGGCGATCCAGGGTGGCCTCGGCTTCGCCGCCTCCGCCAACATCAACCCGGATCGCAGCGCGCCTTCGATGTTCGAACCGGTTCACGGCTCGGCCCCCGACATCGCCCATCTCGGCATCGCCAACCCGATCGCCGCGATCTGGTCCGGGGCGATGATGCTCGGCCATCTGGGTGAGCATGGCGCGGCGGCAAAGGTCATGGCGGCGATCGAGGCCGCGACCGCGCGCGGCATCGGCACGCGGCCGGGCCAGGACCGGACGGAGACGATCACCACAGCCGTGCTGGCCGCGCTTGCCTGAGCCGGGAGGGAACGACATGAAGGAATTGAAGGACAAGGGCCTGTTCCGGCAGCAATGCTTGATCGCCGGTGTGTGGCAGGACGCGGCCTCGGGCGCCAGCGTCGACGTGATGGATCCCGCCACCCAGGCAGTGATCGGCTCGGTCCCCGATGTCAGTGGGGCTGAAACCCGTTCGGCGATCGAAGCCGCGCAAGCGGCCTTCGGTCCGTGGCGTGCGAAGACCCATGCCGAACGCGCCGCGCTGTTGGAAGTATGGCACGGTCTTATGATCGAGCATGTGCAGGATCTCGCCCGCATCCTGACGCTGGAGCAAGGCAAGCCGCTGGCCGAGGCAACAGGCGAAATCCGTTATGGCGCCTCCTTCGTCAAATGGTTCGCGGAGGAAGCTCGACGGATCGGCGGCACTACCATTCCCTCGCCGACGCCGGATCGGCGGATCGTGGTGCTGAAGGAGCCTGTCGGCGTCTGCGCCATCATCACGCCATGGAACTTCCCCAACGCCATGATCACCCGCAAGGTTGCCCCTGCACTGGCCGCAGGCTGCACCGTGGTGGTCAAGCCTTCGGAGTTCACCCCATTCTCGGCGCTGGCGCTGGGCGTGCTGGCGGAGCGCGCCGGCATTCCCGCCGGCGTCATCAACATCGTCACCGGCATGCCGGCGGACATCGGCACCGAACTGACGTCCAACGAGACGGTGCGCAAGATTTCCTTCACCGGATCGACCCGCGTCGGATCGTTGCTGATGCGCGGCGCAGCCGACAGCATCAAGCGCCTCAGCCTCGAACTGGGCGGCAACGCGCCGTTCATCGTCTTCGACGACGCCGATCTCGACCTCGCCATCGAGGGCGCCATCGTGTCGAAGTTCCGCAATGGCGGGCAGACCTGCGTCTGCTCCAACCGCATCATCGTGCAGGCGGGAGTCTACGACGCCTTCGCAGACAAGCTCGCCGCGCGGGTCTCGGCGATGAAGGTGGGGCCAGGCACCGAGCCCGGCGTGGAGATCGGACCGATGATCAATGCCGCGGCAATCGACAAGATCGACCGGCATGTCAGCGACGCCCTGGCCAAAGGCGCCCGCTTGCTGTCGACGAGCCCCGCGATGCCTGGGGGTAAGCAATATGCGACGCCGATGGTGCTGGGCGATGCGACGCCGGACATGCTCCTGGCCGGCGAGGAAACCTTCGGTCCGGTCGCGCCGTTGTTCCGCTTCGAAACCGAGGCGGAGGCGATCACGCTTGCCAATGGCACACCTTACGGTCTCGCCGCCTATTTCTACACCGAGAGCCTGAAGCGGTCGTGGCGGGTGGCGGAAGCGCTGGAATTCGGAATGGTGGGACTGAACACCGGCGCGATTTCCACAGAGGTCGCACCCTTTGGTGGCGTCAAGCAGTCGGGCCTCGGGCGCGAGGGCGCGCAATGTGGCATCGAGGAATATCTGGAAATGAAGACCTTCCATATCGGCGGGCTGGCCTAGCCAGTCCGCCCTCGACCGCTACTGGAAACGGTCGAGCGTCTTGTAGTAGAGCCCGACGAGCGGCAGGAACCAGGGCTTGCCGAAGTGACCGGGGACCGCAGGCCAGGCAAGGCCTGCAACCGGGTTGCGGTCGGCCTTGCCCAGCATGGCGTCGGCCATGATCATCCCCATATGGGTGGACATCTGCGCGCCATGGCCGGAATAGCCCATGGCGAACCAGAGGCCGTCGGCGAAACCGGCGCGCGGGAACCGGTCCTTTGTGATGTCGACCAGCCCGCCCCAGCAATAGTCGATCTCGACCTTGGCCAGATGCGGGAAGATCTGCGCCAGGCTGGCGCGCAGGATCGCGCCGCTCTTTTCGTCCGACCGCTGGTCGGATGTGGCCGAAAATCGCGCCCGCCCGCCGAAGATCAGCCGGTTGTCCGGCGACAGGCGAAAGTAGTTGCCGACATTCATCGAGGTGACGCAGGTCCGGTTGCCCGGCATCGTTGCCGCGATCTCCGCCGGGGAAAGAGGCCTTGTGGCGACGATGAAACTGCCGACCGGCACGATGCGACGGCGGAAATAACCAAAGGCGCCGGTGGTATAGGCGCCCGTCGCCAACAGCACATTGTCTGCGCTGATGATGCCGGCCGGCGTCGTCAGTTCATGCCGGCCCGCCGCCGATCGGTGCCCGGTGACCAGCGTGTTCTCGAAGATCGTTGCACCCTGCCGCACCGCGGCTCCAGCGATACCCGAGACGAACCGCCCCATATGCATCATCGCACTCTTCTTCGACAACATCGCGCCATGGAAGGCCGTGGAGCCGATCTCGCTCTTGAGGTCGACCGCCGTCAGCAGTTCGGTGTCGGGATCGACCTCGCGGTTGACGGCTGCGAAATTGCGGGCGATCGCCTCGAAATGCGCCGGCTTGGAAGCAAGCTTCAGCTTGCCCGCGCGGCGGAAGTCGCAATCGATCCCCTCCTCCGCGACGATGCGCTCGATCGTATCGACGGAATCGTCGAAGGCGCGATAGAGCGCCACGGCGCGCTCGGTTCCCAGTTCGGACTTGGCGGCGAGAAAACTATGGGCGAGGCCGTTGTTGAGATGGCCGCCATTGCGGCCCGAGGCGCCGCAGCCGACGCGGCCCGCCTCCAGCACCACCACCTTGGCGCCTGACCTGGCCAGATGCCGCGCCGCTGCCAGCCCGGTAAAGCCGCCGCCGATGACGGCCACGTCATAGCGACCTTCAGCCGGCCCTTCGGCCGCTCCGCCGAAGACCGGAGCAGTGTCGTGCCAGTAGGATTCGAACTTCATCGCCAGGACCCCGTCAGAGCCCGACAACACCGGGCAGACCCGAGATATCCTTGATCTCCGTGTACTCATAGTAAGGGTTGGCGGGCTCATGGCCGCGATTGACCCAGACCTTGTGCTTGATACCCAGATCATAGGCCGACATCAGGTCGTAGCGGAACGACGAGGAGCAGTGCAGCACGTCCTGCGGACCGCATCCCAGCATGTCGAACATGTATTCGAAGGCCTGGAAGCGTGGCTTGTAGGCGTTGGCCTGCTGGGCGGTGTAGACGGCGTGGAAGGGAGCACCGAGCTTTTCCACATTCGACATGATCTGCTCGTTCATCGCGTTGGACAGGATGACCAGCGGGATTTCCTTGGCGACCTTTGCCAGACCGTCCGGCACGTCCGGATGCGGGCCCCAACTTGGCACCGTGTCGTAGATCGCACGCGCGTCCTCGGCGCGGAAGGTGACGCCATTCCTGCGGCAGGTGCGTTCGACGGCGTTGTGAAGGACTTCGTTATAGGGCTTCCAGTCGCCGAGGATTTCGTCCAGCCGGAAGGCGGCGAAATTCTTGATGAACCGCGCCATCCCCGGCGCGTCGAGCTGAGCCCCATAGATCTTCTGCGCGGCCTCGGCCATCTGGAAATTGGTCAGCGTGCCGTAGCAGTCGAAGGTGATGTATTTGGGCCGGAACTGTGACATGTCGCGAAAGTCCTTCCGAATTGCCGTGCGGGCCAAAATTGCGTGCGGGTCCGTGCGCCATCATAGGCAGAGACATCCCCGTTCGATCACCGCAATTGCAGCCATTGAAAGCAGAATGTTCCGTATCGTTGCTGCCATGGCGGAAAGTTGTGCCGTCTTCACCGCCCCCAGGGATCGGACGTGCGTTGCGGCCGTCGACCTGCGGCAGAAGATGCGGCGAACACCGTAACGGACGGCGGAAGATACCGCGCCCTGCACGTCGTCGGGACGATCTTCTTTGCCGCCGGGTCTATCACAGGGGCAGCGAACCGTCGGGAATGAGGCCATGCAGACAGACGAAATCACACTGGTGGGTTTTGCCCCGGAGCATCTCGACAGCGCGGTGGCCTTGTCATCCCAGGCGGGCTGGCCGCACAGGCGGGAGGATTGGGCGATGATGCTGGCGCTCAGCACCGGCATCGTCGCGCTGGAAGGTGAGCGGGTCGTGGGAACCACGCTGGTCACGCGCTATGGCGATGCGGCAGCCACCATCAACATGGTGATTGTCGACGCGGCGATGCGCGGCCGGGGCATCGGCCGCAAACTGATGGATTTCGCCCTGCAGCAGAGTGAAGGCCGCGAATGCCGGCTGATGGCGACACGGGAAGGCCTGCCGCTTTACGAAAAGCTCGGCTTCCGGGCGACGGGCCAGATCGTGCAGCATCAGGGCATGCCCGGCGAAGCCCTTGCCGGCAAAGATGTCGAGTGGGCGACGGCGGACGATGTCGCCGCGCTCGTGGAGCTGGACCACTCTGCCTGCGGTATGGATCGCAGCGGTCTGATCAGGTTGCTGTTCGAACAGGCGCGGCTCGCCGTTCTGCGCCAGGGTGGAAAGCCAGTCGGGTTTGCGGCGCTGCGCACCTTCGGCCGCGGCAAGGTCGCGGGGCCGGTGGTAGCCGAGACGACCGACGACGCTCGAAGCCTGCTCTCGTTCCTGTTTGAGGCCAGCCCCGGCGCCTTTCTGCGCGTCGATACATCAGAGAGTTCGGGCCTGTCGCCGTGGCTCGCCGCCCAGGGCCTGGCCAGCGTTGGCGGCGGCGTCGCCATGCGCAGGGGCGGCAGCACGGCCGCCCGCCCGGCGCCGCGCGTCCAGACCTTTGCCCTGGCCAGTCAGGCCCTTGGCTGAACCCGGAGGAAGACATGCTCAGCAATTCCCTGATCGAACTCGACCGCGCCCATCTGGTGCATCCGGTCGCCTCCTATCGCGGCCATGAAAGGGCCGGGGTGCGTGTCCTGAAATCCGCCACCGGCGCCACCGTCACCGATGCGACCGGCCATCAGATGATCGACGGTTTTGCCGGACTGTGGTGCGTGAACGCCGGCTATGGTCAGGAAAGCATCGTCGAAGCCGCGACCCGGCAGCTGCGCGAACTGCCATATGCCACCGGCTATTTCGGCCTCGGTTCCGAGCCCGCCATCCGGCTGGCCGCGGAACTTGCCGAGCGGGCGCCGGGCGACCTCAATCATGTCTACTTCACGCTTGGCGGCTCCGATGCCGTCGATAGCACGATCCGTTTCATCCACTATTACCAGAATGCCAGGGGCAGGCCGCAGAAGAACCAGTTCATATCGATCGAACAGGGCTACCATGGCTCGTCGACGGTGGGTGCCGGTCTCACCGCCTTGCCGGCCTTCCACGCCGGCTTCGGCGTGCCGCTGGACTGGCAGCACAAGATTCCGTCGCACTACGCCTACCGCAATCCGGTGGGAAACGATCCACAGGCGATCATCGCCGCCTCGGTCGCAGCACTCCGCAACAAGGTGGAAGAGCTCGGCAGGGATCGGGTGGCGGCCTTCTATGCCGAGCCGATCCAGGGATCGGGCGGCGTGCTGGTGCCGCCGCCGGGCTGGATGAAGGCGATGCGCGACCTGTGCAGCGAACTGGACATCCTGTTCGTCGCCGACGAGGTCATCACCGGCTTCGGCCGCACCGGGCCGCTGTTTGCCTGTTCCGAGGACGACATCGTCCCGGACCTGATGACCACCGCCAAAGGCCTGACCTCAGGCTATGCTCCGATGGGCGCGGTTTTCATTTCCGACCATGTCTATGACACGATCGCGGACGGCGCGGGCGAATCCGCCGTCGGCCATGGCTATACCTATTCCGCACATCCCGTCAGTGCAGCTGTCGGCCTCGAGGTTCTGAGGCTCTACGAAGGCGGCCTGCTGGACAATGGCCGCAAGGCGGGAGCCCGACTGATGTCTGGCCTCGAAAGCCTCGCCGACCATCCGCTGGTCGGCGACGTACGCGGCCGTGGCATGCTGGCGGCGATCGAGCTGGTCATAGACAAACAACGCAAGACCCCGCTGCCGCCGGCGGCCAATCCATCGCCGCGGATATTCGACCGTGCCTGGGACAATGGCCTCATCATCCGGGCCTTCGGCAATGGCGTGCTGGGTTATGCTCCCCCGCTCTGCTGCACGGAGGCCGAGATCGACGCCATCGTCGAGCGCACGCGGATGACCCTCGACCAGACGTTGGAAGACCCGGACGTCCGCGCCGCCATGACGTAAACCCGAGAGGCAAGCAGCTACAGCGGGAACAGGCTCTTGAGCGGCATGTAATTCTTGACGATCGGCGACTTCAGCACGACGAAGCTGAAATACTTGTCGATGCCGATGTCCATGTCGGTAAGCCGCTCCATGATCGCCTGATATTCGGCGATGCCGGCCGTGACGAATTTCAAGAGATAGTCGTAACCGCCGGAAACGAGGTGGCATTCGACGACCGAATCCACCTTTTCAACAGCGGCGAGGAACCGCGCGAAGTCGATCTGGCGGTGGTTCCGCAACGTGACCTCGGTGAAGACGGTGAGCGTCTGCCCCAGTTTCGCGATGTCTATCTGGGCGGAATAGCGGACGATATAGCCTTCGGCCTGCAGCTTCTTCACTCGCATCAGACAGGGGCTGGGCGAGAGATTGACCAGCTCCGCCAATTCCACATTGGTGATGCGGCCGTTCTTCTGCAGTTCGTAGAGGATCTTGATGTCGATCCGGTCGAGTTTCATGCACGGTCCAAGGCAAAGGCTCGGCACAGCGCCGGCGGATCTGATCGAAGCATATTATGCCGAAGCCAAGCGGGAGCAAGGACAAACACCCGCCGCCGCTTTCGGCAATTCCAGGAAAGCTGCATCCAAGCACGCGTTTGAACGGGTTTGTATGGCGTCCTGAGGCCTTTGTTCTACGCATTTCGTCGGCCTGCCGCGTGCTTTTGCTCGATATGCGCTAGCAGAATCCCCCGTCGGCAGAGCCCTTGGCCAAAGGAAATGCCGCGGCCTGCCGATCTGTGGCAATCGCCGCCTCGCCGGGAGCGGTAGAGTGGTCGCCGCTGCCGGAGATTTCGCATGCCCGCCCCGCTTCTCCATATCGAAACCACGCCCACCTTGCCGGCGACGGCCGACGTCGTCGTGATCGGCGGCGGCATCGTCGGCGCCTTCGCGGCATATTATCTCGCCAGGCGCGGTATTCGGGTGGCCTTGCTGGAAAAGGGCCGGATCGGCGCTGAACAGTCCAGCCGCAACTGGGGCTGGTGCCGGCAACAAAACCGCGACGCCCGGGAACTGCCTATGGCCACGGCAAGCCTCGCGCTCTGGGAGCGGCTCGCCGCCGAGATCGGCGAGGATGCGGGCTTTCGCCGTTGCGGGCTCCTCTACCTCAGCAACAACGAGGTCGAGATTGCCGGCTGGGCCCGCTGGCGCGACTTCGCACGTGGCGCCGGCGTGACCACTTATATGCTCAGCGCCGACGAGGCGAACGAGCACGGAAAAGCCACCGGCCAACGCTGGAAGGGCGGTGTCTTTTCGCCTTCCGACGGAACGGCCGATCCGTCCCGCGCAGCACCCGTGGTGGCGCTTGGCATCCTGAAGGCCGGCGGCAGCGTGCATCAGATGTGCGCCGCGCGCGGCATCGAGACCGAGGCGGGCCGCGTCAGCGCGGTGGTCACCGAAGCGGGCACGATCCGCACCGGGACCGTGGTGCTGTCGGCGGGCGCGTGGGCTTCTTCATTCTGCCGCCAGCTCGGCATACGCTTTCCGCAGGCGTCCGTCCGCTCTTCGATCCTTTCGCTCGCACCCGGACCTTCAGGGCTGCCGGATGCGCTGCACACTGCCGAGGTCTCGGTCACCCGCCGGGGCGACGGGGGCCATACGCTGGCTATCAGCGGCCGCGGCAGCCTCGATCCGACGCCGCAGCAGCTGCGTTTCGCTCGTGAATTCGTGCCGATGTTCGCCCGCCGCTGGCGCAGCCTTGCACCCGGCACCTTGCAGGCATGGCGGGCCGGGCACGAGACGCTGGCGCGCTGGCGGCTCGACGCGCCGACGCCGATGGAGCGCAACCGGATTCTCGACCCGAGCCCGAACCAGCGGCTGATCCAGGAGACTTACCGGCGCGCCTGCCAGTTGCTGCCGGCACTGCAAAATGTGCCGGTCGCGGCCAGTTGGGCCGGCTATATCGACAGCACGCCGGACGGCGTTCCCGCCATCGGCGAGGTCGAGGGACTGCCTGGCTTCATCCTGGCGGCAGGCTTCAGCGGCCACGGCTTCGGCATAGGCCCAGGCGCGGGCCACCTGATCGCCGATCTCGTTACCGGCGCGCCCCCTCTGGTCGATCCCATACCCTATCGTCCGGAACGCTTCGAAGCATCCGCCTGGGGCAAGGTGGCGGAGTTCTAGGAGGCAGGCAGCAGGCTAGGCGCCGACGCCCATGGCGAGCAATTCCCGCTCCTCCAGATGGCAAAGGATATCGCTTCCCTTCGACAAGTGGCGGATGGGCGGCGCCAGCACGTCGCAAACACCAAGCTTCCTCACCGGGCAGCGCGCTACGAAGGGACAGCATTCGGATCGCGCCAACAAGGCTCCCACACCGGCATCCGCCTCGGCAGCCTTTTTGCCGAGCCCGTCCAGCCAGCCTGTCCGCAGTTCTGGGATCGAGGACACGAGCAGGTCCGAATAGGGATGAAGCGGCATCGCGCGCATTGCCGATCGGCTGCCGGATTCCACCTTGCGCCCGGCATAGAGCACCATCACATCGTCGCAGATCGCGCGCACCGTCGACAGGTCATGGCTGATGAACAGGTAGGACAGCTTCAATTCCTTGCGCAGTTCGGCCAGCAGATCGAGGATGGCGGCGGCCACGACCGTGTCGAGGGCCGATGTCACCTCGTCGCAAAGGATCAGCGCCGGCTCCGCCGCCAGGGCGCGGGCAAGGTTGACGCGCTGTTTCTGGCCGCCGGAAAGTTCGCCTGGATATCGGTCGGCGATATTGGCCGGCAGTTGCACCAGATCGAGCAGCCGGCGGACCCTGCGGGTCCGTTCCGCGCCTTTCACGTCATGATAGAAGGTCAGCGGCCGCCCCAGGATCTGTCCGACCGAGCGGGTCGGGTTGAGGGCCGTGTCGGCCATCTGGAAGACGATCTGGATGTTGCGCAATTGATCCTTGGAACGTTGCGCCACGGATCCGGCCAGGGTTTCGCCGCGGAACTTCACCGTTCCGCCGGCGGCGGGGAGCAGTCCGGCGATCACGCGAGCCAGCGTGCTCTTGCCGCAGCCGGACTCGCCGATGACACCGAGATTCGTGCCCGGCTGCAGGCTGAGGGCGACATCGTTGAGCACCGTCACATTGGGCAGACCGTTCGGACCGGACCTGCCATATCCCGCGACCAGCCCTTCGACCTCGAGCAAGGGCAGTTCCTGTTGCTTCTCGGCGGGCGGAGCGGCCTGGGCATGCACGGCGGGATTGGCCGCGGCAAGCAGGCTGCGGGTGTAGGGACTTTGGGCGTCCGTCAGAATCTGCCCGGTCGGAGCGCTTTCCTGAATGGAGCCTTCGCGCAGCACGATGATGTGGTCGGCGATCTGCGCCACCACCGCCAGGTCGTGGGAGACATAGACGCCGGTGGTGTTGCGCTCGCGGATCACCGACTTGAACGAGCGCAAAACCTCGATCTGGGTGGTGACGTCGAGTGCCGTCGTCGGTTCGTCGAAGATCACCAGCTCCGGTTCTGAGATCAGCGCCATCGCCGCCGCCAGGCGCTGAAGCTGGCCGCCGGAGACTTGATGCGGATAACGCGATCCGACGCCTTCGGGATCCGGCAGCGCCAGTGCGCGGAACAGCTCCACTGCCTTCGCTTCCGCTTCGGCCCGCGGTGCCAGCTTGTGGATCATCGCGCTTTCCACGACCTGCGACATGATCGTCCTGGCCGGGTTGAAGGCGGCAGCCGCACTTTGCGCAATGTAGCTGACATTGCGGCCGCGGATCTTGGCTTTTTCCGCTTCCGACAGGGACAGGATCTCACGGTCACCGATCCGGATCGAGCCGCCGGTGATGCGGCAGCCGCTGCGGGCATAGCCCATCAGGGAAAGCGCAATCGTCGTTTTGCCGGAACCGGACTCACCGATCAGCGCGACGACCGTTCCGCGCGGGACCGTGAAGCTGATATCGTGGACGATCGACGTCTCGCGGCCGCTGTCGCTACGGGCGATGACGCGCAGGTTCTTGACTTCGACGAGCTCGCTCATGGCAGGCGATCCCGCAGCCGGCGCGGAAGATTGTCGATCGCCAGATTGACGCTGATCGTCAGCGAGGCAATGGCGAGCGACGGCATGATGACGGCAGGCGCGCCATAGGCCAGCCCGGAGACATTCTCGCGCACCAGCGCGCCCCAGTCGGCGTTGGGCGGCTGCACGCCCAGACCGAGGAAGCTGAGGCCGCTGAGCAACAGCACGATGAAGACGAAGCGCAGGCCGAAATCGGCCAGAACCGGCCCGATCATGTTGGGCAGGATCTCTTCGCGAACCGTGTAGAAGAAGCCCTCGCCACGCGCCTTGGCGACCTGCACGAAGTCGAGCTCGTTGATGTTGACGGCGAGCGCACGCGCTATGCGGAAAGAACCTGGAAAATAGAGAAAGGCGAGCGTTCCCACCAGTACCGGAAGCGAACTGCCGATCGCCGCGATGATGACGAGACCGAACATCAGATGCGGGATTGCAATCAGCGCATCGATGCCGCGGCTGACGATGGTGTCGAACCAGCCGCCTAGCACCGCGCTGATCATGCCGAGCGCGACGCCGATGGTGCAGGCGATGAAGGCGGCCGCGATGGAGACCCCGACCGTATATCGCGCGCCGAGAATGATGCGGCTCATCATATCGCGGCCGAGATAGTCGGTGCCAAGCAGATAGTCGCGGCTTGGTGAGGTGAACACGTCCATGCTGACGATCTTGCCGATCGGGTACGGCGCAAGCCAGGGACCGATGAGTGCAATCACGACCCAGAATAGTATGATGCAGAAGCACATCGCGCCGACGACGGAGATGGTCAGGCTGCCTGCGCCAAGCATCCTTCGCCGGGTCTCGGGAATGGTATCGGTGTGCTTGGTCATTTGTATCGCAGACGCGGGTTGGCGAGGATCGCGCATATGTCGGCCACGGTGACAAGGGCGAGATAGCCGAGGCAGAAGATCATCGCGCAGGTTTGAATAAGAGGCATGTCGCGGGTGGCCACCCCGTCCACCATCAGCTTGGCGATGCCCGGGTAGTTGAAGATGGTTTCGACGATGATAACGCCGCCAAGCAGATAGGACAGGCTGAGCGCGACGGCATTGACGATCGGGCCGATCGCATTGGGCAGAGCGTGTGTCAGCACCGCACGAACCCGGCCGGCGCCCTTGAGCGTCGCCATCTCGACGAATGGCTGGCCGAGCGTGTCGATCAAGGCGGCGCGGGTCATGCGGATCATCTGCGCCGAGACAACGAAGCTCAGGCTGATGACCGGCATGGCGAAGACACGCAGCAATTCGCCCAGTGAGTGAACGTCGTTGGCGAAGGAAAGTGCTGGAAACCAGTGCAGGCGCACGGCAAAGATCAGCACGGCAATGGTTGCGACCATGAATTCCGGCACCGAGACGACCGCGATGGTGGCAAAACTGACGAGCCGATCGTAGAGCGTGTTTCGCCACATCGCCGCGGTGATCCCCAAGGTAAGGGCGATCGGAACGGAGAAGGCCGCGGTGACGCCGGCAAGCAGTAGGGTATTGTGAAGGCGGCCGCCGATCAGCGTGACGATCGGAATGTCGTTGACCAGCGACGTGCCGGGGTTCCCCGTCATCATCCCGCCCAGCCAAATAATGTAGCGAAACACGGCAGGCTGGTCGAGATGCATGGCTTTGCGCAGGCCGGCGACCGCTTCAGGCGTAGCGGCCTGACCCAGGACGATCTGCGCCACGTCGCCCGGCAGCATGTTGGTCGCCACGAAGACGACCACCGAAACGATCAGCAGCGTCAGGACGGCCACGCCGAGGCGGGTCAGGATCATGCGCGTTATCATGCCGTGCAACTCCAGCGGAATGCGGGCGAAGCGCGGGTGGCGAGCCACCCGCGCCAAATCGGCGGCGTCAGCCTTCGAGCCAGACGTTTTCCGAAAACGCAAAGCCCATCATACCACCGGTGGCCATCGGCTTCAGCCCCTTGAGCTTGGAGCTGTGAGCGTCGATGTTGCTGATGAAGACCGGGATCGCGACGCCGCTCTCCTCGTGCGCCATCTTCTGCAGTTCGCCGTACATCTCCTTGCGCTTGGCGTCGTCGCGTTCCTTGCGGGCCTCGACGAGGATCTTGTCGAAACGCTCGCTCTTCCAATGCGATTCGTTCCACGGCGCGTTCGATGTGTAGAGCAGCGAGAACAGGATATCGGCGGTCGGACGGGGATTGATGTTGCCGAAACAGATGGGCGCCTTCAGCCAGTAATTCGACCAGTAGCCGTCCGCAGGGACCTTCTGGATATCAAGATCGAGGCCGATCTGGGCCGCTGACTGCTGCAGCAGCACCGCCATGTCGATGGACTGGTCGGCGGCCGTCGAAGCAACGACCGGGATCCTGGTGCCTGCCAGAGACGACTTGGCAAGCAGCGACTTGGCTTTGTCCGGATCATAGGGGCGCTGCGGCAGATCGGCATTGTAGAAGCGGTTCGTCGGCGGCACCGGCTGGTCGTTGGCGACCTCGGCGTAGCCGCGGTAGATCGCCGTCTTGATCTGCTCACGGTCGAGCAGCAGCTTGATCGCCTCGACGAAATTCGGATCGCTGCCCGGCGCGGTGTCGAGCCGCATGTTCAGGTCGGTATAGTTGCCCGCGGTCGTCGTCAGAAGGTCGAAACTGCCGGCCTGCTTGATCAGCTGCGTCGACCGCGGATTGACCGAGCCGATCAGCGCGACGTCGCCGGAGAGCAAGGCGTTGACGCGGGCGTTCTCGTCGGCAATGGCGAAGAACTCGACCTGGTCGAGATAGGGTCCGGTGCCTTTCCAGTAATTCTCGTTGCGCACGGCGACGGAATGCACGCCGGGCTGGAATTCCTTGCACTTGAAGGCGCCGGTGCCGTTGGCGGTGGTGAAGTCGGTTGTGCCCGCCTTGACGATCAGGAAATGGAACGTGCCCAGGATGACGGGAAGATCGGCGTTCGGCCCCGTCAGGACGATGGTGACCTCGTTGTCTCCGCTCTTCTTGACCTCGCCGATCTGGTCGGCGAGCGACTTGGCCTTCGACCCTACGGCCGGGTCCTTATGCCGGTTGAGCGAATAGACGACGTCGTCCGGACCGAAGGTCGAACCATCGTGGAACGTCACGCCTTTGCGCAGCTTTACGGTCCAGGTGACGGAATCCTTGGTATCGAAGCTCTCCGCCAGGTCCATTTGCGGCGACAGCTTGTCATCAAGGCTGGTAAGCCCATTGTAGAAGCTGGTGCAGCGCACATAGTCGGTGGACAGTGACTGTTTGGCCGGATCGAGCGTGTCGGTCGTGCCGCTCGAATATCCGGCGGCGCGGATGCTGCCGCCCTTCTTCGGCGTGTCGGCATAGGCCTTGGTGGCAGAGCCCAGCACCGTGCCGGCCATCGCGGCGCCCATGCCGCCAGCCAGAAGCATGCCGAGAAGCTCGCGCCGCGTGGCACCGTGGCGGATGGCGCTTTCGATCCGGGCGGTGTCGGCCGGGCGCAAAATCTTGTCAAAATCGGGTTTCATCGTGTCAGCCTTTCGTTGAGCCGGTCGGCCAGGCTTGGCGCGCACCGGAGACCATTCTGGTTCATTTCAAGCGCCCGAAGGCACCTCAGGCGATGACATTCAGTGTGGCTGTCTTCCCATCATTCCCATTCCTTTTCCCCTGTTGGTTCCTTTGGTCTTGTTATGATCTTGGCGCCGCCGTTTGAGCGGACGCGGGTATCGCAGGCGTATTCAGGCGACGCGATCCAGGCGGTCCTCGTCGACCGCGTCGGCCAGTTCGGCAAGTGTCGAGAAATGGTGGTCGGGCACCGTCAGCCTGACGGGTTCGAGCGTGCCGCCAAACCCCTTCATGCCCTTGCGGCGCTCGATCCAGCAGACGGTGTAGCCAAGCGCGCGGGCCACGCCGATATCGTGATACTGGCTCTGCGCAACATGCAGGATGTCCTTCAGGCCGAAGCCCCAGGCGCTGATGCGGCCGCGGGCGAAGGCGAAGAATTGCGGATTCGGCTTTTCCAGGCCGACATCGTCTACCGTGACGGTGAGATCGAACGGATTGCCAAGTGTTTGCGAAAAATGCGCCAACGCCCAGTTCTGAGCGTTGGTCATGGCGACCAGCTTGAACCGCTTGTGCAAGCGGGCAAGCGCCTCGACCGAATCTGCGAAGGCCGGCCAGTCCTTCACGGATTGGCGCAGGCCTTGCGCCGCCTCATCCGTAGCCGGCAGGCTGAGCGCCCGAGCGATTTCGAGGTAGCAGCGGACGAGATCGTCCGGAAACAGGCCGGCTTCCGGCTTGGCGCGCGCCTTGCGGTAAGCGGTCAGAACCGTTTCGCCATCGACGGATAGTCCTGCCTTTTCGGCGACATCCCGTACATAGCTGGCGATGCCCGTTTCGAAATCTATCAAGGTTCCGACGACATCGAAGGTCAGCACTCTGAAGTCTTTTTTCACGTGCATGCGCCTTTTTCCGAGGGGCTGCTATTTTTCCGAGCTTATGGCATCCGGACGGTTTGAATGGCTGAACAGACGGGCTTTCACGGCAGAGAATTCTGAACTGGCCGCGAAGTCGCAATATTGCGCGGCGCCGGCTTGCTCCGTTCCCGCCCAGCGATCACCGCCGAAGCGGCAAGGATGTTCTCAGCCAATCTGTCGCCGTCGATCGAGCCAGGACCGCTGTGAAAATCCGATGAATTTGACATTTTTTCTCCGGTGTTCGTTAGAAGGTTAAGCAACTATCAGCACGATTTAAGCTTAAATTTCCGCACACAGTCGATAAGCGTCGTAAATCGAGGAATATATATCCCGACTGGAGACCGCGTCACCAATACGATATAGATTGAACTTGCCACGCACCTGACGTTCTTCTACGAAATCATCCTGATTGCCATTGACAAAGAATGCAGCTGGCACCCCATCGTTTGCAGACCTGGACCTCAGATCCTGGTAAATTTCTTCCGCCGGAATGGTCCCGTTTTCGATGACCACCTGCGAGGCGGCAAAGGTCGTTTCCGTGTCCGTCAACTCGTTGCGGAAGATTGCTGTCAAGCCGTTGCCTTGGCGGGCCACCTTGGTCAGCCTGACGTCCACCATCGTGTGAATGCCGAGTTCCGAGATGCGTTTACGGAAGCTGGCCTTTTCGGGATAAGGCATCTCCACCGCCACGGCGTCATCAGGAGTCGCGAGACTGACCGACTTTCCTTGTCTGGCAAGTTGGAGGGCACAGGACGGTGCCGCCTGGCGCCCGGTCCCGTCATAGATGAGGATATCGTCCTTGCTGGACACCGTACCGGTCAGCAGGTCCCAAACACTGTCACAGAGTTCGGCCCCTTCCAGCCATTCCATGTCGGGAACACCGCCAGTTGCCACCACGATGACGTCTGGACCTTCAGCAAGCACGGTATCGGCGTCGGCATATGTATTCAGGCGAACATCGACACCGAGGCGTTCAAGCTCGTTTACCCGCCAGTCGACGATACCGAGCAGATCCCTTCGCTCGGTCGCGGACGCAGCGACCAGGATCTGCCCGCCAAGTTTCGCGCCCGCCTCGAACAGGATGACAAGATGTCCCCGCTCGGCGGATACCCTGGCTGCCTCCAGGCCTGCCGGCCCGCCGCCCACGACAACGACCCTTTTGAGGCTGGCGGCACGATCGATCGTGGAACTCAGCGTGGTCTCTCGACCGCTCACCGGATTGTGGATGCAGTTCACTTTCTTATAGAGGCAGTAGGTGGCGCCAACGCATGGACGGATCCGCTCTTCTTCACCGCGCAGGATCTTGTTGACGATATCCGGGTCGGCGATGTGCGCCCGCGTCATGCCGATCAGGTCGACGATATTCTCCCGGATCGCATGGCGAGCGGTCGCCACGTCCCTGATGCCGGCCGCATGAAGCAGGGGAAGTCTCGTCTCCTTCCTGAAGTTTGCGACTTGCGACAGGAACGGGGCACTGCGCTGGAACATGCCCGGCATGTTGTGCTCGGCCAACACCAGATCCGTATCCATGCGCCCGTAGATGCAGTTGAAGAAATCTACGTGCCCCTCCCTCTCGAACAAGCGGGCAAGCTCGAGACAGTCGTCGAAGTCCGAGCCTTCGTCGGTGCCCTCATCGATCGCGAAACGAATGCCGACAATCATGTCGTCGCCGACAGCCTTGCGGATCGCCTCATGAACCATCAGGCCAAATCGCGCCCTGTTCTCGACAGAACCGCCATAAGCGTCTGTGCGCTTGTTCGTCCTCGGCGAGAGAAACTGACCGATCAGATGGCCACCGGTTACGGTTTCGACACCATCGAGGCCGCCTTCACGGCACCGGACAGCGGCAGAGGCATAATCCCTGACAATGCGCCGGATATCCGCCTCGTCCATTTCCTTTGGAAAGTTCCGGTTGCGCGTCTCGCGGATCCGTGACGGGGCAACCGCAGGCAGCCAGTTCCCCGCATATGCTGTTGCCCGCCTGCCCAGATGAGAGACCTGCGACATCACGGCCGCACCATGCTGATGGATGCGTCGCGCCAGGGACTGCAGATGCGGGATGATCTCGTCGCTTGACAGATTGAGCTGCCCGCCGCCCCAGCTCGAGTCCGCAGAGGTCATTGCCGAGCCGCCGATCATCGTCATGGCGAGACCGCCGCGCGCTTTCTCTTCGTGGTAGCGTTGATATCGCTCCAGAGGCATCCCGCCTTCGTCCAGCATCGAGGCGTGGCTGGTGCTGATCACGCGGTTGCGGAACTCCAGCTTCTTGATCCGGAACGGGTTGAGAAGCGGGTCGGCGCTTGTCCCCGGGGCCTGGCCTTCCGTGAGGTGGTTCATTCGCGTCGTCCTGCATCCACGGCTTGCCCCGCCCGGGCCGGCACGTCACGTACCGGGCTGTTCGAGCGCGGGCTGCGAGCCGCTCGAAGACCGCCGCTTCAGCCATGGTTGTACATTTCCGAGCGGTTCAGAAGCTTGAAAAAGCACATGGCCATATACGCTGTGGTTATGACCATGGTTCTCCGATCACCTCTTGCGCGCCGCGGCGTTTCGCAAACGCCAGATTTCCGCGCACGGATTGCCGGACTCGCTGTTCTGTTTCAATTTTCGGTTATATGATTTGCGCCGGGGCATATGAAAAACGTATGCCTCCGGCTGGCAAGTTCGGGGCTGGAGCGGGCATCGAGACTCTGCCTGCGGGATCAAGATCGCGAGACCCCTCCATCTCCAAAGACGCTGGCGCTCGTGTGCCAGCCCGAAGACGTTTGCAATGCGGGACAACAGGAATCCATGGTGGCATTGTCCAAGCTCATCCCGTCGGCGAGGGGCCTGTTTGTTTTCGAGGCCGCGGCACGAACCGGCAGCTTCACCATCACTGCCCGTGAGTTCAATGTTACCCAGCCTTCCATCAGCCGGACCATCGCCCAGTTCGAAGCCGAGCTGGGGATGCGGCTGTTCGATCGCGGCCCGACAGGACTTGCTCTCACCGATGACGGCCGGGTCCTCCACGCTGCCGTCCGCGAGGGGCTGAGCCAGGTTCGCGACACCATTTTGATGATCCAGGACCAGAAGAAAGCCAGCAAACCACAGGTGACCTTGTCACTCTCAAGCTCATTCGTCACGCATTGGCTGGTATCGAGGTTGGGAGCTTTCAACGCCACGTTTCCGAACGTTGACCTGCGCTTTGATTTGATTGCGGGCGTCATGCGCGGCATGCCGGACAATGTCGATCTGGGGACGCGGATCGTTGGCGACGACGATACTCAGTATCACCGGTGGGACTTTTCACCGGAAATCATCCTTCCGGTATGCAGTCCTTCCTACCTTCGCGCCCATGGCAAGCTTGATCACGATGGCGACGGCGACGGCCACGTCTTCTTGCATCTTACCGATCACCATTTGCAGCAATGGGCCGACATCTGGGGAAACGTAGCGAACCGGAAGACCGCCAAGGGAACGTGGCTGGAGTTCTCCGACTACGCGGTCATCCTTCAGGCAGCTCTCAACGGCGAAGGTGTTGCGCTTGGCTGGCTCAGTGTCACCTCAACCGCACTGTTGAAGGGGATGTTGGTTCCGGCATCGGATCGCCTCATCGATACGGGGCGCCATCACCGTCTGATCGCTCCCCGTTCAAGGCCCCTTCGGCCCGTTGTGGCGGAAATCGCCAACTGGTTGAGATCGCAAATGATGGAGGATGTCCAAGCGCTCCAACCTCTGCTTCAGTCGGAAGTCACGCACCACTGACATTGCTCGCCGCTATTTTGCGGCCCGGCAAGCACCCGGAGACCTCCCAGGATCATCCGCAGAAGTGGCGGAAGGTCCTCAGCCAGTTGCCGCCCATGATCGCTGCCGCCTGTTCGCGGCTGTAGCCGCGGTCGAAAAGGCCCTGCGTCAGGTTCGGCAATTTGCTCACCGTCTCGATGCCGACCGGATAGGACTGTCGTCCAAAACTCGAAAGCGGTCCGAAAATGTCGGGGCGGCGGGTGCGCCAGGTGACGACGCTCGGCGGTGCGACGACCGACGCCTGCTCCTGGTATTTCTCGACATAGTCGACCCCGATGCCGACATGTTCGGGGCCGACCAGCCGGATCAGATGATCGACGTGATCGAGGAAATCATCCAGCGTCGGGGTGCCGTCGGCCAGCGATTGCGGCAGGCCGCAGACGCCGATCATGCCGCCTTTTTCGACCATCGCCTTGACCGTCGCGTCTTCGGTGTTGCGCCCGTTCGACCGCAACCCGTCGGCATTGGAATGCGTGCAGACGGGCGCGCGGGCCAAGGCAGTCGTCTCGGCACGCGTGCGGTGGCCGCAATGCGACAGGTCGATCATCAACGGCAAAGAGTTGGCCAGCGCCACCAGTTCCTCGCCAAGATAGCTGAGGCCGGCATCGCGCCTTTCACCGCATCCGTCGCCAAAGATATTGGCTGTCGTGTAGGCAAGACCGAGCACGCGCAGCCCCATCCTGGTCAGCAATTCCAGCCGCCAAAGCTGGTCGTCCAGCATGGTCGCGCCCTGTGTGCCGAAGACCACGCCAAGCTTGCCGGCCCGCTTCGCCGCCAGCATGTCGTCGGCGGTCAGACAGAGTTTCAGGTAGGCGCTCTTCTCGATCATCGAGAGATAGCGCTCCGCGTTGCGCATCACGACATCCCAGTTCTCCTCCAGGGCGAAGGTGACATTGGTCGCATTGACCCCGCCGGCGAGCGTCCTTTCGGCATACTTGTCCTCGAGCACATAGGCGATGGACAGTGCGTCGAAGACGAACATCTCGTCGTGGAAGCGTCGCGTCTCTTCGCTGGCTTGCCCCGTGGCCGGGCGGACGGCGGAAACAACTGACATCTCTATTTTCTCCTTGATCAATTCAGGCTGAAACCGAGCGGGCGGCCTCGACCGCAAACCGCTTGATGTGGAATGGCTCGATCGGCGTCATGGTGGACCCCCGGTCGATTAGTTCGGCCATCACGTCACCAACCCCGGGGCCGAGCTGGAAGCCATGGCCGCAAAAACCGAAGGCGTAATAGAGCCCGGACACCCGAGCGCTAGGCCCCATGACGGGAATATCGTCAGGCAGGTAGCTCTCGATGCCGCTCCAGGTGCGGATGACCCGCATGTTGGCGAGCGCCGGCACCAGGCGACGGATCTGTCGAAGCTGGTTACCAAGATGACCCGGCACCGCATAGGCGCGTCTTATGTCGGCAAAGGCCGGACCGCGCGCGCCGCCGCCGAAGACGATATTGCCGCGCTCAACCTGGCGCAGATAGACGACCTCTTGCGGAATCGCAGTCGATACGCCGATCACCGGTTTGAGGCGGTACGGCAACGGCTCCGTCACCGCCATTTGCGGTCCGTGCACGGCGATGGGGACCGGCTCTTCGAACTGCTGTGACAGGGCCCCACCCCAGGCTCCGGCAGTAACCAGCGCAATCGGTGCGCTGAACATCCTGCCGTCCGCCGCGATCGCCTGGAAATCATCGCCTGGCTTGGCGATCGAGATGATCTCGGTGTTCTCGAACACGGCAACGCCGGTCCGAGCGGCAGCGCGCCCGAAAGCCGGTGCCGCAAGCCGTGGATTCGCATGGCCGTCATTGGGCGAATAGGAGCCTGCGATCGCCTCCGGTCCGAAAAAGCCGAAGCGCGCCTTGAGGGAATTGGCGTTCAACAGCTCCAGGTCGAGGCCATAGTCGCGGGCCTTTTGCGCATAGGCTTCGATCACGCCGATCTGCCTGGGATCGTAACAGACGCGGATATGGCCGGTCTCCAGGAACTCGGCATCTTCGCCAAGCAGTTCCTTCAGCCTGCCCCAGATTTCGCGCGACCGGTTGGCCAGGGGGAGCTGCGGCAGAAAGCGCCCCTGCCGGCGCACATTGCCGAAATTGACGCCGCTTGCCTGCTGGCCGACCAGCCCCCGTTCAAGCAGGATGACCGAGCGCCCGCGCCGGCGCAGGAAGAACGCCGCGGCCGTTCCCATCAGGCCGCCGCCAATGACGATCACGTCGGCCTGCATCGGCTTCATGCTGCCTGCTCCGCGTCGCTCTCGGCGCCGATAATCAAGGGCTTGACCGGCGCCTGAGCGCGGATGCGGCCCACCGCTTCGACCGGAACACCGGCGCAAGCGGCGATCACCTCTGCCGCGGCATGCCCGCAATAGCGGCCCTGGCAGCGTCCCATGCCGACACGGCTGAAGGCTTTGGCGCGATTGATCTCGACCGCGCCATTGTCGGAGACGGCGGCACGCAGTTCGCCCGCGGTGATGTTTTCGCAGCGGCACACCACGGTATCTTCGCCGAGAGCAGCGGCAGCGCCCGCCGGCCACGGGAAAGCGGCGGCGATGCCACGCCGAAATCGCTCAAAGATACGCAGGCGGCGGCGAAGTCGTGCGACCTGGACCCCTGCCACCTGGCGGCCGAGATCGGACAGCACGGCCAGTGCCGCCAGGCGTCCGGCGACCTCGGCAGCGTCGGCGCCGAGCGTCAGCGCGCCATCGCCGGCCAGATAGACACCCGCCACGCTGCTGCGGCCGTCAGCGTCCTTTACCGGGAAGAACTGACGCGTCTGCGCATCGAAACGGAACTCACAGCGGGCGAGGTCCGCCAGCTGAGCCTCCGGCCGCAGATGATAGCCGAGCGCGACGGCGTCGCACGCAATCGTCCGGACTTTCCCTTTGCTGGTGCGGAAGCGGATCGTCTCGACCCCGTTCTCAGGCCGGCCTTCGATCTCGACCGGTGTGATGCCGGTTTGGATCTCGATGCCGCCGCGGCGAAGGTTCAAGGTGAGGGCCAGCCCCTTCAGCAGGACGTCCGGCCGGGCGATCAGCTGGGGCAGTGCCTTGACCCGCAGGTGGAAAGGCGAGGTATCGAGCACCGCGGCCACCTCGGCGCCCGCTTTCGAATATTGCGCCGCCACGAGATAGAGCAACGGTCCGCTGCCCATGAACACGACGCGCTTGCCGATCGCGGTGGCCTGCGATTTCAACGCAATCTGCGCGGCACCCATGCTGTAGACACCGGCCCGGTTCCAGCCCCGCACCGGCATCAGGCGGTCGGTTGCTCCCGAGGCGATGATCAGCGCATCGAAATCGACCGCGCTGGTTCGGGACCCCTGAAGGAGATGCAGCTGCTTTTCCCATATTCCCCAAGCGAGGGTCTCGGGCCGATAATCGATGCGATCACGCAAGGCATCGAAACTGCGATGCAGATCCTCGGCACGGCCGGCTTCCGATCCGTAGAGCGAGGCGTAGGAGCGGCGAAAACCTTCCGGCTGGCGGCGGTAGATCTGGCCACCGTCACGGCCGCCTTCGTCGATCACGATCGGCCGAACGCCTGATGCAACCAGTGTCTCGGCGGCACGCACGCCCGCCGGGCCGGCGCCGACAATCACTATGCGAGGCTCGGCCATGCCTGCTCCGGAGCTTTGGTGGCAATGCGCATGCCTGCGGCAAGCGGCGTGGTGCAGGCGCGCAAGCGCTCGCCCGTGTCGGTCCATACCCAGCAATCCTGGCAAGCGCCCATCAGGCAGAAGCCTGCCCGATTGCCGTCGCCGAATTCGGAGCTCCTGAGGTGGCGGATCTGCATGAGCATCGCCACCAGCAGCGTATCGCCCTTGCAGCCTTCTGCCGGCTGGCCGTCGATCGAGAAGACGAGTTTTGACCTGCCTTCCTCGCCAAGGCGTCGGAAACGGCCGCTTTCGTTTGAGGTCACGGGCGATCCTCCTTTGGATCTGGCTGTCTGCCATCCCACGATCTTTTCAGTCCGCCGCGCCCGCTGCCAATACTATGTGTTTTGCCATCCAGAACTTTTGGTTATGATGCGCCATGAACGCCAGGCATCTCGAAGTCTTCCGCGCCATCATGCGCCACAATTCGCTTACCGCGGCGGCGGAAGCCTTGCATGTTTCCCAGCCCGCGGTGAGCAAGATGCTCAGGCATTTCGAAACCGTGATCGGTTACAAGCTCTTCGAACGCATAGGCGGCCGCCTCGTGGCGACACCGGAGGCGCATCTGCTGTTTCGCGACGCCGACCGGATTTTCCGCGAGATCGAAGTGCTGAAGATCTATTCGAACCGAATTCGCGACAAACAGTTGAGCCTGCTGCGCGTCGCAGCCAGCGCGCCGCCGACCTTCGCGCTGCTGCCGGCCGCCACATGGCGCTTCCGACGGCGCAATCCCGGCGCTCGCCTGGTCCTGCAGACACTTCCGGCGGAAGAGGTTACCGAGCGCATCCTGATCGGCGACATCGATCTTGGCCTGACCATGACGATCCTGCCCGAGCCACAGATCCGCAACGAGGTTGTCGGCGCGGCGGACATCGTCGCACTGGTGTTGCCGGAATCACCGCTCGCAAGGCTCCAGATGGTTACGCCAGCCGATCTGGTGAACCAGACCTTGATCAGCTACGGCACGAATACGCCGGCCGGTCAGATGCTGGCGCGCGTGTTCCGAGACCAAGGATCGGTCTACGATCCGCAGATTGAAATAAGCCTGTCGATCGCGGCCGCACCTCTGGTGTCGGCTGGACTGGGGGTCGCGTTGGTGGACGGGCTGGTTCCCTGGGCAAAACTCGGCAACCTGAAAGTGCTGCCGTTCCAGCCGCGCTCCACGCTCGATATCGTGCTCGTGACGAGCACCACCTTGCCGCAATCGCGTTTTGGGCGCGAATTTGCCCGCGACATACAGGCAGCGATCCACGATCTGGGCCGCGGCAAGGCTTCGCAAACTATGACAACCAGTTGATTTCTGACACGAAGTCGGCGTGGCACGCCGCCAGTTCGTGCCTTTCCAACCCACCGATTTGCACACCTCAGGGCAGGATATTTTTTGCACGGGGCGCCAATGGTTCGTCGGCTAGCCGACAAATGAAACAGTCGTCGGGGCTTGCGCTGAAGGTAGGACATGCGGCTAGTATGCGCAGTCAGATCATTGGATTTCGAAAGGCCAAGCAATGCCGCCGAGCGAAATGACCACCCACGAGCCGGGCGAGAAAACTGTTCTCTCTGTTCGAAATCTGACCGTCCGGCTGCCCCAGAACATGGAACGGGAGAACGCAGTCGAAAACATATCCTTCGACATGAGGAAGGGTGAGATGCTCTGCATCGTCGGTGAATCCGGCTCTGGCAAGTCGGTCACCGCAAACGCCATCATGGGTCTGCTGCCGTCTTCGGTGCGGATTGCGCAGGGAAGCATCCTGTTCAAAGGTCACGATCTCGCAAGCGCCGGGGAAGACGTGATGCGGAGCCTGCGTGGCCGTTCGGTCTCCATCATCTTCCAGGATCCGCTGTCGGCACTCAATCCGCTGATGACAGTCGGCCAGCAGGTGGCCGAGGTTATGGAAGCACACCGGTCAGGCACCTCGGCGACCCGCGCCAAGGCGGTCATCGATTTGCTTGGCGAAGTCGGCCTGCCGGAGCCGGAGGTTCTGCGCCACCAGTATCCGTTCCAGCTCTCTGGCGGGCAACGCCAGCGCGTCATGATCGCCATGGCGCTGGCGCTCAAGCCCGACCTGCTGATCGCCGACGAGCCGACGACGGCTCTCGACGTCACCACCCAGGCGCAGATCCTTGCCCTGATCCGGCGGCTACAGCGCGAAAAGAACATGAGCGTGATGTTCATCACGCACGATTTTGGCGTTGTCGCGGAAATCGCCGATCGCGTTATCGTCATGGAGAAAGGCGCGATGGTCGAACAAGGAGCCAGCGCCGACGTGCTGGGCAATCCCAGCCATCCCTACACCAGGCGACTGATCGCCGCCGTCCCGCATATGATCGAGAACGAGGCGAAGGCGCGTGAGGATGCTCCGATCGTGCTGGAGGCGCACAAACTCGACAAGACCTACCGGCCGGGCATCGGCTTCTTCTCGCGGTCCCGCACCGTGCATGCCGTCAAGCAGGTCAGCTTCGAGGTTCGCCAGGGCAGAACGCTCGGCATCGTTGGTGAGTCCGGCTCGGGGAAATCGTCGCTGGGCCGCGTCCTGCTGAAACTCCTGGACTGCGACGGAGGCACCATCCTGTTCGACGGCAAAGATATCGCCGCACTTTCGAACTCCGAATTCCGGCCGATGCGGCCGCACATCCAGATGATCTTCCAGGATCCGTTCGCCTCGCTCAATCCGCGGCAGACGATCGCCAAGATTCTCACCGTCGGCCCGATGGCGCACGGCCTGTCCGCCCGGGAGGCGCGCGCGAAGGCGCTGCAGCTGCTGCGTCTGGTCGGGCTCGACGAGGGTGCCTACGACCGCTTTCCGCATGAGTTCTCAGGCGGCCAGCGTCAGCGGATCGGCATCGCACGGGCCCTGATGATGGACCCCAAGGTCCTGGTTGCCGACGAGGCGGTCTCCGCTCTCGATGTCTCCATCCAGGCGCAGATCCTCGATCTGCTGGCCAGCATCCAGGAAGAAATGCAGATCGCCATGATCTTCATCACTCACGACCTGAGGGTGGCAAGCCGCATCTGCGACGAAATTCTGGTGATGAACCGCGGCGAGGTCGTGGAGTGCGGTCCGCCTTCACAGATATTCCGGTCGCCACATCACCCCTATACGAGGCAACTGATCTCGGCCATTCCCGGCAAGGAATGGGTCCCTGCGGCTTGAGCCGCGGCCACCGTTGAAGATTCCCTTCCCTGAACAATGAATGACCGTGCCGACAAAGGCGCGGCTGCACGCCTGCTCCTTGATCAGGCCGCCGATGCCTGCCGCGCCGGCCTCCTGCTGAGTAGAATAGTTGCGTTTGTCCACTAAAAGTAGTTGCATTTGTCCACTACTCGCTCAATCATGCCCTGGAAGACCCTCGACAACCCCGGATGGGGCTGCGGCGATCTCGATGAAGGCTGTCCACGACAGCCTCTGGAGAGTGTTCGATGCCGGTAAAGAAGAACAAAGGTCCGCCCTATCCTGTCGAGACGGTCGGACTGGATGTCCTCGAAGACACGTTGAGCTTCTATATCCGCAGCATCAACATAGCGCTCTCGCGCGATCTCGATGAGCGCCTGGAAGGTCTCGATGTCGCCCGGGGAACGGGCAAGATCACCACCCTGCTCCTTGTCGACAGCCATCCAGGAATACGGCCCTCGGTCATCGCGCAGCTCATCATGCGCGATCGCTCCGCCATGGGCAGGCTCGTCGACCAGATGATCGATCACGAACTGATCACGCGTCAGGCCGCACCGGACGACGGACGCGCACAGGAGCTCCACATCACCAAAAAGGGGGCAGACCTCGCTCGCAAGGTGCGCAAGATCGCCACCAAGCAATCCAGCGATTTCTTCGCGGGTGTGCCCGAGAAAGACCAGAAGCGCCTGCTGGACATATTGCGGCGCGTCTACCGCCGCACCGCGGGACTCGACCAATGAGAGAACCGGCAGGAAGCAGAGCCGGCCAGCGTGTGGCGCTCGTGTCCGGTGCCAGCCGCGGCATCGGTGCGGCTTGCGCCCGGCACCTGTTCGAAACGGGCTGGACATTGTCGCTTGGCATGCGCGAACCGGTGCAGCCAGAGTGGGCCGATAGCGAACGCGTCCGCGTGTTCCCCTACGATGCCGCTGAAGCCGACAGCGAGCGGGCATGGGTCGACGGCACCATCGATGCCTTCGACCGCATCGACGCGGTTGTCGCCAGCGCCGGCATCATGATTCCGAAGTCGGTCATCGATGTCGACGACGCGGATCTCGACCGCATGTTCGAGATCAACGTCAAGGCTCCGCGCCGTCTGGTGCGCGCGTCATGGCCATCGCTTGCGGCGAGCCGTGCAGGCCGGGTGATCATACTCGCCTCGCTGTCGGGCAAGCGGGTCAAGTCCGTGACAGCAGGCTCCTACTCGATCTCCAAATTTGCCGCCGTCGCGCTGTCGCACGGCATCCGGCAGGCGGGGTGGGATCTCGGAATTCGAGCCACGGCCATCTGTCCCGGTTTCGTCGCCACTGACATGGCCCGTGGCATAACCGATCGCGACGATGCGCTGATGACCGACCCGGACGACCTCGCACGCATCATCGGCTTGCTTCTCGATCTGCCCGACCATGCGAGCGTCGCGGAGTTTTCCATCAATTGCCAGCTTGAGGAGTCCTACTGAGCATGCCCGGACCGTTCGTCGTCCCCGTTCATGGAGATACGGAGCTGCCAAAGGAGGTGGACTGCGTCGTCATCGGCGGCGGCATCATCGGCACCTCGACGGCACTGGAACTGGCCGAGAGAGGCTTGCGGGTCGCCCTGTGCGAGAAGGGCGGCATCGGACAGGAACAGTCCAGCCGCAACTGGGGCTGGGTTCGCATTTCCCGGCGGGATCCACGCGAGGTTCCGCTGATGGCTGAAGCCCTGCGGATATGGGCGAGGCTCTCCGAGCGGACGGGACGAGACACCGGCTATGCCCGGGCCGGGATTGTCTTCACCTGCGCGGACAACAAGGAATACGACCAGCACGAACGCTGGGGACGCCATCTCCAGGGCTATCAGCTCGAGTCGCGAATGATCGGCGCGGGTGAACTGCGTGACCTTCTCCCCGGCTCCAATCTTGATGTCAAAGGGGCGCTCTACACGCCCGCCGACGGTCGCGCCGAGCCGCAGAAGGCGGCACCCGCAATTGCCGAAGCCGCACGCGACCGCGGCGCCGCCATCCTGACTGAATGTGCCGTGCGTGGCGTGGAGACGACGAACGGCGCCGTCTCGGGCGTGGTGACCGAACGTGGCTTCATTGCCTGCAAGGCGGTCGTCCTTGCCGGAGGAGCCTGGTCGAACCTGTTTTGCGGGACGCTTGGTCTCAACCTACCGCAGTTGAAGGTCATGAATACGGTTCTTCGCACGACGCCGGTCGAGAACGGGCCTGACCAGGCCGTGTGGGCAAACAACTTCGCCATACGCAAGCGCCAGGACGGCGGCTACACCATCGCCTCCAGCATGACCAATCTCGTCGACATCGTGCCGAACTCCTTTCGCTATGCGCGCGATTTTCTTCCGGCCTGGAAGACAGAGTGGCGATCGCTGCAATTCCGCCTGGGCAGCCGTTTCCTTGACGAGGCAAGGATGCCGGCCCGCTGGGCGATGGATGAGGCGAGCCCCTTCGAATACTGCCGCGTACTCGATCCAAAGCCTTCCAAAAAAAGCTCGGAGCGCGTCCTTGCAAATGCCCGCAAGGCATTTCCGGTTCTTGAGAAGGCGCAGGTGGCGCAGCGCTGGGCCGGCTATATCGACGTCACGCCCGACGCCGTTCCCGTCATTTCGGCTGTCGACAGCGTTCCCGGCTTTCATGTGGCGACCGGCTTCTCGGGCCATGGTTTCGGCATCGGCCCCGCGGCAGGCAGGCTGATGGCCGACATCGTCACCGGACGGCCGCCGATCGTCGATCCCAAGGATTTCCGGTGGTCGCGGTTTTCGGACGGATCGAAGGTCGCACCGATCACTGGATTATAAGCGCTCCGACAAGAGAGCGTGACGCAGCGAAAGTGGAACACTATGAAAAGGAGCTTCCAATGTCAGATAAGAGCAGCAGCACAATCTTTCGACCGACGCGTCGTCAGGCGCTTGGAATGGCAATCGTCGGTGCCGCCGGCCTCACTATACCCAACCTGACCGGAGCAGGCAGGGCCCTTGCGGCAACACCGCCGAGCGAACCCAAGGGACAGGTGATCGTCGGCTTTTCCCAAGAGCCCACCGTCTTCAACCCGCATTTGCCGCATATCGAGGTCGACGAAGGCATTCACTTCAGCGTCTTCGATCCGCTGTTTGGTGTCGATCCCAAGGGCAATTTCTTCCCCGCGCTCGCCAAGGAGGTGCCGACCGTCGAAAACGGCGGCATCTCTGCCGACGGGCTCGAGTGGCACGTCAAGCTGCGCGACGACGTGAAGTGGCATGACGGACAGCCGTTCACCGCCGAGGACGTCAAGTTCACGCTGGAACTGCTGGTCGACCCGAAGTTTCGCAGCTGGCGACGCGCCGGCCACGAGCTCGTCCAGGATCTCACTATCGTCTCGCCAACCGAGATCAAATGGAAGATGAAGGAGCCTTACGCGCCCTACCCGTCGATCCTGGCCGCGACCTTCATCGTTCCCAAACATGTGCTCGGGGCGGCGGAAGACAAGAACACCGCGCCGTTCAACAATGCCCCGATCGGCACCGGCCCGTTCAAATGGGTGGAACGCATGGCCGGCGACCATATCGAACTGGCCGCCAACACCGACTACTTCGCCGACGGCCCCTACCTGAAGAGCCTGATCTACAAGTACATTCCGGATCTGACCGTTCTCTACACCCAGTTCAAGACCGGTGATATCGACGTTATTGGACTACAGTGGGTCACAGCCGACCACTATGAGGAAGCCAAGGCATTGAGCGGAACGTCGGTCGCCGTGATTCCCGCCGCCACGGTCGAGTCGCTCAGCTTCAACTTGGAGCGCCCCCAGTTCAAGGAACTCGCCGTTCGCCAGGCGCTGTACCATGCGCTGGACAAGAAGACGATCATCGACGCCCTCTACTATGGGCTGCCGGCCCCGACCGAAACCTACATGCCGCAGCAGTCCTTCTACTACAATCCGGATTTGCCGAAGCAGGAATACGACCAGGACAAGGCAAAGAAACTGCTGGACGACGCCGGCTGGGTCCCCGGCGCGGACGGCATCCGCGTCAAGGACGGTGTCCGCCTCTCGTTCAAGAACTCGACCACGGCGGGCAATCACATCCGCGAACAGGCGCAGCAGTTCATCCAGCAATCGTATCGCGACATCGGCGTCGAGGTGGTGATCTCCAACCTGCCGCCGGCCGTGATGTGGGGCGACTACTGGATGAAGTCGGAATTCGATTCCGTCGTCGTCGGCATCAACTTCCTGACGGGCTCCGATCCCGACACTTCGGACTATCTCAGCTCGAAGTCGATTCCGGCCAAGGGTGGCGCCGGCCAGAACACCTGGCAGTATGCCAGCCCGGAGGTGGACAAGCTGCTTGAGGCTGGCGGTGTCGAATTCGTGCCGGAGAAACGCAAGCAGGCCTACCTGAAAATCCAGGAGACCGTGCGCAACGACCTGCCATTCCTGCCGATGTTCCAATACGCGACGGTCCGCGGACACAAGTCCGGTGTCGAAGGCGTCGAGCCGAACATCAATGTGCGCATCGACTCCTGGGACGTGGCCACCTGGCACTGGGCATAGCCCGCGCAAACGAGGCCGGGCCGGTGATAACCGGCTCGGCCTGCATAGCCGACAAGGCGCCTCTGGCGCGACTGTATCCGACGGACACCAAAACGGAGACAACCGGCATGCTTCGCTATCTGCTGGGACGCTTCTGGCAAAGTCTCGTCCTGCTCCTGCTGGTTTCGGTGATCGGCTTTGCCGTCCTGAACCTGGCTCCGGGCGGACCGCTCTCGCAATTCACTCTCACGCCAGGAATGACGCAGGCCGATCTTGACCGGATCGCCACGCAAATGGGACTCAATCGCCCTCTTCCGATCCAGTACCTCGACTGGCTAAGCCACCTGCTTCGCGGTGACTGGGGTCATTCCTATCGGGACGGCAGGCCCGTGCTCGACATCATCTGGGAGCACCTTGTCGCGACATTGCTGCTGATGGGCGTATCGACCGCGATCGCCATCTTTGTCGGCACCTGGATCGGTGTCCTGGGCGCGCTCAGGCGATACTCGATCTTCGACTACGCGGCGACGGTCGGCGCGATGGTGGCGCTGTCGATCCCGACCTTCTGGTTCGGGTTGATTGCGATCTACATATTCTCGCTGCGGCTCCGATGGCTGCCGGCCGGCAACATGTACACGATCGGCAATGGCTCGCTCGGCGACTACGCGATCCATCTCATCATGCCGAGCATCGTTCTTGCGCTGGTCAATGTCGCCGTGTGGAGCCGCTATATGCGCACCGCGACGCTCGACGTCATCAGTCAGGATTTCGTCCGAACGGCCCGAGCCAAGGGGCTGAGTTCCCGACGCGTGTTGATCCGCCACATCCTCGGAAACGCCCTGCTACCGATGATCACCCTGCTGGGGCTGCAACTGCCGACGATACTGGGTGGCGCATTGGTGACGGAAACGGTCTTCACCTGGCCCGGCATGGGACGGCTGTTCCTCGATAGCCTTGGATACAGTGATTACCCCGTCGTGATGGAGCTGCTGATGATGTCCGCGGTCCTCGTCCTGGTCGGCAATCTGGCCGCGGACCTCACCGTCGCATTCGTCGATCCGCGCATTCGATTGAGCTGAGGAACGAAGAGATGACCCAGTCGGAATTCCTCGTTCCCACCCATTCCAGCCAACGCTGGTGGCGTAGCCGCTCCGTGCGCCGATTTGCCCGTCATCGACTGGCGATGTTCGGCCTGGTGATGATCATCGTTCTGGTCCTCGCATGCGTCTTCGGCCCCTTGCTGTTGCCCTTTGACGATCTCTACATCGACCTGCGTGGCCGGTTCTCGCCGCCGTTCACGGGCTATCATTTCTTCGGCACCGATCCGCTAGGGCGCGACATCGCGGCGCGCCTCTTTATGGCCGGCCGCATTTCGCTCCTGGTCGGCTTCGCTGCCATGCTCATCAGCACCGTCTTCGGCACCGTGCTCGGGATTGCTGCCGGCTTCTTCGGCGGCCGCATCGGCACGGTGCTGATGCGTTTCGTCGACGCGATGCTGTCCTTCCCCAACATCTTCCTGCTGCTGGCGATGGCAGCCTTCATCAAGCCGAGCCCGATCATGATCACCCTGATCATCGCGGCAACGAGCTGGATGGAAATCGCGCGCATCGTCGAGGCGGAAGTGCGTTCGCTGCGCGAACGCGACTTCATCGTCGCCGCCCGCATGCTTGGGCTTAGCAACAGCCACATCATGTTTCGCGAGTTGCTGCCCAATGCGATCGGCCCGATCATCGTCGCGGCCACGCTTACCGTTGCCCGCGCCATCCTTCTGGAAGCCTATGTCAGCTTCCTCGGCTACGGCATTCAGCCTCCGCTGCCGAGCTGGGGAAACATGCTGAACGGCGCCCAGCAATATCTCGACAGCGCGCCGTGGCTGGCAATCGTTCCTGGCGCCGCCATCACCCTGGCGGTCACGAGTTTCAACTTCATCGGCGACGGGTTGCGCGATGCGCTCGACGCGCGAAGCGACATGCTGTGAGGCCGCCCGGCATGGCAAGGTTCTCGCCGTTTGAAGTCTCGCTCTGGTATGCGACCGCGGCGCCGCCGCCGGAGACCAGCCCTCTGCAAGGACGCAGGCGGGCGGACGTCTGCATCGTCGGCGGTGGCTACACCGGTTTGACCACGGCACTCGACCTCGCCCGCGCCGGCATAGACGTGGTTCTGCTCGAAGCCCAGGAGATCGGGTTCGGCGGCTCTGGGCGCAATGCCGGCCACTGTACGCCAACCTTCACCCACTACAGCCTGCCCGAACTGCGTGCCATGCTCGGCGAGCCGTGGGCCGAAAGGCTGATCGCCCGGCAGACAGGAGCCAACGGACAGGTCGCCGGGATGATCGAGCGCTATGGCATCGATTGCGAATGGCAGCAGAACGGCTACGTCATGGGCGCGCTTACGCCAGGCGCCGTCGCCAAGCTCGAGGCAAAGGCGCAGCAGTACAATGCCGTTGGCGCCAAGACGCGGGTGCTCGACAGACAGGCGACCGAGGAGATGACCGGCAGCCCGCGATATCATGGCGGCTGGTTTCATTCCGAGGCTGGTCACCTCAATCCATTGGGATACGCAAGAGGCCTGGCCCGTGCCGTTATGGAGGAAGGTGGCGCAATCCACACGGGGTCACCGGTCCGCGACGTCGTGCGGCAGGATGGTGCCTGGGCAGTGCATGCCGGCGAAGGAACCGTCGTCGCCGACAAGGTCATCTTTGCGACCGGCGCCTACACCGTCGACGGATGGCCCGGCCTCGACCGGACCTACAAGATCCAGAGGGTGTTCGTCGCCGCCACCCAACCGCTGACCGCCAGCGAACGCCAAACCATCCTGCCGCGCAACACGACGATGCATGATGGCCGCGGCGACATCTTCGTCTACAAGTACAACGCCGAGGGACGCATCGTCGCCTCGATGTTCCCGATGGGTCGTCGCGGAAGGGACATGGCGTTCACACACCGCCTCATGTCCGATCGCCTGCGCTGGCTTCATCCGCAGCTCAGCAGCGAGTTGAGATGGGAGTATTTCTGGTTCGGCGAACTGGACATGCAGAAGCGCACCATCCCGCGATTCTATCAACTCGCGCCGGGCGTCGTCGCGCTGACGGGGCTATCCGGTCGCGGCGTGCCTACCGGAAGCATGCTTGGCGGCATACTCGGCGAATGGGCGAAGGGCGTCCCGGAAAAAGACCTTTCGCTGAAGCTCGAACCGCTCCGGCGGGCACCCTTCTTCATGTCGTTCGCTCCGGCTGCGATGTTGCGATACTATCGCGCCTCGGACTGGCTGCGGGCAAAGGCCAGCGGGTCTCAACTCCCACCCCACGCCTAGCCAGGATCGAATGGAAGATTTCGCGACGCTTGGATTGCGTATCACCTTTGGCCGTTCAGTCGCCGGGATATCCACCACGAATAGGCCACACATGCGAGTGCTGCGGTCAGCAGGATAACCAGCACGGCTGGGCCGACGCGATCGTCCGACAAGCCGAAAAGAGGCAGCGACGCTGTGAGCATCCCGGCCGCCGGAAAGACGAGGCCGCCGAAACGGTGGGTTCTCGTCCAGACGTCCCGATCCCCAAGGGTCCAGGGTGTTCTGATCCCGAACCATCGGTTGGGTTGCAGGAACGGCATTCGCGCGCCGACGAGGGTCATGATCACTCCCAGGACAATCGGCATCAACCGAAGCCGGTTCGTCTGGAATCCAAACGCCGAAGAGATCAAGAAAGCCTGCAGCAGGATGAGCAGCACAAGGCCGGTGAGCCACACCATGTCCGGCGCGGGACTTCTTGCGGGTTCGGCGGGCGCCTGCCTGCTCTCGACCTGCCGCCTCGGCCACAGCTGCAGAGCCATCCACAGCACGGCGAGCAGCGTCGGCGCACCAAGCAATGCGACCCAGCGGCCGGCAAATACGTCCGCTTCGCCCGACGCCGACCAGTGAACCGCAATGCGCGCATCCGGCAACGTGAAGAGTGCCGCGACGATGCCGCTCAATACCATCAGAACGAGCGCTATCAGCCTTCGGCGAATGAGAGGTCTCCCTTTTCGATCATTTGCTGTTTGGAATGCCGCTCCGCGGCGCCGCAAGGGAATGCTGCCCCGAATCGGCGTCAGGATCAACGGGCATGGTCAAACACGGCCTCGCGTTCGATGTGAGGCCGATTGTAAACGCTTTCTTTACTTAAATTAGCAAATGGTAAACTAACGTACTTTTCTTGCTTGAAAATTGATATTAGGGTAGTAATCTTTTAGTTGCCGCCGCAAATCTGGAATAATATTACGCCGGCAACCAATGATTGACAATTTCGAGAAGCATGGCCGACGCGCTCAACGTAGGGGGTGCCTATGGTGTCGCCTTATGCAGATTTCATCAAGAAGCTCCACGGGGACAAAGCGTTCCGGCAGGCATTCGCCGACGATCCGCGTAGCGTTCTTCGCGCGAGCGGGCTCGATCCAGACCTCCTTGACCTGCCGTCCAAAATCGATTTCGACGCGCTGGAACGCCGTATCGACGGGCGAATTTCCTCTGCTCCGCCGGATACAGCCACACTGAGCCATGCGTCGGCACAGGAACTGTGGGACAGGTTCAATTTCATCCGCGTCAACTATGGCCTCCCGTCGCCGTCGACCCCAGCAACGAGCATCATCTACGGTACGACGGCAACCACCTCCGTCATATCCCTTGTTACGGCGCAGGGCAGCGCAGCCCGAATGGATGTGGAGTTAGCGCGTCTCGGCCGGCTGCGTAATTTGACCCGGCTGCCAGGAACGGCCCTCAGTTTTGCGGTCGGCGGACCGGATGGAAGAGCACTGCACGGCCTCGGCATCGAAGCGATCAGGGCGCTGGTCGGCCGCCTGCGTTGACCGGCCCGACGCCCGCAAGCATGTGAAGAACAGGGAGCTTGTCATGGGAACCGAAGCGGCGAGTTTCATCAACCGATTGCGCAAGGACAAGGACTTTCGCCACCGCTTTGTCCGATCGCCCAAGGACGTGTTGTCCGAAGAGGGGCTGAACCCCGACGTGCTGGCGCTTCCGGAGCGCATCGACGAACGGGATCTCCTGAAGAAACTCGACCACGTGTTTTCAGGGCGAGAGTGGCAAGACGAGTTCGCACGGGCCAATCCTGAGACGTTGACGGCCGGGGAGTTGTGGGAGCGGTTCGGCGTGATCGGTTGGAAGGGTTCGGCAGCCGCGGGCAGCAAATCCGGGATCGACGTGTCGGTTGCCGCGGCGGTGGTCATCTATGGCGTCTCCGTGGTGACGTCCTCATCTACGCAAGTAGCGGCCGCCGGATCGTTGGCCATGACATCGGTCGAGCAGTTGAGGTCACTGCGCGAACTGGCTCGCTTTCCAAAGGAGAAGCTCCGCTTCTCCATCGTCGGGCCGGATGGCGTTGCCATCGAGGGCGTGAACGCCGACATGCTCGCCGCCTTTCTCTCACGTGTGAAGTGATGGTGCGCTGCAATGCTTGACGTTTACGACGGCGATCCAACGAAGACGGTGCGCTGGTGGTCCGGGCCGTCCGAGCCACCACGCGTCTGCGTCTGGGAAATCACGCTGAAGTGCGATCTCGGATGCCGGCATTGCGGTTCGCGGGCAGGCGCTGAACGCCCTGGTGAACTGACGCTCGAGGAGGCGCTCGACACCGTGAAGCAGCTTGCGGCGCTTGGCGTTCGCGAGGTCACTCTCATCGGCGGTGAGGCCTATTTGCGGGATGACTGGGTCGACATCGCCAGCGCGGTCACCAAGGCCGGAATGGCCTGCACCATGGTGACGGGCGGCTATCGCCTCGATGATTTCCGCATCCAGGAAGCGCTCGCGGCCGGCATCAGGCGGATCGGCGTGTCGATCGACGGCATCGGCGCTACGCACGACCACCTTCGCGGCCGCATCGGCAGCTACGAAGCAGCACTCGACGCGGCGAGACGGATCATGGCCACTGGCCGGATCGGCCTCAGCGTCAACACCCAGATCAACCGGCTTAGCCTGCCGGAGTTGCCGGCGCTTGCTGAACTGTTGGTCGAGATCGGCGCGAGCGCCTGGCAAGTGCAGCTGACGGTCGCTCTCGGCCGCGCGGCAGACCGTCCGGGCCTTCTGCTGCAACCCTACGATATGCTGAACGTGATGCCGCTGCTCGCAAGGCTCAAGCGGACAGTACTGGAGCCGGGCGGCGTCCAGCTCTTCCCTGGCAACAATATCGGCTATTTCGGTCCGCATGAGCCCTATCTGCGCTACGGCGGCGCCGACGGGCATGCCTGGAGCGGTTGCCTCGCGGGCCAGGCTGCGCTGGGTCTTGAAGCAGACGGCACATTGAAGGGCTGCCCCTCCTTGCCGAGCGTCGACTATGGTGCAGGCTCGGTGCGCACCAGCACCATCGAGGACATGTGGCGGTCGAGCGAGCGTATACGCGGCCTCGGCGAAAGGACGCGCTCCGATCTGTGGGGTTTCTGCGCCACCTGCGAACACGCCGATCGGTGCAAGGCCGGCTGCACATGGACGGCACATGCGCTGTTCGGGCGCCCCGGCAACAACCCGTTTTGCCACCACCGGGCATTGACGCTCGCGGGACAGGGCCTGCGCGAGCGGATCCGTCTGGTCGAGCGTGCCCCCGGCGTGCCGTTCGACTACGGCCGCTTTGAGATCATCGAGGAGCCGCTCGATGGCGAGGAAGGCTATCAAGGCGGGCTCGAGGAGCTTGCCGCGCTCGCGACGCTCTTGGGCGCAGCCGGCAGCGGTGTCTGGTCGAACGCCGGGCTGCGGGCGGCGACGGCAAAGACGGCGCAGCCCCGTCGCCGCGAGGTCGCACCATGAACGCGACCGGCAATGACGTTCAACGCCCGCTCGAACTGGGAATCATGTTCACGCACCGCTGCCCGATCGCATGCCGCCATTGCGGCATCCTTTCCGGCCCGGACAATTTCGACAGCATGGCCATGGAATTGGCGGAGCGCTGCATCACTGAGGCGGTCTCACTCGATCCCAAGCCGGCGACGATCGTCTTCACCGGCGGCGAGCCGATGATGTACCCGCACCACCTGGAGCGTCTGCTGAGCGTGGCCAACCTGCTGGGATTTGCGACACGCGTGATCACCAACGGTTTTTGGGGTCGCAATCAAGCCACCGGTCGGCGCATTCTCTACCGGCTGCAGCTCGCCGGGCTTGATTCCCTCAACTTCAGTGCCGACAAATATCACCTGGAATTCCTTCCTGCCGAGGTTTTCCGTCGCGCAATCGAGATCGCCTGGGAGGCAGGCTTTCCGGTCATCGTCAACACGGTCCTCAACATGCCGGGCGATCCTGTCGCCCTGTTCTCGCAACTCTATGGCATACCCACCGAGAAGATCCGCCTCTTCGACGAGGACGAATTCATCAGGCAGGTGGCTACCGATACCGTGCCGTCCGAATTGACACACATGGTCAATCTCTCGTTCGGCAGGCTTGTCGGCCTCGGACGCGCCGCCGAATACCCGGAAGAGCACTACCGCTCGGAACTTGCCACCTACTCGTACACGCCCTGCCAAGAAGTGGTGAACCGACCGGTCATCTACCCCGACGGCAGTTTTCAGGCGTGCTGCTGCGCCGGCGGCAAGATCGCAAGCTTCACGGTCGGCAACGTCCGTGAGCGTTCGCTCGCGGATCTGTTCGACGAGATGCGAATGCGGACGCATTTCCGGTTCATAAATCAGTTCGGTCCGCGCGCACTTCATGAGGCGATTGCGGAAATGAGTCCTGAGCGCTCCTGCGCCCCTGACGGCTACGCCTCGATTTGCGACGCCTGCGTCGCGGCCACGAAAGGCTTGTGCGCGAAGGAAGTCGATGCCCGTCTCGATCACTGGCTGCTCAAGCGATTTCTCGAGAAGGATGAAATTTCGGCCGGGAGCGGATCGAGGCCGCCGGAGCTGGCTGAGCGTGATGATGAAAGCGTGGCCGCGGTCGACTTTCTGGACGCCAGCCGGCGACTAGCTGCTTCGACGGAAGGTATGAAAATGTTCCACCGGATCACTTGAAAATCTAATATAAGTAACATATGATAAAAAAATCTGGAACAGTGGTCGATATCTGCGCTGATATTTAGTCGGCGATGGGTATTTTTTGAATATCTGATAGATATATTCTTCTCCATCGAATTTATAGTTTGTTTGGCGATTATAACTCTGGGTAATGACGGATTTTCGGAGCGTCGATGGCTATATCGATGCGGCAGGAGCGGCGTCCCATGAGCATGCTTTCTCCGGTTGACCAAGCGACATCGTCGACGGTCGCGTGCTGTCTTGAGCTGGAAATACGCGACGAGCACGGACGGCTTCCACAAGGAAACATGTTCCCGGTGCTGACCCATATCGACAGCGGACGCACCTGGCGCATCCTTCGCTATGCCCGCGCCTTCGACGGTTTGCTGTTCAGGGCTTTGCCGCCCGGCCATTTCAGGCTGCATGTTGCGAGCCCACGCCACGAAACGGTGCAGATGGAGATCGTCCTTGCTGCAGGCGGGCGCGAGCGGATCAATCTGCAACTGAAAAGAAAGCCGGGGCGCGAACCGCTGATCATCGATATCGGCGGCGCCGACAAGGATACGCTGATCCCTGCCCGCCATTCGGTCTCGCGGCTCATGTCCAGTCTGCTCAGTGATCGCGCCGTCCTCAGCGCGGTCGAGGCACCGCTTGACGCGTTGGGTGCAATCGAGGACAGCGAGCGGCACCATGTCCGGCGGCTGCTTTGCGTAGGCTTTCCCATCCCGCGCCGGCCGCTTGCCCAGCGGCTGTTCTGGAGCATTGTCGACCGGCGCTGCCGTCTCGAGGCCTTGCTGGCTACGGTGTTCGCCAATGAGGCGGTCGCCGAAATGCTGGATTGTGACCCAGCTCAGGTGGCGGATGAAGCGCGGACGGCCGTCGACGGACTGGACCGCCTGGATATCGCCGACGCGTTGATGATGCTGGCGCTCTACAGCGCGCCGTGGAAGGCGGTGATGTCCGAGGTTTGCCGCACCCAGGCCGGAATTCGCGATGTGCTGATTCCGGCCGGCCTTGCCCACATGCTGCGGCCCGATGCAAACCCGGCAATCCCGACGCGGCCGAGCGCGCGCGGGCGCTGGGCCGGCCAGCCGTCCGACCAGACCGTGCTCGATGCAGGTCCGCTGATTGCGCGCATCGCCCTGGTGATAGCTGGCGCGTCCGAGGCACAGCCGGCCTATTTCGCCCTGTTCGACCCGGTCCTGAGACAGATGCGGGAGGGCAACGCATGACTGCCGGCAGGAAACCAACCACACTGACCTTGCTGACGTCCTACCAATGCACGGCGGCCTGCGAGAACTGCTGCTTCGCGTCGCATCCCGGGATCGCGGAGAAACTGCCGCTATCGCGCATGCTCGATGCCATTGAGCAAGCAGCGGAGATGGCATCGATGAAGCTTGTGGTCTTCTCCGGCGGCGAATGCTTCATGCTGGAAGATGAGCTTGTCGTGGCGGTTGCGCGCTGCACCGAGCGAGGGCTCGCCAGCCGGTGTGTCACCAACGGCTATTGGGCGAAGTCGGCGCAAGCCGCGCATGCACGCCTCGAGCCGCTCTACAGGGCGGGTCTGCGTGAAATCAACTTGAGCACCGGCGATCATCATCAGCAGTTCGTGCCGGTCGAGCGCATCGCCTATGGCGCAGCGGCCGCGATCGGGCTCGGCATGAATGCCGTCGTCGTGGTGGAACGCGAGATGGACCGGACTTTTCATGCCCAGGGACTGCTCTCTCACCCGGCGATGGCGGCGATCCGCGACCATCCCAACCTCATTGTGTTCGACAGTCCCTGGATGGCGATGGAGGATCGCGATTCCGTGCGGCATGGCCCCGCCAGCCTGACGAACCACCTGAACATTCACCGCCGCGCCCCGTGCGAAAGCGTGCTGGACACGATGGTGGTCAATCCGCGCGGCGAGGTCGGCGCCTGCTGCGGTTTGACGCGCGAACAGATTCCCGAAATGCAGATCGGATCGCTTGAAGAGGCAACGCTCGTGGAACTCGCGGAAGCCGCCGGCAACGATTTCCTCAAGATATGGCTCGCGGTAGAGGGGCCGGAGCACATACTCGCCTGGGCTTCCACGATCGATCCACGCATCGACTGGGAGAATCGTTTCAATCATCACTGTGACGCATGCCGCGCGCTCTATGACGATGCATTGGTGCGCGACGTGCTTGCCCACCATTGGCGCGAGCGGCGCGACGACGTCCTTTACCGTTATCGGCTGGCTCATCAAAAACCCGAGGCAGAATGGCCGGAACAGTCCAACCGGCATGCGCCAATCGCCTCATCCCGGCAGGAGGCCATGAATCATGCACGATAGCGATCTCATCAGAAAACTCGTCACCGATAACCCTCCGGAAAAAGTCCGGAACCTGTCAGAAAGACTCGCGTCCGACCCGAGCCTACTCGAGAAATTCGTCGACAAACCATCAGCCGTGCTGAAGGATCACGGCCTTGCGGTGAGCGGCGACATCAAGCTCGGCGACCGTGAAAAGGCGATGATCCGGATGTTCTCCGATCCCCGCGTCATCGAATTGTACAATAACGGCAAGATCGACGACCTGCGCGCGCACATCACGGACAAGTACAAGGAAATTGTGATCACCAATCCCGGCGACACACACGCAGTGGCGGTCGCGGATTTCGACGTGGCGATCGAGGTCGAGGTCGTCGCCGTTGCCGTGGCCGTCGCGGCGATCGTTGTAGCAGGTGCGGCCGACAGGTTTTCCAAGCTGGCAACGATCGAAGCCGAGGCGGGAATTCTCAGCGCCAAGGTGGCGGCGCTCGAGGCTCGGGTCAATCTTGTCGACAAGCTCGATGCGAAGGTCACCCGTCTCGAGCAGCGCATTCGCTGACGCGGCATCACCGGGGTGGGCGCCATCGCGTTCATCCCGTCTCTTCGTCCATATGGACACTGGAGGGCTGGCATGCGGCAAAGGGAACTGTTGCGGGAATTTGTAACGGCTACTCCGCCGGTCGGCTTGGCTCGCCTGCGCGACGACATCGCTGCCGATCGCAGTGTGCTCGACAGTTTCTGCGATCATCCCGGAACGGTATTGCGGACCTATGGCGTGGACGCCGACCAGACGATTGCGCTTGGCGACCGCGAGAAGGCCATAATCCGGCTGTTCTTCGACCCTCACGTGGCCGAGCTTTATAGCCGCAAGGAACTCGACCGGCTGCGCGAATACATCCTTGCGCATCATCCTGAAGTCGGTATCGCCAACCCGACCGATCTGGCCGGGGCGTTTGCATATGTCGACGTCGACGTGGCGATCATTGCCGAAGCCGTGGCAGTGGCGGTTGCGGTAACGGCGATCGCCGTCACCGGTTCCTTCCGGTCTGGAAGCACGGTTAGCAACGCGATCAAGCCTCTCGCCGCGCGCACTTCGGTTCTGGAGAGCCGGCTGGCGAGCCTGTCGCGGCTTGAAGTCCGCCTCGCCGAACTGGAACGGCGAACACAGTAGGCCTGGAGGCCGCCGATGCGAAAAGACAAGATGGCCGCTCGTTCGAAAGTGCTGTTGTGCGTGATGCCGTTCCTGCCGATCGAACGGCCGGCGCTGGGCGTGAGCCTGTTTGCCGCACGTCTGCGGCAGCAAGGCATTGCATGCGACATATTCTACGCCAATCACCGCTTTGCCGACCGCATCGGCTTTCCGCTCTATCAGCGGATCGCGCAAAGCGCTCCGACGCATGACCTGCCCGGGGAATGGGTGTTCAGCCGCGCACTCTGGAGATGCGACGCGCTACCCGACGAGGCCTTCGATACGTATGCCAGAACCACGCCGGGCGATTACTACCCCAATGCCTTCCTAGGCCAGATCCGCTACGCACGAGAGCAGGCTCCCCAGTATATCGACGATCTGGCGGAAACGATCGACCTTCAAGACGTCGACATTGTCGGTTTCTCAAGCACCTTTCAGCAGAACCTCGCAAGCCTCGCCATGGCCAAGGCACTCAAGGCGCGCGCGCCAAACCTCCATGTCGTGTTCGGCGGCGCCAATTGCGAGGGTGAGATGGGGCTTGAACTGCATCGCAGCTTCACCTTCATCGATGCGGTTTGCCGCGGCGAGTCCGATACGAGTTTCCCGCAGTTGATCGAGGCCGTTCGCAACGACGCGGACATGTCCACCATTGGCGGCCTCGTCTATCGCGGTGCGGGAGGCGAAACGGTCGAGAGCCTGGTGCCCCAAGCCGCGATCCGCGACATGGACAGCCTCCCCTTTCCCGATCACAGCGATTTCCTCGCCGCGTTCGAGCGGTCCACAGCCCCGCAATTCATCGAACCGGAGCTGACCATCGAAACCTCGCGCGGATGCTGGTGGGGCGAAAAACACCACTGCACCTTTTGCGGCCTCAACGGCCTCGGTATCGGCTACCGTGCGAAGTCGGCGGACCGCGCGCTGGCCGAATTCCGCCATCTGCGCGACAGCACGGGGATTCATACCTTTTTTGCGACCGACAACATTGTCGACATGCGCTACTTCACGACGGTGTTCCCTTCCCTGGTGGAGGATGGCACCAAGCTGCAACTGTTCTACGAGACCAAGGCAAACCTCAAGAAGGAGCAGATCGGGATTCTCAGGCGTCTGGGAACGACCTGGATGCAGCCCGGAATCGAGCACCTGAACACGCATGTGCTCAAACTCATGGACAAGGGCATTCGCGGTATCCAGAATGTGCAGACCTTGAAATGGGTCCGCCAGCACAAGATGCTGGTCACCTGGAACGTTCTCTGCGGCTTTCCTGGGGAACGGCCGGAGGACTACGAGGAAGCTATCCGATTCATGCGGTCGATACGCCACCTGACCCCGCCGTCGTCCTTCGCTGCGTTTCGGCTGGACCGATTCTCGCCGATGTTCGACCGGCCGGACGATTTCGGGCTTTCCGGCATCAAGCCATGCCCATCCTATGACCTTTGCTATCCGGGAGTGTCACCAGATGCACGGGCGCGCATCGCCTATTTCTTCACCTACCGTGGCACCTCCGACGCGCGGACGCTGGAGGGGATCAATCGCGCCTGGCGCGAGGCGCAGGATTGGAAGCAGGAGCACCGGCACGCTGCATTGAGCGCTATCGTCGGCACCGATCTGGTAACGATCATCGACCTACGGCCGGATCACCCGGTTCGCCCTTACATATTGGTCGGAGACGATCGGCTCATCTATCTTGGCCTCGACAGCATTCAATCCATTGCTTCCCTCACCGCCAATTTGCGCGGCGTTGCACCCGATCGCGCATGGGACGAGGGAGCCGTGGCCAAAACGGTGCAAGGCTTCATCCAAAACGACCTCGTGCTCCAGGAGGACGATCTCTACCTTGCGCTGGCGATCCAAGTCCCCGCCGACACGAGCCAGGATGCCGAGCACGTGGATATGGCGGCGCCATCAATGCGCTTTGTCCGGCAAGACGAAGCGGCGGTGACCTGAGCCGCCGCGATGAAACCGATCGATTTGCCTCTCATGGAGGGTTTCCAAATTTTGCTTCGCGGCGAACTCTTCGTCGAACAGGCGCGGCGGCGCGTTTCGTCAACCGTCGACGAATATCACTGGACCACGCACGCCGAAAAGGTTGGCGGGCCCAAGCCCGTTCAAGAAGCGGCAATCATTGAAATCGGTGATGACGGCAAGGTTGCGAACTATTCGCTGTTTTCATCCGGCGCCGTGCTTCACCGCGCCGTTTTCGGCCAGAACCGCGCGCTGCTGACCTTGCGTGACGGCAACGAGCATGAGTTGGCGCTGACTGTTGCGCCCGACCTCGTACTTCAGCAGAATTTACTTCTGCAGCTTTCGCGCTCTCTTGCCGCGTTCGATCGCGATGAAGGTCCGCGGAAACTTCACTACTTTTCGCCCGAAGCGCTGGCAGTGCGCGAGATCGAGGTCGCGCCGGCTGGAACGCTGGACTGGGAGACGTCGATCGGCATACGGCTCAACATGAGCACCAGTGGCGCCCTGGTCTCCGCTGTGCGAATGGACGAGCAGGGAACGCTTGTCGGGCGGGCGGGCGCGCCGGTGTTCCACGCGGTGCCGATCGAGACCCTTCGCGGCGCCGAGGAAAGCATCGAACCACCACCGCCTCCCCCTGGCATCGACCGCGAAGAAATTACGATCGAGAGCGAGGATATCACGCTGCACGGCCTGTTCGTGCACCGCCGCGAACCCGCCGGGCCTTGTCCGGCCTGCCTGTTCCTAAATGGATCGGGCTCCATCACCCGCTGGGGCGGTGCGCCCGGCATGCGCCTGAAGACACTGGAGACGATGGATGCGCTCGCGCAAGTCGGCGTAGCCAGCTTGGCGATAGATGCGCGCGGAGCAGGCAAAACCGGATTCGGCAAAGCCGACCGCCCCTTGGGCGCGACGCGGCTGGCCGATGCCGCCGCCGCCTGGCGCTGGCTCGCCGCGCGCGCCGACGTCGATGCCCTGCATCTTTTCGCAGCCGGTCATAGCCTGGGCGCCCTCGTGATCCTGCAGCTGTTGTCGGCCGACCCGGCCCTGGCGCCGGCCGGCCTGATCCTGCTTGCGCCCCCGGGCAGGCCGTTGCGCGATATCCTGATGGAACAGAATGCACGCGAGAGCGCGCGCCTGCAGGTGTCGGAGGAAGAGGCCGGCAAGCGGGACGCCGCGCTACGGCAGTGGCTCGACCGGGAGGCAAGGACAGATGGCACGGAACTGCGGCTCGGGGGCCTGAGACCGCTCACCGATCCAGCCGTCCTCGATGCCGATCCATGCGCGGCGGTTGCAGCCGTCCGCTGTTCGATGCTGATCTTGCACGGCGATAAAGACATACAGACATCGGCCGACCGTGATGCCAAAGCGCTGCACCGCGCCGCCCGCAGCCACAACATCCGCTCCACATACAAGGAAATCCACAACGCCGACCATCTGTTCCGCCTCGAGCCCGAAGCGTCGACGCCGGAGCGTTACCGCCAGGATCTGCCACCGAACCCGGAGTACCTCGCAGCCGTTACTGGATGGATTGCTGGACTTGCTGCCAGTGGACCCAAACCGCGACGTTGACGCCAAGAACGTCACGCTTGGCCAAAAATTTTCTGGCGAAGTGTATGATTGGAAAATAGCAACTAGTGGCGCCTGACTTCAGTCAGAGCGTTTACGGGAAATTTTTGCAGTATTTCTTTATACAACAATCTTAATTAATAATATAGGTCAAAATAAATCTGTTGACGATTGGTGTTGCAATCTTTAAATTGCTTTGGCGGCGCAGATGCGAGCCGCTGGAGCGTAGTGAAGCCGTCCGATTTGGAGGCCGATCAAGATTCTGTTTGTCTTGGAACCGACAGACGAGACCGTTCGGCAACGCTGCCTCCGACTGGTTTTTTCGGGAGGGCCGGCATGGTCCGACGTAGAAGTCGCGCGTCCGACGAAGTCGCTTCCAAGCGACGTTCTGCGCCTGAGCCGTCAGAGGGCCCACGATCGCGGGAGCTCGCCATGAGTGCTGAAAATGCCTATTCGAACTACTGCCTGAAAGGGTTTGAGCTGGCGCAGCAATATGCGGCGCGCACGCAGGAACTCTACGGCCGTAGCCGCCAGCAACTGGAAGAGGCCGAAGTCCCGGCCCGTGATCAACTCCAGCAAATCATGGCGTCGTGGCAGCGGGCGCTGAGCGAGGCTGGCAACGGCGACGACGCGCAACAGCGCGCTGCCTCTGCATGGCTCGATCACGCGCGCCAGTACGGGCAAGTGATCAGCAAGCATCAGAACAGCGTCGAGCGGACCATGAAGGACTTGGGCGAGCAGTTGGCGTCCGCATATGACGAGGCTCAGCAAAAGGCCCGCGCGAATTTATCGGACTATCTGGCCGACCTGCAGACACTGGCGAGCGGCAAATCCGACGAATGACAAGGCTCTTTTTGGGGTCGGCATATGACGGCAATCCCCATATCCGGCAACATGAGTGCCGAACGTCGTTCGCTGCTCGGCAAGTTGCTTGGCTCGGCCGGGCTGCAGCCCCCCGCGTCAGATGATCCGCCGCTGTCGCCCCGCGATCACCCTGGCCCGGCAGCGCTTTCCTGGGCTCAGCAGCGCCTGTGGTTCATGCAGCGCCTCGCGCCGGCAAGCCCTTTCTACAATGTGCCTCTGAACTTACCCCTGCGCGGGCCTCTGAACGTGGCGGCGCTCAAGCGCGCCCTTGATCACGTGGTTTCACGCCATGCCGCCCTGCGCACTGTCTTCACTGACACTGCAGGCGAGCCGATGCAGCAGGTGCTGCCACCCGGCCCGGTGTCGATGCCGCTGCTCGACCTTACGCATCTTGAGCCGAAGGAGCGCGAGGAGGCAGCGCGCCGCGAAGCCGGCGAACAGGCGCGGCTGACGTTTGATCTGCGGCATGGGCCCATGGTGCACGCACGTTTGCTGCGGCTATCGATGCACGAACACTGGCTCCTGCTGACCCTGCATCACATCGTCTGTGACGGCTGGTCCATGCAGATCCTGCTGCGCGAACTGGCTGCCGCCTATGGGGCCTTCGTCGCCAACCGGCCCTCCCCGCTCCAACCCCTGACGATCCAGTATGCCGATTTCGCCGAATGGCAGCGCCAGTATTTCAGCGGCGAGCGGCTGGAGACGGAACTGTCCTATTGGCGTCGGCAGCTCGCCGATCTGCCGCTATTGGCGCTGGTGCCGGACCGACCGCGTCCGGATGAGCCGAGCTTCGAAGGTGATTTCGAGGAGTTGAGCATCGGGGCCGCTGTGCTCGTTTTGTTGAAACGGGTGGCGAGCGAAGAAGGTGCCACCCTGTTCATGGTGCTGTTGGCAGGTCTTGCCGCGTTGCTGCAGCGCTACACCGGCGACGAGGACATCGCGATCGGCGCCCCGATCGCCAATCGTACGCGGCCCGAGGTCGAGGCGCTGATCGGTTTTTTCGTCAATACACTGGTGTTTCGTATCGACGCCAGCGGCAGGCCGACCTTCCGCGAACTGGTGCGCCGCGTGCGGCAGACCGCGCTCGATGCCTACACGCACCAGGACATGCCCTTCGAGAAGTTGGTCGAAGCGCTCCAGCCCGAGCGCCAGCCTAACCGCAATCCGTTGTTTCAAATCGGGCTGGTGCTGCAGAACGCGTGGAACATCGATAGCGGCAGTGCCTTGCCGGCTCAGGATTCGGTGGTGTCAATCGAACGCGGAACCTCCATTTTCGATATCGCGTTCCACCTGCATGAGCATGCCGGCGGGGTTTCCGGAGGCATGGAATACAGCACCGCGCTATTCGATCCCGAGACGGCCGCGCGCATGGTCAGGCATTTCTGCATCTTGCTAAACTCGGCGGCGGCAGACCCCGACCAGCCGATCGATACGATCGCGATGCTCGACCGGGACGAGCGGCGCCGGTTCTGGCACGCGTCCGAGGGCAAAGCGGTCGCCTTCGACGAGACGCCGCTCTGCCAGCAATTCGAGCGCTTCGCAGCGACGGCACCTGACCGTATCGCACTTGCCGGCCCTGCGGGCACCATCACATATGGGGCGCTTGATCAGCAGGCTGAAAAACTCGCCGCCGGACTTGAGGAGGCCGGCGTTCGGCCGGGCGAACCGGTACTGCTGCTGCTCGACCGTTCCCCGGCGGCCGTGGTCGCGATACTCGCCGCGCTGAAGACAGGCGCGGCGTTCGTACCTCTCGATATCGATCTCCCGATCGAGCGCCTGCGCTATATTGCCGAGGATACCGGGGCGCGCCACGTCCTCACCGAGCCCGCGGCTTGGGGCCGCGTCGAGGATGCGCTGTCGTTGCTCGAATGCCGGCCACTTTTCGTCAGCGCGATGGCGCACGACGGCACCACGGCACCACGTGCAACGGACCGCGCATCAGGTGAAGTGGCCTACATCATCTACACTTCAGGCTCGACGGGCCAGCCGAAGGGCGTGATCATCGGGCAGCCTGGACTGGCCAATGTTCTCGCGGCCCAACGACGACTGCTCGATACGACGGCGGAAAGCCGCGTGCTGCAGTTCGCCTCGCTCAGCTTCGATGCCGCCGTGTTCGAACTCGGCCTCGCGCTCGGCGTCGGCGCCACACTGGTGATCCCGGGACCTGAGCAACGCATGCCCGGTGCCGGGCTCGCTCGGCTGATCGACGAGGCGTGCGTCACCCACGCGGTGTTGCCGCCTTCCGCGTTGTTCGCGCTCGATGCCTCGGGGTTGCGAACTCTCACCACGCTGATGGTGGCAGGCGAGGCCTGCCCGGCCTCGATAGTGGCACACTGGGCACCCGGCAGGCGCTTCTTCAACCTGTACGGTCCCACGGAAACGACCATCTGGGCGACCTGGGAGCGATGCGAGGATTTTTCGCGCGCGCCGACCATCGGCGTGCCGATCGACAATATGCGCGCCTGGGTCCTCGATGCGCACGGAGAGCCGGTGCCGATCGGCGTCCCAGGTGAGCTCTGTCTGGCAGGGATCGGACTTGCGCGGGAATATCTTGGCAGGCCGCAACTGACGGCCGAGCGGTTTGTCGAGCTGCCGCTGGGCAATGGCCCTATCGAAAGAATCTATCGCACTGGCGACCGCGTGCGATTGCTTGCCGACGGGCGTATCGACTTCATCGGCCGCATCGATCGCCAGATCAAGCTTCGCGGTCACCGCATCGAGCTCGGCGAAGTCGAGGCGGCATTGCAATCGCATCCCGAGATCGCCGAGGCGGCGGTCGCGGTGCGCGAGGTCGGCGTTGGAGATGCACGTCTCGTCGCATACGTGGTGCAGCGCGACGACCCACGCGCGCCTAACGCCGCACAGTTCGAGAGCGCAGCTTCGAGCGAGCAGGTGGAACACTGGCATCGCATCTACGATGAAACCTACGGGACGATCGCGGACGCTACGGATCCGGCATTTGTAATCGATGGCTGGAACAGCAGCTACACGGGCCTGCCGCTAGACGAGCAGACGATGCGAGAGTGGCTTGCAAGCACGGTCGAACGATTGAATTCGCTCGCATCAGAGCAAACCCTCGAAATTGGGTGCGGCACGGGGTTGCTGGCTTTTCGCCTGGCACCCAAGGCCCGGCGTTATGTGGCAACCGATATCTCGCAAGGAGCGCTTGACCATATGGACAAGCATGCGTCCGGCGCCGGGATCAATGGTTTCGAGTTCCGTCGATGCGCGGCGCACGAGGTCGCGGCCCAATCGATGGGCGCAGTGGACCTGGTGATCCTCAATTCGGTCGTGCAGTACTTCCCGAGCGAACGCTACCTGATCGACGTGATAGGCGCCGCGTTGTCGACGCTGGGTGCCCGCGGTACCGTATTCATCGGCGATGTGCGGAGCCTGGCGCTGCTGGAGTGTTTCGCAACCTCCGTGGAGTTGTACCGGGCAGAGTCCGACCTGCCCCTGGCCACCTTGCAGGAACGTGTGGCGCGCCGCCTGGGGCTGGAACAAGAGCTGGCGGTCGATTCCGAATTTTTCCTCGCGCTGGCAGCGGATTTCCCCGGTATCCGGGCGGTTGAGATTCTTGCCAAACCGGGCCGCGCCGATAATGAGCTGACGCTTTTCCGATATGACGTCATGCTCCATGTGGGCTGGTCGCCGGAGGTCGTGAAGGCGGCGGGCACCTGTGACTGGGCGAGCGTGGGCAGCGCCGAGGCGCTGCTGCGGACGTTGCGGGCACTTGACGGAAAAACCCTACTGGTTGCCGACATTCCGGGCCGGACCGTCGAGGCGGAGCTGCACGCCGCCGCACAGGTCATGAGCAGCGATGGATCGCGCCGTGTCGGCGACCTGCGCTCGAACGCAGGACAGGTGACCGTGCAGGGGCTTGACGCAGACCAGTTGCTCGCTTGCGCAGCCGAAACCGGCTACAAGGTCGAGCTTCATGTCGCGGGACGCCACGCGACCGGTCACATCGACGCCGTGTTCAGTCCGCTCGCAATGAACCGGGCGGGCCGCGGGCCAATCCCGCGGCGCACTCTTGGAGGCGACGCCGGGCACCGGCGGCGCTGGACCAACAACCCGCTGCAATCCGCCTTTGCGCGCAAGATGGTGCCGCGGGTCCGCGCCTTCCTTGCCCAGCGTTTGCCGGCCTACATGATCCCCGCGCGCTTCCTGCTGCTGGATGCGCTGCCCACGACCGTGAGCGGCAAGGTCGACCGCCACCGCCTACCGAAGATAGACGGTATGCGGCCTGAACTCGGAGCTGAGTACGTTGCCCCATCGACAGTTGCCGAACTGCGGCTCGCCGCCATCTGGGGCGCCATATTGCGGCTCGAGCAGGTGGGCATCAACGACAATTTCTTTGAGCTCGGCGGCGACTCCATCCTCGGCATCCAGGTCGTCAGCCGTGCGCGTGAAGCGGGGCTGTTGATCGAGCCGAACGACATCTTCGTCCACAAGACACTGGCCCTGCTCGCTCGCGCCGCGAAGCCTACCGAATCCGTTGAAGAGGACGTTGGTGAAGAAGAAGATGTCGGGGGGTTCGCCCGACATATCAAGGCGGAGGACCTGGTCATGTTGATGTCACGCCTCAACCGTGGGCAGGGAGACCAAGATTGAACACGAACAGCGTTGACATTGAAGACTTCTGGCCACTGGCGCCGCTCCAGACGGCGATGCTGGTCGCCAGTCTGCGCGCGCCAGAAAGCGGCGTCTTCGTACAGCAGGAGGTGATGTCGCTGCCAGAGCCCGTCGATGCGCGCGCGTTCCAGACGGCGTGGCATGAACTGGTTCGGCGCACGCCTGCACTGCGCACATCCTTCCATTGGCAAGACCTTGAGCAGCCGGTCCAAGTTGTTCACCGTCACGTCGGGCTGGCTTTTGAAGAACTCGACTGGCGGCATCTCGACGCGGCCGCCTTCGAAGCTCAGCTGGCACGGTACCTGGGGGACAGCCGCCGGGCGGGCTTCGCGCTCGATCGTCCGCCTTTGATACGGTTGGCGCTGATCCGCGGCCGCGCCGGCCAAGTGAGATTTGTCTGGCAGTTCCATCACATCCTGCTCGACGGATGGAGTGCGCAACTGCTGGCAGCGGAGATGATCGAACATTATCGCGCGCTGGTCCGTAACGCGCCTTACCGGCCTCCGGTGCGACGCTCGTTACGCCACTACATCGACTGGCTGGCCACGCGCGACCTCGAAGCAGCACGCGAATATTGGGCCAATGTGCTTCGTGGCTACGACGAGCCGCTCGAGATTGGCCTGCCGCGGCCATCTGGCCGAGCGGCTCTCGCAGAAGCCGACACTGAGGTCAGCGGTAACCTTGATGCAGAGGAATCGGAGCGGCTCAGGGCATTCGCACGCCAGCACGGCCTGACGTTGAACACCGTGCTGCAAGGTGCGTGGGCTTTGCTGCTCGGCCACTATACGGACCGCGACGATGTGGTTTTCGGTGCCGTCGTTTCCGGGCGACCGCCTGAAGTTCCCGGCATCGAGCAGATGATCGGCCTCTTCATCAACGCTGTCCCGGTGCGGGTGCGCGTAGATCCGCAGGCAGCTTTGGTGCCATGGCTCAAGGATTTGCAGAGCGCACAGGCACGCGGCTCGGCTTTCCACCACCTCGACAGCGCCGAACTGCAACGCTGCAGCGAGATCTCCCCTGACCGACCTCTGTTCGACACGCTGGTGGTGTTCGAGAATTTCCCGCAGGCGGCGGCGAAGCTCGAATCCGCGACCGGCGGCCTCGACTTGGCGCGTGCCAACGTGCCGCTCAGTTTGCTCGCGGTCCCGGGCGATCGGCTGCACCTCAAACTGCGGTTCGATCGCAGCCGCTTCCATGGCGATGACATGGGAGCTCTTGTCGAACATTTGCTGAACCTGTTGCGGGGCATGTACGGCGCGCCCTTTGCAACTTTGGCAACCTTTTCGCCGCTCTCCGATGCTGAACGCCGGCGGCTGATCGAAGACCCAAACACCGGCGATGCCGATGCGTGCGTGGATCTGGATCCGCTCGAATTGTTGCGGGGTCTGGCGCGCGACAAAGGCGCAGCTCCGGCCTTCATTGTTGACGATCGTATGCTCGACTTCGACACCTTGGAGCGCGCGTCGTCGCGGCTCGCACGACGGTTGCACGACATTGGTGTGGATCGCGGCGTGCCGGTCGCCGTGTCTGCACCCCGCTCGTTGGAGCAAGTGGTGGCCTTCTACGCCGTGCTTAAGGCGCACGGCGTCTATCTGCCGCTCGATCCGGCCTATCCCAGGCACCGCCTGGAGCAAATGCTGGCGGACGCCAAGCCGGCCGTGCTGCTGGCAACCGGCCCAACTCCGCCAGACGGACCGGCGACCGTGATCGACATCGGCGACGTCCTCGCCCCCGGCAGCGGCAGCGGCGATGCGGCAAACGACGACCCGGTCTGCTGGCGGAACGACGACCCCGCCTACATCGTCTTCACGTCTGGCTCGACGGGCCGGCCGAAGGGCGTGCTGGTTCAATGGGGTCAGGTGTCGAACCGGCTCACATGGATGTGGCAGGCCTACCCCTTCGGCGCGAATGAAATGGCCTGTCAGCGCACCGCAATCAACTTTGTCGATTCGCTGTGGGAGCTGTTGGGCGCCGCGCTGCAAGGTGTGCCGACCCTGATCGTTTCGGAGCGGATCGGAACGGATGCCTCCGCGTTGATCCGCCAGCTGGCATCGCGCGGCGTCACACGGCTGTGGCTGGTGCCGTCGCTGCTAAAGATGATGCTCGAAGCGCAACCGGACCTCGGGCGGCACTTGCCGCACCTGCTGTTCTGGGTCTGCAGCGGCGAGCCGCTCCACGCAGACCTCTACCAGCATTTCCGCCGACACCATCCGGAGGCCACACTCTACAATCTTTACGGGACTTCGGAGGTCTGGGATGCCACCTGGTTCGATCCCGACCAAGAACCCCCTGTGCTGGGTGTCGTCCCGATCGGCCGACCGATCGCTGGCGTGCGTGCATATGTGCTCGACAGCAAGCTGCGCCCCGTTCCGCTTGAGATGGCAGGTGAGTTGTGCATCGGCGGCGTAGGTGTCGCGCTTGGATATCTCGGGCCTGCCGAACTGACACGCGAGCGCTTTGTCACCGACCCTTTTGCAGGCAGCAAAGCGGCGCGAATGTACCACACCGGCGACCTGGCCCGTGTGCAGCGCGACGGCTTGATTGTCTGCCTCGGCCGACGCGACCAGCAGATCAAGTTGCGTGGTTTCCGGATCGAACCGGCCGAAATCGAGGCACTGCTTCGCCAAGCCCCCGAAGTCCGCGATGCCATGGTCGTGCTGCGGGAGGGCCGCCTCGTTGCCTACGTCGCCGCGCCTGCATCCAGCTTCGATGCGCGGCGATTGTTGGCCGGGTTGCGGGAACGGCTTCCGCAGGCGTTCCTGCCGACGGTCATCGCACGTTTCGATGCGCTACCGCTGACGCCCAACGGCAAGCGCGACAGACTGGTGCTGCCGCCGCCCGAAGAAGTGTCGGATGCTGGCGATTCGAATCCGGTGCTGCCATTTGAAAAAGAAGTCCAGGCGTGTTTCGAGCAGGTGTTGCAACTGCATTTGGTGGCGCTTGACGGAGACTTCTTCCTCGATCTCGGCGGACATTCGCTGGCGGCTTTGCGTGTCAGTTCACGACTGTCACGCCAACTCGGAATCGATGTGCCGGCGGGTGCCGTGTTTGACCACCCGTCAGTCCGCCAGCTTGCCCGTTGGATCGCGGAGTGCCAGGCCGCGACATCGGAGGCCAGCGACGACGAGCTGTTGGCGCTGTTGACGTCAATGCCAGCGGCCGAGCGCGAGGCGCTGCTCGCCTCACAAGAACCAGCGGAATCGAGAGGGGCGCCTTGAACAGTCTGCAAAACCGCATTACCGCGATGACATCCGAGCAGAAGCGCTCGCTGCGCGAGCGCCTCATTCAAGTTCGGCCGGCGCAGGAAATCCCTGTCCAGCCGCGCGACGGACGCGACTTCCCGCTTTCACATTCACAAGACCGCCTGTGGTTCCTCGACCAACTCGTTCCGGGCAATCCCTTCTACAATATCTCGATTGCGCAGAGGCTGCCGTTTGTCCCCGTGCGGCGCTACCTGGAAAAGGCACTCTCGGCGGTGGTCGCCCGTCATGAGGCGTTGCGCACCGTGTTCCCGCTCGTCCGAGGACAGCCGGTGCAGCGCATTCTGCCTGCGACAGCCGTGCGATGCGAGATCGATGACCTCAGCTACGAGTCGGATCCGGAGGCGCGCGCCGCGCAGATAGCCTCGGCTGCCAGCCAGCAGCCCTTCGACCTTGCCGAAGGGCCGCTTCTACATTGTCGGCTGTTGCAGCTCTCTGCCGGTGAATCGCTGCTGCTGCTCGTAATCCATCACATCGTCGCCGACGGATGGTCGCTGGAGAAATTGCTGGCCGAAATCGGCCAGGTCTATTCCGAGCTGTTAGCCGGCAGGCATCCGTCGCTGCCGCCATTACCGGTGCAATATGCCGACTTTGCCGTCTGGCAACGCGAGGCAATGCCTGGTGAAAGGATGGCTCAGCACCGCAAATACTGGGTGCAGCGGCTCGAGGGCATGCAGCAACTCGAGCTGCCCACGGACCATCCTCGTCCCGCCCGGCCAAGTTATCGTGGGGCGCGCGCACCGATCACCATCGACGCAGCCACAACTGCAGCCGCGGAAGCGCTGGCGCGCCGCCTGCGCACCACACGCTTCACCGTGCTGTTTGCCGCTTTTGCAGCACTGCTGCACCGGCTCGCGGGACAGGACGAGGTGACCATCGGCACTCCAATGGCAGCGCGTCCATATGCCGAGCTCGAAGACGTAGTCGGCTTTTTTGCAAACACCGTGGTTTTGCGGCTGGATTTCAGCGGCAGCTGCAGCTTCGACGAAGCGGTGGAACGTACGCATGCCCGGCTGCGTGAAGCGCAGAACCATCAGGACCTGCCTTTCTCCATGGTGGTGGCAGCCCTGGCGCCCGAACAGGATCTGTCGCGCAACCCGCTGTTTCAGGTTTCGTTCCAGGTGCTCTCTTCCAGCCAGGTGCGTAAGGCGACCTCGGATGCCGCGCCAGCGTTCAGCTTCGCGCGTGGCACTTCGGCCTTTGACCTTACCCTGCAGCTTGCCGAAACGGCATCCTGCCTGGTCGGCGAACTGGAGTACGCTACCGATCTTTTTCAGCAGTCGAGCGCCGAACGACTGGTGGAGCGCTTCTTGCGACTACTTTCCGCAGCGCTGGCCGACCCCGAAGCGTCGGTGGCGGATCTGCCGTTGATGGATGCCGCCGAACTGCATCAGTTGGAAGCTTGGTCGCGAGGCCCTGCGATGCCGTCGGCCGAAACCGACCTATGCGGGCTGTTCGAAGCACAAGCGCGTCTTAGCCCGGACGCAGTCGCCTGCCAGGCACCCGACGGACGCCTCAACTATGCGGAACTCGACAGCGGCGCCAACAGTCTCGCTCATCAGCTCATCGCACGCGGCGTGAGGCCCGGCGATTGCGTGGGGGTGGCGATCGAGCCATGCACGTATCTGCCGATGGCACTGCTCGCCGTGCTCAAGGCCGGCGCTGCCTATGTGCCTCTGGGGCCTGAATTGCCAGTCCAGCGCGCCCGCGACATGCTCTTTGACGCAGGGGCGACGGTGCTTCTTGTTTCCAAAGGTACGGGATCCGACTTGCGGACCGGGTTCACCTCGATCGTGGTGGAGAGCGAACCACTGCAACTCGGCGTACCGCCACCGAAGGTGCGTGCCGACGCTGAGAGCCCGGCTTACATACTGTTCACTTCCGGTTCCACCGGACGGCCCAAGGGCGTCTCGGTGCCGCATCGTGCATTGCTCAACTACCTCCGCTGGTGCATGAGCGTCTATCCGGTGGACGATGGCGAAGGGGCACCGCTGTGCACTTCGATCAGTGCCGACATGTCGATCACCACGCTTTTCGTGCCGCTTCTGTGTGGCAAGACCGTGTTTTTGCTGCCTGCCGGGGGCGGCCTCGAAGCGCTTGAGGAAGCGCTTCACTCGGGCCGGCGCTACGGCTTTGTCAAATTGACCCCAAGCCACCTCGAAGGCTTGCGCCAGCTTGCCGGAGGGCGGGCGCCCGCCTGTGCAACTGGCTGTTTCATCGTTGGGGGCGAAGCCTTGCACGGCGAGACGCTCGAGCCTTGGCGCGCGCACATGCCGGGATTGCTGATCGTCAATGAGTACGGGCCGACAGAAACCACGGTTGGCTGCTGCGCGCATTTTTTGCGCGCCGGCGACATTCGACCTGGCCCGGTGCCGATTGGCCGTCCAATTGCCCTCACGCGGTTGAATGTGTGTAACGCGTCCGGTGCGCCGGTCCCGGTCGGGGTGGTTGGCGAACTGCGAATTGGCGGTGCCGGCGTTGCGCTGGGTTATGTCGGCCAAGCCGGTCTCACCGCGGAGCGTTTCGTACGCGGACCGGACGGAGCGCCGGTCTACCGTTCGGGGGACCGAGCACGGTACCGCCGCGATGGCACGCTCGAATACCTCGGCCGCGCCGACAATCAGATCAAGTTGCGTGGCCACCGTGTCGAGCCAGATGAAGTGGAGGCTGCATTGCGCACACACCCGGCGGTGGCTGAAGCGGCCGTGATGCTGCATCGCGCCGGACCGGGTGATGACCGACTGCGTGCGGCATTGCTGCTTTCGCCGGGGTGCGACCTCGATCAGGCCGACTTGACCGGGACTTTTCGAAACCATCTCCGGGACAAACTGCCGCCGTTCATGATCCCGAGCGTCTTCAGGGTCGTTGAAGAGATCCCGCTCACCGCCAACGGCAAGGCAGACCGCGATCGTATCGCCCGGATGCTTGCCGCCGCCGCCCCGAGGGAGCGGCGGCACGTGACACCGGAAACCGCTCTTGAAACATTGCTCGTCAGGTGTTTCTGCGACGTGTTGAAGGTGCCGGAAGCAGGCGCGACCGACGATTTCTTTGCCGATCTCGGAGGCCACTCGCTCTTGGCTACGCGATTGGTTTCGCAACTGCGAGAATTGTTGCAGATCGAGATTCCGCTGCGTCGAGTATTCGAGGCCCGATGCGCACGCGAGCTTTCGCGCGCGATCGTCCCTGATGGTTCGGCGCGGCAGCGGTTGGAAGCGGCCGCAGCCATCGTGCTGCAGGTGCTTGAAATGAGCGATACCGATGTACGCCAACAGTTGCATCAGCAAGGAGACGGCGCATGCGCGTGATGCTAGATGTATTCTCCGGTCGCCCCAACCCGACATGGCAGGTGCCGCCGTCTTTGGCCCAACACGTCAGGCAACTGATGTCACGCCAGGGCGGGCCGGTTTCTGCTGCCCCGACGCCGGCGCTTGGCTATCGTGGCCTGCTCGTCGGGATTGGTCCGGAAGACGCCGACGCGCCGGCGGCCTTCCATATCGGCGTGCCACCGCTTGCGACGGTGGAGACAAAGGAGGAGGCGGTCTCCGCACGGCGGGCGCGGCTGCCGGATGAGGAGCGCGAGGCCGTTTTGGCACTGTTGGAAAGCGCCCGACCGCTCGTCGCGCGCGCCGTGATCGACGAAGCAGCGCGCTCCGTCGAATTGCGGGGCGACGGCGTGGCACCACGTGCTAACCGTAGCGCTGCGCTACGCGCCAGCGGCGCCGAGGCGCCCACAGCTGCCGAACAGCCAGAGGTCGAGCCGCCCTGTGAGCCGATCCTCGCCGCCTATAGCCCCTGGTTCTGGAACACGCCGTCTGTGCGCCTGCGCAACAATTGCTACAATTATGCCAGCAACTATGTTTCCAACTTCGTTGCACAGCCCGGACGAAGGGTCGGTCGTCAGTATGATGAGTTCAGCTGCGAGGCGGTCGCGCGGGCTGCAATCGCCGATGGATTCAGGGCGAACTGCGACGGCCCGGCGCGGCTGGCGGCGCTGGCTGTTTGGCCGGGACACGATTTCCACTGGTACCGCTCGCATGGCGACTTCTGGGGCCACAAGCTGGGCATCTACAGTGCTCGCAACGTCGACAACCGGGGCCGCGTCATTGCCGGCGCACTGACGCCGGCCACGTGTGACCGCGGCCCCTACACGCAATTTTGCAGCTACCTGTTCGTACCGCCGGGAGTGGAGGTGTTTTAGTGCGCGTGGTGCTGGACCTGTTCTCAGGCAGGCCGAATCCTTCATTCAGGCTTGCACCCAATGAGGTCGCGGAACTGGCCGCCCGGGCGCGGGCGTTGTCAGTTCCAAGCGCTGCGCCAGCCGTGCCTCAGGCGGGCTGGCGCGGGTTCATCGTTCTGGGCGACGGCCCGCCTGGTTTTGAGTCGATCTGGCTGCGCGTCAAAGAGAAGGTGGTCGAGATGCAAGGTGGCGCTTGGCAGGACAGCACCGGTATCGAGGCATTGCTTGACACGTCTGCGCGACGTCATGGCTATGGGGCGTTGCTGGATGAAGCGCGCAAATGGACCAACTCTGGAGCTGTGTTATGAACCCGGAGCAACAATCGCCTTGGCAATGGACCCAGGACGGTCCTCAGCTTGACTTCGCCCGCGCTTTCGCGCGCTTTCGCGGCGTCCTCGAATCTGCCTGGACCTCGCCCGAGGGTGGCGCGGCCGTTGCCGAGACCTTCGCCCGCTGCGCCGAGGCGATGCAGGAGCCGCTCCAGGCCCCGGAGGCGGCGGAACGCATAGCTCAGTCATTTGCCACCTATCATGAGGCGCTGCGTGCAGCGACACTGACGCCGGAAGCGCGGAGGATGGTGCGGGAGGCACTGCACGAATACGTGGCCGACCTCATCAAGGCCTGGGCTGCAGTCCCGCCTGACAATATGGCTGCTGCGGATCTTGCGGCGATCGCGCAAAGCATGAGCTGGATCGCCAGTGTGGCGGTTGACATCGAAAATGCCTGAGCCGCCGGACGTCGGCAAGGTCCACTTGTGGCTGCTCGACGCGCGGCCATGCATTGCGGCAGAAGCCGATGCGCTGAAGCTGCTCGACGATGAGGAACGCGCGCGCGCGGAGCGGCTGCGTTCGCCCCGGGCGCGGGCACAATTCGTGCGCACGCGAGCGGGATTGCGCCGCATCCTGGCGAATTACCTGGCGGTGCCGCCACGGTCGGTCCTCATTGCGTATGGCGCTCACGGCAAGCCTCGGATGGCGTGCGAACGGTTGCGCTTCAATGTTTCGCACGCGGGTGGGGCGGCGCTTCTCGCATTTGCATCTGAATGCGAGGTCGGCGTCGATCTGGAACGCATCGAGACCATCGATGCCGACGAAATCCTGTCGACATGGGCATCGCCACGCGAATATGCCGCCTGGAGAGCCTCCTCCCCCGGCGACCGCCTAGCCGCCCTCTACCGCGGCTGGGTACGCAAGGAGGCCATACTCAAGGCGTGGGGTTGCGGATTTTCCGTGGCACCTCAAGAGCTTGACGTACCGATGAGCGCGACGGCCGGGGAACATATCGTCGTCGGTACGGCCTTGCACCGTCCCAACTGCCGAGTGCTCGATGTGCCGGTAGGCAGTTCCTGGACTGCGGCGCTCGCAGTGGAGGGCGGTGCACCTTGTACGGCCTCGTTCATTGTCCAGTCCCCATAAGACCGACCGAACCCAGCAAGATCGGAGGGATCGCCGGTTGGCCATCTATGTCGTGACTAACTCAGCACACATTGCACACACACCAGCCCTTGGCAGGCATGTGCGAAGCGACTGCTATGGGGGCAAAATACCGTCAGGAAAGTATGGGCACCTCAAACGGCTTTTTCTCTAACAATTTCAAAGTTTAAGCCGCCGAAAATACCGTCAGCGCGCTGATTCATCTGACGGCATGTGACCAACTCTCTCGAGCGCTCCTGAATATACCGTCAGAAGCACCGTCAGATTATTTCGCTGCCTTCTCTGTCGTCAGGAGCCAATCAAAATCCGGTTCTTGAAAATCAATAGCTTGCCTATATCCGAGGTTCAATTGACGATGCGGTGGTCGACAAGACAGAATCCCGGTCCTCAGAGATCGAAGTTGGCCGGCATCATCACCAATGCCAATTTCGGATTCGCCACACTAGGCGGTCTCGGCAATATTCAGCACGGCGTCGATCTCGGCCATCACCGCTGCCGGCAGCGGCCCTTTTTCCAGCGCACCGAGATTGTCCTCGACCTGCTCGGGCCGCGTGAAGCCGGGCACCGGCAAGGCGATCGCCGATTTGGCGAGGATCCAACCGAGCGCGCCCTGTGCCAGCGTGCGCCCGCCCGAGGCGAGCAGGTCGCGGATTGCGGCGAGCCTTGACAGATATTGCGGGTTGGCGGCGCCATCCCTGAAAAACACCATCCATTCGGCATTCCCGCCGCGCACGTCATCGACAGGCAGCTTCATGGCCGGCGTGTATTTGCCGGTGAGCAGCCCCATTGCCAGCGGTAGCCGGCTGAACGAGACGAGGTTCTCGCGCGCCGCAACGGCCATCAGCTCGTTCGCCGGGGTGAACACATTGAAGTCGTTCTCCACGGCGACGAAACCGTCGCGGGCCGCGTAGGCGGCAAGCCGATCGCGGTCATCGGTGCTCCAGCCGAAGCCGCCGATCTTGCCCTCCTGATGCAGCTGGCCGAGCGTATCGAACACCTCGCCGGCGCGCTCGATCGGATACTCGTTGATATGCAGCAGCGCGACGTCGATACAATCGCGCTGCAGGCGCTGCCGCGACTTGTCGATCGATGTCCGGATCGCCGCGGCAGAGGCATCCTCGGGAGCGATCTTGCGCGTTTCGGGGTCGCCGAAATAGCCGACCTTGGTGACGATGACGGCTTCGTCCCTGCCCTTCAACGCCCGCCCGAGGATCAGCTCGGCATTGCCGGCGCCATAGGCGGCAGCCGTGTCGAACACCCGCGCGCCGATGTCATAGGCCATCGCCAGCGCGGCTTGCGACCTGATGTCGTCGACCTCGCCATAGATGGTCGCCGCATCACCCCAGCGCGCGGCGCCACCCGCCGCCCAGGTGCCGATCCCGATGCGTGGTACCGAGCGGCCATCCCAAAGCTCCATCATCTGCATGCCCGCCTTCATTGTTTCAACCTCGCAGGCTGGCGTGGCGGGCACGCTCGCGGATCTCTTCGCGAGAAATGCCGGCATCCGCCAGTGTGCTATCCGGGACATGTCTCAAGCTCGCAAGTGTCTGGCGATAGGCACGCCAACGGGCGAAACGGCGTCGAAGTTCATCCAACATGATCATCTCCTCTGGCGCGCGGAAGGCACGCGCCCGGGTTGGTCGAAAGCGCAAAGCATCTGCACGAAGCGCATGCGCGATCGAACGGATTGCACTGGCTTGCTGGCCAGCCGGGACGCTTGTCACCGTCCCGACAGACCGGATTGTCCAACGCCGCCAAGGCCTGCATACTTGCGCGTGATGCCCGCTTCGCGCTACAGCCACGGTCGCAAGGAGTTTTTCATTTCTGCAAAATGGATATCGGCTGGGACGATCTGCGGTTGTTTCTCGACGTTGCGCGGCTGGGTGGCCTGAGCGCGGCGACGGGAACCACGCGGCTCAGCGCTGCCACCCTTGGACGACGCGTCACCGCGCTCGAAAAGCAGATCGGCGAACCGCTGTTCGTGCGTCAGCAGACCGGCTACCGGCTGACCCCGGTCGGTGAAGAACTGCTGCGGCGCGCCGAAGACGTCGAGGCAGCAATGCAGTCGCTGACCCGGTGGCGCGAGGGAAGCCTGCCTGACCGCATTGTCCGCGTCTCGGCCGGGCCATGGACCTCGGCCTTCGTTTCCGCCCACATCGGCGAGATCTGGACGGTCGATGACGGCATAAGGGTGGAGTTCGTCACCACCACCGACAGGGTCGACATCGGACGCCGTGCCGCCGACATCGGCATCCGCAGCGAGCGCCCAACCGAGCAGTGGCTGGCCGGCCGTCAGAGCGGCAAGGTCGCCCATGCCATCTATTCCGGGCGCCACCTGATCAACGGCATCGCCGCCGGGTTGTTCGTCGGCGTCACCGGCGAAGGGGCAAACATTGCCTCGGCGCGCTGGTTGCAAGCCCATCACGGCGACCGCATCGCCGTGCGCGGCAACAACACCCATTCGGTGCGCGAACTGGTGGCCGCCGGCGCCGGCCTTTCGATCTTTCCGTGCTTCGTCGGTGACAGCGATCCGCGGCTGGTTCGCGTCGCTCAGCCTATCCCCGAACTCGAAACCGACCAATGGATCGTCACCCATCACGAGGAACGTCACTCCCCGCCGGTACGAAAAGTCGCCGACCGGATTGCCGCCTTGATGCGGGAGCACCAGCCGCTGTTTCGCGGCGAAACGCCGATCCGGTAAGCGCGTCGTCAAGCTGACTGTAGTTGGTCGTACCGAGACCTAGGCGGCGACTATTCGACCAGTCACTAACATCCGCGTAATCGGGCGCAGCATCAATTCCAAGTAAAGCCGGTGCAATGCGACTAGCTGATTTCAGGAATGCGCCTGGAGGGCTCACAGGCACGGACTCGCTGCCAGTTCCAGACTGCATCTCTCATTCAGGTGCGCTTAGCCAGCTCGGTGTGGGCGCGATGACCTCAGAGCGAAGCCCGCCGAATTGCACGCCTTTCTACGCCGTTGCCCTATGCCACGTCGATGGCGCTTTACATCCATCGCCCGGGGCGTTTCAGATTGGTCAGGCTGTTTAGAAATGAGCACGAATCCAACGACGAGTGAATGCCGCGTGGTCGCAAACGGAGGCCGAATAGTCCGCCGAATGACTCTATTGCCGTCGCTCCCCTACTCCCACTCGATTGTTTCAACCCATGATAACCGGTTGATTTTTAATGGCAATTAATTTTCGGCTCGCAGTTGGTGCCGGCAGATGTACCGTCAAAAATTTGGGCTTTTGATTTCATTGGTGAATTTCCGCTGTTCGCGGCTTCCGTGGTTTAGCGGACTATCGACAAGGCCGGTCGATTTTGTCCCCGTTGACCCGGGGCAGCTGCATCCTCGGTAGCAGACAAAAATACCGTCACTCTTCCCAGACATCAGATGCCGCCAACCTCGACCTTGGAGCCGTCCAACAGCCGCGACAGACGATATGGGCCAGGATCGACGACGGGTGTGTCGTTGGCGATCAGGTCGGCCGCCAACCGGCCCGACGCTGGTCCGATCCCGAATCCATGACCGCTGAATCCCGCCGCCAAAAAGAACCCCTTCAGCGCGGCGACTGGAGAGATGACGGGCACAGCATCGGGCGTGCAGTCGACATAGGCCCCCCAGCTTTCAGCCATCTCGACATTGGCAAGGCGGGGATATAGGGCTCTGGCTCTGGCCATAATCCGCGAGATCGTGCGCGGGTTGGGGGCCGGATCGAGGACGCGAATGCGCTCGAAAGGTGAGACCTCGTCGAGCCGCCAGCTGGCGAGCGCCTCTGGCCCGTTAAGGAACGAGCGTCCGATGCCGATCTCGATGGACTTCAGGCGCTGCTTGAACATCGGCAGAAAGGAGCGCGCGTAACGCAGGCCTTGCGGCGTGATCTCGAGGGTCGCCTTCCCACTGATCGCGACGGTGTAGCCCCCATCGAGACGCCGGGTGAGCGCGCAATCCGGGGTATAGATCGCTTCCGGCAGCTGCGGCCCCGGTTTCGTTCGCAGAATGCTCTGACGCACGCTTGCCTGCGGGAAAGCAATGCCTTGCTGACGGCAAAATGTGGAAGCCCAAGCGCCACCGGCGCAGAGCACTGCACCGGCCTTGATCAGGCCTCGTTCCGTGACCACCCCCGTCACCTGGCCGTTGCTGACATCGAGCCCGCGGGCTGCGCATTGCTGGATGATTTTCGCACCATGGTCGCGGGCAGCCTTCGCCAACGTGGGCGCGGCAAGCGCCGGTTCGGCCTTGCCGTCGTCGATCGAGTGCACGCCACCCAGCCAGCTTCGACCGGTCCCTGCCGTTGCGGCGGTTGCCTCGGTAGCACTCAGCATCCGTGTATTGACGTCGAACCTCCGGGCGGTCTCGCGCCACCGCTCCCACTCCGCCAGTTGCCGCGGGTCGTTCGTCACATAGGTCAGCCCGCAGCGGCGGAAACCGAGATCGCGGCCGATCTCCTGCTGCAGCTGGTTCCAGAGCTGCAGGGCATAGCCGGCCAGAGGCAGTTCACGCTCATCGCGATTCTGCTGGCGGCACCAGCCCCAGTTCCGGGACGACTGCTCGGCGCCGATATAGCCCTTCTCCACCAGCGCAACCGAGATCCCGCGCTTGGCCAGAAAGTAGGCGGCCGCCGAACCGACGATGCCGCCGCCGATCACGACGACATCCACGGCGGCAGGCAAGACCTCATCACTGGGAATGCGCAGGACTGTGGGAGACATGTAGCCGTTACTCGTCTGTCTGATTGGCAGCCCGTCGGCCGGATCGTGTCTGCATGCGTCAGTTTCCCGACGCCCTGTGTTCCTTCGCCGCCATCCGCTCCAGGCGACGAACCAGGAGCGAAAGTGGGTAGGTCATGATCAGGTACATGGCGCCGACGGTGAGGTAGAGCTCCATCGGCATGTAGTACTCGCTAGTCAGGTCATGGGCCCGCAGCATGAGCTCGGGCGCCGAGATCAGGGAGGCGACCGACGTGTCTTTCAGCAGCGATATGGCGGAGTTGCCCATTGGTGGAAGAATGATCCGCCAGGACTGGGGCAGGATGATGTAGCGCATCGTCTCCCCGCGGGTCATGCCGATGGCCTGCGCGGCTTCGTGCTGCCCGCGGTGGATGGCCTCGATTCCCGCGCGGTAGGTCTCGGCCATGTAGGCGGCATAGTGAAGGCCGAGGGCTATCACCGCGGCTTCGAACGCCGGAAGCACGATCCCGACGAGCGCCAGGCTGAAATAGATCAGAAAGATCTGTGTCAGGGTCGGCGTTGCGCGAACGAACTCGATGTAGACCAAGGCGGGGATCGAGACGACCCGCCGCTCCGATCGTCTGGCGAGCGCCAGGAACAAACCCGCGACAGCACCGAGAATGTAGGCTGCCGCTGCCATCTTCATGGTGTAACCGGCGGCCACGAGGAGCTGAGGCATCCACTCCGTTGCGAGGGTTTCGGCGTCGGCCAGGGTCATTGTGCGTGCGCCCGTGCCATGCGGCGCTCGAGTAGCCGGGTTGCCAAGGACAGCGGCAGGCTCATGCAGAGATAAAGTGCCGCCACCAGCAGGTAAATCTCGGTGGCAAAGAATGTCTCGGATACCAGCCTGCCGGCATTGAACATCATCTCGGGCGCCGCCACCGCCGAGGCCAGCGAGGTATCCTTGAGAAGACCGATCGCGAAATTGGCGAGTGGCGGCAGGACGACGCGGATCGATTGCGGGAGGATGATGTAGCGGAATGCTATCATCCGGGTCATGCCGATGGACAGGGCCGCCTCGGATTGTCCCTTGTGGATTGATTGGATGCCGGCGCGGAATACTTCCGAAAGGTAAGCGCCGCCATTTATGCTGAAGCCGGTGATCGCCGCGGAGATGGGGTCGAGCCGGATACCGATGGTCGCAAGGCCGAAGAAGATGATGAAGAGCACGGTGAGCAGAGGCAGACCGCGGAATATCTCGACGTAGATATGGGCGACGGTGCGCAGCAGCAACGACTGCGATGTCGAGAATGCGCCGAACAGGATGCCCAAGACAACCGACCCGACAAACCCGCCGACCGTCACTATGACAGTTATGACCGCCCCGGTCAGCAGCGCATCCAAGAAATGGGGCAGATGCGTGATCCAGGCCGGCCAGTCCGCCGCCGTCATTGATAAGCCTGCCGGCCTAGCACTGCGCGCAGAAAAGTCTGGGTCCGCAGATGCGAGGGCGTTCGGAAAATCTCCTCCGGCGATCCCTGCTCAACCACCGCACCGTGGTCCATGAAGATCACGCGGTCCGAGATCTCTTCGGAAAACTTCATCTCGTGGGTGACGATGATCATAGTCATGCCTTCCGAAGCGAGCTGCTTCATGACGCTCAACACTTCGCCGACGAGTTCCGGGTCGAGCGCCGAAGTGGCCTCGTCGAAAAGCATGACCTTGGGGCGCATCGCCAGCGCGCGGGCTATCGCGACGCGCTGCTGCTGGCCGCCGGACAGCATTTCCGGGTAGGCGTCCCGCTTGTTCGCGAGCCCAACCTTTTCCAGCAGCGCAAGGGCTGCTGCCTCCGCCTCCGTCGCCGGCATCCTGAGGACTTTCATCGGCCCGATCGTGATGTTCTGCAGCGCGGTCAGATGCGGGAACAGATTGAAGCGCTGGAACACCATCCCCATGCCCGCTCGGAGACGAGCAAGCTCGCGGTCTTCCATGTCGATATAGCGGTCGCCGACGAGCTTCTCGCCAATGAGCTGGCCGTCCACGTAGACATGGCCCCCACTCGGCTTCTCAATTCTGTTGATACAGCGAAGCAGCGTCGTTTTGCCGGAGCCGCTCGGCCCGATGATCGAGACCTTTTCGCCGCGCCGGACGTCAAGGTCGATCCCCTTCAGGACATCGAGGCTGCCATAGCTCTTGCGAAGGCCTCGGATCCGGACGATCGGTTGATCCGCCGCAGCCCCGTCCGTTGCGGCATTGTTGGTTTCTATCGACTGGACTGGGTCGTGCATCAGCGCAATTCCGTCTTCGGCCGCACTGGCGCATATCGAGCTTCTGCGCCGTCCGTCGCCTATCGATGTGGATACGCCGGCGGGCTCACCTGGCCCTCCGGCGCCGGCAACCGAGCTCATGCAAACAGTGAAGAGAAGTCTTTCGGCGTATGCGCCGCTGGTCCGAGGATGTTGCTGCTGTCATCCCGGTCCACCCCAACGCGGGGATTTTTAGCCGGTGCCACGAGATAATCCGGGCTCGTCATGCCGTTCTTGGCAAGGATATCGGCATTGGTCTTTGACGACCAGAGCCACTTGATGCCGGCGTTGAAAGCATCAAGCAGGTCCGGGTTTTCCAGACTCATCCCCATCACGGCGATGCCCTTGTCGGTCAGGAGCGGATAACCTTCGGTCGACCGGAGCGGGACCTGCTTCAGCTTGAGGTCGGGATTTTTCAGCACCATGTAATCGACCTCGGGACCGTCGAGGAACGCGAAGTCAAGCCGACCCGCCTGCACGTCGCGGATCGCCGCGTCGTCGGTGTCATAGAGCTTCACTTCCTTGGCGTCGGGGATCTTCTTGAGATCGGGGACGAAATTGTAACCGACGCTGGTGCCCAGGCTGTAGCCCTTGAAGTCCTCGATGCCGATCGAGTCCTTGAAAGGCATATCCTGCCGCATGGTGGCGAGGTTGCCGGCATAATAGATTGCGTCGGTCAGCAGCATGGCGTCCGCCCGCTTCGGCGTCCATGACATGTTGCCGACCATGATGTCGGCCCGGCCACTCCGGATCGCCTCGATTGTGGCGGACCACTGCATGATCGCCGGCTTCACGCCGAGGCCAAGCTTGTTGGCGATGGCGGCGATCATCTGAGCGTCGCTGCCCATGATCTTCCCGTCCTCATAGCCCGTCATCGGCATGGCACCGCTCATGGCGATGGTAATGACGCCGTCTTCGACCGTCTTGAGCTTGGGGGCAGCCGCCAGGGCGGCCCGGCCGAGCAGAGGCGCGGCCATCATGCCCACTCCCACGATGGCGGTCCGCTGAAGCAGACAGCGCCGAGATAGTTGCGTCCCGATCTTGTGCATTCTAACCCTCGTGTTCATTAAATTATTGTTGTGTTCATTTTATTGCACAAAATGAAGGGGCACGCAACGGCTCGATTCGCAGCGGCATCCCGGAAGAAGCACGCCCTTTCAGAGATGCGCATCCATGATGCTCATGATCCAGACCACACGAGCGGGTTCGCCGTACGGGTTCACGATCTTGTGGGGAATGTCGGCGGGGAACTGAAAGCTGTCGCCTTCTTCCAGGTCGCCGGACCTGTCGCCGACCTGAAGGCGGGCGCGCCCCGAGAGCATATAGCCACCCTTTTGGCCCTGGCTCTGGAGCACATCCTCGCTTTCGCTTCCCGGTGGCAGCGTTACGATCATGAAGCGCAAATTCTGATCTTTGCGCGGTGACAGCAGCTCCTTGACCAGTTTGGTTTGTCCCACGATCAGCGTCTGGCGCTGAGATTTGCGGCAAATGAAGTCCGGAATTTCCCGTTCGGCACTGCTCGCCGCAGGGTGATCGGACGACTGCAGGAATTCCCACAAGTTCATGCCAAGCGCCGCGCGCAGGCTCTGCAGCGTGCGGATTGACGGATTGGATCGGCCCCGCTCGATCTGACTGATTATGCCTGACGACAAACCGGCCCGCTCGGCAAGCTCGGCAATCGTGAGGTTGCTTGCAATCCTGAGGCTGCGAACCCGTTCGCCCAGAGAAACGGCATTGGTAGAGACAGCCTCGGCTATGGTCGCGGATTGGTCGGTCATGGCCCTGCTCTGCTTTGCGCCCCGGCTATTGGCTTTCATTGATTTGAACCCTTTTTCGGCGATTCGCAGCCAGCGTCACCTCAGCCAATTCGACAGATCTCGGTTGAGTGTTGCGGACGGAAATAGGCCGTTCCAACGACCCATCGCAAGCCGCCGCGGCTAGTATGTTGACGCAATTTTCACTTTAATGAATACCCCATAGCATGCTGCCCGGCAAGCGGGACCGGTTCCGGTATAGGCGCCGCGGCTCGGCCCTTACCCCATACGCTCGGAGGCATAAGATCCCGGTGATGCCGGAAAAACGACGGTTCGGTCACCGTTGAGGAAAACCCGGCGATGAATATGCGCATGGATCGCCCGGGCCAGCACCTGGCTTTCCACATCGCGGCCAAGCGAAACATAGTCGCTCGGGCTCTGGGCATGCGTCACCCGGACCGTATCCTGATCGATGATCGGACCCTCATCGAGATCGGCGGTGACGTAATGCGACGTGGCGCCGATCAGCTTGACGCCCCGATCATAGGCCTGCTTGTAGGGATTGGCTCCCTTGAAGCTCGGCAGAAAGGAATGGTGGATGTTGATGATCCGTCCCGACATCTTCCGGCACATCTCATCCGACAGCACCTGCATGTAGCGCGCGAGCACGATCAGTTCGGCGCCGGATTCCTCGACGATGCGCATCTGCGTTGCCTCGGCTTCAGCCTTGTTGGCCTTTGTCACCTTGATGCAGTGAAACGGAATGTCGTGGTTCACAACCACCTTCTGGTAATCCATGTGGTTGGAGATCACCGCCACGATGTCGATCGGCAGCGCACCGATCCGCCAGCGGTAGAGCAGGTCGTTCAGGCAATGACCGAAGCGCGATACCATGATGACGACTTTCATCCTCTCGGTCTCGTCATGGAAGGCATAGGTCATGCCGAACGGCTCGGAGGTCCGTGCAAACCCGGCGCGCAGGCCGGAGAGATCGGCACCGGTCTCCGACCTGAAGCTCATACGCATGAAGAAATTGCCGCTCTCGCTATCGTCGAATTGCGAACTGTCGGTGATGTTGCAGCCATTCTCGGCCAGATAGGTGGTGATGGCAGCGACGATCCCGCGTGTAGACGGGCATGTCACGGTCAAGGCAAACTGGGTCATGAAATATCCTGGAATCAGCAGGTCCGTCCTGGGACAGAACCAGGCGAGGCCGAACTATTTAGTGGCGCAAAGAGCCGCAAATTGAAAGCCGCAATGCGTTCCCGCAGCGGTCTCGGTCAGGACATCCAGGGCAAACGGCGCCGAGGCGATGTCGACGAAAATGTCGTAGGATACCGCACCGAAACGATCGAACCGGGCCACCACAGCATCCAGATGCAAGGCGCGGGTCTGGGCGAGGTGAGCGAGCTTCAGGCTTTCCGGCCTCAGATCGGCCATCGAGATCCGTCGCATCAGTGCGGGCGCCGCAGGGCCCGATACCACAAACCAAGCCCAGCCCTCATCGCGATAGGCGTCGTAGCCCTTGGCCGGAAGCTCACTGTCCTGCCAGGCCTTGCGCAGCTCGCGCAACCGCGCGCCGCTGCCGCCGGGAGGCGCCGCCAGCAGCACCTCCTGCTGGCCAAGCCGCAGCACTGACGTGCCACAAGGCAGGGTCAATGTCGTGTTCACTGCCGCCGGTGCGGAGACTCCCGTTGAACCAAGCCAGTCCATTGTACCGGGGCCACGCAGCCCGAAGCGCTCGGTCTGCGTGCAATCGAAAACGACGTTCTTATGCGCTCCAGGAAGCGCATCGCTTCGCACAAGGCGATGCGCCAAGGCGTTGTGCCGCAGGCTGGGATCAATACCCTCGGGATGACTGCCCGATGTCCCGGAATGGCTGCTCGGGAACATCTTACATCTCCTGCCGTTGGTTTTCGGGATCATAGAACGGAACGGGCACCACTTCGGCCCGAACTTCCTTGCCGCATAGCCCACGTATGCGCAGGCTGGATCCGGGCGTCGCGTCACGCGGGTCGGCATAGGCCAGCCCGATCCATTTGCCCAAGGTCGGCGAAAAGCAGATCGAGGTGACAAAGCCCACCGGGCGTCCGTCCCGCAACACGAGGCAGGATTCCGCAAGCCGGATACAATGGCCCTCGGGCAGTTCGAAGCCGCAAAGCTTGCGCTTCAGGCCCAGTCTGCCGCGCGCCTCGATAGCAGTCTTGCCGACATATCGCGTCTTGGCCTTCGACAGCGCCCAGCCCATGGCCAGTTCATCCGGCGTCGAGAGCGCATCGGTATCCTGGCCAATGATGATGTGGCCCTTTTCCAGACGCAAGATGCGCGAGGCTTCCAGCCCATAAGGTTGCAGACCAAAGGGTGCGCCCACCTCCAGCAGCTTGCGCCAGAGCGCCGCGCCGAAGGATTGCGGCACGTGAAGCTCATAGCTCAGCTCGCCGGTAAAACCGATGCGCATGATGTGGGCCGGACACCCGCCGATCACGCCGCTGCGGCCATTGAGATAGGGGAAGCCGGCCGCGGAGAGATCGATGTCTCCGCCCAGAGCCTCGAGGACCTTGCGCGCCGAAGGACCGGTGACATTGATCGCGGCGAAGGCGGCGGTGACGTTCTGGATATCGACCCGCATGCCCCATTGTGTGTTCAGGAACACCATCTCGGTAAAGACGCGGGCGACGGCACCGGTGGTGGCGGTCACATAGAATTCGGTCTCGGACAGGCGGAAAGCCACACCGTCATCGATGACCGACCCCATGTCGTTCAGCATCAGGCAGTAGCGGACGCGCCCCACCGGCTGCCTAGCATGGGCCATGGTATAGATACGATCGAGGAAGGCACCGGCATCCGCCCCACGGATCGCCAGCTTGCCCAAGGTAGAGACGTCCAGCATGCCGACCTTGTCACGCACCAGCTTGACTTCGTCAGAGATCGCCTTCCGGACATCGCGATTTCCAGCGTAGTACAGCGGCCGCCACCACGCACCGACCGGTGTCATCTTCGCCGCGCCTGCAACATGTTCGGCGTGGATCGCCGTATGCCGGTAGGGCACGTGGTTCGGGCCGGCCAGAAGTCCCAACTTTTCCGGACCAAATGGAGGCCGGGATGTCGTGATTCCAACCTCGCCCACCTTGCGCCCGGTTTCTTGAGCGACAATTCGGGCCGTTGCCAGGGCAGAATGCCGGCCCTGTGACGGTCCCATGCCGACGGTGGAATAGCGCTTCACCAGTTCAAGCTCGCGATAACCGTCGCTGACGGCGTTCTTGATATCCTTGATCTGCAGATCCTCGTCGAAATCCACGAAATCCCGTCCCTTGGGGTGGGGGGATAGTTCCTGCAAATAATTCATCTCCGGTGCGCTGGCATCTGGGATGATGTCCGACCGGACAGAGGCATGGCCAGCGCCCTGCGCTGCTGCCGCGCCCGCGACCTCGCCGCTCCGCAGCACCGATTTCAGGTCGAAAAATCCTGCCGCCGATCCGGCGACATGAAACGCTTCCGGCAGATTGCTCAGCACGAATTGCCGGCTGGCCTCGTCAAATCCCAGCTTTGCACCGGCCTGCAGGGGCAGCTGGTAACACGGTGTGTAACCCGCGGCGACCACCAGATGATCGCACTCCAGCAGTTGCATGCCATGCTCGGGCGTGCAGAAGCGAATGGCTCGGATATGGCGGTTGCCTCCGGTGCCCAATGCTTCCGTGACGGCGACATTCGGGATGATCCGAACGCCGCGCTCGACGAGGCGTTGCGCGAGGATTTTGCTGGATGTATCGGCGGCAGGGTCGAGAACGGCGACCAGCGGCACGCCTGCATCAAGCAGGTCGAGAGCCGTGAGATATCCATCCCGGTTGCCCGCAAAGACCACGCCACGCTGGCCAGGACGAACCGCATAGAGGCGCATCAGCCTCTGCGCCGCGGACGATAAGAGGATGCCCGGCAGGTCGTTGTTGCGGAATACCAGCGGCTGTTCATGCGACCCCGCGGCCGCCACGACCTGCCTGGCGCGAACTCGATAAAGCGTCTCGCCCTGCAGCACCGGAAGCCAGTTGTCGGCAAACCAGCCATTGCATGTGGCACCGGTCAACACCCGCAGATTGCCCAGCTTTTGAACGGCATCGCGCAACGTCCTCAAGGTCGCCTCCGCCTCTGCGGTTTCGAGCCCGAAGCGCGCATAGGTCAATGCGCCGCCGGGTTCCGGGTTCAAATCGACCAGCAGCACTTGCGCACCCGCCTCGGCTGCCTTGATGGCGGCCGAAAGCCCGGCGGGACCTGCCCCCACGACCAGCACGTCGGTGTGCAGGTTCTCCTTGATGTAATGGCCATGATCGGCGGCCAGATCGACCTTGCCGAGACCGGCCGACTTGCGGATCATCGGCTCCCAGAATTTGAGCCAGCTCTTCGCGCCGGGGCGAAAGAAGCTGCGATAATAGAACCCGACGGGCATGAAACGGCCCAGCCTGTCGAGCACTGCGCCACCGTCATGCTCGGCCGTTCCGTGGACGTTCTGGGCGGTGACCTGCAATCCTGCGGTGATGGGACGCAGATCGGCCCGAACATTCGGCTCATCGGGCAGTTGCACCAGCGTGTTGGCATCCTGCCCGGCCATGGTGAGAATTCCGCGCGGACGGTGATATTTGAACGAGCGCGACAAGATCCAGCGATTGGCGCCGGCCATGGCTGAGGCAATGCAGTCGCCCGCGAAACCTTCGAGCGCACGGCCGTCGAAGTCAAAGCGGATCTTTTGGGTGCGATCGAGACGCGATCCCCAGGGAAGTGGCAGCCGTTCGGTCATGTCAGGCGGGCTTTCGATGCGGAAGATAGGTGGCAAGGATCTGGTCGCTGACGGTGTGGCGTTCGGCAATCAGCACTGTGTTGGACGGTGTGTGCCGCCACCACTCCCGCATCACGCCGAGCGGGTTCTCGGCGTAGAACAGGGCTTCGATCAGCTGCTCGGGTTGTTCGGCGCTGGCGGCGCGAACCGGCCCGAGATACTGAAATTCGGTGATGTTGCGAGGCCCGTTCACCGGGCAGGTCAAAAGCTTCATGGGAGCACTCGTCAGTGGCTGGCGGCCGTGGCGCCCATCTCGTTCAGCAGCGCGAAGCTGTCGAAACGGCGCAGGTCGAACGGTTTCAAGACATCGGGCACGCGTCCGGTGGCAATGGTCTCGGCCATGCGCTTGCCGGCCACGGGCGTCGCCTTGAAGCCCCAGGTGCCCCATCCGCAGTCCAGCCAATAGTTTTGCAACGGCGATGCCCCCATGATCGGACTGTAATCCGGCGTCATGTCGGTGATCCCAGCCCATTGCCGCAGCAGCTTGACCTTGTGGAGGAAGGGGAAGAGGTGCAGCGCGCCTTCGGCGAGATGCTCCTTCTGGTCCAGCGTGGAGCGGGTCGAAGCCAGCTGGTAGGGGTCGGAGCCGCCGCCGATAACGACCTCGCCACGCGAGGACTGCACCAGATAGGTGTGCAGATTGGCTGATGAGACGAGTATGTCCAGGAATGGCTTCAGCGGCTGCGTCACCATCGCCTGCAGCGGGAAGCAGCGTATCGGCAACCGGATGCCCGCCATGGCGGCGACCTGGCCGTTGAGCCCACCGACGGCCTGCAGCACCTGCCCGGCGGCAATCGTGCCGCGGTTCGTCCTGACGTGGGTGAGCCGGTCGCCCGCGTGCTCGAAGCCGGTCACCTCGGTACGCTGGTGGATCTCCACGCCACGCGCGCTGGCATGCTTGGCGTAACCCCATGCCACGGCATCATGGCGTGCAGTGCCGCCGTCCGCATGCCAGAGCCCGCCCATCACCTCGTGCTGGCCACCGAGATCGAGGTTCAGATGAGGGCAAAGCTCCTTCACCGTCTGGACATCGACCACTTCGATCCGGGTGCCCATGTGCTTTCCCATCTCGGCACGCAGATGGAAACTGCGCAGCGTCGCCTCGGAATGCGCGAGCGTCAGTTGCCCGCGCTGCGAAAACATGACGTTGAAGCCGAGATCCCGCGACATCGTCTCGAACAGTTCGACACCTTCCTTGTAGAAGCGGACTGATTCCTCGGTCACGTAGTTCGAGCGGATCGTGGTGGTGTTGCGCGCCGTATTGCCGCCCGCGAGATAGCCCTTTTCCAGCACGGCCACGTTGTTGATACCATGCACGTTGGACAGGTAGTAAGCCGCCGCGAGACCGTGACCGCCGCCGCCGATGATCACCACGTCGTAGGATCGTTTCAGGTCGGGCGTTGGAGGGATGTCGCCAAAGGAAACGTGCCTGGCGCGCAGACCGTATTTCAGCAAAGAGAAAGGCATGGTTTCCTGCGGTTCAGCGGCTGGGAACAGGCCTCAGAAAACCCGCCGGGCGGACTTGGCGCAAGAAATCGTTCTTTACCCAGTGACCTCGTTTTCGTAATGCATGAGAAATTTGAATGAGGTCTCTCCATGCGAAAGCTGCCGCATCTCATCTATCTTGAAGCCTTTGAAGCGGCAGCCCGGCATCTGAGCTTCACCCGGGCCGCCGAGGAGTTGAATTGCACCCAGGCGGCGATCAGCCAACGGGTTCGGGCGCTGGAGCAATTCTTCGCCAGGCCGCTTTTTCACCGACGCAGCAATGGTTTGGAGCTGACCGAAGTCGGTACTGCCTATCTGCCCGGAATAGCCGAGGCCCTGGATCGGGCCGAAGCAGCGACCGAAGGGCTGCTGGGCGCACAGGCGCAGACCAGCGTGACCGTTTCAGCCCCCCTTAGCTTCGTCACACTGTGGCTCGCGCAGCATTTGGTTCGTTTCTCCGCCGCCCATCCGCAGATCGAGGTGCGGCTGAACAGCACCATCTGGACCGATCCCAACGTGGAATTGGCGGATCTGAGTATTCTGGCGCTCGATCCGTTGCAGCCGGTATCAGGCGCTGTGCAATTGGGAAGAGAGCGACTAATGCTTCTCTGCGATCCCGAGACCGCTCGCCAAGCCAGAGCGAGACCCAGTGCAGACTGGTTCAACGCTGCTCGGCTCATTTATGTGCAGGGCAGGATGCAATTGCTGGATCTCTGGGCGAAGAAGCAAAACATTGTCATTGCCCCACAACAGGCGCCGATCAAGGCCGACAATGCGGCAGCAGCATTGGAGATTGCAGCATGCGCTGGCGGCATCACGACGGTCATGTCGACTTATGCGGCAACCTACCTGGCCTCGGGGCGGCTGGTAGCGCCATTCGGCGCAGGGGAACTCCTGCCGGTTGCCCTGCATGTGGTCCCCAATCAACAGCGCCGGCTCTCGCGGTCCGCGACGCTGTTCCTGCAATGGCTATCAGGGGAGATTCCACTCCACGGCGAGATCTAGATTTCCGTTCAACACCGGTGCGCCCGAAAACGTATTCGTTTGATGCGCTGTTTGGTCAGGTTGTGATGCAGCGTGGCATAGCCCGACCCTACGACGATATCGCGCCACAACCTGCCGTGGGCAAGCGCAGCAATCTGTGTGTGTAAAGATCGCGGTAGGGACGCTCATTTGCTGAGCTCCCCCGCGCTGTATACCGTCCCGGCGACATCGCCATCTCCCGAAATCGCGCCCCGACGAGAGCTCCCAACGGATTCTGCTGCGCCTCCCGACAACTGGGCATTAATGAGGACACACCCTGAAGGTCCCGCTAACGCGCGTGGTACCGGGGCAGATGTTCTGGTTATGATGGAAGACGTTGTCGGGGTCGTACGTGGTCTTCACGTCCACCAGTCGATCGTAGACGGAGTCGCCGTACGCCTCGCGGACCCGGTCGGGATCCTCGTCGCCGCCGAGGAAGTTGACGTAGACGCCTTCGCGGAAGCGGGTGAGGGCAGAGAAGAACCCCCTCGTCCAGGCAGTGTCCCGGTCGCCGAAGTCCTCGCCGGGCCGCCACACAGCGTCTAGGGTGATTGCGTGCGACGCCTGCCGGTTCCCGAACGCTGTCCCGCCTTCGGCCACTCGGCTTACGGCCCCCTTGAGATGGAACATAGCCGCGTACGACCGCGGCGACGAGGAAGAGAACGCGTGCTCGGCGATCACGTCGATGAGGTCGTCGCGGAGTTCGGGGAGGTGGGTGGACTTCCAATAGTAGTTCCAACCGTGGACGACAGTCGAGTCGAGCGCGCTCTGGAATCCCACGTACGGTGTGGGCCCAACTAGATCGAGGAGAGGAGTCCGGAACGTGCGGAGCGGGCGTAGCACCTGCTCACCGTCCGTGATCGGCCCGGCATAGCAGGTACCGACCATCATCACCTGGCGCCAGTGCAGATCCGCGGGGATGACCGGTAGTGGTGGCGCGGCGCCGAACCTCACGACCGTGCCGAGCTCGTCGGGAGCGTCGCGGACGAAGTCGCGATAGAAGCGGAGGACCTCCCCGGCGTCGGTTGCGTCCCAGAGGATGGGTCCCGTCAGAACGATGGGCCCGACGGAGTGGAGGCCGAACTCGAACGAGGTGACCACGCCGAAATTGCCGCCGCCGCCTCGCAATGCCCAGAACAGGTCGGGGTGCTCGTGGTCGGATGCCCGCAACAGCTCGCCCTCGGCTGTCACGACGTCGACAGCGAGGAGGTTGTCGACCGTGAGGCCGTGCTTGCGCATCAGCCAGCCGACGCCGCCGCCCAGGGTGAGCCCGGCGACTCCGGTGTGGCTCACGATACCGCCGGTGGTGGCCAGACCGTACGCTTGCGTCTCGTGGTCGACGTCGCCCCACAGCGCCCCACCCTGCACCCAGGCCCTGCGGCCGACGGGGTCGACTCGCACGCCCCTCATGGCCGAGAGGTCAATGACGATTCCATCGTCGCAAACGGCGGTGCCCGCTACGTTGTGGCCGCCGCCGCGTATGGCGATCTCCAGATTGTGGTCGCGGGCGAAACGCACGGCCGCGACCGTGTCGGCGGCCCCGATGCATCGGGCGATCAGGTGCGGGCGCCGGTCGATGGCACCGTTCCAGACTGCACGGGCGATGTCGTAGTCGGCGTGGTCGGCACTGACCAGCTGGCCTCGGAACCCGTCGATTTCCACGACCGATGACTGCATGCTCCCGCGGCCAACTTCCGCGGTCGTCGGTGTCCTCATCGTGTCCTCCTCTCTTCGAGAGGCCACATCGGACCACTGCGGACCACGGCCGTATAGTCAAAAATCTGGACTTCACAAGCGAAGGCGGGCTTGCAACAGTAGGGTCATGAGGACATACGGCCAGTACTGCCCCATCGCTCGTGGCGCCGAGATCTTCGCCGAGCGCTGGACACCGCTGATCATCCGCAACCTGCACCTTGGCTGCGGAAACTTCAGCGAAATCCTGGAGGGCGCGCCGGGTCTCTCCCGTACCTTGCTCTCACAGCGGCTCAGACAGCTAGAACGGCTCGGTGTCGTCGAGTCAGTGCCCAAGTCCGACGGGCGCGGGCACCACTACGAGCTCAGTTCGGCGGGCCACGACCTCTTCGCGGTCTGCCAGTCGCTCGGTGAGTGGGGTGCGCGTTGGCTCGAGATCGCCCCCGAACATCTCGATCCCTTTGTGGCCCTGTGGTCCATGTGCAACGCGCTCCGCCGAGACCGACTCCCGAATCGACGCGTCGTCATACGTTTCGACTTCACCGGCCGGCCGCATCGTGAGCGCTACTGGCTACTTATCGAGCTCGGAGATACCGAAATCTGCAAGAGATACCCCGGCTTCGACGAGGACCTCTACATCACGGCGGAAGCCGAAGCCTTCGTCAAATGGCACGCCGGCCAGCTTACCTGGGCCCAAGCCATCGGCGGGGGCCGAATCCAACTCGAAGGTCCGCCGTCGCTAGTAAGGGCCTTCCCCACCTGGAACGCCCGCAGCATGTTCGCGCACATCAGGCCGGTCTCCCGCGCCGCCACGAGCCCCGCAGGGTGACATCCTCGATGCGGCCTCCCACTCACCGCATTACATTGGGGATCGACGGGGAATGTGGGGCCTGGCTGAAGAAGCTCAACGTCGCGCGGCGCGGGATATAGTGCCCCTACCTGAACAGCAATCCATGCGGACCCGGACGACAAAGAAACGACGCAGAACACAGGAGACCACAAGATGCTTATCCGTACACTCTCCGTCCTGGAATGCACCAAAATACTGACGGCCAATCGTGTGGCTCGCCTGGCATGCACCAAGGACGGGCAGCCGTATGTTGTTCCGGTGCACTATGCGTACGCCGACAATCATCTCTACGCGTTTTCCATGCCGGGAAAGAAGATCGACTGGATGCGCGCCAACCCGCTGGTGTCCGTCCAGATCGACGAACACGGCGAAGGACGGGGCTGGAAAAGCGTAGTTGTCGATGGCCGCTATGAGGAACTGCCCGACCGGATAGGCCACAAGCTCGAGCGCGACCACGCCTGGACGTTGCTGAGCAAGCACGCCGACTGGTGGGAGCCCGGCGCCCTCAAACCGGTTACGCCTCCGGTGTCGGATAGCACGCCGCACGTGTTCTTCCGGATCCTCGTCGAGCAGGTGTCCGGTCGCGAAGCACGTGAGTAGGCTGGTTTCAGTGTCTCAATACATCGCCACCGTCGAAGCGCGACGGCTGGGCCGACGTGGAAGTGCAGAAATCGCACGGCAAAACCCGAAGAACGGCTCGGAGTGGGCGCATCTGCGGCTGTGCCGTAGATGCGGTGTCGGCTGCTGCGACGACCCTGGAGTACAGATCACTCGCATAAGGAACGGAGCGCATCAGGCTTGAGGATTTCGAGGGTGCGAAGTCCGTGGAATTTGAGCACACCCTTGTCGCGCAATCTCGACAGCACTCGCGAGACCGTCTCGATGGTCAAACCCAAATAGTCGCCGATATCCTGGCGGGACATCGGCAGCTCGATGTGAGCGAGTTCTCCCTGGCGATCAGCCATGTCGATCAGGAAAGCGGCAATGCGTTCGATCGCTGTCTGCCGGCCGACCACCAGCAAATGTTCCTGGGCCCGCACCATGCAGCGAAGGGCAAGCGGCAGCAGTTCGCGCGATCTGTCCAAGCCGATCACCGGGCGGAATGTCCGCAGCCCTGTCGTAACGATCGCCTCGGCAAAGAAATGGTGGGCGAGGTCAGCTTCAAAGCCAAACATCTCTCCGGCCAGATGGAACGCCGTGATCTGCCTGCGCCCATCGGCAAGCAGCCGGTAAATGCGGACCGCGCCAAACTCGATCAGGTAGTGGGAAGTGACCTTTTCGCCTTGTGCGTAGATCTCAGAGCCTGCGTGGAAGAACGAGAGCGGCACCGGCCGGCCATCATTCGGCACGTCCAGTTGCGGGACCAGGGCGGTCAGGATCTCGTAGGGCACCCGAGTGTCGGCGATCGCGTTCATGGCTGTTTCCCAGATTTCGGTGAAACAGCAATCGCGTAGAATGCCGGCCTGCGAAATTGGGTTATGTCCTAAGGGGTTCTACGTAGTCAGTCGAAGGGTGGCCGGGCGAGAAGACCCGCACCAGGTCAATCAGGTCATTCCCCTCGACCGGTTTGGTCAGAACCGCGAACCCTTCGGTGCCGGCGGTCGTGTCACCTCCTTCTACAAGCAGGATCACCCGCCCGGCGAAACGGGCAAGCGGCTGGTGTCCAGCCGGACTGAGCCGAATTGCGCTATCATCGACGATGAGGCAGGCGGCGGCGTCTGCCTCAGATGACGCTTCAATTGTCGAAAGCGACGCATGCGATTCAACCGGGAAGCCTTCCACTTCGAGCGCGAACTCGAGCGAACGCCTGAGCCCGGGGTCGGGCGCCACTACAAGGATGGTTTTGGCGGCGGGCAAGGATCGCGGCTTTCGGACATGCCAGCGAGGTCATCCCGCCAGTCGTCTCACAGCAAGCGGCAATTTGGCGCTTCACGCCTTGCGCCAGATCAATCCTTGCAAAAATTCAGGTCGGGCGGAATTAGGCTGGGCGAAAATTCAGGCTGGACCGAAACCAGCGGCCAATGCCATCCGGACAAGCTGCGGCAGGCTTTTTGCCTGCATCTTGGCCATAACGCTGGCGCGGTGCACCTCGACGGTGCGCGGGCTGATGTTCAGGTCATAGGCAATCGACTTGTTCGGCAATCCAGCCACCACACCAGAAAGAACCTGGCGTTCACGGTCGCTCAACCGTCCAAGCCTTGTTTGGATCGAAGCGACATCGTCGACCTCCAATGGTTTATCGACAAGTTGTTCGGCCGCACGCTGGATAGCTTCGATGAGGATAACGTCCTCGAATGGCTTTTCGATGAAATCCGTTGCGCCGGCCTTCATCGCCTCAACCGCCATCGGGACATCGGCGTGACCTGTGATGACAACGGCCGGAAGCGACGCATTTGCTTTCACGAGATTGCGCAAGAGGTCCACCCCGGTCATGTCAGGCATGCGCAGGTCGGTCACCAGAACGCCATTTCTTATGCCCGATGCCGCAGCCAGAAAGTCCGTAGCGCTCTCGTGCATCTTGACGGCGAATCCGGACATCGTGAGCAGAAAAGCCAATGACTTCCTGACCGGTTCCTCGTCATCGACGATATGAACGATGTAGTCACCCGTCTCCATGCGCGTCCTCTTCCGTGAATGCGGGCAGCGTGAACCTGAACGTCGCGCCACCAGCGGCGTTCCGACTCACCGTCATCGTTCCGCCATGCGCCTCGACGATCCGCTTGGAGATCGACAGTCCAACCCCCATGCCTCCAGGCTTTGTCGTAACGAAGGGTTTGAAAAGCTGGGCGGAAATCTCCTCGGAAATACCTGGCCCGGTATCTTCGACCACGACGGCGATTTCGCCGTCTACCGCGGCGTGCGTCCGGACAACAAGTTCGCGGCGCGCGCTGTCGCGCATGGCGTCCATGGCATTTCGCATCAGATTGGTCAGCACCTGCTGGATCTGTATGCGGTCCACCATCACGGTTGCCGGCCCGGACTCGAAGTCGAACACCGTCCGCACCCCGCGCTCACGCGATCCCACCAGTGCCAGAGCCCCTGCCTCTTCCACCAGGCTGCGAATGTTCTCCGGCGCTTTCTCTGTGGCGCCTTTGGTGACGAATTCGCGAAGATGGCGGATGATCTGCCCCGCACGCAGCGACTGCCTGGCGGTTTCTTCCAATGCAGCCCTCATCTTTGTGGCCACGGCGTCGTCCATGTCGCGCAGCAGGCGGGCGCAGCCTTGAACGTAATTCGCAATCGCCGAGAGCGGTTGATTCAACTCGTGAGCGAGCGTCGAGGCCATTTCGCCAAGTTCATTGAGGCGGGCCAACCTTGCCAGTTCACCCTGGATTTCATGCAGGCGTGCCGCCGATTCCTCGCGCTCCGTAAGGTCTCGGATGAAGCCGGTAAAAAAGGTCTTGCCGCCCGACTTCATCTCACCGACCGCCAATTTCATCGGAAACGTCGAGCCGTCCTTGCGCCGGCCGGCAACGACGCGATCGATTCCGATGATCCGTTTTTCTCCCGTCGTCAGGTACCTGTGCATATAGCCGTCATGCTCGTGGCGATAAGGCTCGGGCATCAGCAAGCACACATTCTCTCCGACGACCTCAGCTTCGGCATAGCCGAACTGCCGTACCGCGGCAGCATTGAACGAAACGATCGTGCCATCCTTTTCGATGACGACGGTCGCGTCGATCACCGTATCAAGAATGGAGCGAAGATGGGCCTCCCTCGTGTCGAGCGCGCTTTCGGCCCGATCAATTGCCTTGCTGGCGCGGTGCAGCATTTCGCCCATCCAGGCGATCGCCAGGCCGACCAGGGCGAAGACAACGAGTTCAACCGGATTTTGGGCACGATCTGACTGAAGATTGTCCAGCCAGAACGCTCCACCCAAGGAAAGCGCTACGGACAACAACCCAGGCCAGATGCCGCCAGCGATCGACGCGACGAGGATAGCTGGGGTGAAGAGGGTAAATGTCGCCCGGTCTTCGAGTAGTCCCTGCAACAGAAATCGCAGCAGGACAGCGACCGCCACCATGAAAATGGCAAGCAGATAGCCCTTGCGTCCTTCGAAACGGCGAGACAGCACCGCCCGCAGGAAGCGTCCTTTGATACCGGTAATGTCCCGCGCTGGCATGAAATTTATTACCGCTGAACTGAAACGATGCCGCCAAGATCAGCCAACGTAACTGAACGGCTGTCACTTAGCGCATTTTTTCCATTCGTTGCCGAACAGAATGAGATCGAGCGCTCGCTGCGCGAGGCAGGCAAACCAGAGCTCCTCACAGGAGCGTCAGATCGCGACGTCATACCCAGATATTTCGTGCGCCGGTTTGCGCCAGCGCAAATCGCAACGCCATCTCGTGGAGTAGAAAGCCGCAACGGTTGATGCCGTGCTGAACCTAGGAAAGGACTATTCCATGAAACTGCCCCTGATCGCCGCCGCCATCGCGTTATTTACTCTGACCGGCGCAGCAAACGCTGAAGAACACGTCGTGCAGATGCTCAACAAGGGCGAGAAGGGTTCGATGGTCTTCCAGCCCGCCTACGTAAAAGCGGTACCCGGAGACACCATCAAGTTCGTTCCCACCGACAAGTCCCACAATGCCGAATCCGTCAAGGGAATGCTGCCGGACGGCGCTGAAGCTTTCAAGGGAAAGCCGAGCGAGGAGATAACCGTGACGGTGACCAAGGAAGGCGTCTATGGCGTGAAGTGCGCCCCGCATTACGGCATGGGCATGGTAGCACTGATCGTCGTCGGCAAGCCTGTGAACCTCGACGCGGCGGAAGCCGTCAAACAGACCGGCAGGGCCAAAACGGTGTTCGCGGAGCTGTTCGGCGAAGCGACCAAGGCCGCCTCCAACTGACACCTTCATCATAGATACCCTCCGGTTGGCGGTCGCCGGAGGGAACGGCCGGACGGACCACGGGGGAGGTCCAGTCCGGCCTATTTCATATGGATCGAGGTGTGCAGCGGCACACGTTCCTCTCCACACTCGCAAACCCGATAATCGCACGGAAACTGAGTGAGGTTTGCGCCAGCGCAAAGACGATCTCCGCAAGCAGGCTAGTCTCGGGCATCAAGTGATTGGCACAAGGAGATTGAAATGCTTACGCGACGTGAAGCTCTGTTGGGATCTGTCCTTACCGCCGCCGCGGTGGCAACGGCCGGCGCAATGCCGGCTGTGGCCAGCGCGAAGGAAGTAGCCGGACTGCCGCGCGAAAAGGTCACCCTCGTCGCGCCACCGTTCGTCCACGCTCACGACCAGGTGGCCAAAGACGGTCCGAAAGTCGTCGAGTTCACGATGACAATCGAGGAAAAGCCCGTTGTCATCGACGCGGATGGGACGCAGCTCAATGCGATGACCTACAATGGCTCGATCCCCGGTCCCCTGATGGTTGTCCATCAAAGCGACTATCTCGAGCTCACCCTCATCAATCCCGACACCAACACGCTTGCGCACAACATCGACTTCCACGCTGCCACCGGCGCGCTCGGCGGCGGCGGGCTGACGTTGATCAACCCCGGCGAGCAGGTAACGCTGCGCTTCAAGGCAACGCGCACGGGGACGTTTGTCTACCACTGCGCGCCCGGCGGACCGATGATCCCATGGCACGTCGTGTCGGGCATGAGCGGTGCTGTGATGGTGCTGCCGCGTGACGGCCTCAGGGACGACAAGGGCAAACCGGTGCGTTACGACCGCATCTACTATATTGGCGAAAACGACTTTTACGTCCCCCGCGACGAGCAGGGGAAATTCAAGAAATACGATACGGCCGGTGACAACTACGATGACACCGTCAAGGTCATGCGCGGGCTGATTCCGACCCATGTCGTGTTCAATGGCAAGGCAGGATCGCTGACCGGCGAGAATGCGATGAAAGCGAAGGTCGGCGAGACTGTCCTGATCGTCCATTCGCAAGCCAATCGCGATACGCGGCCGCATCTGATCGGCGGCCATGGCGATTATGTCTGGGAACAGGGCAAGTTTGCCAACCCTCCGGCAAAGGACCTGGAAACCTGGTTCATTCGCGGCGGCTCTGCCGGCTCGGCTCTCTATACGTTCCTGCAGCCGGGCGTCTACGCCTATGTGAACCACAATCTGATCGAGGCCGTGGAACTCGGCGCGACCGCACATTTTACGGTCGACGGAACCTGGGATGACGACCTGATGACCCAGGTTGAAGCCCCAAGAGCCATCACGTCGTAGTGATGAGGATCCGATCCTGAACATCGACGCGACCTTGCGCACTCTGCGCAGGGTCGCGTACGCGCCCGGACGAAATGCCATGTCTTTCAACCCCATCGTAGCCCTCGGAAGTATCGCGATTGCCGCGCTGATCGTCGTGAGTGCGGCCAGTGCGTTTGATCGGTTGGCCGGTTCGCTCGTGGCGGGCCCCGAACTTGTGACCCTCGCGCCCGGATCGTTCGACCATCCTCAACCAGGTGAATTCCTCGGGGAAGGCCATCCAGTCGCGGCGCCGCGGATCCTGGCAACGGTCAGTGTTCCGCTGAAAATCATGAAATACCAGGTGAGTGCATCGGAATACGGACAGTGCGTCACGGCCGGCAGTTGCAAGGCGTCTGACACTCTGGGCAGTGGCAATTTTCCGGTCACCGGCGTCAGCCACATCGACGCCGGGGCCTATGCGGCCTGGCTCTCGGTCCAGACAGGTGCGACATGGCGGCTGCCGACAGACGCGGAATGGGCCTACGCCGCTGGCGAGCGGTTCCGCAGCGACATCGAGGGCGGCGCCGGCGACCCCAACAATCCGGCGCTGCGCTGGCTCGCCCAGTATCGCACCGAGGCTTCGCTTGGACGGAAATCTGATCCCGAGCCAAGGGTTCAAGGGGCGTTTGGTGTCAACTCAAAAGGGTTGGCGGACGTCGCGGGCAATGTCTGGGAATGGACATCGACCTGCTACATCCATGCAACGGTAGCCGCCGACGGCACCAGCATTGTGAGTTCGATCGACAATTGCGGGGTGCATGTCGTGGAGGGCTTCCACCGCACATACATGTCGAACTTCATCCGGGATGGGAAAAGTGGTGGCTGCGCGGTCGGCACGCCGCCAGACAATCTGGGTTTCCGCCTTGTCCGCGAACATCTCAACGTCGTGCGAGCCACCCTACGGCGTCTTGGGTTCTCTTGACGCGCGGATGCCGCGTTTCGAGGCGAGGATCGGAAAAGAGCACAATCGCGGAAAGGATCAACATGAACTCATCTGCCATCGATCAGGCGCGACCGCCCGCCGAGCGGCCGTTGGCCGATCCGGGAGTTGGCCGGGCGAGCATTGGCGCGCTGGTCCGCGAGTTCTACTCCAGATTAAGGAAAAACGAACGGCTCGGGCCGATCTTCGCGCGTGAAATTACCGGCGACTGGGAGCCGCATCTCGAGAAAATGACCGACTTCTGGTGTTCCGTCATTCTCAAGACCGGCGACTATCACGGACGCCCGGTGCCTGCGCATCTGAAACTCAAGGATGTGACCGAGGCCGATTTCGACATCTGGCTGGGCCTGTTTGGCGAGACGGCGGCGGCGCTCTTTGCCCCGGAAACGGCTGCGGTCTTTGTCGATCGTGCCGAACGCATTGCAAAAAGCCTGAAGCTGGCGATGTTCTTTCGCCTTCCACCGGCTGATAATTTTTCGGCTGCCCAGGACGGCTGAGCCGGACACTTGCCCGCCGCCCCGCCGCCCGAATACGGCAATCTGTTTTGGGTGCCATCAGCTTCGTTTTTGCGCCAGATCAAATCAACCGCCGCACAGCCATGCGAAACCCGAGGGACGATTTCGCCCTGACTGGGCATCTGACGGTGGACGCACATGCTCGCTCAACTGACATCCGGCGAACGCCAACTTTCAATCGTCATGCTGATTCTGATGGCTATGGTCGGACTGGCCATGGCGGCAGCTGGTCGCGGCGATCCGATCGGCGTGCATGGCTTTATCGTGCTTGCAGCAAGCGTCGCGATGATCTTCGTCATGCTATCGGCGCTCAACGCCCCCGAGCCCTCCGCCGAACGTCTGGACCACTATTATGACGACCCGAGCAAGGTGGGCGTCATCCTGACCATGATCTGGGCCATGGTCGGCATGTTCTTCGGCGTCTGGGTAGCGAGCCTGCTTGCCTGGCCCGATCTGACCTTCGACGCGGCCTGGGCAAGTTTTGGCCGCTTGCGGCCGGTCCACACCAGCGGAGTGATCTTCGGCTTCGGCGGCAATGCGCTGATCGCCACGTCTTTCCATGTGCTGCAGCGGACCTCGCGCGCCCGGCTGCCCGACCAGTTCAGCCCCTGGTTCGTCCTGCTCGGCTACAATTTGTTCTGCGTCCTGGCCGCGACCGGCTATTTCATGGGCGTCACGCAGTCGAAGGAATATGCGGAACCGGAATGGTACGCCGATATCTGGCTGGTCATCGTGTGGGTGGTGTATTTCGCGATCTACATTCGCACACTGGCTCGCCGCAAGGAGCCACATATCTATGTCGCCAACTGGTACTACATGGCCTTCATCCTGGTCGTGGCGATCCTCCATATCGTCAACAATCTCGCCATGCCGGTGTCGCTCGGCCACGCCAAGAGCTATTCGGCATTCTCCGGCGTCCAGGACGCCATGACGCAGTGGTGGTACGGCCACAACGCCGTCGCGTTCTTCCTCACCTCCGGTTTCCTGGGAATGATGTATTACTACCTGCCCAAGCGGGCGGGTCGGCCGATCTATTCCTACCGGCTGTCGATCATCAGCTTCTGGGGCATCACCTTCATGTATATGTGGGCGGGGTCACACCACCTGCATTACACCGCCCTGCCCCAATGGGTCCAAACGCTGGGGATGACGTTTTCGCTGGTTCTCCTGGTGCCATCGTGGGCCTCGGCAGGGAACGCGCTCGCGACCCTGAACGGCGCCTGGCACAAGGTGCGTGACGACGCCACGCTGCGTTTCATGATGGCGGCGGCGGTCTTCTACGGCCTGACCACTTTTGAAGGGTCGTTCATGGCGATCCGTCCGGTCAACGCGCTTTCCCACTACACGGACTGGACCGTCGGCCACGTCCATGCCGGCGCCCTGGGTTGGGTGGCGTTGATCACCTTCGGCTCGATCTACACTTTGGTCCCAGCATTGTGGAAGCGTGAACGGATGTATTCGGCCAGACTGGTCGAGGTGCATTTCTGGTTGGCGATCTCAGGAACGGTCATCTACGTCTTTGCCATGTGGAATTCCGGCATTCTGCAAGGCTTGATGTGGCGGACATACAACGAGAACGGAACGCTCACCTATTCCTTCATTGAATCCATGGTGGCGATGCATCCCTATTACATCGCGCGGGCCTTCGGCGGGCTGCTGTTTCTGCTCGGTGCCATCACCGGCTCTTACAACATCCTGATGACGATCCGCGGCCATTCTCAAGCTGCGCTGCAACCGGGCGACGACACGCCGCAGCGCCATCTGGCGCCTGTCGCCCAGCCGGCGGAGTGAGGATCATGCCTGAATTTCACCGCAAAATCGAACGCAGCGCCATCGGCTTCGTGCTTGCCATCGTCGTGGTCGCCAGCATCGGCGGCTTCGTGGAAATCGCCCCGCTGTTCACGATCGACGACACGGTCGAGAGCGCGCCGGACATGCGGGTCTACACCCCGCTGGAGCAGGCTGGGCGCAACATCTACATGCGAGAGGGATGCTACGCCTGCCATTCCCAGATGATCCGGACATTGCGTGACGAAGTCGAACGCTACGGCCCTTATTCGCTCGCCGTTGAATCGAAATACGATCATCCGATGTTGTGGGGATCAAAGCGCACGGGCCCCGATCTGGCCCGCATCGGCGGAAAATATTCCGACGCCTGGCAGGTCGCCCACCTGATCAACCCGCGCGCGGTGGTTCCGGAATCGATCATGCCCAAATTTGGCTGGCTGCGTGACAACCCGCTGCGCATCGACGACCTTGGCGAGCATCTGGCCGCTCTCCGGGATGTCGGCGTTCCCTACACCGACGACATGATCGCCAACGCGACCCAGGATGCGCTCGGCCAAACCGCGCCGGACGGCGATTTCGCCGCCGGTGTCACCAAGCGCTACGGGCAAGCAACGCAGGTCAGGGCCTTTGACGGCAATCCGGTAACCGTCACCGAAATGGATGCGCTGGTTGCCTATCTGCAGATCCTTGGCCACCTGACCGGTGCCGCTCAGGCGGAGGTTGCCGTGCAGCCGGAGGACGCACAATGAGCTGGGAATACGAAGCCGTCGTCGGCTTCTCCAAAAGCTGGGGCCTTTTCTATCTGATCGCGATGGCCGCAGGCGTCCTCGTCTACACGTTCTGGCCGTCGAACAAGAAGCGGTTTGAAAGGGCGAAAGACAGCATTCTCGACGGAGATGACAAGCCATGGAAATAGGCGAGCGCGATCCCGTCACGGGACAGGTCACGACCGGTCATGAGTGGAATGGCATCAAGGAGCTCTACACGCCAGTTCCGCGTATTGTGTTCTTCTTCCTGGCCACCACCATCCTTTTTGCGGTGTGCTACTGGGTCCTCATGCCCGCCTGGCCGCTGGGCAGGACCTACACCAAGGGTCTGCTTGGAATTGACCAGAAAGCCAGCGTCGACCGTCTGGTGAAGGACGCGACGGTAGAACGCTCGACCTGGACGCGTCAGATCGATCAAATGGATTTTGCGGCAATTCAGGCCGATCCTTCGATGATGAAGATCGTCGAAGAAACCGGCCACACGCTGTTTGGCGACAATTGTGCGGCTTGCCATGGGACCAAAGCGACGGGCGGCCCCGGATTTCCAAACCTCACCGCCGGCGTCTGGCTCTGGGGCGGTGATCCCAGAACAATCTTTGAAACACTTCGCGTCGGCATCAACTCGACCCATCCCGATACGCGGACCTCGCAGATGTTGGCCTTTGGCCGCGATGGGGTGATCGAGAGCAAGCAACTGGCTGACGTCGTCGCCTATGTGCGGTCTCTCGGCGGCACCACCGACGGCCCCGATGCCGATCCGCAAAGCATTGCCGCCGGACAGGACGTGTTCAAACAAAACTGCGTCGCCTGTCATGGCGACGATGCCAAGGGCAAGAGCGACGTCGGCGCGCCTGATCTGACCGACAGCAACTGGATCTATGGCGGCGACCTCCAGTCCGTCACCACGACGGTCTATGGCGGCCGGCAAGGCACCATGCCTCATTGGGAGCAGCGCCTCTCCGCGACCCAGCGCAAGATACTCGCCCTCTATGTGCTTTCCCTCCGGGAGGGACCTCAGTGAGCCCCACCTTGTCGCCGAGGCCGCGATCTCGCTCCCGTTCGCGAATTGCCGCGTTCGTTTTGGTCACCGCAGGATTGGCGCTGGTCGCCGCCGCCAATGTCCATCTGGTCTACGTGTCCTTCGCGTCGCAAGCCGACTGCGTGCCGCATCTGAAGGAACCCGGCGACCCCGCGAAGAACAGCTACGCCGCGGCCAGTTCGTCGTGCTGAAGGGCAAGATGCGCGGCACGACGAAACGACAGGAAGGATCATCGGAATGAGTGATCTCCATCTCGCCACTGACGAAGAATTCGTCCGCGTCGGGTCACGCAACCGCGGTCTCCCGGCCAATGCCGCGTTCGGTTGGCTGCGCGCCGGCTGGCACGATCTGATGACGACGCCGGCCCCCAGTCTCGCCTACGGGCTGGCGGTCTTTGCCGTGTCCGCGCTGATCGTCGGCGGCCTTTTCCTGTTTCGGCTCGACTACATCCTGTTTCCCGCTACCGCCGCCTTCATGGTGGTCGGCCCGCTTATAGCAGTCGGCCTCTATGAAAAAAGCCGGTCGCTGGAACAGGGCAGAGCCATCTCTCTTGCCAGGATGATCTTCGTGCGGCCGGCCTCTGGCGGCCAGATTCTCTTCGTCGGCTTCATCATGCTCGGCCTGGCGCTGCTGTGGATGCGTGCCGCGGTCATCATCTACGCCCTGTTCTTCGGCTGGCGGCCGTTTCCCGGGCTCGACCATCTTGCCCCGATGCTTTTCACCACCACTATCGGTTGGGCAATGCTGGCCGTCGGTACGGTGGTTGGCGGAGTGTTCGCCGCATTCTCCTTCGCCATCAGCGCCTTTTCGATTCCCATGCTGCTCGATCAACGAACGGACGCGTTTACCGCGATGGGCACCAGCATTTCGCTGGTCTGGAACAATCGCCCGGTGATGATCACCTGGGGCGCAATCGTACTGTTGCTGACCCTTCTTGGTCTTGGAACCGGGCTGATCGGATTGATTGTCACCTTTCCTCTGCTGGGGCATGCCACATGGCACGCCTACAGGACGATTTCGGTTGAGCCGAGGTTGAAGGAGTAGCGGTTATGAGCTGCTGCGCACCCGGGGCCGAGGCTGCCCTCGAGATCGGCCCAGCGGGCCGGGTTTCCAGTCCGCGCGAAGAGCTTTTGCTTGTCAGTCGCGATGTTGGTGGTGGCCTTTTTCAAACCGATCTGTCGGTGCCCGAAATCCATTGCGCATCCTGCATGGCCACAGTCGAACGCGCTCTCTCGGCCTTGCCCGGCGTCGAATATGCCCGAGCCAACCTTTCCATGAAACGGACCATCGTGAAATGGCGCCCCCGCGCCGACACGGCGCCCGATCTCATTGGCTCGCTAAGGGCTGCGGGCTACGAGTCGCATTTCTTCACTGCGGACGCCGACCAGCGTAGTCCCGAATATTCCCGGCTCATCAAAGCGCTCGCGGTCGCGGGCTTCTGCGCCATGAACATCATGCTGCTGTCGGTTTCGGTCTGGTCCGGAGCCGAAGGCGGAACCCGTCAAGCGTTCCACTGGATTTCCGCAGCGCTCGCCTTGCCTGCAATTGTCTATTCCGGGCGGATATTCTTTTCCTCGGCATGGGCAGCCTTGCGAAATGGCCGGACAAACATGGATGTGCCGATTTCCATCGGTGTGTTGATGGCGTTCGGGCTCAGCCTCTACGATACGATTCATGCTGGGCCGCATGCCTATTTCGACGCGGCGACATCGCTTTTGTTCTTTCTGCTGATCGGCCGCACCCTCGACCATTTGATGCGGGAAAAGGCGCGCTCGGCCGTGGCAGGGCTTGCGAGCCTCGCACCCAGGGGAGCGATCGTGGTGGATGCCGACGGCCGGCGCTATGTCCCAATTGCCGAGATCAGGCCGGGAACCTCCGTCATCATTGCCGCCGGCGACAGAGTCCCTGTCGACGGGGTTGTCACGAAAGGCGCTTCGGAACTCGATTGTTCGGTTGTCACCGGAGAATCGGCACCCAGGCCCGCCATTGTGGGAACCCTGGTCCAGGCCGGGCTTCTCAATCTGACGGGGCCGCTGACGATAAGAGCCGGAGCCGAGGCAAAGGATTCATTTCTGGCGGAAATGATCCGAATGATGGAAGCCGCCGAGGGCGGCAGAGCGCGCTATCGTATGCTGGCGGATCGTGCCTCGGCGCTCTATTCGCCGGTCGTGCATACCATCGCTTTGCTGTCTTTTCTGGGCTGGCTGTCCATCACCAGGGACTGGCATGCGTCGGTTTCGATTGCCATCGCCGTGCTGATCATAACGTGCCCGTGCGCGCTCGGTCTTGCCGTTCCGATCGTGCAGGTCGTCGCCGCCCGGCGCCTTTTCGAAAAAGGCGTGATGGTCAGGGATGGTTCTGCTCTCGAGCGCCTCGCCGGAGTCGACACTGTGCTGTTCGACAAGACTGGCACGCTGACGCTCGGCCAGCCACATCTCGTCAACAGCGCCAGCGTTGATCCCGGTGCGCTCGCGCTGGCGGCCCAAATGGCATCGGGCTCGAAGCATCCGATGTCCGTCGCAATTCTGGCTGCCGCATCGCCAGGCTCCCTTGGAGCCTCCCCGATGGACAGCCTCGCCGAATACCCCGGCCGCGGCCTCGAAGCCAGGATGGGAACCGCCGTCTACCGCCTAGGTCGACCGGACTGGGCGGTAGGCCGCAAAATGGCGGAAGGCACGGACGGCTGGCTTTCGGTGTCGCTGCTGGTCCAGAACGGGCAGCAGCTGGCGCGGCTGGTATTTGAAGACATCATGCGAGGCGGCGCGCGTCCGACGATCGAGCGACTGCGCCGGCAGGGCCTCAGTGTCGGGATCCTGTCCGGTGACCGCAGATCTGCGGTGGCAGACTTGGCTTCGAACCTCGGCATCGATGATTTCACGGCGGAAATGCTTCCATCCGACAAGGTTGACCGGATCGCGGCTCTCACCGCCGCCCACTCCAAGGTGCTGATGGTGGGAGACGGACTTAACGACGCGCCGGCTCTCGCGGCCGCGCATGTCTCCATGGCCCCTGCGACGGCGGCCGACGTGGGGCGCAATGCAGCCGACTTCGTGTTCCTGAAAGAAAGCCTTGCGAGCGTCGCGGACGCCTACGAGATTTCGCGCAATGCCGGAAAGCTCATCCGGCAGAATTTCGCCTTGGCAGTCGGCTACAACGCCATTGCGGTGCCTCTTGCCGTGTGCGGCTATGTCACTCCGCTCGTGGCGGCGGTTGCAATGTCGCTTTCGTCTGTCTTGGTGGTGGCCAATGCCCTGCGTTTGGGTCATGCCTCCCCTGGAAACCTGCCCGCCGGGCAAGTCGCATCCGTTCATCCAGACCTGCAGCCGATAGGCGCGGGATCATGAGTTACCTGACTGTCCTTGTGCCGGTCGCAGTCTTGATGGGGCTCGCCGGACTTGCGGCCTTCATGTGGACCCTGCGGTCCGGGCAGTATGACGACCTCGACGGCGCAGCGCAGAGAATCCTTCTGGATGACGACCTTGAGTGACAAGCTCAGAGCTCGGCCCAAGGGGCCGCTTTGCGCCATAAGCGGCCGTTTTGCCTGTTTCGGAACACGCATATTCCTGAGACTTGCGATCGCGACGGGAACCGCTATGAGCGCGTGTTGCACTTCCTTGGCATGGCCACTCTGATTCTTTAGGCTGAATCCGAAAGCACACGACGAAGGATTGAGGGACTTGGTCGATCTCGATACCCACATTGCAAATGCTGCGCTTGATCGTAGTTCCCCGCGAGTCGTCGCGGTTCTTACAACACGGAACGAACAACGGTTCGTCGCCGGATGTCTCGAGAACCTCTTTCGTCAAGGCGTGCAGGTCTACGTCTGCGACAATCAGTCGACGGACCGAACGCTTGAGATTGTCCAGCGCTACCGCGGGGCCGGATTGATAGGAGTCGAAAGCATCCCGCATAACGGCTGGTATTGCTGGGAGCACCTTCTTCGTCGCAAAGAGGAACTCTTTCAGTCGCTCGAAGCAGACTGGTTCATGCACCTTGACGCTGACGAGATCCACCTTCCGCCGACTTCGCACTCATCGTTGGTCTCCGCCATTGCGGCAGCCGACGCACTCGGCTGCAACGCGATCGAGTTTTCCGAGTTCACGTTCATTCCAACCCGGGAAGCCCCCAATCACGACAATCCCAATTATCAACACACGCTGCGCACCTACTACCCGTTCCGGCCGTCCTCCCCACACTGCGTCCGTGCGTACAAGAAACAGGACGGCCCCATGGAGATTGCGTGGTCAGGCGGTCATCGCGTACGCTTTGGGGGTCCGGTGAGGCTCTACCCCGAGCGTTTTCGCATGAAGCATTATCTGTTCCTGAGCGCAGAGCACGCCGCGCGCAAGTATGCTGGCCGCCGGTACCTGAGCGAGGAGGTCATTGATCTTGGTTGGCACGGATGGCGACCCCGCTTGCGATCAGAGGATATCCGGCTGCCGGACGCTACCCAGGTGCGCGCCACTGCGACGGACGACGATCTGGACGAGGCCAATCCATGGTCGGCGCACTGGCTTGAGCGGTACGCCTCGTGAGCGATGTACGCCTCCCCCGCATCCTGGCGATCGCGGACCGACCCGGCTGGGCGATCGATCGCAAGACCCAAAATCTCCGGCGCGTGCTGGAAAGAAGGTTCGAGATCGTCGAACGATTTCAGCATGATGTGACTGAGTCCGACGTGAACGCGGCGGACATCGTGCTCATCTTCTATTGGCTCCAAATCTCGAAACTGCCCCTGCCGGAATCGGCCCTCGCCCGGCGGTCTGACAGGCTGGTCATCGGGATCTGCAGCCACGCAGAGTTGGAGGGCGAATTCCGCGAGCGCGGGCTCGCTACCCTGAACCGGCTGGCACGCGCTGTCTTTGTCAATAATCGGCGGCTTGAACACGAATACGCTCCTCTACTGCGTGTTCCGGTCCACTACACGCCCAATGGAGTCGACACGACATTCTTTTGTCCGCCACAAGAACCACAACCCTGTTCTGGCGAACTCCGCGTCGGATGGGCGGGAAGTCTCGGCAACCATGGTCCGGCACATCGCGGCTTCCACGACGTCATCGAGCCCGCGGTCGCTGCCGTGCCGGGCGCGCGACTACTGACTGCCATTCGGGAGCAACACTGGCGTAGCCATGACGAGATGCTCGACTTCTATCGGGATCTCGACGTTTATGTCTGCGCCAGTCGCAGCGAAGGAACTCCCAATCCTTGCTTGGAGGCGGCGGCGTGCGGTGTCCCCGTGGTGACGACCCGTGTGGGAAACATGCCCGAGCTGATTCGGGATGGCGACAACGGGCTGTTCTTCGATGGAACTGCGGAGGGGCTTGCGAACAAGCTCGCCCTATTGCGGGGCACGCCATCGCTCCGGTCGCGGATGGCCGTCCGCATGATCGAGACGATCCGAGAGTGGGATTGGGGCGTGCAGGCGGAGAACTACGCGCACATGTTTGCCTCGTTGCTTACTGCAGGCGGAGCGGTCGGGCCTGTGAGATGTGCGGCTTCAGATGTGCCCTGCCAAACCTGACCTTTGTAGCGCCATTCGAGATTTCCCGGACCCTTGTTCTTCCATACCTCGCTCAGCAAGGATGACGAAGCGGCGCTGCGCAAGGCTATCGAGGCCTCGTAAGGGTGCCGTTCGCTATTCCGATGGTGGCGACGATCATTGTTCCCGCGCAGACGCTCGTCCCGGCGCAAACGGTCTGGCTCGGAACGATGACGTCTTGCACCGCAACATCGGTTTCTTCAAGGTAGGGCAACAACGGACATAGATGTCGTTGCTCGCCGATTTGACCGGAAGGTTAACAGCACGATGCCACTCATGATTCGACGATTGGGAACCAGGAACCTGGCGCGCCCGGCACGACGTCTCGGAGATCTGACTGCGATGTTTGTCCTGATTGCCAGGCCGATCGTCTTTGGGATTGCCCTCTTGTTGGCTGGTCCGGTGGCACAGGCGCAGGCGCCGGCGACCGTCCCGCCTGAAAGGGTCAAACAGCTGTTCGAGCTTCTCGACGATCCGTCAGTGAAGGCCTGGGTGGCCGAACAACGAAATCAGGACGCCGGATCAACGGGAGCGCCTGCCGAGGCAGGAGCTTCGCCGACCGACGCATCGTCCGGCGCCGTGGCCGCACCAGGCCAGATGAATACGATGGCATCCTCGACGCTCGATCGGATCAGGCATCATATCGAAAGAATCGTGCGAACTTTGCCCCTGCTGCCTGGCCAGTTCGCGCGCGTTCGGGCGGAGACCATGGAGGATATGTCCAGCAAAGGGGCTGCCGGCGTATTTATCCTGATTGCGATGTTCATCGCTGCCGGCCTGGCGCTCACTTGGGCAACGTACAAACTCACCCGTCCATTTCGTCTTTGGATTATCGCGCAACCGAGGGATACGCCCAATGGGCGAGCCAAGAAGATTGGTGGTCGCACGCTTTATTCCAGCATGCTGATCGTCTCGTTCGCACTGGGCAGCGCCGGCGCGTTCATGTTGTTCGACTGGCCAATGCTTATCCGCGAGATTGTGCTGACCTTTTTGATGGCGGCAGTCGTTACGTGGGGTGTGCGCATGTACGTCACAGCCATGCTCGTCCCTTCCTTCATGAACGTCGAGAACGCCGTCGAGGTTCGTAGTTTGCCGATCACCAACGAAGTGGCTGACCATTGGTCCTATTGGCTACCCCGGATCGTCGGCGTCTTCGCCTTCTTCGGCGCCGCGTTTATCCTCTTGCCGGGTCTCGGCATCGATCAGGACGGAATGATGGTCCTGTCACTGGGCGCCGATTTCGTGCTGCTGTTGCTCTTGCTGCTTGCCATTTGGCGTCGGCCAGGAACGCAGCGAGACGGTGCGCGCCAAAGCGGTCACACGGAAGCGACATGGCTATTGACTGCTTATTTCGTCGTCCTGTTCCTGCAGCGCATCGCCGGCCTCTATACATACTTCTGGTTTACCTTCGCCGCATTCTTCCTGCCTTTGGCAATCGTGCTGACGCGGCGCGGGGTTAATTTCGTTCTGCGGCCTGGTTCGGAAGATGTCGGCCGGCCTACGATCCCGGCAGTGACGATCGCTGTCATCGATCGCGGAATCCGGATGATTTTGATCCTAGCGGCGGCTTACTTTCTCGCGCGTGTCTGGGGTCTGAACATGCAATCCATGCGAGACAGCGACACGACGACCATGTTCATATTGCGCGGCTTGATCAATGTCATGGTCATTGCCCTCGCAGCCGATTTCGGCTGGTCGATCATCAAAGCTTTGATCGAACGAAAGCTGGGCATCGAAATGCCGCACGCGGTAATCGGCGACGAGGACGTCCCGACCCTCGATCCGCATCAGGCGCGGCTGCATACGCTCTTGCCGATCATCCAAAACATTCTGCTTGCATTGATCATCGTGATGGCAGTGCTGATGATGCTCGCCTCGATGGGTATCCAGATCGGCCCGCTGATCGCCGGCGCTGGCGTCGTCGGCGTCGCCGTGGGTTTTGGCGCACAAACCATCGTCAAGGACGTGATCTCAGGCGTGTTTTATCTGCTCGACGATGCGTTTCGCGTCGGCGAATATATTTCCTCGGGCAATTACAAGGGTACGGTGGAAAGCTTCTCATTGCGCTCGGTGAAGCTGCGCCACCATCGTGGTCCGCTGTTCACGATACCGTTCGGTGAACTCGGGGCAGTCCAGAACCAGAGCCGTGACTGGGTTGTCGACAAATTCAACATCACCGTTGGCTATGACACCGATATCGACTTCGCGCGCAAGCTGATCAAGCGGATCGGCCTCGAACTGGCGGAAGATCCCGAGTTCAAAAACTGGGTGCTCGAACCAATCAAGATGCAGGGCGTACAGGAGTTCGGCGAGTACGGCATCGTATTGAGGGTCAAGGCCACAACCCGACCCGGAGGCGCCTTCGGTATGAAACGCAAATTCTATGTACGCATCCGCCAAACCTTCAAGGAGCAGGGCATCGAACTCCCATTTCCGACCGTCCAGGTCCAGGGGCTACAGAACCCACATGGGGCAGAGAATGCGCCGTTGGAGATCACACCCGAGCTAAAAATGGCCGTCGCGCAGTCGCACACTATTCGGCGCAGAAAAAAAGCTAGCACAACGGAGTAGGAAAGCTGTGACACCTGCCGGTCACAGCGCGGCTTCCGCGCAGGGCCAAAAAAATCAGTGACTTAGGTAGTCGATAATTTCAGTTTTCTGAGGTCCTTGGCATTGTTTGTGACAAAGGTGAAATCCCCCTCGATGATGCCGGGCATCAGGCCCCAGTCGGTTTCGCCGCTCAGCCCGAGCCAGTTGACGTGGTTTGCTTCATGTCCCCTTTCCTGCGCTACCGCCACGAGGGACGTGTGCAAGCACTCGTCGATCAGAAACCTCACGCAGTCACGCGCGTCTTCGAACTGGTCGAAGGACGTGGGTCGCCCCTTCAAGACCATGCGCTTCGACGACTTTATTTTCACGCCCTGCTCGGAGAGCTTCTTGGGCCGCCCGCGCACCGGATGAGCGCCCACCCTGCCTGGCAAACCGTTTAATGTCAGCGCCTCTTCCAAGCCTAGTGTTTGTTGGGCAACAGCTCCCTGAGTGACACCCAACTCTTCCGAGGCAACCCGGAAATTGAGCTGGCGCGCTGCGCTCTCGAATATGCGTAGTGAGCTTAGCGTAGCGCCAAACCACGACAATCTTGAGAAAAATCCGAGACTAGGGCACTATCCGTGAACGGAAGTGGACAGCTATCTCAAGTCCGGCCCTGTCGCGTCGCGTGACAGTTCGTGTCGGAGGAGCGGCGTCGATGGATCAGGGGTTCTTTCTTCTGTTCGCTGCGGCGTCCGTAGTCGCAGCTCTGACTTTGGTCCTGGCGCGCAATCCGGTTCACAGCGCATTGGCGCTGATGGCGTGTTTTCTGCAGATATCGGCGATCTTCGTCTTGCTCGAGGCGCCGTTGCTCGCAGTCATCCAAATTTTCGTCTATGTCGGCGCGATCATGGTCCTGTTCCTATTCGTGATCATGATGATCGATGTGCGCGAAGCGGTGTTGCAGCGGTTCTTGCCGGGCAGCAACCTGCCTGTTCTGGTGCTGCTCGTCCTGCTTGGGGTCGAGATGCTTGTACTGGTGCTCAGGAGCGACCGTTTTTCGGTCGCCGAGCCCGTCGCAATGCGCACCGGCGGTGAGGTCAGGCAACTCAGCACGACGCTTTTTGCTGACTATCTCCTGCCGTTTGAAGTCGCCTCCATCATCCTGCTGGCGGCCCTGGTAGGTGCCATCGTGCTGGCGCGTAAGGAGCCGCGGTGATGGTGCCGCTCTGGTGGTATATCGTGCTCGGAGTGGCCCTGTTCGTGATCGGAGCGGCGGGCGTACTGCTCAGACGCAATATCCTGGTCGTGCTGATGTCGCTGGAACTGCTGCTCAACTCGGTCAACGTCAATTTCATCGCTTTCGGACATTACTACGACGACTACCGCGGGCAGATTTTCGCCATTTTCGTCATCGCGATCACTGCGGCGGAGGTTGCCGTTGCCCTCGGCATCTTGGTCGCCCTCGCGAGGAACAAGTCCACTCTCAAGGTCGACGAAGTGAGCATGATGAAAGGATAGCCGGTGATATCGATCCGGCCGCTGCTTGCCGTTGCCGTCGCACTTCTGGCGGCCCTTGCAGTTCTCCTTCTAAACAAGCGCGTGAAGCTCCGCGATGCCGTCTCGCCGTTGGCCGCGACGGCCATGTTCGCAATTGTCGCCTCGATGGCGCCCACGGTGCTGGCGGGCGGGACAGTCGATTTGCGCCTGTTCGAGATTCTGCCGGGGATCGACTTCGCTTTCCGTGTCGATGCGCTCGGCATGGTGTTTGCCACCGTCTCGTCGCTGCTGTGGATCGTGGCGTCGATCTATTCCATCGGCTACATGCGGCACTTGAATGAGCATGCGCAGACCCGATTCTTCGCCTGCTTCGCCGCCAGCCTCGCCGCCGCCGCCGGGGGCGCCTTTGCCGCCAATCTGTTCACGTTGGTGATCTTCTACGAGGTGCTGAGCCTCGTTACCTATCCGCTTGTCTACCACCACGAGGACGAGGAGGGATGGACGGGCAGCCGCAAATACCTCGTCTATTTGATGGGCGCGTCGAAAAGCGTGCTTCTGGCCGCGCTGGCGTTAACTTACAGCATTGCGGGGTCACTCGACTTTGTACCGGGGGGGCTGTTGGCGGGGGTCGACGCCTCGGCGCCGCTGCTGACCGTCGTCTATTTCTGCTATCTCTTCGGCTTCGCCAAGGCCGCGGTGATGCCGATGCACGCCTGGCTGCCTGCCGCGATGGTGGCGCCGACACCGGTTAGCGCGCTCTTGCATGCGGTGGCCGTCGTCAAGATGGGTGTGTTCTGCGTGCTGCGCGTCGTGTTCCACGTCTTCGGCGCAGGGCTGGTGGGCGGGCTGGGGCTCGGCATCGCCACGGCCTATGTGGTCTCGTTCACGATCCTGATGGCGTCCATCTACGCCCTGACGCGGGACGACCTGAAGGCACGGCTCGCCTATTCGACGGTCAGCCAACTCTCCTACATCGTGCTGGGCGCGGTTCTGCTGTCGCCCGCCGCGATGGTCGGCGGGATCATCCACATCGCGGCGCATGCATTCTCGAAGATCACGCTCTTTTTCTGTGCCGGGTCGATCTACTGCGCATCTGGCAAGCGGAACATTAGCGATATGGCCGGCATCGGCCGCAGGCTGCCCTGGACGATGGGGGCGTTCTTCGTCGGCTCGCTCAGCATGATCGGGGTGCCGCCGACTGCGGGCTTCATCAGCAAGTGGTATCTGGCGCTCGGCTCGGTGGAGGCCGGCGAGACCCCGTTCCTTATCGTGCTCCTGGCAAGTTCGGTCCTGAACGCCGCCTATTTCCTCCCGATCAGCTATGTCGCCTTCTTCGGGACGGAGGCGCAGGAGAGCCCGGCGACCGTTCGTGAAATTCCGATGTTGACGATCCCGCTGGTCGCGACCGCCATCCTGTCGGTGGCGATGGGCATCTTCCCGGACTATTTTCTCGCCCTAGCGGAAAGAGTCGTCAGATGATCAAGCGCGTCGTCGATTTCTTTGGCGATGAGAGACATGCGAAAAAGCGTCGCCGGCTATTTTATCTGGTGCTCGTCCTGATCGTCATCGCCGACTTTCTGGTCTTCCGCGAACACGCCGAATACCTGTGGGAGCGGTTGCCTGGCTGGTCTGCCCTCTACGGCTTCGGCTCCTGCGTGCTTCTGATCTTCGTGTCCAAGTTTCTTGGCCATCAGTGCGGGCTGATGCGGCGCGAGGACTATTATGACTGACTTCGTCCACCCCGGCCTGCTGTTCATTCTCGGCGCGTTGCCGATCCCCATCCTGAAAGGGTCTGTCCGCAAGGCCTATGTGCTGCTGATCCCAACGCTGGCGATCTTGGCCGTGCTGACGATGCATCCTGGCAGCTACGGCGCGGCGCAGTTCATCGGGCAGCAAATCATGATCGCGAAGGTCGACAAGCTGAGTGTCCTCTTCGCCACCGTTTTCAGCATCATGGCATTGATCGGCACGGTCTATGCGTTGCATCTGACGCACGCAGCCCAGCATGTGGCGGCGTTCGTCTACGTCGGCAGCGCGCTCGGGGTAGTGTTCGCCGGCGACTACCTGACCCTGTTCCTGTTCTGGGAGGGTATGACGTTTGCCTCTGCCTACCTGGTCTTTGCCCAGCGCAGCGAGCAGGCGCTCCGCGCAGGGTTCCGCTACCTCATGGTCCATATCACGGGCAGCGTTGCCCTGCTCGGCGGCATCATTCTCCATGGGTTCGCCACCGGTTCGGTGCTCTTTGGCCCGATCGAGGACGGGCTTGGCTTCGCCACCTGCCTGATCCTTGCCGGGTTCCTACTCAACGCCGCGGTGCCGCCACTCAACGCCTGGCTGACCGACGCCTACCCGGAAGCGACAGTCACCGGGGCCGTATTCATGAGCGCCTTCACCACGAAGACCGCCGTCTATGTGCTGGCGCGGGCGTTTCCGGGGACCGATCTTCTTGTCTGGCTCGGCACGGTGATGGCGCTTTACGGCGTTGTCTACGCGGTGCTGGAGAACGATTGCCGGCGGCTCTTGGCCTATCACATCGTCAGCCAGGTGGGCTACATGGTGGTGGGCATCGGCATCGGGACCGAGATGGCGGTGAACGGCGCCGTCAGCCATGCCTTCGCGCATATCCTTTACAAGGCGCTCCTCTTCATGGGCGCGGGGGCGGTGATCCACGTCACCGGGCGGCGCAAGCTCACCGAACTCGGAGGGCTCTACAAAACCATGCCGGTAACCCTTGCGCTCTACATGGTTGGCGCCTTGGCGATCTCGGCATTCCCGTTCTTCTCAGGCTTCGTCACCAAGTCGATGGTGGTGGCCGCCGCCGGACAGGATCATCGCGCGCTGGTGGTGCTGGCGCTGACAATGGCGTCGTCAGGGACGTTCCTGCACACCGGGCTCAAGCTCCCGTACTACATGTTTTTCGGCACGGACCAAGGGCTGCAAGCGCGAGAACCGCCGCGCAACATGCTGGTTGCGATGGGTATGGCAGCGGTGCTCTGCATTGCGATCGGGGTGTTCCCCCAGACGCTCTACGCGCTTCTGCCCCATCCGGTCGACTTCGATCCCTACACCGGCGTCCATATCACCGAGAGCCTCGGCGTGCTGATGTTCACCGCCTTGGGCTTCGTCATCTTCCTCAGAGCGCTCGACCCAGAGAATACGATCAGCATCGATACCGACTGGTTCTACCGCATGGGCGCGCGGCGCTTCATGTGGCTCGCCGAAAAACCGCTGGCGCGCTACGAGAAGGCGGTGAGTGACGTGTCCGAGACCGCGGCGCTGCCCTTTCTGCACGGGATGGCACGGGCAGGACTGCGGATCGATCTGCGCGGCGTGGACGCCTTCGTGAACGCCGTCGCTCGCGCGATCCTGCGCGGCGGTGGGGCGCTGCGGCGGCTCCAGAGCGGCGTCGTGACCCATTACGCGCTGGCGATGATCGCTGGTGTGATCGCGGCTATCGCCGTATTCGCTGTGGCGTGGCGGTAGGGGGCGCGATGACGATCCCTTTGCTTAGCCTCATCGTGTTCACGCCAGCCGTCGGGGCAGCGGCGCTGATGTTTGTCCGCAACGACGATGTGGTGCGGTGGATGGCACTGGGTGTCACTGTCCTCGACTTCGTGCTTTGCATCGCCATGCTCGGCGGCTTTGACACCTCTACCCACGAAATGCAGTTCACCGAGACGCGCCCGTGGGTGCCGGCGCTAGGGATCACCTACTCACTTGGCATCGACGGGATCAGCGCACCCTTCGTGTTCCTGACCGCGCTGTTGGGCTGGATCAGCGTGCTTGCCTCGTGGGTTGCGATCGACCGCAAGGTGAAAGAGTTCATGGTCAGCCTGCTGGCCATGCAGGCGCTGATGCTGGGCGTGTTCTGCGCACTGGACCTGTTCCTGTTCTACGTCTTCTGGGAGGCGATGCTGATCCCGATGTATCTGATCATCGGCGTCTGGGGTGGCGACGGCCGGGTCTATGCAGCTTTCAAGTTCTTCCTCTACACACTGGCAGGCAGCCTCATGTTCCTGATCGGTGTCATCGTGCTCTATTTCCACGGTGGCGAGACCTTCGACATCCGCACCCTGATGGCGCAGGATTTGCCCCTGCAGGTCCAGTCATGGCTGTTCTTCGCCTTCCTGATCGCCTTCGCGGTCAAGGTTCCGATGGTCCCGGTCCATACTTGGCTGCCGGACGCCCATGTGCAGGCACCGACGGCCGGCAGCATCATCCTCGCCGCCGTGCTCCTGAAGATGGGCGCCTACGGGTTCCTGCGGTTCTCGCTGCCAATTCTGCCGGAGGCGTCGGTGCATTATTCGACGCTGATGCTGGTCCTTTCGGCGGTCGCTATCGTCTATGGCGGGTTGCTCGCCTTGGCGCAGGACGATCTGAAGAAGCTGGTGGCCTATTCCAGCATCAGCCACATGGGCTTGGTGACGCTGGGGATTTTCACGCTGAACCTCCGTGGGCTCGAGGGCGGCATCCTGCAGATGTTCAATCATGGCGTAACGACGGGCGCGTTGTTCCTGTCTGTGGGCCTTATCTACGAGCGGACCCATACCCGCAGCATCGCGGATTATGGCGGGCTGATGAAGGCGGCGCCGGTCTATACAGCGTTTCTTGCACTATTCACCCTGTCGTCGATGGCTCTGCCGGGAACGAATTCGTTCGTTGGCGAGTTGCTGGTGCTGTCAGGCGCGTTCGCAGCCAACCTCGCTGTCGGCGCTGCCGCCGTTCTAGGGGCCTTGCTGGGAGCAGCCTATCTGCTTGGCATGTATAGGAAAGTCGCGCTTGGTCCGGCCAGCATCGGCGTGCGGTTCAAGATCCGCGACGTGAACGCCCGCGAGATGGCGGCGATCCTGCCGCTAGCCGTCTTCGTTCTTTGGGTCGGGCTCTATCCGAAGCCCTTTCTCGAAATCATCGACGCCTCGGTCAAGCATCTACTAGCGCAGGTGCACGGTAAGGGGGGCGCCCAATGACCGCCGCCGCGCTTTTCCAGTCGATTCTGGCGAGCCTGCCCGAGATCGTCGTGGTTACCGGGGCCTGCATCCTGCTGATCCTGGGGCAGTTGGTGCGGAAGGGGCAGCAACAATTCCTTGTCTGGGCTTCAATCGCGGTCGTGCTGATTGCCGCCCTGGGGACACTCATGCTTGCGGGCGAGGTGCGGCCGGCCTACTCGGGCATGTTCGTCGCCGACCGCTTCGCGGTCTTCTTCAAGGTCGTGTTCTACCTGGTCACAGTTCTGACATTCCTTCTTTCGCGAAAATATGCCGAGATCGAAGGGATCGGGAGCAGTGAATACTATGTACTGCTGCTCTTGGCGCTTTCGGGTATGATGATCATGGCCTCGGCGACCGACCTCCTGTCGATCTATGTAGGCCTCGAATTGATGGTGCTCTGCACTTATGTGCTGACCGGCTTCCTGCGGCAGCAGCAGCGGTCGAACGAAGCGGCGCTGAAATACGTGATCCTTGGCGGGGTCTCGACCGGGATTTTCCTTTACGGCGTTTCGCTGATCTACGGGCTCACCGGCACGACGCAGTTGGACGAGATGGCTGCGGCGGTGACCGGTGATCCGCTCGATCCCGGATTGCTCCTGGCTGTGGTTTTTATCGTCGCGGGGCTGGTATTCAAGGTCGGCGCGGTGCCGTTCCATATGTGGGTGCCGGACGTCTATGAGGGCGCGCCGACGACGATCACCGCCTTCATGTCGGTGGGACCCAAGGCAGCAGGGTTCGCCGTGATCCTGCGGGTGTTCCTCAACCCACTGGTCGCCGCCTCGAACGTCTGGATCATCGTCGCCGTCATTGCAGCAGTGACGATGGCGCTCGGCAGTTTCGTGGCGCTGGTGCAGGACAATTTCAAGCGCCTCTTGGCCTATTCCAGCATCGCCCATGCCGGGTTCGCCATGTTCGGCGTGGCGGCCGGCGGTGCGGACGGCGCCGCCAGCGTGATGCTCTATTTGCTGATCTATGCGTTCATGAATCTCGGCATCTTCGGTATCGTCATCATGATGCGGAACGGCGATTTCTCGGGCGAGGTCATCGAGCACTACGCTGGTTTCGCCAAATCGCATCGCGGACTGGCGCTTCTGATGCTGCTTTATCTGTTCTCATTGGCCGGAATTCCGCCAACAGCCGGGTTCTTCGCCAAGTTCTACGTGCTGGTCGCCCTCGTCGAGCGTGGTTTCGTCATGCTGGCGGTGATCGCAGTGCTGCTGAGCGCCGTTGCCGCCTACTTCTACATCCGTATCGTGATGGTGATCTACATGCGCGAGCCGGAGGGCGCGTTCGACCCGGCGCTGACGCCCGCGGTCGCCGCCACACTCGCCTTCACCGCTGCCGGCACCATCGGCATCGGCCTATTTCCGGCGTGGTTTCTGAGGCTTGCGCAACATGCCGCAGTTGGCGGCTGATCGATTGGATTTGCAATGATCCGGCTGACGGAATACTCTGGCCGTGCAAGAAAGGAATGCCCAAGTCGCTTTCGAGGGCGCCCGCATCACCGGTCCCAAAGGGGTCGGTAGCGGCCAGAGCAGAGCCCTCGGTAGGTGACCGGGGCTACGCGACGTGACCGGAATGGAGTTCCTGCCGGTTCTTTTCATGGTTGCCGGAATTGTTCTGGTGGCGATGGTTACGCTTTTTGTCTCCTCGCTACTGCGCCGATCCAATCCCTATCCCGCGAAGAACATGCCCTATGAATGCGGCATGGACCCGGCGGGCGAAGCCGCCGGAGGCCGCTTCAGGGTGCAGTTCTTCATCATCGCGATCCTATTTGTCGTCTTCGATGTCGAGACGATGTTCCTCTTTCCCTGGGCCGTTGTCCTGAAACAGATCGGGTTGGTCGGCTATGTCGAGATGTTCGTCTTCATATTGCTGCTTCTCGTGGGCTTCGCCTACGCCTGGCTGAAGGGGGCGCTAGAATGGGAGGCGTAAACAACGCGATCCGCGACAGCGTGCTGTTCACCACGGCCGACAGCCTGATCAGCTGGAGCCGAAGGTCGGCGCTATGGCCCGAAACCTTCGGCATTGCCTGCTGCGCCATCGAGATGATCTCGGCGGGGTGTGCCCGCTACGATCTCGACCGCTTCGGTGTGGTGTTCCGGCCTTCGCCGCGCCAGTCCGACGTGATGATCATCGCCGGCACCATAACGCGGAAATTCGCGCCCGTGGTGCGCCGGCTCTATGACCAGATGCCGGAACCGCGCTGGGTCATCGCCATGGGCACCTGCGCCATCTCGGGCGGGGTCTACAACACCTATGCCGTGGTGCAGGGGGCGGAGACCTTCGTGCCAGTGGACGTGCATGTGCCCGGCTGCCCGCCGCGGCCCGAGGCGCTGATGCACGGCTTCCTTCTGCTTCAGGAGAAGATCAAGAAATCCAGGGCGTTGGCCGGGACGCCTCTGGACCGGGTCGCGGTGCCATGAGCGTGGAGACGTCCCTCATCCGCACCCTGATCGCGGAGCGTTTCGGGGGGGCAATCGAGGAGCTTGGCTTCTCGCATGGGGTTCACGCTTTCGCCGCTCCGCCTGACACGATCGTCCAGCTTTGCCGGTTCCTGAAGGAACACCCGGCGCTGCGGTTCGATTTCCTGTCCGACATCTGCGGGGTCGATCACTACCCCGAAGCACCGCGCTACGAGGCGGTGTACCATCTCTTTTCGCTGCCGAACAAATGGCGCGTGCGGATCAAGTGCCGCCTCCGCGATCCTCCGCGGATCCCGTCGGTGACGGGGGTCTGGCGCACCGCCAACTGGCATGAGCGCGAGGCCTGGGACATGTACGGGATCAGGTTCGAAGGCCACCCCGACCTGCGCCGGATCTATATGTGGGAAGGGTTCGAGGGCTTCCCGCAGCGCAAGGACTTTCCGCTGCGAGGCTACAAGGACAAGCTGAACCCGTTTGGCGCCGAAGGCCCACCGCCGACGCAGCCCGACCTTGCCACCAAGGACATTCCATAGGGAGGCTGTTCCACACCGAGGACTTGAGATGACCGAAGTCACGGAACTGAGCTGGCCGGAAGCCGATGCGCCCCACACCAAGGAGGTGCTTCTCAACCTCGGCCCGCAGCATCCCAGCACGCATGGGGTGCTGCGGCTCGTCCTCGAGTTGGATGGCGAATATGTCGCGCGCGTGGACCCGCATATCGGCTACCTGCACCGCGGCACAGAGAAACTGGCAGAGAGCTTCACCTACACCCAGATCTTCCCGCTAACCGACCGGCTCGACTACCTCTGCCCGCCCTCGAACAATCTGGCCTTCGCACTGGCTGTGGAGAAGCTCCTGGGCATCGAAGCCCCGATCCGCGCGCAATATATCCGCGTGCTGATGGCCGAACTGGCACGGATCTCCGGTCATCTTCTGATCACCGGCGCCCTCCCGCTGGACCTGGGCGCCATGACCGCGCTCCTTTACGCCATGCGCGAGCGCGAAATGATCATGGACTTGTTGGAGATGATCAGCGGGGCGCGGATGCACACCTCCTTCTGCCGGGTCGGCGGTGTGCGCGAGGATCTGCCCGACGGGTTCTTCCCCAAGATCCGGGAGTTCTGCGACATCTTCCCGAACCGGATCCGCGACTATGAACGGCTGGTCGATAACAACCGCGTGTTCCTGAAGCGAACGCAAGGGATCGGCGTGATCTCCGCCGCGGACGGCATCGATCTGGGACTGAGCGGCCCGAACCTGCGCGCCTCGGGCGTCGACTGGGACATCCGCCGCGACGAGCCCTATGAGATCTACGACCGGCTCGCGTTCAACGTTATTACCCGAGATGAAGGCGATTGCTACGCACGCTGGCGATGCCGCGTCGACGAAATGCGCGAGAGCGTCCGGATCATCGAGCAATGCCTCGACCAGATGCCCGATGGGCCGTTCCAGATCGACATGCCGACAATCGCCTTCCCGGTGGACAAGGATCGGGTGCACTGCTCGATGGAGGCGCTGATCCAGCATTTCGACCTGTCGGCCTATGGCTTCAAGGTGCCTAAGGGCGAGGTCTACTCGGCGATCGAGGCGCCAAAGGGCGAGCTCGGCTTCTACATCATCAGCGACGGGTCGCCAAAACCGTTCCGCATGAAGGTCCGGGCACCTTCGTTCGTCAACCTTCAGGCACTGTTCGGGGTCACCAACGCGCGCTACCTGGCGGACATGATCGCCGTGCTCGGCAGCCTCGACCCCGTGATGGCGGAGGTGGACAAGTAGCAGGGAATTGGACGCGATGACCATGCGCGAAAAGATCGAAGAGGCGGCGTCGCGGTATCCCGACCAGCGCTCGGCCATCATGCCCGCGCTTCTGATCGCGCAGAGGGAACATGGCCATCTGCCCGGCCCGGTGCTGGAAGAGGTCGCCGACATCCTCGGCGTCGAGCGTATCTGGGTCTACGAACTGGCGACCTTCTACACACTTTTCCATACCGAGCCGGTCGGCATTTTCCACCTGCAGCTCTGCGACAACGTCTCTTGCATGCTGTGCCGATCCGAGGACCTGCTGAGACACCTGGAGGAGGTGCTCGGCATCAAGAAGGGCGGCACGACGCCGGACGGGCTGTTCACGCTTTCGACCGTCGAATGCCTCGGCGCTTGCGAGATGGCCCCCGTGATGCAGGTCGGCGACGACTATCACGGCGACCTCGACATCGCTCGGATCGACGCGCTCCTGGACAGGCTGCGCGCGACGATGCGGCAGGCGACTGGCGCCGATCTCGTCGCCCCAGGACCGCCGGGAGAATAGCGCCATGTTCGAACCCGTCCTTCTCAAGAACTTGGACGTGCCGGATGGCCATCTGCTCGCGACCTATGAGGCCGGCGGCGGCTACCGGGCGCTGGCCAAGGCGCTGCGGGAGCACACACCCGACGAGATCATCGACCTCGTCAAGAAATCCAACCTGCGCGGACGCGGCGGAGCCGGATTCCCCACGGGCATGAAATGGAGCTTCGTGCCCAAGCGTACCGGCAAGCCGAAATACCTGTGCTGCAACGCCGATGAAGGCGAGCCGGGCACCTTCAAGGACCGGATCATCATGGAGCGTGACCCACACCAACTGATCGAGGGCATGGCGATCAGCGCCTACGCGATAGGGGCGGAAACCGCCTATGTCTACATCCGCGGGGAGTACACGCTGGCGATCGCGCGGCTGGAGCAGGCGATCGCTGAGGCCCATGCGAAGGGTTATCTGGGAACACGGATTCTGGGCTCGGATTTCAGCTTCGTCGTGCACATCCATTGCGGCGCCGGCGCCTATATCTGCGGCGAGGAGACCGCGATGCTCGACTCGCTCGAAGGCAAGCGGGCGCAGCCGCGTCTGAAACCGCCGTTCCCGGCGGTCGAAGGGCTTTACGCCAGCCCGACCGTGATCAACAACGTCGAGACGCTGGCCTGCGTCCCGCATATCGTGGTGCGAGGGGCCGACTGGTTCCGCGGCATCGGCCCGGACAAGAGCCCCGGCCCGAAGCTCTATTGCCTCAGCGGACAGGTGCGGAAACCGGGCCTTTACGAGCTGCCGATGGGGATACCGCTGCGCGAACTGGTCTGTGACTATGCCGGCGGGCCGCTGCCGGGGCGCAAGCTCAAGGCGGTGATCCCAGGCGGGGTCTCGGCGCCGCTGATCCCGGAACGCGGGCTGGACGTCGGGATGGACTTCGACTCGCTGGCCGCCGCTGGCTCGATGCTCGGCTCGGCCGGGGTGATCGTGATCGACGACTCGACCTGCATTGTCAAAGTCGCCACCCGGATCATCGAGTTCTTCCATCACGAGTCCTGCGGCAAGTGCACCCCCTGCCGCGAAGGGTTGAACTGGGTCGTCAAGGTGCTGCGCCGGGTCGAGGCGGGCCAGGGCGCGCCGGGCGACCTGGAACAGTTGGCGGAGCTCTGCAAGGGCATTTTCGGCAACACGTTCTGCGCTCTGGGCGACGGCGCGGCGATGGGCCTGCGGGCGGCACTGGCGCATTTCGAGGATGAATTCGTCGCGCATATCGAGGAGCGGAGGTGTCTGTTTCACTGAGGAGGACGCAGCGAGAGGACCGCGAGGAAAGCCATGGTTAGCGTGACAATCGATGAACGAATGCTGGAAGTGGAGGCGGGCTCTACGGTGCTGCAGGCCGCCGAGCGTTTGGGCATCGACATCCCGACCTTCTGCTATCTGAAGCGGCTGCCGGCGCTGGCCTCCTGCCGCATGTGCCTGGTGGAGATTGAGGGACAGCGGCGGCTACAGCCTTCTTGCGCCACCGCGGTCACCGACGGCATGGTGGTGCGGACGAACACGCAGTTGATCGACGAAACACGCTCTTCCATGCTCGACATGCTGCTCGCCAACCACCCTCTCGACTGCCCGATCTGCGACAAGGGTGGCGAGTGCGAGCTGCAAGACATGGTGATGGCATACGGGCCCCGCACAAGCCGGTTCCGCGATGCCAAGCGCGTGTTCCACTCCGAGGACATCCGTCTCAGCCCGGTCATCATCATGAACGTCAACCGCTGCATCCAGTGCCAGCGCTGCGTCCGGATGTGCGAAGAAGTCGTCGGCGCGGTCGCCTTGGGCACCGTTGAAAAAGGCATGGATACCGCCGTCACTGGCTTCGAGGGCAGTCTCGCGAGTTGCGATCAATGCGGCAATTGCGTCGAGGTCTGCCCGGTCGGCGCGCTGATGAGCTTCCCCTATCGCTACAAGGCGCGGCCCTGGGATCTGGTCGAGACCGACACGGTCTGCCCGCATTGCGGCACCGGCTGCCAATTAACCGTCGGCGCGCGCAAGGGCGAATTCATGCGGGTCCGCTCGAAGGTGGAGCACGGCATAAACCGCGAAACGCTCTGCGTGCGCGGGCGCTTCGGCCTCGACTTCGTCGGCAGTCAGGACCGGATCAAGCGGCCGATGATCCGTCGTGACGGGGCCCTGGTTCCGGTTTCCTGGGACGAAGCCGGGGACTACCTCCGCCGGCGGCTGTCGGCCGTCGCCAGCAAGGCCGCGGGCGGGCTGGCCTCGCCGCGCCTGCCCAACGAGGTGCTTTATCAGTTCCAGAAGCTGATGCGGACGGCATTCCGGACCAACAATATCGACTGCTCCTCGCGCTGGTCCACGCCCTTTGATGCGCTCGGCCCGTTGGTGGCCGCCTTCTACACCCGCGCGCCGCTGGAGGAGGTGATCGGCAACGACTGTGTGCTCGTCGTCGGTGGCAACGTGACGGACGAAAACCCAGTCACCGAATATCTGCTGCGAGACTGTGCACGGCGGCGACAGACCGGCTTACTCATGCTCTCGGCGCGGCCATCCCGCCTGGACGCCGATGCGCGGGCGGTCGTTCGCGTGCCGCCGGGCGGTGAGGCTCAGGGCCTTGCCGCGGTGGTGAGCGCACTGGGGGCGGCTGGTCAGGCATTGCCGGGCGATGTTTTTGCGGACATGGGCGCGAAAACCGGCCGGCCGGCAGCGGCCACCGACAGTGACGGTCCGGACCGTCTGGCCGCGGCGCTGCTGGAAGGCCGCAGCGTCACCGTGCTTGTCAGCGCTGACCTCTTGAGATCGCCCCAAGCGCGCGCGACGTTGTACCAGCTCAACAACCTTTTGCAGGTTCTGCGCGCACTCGGCAAGGGCCTGGCGATGCAGTTCCTGTTCGACCGTGCCAACCAACTGGGTGCCTGGGACATGGGCGTTCTGCCGACGGCGCTGCCGGGGCTGTGGGCGCTCGCCAATGATGCGGCGCGCGCAACTCTCGAACGAGCCTGGGGCGTCGAAATCCCGTCTGAACCGGGCGTGGATTTCGACGCCATGCTGGAGCTCTGTGACAGGAAGCGAATGGGTGCGCTCTATATCGTCGGAAGCGACCCCCTGATGTCCTATCCCGACCGGGGATTCGTGCAGCGGGCGCTTCGTGCCGCCGATCTCTTGATCGTGCAGGACGCGTTCCTCACGGATACGGCGGGCCTGGCGGATGTCGTGCTGCCCGCGGCGAGTTATGGCGAGGAATCCGGCACGTTCACCAACAACGAAGGCCGCACCCAGAAGGTCTGCAAGTTCCGCGAACCCGCCCTCGAGGCGCGGGACAATCTGGCGATATTCGACTTCGTAGCGGCGCTTCGCGGCCAGGCGTTGCGGCCGTCGATCCAAGGCGAAATCTTCGGCGAGATCGCCCAGCTGGTTCCGGCCTACGAAGGATTGACGCAGGACGGGCTTGGCGCCGACGGAGCTTTCACGAAGGCGGCCCTTGCGCCACCGGTTGGCGAGTTCTTCGCCCTCCCGCCTGCCCCCATTGCAGCCGACCGGCTCATACTGGTTACCGGCAACTGCCTGTTCCACAACGGATATCTTTCCGAGCGCTCAAAGATCCTGAATACGGTCGCGGATGACCCGTATGTCGAGATGAGCGCGCCGGATGCAACGCAGCTTGGCCTTGCGGATGGCGATCAGGTGGTCGTGCGGTCCGCCCAGGGCGAACTGACGGCGAAGCTCAAGGTCAACAAGCGTTTTCCCAGGGGCCTCGTGTTCGTTCCCGAGAACTACAGATCCCTGCGTCTCAACAGCCTGATGCGGCGGGGCGAATACCCATGTCCGGTGGAAGTTGAAATGGCGCACGCCGCTTTCGAGATCGCCACTGTCGCCGTGGCCGAGGCGCGGCCTGACAATCCGATCTGAGGCTTCACGGGTTCCCTGTGCAGCCTGCCCTGATCCTGCGCCTTGAGCCGGTGTCGTCAGTGATAGCCGGTCCCGGCAATGTAATCGTGCAGCACTTGCTCGTTGCTCATCAGTTCGTCGAGCCGGTGCTTGACCACGTCGCCGATGCTCACCACGCCGACAGTAGCGTTGCCATCCATGACCAGCACATGGCGCGTACGCCGTTTGGTCATGGTCGCCATCACCGACGGCAGCAAATCCTGTGTCGAACAGGTCGCCACACTGCGGTTCATGATGTCGGCGACCCGCATCAAGGGCGCCTCGGTTCCGTATTCAGCCACCGCATTGCAGCAGTCCCGCTCCGAAAGCGTGCCCAGGCATTGCCCGGGGAAACGGCTGACGACCACGAAGCCGATGTTGTTCTCCCGAAACAGCCGTAGCACTTCCACCATCGTCTGACTTGGAGTGACCGAGATGACCTCGGGAGCCTTGGTCTTCAAGATATGGCAGACCAGCATTTGAGCCTCCTGTCTGCGCGCTCCGGCTTGCCAGCTGGCGCGCCTTCACGTTCGTCGGATATTCCGCCACCAGTTGTACCCCTGCGGCTCGCTCGTCTCGACCAGCACGTCCTGCTCGGTGTTCAGACGTGCAGCGACCACGCCGCCGCCGGTCATCGCCTTGCCCGGTTTGCCGAGCAGATCGTCGCGCCCGATCACTAGGTCACGCGAGGAAAAACTCGAGAACTCGTACTGTTGGCCAAGCGCGATCGCGTCGGCCGGACAGGCGTCTTCACACAGCCCGCAGAATAGGCACCGGGCCATGTCGATCTCGAATTTTGCCGGGCGTCGGTTGCCCTTCTCGTCCTCGTAGGGGATGACTTCGATGCAGTAGCAGGGACAAATCCGCGCGCAGAGTTCGCAGGCCACGCATTTGATCTCGCCCTCTTCGTCACGCTTCAGGAAGTGATGCCCGCGGTAACGCGAATAGGGCAACCATTTTTCCTTGTCAGGATACTGCATGGTCACGGATTTGGAGAACATGTACCCGAAGGTCAGCGCCAAGCCGTTCGCCAGATCGGCGAAGAACGCCCAGCCGATCCATGTTCCAATTCTGTCCAGTGCGCGCGACATCGTCGCCCCGCTGCGGAGCCGCTACGGCCCCTAAAGGAAAGCAACACCGGTTATGATTATGTTCGCCATTGACAGAGGAAGCAAGACTTTCCAACCGATCGCCATCAGTTGGTCGTAGCGATAGCGCGGGAAAGTGAAGCGGAACCAGATAAACACATAGACGAAGAACGCGACCTTGAGCACGAACCAGACGAGCGGTGGCAACGGGACCAGCACGCCGTTCCAGCCGCCGAAGAACAGGATCACCGCCAGGACCGACGTCAAAAGCATGATGGCGTATTCACTGACCATGAAGAACGCAAAGCGGATACCGCTGTATTCGGTATGGAACCCGGCCCCCAGGTCGCCTTCCGCTTCCGCCAGGTCGAAGGGAATGCGCTGGGATTCGGCCAGCCCAGCGACGAAGAACACGAAGAACCCGACCGGTTGGTAGACGATGTTCCAGACATTGGCTTGCGCCCGCACGATGTCGAGCAGGCTCATGGATTGCGCCAGCATGACCACGCCGATGACCGCGAACCCCATCGGGATCTCGTAGCTGATCATCTGCGCGCAGGTCCTGAGACTGCCCAGAACAGCGTATTTGCTGTTCGCTGCCCAGCCTCCGAAGATGACGCCATAGACCTCGATCCCGATCACCGCGAAGACGAAAAGCAGCGCGACGTTCATGTTGGAGACGTAGAGAGTGATCTCGGTGCCGAGGACCGATACGGATTCGCCAAAGGGGACCGCGACGAACACCACGAAGGGCGGGGCGAGTGCCAGGATTGGCGCCAGTTTGAACAGGAAGCGGTCGGCCTCGGCAGGGATGTGGTCCTCTTTGGTCAAGAGCTTGACCCCGTCCGCCACCGGCTGCAGCAGCCCATGCCATCCCACACGCATCGGCCCCATCCTCTGCTGCATGCGCCCCGCGATCTTGCGTTCCAGCCAGGTCAGCGGCAAGGGCAGCAGCAGCAGGATCGCAATCAGCAACGCGACCTTGAAGACGATCAGCCCAAGAGCAACGACGAGTTCCATGATCCGAGGCCACTCGTTCAACGGGACGAGACCCGCGACCCGATTAGCACTGCGCAGTGGTCAGGCTGCGCGGGCGTGGCAATTGCCAACGGTGGCGCAACCTGTGCAATGATATCACAGCCTTGCCATCGCTGGCTACGATCCGTGCGGCGCGGCGCGGCGCGGCGCTTAGCCGGGACGGCAAGGCGAAGCGAACTGCCATTCAATATTGTCTCGTACATTTTCGATAGAGCGCTTATCCTCGCGCCCGATCAACCGTGAAGCTCGTGTCGGAATGCAGCCTCAAGGCGACGCCCGCGCTTCCTACCAGTTTTGCCTGGCACCTGGCGTTTTGGGACTGAGTGTTGCGCGGCGCGGCAACAGCGTAAGGGGCGACCTATGCAGCTCAGTTCAAGCAGCTTTGCGAACGGTACGACGATCCCGCGGCGCTTCACTTGCGACGGTGAGGATCGTTCCCCTCCCCTCGGTTGGACTGGCGCTCCAGCCGGAACCGGCAGCTTTGTCCTTCTCTGCGATGATCCAGACGATCCGGCGAAGATCTGGCATCACTGGGCGGCCTATGACATTGCGGCCGATTGTGTAGGGTTGGCCGAAGGCGCCGCCCAGCACGCTGGCAAGCAAGGCTTCAAGCAGGCAACCAACGATTTCCGGCGACCAGGTTACGGTGGTCCCTGCCCGCCGCATCGCCACGGCCGACACCGCTATCACTTCCGGTTGCTTGCGCTGTCGATCAAGCACCTGCCGCCCGGCAACGACCGATCGTGTCAGGCGGTCGAACGAGAAGCGCGCAAGCATCTCCTCGCCGAGGCGGTTCTCGTCGGAGTATATGAGCGATGATGGTCTTCGCTCGTGTGAATTCTGGCAATTGAGGAAGGCCTGCGGGTCATGAGCGGCATGACTGATCGTGATGGGCCCGGCTGGTACGCGTCATGCGGATCTTTCTCTGTGGCGATGTGATGACGGGGCGAGGCATAGACCAAGCGCTTCCACATCCGTGTGACCCTCGTCTTCACGAGCGCTATGTGCAATCGGCCATAGACTACGTCCGGATGGCGGTGGCTGCGAACCAACCGATACCGACACCGGTCGACTTCCCCTACATCTGGGGCGCTGCGCTGCAAGAATTGGAGCGGGCTCGGCCGGACGCGAGCATCATAAATCTCGAGACCAGCATTACGCGCTGCGACGCCTATGTCGCCAAAGGCATCAACTACAGGATGAGCCCCGAGAACGCCGACTGCCTCGTCGCCGCGGGGGTCGACTGCTGCGTGCTCGGCAACAATCACGTTCTTGATTGGGGGCGCGCTGGGCTGCTGGAGACCCTGGCGACGCTCAAGCGTTTGCAAATCAAGACCGCAGGCGCGGGGCGCAATGCCGCCCAGGCAAGCGCCCCGGCGATTTTGGCAGACACCGACGCAGGGCGCGTACTTGTTTTTTCGTTCGCCTCGAAGACGAGCGGCGTCCCTCGACATTGGGCGGCGACGCATGACCGGGCCGGAGTGAACTTTCTACCTTCGCTTTCCGATGCGACTGTCGCAGCGATCGCCGATCTGGTGGCCGCTGTCCGACGAGAAAATGATGTGGTTGTGGTCTCCCTTCATTGGGGACCAAACTGGGGCTATGACATCCCGGAGGAGCAAAGGTGGTTCGCCCACGAACTGATCGACAGGGCCGACATATCCATCGTTCACGGCCATTCATCGCATCATGCCAAATCCATCGAAGTGTACAAGAACCGCCTTATTCTCTATGGCTGCGGCGACTTCCTGAATGACTATGAAGGCATCAAAGGCCACGGGGAATTTCGGCCCGACCTTGCCCTGATGTACATCGCTGACCTTGGTCCTGGAAGCGATCTGGTCACGCTCGAACTGGTGCCCCTCCAGATCCGCCGTTTCCAGCTCATCCAGGCGGCGAACAGCGACATTGGCTGGTTGCAGCAGACCCTGGACCGCGAAAGCCGGCAGTTTGCTACGTGCGTTGGCACTGCGCCAGGGGGGAGGCTTGCGCTGTCCTGGCCGACAATGTGAACTGGCGGTGGGCGCTGTCTGCCAATTGAGCTATAGTAAGTGATCGAGCACCGTAGAAAGTGGCCGTAGTTTCGCCAAGTGCGTCCAGCGGCCCAACTTCGCTGTTCGGAAGCACGCGTTTCTTGTGAATGGCGCTCGTTGCCATGACCACGCCGATCGTCCTGCCTTGGCCGTTGCAAAGCCTCCTGGAGGCGGTAGCGCGGGCGGTGCTGCAACCTGGCGACCGGCCTCACATCGATTTCTCGCGACCGATCGGCGAGGCCGCACTGGTATCGCCGGACTCCGTGTCGTGGCGCGTGTTCAAGAACCCGCTTTCACTGTTCATCGGCGGCGTCACCGCAGTGATCATGGAGCTTGCAGAACCGCGGGTGCGCACCGGCGTATGGGAGCATACGTCTTTCCGCCTGAATCCAATTCGGCGACTGCACAGCACGGGGCTCGCTGCCATGGTGACGATCTACGGTTCCCGCACCACGGCCGAGGCCATGATCGCCCGCGTTCGGCGGATACACGACCGGGTCGCAGGCGTAACATCGTCAGGCGAGGCGTATTGCGCCAATGACCCCGACCTTCTGAACTGGGTTCACGGCACGGCGGCGTACGGCTTTGTCCAAGCTTATCACACCTATGTGCGGCAGCTCTCCGCATCGGAACGCGACCGCTGTTATGCCGAGGGCGTTCCCGCCGCGCGCCTTTTCGGCGCCACAGGCGCACCGGAATCGGAAGCCGAGCTTGAAACGCTGTTCCATGCGACAGCCGGACGGCTGGATCGCTCGGCCATCGTGCTCGAATTTCTCGAGATCATGCGTTCGGCGCCTATCCTGCCGCTGCCACTGGGGCCGGCACAGCACCTGCTGGTGTCGGCTGCCGTTGATCTGGTGCCTGGTTGGATGCAGGCGCTGTTGGGGCTCACCGGGCACGGCTTGCACAGCTGGGAAGCCGAGACGGTCCGGCAGGCAGGAGCTTTGGCGGATCGCCTCGTCATGGAAACCAACCCGGCCGTTCAGGCCTGCCGGCGGATGCGCCTTCCGGCCGACTATCTGTATGTCCATCGCAGCGCAGTCGGCCCCCGTCCATGATTGTCTTGTTCACGGATTTCGGCTTGCACGGCCCCTACACGGGCCAGATGAAGGCTGTGTTGCACCAGATGGCGCCGGGCATTCCCGCGATCGACCTCTTCTCCGATGCGCCGGTCGGCAATCCCAAGGCGTCGGCTTACCTGCTGGTGGCCTACGCGGAATGGTTCCCTGCGGGAACCGTCTTTCTCTGTGTCGTCGATCCAGGCGTCGGAGGGACGCGGCCGTCCGTCATCGTCGAGGCCGACGGTCGCTGGTATGTCGGCCCCGGCAACGGCCTGTTCGAGCTGATCCAGCGCCGCGCGGCCAAGACGTTGAGCTGGGATATCGACTGGAGGCCAGAGCGCCTGTCCGCCAGCTTCCACGGGCGTGACCTGTTTGCCCCGGTCGCGGCCATGCTGGCACGCGGTGAGCCGCCGCCCGGCAGGCCGCGCCTGGATGAAGCAGATCGTCGTAGAGACTGGCCTGAGGACCTCGCCGAGATCGTCTATATCGACCATTTCGGCAATGCCATGACCGGCCTGAGGGCGGCCAGGCTGCCGGCAGGCGCAAGGCTCGCCGCAGCAAATCGCCTGCTGGAGGGCGCGACGACCTTCAGCGATCGGCCGCCAGGCACGGCCTTTTGGTACGAGAACTCGAACGGGCTTGCCGAGATCGCTGTCAATCAAGGGCGGGCGGACGGTGAGCTCGGTCTCGTGATCAGCAGTCCTGTGGAAATCGTCCTTTGAACGAAACCGGTTGTCCGTCACGGCGTTGATCTATTGCGATGCGCAAATCAACGAAACAAGGCCCGGGCGCCGATCTGCCGAAGCTGCAAAAAGGCGATGACAAGGTGCGGGCGACGACCGGCAACAAGCGCGTTGCCGAGCAGATTCGCAAGGTTCTTGCCAAGCACTATGCGAGCAAATACCGGGCGAGGTGAAAAACGCGATCGCTACACCCGGAACGAGCACGAAGGGAGGTTGTCATGACCGATGGTATTGCTCAGAAAACCTGTACGCCCTGCCGCGGTGGCGTCGCGCCGCTAACGCAGGAGGCAGCCGAGGGCTATCTGTCCCAGACCCCTGGCTGGGAACTGGAGGAGGGGCGCCTGCTGCGCCGCAAATTCAAATTCGCGGACTTCCGTCAATCGCTCAGCTTCGTCGACAAAGTTGCTCGATTGGCGGAAGAAGAACGGCATCATCCCGACATCTGTTTCGGCTGGGGTTATGCGGCAGTCTCGCTGCAGACACACAAGATCAAGGGATTGCACGAGAACGACTTCATCATGGCCGCGAAGATCAACCTCATCGCCGGTTCGTAGAGAGGGCACCCGGCACCAAACGGCCGGAACGGGGTCCAAAAGCTCGCTTTCACGATTGGCCGGTTAGCGCGATTTCGGACACTCAATCGCGGCGTCTGAGTACGGAAGAAGGTCGTTGATCAGGGATTACGCAACATCTCCTGGAGTATTTCCTCGAGCGGGTGCGGCGAAATGCCAAGTTCTTCAAATCCGGGCATCTGCGGCGATGACACGTTGTCGACCTGCATCAGTTCCACCTGATTACGAGTGACGGGCGGACTCGCAAGCATTTCCGCGGCCCATGCCAGTGCGTGCCAAGCGGCAAATGGGATTGGAATCAGTTTGGGCTTAAGACCGGCTTGGTGCGCAACGGCTCTGAGAAATTCCTCGTAAGAGTAGACGCGAGGACCGCCGCACTCATACGTGATCGCATGCGTCTCCGTCCCCTGCAGCGCCCTTGCGATCGCCTCCGCCACATCTTCCACATAGGCCGGCTGCAATCTCGTCAGGCCGCGACCGAACATCGGATAGATTGGAAGCCGGCGGAGAAGTTTGAGGATAATCGTGAGAAACGCGTCATCCGGTCCGAACATCACCGCCGGGCGGATGATGATGGCGTCAGCAAACGCGGCACGCACCGCCTGTTCGCCTTCGCCACGCTTGCGGATGTAGAGCGACGGCGAGGCAACATCCGAGCCGATTCCTGAAACGTGAGCGAGCCGTTCAACGCCAGCTCGGTGTGCTTGAGCTGCAACCCGCCGGGCCGATTCGACATGCACGGAATGAAAGGTCTCCTGTCCCCGTTCGACATAGAGACTGACCGCATTTACAACACCATAAGCACCAGCGAATGCACCGGTGATCGCCCGCTCATCGTGGATATCGGCTTCGACCGATTGAAGTTGCGGATCATCAGAACCAAACAACTTCTCGGCCCGTTCCGGATGTCTTGATGCAATCCGAACGAAAAAACCGCCATCGCGGAGATGCCGAACAACGCGGCGGCCGAGAAACCCGGTTCCACCGAACACGGTGACGACGCGATGGTTCATGGCAGCCATGGCCTGGACTCTGTCAGCTCATGTCAGCCGCCTCGACCCGGCGGTTCAGGTCACTTGGGCGGCACGCCTACTGACCACTATCTGCCACCTGGGCTACCTCGTACAGATTGCTATCGATCTCGTCCGTCAACTGATCTGGTGGAGCGCCGTAGCGCGACAGGTCGAAAGCCTTCATGACCGCAGTGGATTGAGGGAGGGCGGCGATGCGTGCCAACACAGCGGCAGTGCGAATGCGGGTTGCGAATTGTCTGTTCCAGACCTTTGAGTAGCGACTGCCCGCGACAACGCGCGCTGCCCGATCCCGTCGGTCGAACCTGGCCAATTCGTTGGCCAACAGCCAGCCGGACTGCAAGGCGCAGGGCCGCTTGCCAAACCCGCTTCGTTCGATCCGTTCCTCGAGCGCCGCTCCCATCGCATCAAGCGCCGAAACTCGAGAGACCATAATCCAGGCAGTGCCGGCAACCACGGCTGCTCGCGTACAGCAGCGCTGAGTGCTCTCCCGCTCTACGGACGAAGCAAGTCGGAGAGATTGTCAGACTTTTCTATCTTGTCTGTGAGGTCGAGCCCCGACAGGAGGTCGACCAGATGACTGGTCATCAGCTCGGCCGCTTGGGAACTACGCCCTGCTTCGATTGCATCGACCAGCGCGTGATGGGCGTGTTTCTCACAGGTCGCGTCGCGCCGTTTCCAATAAAGCGCGATGATGAGGGAAGAATGCGAGACAAGGTCGCGAACGAATTTGGTGAACACCGAATGTGCAGCGATCTCAGCGATGCCAACGTGGAAACGTGCCGACAGCATGATCGCCTCGCTGTCCCGGCCAGCGTGAAGTGCTTCATGCTCCTTCTCGAGATGCTGCCGCAACCATGCAATGTCGCTTGGTACCGCCGCGCTGGCGGCGAGCCAAGCCACCTTGGGTTCGATCAGCGCCCGTGCCTCGAACACCTCGCGGGCTTCAATTTTCGACGGCTGTGCCACGAAAGCACCGCGGTTCGGCTCCAGCCGCGCCAACCGGTCATGGGCCAGAGCTTGCAGGGCAGCACGAATGACGGTGCGGCTCACCGAATAGATCGTCGCCAACTCATCTTCCGGCAGCTTGGTGCCAGGGGCGAGACGATGACTGACGATGGCATCTCTCAGACCATAGTAGATCGGCGACCAGCGGGTTGCCGGTTTTTCGTCACGATCCTCTTCTCTGAGCACTGTCAACATGCTTTTCAACGCGCAGGCACAACACCGCCTGATCTATCCCAAACCGCTTAACGGTCGATGCAATCTAGTATCGCTTGCGCGGCGGTCAATCCCGGGACACAGGATCTCAATTCGTAAGGCCAAGCGCGTTCTAGGTCGGTGATATAACCGCTGCGGCAGCTCCGGCCGGAGACAGCGATTCATAGATCCCCGAAAACCGTTTGCTGCGGGGAGCAGCGTATCCGCCGACCTTCGACGTCCTCAAACCGACTCTGAACAGGCTCTCTGCCAACGTCACCGCGCAGGCGACACCGTCGAGTACGGGAACGCCGTGTTCCTGCGACAGGCTGCTTGCCAGATCGGCCATTCCGGCGCAGCCGAGAACGATCGCCTCCGCCCTGTCCTCAGCGATGGCGCGCGCGATCTCGTCCGAGATTCTGCGCCTGGCGTTCGAGCCCGGTGGTTCGAGATCGAGCACGGCAACCTCCGACGACCTGACTTTGGCGCAGCGCGACGCGAGGCCGTATTTCACCAAATTGTGCTCGATCGCCGGAACGGAGCGGGCGAGCGTCGTCACAACACTGAACTTGCCTGCAACAAGGCTGGCTAGGTGGAAGGCGGCCTCGCCGATACCGATGACCGGAGCCTCGGTGGCGCAACGTGCCGCGTCCAGCCCGGTATCGTCGAAACAGGCAATCACATAGGCATCGATGGCCGCTGCCTTGCTCATTTCGGCGATGATACCCGGAACGGCGAAGGCCTCGTCGAAATAGCCTTCGATGCTCGGCGGACCATCACCGGGGTTGACCGAAATGATCTCCGTTTCTGCGGAGGCGACGCTCATTGCCGCCTTGCCGATCTTGGCGGTCATCGATTCGGTGGTGTTGGGATTTATGACAAGTATGCGCATGCGATAAGCCTCAGACCTCGCCGCCAAGATAAAGACGCTTGACTCGTTCGTCGGTCAGCAAATCGGCGGAATTCCCACTAAGGGCGACGCTGCCGGTGGTCAGCGCATAGGCACGCTGCGAAATGCGCAACGCCATGCGGGAATTCTGCTCGACCAGGAGAACGCTGACCTTTTCGTCGCGATTGATTGCCACGATCGAGCGGGCAATGTCCTGGACAAGCTTCGGTGCGACGCCCAGTGACGGCTCATCGAGCAGCAGCAGGCGTGGCTTGGCCATCAACGCTCGGCCGATAACCAGCATCTGCTGCTCGCCGCCGCTCATCGTTCCGGCGGCTTGCGAATATCGCTCCTTGAGGCGAGGAAAACGGCCGAGCACCATCTCCAGCGAGTTGGCAATCTCGGCCTTGTCGGAGCGGGTGAAGGCGCCCATCAGGAGATTGTCCCGGACCGACATGTAAGGGAAGACACGGCGCCCCTCTGGAACCATGGAGATGCCCATCTTGACCACGTCATCGGGAGCAGCGCCATCGATGCGCTGGCCATGGTAATGGATCTCGCCGGACTTGATTTTGCGCAGCCCGGTGATGGCGCGAAGGATCGACGATTTGCCAGCACCGTTGGCGCCGATCAACGCAACGGTCTCGCCCTCGTTGACCTCAACCGACACGCCTTTCAGCGCATAGACGTGATCGTAATAGAGTTCGACATTAGCGAATTTCAGGATCTGGTTCATAGGCCGATCGCCTCGTCTTCGCTGCCGAGATAGGCCTCGATCACTTTGTCGTTGTTCTGGATTTGCGCCGGCGTTCCCTCGGCGATCTTCTCGCCGAAATTCAAGACGACGATGCGGTCGGAAATCTTCATGACGGCAGGCATGTCGTGCTCGACCAGAAGGATGGTGAGGCCAAGCTCGCGCAACCGTTTGACCATCGCCACCATTCTCATCGTCTCGTCGTGATTCATTCCGGCGAAAGGCTCGTCCAGCAGCAGGATCGACGGGTTCGTGGCGAGACCGATGGCAATGCCAAGGGCCCGCAAGTGACCATGCGGCAAGTTTCGGGCGATTTCACCGGCGAGCGACGATAGGCCGAGCAGCTCAAGAATGTCGTCGGCCGAGGCGCCGAAGGCCGCCTCGTCGGCCTTGGCCGTGCCGGTGCCGAGGAAGAAGCCAATCAGGCTCGCCGTGGAGCGCAGATGGTGAGCGATGATGACGTTTTCGCGCACGCTCATGTTCTTGAAGATCGTCGTTTCCTGAAACGTCCGGACGACGCCCTTGCGTGCCGCGATGTGCGGCGCCAGATCGGAGATGCGCTCGCCCTTCAAGCGCACCTGGCCCGATGTCGGCCTGAGGAAGGACGAGATCAGCTTGAACAGCGTCGATTTGCCGGCGCCGTTGGGGCCGATAACCGACAGTATCTCCTTCTCGCGCACCGAGAAGGAGACGTTGTTGACCGCGACGAGACCGCCAAAGCGCTTCGTCAGGGCCGAGACTTCGAGCAGATCGGCCATGGCTCAGCCCTTCTTCCGGGTCGTGGCGGCAAGGCTCAGCAAGCCGTTGGGCAGGAACAGCATCAGCACGATCATCAAGGTCGAGTAGATCAGCAGCTGGAACTGGCCGGTCTGGAACAGCAGGTCCCAGCCGAAATAGAGCACCAGCGTGCCCAGCATCGGACCGAAAACATAGCCGAGCCCTCCGAGGAAGCAGTTCAGCATGAAGTTGACAGAGTCGGTGACCGTGAAGCTGGACGGATAGATCGATTGCGAGATGGCGGCGAAGATCGCTCCGGCGACGCCGCCGAAGAAGGACGAGACGGCATAGGCGATGACGCGCAGATAGGCGATGTTGACGCCGATCGACGAGGCCAGCTCCTCATTCTGCTGGAGTGACTGGCAGAGCTTGCCAATGCGTGAATGAACCAGCCGGTACACCACCGCGAAGCAAGCCACCATGAGCGCGGCCGCCAGCAGGTAGAAGGCAAGCCGGGAATTATGCAACGTGGCGAAATCCGGAATGATGATGAGGCCGAAGACCGACAGCGCCCCGGGCAGCGGGATGCTGACCATCCCCTTGGCGCCGTTGGTGACCGGCAGCGCCAGCGCCAGAAGCCGCGCGACCTCAGTCAGCACCAGTGTCACCATGGCGAAATAGACGCCGCGCAGCCGCAGGATCGGCAGGCCGATAGCGACGCTCGCCGCCGCGCAAAACAGGCCGGCGGCCGGCAGCGTCAGCCAGAACGACCAACCGTAGGTCACCACGAGTATGGCCGAGACGTAGCCCCCCATCAGTGCGTAGGCGCCCTGACCGATATTGATCCGGCCGATATAGAAGGTGAGCCACACGCCGGCACTGGCAATGCTGAGCAGAGCCACCGAGGTGAGCGTGTAGTAGAGGTCGGTCCGACCGCTGGCGGAGATCAGAACCGGCACGGCGATGAAGACGATCGCCAAAAAGGCGGCGACTGAAGCAATTTTCATGTTATGCGTCATCGCGCATCAACCCCACGGCTTGCCCATCAGCCCATTGGGGCGGATCGAAAGGAACACCATCAGCGCCGCGAAGATGACGAGGTAGGTAACGTCGCCATATTCGCGCAGCACAGTGAGGCCGACGGACTCCATCATGCCGAGGATGAAGCCGCCGGCGATCGCGCCGCCGACGACGCCGGCGCCGCCGATCATCACCATCATAAAGGCCTTGATCGAGATCGGCCCGCCGATTCCGGAATTGACACCGGTGATGGTGACCAGGAGGCCACCGACGATGCCGGCCAGCATGGCACCCATGGCGAAGCCGATCATCGTGTAGCGATCGACCTTGACGCCCATCAACTGGGCAGCGACCCGATCCTGGGCCAGCGCCCGCATGGCTCGCCCTACCCTGCTGTACTGCATGTAAAGGACGAAGGCGGCGATGAAGACCAGTGCGAGCACGCCGACGAGCATACGGTCATAGGGCATGATGATGCCGCCATCGTTGAAGACGCCCTTGACGATCTTGGGTACGCCGCGCTGCTTTTCACCGAAGATGAGCAGGATGACGGCGTCGAAGAAAAACGCCGTCGCCGCCGCCAGCAGCATGGTGCTTTCCTCTCGGAGGCTGCGCTTGATGACGGTCCGGAAAAGAAACTTCTCCATGAGCGCTCCGATGACCGCAAGGGTGACGCCCGAAGCCAGTAGCGCCAGAACGAAGGGCAGTCCGAGCTGCCCGTAGACGGTGTAGCTGATGAAGCCGCCCAGCACGTACATCTGCCCGTGGGCAAAGTTCAGCACGTTCATCAGGGCGAAGATCAGGGTGAGCCCCAATGCGATCAGCGCATATTGGGCGCCGAGGTAGAATCCATTTGCGATGACCTGTTCCATGGACGCCTTCAATCTTCCGAGGGACCCGGAGAATGTTCCGGGCCCCCGGCAACGCGGGAGGAAGAAACCGCAGCTAACCCTAGTCGACCGTGCCGACGAACAGGGTCTGGAAGGCACCGTCCTTGTACTCGTTGACCACCATCGGCACCGCGAGCTGGCGCTTCTGGCCGAAGGAGGTCGTGCCGACATAGCTCAGCTTGGCATCGCCCTTCAGGTAGGGGTTGGGCGCCGAGAAGGTGTCCATGGTCTTCTTGAATTCATCGACATTGTCGATCGCCGCCGGATTGGCCTTCAGCGTGTCGATGATGTACTCGAGCGCATAGACCTTGGTGTTGGACTCGTCATTGTACTCACCGAACATCTTGGTGTAACGGGCGACGAATTCCTTCATCGCGTCCGAGGCGATCTCGGGCGTGGAGGCACCGCCAACCGAGATGAAGCCGTTGGCGTATTCGCCGGCGCCCTCCTCGAGAACCTTTGCGTCCTGTGCCGTTTCGGTCGAGATCAGGCCTTCGAAGCCGAGCTCGCGGGCGGCGCGGATGAGCAGCGGCGCATTGGCCGGCGCGACGCCTGACAGCACGAGCAGATCGGGCTTCAGCGCAACGATCGGCGTGAGCACCGGCGTGAAGTCGCGCGTATCGTTCTGGTAAGTGTCGTTCTGGGCGACAATCTTGAGGCCGAGCGCCTTGGCTGCCTCAACGCCGCCGTCACGCTGGCTCAACGGATCCGATTCATTGGCGGCAACGAAGGCAATCGTCTTCACGCCCTTGTTTTCCTTGAGGTATTTGTAGATCGCCGGGCCCGATTGATAGTTAGCGATCATGCCGAGCACGGCATTCGAGGCAGGCTTCTGATAAAGCGCCTTGGGGAAAGCGTAAGGGAAATAGATGATGCCGTTGGCCTCGGCGACCGGGCGCACGGCGGCAGCACCGTCATCGACATTCGGGCCGACCACGTAGTGGATGCCCTCCTGCGCCATCTTTTCCATGCCGGCAATGGCGCGCTTGGGGTCTTTCTGATCGTCGAACGTAACGATGTTGACGTTGTAGGTGGCGTCGCCAATCTTGACGCCGCCGGTCTCGTTGATCCAGGCGGCACGCGTCTGCATCGAACGTACGTTCGACGTGCCCCAAGCGGCGGCGGGGCCACTGGTGACACCGACGAAACCGATCTTCAGTTCCTTGTTCTGGGCCTCCGCGGACGGCATGCCCGCAGCGGCCATAGCGAGAGCGGAGACGGCGCCAAGCACCATCGATTTGAGAGTCGAGCGTCGGTTGATCATTCTGGCATTTCCCCTTCTGGTTATCGCGCTTTGTGTTTTTGCTCTTTGGCTGCGCGGATGCCCTAAGGGAAACCTCTAGCGCAAGATTGTCAACACAATTTTGATATTTTGTGTACAATCTCACCACAGATTGCAGACCGAGAGGCAGAGAAGACGCATCCTGCACTGCTGCGGCAGCGATATCCTCTCGCCCGCAGGCACGGGATCCTGCCGATGGAATTCGTGGAGATATGGAACAAGAATTCCGGCGCTCGGATTTCGACCTATGTCATTCTGGGCGAGCGCGGCTCACGGTGCTGCATCCTCAACGGTGCGGCGGCCCGCACCTGCCAGACAGACGACCAGATCATTGTCTGCAACTCGATCTACCTGGACGAAGTGCATATCACCTCGCTGAAGCCGCGGATCGTCACGTTCGACCAGGACAACCACATCCTGAGCTACTCGGTCGATCTCGACGCGCAAGGGCGATACAGTTTCTCCATCCTTGACGGGGCGAATGCAACTTTGGCCATCCTTGCCTTGGCCTCCGGGACGTAATTTGTTCTCGATCTTTGCGCGCGCGCTTCCCTGGGTTTGATTGGCCGCCGATCACCGCCGCAGGCCGAATGCGCTTGACAAAGTAGCGCTGGCCAACGGCTGAGATCATCGCTGCCGTTGCCGCCGTGCTGCACGAAAATCCGCACGTGCCGGTAGTGCTCGACCCCGTACTGGCCTCCACTTCAGGCCGGGCTCTGCTGGAAGCAGGCGCCATCGCCGTCATGAAGCGCAATCTGATGCCGCTTTGCCGTCTCGTCACACCCAATCTCATCGAACTGGCGCTCCTTGTTGGCTCGGAACTGGCGGTGGATGAGGACGGCGCAGTATGGCAAGGCTAGGGATTGCTGGCCGCCGAAGCGCAGGCCCTGCTGATCAAGGGCGGCCACGCATCGGGACCTCGATCAACCGATATTCTGTTGCGCTTCGATCAAGCACCGGTCCGCTTCGACATGCCGCGCCTTGCCACATCGATGCGCGGGACGGGTTGCATGCTGGCCAGTGCGATTGCATCGCATCTGGCGAAGGCGGGCCCACTCGAAGACAGCGTGCACATGGGCAAGCTGCTTGCCTTCGAGAGGCTGCAGAAGAAGGCAGCCGAATGACAGTGGTTTATGCTCAAGTTGATCGGCCTCGGTTGCCGCTTGCCCCAGAGCGGACGCCCGTCTTTCGACACCCCAGCCTTTGTCATGGGCGCGAGCCAGACCCGCCGATTCGCACGCCATTGTACGCCGCAGCCCTCTGCGACGCTGAACGGGATTTACCTCCGAAGCAACGACATGTCAGATCACCCGAACGGTCAGGAAGGAGCGAGGAAATGGCCGACGGCGTGTGATGATGTGCACGAAAAATCGAAATCACAAGGGCGGCCGTTTCTACGCAGCAGCCTCCCCTACTCCCACTCGATTGTTTCTAACCCAGCTGTGGGTGGTTCGCCCAGCCATATCCCTCGTATGTTCTCGTATTCGGTGGCGAACTGGGTAAGAGCTCCAAATGAGCACCCCCACCCTCTGATCCCTAATCTGAACGTCACAGGTTCGATTCCTGTCGTAATCACCAAAGTTTTCAAGTACTTAGCGAACCAGCGCCGTCCTTTTTTTGCGAATTAAGTACGGCGAATTTTCTTGGACGCACGACATCGAACAGATTGGCATACGCCTCGACAATGCGAACGGAAAGTTGTCCTTCCGGCTAGAGGCGCTCCCGTTCGATGGGCGTCACACGCCATTCCTGGCTGGACTCCAGTCTTAATAGGGGTAGTCTGCCTCCGCCGGTGACAAAAGATCACAAGTGTTGGCCGGCTTGCACCGAGCTGCCATCCGGGTGGGCGTGAGCTGTGGCTAACCCCAAAACGTTCAAATTTGGAATCACTCATCGGAGCGACCTGATCCTGTTGAATCGGGTCTATAACCGTGTTTGCCGCGAGCAAGGAATTGCCAAAGGCAGTCATCGCGCGGCCGAACTGAGAGCGAGTGCAATGGCGCTTGTCTCGGTGGGCGAGATCGACGAAGCATCTCTTTACGAGCGCCTTCGACGGGTCGAATATCCCGTTCCTCCTGACGCTAGATAGCGATCTGGCCCGTTGCGACGCCGTAGATCCCAAAAAGGCAGCCAGCTGCTGCGGCCGCAAAGACAATCCATTCCGCGCCGACCAACGCCGGCTTGTTCTGCTCCCGTCTGACCTGAACAAAAAGTAAGGTGCCGGGTGCGTAGAGGATGGACGACAGCAAGAGGAATTTCAGGCCGCCTGCGTAGATCATGAACGCGGCATAGAGCGTTGCTATACTGGCAACGATCAGGTCGCGAGATCGCTCCTGGGGTCTGGTGTCGTAAGTCTCATGGCGCATCGCGAGAAGAAGGCCGTATGCAGCAACGAGCAAGTAAGGAACCAGGATCATAGCGCTGCTCAGCTTCACCATCAGCACGAATGCGTCTTCCGAAAAAAGAGTGCTGATCAGAAACAACTGAATCACGATATTGGTCAGCCAAAGGGCGGCGGCTGGCACTTTGTGACGGTTCTCGCTTGCAAAAATCTTTGGCATGTCTCCGCTCTTTGCGGCTGCGAACAACACCTCCACACGAATCAACGACCAGGCCAGATAGGCCCCGAGCACCGAAACAATCAGTCCGATGCTGACGAAAATTCCTCCCCACGGTCCGACAAGGGACTCCAGCACGGAGGCCATGGATGGCTGTCTCATAGCCGCGATTTCCGTCCGCGCGAGCACAGCGTAAGGCAGCAGCGTAACCAGGACCAGCAGGCACAACACGCCGACAAAACCCAGGATCGTAGCGGCGCCGACGTCCGAGCGTTTTTGTGCGTAGCGGGAATAGACGCTTGCGCCCTCGATTCCGATGAAAACAAATACGGTGATCAGCATGGTCGCGCGGATTTGCTGGAAGAGACCGCCCGGCGACACGGGCTCCGCATCCCAGAGGTTCGCGGCGAAAAGGTCGGCGTTGAACGCGCTGATCAGAATCACGATAAAGACAAGGATAGGAACGACTTTCGCGACTGTGACAACGGTGTTGATGACGGCAGCTTCTCTGATCCCGCGCAGGATCGTGAAATGGAACAGCCAGAGTCCGAGCGAAGAGACCAGGACAGCGGGAACCGTGTCGCCGTTGCCGAAGAAGGGCAAGAAAGCGCCAAGCGTCGATTTGATCAGGACCCAGTAAGAGACGTCGGCGATACAGGCGACCAGCCAGTAGCCGAAGGCCGACAGAAACCCGGCATAGTCACCGAAACCGGCTTTTGCGTAGGCAAAGATGCCGGCATCGAGTTCGGGCTTGCGCTCCGCGAGTGCCTGGAAGACTCGCGCCAGGGTGTACATCCCGGCCCCGGCGATACACCAGGCGATGATAGCGCCAACCGGCCCGGTCGCGTTGGCGAAGGTGCGCGGCAGTGAAAATATACCCGCGCCGATCATTGATCCGACCACCATGGAAGTTAGCGCGGCCAATGAAAGGGATCGCGGGGTATCGGATGTCATGGTCGCGTCCTAGGGAGGGCGTTTGCTTACCCGGCTGTGGGCTTTGCAGTCGCATTCCAGACTATCCTTCCGCCCGCTCCAACGCGGCCAGAGAGGCGATGAGGTTTCGATGCTGCATCGACGTCATCGACAAGTCTAGCCAAGGTGACGCTCTGGGACGCAACAAGTCCCAAATAGAGACTTGGTGCCAAGCCGTGAGATTCCCAGCTAATTTCACGCCCATTTCAAAAGCATAGATTTACTTCGCCCATCGGTTGCGGGCTCGCTTGGTCGCCCATCACCGGGAGAGAGACGTGACGAGTAAATCCGAGCAGAAGCTGTCCTTATTCGCGTTGACCGCAATGGTCGTCGGACTCCATGATCGGGGCCGGTATCTTCAATCTGCCCGGCAGGTTCGCCACCGCGACGGGCCCGTTCGGCGCCATCATCGCCTGGGCGATAGCCGGAACCGGCATGTACATGCTGGCCCGGGTGTTCCAGGCGCTGGCCGAGAAGAAACCCGATATCGACTCCGGCGTCTTCGCCTATGCCAAGGCGGGATTCGGCGACTATATGGGCTTCCTCTCGGCGTTCGGCTATTGGCTCGGAAGCTGCCTCGGAAACGTCTTCTACTGGGTGCTGATCGGATCGACGCTCGGGCGCTTTTTCCCGGAGATTTTTGGGGATGGCAGCACCGCGACCGCGATCATCGTCTCGCTGGTTGGCATCTGGGCCTTCCATTTCATGATCCTGCGCGGCGTCGAGCAGGCCACCTTCATCAATAGCGTCGTGACGGTCGCCAAGATCGTACCGATCATCGTGGCGATCCTCGCCATGGTGTTCGCGTTCAACTACACGCAATTCTCCGAGAACTTCCTCGGCGGCGTGGGCATGCCGGAAAAGACCCTGCTGGCGCAGGTGCGCGACACCATGCTGATCACCGTTTTCGTCTTCCTCGGCATCGAGGGGGCGAGCGTGTATTCGCGCTTCGCCGAGAAGCGTTCGGATGTCGGCACCGCGACCATTCTGGGTTTTGTCGGCGTCACGGGCCTGATGGTAGCTATCACCCTTCTGCCCTACGCCACGGCTCCGCGTGCGGCCATCGCCGGAGTCCAGCAGCCCTCGCTCGCCGGCGCGCTCGAACTGGTCGTGGGACATTGGGGCGCGGTGTTCATTTCCATCGGCGTGCTGGTGTCAGTGCTCGGCGCTTATCTCGCCTGGTCGCTGATCTGCGCCGAGGTGCTGTTCGCCGCGGCGAAGTCGCAGGACATGCCGAAGCTTTTCGCGGCGCAGAACGGCAACCGGGTTCCCGCCAACGCGCTTTGGCTGACCAATATCGTCGTCTCGCTATTCGTCATCTCAACCTACTGGTCGCGTGACGCCTTCAACGTCATGCTCGACATGACAAGCGTGACGGCGCTGCTGCCCTACCTGCTGGTCGCGGGCTATGGCGTGCTGATCGCCCGCCGCGGCGAGGGGTACGAGACCACGCCCGGCGAGCGCGGGCGCGACCAGTTATTCGCCTGGATCGCCGTCGTCTACACGCTCATCATGTTTGTGGCCGCCGGCTTGAAATACGTACTGCTGGTGGCGGTGCTCTTCGTGCCGGGAACCGTCCTCTACCTCTGGGCGCGGCGCGAACAGAACGCGCGGTTCTTCACATCGGTCGAACTTATCATCTTCGCCGTCACCTTGGTCGCTGGCCTCGCCGGTTTCGTCGGCCTGCTGACCGGCGCCATTACACCTTGACGAGAAAGGCACAAGCCATGGCGATGGAAACGAAATTCGGCGTGCATTCCGAAGTGGGCCAGCTTCGCAAGGTCATGGTATGCGCTCCGGGCCGCGCTCACCAGCGGCTCACGCCGAGCAATTGCGACGCGCTTCTGTTTGATGATGTGCTCTGGGTCGACAACGCAAAACGCGATCATTTTGATTTCATGACCAAGATGCGCGACCGCGGTGTCGAGGTCGTCGAGATGCACAATCTGCTCGCCGAGACTGTCGCCATTCCGGAAGCGAAGAAGTGGATTCTCGACAATCAGGTAGTGCCGAACCAGGTCGGCCTTGGTCTCGTCGACGAGGTGCGCTCCTATCTGGAAGGGCTCTCCAACCGCGATCTGGCTGAGACGCTGATCGGTGGCCTCTCGACCCACGAATTTCCCGAATCCATCGGCGGCGAACTGCTCGAACTGATCCGCGACGCGGCCGGGGTGAACGAGTATCTACTGCCGCCGCTGCCGAACACGCTCTACACCCGCGACACCACCTGCTGGATTTATGGCGGCGTCACGCAGAACCCGCTCTACTGGCCAGCGCGGCATGAGGAGACCATCCTCACCACCTCGATCTACAAGTTCCACCCCGACTTCGCCGGCAAGGTGAACGTGTGGTGGGGCGACCCGACCAAGGATTGGGGCCTCGCCACGCTGGAAGGCGGCGACGTCATGCCGATCGGCAAGGGCAATGTGCTGATCGGCATGAGCGAGCGCACCTCGCGTCAGGCCATCAGCCAGCTCGCGGCGGCGCTGTTCGAGAAGGCCGCCGCCGAGCGCGTCATCGTCGCGGCGATGCCGAAGTTGCGCGCGGCGATGCATCTCGACACGGTGTTCACCTTCGCCGACCGCGACTGCGTGCTGCTCTACCCAGACATCGTCAATGGCATCGAGGCATTCTCCTACCGACCGGACGGCAAGGGCGGCGTCGAGCTGCACAAGGACAAGGGTACCTTCGTCGAGACGGTGCGCGACTCGCTCGGCCTCAAGCGGATGCGCGTCGTGGAGACCGGCGGCAACGCCTATATGCGCGAGCGCACCCAGTGGGACAGCGGCGCCAACCTCGTTTGCGCCTCGCCGGGCGTCGTGTACGCCTACGACCGCAACACCTATACAAACACGCTGCTGCGCAAAGAGGGCATCGAGGTCATCACCATCATCGGCGCGGAACTGGGCCGCGGTCGTGGCGGCGGCCATTGCATGACCTGTCCGATCATCCGTGATCCGGTGGACTACTGACAGCGGAGAGCGTTTCCGGAGATCAGAAATGGGCGCCGCTCATGCAGGAATTCTGGCTAGGCGATCGACGATGAGCGGCGTATCCACGAGCGGAACCGATCACCAGCACCGAGCGGCCTCCCTGCGTTCCAAATGGGGATGGTTTTTAGCGTTGGGTATGACCCTGGTGTCGGCTGGAGTGCTGGCCGTCGCCCTGCCCGCAGTTTCTACATTTGCGGCAAGCGTTGTCCTTGGAATTGTTCTTGCACTCGCGGGCGCCGTGAAGATGCTTCAATCCTTGCAGGTCAAGGAGTGGAGCGGATTCATCTGGCAAGAGTTGACCGGCGCGGTCGAGCTGGTCGGTGGTATCCTGATATATTTTAACCCGTTGAAAGGCGCTCTCGCGATCACTCTGGTGATCGCCTTGGTGTTTCTTGTACAGGGCATTCTTCAAGTCGCGCTCGCGGTCCAGGTGCGGAAGCAAGCTGGTTGGCAGTGGTTTGGCGTTTCGGGCCTGGTCGCACTGGTCGCCAGTGCGACGCTCGCATTGAAGTTGCCCTACACCAGCATTTACACGCCAGGCACGATTGCCGGCATTTCCCTCCTTGTCGCGGGCGGCGCGTACATTGCCATTGCCCTCACGATGCGCAGAGCCGGGTCATGAAGATCTCGCGCAAAACATCTGGGCAACATCGTTCGGTTGAGAAGCCGAGATGATCAGACATTTCTCTTGTGCTTGCCTGATGATTGCTTGTTTGGCGGGCGCCGCGACGCCTTACCTCAGTTCGACTTCCTTCGCCCAGCAGCCTGGAGCGAGGCAGGGACTTCCGCCGCCTGCTGTGGTCATCGAACAGATCAAGGTTCAGCAGGTCAGCAGTCCCGCGCAATTTACTGGTCGTGTGGAAGCGATCGAAGCAGTCGACATCCGGGCGCGCGTCACCGGCTTTCTGCACTCTGTCAAATTCAAGGATGGGCAAGCGGTAACGGCTGGGGACGCACTGTTTGAAATCGAGCCGGATCAGCTCGATGCTCTGGTCGCGTCGGCGCGGGCCCAGGTGGCGCGTGCCGAGGCAACACGAATATCGGCCGAACGGACCCTGGCGCGCAACCGGGACTTGTTCGCCCGAAGAACGGTCTCGCAGGCCGCCCTGGACGAGGTTCAGGCCGCATTCGATGTCGCTGCCGCCGATGTGCAGGTTGCTCAGGCGGCCCTGGCTACTGCCGAACTCAACCTGTCCTATGCTCATATCACAGCACCGATCTCCGGCAACATCGGCCGCGCGACGTTCACGACGGGCAATCTGGTCGGATCGGATTCCGGCTCGCTGGCACGAATAGTCGGCCTGGACACTGTCCGCGTCGCTTTCGCCGTGAAGGAGGGGTTGCTTGTGACGATCCGGCAACAGGAGGCGAGCGGCAGCAACCTCGATCCAAATACGCTGAAACTTTCGCTGCGTCTTGCCAACGGGACGGATTACGACACGCCCGGTCGAATCGAATTTATCGAGAACGAGATCGACCCGCAGACCGGGACGGTCGCGGTCCGCGCAGTTTTCCCCAATCCTCGTCACATCCTTCTGCCGGGACAGTTCGTCACCCTCTACGTGCGGGAGAAAGACGCGCCCAGCTTGCCAGTGGTGCCCCAGGCGGCGGTGCTGCAGGATCGCGAGGGGCGCTTTGTCTATCTGCTAGGCAAGAACAATATCGTCTCGCAACGGCGCATCGATACCGGCGCACGCGTTGGCAATGGATGGGCGGTCAACACCGGCTTGAATGGAGGCGAGCAGGTCGTCGTCCAGGGAATCCAGCGTCTTGCCGAAGGCATGACGGTTCAGCCGAGCCAAGGCCAGCCAGTCGGCGGCGACTCATGATTTCCGATCTCTTCATCACCCGGACCCGGCTGGCGATCGTCATTTCAATCGTCATTTCGATTGCCGGCACGATCGCCATCTTTTCGCTGCCGGTGCAGCAATACCCTGAGATCACGCCGCCGACGGTCACGGTGTCCGCCATCTATCCCGGCGCCAGCGCGGAAGTGATTGCCGATGTCGTCGGTGGGCCACTGGAGACAGCCATCAATGGCGTCCCCAATATGATGTACATGTCGTCGACGAGTTCGAATGCCGGGCAATATTCGCTGTCCGTGACGTTCGAAGTGGGGACAAATCCTGACATTGCGCAGGTCAATGTGCAGAACAGGGCGCAACTGGCGATTACCCAGTTGCCGGCCGCGGTAACCCAGCAAGGCGTGTCGGTGCGGTCGCGCTCGCCCGACTTCGTGCTCGGCATTGCCTTCTATTCTCCTGACAGCAAGCTCGACGTGCTGCAGATCACCAATTTCACCTCGACGACAATCGCCGATGCGATCTCGCGCGTCGCGGGCGTCGGCGAGGCTTCCGTCGTCGGCGCGTCCGAATACTCGATGCGTGTATGGATAAATCCGGCGCGCATGGATGCGCTCGCCATAACCGCCGATGACGTGGCGGCTGCCATCCAGCGGCAGAACATCCAGGCCTCGCTCGGCCAGGCCGGCGCCCCGCCGGCGCGGGAAGGCACCGAGCTACAATTTACGCTTGTGGCCCGCGGCCGGCTCATGAGCACGGATGAATTCGGCGACATCGTCGTGCGTACCGGGGAGGCCGGAGCGATAGTACGGCTGCGCGACATCGCCCGCATCGAACTCGGCGCCCGGAATTACTCATCGAGCGCGAGCTTCGCTGGGCACGAAACGGCGATGTTGCAGATAAACCAGGCGCCTGGGGCCAACGCCATCCAGACCGCCAATGCCGTGCTCGCCGAGCTCCAGCGCCTTTCATCCGGGTTCCCGCCCGGCCTCCAATACCAGGTCGTCTACGATGCAACGCGTTTCGTCCGGACGAGCCTTTCGCTGATCGTGCGTATCCTGGGCGAGGCTTTCCTCATCGTGCTCGTCGTCACATACCTGTTCCTGCAGGACTGGCGCGCCACCTTGGTTTCGGCACTGGCCATACCCGTCTCGATGCTGGGCGCCATCGCCGTCCTGCTGGCGTTTGGATACTCGATAAACTCGATCTCGCTGCTCGCCCTGGTGCTGGCCATCGGACTGGTCGCGGATGACGCGATCCTTGTCGTCGAGAATGTCAAGCATGTCATGGAGGACGACCCCACGATCGAAACGGCGGCGGCGGCTCGCAAGGCAATGGGGCAGATCACCGGGCCGATCATTTCCACCACGCTCGTGCTCCTCGCCGTGGTGACCCCGACAGCTTTTCTCTCGGGCATAAGCGGGCAGCTCTACCGTCAGTTCGCGATCACGTTGTCGGCGGCGCTGGTTCTCTCGTCATTTGTCGGTCTGACGCTCAGCCCCGCACTCAGCGCGATCCTGCTGAGACGCGGACAGCGCGGATACCGGCGCGGTCCACTCGGCTGGTTCGCGCGCCTCCTGGATGCGACGCGCGTCTGGTATGGGCGGGTGGTCGGGTTCCTGGTGCGGCTGTGGATCATACCTCTCGCCGCGCTCGCCGCCTGCTTCCTGGGCGCCTACCTGCTGCTCGGCAGCCTGCCCGCCACCTTTCTCCCGGACGAGGACCAAGGTGCCCTGTTTGTGGATATCCAGCTTCCGAACGCCGCCTCGCTCGATCGCACGCGGGCTATTGTGGGCGAGGTTCAAAAGACGCTCTCGGCGACGAAAGGCGTCGAGAACGTCATTTCGGTCGCCGGCTTCAGCATCGTGCAGGGGACGCAATCTCCCAACGGAGCGATGGTGGTCGCGGCGCTGGATCCCTGGGACCAGCGCAACACGCCGGACCTGCGGCTGGACGCCATGCTTGCAAGATTGCGCGCGCAGTTCTCGACCATTGCGGGCGCAAATGTCGCTGTCTTTTCGCCGCCAGCCATTTCCGGAATCGGCGCGGTCGGCGGTCTCGACCTGCGCCTCCAGGCGTTGCAGGGGCAGTCGCCGGAGGAGATTGCGGAGGTGGTGCGCGGATTCGTTGCGGCGATCAACCAGGCGCCGGAAATCGGTGGCGTGGCGACAACCTTCAGCGCCGATGTGCCGCAGATTTACGTCGATGTCGACCGGACCCGCGCCGAAGCGCTTGGCGTGAGTGTGTCCGATATCTATTCGACGATCGGCGCCAGCTTCGGGTCGCGCTACGTGAATGACTTCACGCTGCAGGGGCGGGTCTTCCAGGTTAATCTCCAGGCTGACGCCGAGCATCGCGGGGACGCCGAGGATATCCTCAATCTCCATGTGCGCAGCCGGGCGGGTGCAATGGTGCCGCTCAGGGCGGTGGTGTCGACCAGCACCGTCCTCGCGCCCTTCGTCATCTCCCGCTACAACCTCTCGGTATCGGCACCGATCAACGGGCAGGTCGCGCCTGGCGGCAGTTCCGGAGCGGCGATGGACGCTATCGAACGCGTGGCGGCTAAGGCGCTGCCGGCCGGCTATGGGTACGAATGGTCCGGCCTGTCCTTCCAGGAGCGGCGCAGCAGCGGACAGGAGACCATCATCTTCGGACTGGCCTTTCTGTTCGCCTATCTGTTCCTGGTAGCGCAGTACGAGAGCTGGACCCTGCCCATCGCCGTCATCGTGTCGCTCGGAGCCGCCTTGTTCGGCGCGACCGCGGCGCTCACGCTTTTCGGACTGCAAAACAGCCTCTACGCGCAGATCGCCATCGTGCTTCTCATCGGGCTGGCGTCCAAGAACGCCATCCTGATCGTCGAATTCGCCAAGGAGCGCCGTGAGGAGGGGCGGCCGATCGCTGAGGCAGCAAGGCTCGGTGCCGAGCAGCGCTTCCGCGCCGTGATGATGACGGCTCTGTCCTTCATTTTGGGCATTGTGCCCTTGGCGGTGTCCACTGGCGCCGGCGCTGGCGCTCGCCAGGCGGTGGGCCGCTCTTCGAGTTGATCGGACGCGCGATCGAACGACCGCCTCAGACAAGCCGCCCCCCTCCTCCCATTCGAGCTTGGACGCCCTCCCACGTGCGGCGACCGTCGGGAAACTTCTCCTTTCGCGGACTATCGATAGGACCGGTCGATTTTTTTCACAGGCTGGCACAGATCCATCTTCGCGGCAGGTAAAAAAATACCGTCATTTCCGCTAGAGATCGCGCTTCCCAACACGATCTCCCAAAAGCCTGGGTTAAGGATCCCGTCCTCTATTCCGCGGCCAGTGCCGTCACTTCTCGCCGGAAGGGCAGCGCGTCGCCGATATCGAGTTCGTCCAGCTCACGAGCGAAACGATGGCCGGCGTAGGTCGCCCAGGCGATCGGGCCCGGCGCCTCGGCATCGCCGATGACCTTGATCGAGCGAATGCCGCTATCGGCCCACTCTTCCCGCCGCGCCTTCAATTCGCGCCAGACTCCATCGTCCTGTTGGCGCGACGTCACCAGCACCACGGCGTCTGCGGCGATGTCATGTCGGGTGCCCGTATAAGCACAGGCAGTGGCAACACCATCCGGCACAATGCGCGTCACGATCCGGTTTAGCACGATCTCGACGCCGAGCTTGGCCAGCCGGCGATGGATGGCGCCTTGCTCCAGCGTGTTGCGGGTCCAGTCGGACACATAGGCGGACGGCGTCACCAGCGTCACCCTGGCGCCGTCGCGCGCCATCAGTTCAGCCAGAACGCCACCCATATAGTAGTGGTCGTCGTCAAACAGCACGACGTTGCCGGTCGGCACATTGCCGCCCATCAAGTCGTCCGGCGTGTAGACCGGCATGGCCGGGTCGACCGGCATCGGCACGATATGCGCGCGCGCCACGCCGTCGCGGCGCCATATCGAGCCGGTGGCGATGGCAATGTTCTGAAAACCGAAGGCCAGGATGTCCTCGGCCGACAATCGGCTTTCGAAATAGACGTCGACATTGGACATCTGGCTGAGCTGATACTGGCGATAGTCGCGCACGCGGCCCCAAGCGGAGAGGCCAGGCAAGCGGCATTCGCGCGCCACGCGACCGCCGAGCTCGGTGCCGGCTTCGGCGATGACCACCTGGTAGCCGCGCAGGCCGAGTGCGCGGGCGGCCTCCAGCCCGGCAGGGCCGGCGCCGACGATCAGCACGCTGTCGCTGTCGCCCTTGGCCTGCATCCGCTCCGGATGCCAACCCTTGCGCCACTCCTCCATGAAGGTCGGGTTCTGCGTGCAGCGCGAGATCGACATGGTCATGTCGCCTGTGATGCAGATGTTGCAGCCGATGCATTCGCGAATGTCCTCGATCCGCCCCTCTTCCACCTTCTTCGGCAGGAAGGGATCGGCAATCGACGGGCGCGCGCAGCCGATGAAATCGAGCGTACCGGACCTGATCATCCTGACCATGACATCCGGCGAGGTGAAGCGACCGACGCCGACGACCGGCTTCGACGTCAGCGTCTTGATGCCGGAGACCAGGCTCTCCTGCGCGGCCTCCTCCTTGAAGCGCGACGGTCCGGAACAATCCTCCCAGGCGCCATGCGCCAGGTCCCAGAGGTCGGGCAGGTCGGCATGCATCTCGATCATGTCGCGCACTTCGGAATTGGCGAAGCCAAGCTCGCCGATCATCTCGTCGAGCGACAGCCGCAGCGTCAGGCCGCAGGTGTCACCGATGGCATCGCGACCCTCCTCGATCAGCTCGCGCATCAGCCGCGAGCGGTTTTCCAGCGAGCCGCCATATTCGTCGCTGCGCTGGTTGGTGGCGGTGGACAGGAAGTGCTGGATGATGCCGAAACCATGCGCGCCGTAGAGACACACCAGGTCGAAACCCGCCAGCTTCGCGCGTTTGAAGGCATTGCGGTGCCAGCGGCGCAGGTCGCGTATATCCTGCTTGTCCATGGCGCGCGCCTGAACCGGATCGTTGGTGAAGGTGCGGATCGGCAAGGCCGACGGTCCACGCGGCACTTCCTTGGTGTAGAGGTTCGGGCCGTTGATCCCGGAATAGGCGAGCTGGATGCCGGCCAGCGCGCCATGCTGATGCATGGCTTTGGCCATCCTGGCGAACGCCGGGATATCGGCGTCGTCCCACAGCCTGAGCTCGATGAAGGGCGTGATCTCGGAGGTGTGGTGCATCTCGGTCTGCTCGGTGAAGATGACACCCCAGCCACCTTCCGACTTGATGCGACGCATCTCAGCCGCTGCCGACGGATCGCGATAGCCGCCGCCATTGCAGTGCGGCACCTGGTAGAAGCGGTTCTTGGCGGTCAGCGGACCGATCTTCACAGGCTCGAACAGAATATCGTAGCGTGGATCACGCATGGTGCTTCCTTCCTGCCAGCGTCGCCTCGCGGCATGCGTGATGGTTTTGAACCTTGGCGCAAGCCGGTCCGCCCAGTGGGTAGATGCCGTGAACCTACTCATAAGTTGCGGCGCGTGCCGGAAAACTACAGATTTCTTCTGTGCCGATTAGGACGCGCCTAATCAGCCCCCGCCGCCTGGATTAGCATCCGGTGAATCCCTGTTGAGCCAAATGCGACTTCAAGGCCGTGGCCACGCGATGCTAGATAGCGCGCACGGCCAATGAGACATACGACGCATGGACAGCATCCAGATCCTTGAAAAGCTGATCGCATTCGCGACGGTGAGCCGTGTTTCGAACCTCGATCTCATCGGCTACGTGACAGACCTGCTGGCGGCACAGGGCATTGCATGCCAGATCATCCGCAGCGCGGACGGCCATAAGGCCAACCTCTTCGCCACCATCGGGCCGGCCGATGCTCCTGGCGTCATGCTGTCTGGCCACACCGATGTCGTCCCCATCGACGGCCAGGACTGGACGCTGCCACCTTTCGAGATGAGCGCGCGCGACGGCAGGCTGTACGGCCGCGGCGCAGCCGACATGAAGGGTTTCGTGGCCTGCGCGCTCGCGGCCTGCCTCAAGGCCTCGAAGATGTGCCTGCAAACGCCCTTGCATCTGGCGCTTTCCTACGACGAGGAGATCGGCTGCATCGGCGTGCACAGCCTGATCGACATGCTGCGTTCGGCGCCGCACCTGCCATTGCTGTGCATCGTCGGCGAGCCGACCAATATGCAGGTGGCGACCGGCCACAAGGGCAAGCTTGCGGCACGCGCAATCTGCAGGGGACGGGAAGGCCATTCGGCGCTGGCTCCGCTGGCGCTCAATGCCATTCATCTCGGCTGCGACTTCGTCTCCGCACTGCGCCAAGAACAGGATCGGCTGGCGCGCGATGGCGTACGCGACGGCGACTACGACATTCCCTACACCACCGTCCACGTCGGCAAGATCAACGCCGGCGCGGCGCTCAACATCGTGCCGAACCTCTGCCAGCTCGACTTCGAGATCCGCAATGTCGCGGCCGACAATCCCGACCAAATCCTCGATGGGTTGCGCGCGGCGGCGGCGCGCATTGCCACTGCCGCTTCAGCGATCGCGCCAGAAGCTGCCATCGACATCGATATCACCAACACCTATCCGGGGCTGGACACGCCGGCGAATTCGCAGGCCGTAGCCTTCGTCAAGTCGTTGACCGGCGCCAACGATACCATCAAGGTTGCCTTCGGCACCGAAGGTGGATTATTCAGCCGCGACCTAGGCACGCCGACCATCGTGTGCGGACCGGGCTCGATGGCGCAAGGGCACAGACCGGACGAATTCGTCAGCGTCGAACAGATGCGCCGCTGCGACGACATGCTGGACAATCTGCTGCGGCGGCTTGCCGGACAACAGTTGCAGGTCGCCTGACAGAGGCTGCTGCTATTCCACGACCCGCCCGCTGCCGAACACGCCCTGTTCGACGACGAAACGGCGGCAATGATCGATGAATGCCTGCACCGTCTGGGTGCGGTGCTCGGCGTTGGGCAATGCAACCCCCATGGTCAAAGGCCGCAAATCCCCCTCCAGAGGCACGAAGACCAGCGGCTTGCCGTCTGGCGCCAGCGTGTTGAGCGGCCGCATGTTGGCGATGCCGTAACCGAAGCCGTTCGCGACCATCGAACGCATCACCGCGATGTCGCCGGTGCGCTCTGCAATGTTCGGCCGGATCCCCCGTGAATGAAAGGCCGAAAGGAAATATTCGCGGCTGTATGGCAGGTCGAGCAGCACCATCGGCTCGTCGGCCAATTCTTCCGTCGTGATGGAAGCCTTGCCGGCGAAGCGGTGCCCCTGCGGCAGCATGACATAGGCCGGCACCAGCATCAGCGGTTCGAACGTCGTGTCCTGCGACAGTTCGAGATCGTAAGTCAGCGCCGCGTCGATTTCGCCTCGCTGCAACATTTCGAGCAACTGGCCCTGATTGCGTTCGAACTGCCGGAACCGCACCTCGGGATAGGCGCGCTCGAACTTCATGCGCAGGGTCGGCATGACGATCTGCGCGAAGGTCAGCAGACATCCAACCGCCAGCGGCCCGCGCACCTTCTCGGCGATGTCGCCGGCGATGTCGTGCAGGGCGTCCGCGTCGGCCAGCAGCCTGGCGGCCTCCTTGAGGAAAACGCGCCCGCCAGCCGTGAGCGACAGGCCATGCGAATGCTTGCGCACAAAAAGCTGGACGCCGAACTCGGCCTCAAGCTGCGCTATGGACGCCGAGATCGAGGGCGGCGAAACATTGACCTGTTCGGCCGCCTTGGTAATGGAGCCGGCTTCGCCGACGGCGACGAAATATTCCAGTTGTCTCAGCGTGAAGCGTAGCGGCATGGGCGGCTATGTTGCCGGTTTGGGCGCTGCGATCAAGCGCCCGCTCTGCCTCAATATTTGATCCATGTCGTTTTCAGCGCGGTGTACTTGTCCAGCGCATGCAGCGACAGGTCGCGGCCGAAGCCGGATTGCTTGATGCCGCCGAACGGCGTCATCGGGCTCAGCGCATCGACCGTGTTGACTGAAACCGTGCCGGCGCGGAGCCGGCCGGCAACGCGGTGCGCGCGCGAAAGACTGTCGGTCCAGAGCGATGCAGCCAGCCCGTACGGGCTGTCATTGGCAATACGGATAGCTTCCTCTTCATCGTCGAAGGCTATGACCGAAAGCACCGGCCCGAATATCTCATCGCGGGCAATCGGGTCGTCATGGGCAACATTGTCGAAGATGGTGGGCTGTATGAAGCTGCCGCGACCATTGACCGTGACCCGATCGCCGCCGGCAACCAGGCGCGCGGTCTTCTTGCCGGCCTCGACGAAGCGCATGACGTTGGCTGCGTGGCGGGCATCGACCATGGCGCCCATTTTCGAGGCCGGGTCGAGCGGATCGCCGGGCTGGGTGGCCGCCGCGCGATCAGCCAATTTCTCCACGAAGGCATCCTTGATGGAGCGTTGCAAGAGCAGGCGCGAATTGGCCGAACAGACCTCGCCCTGGTTGAAGAAGATGCCGAACGCCGCCATGTCGGCCGCCGCATCGAGATTGCCGCAATCGGCGAAGACAAGGTTCGGGCTCTTGCCGCCTGTCTCGAGCCAGACCTGCTTCATGTTCGACTGACCGGAATATTGCAGGAACATCTTGCCGACCGCGGTCGATCCGGTGAAGGCCAGGCAATCCACATCCATGTGGCGGCCGAGCGCCTGGCCGGCCGTCTCGCCAAGGCCAGGCACGACATTGAGCACACCGGCGGGCAGGCCCGCCTCCATGGCGAGTTCCGCCAGCCTGAGCGCCGAGAAAGGCGACTGCTCCGCCGGCTTCAGCACCACGGAATTGCCCGCTGCCAGCGCCGGCGCGCATTTCCAGGTCGCCATATCGAGCGGGAAATTCCACGGCACCACGGCACCGATTACGCCGAGCGGCTCGCGCCGCACCAGCACCAGATCGCTGCCGCCGGTCGGCGCCACTTCGTCATAGATCTTGTCGATGGCCTCGCCATACCACTGGAAGATCGTCGCCGAACCCGGGACGTCGACCGTCGCCGCATCCGTGACGAGCTTGCCCATATCGAGCGACTCGAGCAGGGCAAGCTCCTGCAGGTTTTCGCGCAGCAGCCGCGCCAGCCGCAGCAGCACCTCCTTGCGATGCGCCGGGTTCGTGCGGGACCAGACGCCGGCCTCGAAACTGCGCCGCGCGGCGGCAACAGCCAGATCGACATCTTCCTCGCCGCACGACGCCACCTCGGCCAGCGTTTCGCCGGTGGCCGGATTGATGCTGGCGAAGGTCCGGCCCGAACGCGCGGGGACCGTCTTGCCGTCGATGAATGCCCTGTCGCGAAAACGGATCGCGGATGCCCTGCAGATCCAGTCCTTGTGACTGAGTTCGCTCATGCGCATGCCTTCCCCCTGTGTGCCGGCTACTCGTCGCCCGGCACGCCGTAGCCCGGCGCGTCGGACGGATTGATCGCGCGGGTCACATAGGCATCGAGTTGCGGCTTGTAGCGGTCCCACAGGGCCGCCAGGTCCTCGATCGGGCAGCCGTCGCTCCAGTCGCAGCGCAGGTCCGCGACGGGCCATGCAACCTCGCGCACCAGCTTCATTCCAGCGGAGTGGACCGGGCCTGCCTCGCCACCCGCTTTCAGCGCGGCGCGCATGGTCGCGATCAGGCGGTCGCCGAGATGCCCTTCAGAGGCGAGGAAGGCCTCGACCATGGCTTGCGGCACGCCATCATGGGCCAGCATGTTGCCGCCGCAGGCGACATTGTCCGCACGCGCCTCCGCCCAGATGCCAAGCGCTTTGGGTCCGGAATGGATAGAAGTGGTCCCGGCGGCATCGACAGCCAGTATCTGCCGGTAGTCGCTGTAGGCGCCGGTGCGATTCAGGATGGCGACCGCCTCGGCGGCCGACGCACCGCGCGCCAGCAGTTCGAGCCCCCTCGTGCCGAGTGTCGGATCGGTGACGTTCTGGCTGGCGACCGCCCCGACGCCCGCTTGCGCATAGGCGCAGCGCGCCGCCACCGCCGGAGAGGAGGACGACACCGCGACGCCGAACATGCCCGTGCGGCTGCATCGCGCGACAATGGAAAATGTCATGATTGTCAGTCCGGGATTACGGCGGTGCCGTCGATCTCGACCAGCCAGTCCGGCCGCGCCAGGGCCTGCACGACGAGACCGGTCGAAACGGGATGCACGCCTTTGATGTACTCGCCCATGGTGCGGTAGACCGCCTCGCGATGGCGCACGTCGGTGATGTAGACGACCACCTTGACCAGATGCTCCATGGTGCCGCCGCACTCTTCGATGAGCTGCCTGATGTTCTGCATCACCTTGTGCGTCTGCTCGGCCGGATCGTGGCTGTCGATGTTCTTGGCGGTGTCGAGATCCTGCGGGCACTGGCCACGCAGATAGACTGTCCGGCCGCCCCGCGTGACGACCGCCTGGCACAGATCATTGTCGAGGTTCTGCTCGGGATAGGTGTCCTTCGTGTTGAACTTGCGAATTCTTGTATGCACCATCTTGGTCTCCATCAGATCGGGCTGGCAGCTGTCGTCAGCGTCGGTCAGGCATCCACTGTCTCGCGCTGCGCGGCAGCATGGTAGGCCAGATATTTGCGCTGCGTCGAAATACGGTCTGCGACATGCTTGGCATCATGCCAGACACCCCAGATGAAACTCGACCCTCTTCGCGACTGCCAAGGCAGGCCGAGAAAATAGATTCCAGGCTCGATCGAGACGCCGCGCTGATGCCTTGGCCGGCCCTTCTCGTCAAAAGCATCGACCTTCAACCAGCTGTAATCGACGGCAAAACCTGTCGCCCAGATGATCGCCGCTATCCCGGCGCCAGCCAGATCGAGCTCGCCGATCGGGTTGGTCAAGCAGTCGGGATCCGGGTCGATCCGACGGGCCGTGGGCTCCTCCGCAAGGTCGAGACCGTTGCGCGCGACATAGGCGTCGGCCTCGTCCAGCAGCGACATCAGGTTGGCGTCACCGCGAGCAATGTTCTTCGCCAGATCAGGCGCGAAGGTCAGCACGCCGTCCTGATATGTTTTCGTCATGCCAACCAGGGTAAGCCCCTGCGCGGCCAGCCGACGGAAATCAATCGTTTCGCCGCCACGCGCGCCGCTCACCGCAATCGTGACATGTTCCGTGCCAGGCCCCGGGGTTTCGAGGTCCCATTTGCCGAGAACGCCAAGCCACCAGCAGAAATCGCGCCCGCGATAGGCGCGTGGCGGGCGGTCGTGCGGGCCGACCGAGAGGTAGACGCGCCGCCCCGAGCGCTGAAGCTCATCGGCGATCTGCACACCTGACGATCCCGCCCCGACCACCAGCACCGCGCCCTTTGGCAACTGTCCGGGGTTGCGGTACGCGCTGGAATGAATCTGCGGAATGCCGGCATCGCCGGGGACAAGAGCGGGGATGACGGGGATCTGGAAAGGTCCGGTCGCTGCGACGATGCTGTTGGCTTCGATCACCCCATCCGACGTCTCGACGCGGAACCCGGGCCGACCGACATTTCTTTGCACGAGCTTGACCTCGACGCCGCAGCGGATCGGCGCATTGATCTGCCTTGCATAGGCGGCGAAATAGTCCGCAACCTCCTCCTTGGAGGGAAAGCCGTCGGGACCCGTCACGGGAAATTCCATGCCTGGGAAACGGTCATGCCAAGCTGGGCCATTGGCAACGAGCGAGTCCCATCGCTGCGAACGCCAGCGCTCGGCGATCCGGCCACGCTCGAGAACGAGATGCGGCACCGCGCATTTGCTCAGATGCTCAGACATAGCCACCCCCGCCTGGCCACCGCCGACGACAAGCGTGTCTATTTTTTCCACTGACATTTCTGCGCCCTTTCCCCCCAAGAGTTTCTGCGGATGCGAGGAGGTCAGATCGCTGGTGTACTGGAGGGACCGGATAGCGAAAATTACGATTTCACGTGGCAGTGGTTAGCTTGTCCCTAAATGCCAAGAGAGACGCCCGGACATGCCGAGCGCGAACCGCGACGTACCGCCCCATCGCACCCGATGTGGGCGCGATGGAACGGCAGGCCAGGAAGCTTCGGCCGCCGGGCGATCAGGCGGCGCGACGCTGCTGCTGATCCGCTTCCTGATTGATCTCGGCAAGAAGCGCCTCGATGTCGGCTTTCGGGAAGGTGCGGCGGAAACGCCGATCGAAGGTCGTGAAGATGCCGACGAACGAGTTCGTGCAGTGTTCCAGCATGCGATCGGCATCTTCCGGAGAAATGTCGAGCTGTTTCTGGAGAAAGCGGTTGAACTTGCGGCGAGCGGCCGGGTTTTCCAGAATGAAGATCGGTTGCGTATCCCGCTCGATGCGCCGGTGAACCGCGACTGCGGAGACCGTCTGCAATTCGGTGCTGAGACGGATATCGCGTGATGACGACGCCACCTCGATGGTGACTGCGTCATTGTCGAGCACCCAGGCTTGAAGCGCGGTATCGTAGGCACAAAGATCCTGTGCCGCGATGTCCACCGTCACCGTTCGGCTCTCACCTGGCTTCAACTCGACTTTGGCAAAGCCCTTCAGCTCGCGCACGGGACGCGTCAGCCTCGGCCGCCCGTAACGCGCATAGACCTGACAGATCTCCTTGCCGCCGACCTTTCCGGTGTTGGTTACGGCAAAGCTGACCGCGACCTTCTCGCCGGTCCGCAGGATGGTGCGGTCAAGCGCCAGATTCGAATAGGCGAACTCGGTGTAGCTCAGCCCGAAGCCGAACGGAAAAAGCGGCTCGATGCCACGCGCATCGTACCAGCGGTAGCCCACGAAAATGCCCTCGCTGTAGACGTGCCGCCCGTTTTCGCCGGGATAGGTGAGAATGGTCGGCATGTCCTCCATGCGCTTCGGGAAAGTGGTCGTCAGCTTGCCCGACGGGTTGACGCGGCCAAACAGGATGTCGGCGACGGCACCGCCTGTCGCTTGACCGGAAAAGAACATCTCAATGACTGCCGGCACCTTCCCGATCCAGGGCATGGCGACCGCGTCGGGGCTCGATATGATGACGACAATGTTCGGATTGGCGCGGGCAAGCCGCTCCACCAGCGCGTCATGACCTGGCGCAAGGCCGAGCGAGCGGCGATCGGACCCTTCGCCGTCATAACCATTTTCCGTGTTCACGAAGACCAGCACGATATCGGCGCCGGCCACACCCTGCACTGCCTCGTTGACCAATACCTCGCACTCGGACGCGATCTCGCTCGTTCCCTGAAAGACATCGATCGATATATCGCTGCCGGCAAGCTTGCGGATCTCGTCCACGGGCACGTCCTTGGATGTCGGCGTCGTCGTCGCACAGCCCGAACCCTGGATGACGGGAGCCGCGGCCCCCTCGCCCACGATCGCGATCCGTTTGACCTTGGTTTGCGAAATCGGCAGGAGGCCGCCGTCGTTTTTCAGGAGGACCATGGAGTCCGCAGCCAGTCGGCGGGCAAGCGCGTGGTGCTGCGCCCGATCGAACGTCACTGTCCGGTTTTCTCCTTGCCTGGCCTTGCGGACCAGTTCGAGAACGCGCTCGCAGGCGCGGTCGACGGGCGCCCGATCGACATCGCCCGCTTCGATCGCCGCCAGAAGATCGGCCTTGCGGGTTTCACTTTCCGGCATGTCCAGATCGTTGCCGGCGATCAGCGAGGCCGGCCTGTCCTTGACGCCGTGCCAATCGGAAACGACGAGCCCGTCATACCCCCATTCCTCGCGCAGCACCTTGGTGAGCAGCCAGGAATTTTCAGCGGCCTGAACGCCGTTGAGCCGGTTATAGGAGCTCATCACCGTCCATGGCTCGCTCTGACGGATCGCCCGCTCAAAGCCTTTGAGATAGATTTCGCGAAGCGCCCTTTCCTCCACGATCGAATCCATCGTGGTACGCTCGACCTCCGAATTGTTGCAGGCGAAGTGTTTTAACGAAGCGCCGACACCGTTTTCCTGAAGACCGCTGATGACGCCGGCGGCAAAATCGCCGGTCAATATCGGATCTTCCGCGTAATACTCGTAGGAGCGCCCGCCAAGCGGCGTGCGGCGGATGTTGATCCCGGGTCCCAGCAGCAGATGCACGCCGAATTCCTGGCACTCCCGGGCCAGCGCCTCGCCCAGCCGGTGCGCGAGATCGACGTCCCAGGAACAGGCCAGGCTGGTCCCGTTCGGAAAACAGGTGGCTGGCTTCATCTGCCCCCACGCGGTCTGCACATGGTCCGCGCGCTGGTTCACCACCGAAAGGAACGCCGCGAAATCCATGCCACCGGCCTGATCATCGTCGATCTGCGGGATGGAGTAGCGCACGCCGTAGGTGCCATCGGTCATCACCATGTGCGGGATGCCCAGTCGTTCGATGGCCTGTGTCTTCCACATGCGATGACCGGCGAGCAGCGAGACTTTCTCCTCGTCCCTCATCTCCGCGACAAGCGCCCTGAAATCGCCGGCCTTGAATTTCTCACTGATCATTTGACGTCTCCGGAAATCACTGTGGAACGAGAGCGGCAGGGCCGCGAACAAAGCGACGCTGTCATAGCCGGCGCTCCGTCGCTGCCAAGAAGAACGATGCCTTGGACATGTTGAACCGAAAGCCAACGTCCCTTTGCATGGCCCGGGCCGCATCGACGGTCAGCTTCACGCTGAACCGCTGGCCGAGGCAGTCGAACCAGCCGAGCGCGTCCGCACCCAGAAGTTCCGTGAAGGCGAGCGTCGCGGGAATGCTGTCTGGCGTGCCGCGCTCGACGACATCAACATCCTCGCAGCGGATTCCCAATATGACCTCTGCCGCCGTCGGCCCGGCCGCGAAACCGTAAGACGACGCATCGAGGCAGACATCGTGTGTCTTGAACCGCAGCGTCCCTTCCAGAGTCCCCTTGAGGAAGTTCATCGCCGGAGAGCCGATGAAACCGGCGACGAACAGGCTGGCCGGTTTTTCGTAGACTGTCTGCGGCTCGGCGAACTGCTCCACCTTGCCCTTGTGCATGACCGCCACGCGGTCAGCCATGGTCATGGCTTCGATCTGATCATGCGTCACGTAGATCATCGTCGACTTCAGCGTCTCGTGGAGCTGCTTCAGCTCCACCCGCGTCTCCGCGCGCAGCTTGGCATCGAGATTGGAAAGCGGTTCGTCGAACAGGCAGATGCTGGAGGAGCGGACCAGGGCCCGTCCGATCGCCACACGCTGACGCTGGCCACCTGAAAGCTGGCTTGGCTTGCGGTCGAGCAGCGCTTCGATTTGCAGGAGCCTGGCGGCCCATGCGACCTTTTCGGCGATCGTCGCCTTCGGCGTGCCGGCAATTTCCATGCCGAAGGACAGGTTGCGCCGTACCGTCATGGCCGGAAACAGCGCATAGGACTGGAACACCATCGCCAGACCGCGTTGGCTGGGTTCCAGGTGGCTTACGTCGACATCGCCGATAAGGATCTGGCCGGAGTCGCAATCGTCCAGACCGGCGATGACGTTGAGCAAGGTGGATTTGCCGCAACCCGAAGAGCCGAGAATGACCACGAACTCGCCCGGCGCGATCTCCATGTCGACGGAGTCCAGCACCGTAAGGCCGGCGAAGGATTTTCTGATCTGGCGGATCGATACGCTTGACATTTTATCCCTTGACCGCGCCGGCGGCGATGCCGCGCACGAAATAACGACCTGAAAGAAAGTAGACGACCAGCGTCGGAATAGCGGTGATGACGGCGGCGGCCATGTTGACGTTGGGCGATACCGAGCCACGGGCATTGTTGACGATGTTCGTCAGCTGCACCGTCATCGGCAGATTGTCGTTGCCGGCAAAGATCAGGCCGAGCAGATAGTCGTTCCATATGCCGGTGAATTGCAGGATCGCCACAACGACGAGGATGTTGGTCGAAATCGGCAGGATGACCGACCAGAATGTCCTCAGGAAACTGGCGCCCTCCATGCGGGCCGCGCGGCTGATCTCGTCGGGCACCCCGACATAGAAATTGCGGAACAAAAGCGTCGTATAGGGCAGGCCGTAGACCACATGCACCAGGACGATGCCGGCATAGGTGCGGAACAGGCCCATACTGCTCAGGATCTTGACCGTGGGGTAGAGCATGGCCTGATAGGGGATGAACAAGCCTATGGTGACCAGCAACATGATCAAATTGGCGCGGCGCGATTTCCACTGCGCCAGGGCGTAGCCATTCAGCGCACCCACCAGGGTTGAGATGGCAACGCTCGGCACCGCGATCTTGATCGAATTCCACAGCCCGGGCCGAACCCCGCCGCATTCGAGCCCGGTGCAGGCGCTTTTCCAGGCCGTGATCCAGGCATCGAAGGTCGGCCTGACCGGCAGAGCGAGGAGATTGCCTTGCCGGATCTCCTCCAGGGGCTTGAGCGAGTTGCTGATTATCAAAAGCAAAGGCAGCAGGAAGAACGCCGCCGACATGATGAGAAACGCATAGAGGCCGAAGCGCGCGACGCGCAGCCCGAACACCGGTCTGTCGACTTGAACGGCGCGGCTCATATGCGCTTCCTGAATTCGCTGTAGAAATAGGGCGTCAGCATCACCAGCGAGATCAGCAGCATGACGATCGACGCCGCCGAAGCCAGGCCCAGATTGACGCGGGCGAAGTAGAAATCGACGGCGAACTTTGCCGGCATTTCGGTGGCAATGCCGGGCCCGCCCTTGGTCATGGCGATGACCAGATCGTAGCCGCGGATCACTTCCGACATGAGCAGCACGACGCAGGATGCAATCACCGGCCGCATCCCGGGAAAGATCACCTGCAGATAGGCGCGCCAGAGCGGAACGCCTTCCATGCGGATCGCTCTCCACAGATCATTGTCGACGCCGCGCAAGCCGGCCAGGATGATGACCATCACGAGGCCCGTCGAATGCCAGATGCTGGCAATGACGAGCGTGTAGATGGCTCGGTCGGGGTTGGTCAGCCAGTCGAAAGTGAAGCTTTCCCACCCCGCGCTTCGCATGAGGCCTTGCAAGCCGTTTACCGGGTCGAGCACCCATCGCCAGGACAGTCCGGTTACGATCAGCGACACGGCAAGCGGGTAGAGAAAGATGGTCCGAAACAGCGATTCAGCCTGGATGCGGCGATCCGCGAAGATGGCGAGTAGCGCGCCGAAACAAAGGGTTCCGATGATGAACAGGACACCGAAGATCACCATGTTCATGCATGACACGAGCCAGCGATAATTGGTGAACAGCTTGACGTACTGATCGAAGCCGATCAGTTCGTAGCTGGGCATCAGCGTCGAGCGCGTCATCGACATATAGAAGGTCCAGAGGATCGACCCGTAAAAGAATATTGTGACGACGCCGAAGAACACGGCAACCGTGACATCCGGCTTGAAACTCTGCCGATGCAGCCAGGCCCTCATTCTGCCTCCAGACCGCGGCTTGATGGCGGGATCGCGCTCACAAACAAACCCATTCCTCTCAGAATCTTCCATTCCCCGATTGCAGCGGGGTGCCGGGCCGCAAGATCGCAGCCCGGCTCACCTTACTATTCGCTCTGCAGGATTTTCGAGAAGCTCTCGACCGCCGCTTGCGTCGTCATGGACTTGTCGGTCCAGAACTGGGTGGCAAGGTCGGTCACCTGTCCATTCAGGTCGCCTGCCAGCGCATCATAGGCGGCCTGCACCGCAGCACCCGGCGTGGCGAGCGTCTTGGCGCCGAGCTGCGCACAGACGTCGAGCTTGGTCGTATCCACGTCGGTGCGGGACGGCACCGAGCCCTTGACCTCGGCGATCTGCTCCTCCACCGCGGGGTCCATGACCGACTGGGCAAGCAGGGTCTGGCCCTTGATGCGGTCCTCATCCTTGTTCACCGGGAAGGCGAAGACGTCGATCAGGATCGCGTAGCTCGGTTTTTCGCCGGGCGTGAGGAAGCAGCCGAAATCCTTGCCGGCAACCTTGCCGGCGGCCAGAAACTCGCCGCGTGCCCAGTCGCCCATGAACTGGAAGCCGGCCTTGCCGGTGACGACGAGGTTGGTGGTGTCGTTCCAGGAACGGCCCGGGCTGGCGGGGTCGGCATAGGTCGATACCTTGCGGAAGGTTTCGAAAGCCTTCGCCAGGATCGGCGACTTGAGCGCCTCGGGCGAGCGCTTCACGATCAGCTCGTTCCAATAGTCGGGGCCGCCGATCGCAAGGATCGAGCTGAACAGGATGCCGACCTCCTGCCAGGGCTCGCCGCCGACGGCTATGCCGATGCGGCCGGATGCCTTGATCTTGTCGGCCGCCGCGAAGAGGTCGTCGAAGGTCTTGGGCTGCTCGATCTTGAGTTCGTCCAGGAGGGGCTTGGAGTACCAGACCCAGTTCTGCGCATGGATGCCGACGGGCAGCGCAACGAGGTGGTCACCCACATTGAGCTTGCTCCACACCAGCGGCGACATCACCTTCTGCCAGCCTTCCTTGGCGGCGAGATCGTCAAAGTCGCGAAGCTGGCCGGAACCGGCGAGGTCGCGCAAGGCGGAGTTCGGCGTCATCAGGATGGCGGAGGGCGGTTCACCACCGGCAATGCGGCTGGTGGCGGCGGCAAGGGCCGCGTCGAAGTCGGCCGATGGGCTGTCGATCCACTTGCCGCCCTTCGACTTGAAGGCGTTGGCCACCGTGTTCATCGCCTTGGATTCGCTGGAGCTCGTCCAGTAGTGCTGCACGTCGACGGTTTGCGCCAGCGCGGCATTGGAACCGGCGAGCAGGCCGAGTGCGGATAGAGTGAAAGTAAAGCGTCTTAAGTTCATCTCCGTTCCCCTGATGCTTTGTTGATCTCAAGCCCCGGGACGTCCGGGGCGGCGGTTCGGTCACCGTGTTCGGTCAGCTTCGAACGGCGCCGTCATCACGTCATGCTGCCTTGCTGACTGTCTCGCGATCTCCTTGTTGAGACCGTCGAGAAATGCCGCCATCGTGGCTTTGGAGATCTTCTCGCCGGCCACCCAGGACACGGTCTTGTAGATCCCCAGGAAGGAGCTGGCGCAGTACTCCATCATCTTTGCCGCCTCTTCGTCGTCGAGATCGAGTTGCGCCTTGAGGAAGTCGCGGAAGCGGCGGCGGGCGAAGTCCTGCTCCAGCACGAGGAAAGGCTGGCTCTCCACGTCGAGGATCGTGGATGGCAACGCCGGCGCGTCCACCATGACCGTCTTCTCGAGACGGATGTCGCGTGAGGATGCTCCGATCTCGAAGTCTATCTGGCCCGCATCGAGGAGCCATTGCCGATAGGCAGGGTCGTAGTAGCGCAGGTCGCTGCTCTCGACCGTCACCTCGACGCGTTTGGTCTCGCCGGGTTGCAGTTCGACCATGGCAAAGCCCTTGAGTTCGCGGATCGGCCGCATCAGCCGGGGACTGTGCGGCCGCGCGTAGAGCTGGACAATTTCCTTGCCGGCGACACTGCCGGTGTTCGTGATGTCGAAGGTTATGCGGATCGTGCTCGAACCATCGATGCGGTCGGCGCTGGTGGCGATGTTGGAATACTCGAACGTCGAATAGCTGAGACCGAAGCCGAACGGAAACAGGGGGGCAAGCTTGCGCTTGTCATAGTGGCGGTAGCCGACATGGAGGCCTTCGCTGTAGACATGGCGGCCATTCTCGCCCGGATAGCTGAGATAGCCGGGAATGTCCTCCATCTGGACCGGGAATGTCACTGTCAGTTTGCCGCAGGGGTTTTGCCTGCCGAACAGGACATCGGCAATGGCTTTGCCCACGCCCTGCCCGCCGAAGAAGGCAGCAACCACAGCCTGAACGCTGTCGATCCACGGCATGGCGACCGCATCCGGAGCAAACAGGATGACGACGATCCTGCCATTGCGTTTGCCGAGACGCCCGATCAGCTCGTCCTGGCCGGCGTGAAGGTCGAGATGGGTGCGGTCGGAGCCTTCGCCATCGTAGCCGACCTCGGTATTGCCGAAGAACAGCACCACATCGGCCGCATCGATGGCCGCGAGAGCCGATTGTTCGGACGCGCTGCCGGCTTCGAAATCGGCAACGGCATGGAAGCTGACCGTGGCTCCGGGAGCAAGCCTGCGGATTTCATCCAGCGGAATATCCACTTCGGTCGGACGTGTCGTCGCGCAGCCGGACCCCTGGATGACCGGCTCGGCGGCAGCCGCGCCGACCACTGCGATCTTGCCGACCTTCGCCGCGTCGAGCGGCAGGATCGCCATCTCGTTTTTCAGAAGCACGATCGATTCCGCCGCCATGCGCCGCGAAAGCGCGTGGTGTTTGTTGAAGTCGGCCTCGGCGTTCGGCCTGATGGCGTTGCGTGCCGTGCGAACAAGCTTGAGTACGCGCAGACAAGATCGGTCGAGCGCTTCCATCGGCACCCGGCCGTCCTTGACCGCGTCGATCAAGTCCTGCTTGCGCGCACCGCTTTCCGGCATGTCGAGATCGTTGCCGGCATTGATCGAGGCGGGACGATCCTTGATCCCGTGCCAGTCGGAAACGACAACGCCGTCGTAACCCCACTCGTCGCGCAGCACCTCGGTCAGCAGCCAATGGTCTCCGCCGCCTGGACATCGTTCAGCCGGTTGTAGGAACTCATCACCGTCCAGGGATTGCCCTTGCGGATGGCCCGCTCAAAGCCCGCGAGATAGATCTCGCGCAAGGCGCGCTCGTCGACGACGGAGCTCATCGTCGTGCGCTGGACTTCCGAATTGTTGCAGGCGAAGTGCTTCAGCGAGGCCCCGACGCCGTTCTGCTGCAAACCGTTGATGACGGCCGCGGCAATCTCGCCGCTCAGCACGGGATCTTCGGAATAATATTCGTAGCTTCGGCCGGCGAGCGGCGTGCGGCGGATGTTGATGCCGGGACCGAGCAGAATGTTGACGCCGAAGGCCTGACATTCGGCAGCCAGCGCCTGACCGAGATCATAGGCCAGACCAACGTCCCACGAGCACGCCAGTGAAGAGCCGTTCGGAAAGCAGGTTGCCGGACGGGTGGAACCGAATGCGCTTTCGACGCCCGTCGAAAGATCCGTGTTGACGACACCGAGGAACGCGGCGAGTTGCCCGTCGCCATCCTGCATGCCGTCGATCTGATCGATCGAATAGCGCACCCCATAGGTTCCGTCCGTCATCAGCAATTCGGGGATGTTGAGGCGATAGTTGGCCGCGGTGCGCCACAGCCCGTGACCGCTGACCGCAGCGACTTTCTCTTCGACGGTCATTTCCGCGACGAGGGCATTGAGTTGCTTATCGGAAACATTCCAGCTCATGCACGTTTCATCCGCTTTGCCATGCGCCGTAGGCTCGCCGCCCGCGAATTGCCGGGCACCGCCTGGGCGTCCGATCTCTTCCAGGACGACGATTTGATGACATCCGGCGGGGCGCAAATCTAGCCGCGAAACTTGTACTGGAAGTACGACAGTTTTTGATGCTTACTGAGCGATGCCTTCACGGAGGACGAGAGATGAACATCGCCTATTTGCGGCCCGGTGAGCTGCGCGGCAAACAGGATGCCGGCTTTGAAAGCCATGCCCCCACGGCGACACGGCACTTTTGGGCCTTCGTCCACGGCGCCATAGACGTTCCGTATCACTGGCATCGCGAGATGGAGATACTTCTTGTGCTGCGCGGCCGGTTTCGACTGGTGGTTGATGGACAGGTCTGCGAGATGAACCAGGACGACGTGATCGTCATCAACTCGGACGTGCCGCACAACTCCACGTCGGTCTCACGCGATGCGCTGATCTGCGGCGTGCATCTCGACGCCGCATATTTCGAGCGGCTGGGTTTGCCCGGCTTTTCGTCCCGGCATTATCTGTGCCGCACCTTCCTGCACGGCCGTTCTTTCATGAACAGGATCGCTCCCATGAAAGCGCTGATGGCGCGGCTGGTCCTCGACCAGACCGGGCATCCTGAGGAGATGATGGTTCGAGACACAATCGCCAATCTCCTCGCCTGTTTCGTCTACCGCGCGATCCCCTGGGAAGAGCCCGATGGGGGCGCGGCTCAGCTCCGCTCCGCCAGCCGTAATCGAATACTCAAGATCATGGACACGGTCGGGGAACAGCAGGACAATCAATCCCTGAGCGAGATCGCGGCTACCGAAGGTCTGACGCTCAGCCACATTTCGCGCCTGTTCAAACGTCATCTGGGGATAGGCTATCGCGACTATTGCCAGAACCAGCGGCTGGACACCGCCGCGCATGAACTTCGCATCACCGACCATACGATCAGCGTGATCATGGAGCGCAACAGTTTCGGCAACCCGGCGGTCTTCTACAACAAGTTCAGAGCCCGCTTCGGCTGCAGCCCCGCCGAATTTCGGCGTGGGCAGGGGCTGCGCGGCGCAAAAAGCAAACTGACCGAGGAAGACGCGTCCGAGACACTTCGGATACTGACGCACCATGCCGCCGAGATCGGCAGGGCCGCGGAAGTCTCCGTTGGCATCGGCTTGGCGGGACGCCGGCAGGTTACGCTTCGCGCCCCCTACAATGCAAGCGCTCGCTGAATCGGACGCTGGAAGAAAACGTCCCGCGATCGCTCCGTCTCTCGTGCAATCCGGAGTTCGGCGAGCCGCCATGCCCCGGGGAATGCTACGACAGCATCGCCCTCGCCGCCTTTTCGCCGATCATCATGGACGGCGCATTGGTGTTGCCGCCGATCAGCGTCGGCATGATCGAGGCGTCCGCCACGCGCAGATTGTCGAAGCCGCGCACCTTGAGACCGGCGGGATCGACCACCGCCATGGTGTCGTTGCCCATCTTGGCCGTGCCGACCGGATGATAGACGGTCAGGGCTTCGGCACGCAGATAGGCGAGGATCTCGTCGTCGGTGACGACATCCGGTCCCGGCAGGATTTCCGGTCCGCGAATATCGGCAAAGACCGGCGAAGCCAGGATCGAGCGCGCCAGCTTGATGCCTTCGACAAGGGTCAGTGCATCCTGATCGTCACTGAAGAAGCGGTGATCGATCAGCACGTTGCGGCGGGTGCCGTCGCGCTCGAGCGTGATTTCGCCGACGCTTCCGGGTCTCAGCACGCAGGTGTGCACGGCATAGCCGTGGCCATATTCGACAAGCCGGCCGCGATGGCTGCGGTAGCCGGGGACAAAGTGGAATTGGACATCGGGAACACTGCCGGCATATTTCGTCTTGGCGAAGCCGCCGGCCTCGACGTAATTGGTCGTCAGCATGCCCTTGCGCCGGACGAAATACTGAAAGGGCGCCGCCAGCATCGCCGGCAGATTGGCGAGCGACAGGCCGAGCGTCCTGGTGCTGTTCGATCGCAGCGTGATCATGCCGTCGACATGGTCGCGCAAATTCTTGCCGACGCCCGGCACGTTCATCACCGGTTCTACCCCTGCCGCCTTCAGTTCGTCGGCCGGGCCGATGCCAGAAGCAAGCAGGATGCGCGGTGATCCGATCGCGCCTGCGCTGAGCACGATTTCGGCGCGGCATGTCAGCCTTTGGGCTGATCCGTCCTTGATCACATTGACGCCAGTGACGCGCCCGCTTTCGACTGCCAGATCAAGCACCTCGACACCTGACAGGACCTGGAGGTTCGGGCGGCTCAGAACCGGCCGGACGAAGGCGGTGTAGGCCGAGAACCGTTCCCCCCTGTTCTGGGTAACATTGTAGATGCCGAGGCCGAGTTGGCCATCGCCGTTGAAGTCGCGGTTTTCGGGCAGGCCCACGCCCCGACCCGCCTCTACCCAGAGGCTGGATACGGCGTTGGGATCACGCGGATTGTCAACCAGCAGTTCGCCCTCGTAGCCATGATAGGCCGGGTTTTGTGACAGGAGGTTCCGCTCCAGTTTCTTGAAGACCGGCAGCACGTCGGCATAGGACCACCCCGCGCAGCCAAGCGCTGCCCACTCGTCGTAGTCCTGCGCGGCGCCGCGAATGTAGACCATGGAATTGATCGAACTCGACCCGCCAAGAAGCTTGCCCCGGTTGACCGGTATGCGGCGGTTGTTGAGCAGCGGCTGCGGCACGCCTTTGTAGCCGTAGTCGAAAGTCGGATTGCCGTAGAGCGAGAGGATGCCGGCTGGTACGCGCACCCGGGTGCGGTCGTCGCTGCCGCCGGCCTCGATAAGACAGACGCGGCTGGCGGGGTTGGCGCTCAGCCTGTTGGCCAGGACACAACCGGCCGAGCCCGCTCCAATGACGATGTAGTCGAATTCCGCGGTCGCGATGCTCATGCCATGCCTGTTTCGTGATCCACCCCGAAGACTGCCGGTCTTTGCTTCATGCATGTCGTCTTCCCAAAACCGAGGTCACTTTTGGGCGACATGCATTAGTGCTCTTCGTCTTCGTCGTTCTTCAAGAGATCGAGGATTTCCCGCTTCATGGCGATGAAGTTCGGCTCCATGACCAGATCCATGCTGCGTGGACGCGGGAGGCTGACGCGGATTTCCTTCTTGATCTGGCCGGGCCGGCCGGACATGACGAGCACCCGGTCCGCCAGCAGTATCGCCTCGTCAATGTCATGCGTGACGAACAGGACCGTTTTCTTGGAATGGTCCCAGATCCTCAGCAGAAGCTTCTGCATTGAGTGGCGGGTCTGGCTGTCGAGCGCTCCGAAGGGTTCGTCCATCAGCAGCACCTGCGGATCGTTCGCGAGCGCACGCGCAATCGCCACGCGCTGCTTCATGCCGCCCGACAGCTGCGAGGGATAATGGTTGGCGAATTTTGCCAGGCCGACCTCATGGAGAAAATGCTCGACGATGGCCCTGCGCTCGGCCGCCGACATGCCCTTGCGCTTCGGACCGTATTCGACGTTCTGCGCCACCGTCAGCCAGGGGAACAGCGTGTAGGCCTGAAACACCATGCCGCGATCCGGACCCGGCTCGGTAACCGGCTTGCCGCCGACCGAGATCATGCCGCCGGTGCGTTCCTCGAGGCCGGCGACGAGATAGAGCAGGCTCGACTTGCCGCAGCCGGATGGACCGACGATCACGCAGAACTCATTGGGCACGACATGGAAGGAGATGCCGTCCAGCGCCAGCACGGCGTTGTCGCCCTTGCCGTAGCGCAGGACCACATTGTCGATGGCGATGTCGGAGCTCTTCGGTTTCGTCGCGAGTGTCAGGGCGTCCATGTCAGCGAGCTCCTCAATTGGCCCAGGGAGCGACGAGGCGGCGGATGCCCCGGAACAATTGGTCGGTGCAAAGCCCAAGGATGCCGATCATGGCGATGGCCATGAAGATCACGTCGACCTGGAAACCGCGCATTGCCTTGAGCGAGATGTAGCCAAGTCCGCTGCGCGCGGCGACGAGTTCGGCAACGACGAGGTAGGTCCAGGCCCAGCCCATGGTGACGCGCAGCACGTCGAGCACGTTCGGAAGCGTGGCCGGAAAGACGATGTGGAAGACCGTGTCGCCGCGTTTCGTGCCGAGCGTATAGGCTGCGTTGACGAGGTCGCGCTGAACGCTGCGGGCGCTGTCGGCGATCATCACCAGCTGCTGGAAGAAGATGCCGAAGATGATGACGGCCACACGCTGCTCGATGCCGATGCCGATCCACAGGATGAACAGCGGCACGAAGGACGTCACCGGCAGATAGCGAATGAAATTGACGAGCGGATCGAGCGCGGCCTGGACGATGCGGTAGGTGCCCATCGTCAATCCGAGCGGTACCGCCACGATGCTCGAAATGACGAAACCGATCAGCACCACCTGGACGCTGGCCAGGACGTGCTCCCACAAGGACCCGTCAAGCGCCATGCTGATGGTGGTGGACAATACGGATTCGGGGCGCGGCAGGAACATTTCCTTGACCGCTCCGGAATAGGTCAAAGCGAACCAGCCACCGATGACCGCGCCCCAGACCAAGACGCTGAGCGTGATGGAGAGAGGGCGCGACACGGCCCGAAAAGGCGTGGTGACAGCTTTCCAGGCGGATCGACCGGGCTGATTTGTTTCCACGCTCGTGGTCACGATATGGCTGATGGGAGACGTTGCATTCGGTGCCAATGTCACAGGGGAACCCTTTGGGCGGCTAGGACCGCAGGCGCGAGGCTCGGCCTGCGGTCCAGCGAACTCACTTTACAAGGCCAGATCACTTCGTAAGGAAAGACGGATCGACCAGGTCGTCGTATTTGATGTCCATCTTGAGCTTGCCGAAGCCGCCCCAGACGTCGCCGCCCAGCTTGATCAGCTTGCCGGCTTCACCGCTCTCGCCGCCGGCGAAAAATTCGGCATTGCGCGCCTTGCCGTAGAAGTTCACGCCCGCGGCGGAGGAGGCGAAGTCCTTCGGATCCTTCAGCCAGCCGCCGACACCCTTGGCCATCACCTCGTAAGCCTTTTCGGGATTTTCCTTGATCAACTCGTTGGCCTTGTAGAGCCCCTTCACCAGCGCCTCGACATCGCCAGGGTTCTTCGTGATGTAGTCGCAATTCAGCGCCACCACATCGACGATCAGGCCCGGCGTCTTCGAGGAGTCGATCAGGACCTGTCCCTTGTTTGCCTTCTTGGCCAGCGTCAGATGCGGCTCCCAGGTGACGGCAACAGGAATGCGATCGGCCATGAAGGCGGCGGCAGCGTCATCGGCCGTCATGTTGGTGACCTTCACGTCAGCCTGGCTGAGACCGGCCTGCTTGAGCAGGATGTTGAACCAGAACTGGGACACCGAGCCTTCGTTCAGCCCAACCTCCATGCCCTTGAGATCGGCGACGCTCTTGAGCTGGCTGGGCGCCAGAACGCCGTCGCCGCCATGGCTGTCGTCCAGGGCATAGACCGATTTAAAGCAGACATCCTTGGAACGGTACTTCATGATTTCGTCTATGGTCGAGGCGCTGCCGTCGAGCTCGCCGGCGGCGACGGCCGCCATGTACATCGATGCTTCCTCGATGATTTCGAGCGAGACATCGAGGCCGCCTTCCTTGAAGTAGCCCATGTCACGCGCAAGGAAGAGCGGGCCGTATCCGACCCAGGTCGTCATGCCCAGCTTCAAGCTGCCGGCTTCGGCGTGGAGGCTCACCGAAAGGGCGCTCAGGGCAATGCCGGCCGCAAGCGCGGCGTGGCGAAACTTCGAGATTATTGTCGTCATCACGTTCCCCTGTCTTTTTCTGAGGTCAGGCGTATCCCAGCCCAAACGAAATCTGCTCCGGACGCATCGCCGAAGCATGTCGCCTGACGTTCTTTTCTTGTTTCTCTTTCAGCCGACGGTGGAGCAAAGCACGCTGGGTGCGCCGCACAAATTATGATTTTCAGTAGTTCGGCTTAGGCTAGACCTAACCAAGCCGGCGCTAGAACGCGTCCGCACCACCCACAACATTGGCGAGAAGGAGTTGACGATCCAGATGACCTGATCGTCGCTTTCGGAGAGGTCAACGACGATCTCGTCGCCAGTCTTTGCCACGGTGGCATGGATGGGTATGTTCTCGATGCCATGGCCGTCATCATCGAGAATTGATTGGCCTTTGTGGACACCAACGCTCCAGCCGACGATGCAGGGCCGCGCCTGCTCCGCAGAGGTTAGGGATGTCGTCCACTGGCTGCGAGACAACGTCCCATACTCGCCCACCAACGCGGTCACCGCCGTGCTCCGACCCGGGCGGACCCAATCACGGCCTGAAGATTCCCTTGAAGTCTTCCGTGCGGCGAACATTTGTTAGCGAATGGGCGCCCTGTCTCAATTCGCCCCGATCGTGGAGCTTTATCGGCGTGACGCAGATGCCCTCCAGCCAGATCTCGGTCATAGCCAGATTTTAGTACCCGGGTGCCGAGCCGCCGATATCGCTTTGATGAGCTCTGTTGAGAGTCCGGAATGCCGGTTCGCTCTCCCCACCGTGATCAAAGGGCAATCCACGAAATCGGCTATGCGCTGATCATGATCGCCGAAGGCATGGCTGAACTTGCGGACTTGTCGACGACCTCCGCAACTGACGACTTAAGTGATCCCAATGCCAGGCCAGCGAACAATGTTGCCGGCTACGCCTTGATCAGCGCACCGGGCTAACGCGCCAAGGCGGCAGCCAATCGGCCAGATTTCGCCGAGCTTGACCTGGCTCTCGCCGGACAGTTGTGACGGCTGCAGGTACAACGGGGTTGTCGCCTACCTTTTCTCCGTTGCCATTCTGTCTCGTCCGACGGGCCTCGCCGTTTCCGCTTTTTCCGTTCGTCATGAAATTCTCATTCGAATCCCGATATTACTTATGGTCGCGTTAAACGAGCGGCCGGGTGCTGCGAAGTCGACTGGGCACGTATCCGGCTCGTGCCTTTCTGACCCGCCGATTTGCACGCCTTGGTACGCCAGAGCTCTCTGCGAGGCTGAACGGGATTTACTTCCGAGGCAACGATGCATCAGATCAGCAAAACAGTCAGGAGGAGCACAGGAAGCGATGGGCGGCATCTAACGCGGAGTGAAAAAGGAGAGCGATAGGCAGAGCGAGAGGGTTGCAGTTTTTACGCTGCCGCTGTCAGTCCCTCACTCCCACTCGATTGTGCCGGGCGGCTTCGAGGTGACGTCGTAGACGACGCGGTTGATGCCGCGCACTTCGTTGATGATGCGGGTGGCGGCAGCGCCGAGGAACGCCATGTCGTAGTGGTAGAAATCCGCCGTCATGCCGTCGACCGAGGTGACGGCGCGCAATGCGCAGACGAATTCATAGGTGCGGCCGTCGCCCATGACGCCGACGGTCTGCACCGGCAGCAGCACGGCGAAGGCCTGCCAGATGGCGTCGTAGAGGCCGGCCTTGCGGATCTCGTCGAGATAGATGGCGTCGGCCTCGCGCAGGATCTCCAGCTTCTCGCGGGTGATGCCGCCCGGGCAGCGGATGGCGAGACCAGGACCCGGGAACGGATGCCGGCCGATGAAGCTTTCGGGCAGGCCGAGTTCCTTGCCGAGCGCCCTTACCTCGTCCTTGAACAGTTCGCGTAGCGGCTCGACGAGCTGCATGTTCATGCGCGCGGGCAGGCCACCGACATTGTGGTGCGACTTGATGGTGACCGACGGGCCGCCGGTGAAGGAGACGCTCTCGATGACGTCGGGATAGAGCGTGCCTTGCGCCAGGAAGTCGGCGCCGCCGAGCTTCTTCGCCTCCTCCTCGAACACCTCGATGAACAGCCGGCCGATGGTCTTGCGCTTCTTCTCGGGATCGGCCTCGCCTTCCAGCGCCGAGATGAACTTGTCCGCGGCATCGACCAGGATCAGCGGCAGATTGTAGTGCTGGCGGAACATCGCCACCACGCCGGCCGCTTCGTCCTTGCGCATCAGTCCGTGGTCGACGAGGATGCAGGTGAGCTGGTCGCCAACCGCTTCATGGATCAAGAGGGCCGCGACCGAGGAATCGACGCCGCCCGACAGCGCGCAAATGACCTTGCCCTTGCCGACCTGCTTGCGGATCGCCTCAACCGCATGTTCGCGGTAGGCGCGCATCGTCCAGTCGCCTTCGATGCCGGCGATGTTGTGGACGAAGTTGCGCAGCAGCCTTGCACCATCCGGGGTGTGCACCACCTCGGGGTGGAACATGATGCCGTACATCTTGCGCTCGATATTGCCGAAGATGGCGAAAGGCGAGCCTTCCGACTTGCCTAACACCTCGAAGCCCTTGGGCAAGGATATGACGCGGTCGCCATGGCTCATCCACACCTGGTGGCGCTGACCGGGCGCCCACAGGCCCTCGAACAGCGGACTGTCCTTCTCGATCTCGACGAAGGCGCGGCCGAATTCGCGATGGTCCGAGCTTTCGGCGACGCCGCCCATCTGCACGCACATGGCCATCTGGCCATAGCAGATGCCGAGCACCGGCACGCCGGCATCGAAGACGATCTGTGGCGCGCGCGGGCTGCCGATATCGCTGGTGGAGGCCGGGCCGCCGGAGAGGATCACGGCTTTCGGATTGATGCGCTTGAACGCCGCCTCGGCCGACTGGAACGGCACGATCTCGGAAAACACGCCGGCCTCGCGGATGCGGCGGGCGATGAGCTGCGTAAACTGGCTGCCGAAATCGACAATCAGGACGGTGTCGGGATGATTGGCTGTTTTCATGGCGAGCGTTTAGAGAAAGAAATGAGTCGACGCAATGGGTTGCGAGGCCTTGGCCGTCACTTCGATTCCACGACTTCGCCTTCAGCGCCAGCATCTTCATCCATCGCCGCAGCCTGTGCGGCCGCAAGCGCCCGCAAAGCGTCCATCAGCGCCGTCAACCGCTCCTCACCAATGCGACCGATATAGCGCCGCTCAATCTCCATCTTGACCCGGTCGCCGTCATGCAAGGCATCCAGCCCCTTGCGCGTGTAGCGCACCAGCTTGCCGCGGCCATCTTGCGGATCCGGCAGACGCTCGACGATGCCCTCCGCCTCGAGGCCGTCGAGCAGTTGCTGGATCGCCTGCTTGGAGATTGCCGAGCGTTCGATCAACGCCGACTGGCGCATGCCGTTCCTGGCGATGTGTCCAAGCAGTCCGGCGCGCGCTTCGGTGAACCAGCCGTGGCCGGCGGCCCGCATCGCGGCGGCGAACTCGGCCTGCCAGGCACGGCTTGCCTGCCATAGGCGCCAGCCAACGTGATCGGGCAGGGCTTCGATTTTTTCGTCAAGCTCCTTGACCATTTTATCCCAACTCCATATAGTCAAGGTACTTGACGATACTCATCCCGTCGAGGCTCTTTCGAACTCAAGCACGTGGACAGGGACCATGACAATTCTCGACAGGAACACGCTGGCCGTTATCATGATTGGCACCACGCATGTCATCGACATGGGCGGCAAGGATGCCTTCATACACTACGAAAACGAGAACCGGGCGCATATGCTCCTGCCGGATGGTACCCTTTTCCATGGGATTTGGACGCTGCTAGACGACGGCTACAAGGTCGAATGGAGAGATGGCCCCACCGGCTCGTGGAAACTCGATCATTCGCCGGGAGCCATCGACTATGTCGATGCGAACGGTGCCCTGCGCGGGCGGATTTCGCGCATCGATTTCGGCGATTCAGCGAGCTTGGCGGCTTGATGCTATTTGCAGGTCAAGCGCCCAGCAAGCCATCGCCGATCGCCTGTTCCAGCAGGCCGACCGCGCCCGCCAGCTTCTCGTCGATGACGTGCAGATATTCGGTCCAGTCGCCGACGTGCCGCAGATCCGCCGCCCCATCGGAAATGCCGCGCAGGCCGATTAGCGGGATGTCGAACAGCTGGCAGGCGCGCAGGCAGGCGAAGGTCTCCATGTCGACCATGTCGGCGGTGATCGCGTCATAGGCGGCGCCGGTGACGATCGCGCCACCGGTGGACAGCGTTGCCTCCCTTAAGTCGGGAATCCTGAACGGCAGCGGCACGGTCACCGGCAGGTCGAGAAACGGCGTCGCCCCCTTCTCGAAGCCGAGCGGCGAGGCGTCGATGTCGCGGTAGCAGACCGAGACGGCCTGGTAGATTTCCGTCTGCTCCAGCGTCCGGCTGCCGGCTGAGCCGAGCGACACAACGAGGTCCGGCAGGGCTTTTTGGGACTTCATCAAGGATAATTGGGCGCCAAGCCTGACGCCGGCCTCGACCGGCCCAACGCCGGTCATGAAAGGTGCGAACAATCGCTTCAGGTGCGGGCCGTATTCGGCCTCGGCAGCCATCACGAAGAGGACGTCCTTGCCTGAGAGGCGAGACACTTTGCTGGTCACGATGATTTACCCCTCCCTGCTCCGATTGTCTGCTTATCTGCGCCGCCGCTCGCCGGGACCCGCTGCCTGCGGCAGCTCCCGGCGTTCGTGGCCTTTCATCGTGCCACTGGCACGATGAATTCGCCTGCGGCGAACCCGCCACTCACCCCTCGATGCCATCGCGGCCGACCACCGTCATCATCGTGCCGGTCATGGTGGCGATCAGCTTGGCCTCGCCGTCGGCGGCGAAGGCATAGGCCTGGCCGTCGGCGACGATGATGGTGCGGCCGGGTTTTGTCACCGAGCCGCGGAACAGGAAGCGCTCGCCCCTGCCCGGCGCCAGCAGATTGACCTTGAACTCGATGGTCAGCACGCCAGAGTTTTCCGGCATCAGCGAGAAGGCGGCATAGCCGCAGGCCGAGTCCAGCGCCGTGGAAATGACGCCGGCATGCAGGAAACCATGCTGCTGGGTCAGTGCCGCCGAATAAGGCATCTCGATCTCGATGATGCCCGGCGTCACCAGCGTCAGTTCGGCGCCGATCGTGGCCATAGCCTTCTGGCGCGCGAAGGAGGTCCTGACGCGATCCTCATAGTCCGGGGCGGGTACGATCTTTGCTGCCATGGCCGCTGCCTTCCTTTATGCGGATAAGCTTATTGCAGAGGCATGGGCGACAGGCAAATGCTTTTGCTGCACTGCAACATTGAACTCATCTGCACGCGGGGAAACACGCATCCACCAAGGATTGGCGATATCCGGTGAGGTTCAGGCCGACCTTCGCATGGCACAGAAGTAAAATCCGTCAGTGCCGCTCAGCGCCGGCGACAGCGAGATGTCGCCTGCCGGACCGATCCGCGCGGCTGCCGCATGGCCGGGAAAACGACTGTCCCAGAGCGCCCGATGATCGACCGGGACAAAGCCGCTGTTGCGGTGCCGGAACGCCGCGACCTGCTCGCCATTCTCCTCGTCGAACACCGAGCAGGTGATGTAGACAAGCAGGCCGCCGGGTTTGACATAGGCTTTGGCCGCTTCGAGGATCGCCGACTGCTCACCCTTGCGGGCGTCGAGCTGTCTTTGCGTCAGCCGCCATTTGGCATCGGGACGACGCCGCCAGGTGCCGCTGCCGGTACAAGGCGCGTCGACCAGCACGATGTCCATGTGGTTGCCGAGCGGAGCGAGTTCGGCCGGCTTGGTGACGACCTGCACATTGCGGTTTTCCGAGCGGCGGATGCGGTCGAAGATCGGCGCCAGCCGCGCCTTTTCGGCGTCGTGAGCAAAGATCTGGCCGCGATTGCCCATCGCAGCCGACAGCGCCAGTGTCTTGCCGCCGGCGCCGGCGCAGAAGTCGAGCACCTGCATGCCGGCTTCGGCCCCGGCAAGGGCTGCCGCGACCTGCGAGCCTTCGTCCTGGACCTCGAACCAGCCTTTCTGGAAAGCCGGCTCAGCTTGCACGTTCGGATGCCTGCCGTCGCCATCGATCGGCGGGATGCGGATGCCTTGCGGCGCGATGGCGGCAGGTTTGGCGCCGGTTCCCGTCAGTTCGGCCAGCACCTTGTCACGGTTGGCCTGTAACGTGTTGACCCTGAGGTCGAGCGGCGGGCGCGTCGCCAGCGCCGCACCCTCATCGGCCCAGGTCGCGCCGAAGGTTTTCTCGAAAAGCGGCGCGCACCAATCCGGTACGTCGGCCCGTACTGCGTCCGGCGCATCGGCAAGCCGGCGTTCGGCAATTGCCTGAAGCTCGGTGGTCGTCAGCAGCGGTGGCGCGAATTTGTCACCATCGAGTGCCTCGTTGAGGGACTGCGCCGTCTGGCCCCATTCGAGCAGCAGCGCGCCGAAGCCGATGGCGCGCGGCGTGTCTTCGCCGAGCAGCCAGCCGGCGGAACGCTTGCGGCGCAAGGCATCATAGACGATGTTGCCGATCGCGGCGCGATCGCCGCCGCCGGCGAAGCGGTGCGACAGGCCCCAATCCCTCAGCGCGTCAGCAACCGGCCGGTGACGCCGTCCGATGTCTTCCAGCACTTCGATGGCCGCAGCCAGCCGTCCGCCCAGTCGCATTCTTCATTCCACCAAATCGAGCACATTTCTCCGGGCCTGCTCTTAGAGCCTTTCACGTCCGGAATGAACCCCCGCTTCCGTCCCGCGAGCCGACGCGATCTTGGCCAGCCTGCGAGCCTGCCCGACCAATGAAATGTCCCAAGGCTGCAGCACAGATCGATAATAGATGAAAGGTCTCTAATGTTCGCAACTGGCGCCTGCAAGCACGGCTCGTGGCGCAACCGCTCTGCTTCCCAAGGTTTTCGGTTGGGAATACTCTTGCCGTCATGATTCGCGGCGCAGAAAAGGCGGACCGGCGGATCGATACGAGGAGAGGGCAATGAAGACTTATCTGGCGGAAGTTCTAGGCACATTTTTATTGGTGTTCATCGGTACGGCTTCTGTGGTGACGGGCGGCTTCGGCGGTGCGCTGCCGCTTGGCCAGGAAGGCATCGGTCTGGCGTTCGGCATCGGCCTCATTGCGGCGGCCTATGCGATCGGCCCTATTTCGGGCGCGCATCTCAATCCGGCGGTGACGCTGGGTGTCTTCCTTGCCGGCCGGCTGCCGGCCAAGGATGTCATCCCCTACTGGATCGCGCAGATCATCGGCGCCATCCTCGCTTCGCTGGCGCTGTGGATCATCGTCTCCGGCCAGACCGGCGGACACACCGGCGGCTTCGGCGCCAATGGCTGGGACGTGGCGAAATGGGGCGTCAGCTCGGCGTTCCTGTGGGAACTGATCGGCACCTTCACCTTCGTCACCGTGATCCTCGGCGTCACCGCGGAAAAGCACTCGACGGCGTTCGCCGGCCTGGTCATCGGCCTGACGCTGGCAGGGTTGCACTTCGCCATCATCCCGGTGACCGGCACGTCGCTCAATCCGGCCCGGTCGATCGGCCCGGCGCTGTTTTCCGGCAGTGCGGCGATCGGCCAGCTCTGGCTGTTCATCGTCGCACCGTTGATCGGCGGCGCCATTGCCGGCATCGTCGCCAAGGCGCGCGTCTTCGAGAAGGACTGAGTTTTGGAAGCTTGAATGCGAAAAAGGCGCGGGCCGTGGCCCGCGCCTTTTGTGATTGGTGCAATAGACCCCATCAAGGTCTGCTAATGACCCAATCGCGACGCTCCCTCCGGTCGGTGGTAACGTCCGGATTTGGCGCGCGATTCCGACCTCAGCGAACGAAGTTGTGACAAGCCATTCCAGTGTATGATCGCTTCGCCAAATTGGGTGTGCGCTGCAAATAGCAGCCGAGATAGTCGCGCTTGCCGAAGGGGCTGTCGGCTCTGACGGGATTGGCGTAAGCTACAGTTAAGGGGGTGCACACATGCACCGCATCATCGCCATAGCGATCGTAGTTCTCGCGGCCGTGTTCAGTTCCGCGCGGGCTGAGGTGCTGATCGGGGTCTCGGCTGCGATGACAGGACGGCTTGCCTGGATCGGCGAGCAGGGACAGCGCGGCGCGGAGATGGCGGTGGCCGATGTCAACGCGGCGGGCGGCGTGCTCGGCCAGAAGGTGAGGCTCATCTCGGTCGACGATTTCTGCGATCCCGAGCAAGCGGTCGCGGCCGCCCAGAAGCTGGTGGCTGACGGGGTCGTGCTCGTCGTCGGGCATTATTGCTCCGGGGCCTCGATCCCCGCGTCAAAAGTGTACGAGGAGGCGGGCGTCGTTGAGATATCCCCAGGCTCGACCAATCCGCAGCTGACCGAACAGGGCCGTGCCAATGTCTTTCGCACCATTGGCCGCGACGACGTGCAAGGTTTCATCGCCGGCAACTACCTTGCCGATCGCTGGGGTAACAAAAAGATTGCGATCCTCCACGACAACTCGACCTATGGGAAGGGTCTCGCCGACGAGACCAGGAAGCAGCTGAACAAACGGGGCGTGACTGAAGCTGTTTACGACGCATACACGCCCGGGAAGGACGACTATTCAGCCGAGGTCGCTGCGTTGCAGACCGCCGGCGTCTCAGCCTTGTATGTGGGTGGGTATCATGCCGAGGTTGCGCTGATTGCTCGCGCTGCACACGACCGTGGCTACACGATTCAGCTCATATCCGGAGATGCTTTGGCGACCGAGGAATTTGCTCTGATCGCAGGCTCAGCGGCGGAGGGAACCCTGTTCACCTTCCCGGCGGACCCGCGGCGAAATGCCGGCGCGGCCGCGATCGTGGAGCAGTTCCGTGCGGAGAACTTCGAACCCGCTGGCTACACGCTGTTGAGCTACTGCGCGGTCCAGGTCTGGGCCCAGGCAGTCTCGAAGGCAGGTTCGCTGGAGCCGAAGGCCGTCATTGCGGCACTGCACGAACAGGAATTCGACACCGTCATCGGCCGGGTCGATTTCGACGACAAGGGCGACCTCACGAAGCAGAGCTGGGTTTGGTACGTCTGGCGCGGCGGAGAGTACGTGCCGGTTGAATAGGGTTCGCTGATCGCCGGCGTGCCGGCTGAGACGTCTAGTCTGATGCAGACCAGTGTGGCCGGACTGTTCCGACTCGCCGAGATGCTTGAACGCCTCGGCATACGCGGCCGGCTGTTGCTCGCCTTTTTCGGGATCAGCGCCCTTGCGGTGCTGGCAACCGCTGCGGCGCTTTATGCCTTCCTCCAGGTTGGCGACGTCGTCGACCGAATTACCACGGATCGAGTGCCGTCGGCGCTTGCCTCCCTCCAGCTGTCGCGCCAGGCCGAACGGGTCGCTGCTGCCGCGCCATCGGTGCTGGCAGCGACAAGCAGGGCTCAGCACAGCGAGGTCTCGGCTGCCGTCGCGCTCGAGATGTCCCGCCTCGAGGCCCTGCGCACGGACCTCCGGGATGCCACGTTGGGCACAGTGCCTTTGGCCGAGATCGAGGAAGCCGCGATTGTTCTGAGGCGCAACCTGAAGGAGCTCGACTCTCTTGTTGTCGCCCGGCTCGACGTGGTCGCCCACAAGGAAGAGCTCCTGAACCGCCTCGCCGCGACGACGACCGGAAGCCAGCGCCTTGTCGCCACCGGCATCCTAGTGATGGATTCCAGGCTCCCGCAATGGCGGGCGGTCGCGGCCGACACGTCGCTGTCGCCCGATCGACGCGCAGCGGCGATGGCCGACCTGGTCCAGGCGATTGCGGCCTACATCCCCCAGCAGAAGGCACAGCTGGAGATCTCGGCGGTTAACGACGCGCTGGTGAAGGTTGCGAACGCGCCGACGCCGGGCGACCTGGCGTTGATCCTTTTTCCACTGCGCCGTTCGCTCACTGCTCTTGAAAAGGTTTCCACGGAGATCGACGAAAAGCTGCGGACCCGCTTCCGGCAGCGTGTCGACGAATTCAAGGGTTTGACCGACGGCGAGGACAGCATCCCCAAGGCGCGGGAGGACGAGTTTGCTGTCCTGGCACAGGGCGAAAGGCTTCTGGCCGAGAACAATCGACTGTCGCGCAATCTCACCGCTGGCGTCGATCGCCTGGTCGCCACGGCAGACCAGGAGATCGCTGCGTCCGGTCGCGAAGCCGCGCTCGTCCAGCGCTACGGCACCGCGGTTGTGCTCGGCTCCGCCTTCCTCAGCCTCCTGAGTTCGGTTCTGGTTGTCTGGCTCTATGTCGACCGCAGCCTCCTCGCCCGACTGGGGGCCGTGAGCCAGGGCATGCTCGCGATTGCGGGGGGCAACCTTCGTGCGCCGCTGCCAGCCGCGGGCAGCGACGAAATCGGGCGCATGGCCGAAGCGCTGAGACTCTTCCGGGATACTGCTGTCGAGGTCGAGGAAAAGAACCTGCGCGACGTTGCGGAAGCTCGTCAGCGGCTCATCGATGCCATCGAAAGCATCTCCGAAGGATTCGCTCTGTACGACGGGGAGGACCGGCTCGTCCTCAGCAACAGCCGCTACCGCGAACTGCTCTACAGCGACCTTGCGATCGAACTGATCCCCGGCACGACATTCGAGCACATCATTCGCCGATCCGCTGAGCGCGGCTACATCAGGGACGCGGAGGGGCGGGTCGAGGAGTGGGTCGCCGAGCGCCTCTCGCGGCACCGCAACCCTGGCGAACCTTGGGTGCAGCGGCGAGGCGACGGGCGATGGGTCATGATCAGCGAGCGGCGGATCAGCGCCGGCGGCACGGTCGCCGTCTATTCGGACATCACTGAGCTGAAGCAAAGGGAGGAGAACCTCGCCGAGAAATCCGTGGTTCTGGAGGCGCTTTCCAGCAAGCTGGCGAAGTATCTGGCGCCCCAAGTGTATCGCTCGATATTCACCGGCCGCCAGGAGGTCAGGATCGCCAGCCAGCGGAAGAAACTGACAATATGCTTCTCCGATATCGCCGGCTTTACCGAGACCACTGACAAAATGGAATCCGAGGATCTCACCCAACTCCTCAATCACTATCTGACGGAAATGTCGAAAATTGCTTCGGACCACGGCGCGACGATCGACAAATATGTCGGCGACGCGATCCTGATGTTTTTCGGCGATCCCGAGACTCGCGGCGTCAAGGAGGACGCGCTGGCTTGCGCGCAGATGGCACTTGCAATGCAAAAGCGGATTAGCGAGCTTGCCGAAGTCTGGCGGGACATGGGGATCGAAATACCGCTGCGCTGTCGCATCGGCATCCATACCGACTACTGCACCGTCGGTAACTTCGGCAGCGAAGACCGGATGGACTACACGATAATCGGCGGCGCCGTGAATCTCGCCTCGCGCCTGGAGCAGGAGGCGCCGCCGGGGGCCATCCTCATTTCCTACGAGACGTTTGCGCAAGTGAAGGACTCAATCGACTGTGAGGAGCTGGGGCACGTCCAGGTCAAGGGGATCGCCTATCCCGTCGCCACCTACCGCGTCATCGATCTGAAGGCCAATCTAGCGGGCGCTTGTCGCGCCGTTCGAACCGAGCTGCCGCACTTCAGGCTGGAACTTGAACCGGAGCTGATGTCCGCCGACGAGCGTGGCGGTGCCGCCACTGCGCTTCGAGATGCGCTGGATCGGCTTTCCCACAAGCCCGGGCAGTAGGGTTTGGTCCACAACGACCCCTCCCAATGACGCCGGCATCCAGTTCTACCACGACAACATCGACACCTCGAAGTGGCAGTATCGCCCTGCCAGGTCCGGCAGGCACCAGCTTGGCGGTCGAGATGGAGCATCTCGAATCCGCCTTGGCCGCTCGCGCAGGCGCGATGGGCGTCGAGATCAGGCGCGGCCTCGGCCTAGAAGACTTCGACCAGTCGGACGAGGACGTGACCATTCGCGCTGGTGGCGAGACTTTCCGTGGACGCTGGCTCGTCGGATGTGATGGCGGCCGCAGCACGGTTCGCAAAGCTGGCGGCTTTGAGTTCGCCGGCACCGATCCCGAGTTCACCGGCTATTCCGTTGAAGTCGAGATGGCCGATCCGGATAAGCTCCGCCTGGGCCGCCACTACACGCCGACGGGCATGTATACATACTCACGACCCGGGACGATCGCGATGGTCGAGTTCGACGGGGGCGCTTTCCACAGAACCCAGCCAATCACGCTTGAGCATGTGCAGGAGGTATTGCGCCGCGTCTCAGGTGCCGACGTCACCGTGACGGCCCTCCAATCTGCCACGACCTGGACAGATCGCGCCTATCAGGCGACCGCTTACCGCAGGGGGCGGGTGCTGCTCGCCGGCGACGCCGCGCACATCCATTCTCCCTTGGGCGGCCAGGGGCTCAACCTCGGGCTTGGCGACGCGATGAACCTCGCTTGGAAGCTGGCTTCCACAATCCGTGGCGATTCGTCGTCGCGATTGATCTGCAACGGGCACGCGGCGGCCCAGGCTGATGAGCCCAATCCGCCCGTTGACGGAACCGGTGGCCGTCTCGTCCCTGCACCCGATTGCCAGCCTACGCCAAAGTTTTCATGGTACAAATATAAGAAATATATACGTAAAAAATACCACGATATGGACCATGCCAGTCAAGAATGTTGTTCTTTCGGTACTAAAGCTCACGTTGCATATGAAGAGTGCTAAAATCAAAAGTACTGTGTCAGTCGCTGGAAGCCCCAGGGTTAACCCTCTTCCCGTCAGCAGGCTGGCGGCTGCGACCGCCGGTATTGTCAAACCAATTGTAGCGCAAGCGGAACCCATCGCAACATTCAAGCCGCGTTGCAGCTCATTATTGAGTGAAGCGCGAACCGCCGAAATGGCCTCTGGCATCAAAACCAACCCGGCGATCAATGCCCCCACAATACTGTCAGCCTGAGTCACCTGGTAGGTAACGAGCGTATCTTCAACACTTGCGGCGACTTGCTCGGCGAGCATGACAATTCCAATCAGCCCGATCAACAGGAGCAAAGTGCTGGCAGAGACGCTTTCGTGAGGGGCAGTCCGCATCGAAACGTCGTGTTCTTGTCCTTGGACGAAATCGTCTCGGTGTCGGACAGTCTGCGCGAACACAAAACTTGCATAAAGCATCACTGAAAGTACGCTCACAAAGCCAAGTTGAGCTGCTGAAAATGTGCCAGGCCCCGTAGTTTGTGTGTAGGTTGGCAGAATAAGCGTCATGACGGTCAGTGCGATCAGAACCGCCAAATATGCGCTGGTCCCTTGTCGAACAATTGCCTGCTTGCGATGACGCCAGCCGCCAAGCGCGAGACACATGCCGACGACGCCAGTCGATGTAATCATCACCGTTGAAAAGACGGACTCACGTGCAAGCGTAGGGTTGTTCTCTCCATGCAGCATCATGGAAACGATGATCGACACTTCGATTGCCGTCACGGCAAAAGTCAGCACCAATGTGCCGTAGGGCTCTCCTACACGCCGAGCCACCGCCTCGGCATGGTCGAGCACCACGAAAATGGTGGTGAACATAATCGCGCTCGAAAGCGCTCCGACAAGGATCCTGACGCTCAGCGAACCTTCATCTACCGACAGCCCGCTTGCCCTGACTGCGACAGCCATCACCAAGGCGGCTAAGGGCATCGCATAAGAAGTCACCGATCGTCCGAAACCACTCATTCAAGCCCCTTATGCATTTCTGCGAAACTTGCGGAAAATCCGTGTGGAGCACCTTCGCCAATATCCGGCAGGCCCCAGCGGCCGGCGTTCGACTCCTCACAAACAACGTCACCCGCAGCTCCAAACGATGCCGCAGGATCCGCGATCCTTGGCTGCATTCAGTGCACCGACAAATCGAAGCGCTGCTCCCCTCACGCCGTCTTCTGCGTCACCAACCCCAACTCTTCCACCATCGCCTCGCGCATCAAGAACTTCTGCGGTTTGCCGGTCACTGTCATCGGCAATTCGGTGCGGAAGCGGATGTGGCGGGGGACCTTGTAGTGGGCGATCTGGCCGGCGCAGAAGGCCTTGATCTCCTGTTCGGTGGCGATCTGGCCTGGCTTGAGCACGATCCAGGCGCACAGCTCCTCGCCATATTTGGCGTCGGGGATGCCGAACACCTGCACCTCCCTGACCTTGGGATGGCGGTAGAGGAATTCCTCGACCTCGCGCGGATAGACGTTCTCGCCACCGCGGATGACCATGTCCTTGACCCGGCCGACAATGTTGCAATAGCCCTCGGCATCGATGGTGGCGAGGTCGCCGGTGTGCATCCAGCCGTCGGTGTCGATGGCCTCGCGGGTCTTGTCGTCGTCGTCCCAATAGCCCTTCATCACCGAATAGCCGCGTGTGCACAGTTCGCCCGGCGCGCCGACGGCGACGGTTGCGCCATCGGCATCGACCGCCTTGACCTCGACATGCGGGTGGATGCGTCCAACCGTCGAGACGCGCTTTTCCAGCGGGTCGTCAACGCCACTCTGGAACGACACTGGACTGGTCTCGGTCATGCCATAGGCGATGGTCACTTCTGACATATGCATCAGCGACACCACCTTCTTCATCACCTCGATCGGGCATGGCGAGCCGGCCATGATACCGGTGCGCAGGCTGGAGAGGTCGAAGGATGAGAAGTCCGGGTGATCGAGCAGCGCGACGAACATGGTCGGCACGCCATAAAGCCCGGTGCAGCGCTCACTCGCCACCGCTTTCAGCGTGGCGCCGGGATCGAACCCCTCGCCCGGAAAAACCATGGTCGCGCCTTTCGACACGCAGCCCATCGTGCCCATCGACATGCCGAAGCAATGGTAGAGCGGCACGGGGATGCACAGTCGGTCGTCGACGGCCAGCTTGATCGCCGAGGTGACGAAATTGCCGTTGTTGACGATGTTGTTGTGGGTCAGCGTCGCACCCTTGGGTGCTCCTGTCGTGCCTGACGTGAACTGGATGTTGATGGCGTCGCCGGGCTTCAGGCCCTCCGAGATGCGGTCGAGGCTGTCATGCTCGTCGCGCCCGGCCATGGCCAGCACATCGCCGAAATTGAACATGCCGGGCGAGTTGTCCTCGCCCATGCGGATGACGATCTTCAGCGTCGGCAGCTTTGTTGCCTTGAGCTTGCCGGGCGTAGCGGTGGCGATCTCCGGCGCCAGCGTCTCGATCATGCCGAGGTAATCGGAGGTCTTGAACTTGGCCGCCGTGACAAGCGCCTTGCACCCCACCTTGTTCAGCGCATAGTCGAGCTCGGTCAGCCGGTAGGCGGGGTTGATGTTGACCAGGATCAGGCCGATGCGGGCGGTGGCGAATTGCGTCACCAGCCATTCCCAGCGGTTGGGCGACCAGATGCCGACGCGATCGCCCTTTTCCAGGCCCAGCGCCAGGAAGCCGGCGGCCAGCGCATCGACCGTGTCCGACAGTTCGCTCCAGGTGAAGCGCTTGTCCTGGTCGACGAAGACCGCGGCATCGAGCGTGGCGTATTTGCTGGCGGTGTCGGAGAAAAGCGCGGGAATAGTCTTGTTGAGCAGCGGCACGCTGCGCTCGCCCGAGACATGAGCCTTGCCGTCGACGGGTGCTACGAAGACACCACCGTCGCGCGATCCACGCCCGCGCAAATTGCTGGCATTCTTCAGCTCGTCGAGATTGATCGGCATCGCTGTCTCCTCCCGGGATTGGGCGAGCCTATCAGCCTGCCGGGACGGTGGAAATCCCGTCGATGGTACTGGAGGGCATCCCTAGCTGACGATGGCGGCCATCCTGGCGGCGATATCGCGCAGAACCGCTTCGTCAGCCGCCGCACGCGTCTTCCTTGATGCCACCAGACAGGCCTGCGAGCGCAGGACGAGGCCGTCGCCGAGCACCTTGAGATGATTGGCGCGCAGCGTCGAGCCAGTGGTGGTGATATCGACGATGACATCGGCCAGGCCGGCCGCCGGCGCGCCTTCGGTGGCGCCGAGGCTCTCGACGATGCGATAGACCTGGATGCCGTGTTTTTGCGAGAAGAATTGCTGCGTCAGCCGCCAGTATTTGGTAGCAATCCTGAGCCGCCTGCCGTGGCGCTGACGGAAATCGGCAGCGACATCATCGAGATCGGCCATGGTGTCGACGTCGAGCCAGATGTCGGGCACGGCGACCACGACATCGGCATTGCCGAAGCCGAGACGAGCGACGATTTCGGCGCGGGTTTCCCAGTCGGCAAGGTTCTCGCGCACGAGGTCTTCGCCGGTGATACCAAGATCGACCGCGCCCTGGCCGATCTCGCCTGATATCTCGGAAGCCGACAGGAAGGCCACTTCGATGCTTTCCGCGCCTTCGATGCGGGCGCGATAGGCGCGCTCGTCGCCGGGCAGGCTGACGGCGAGCCCGGCCTTGGCCAGCACCTCCAGCGCCTGCTCCTTGAGCCGGCCTTTCGACGGGATCGCCAGGGTGATCATGGCGCCGTCTCCCGCAATGCGTCGATGCGATCGAGCCAGACGGAAAAGCCGACGCCGGGGATCGGCGTTTTGGCGCCAAGCAGCGTCAGCAGCCGGTCATAACGGCCGCCACCGACGAGCGGCCGTTCGCCGTCTTGCGCCGCGATTTCGAAGACCAGGCCGGTGTAATAGTCGAGCGGACGGCCGAAAGCGGCGTCGTAGCGGATTCTCCCAGTCGGCAGGCCGTGCGTCTCGATCGCCTTGGCGCGGGCGGCGAACTTCTCCAGCGCGGCGCCCAGCGAGAGACCGGCGCCGCTGGCGAAGGTCGCCAGCGCCTGGGCCGCGCCATCGAGCGGCACGTCGATCGCCAGAAAATTCTTCAGTGCGGCGAAGGCCTCGTTCGAGAGCCGCACGCTGCGCAACTCGGCCTTCTCGATCAGCCGCCGAGCAATGTCGGACGGCGCGCGCCCGGCAGACGCCGACAGACCGGCCTCCTCCATGCCACTAGCGATATACGCGGAAAGACCTTCGAGATCGCCGTCGAGGACAAGGGAAGCGACCGGGCCGGAGAGCTGGCCGTTGCGCGGCGGGTTGGCGAGATCGGCGAGTGCCGCCTGCAGCATCGGTGCCGAACCGAAGGCCCGGGCAAGACGCATGCGCCAGCCGCGCGGCAGGCCAAGGGCGGCCAGCACGGCCTCGAAAATGGTCTGGTCGCCGAGCGTGATCGCCAGCGCCTGGCCCGGCAGCACCAGGGCAAGCAGCGCATGCGCGTCTGCCAGCGAGCGGGCATCGGCTTCGGCAGTATCGCGATCGCCGAGATCCTCGATGCCGGCCTGGAAGAACTCGTTGCCGCCTTCGCGGCGCTGGCGAAACACCTCGCCCAGATAGGAATAGCGGCGCGGCGTGCCGGCCTGCGATCTTATGTGGTCGAGACAGACCGGAATGGTGAATTCCGGCCGCAGGCACAGCGCCTGACCGGTCTCGCTTTCGGTGAGGAAAATACGCCGGCGCAGATCCTCGCCGGCCATGTCGAGGAACGGATCGGCCGGCTGCAGCACGGCGACCTCGACCGCATGCGTGTCGCGCGTGGCGAAGAGGTTGATGATGTCGGCTGATATGGCGGGGTAGCGGGAGGTCATGAAGCGCCACCTTGCCTTCTCCCCTTGTGGGAGAAGGTGGATTGGCGCGCAGCGCCAAGACGGATGAGGGGTGCTGGAAGAAACGAGGCGTTGGCGTTCCCTGGAACACCCCTCATCCGACCGAGCTCCGCTCGGCCGCCTTCTCCCACAAGGGGAGAAGGCAAGGCTGGCGCTCTACTTGCCACGCGCCCTCTCCTCGACCTGCGCCGCCAAAATCTTCTTCACCTCGGCGACCAGTTCGCTTTCCGCCACGGTCACCTGCGCCGGGCGCGCGGCGCGCCATTCGGCGTTGCCGGTGATCTCGGCCGACAGGCGCGCGCCTTCGATCAGATCCTTGATCTGCAGCTCGCCCTTGGCGCGCTCGTCGCCGCCCTGGATGATTGCGACCGGGCAGCCGCGGCGGTCGGCATATTTGAGCTGCGCCTTCATGCCGGCGCCGCCGAGATACATTTCGGAACGGATGCCAGCGGCACGCAGCTCGCTCACCATCTTCTGGTAACGGCCGAGGCTGTCGGTGTCCCTGTCCATCACCAGCACGACGACCGGCGCGATCACATCCGCGCTGTCGAGCTTGCCGAGGTTCTTCAACGCCGTCATCAGCCTGGAGACGCCGATGGAGAAACCGGTCGCCGGCACCGGCTCGCCGCGAAAGCGCGAGACCAGACCGTCATAGCGGCCGCCGCCACCGACCGAGCCGAAGCGCACGATCTGGCCGTCCTCGTTGGGGATCTCGGCCAGCAGCTCGGCCTCGAAGACCGGGCCGGTGTAGTATTCGAGGCCGCGCACGACGGAACGGTCCATGGCAATACGGTCTTCGGCGTATCCAGCTGCCCTGACCAAGGCTTCAATCGTCGAGAGTTCGCCAACGCCTTCCTGGTAGACCGCGTTCGAACTGACGCTGGAATCCTGGCCGGGCTGTTCATTCCTCGCTGTCGCGAGAAGAACTGCCTCGGCTTGCACGTCATTCAGTCCGGCGCCTTTGGCGAAGTCGCCTTCGCCTTCCTTGCCGCCATCCCAGCGCCCAGGCCCAAGCAGAAGCTTCACGCCTTCGGGCCCGAGCTTGTCCAGCTTGTCAATCGCTCGCAGCACCGTCAGCCGGCGGCCGGCATTCTCGTCGCCGCCAAGGCCGATCGCCTCCAGCACACCGTCCAGCACTTTGCGGTTGTTGACGCGGATGACGTAGTCGCCGCGCTTGATGCCGAGCGCTTCCATGACGTCAGCCATCATCATTGCCATCTCGGCATCCGCCGCGACGCCCGGCGTGCCGATCGTGTCGGCGTCGAACTGCATGAACTGGCGGAAGCGGCCGGGGCCGGGCTTCTCATTGCGGAACACCCAGCCGGAGCGATAGCTGCGATAGGGCTTGGGCAGCCGCTCATAATTCTCGGCGACAAAGCGCGCCGTCGGCGCGGTCAGGTCATAGCGCAGCGACAGCCACTGGTCGTCATCGTCCTGGAAGGAGAATACGCCTTCGTTCGGCCGGTCCTGGTCGGGCAGGAATTTGCCCAGCGCATCGGTGTATTCGATCAGCGGCTGGTCGGCCGGTTCGAAACCGTAGAGCTCATAGACCGAGCGGATCGTCGCCATCATCTTCTCGACGGCGCGGATGTCTTCGGCGCTGCGGTCGGCAAAACCGCGCGGCAGTCGCGCTTTCGTCTTTTCCGATTTGTCGGCCATGGAATGGGTACTCGGTGTTTCGTGGCGCTGTACGGTAGGAAATTTCCTACTTCCGCAGCGCGCGTGTCCTAACCGATGCAGCTTTGTGCGGCAAGGGTTTGCCGCCTTGCCTCTCCTGCCGGGAGAAGGCAGAACCGAACCGCCCTGAAACAGAAACGCACCGAGAATGAAACAATCCCGCCATGAGCGCGGCATCGTGCCGACACAATCGCAGCCGATAACCCGCGGCGACACGAAGGGGTTCGGGCCATGACCAGCACAGCAAGATTCCATGCCATTGACGGCGATGCAGGCGAATTGCCCTCGCGCCTGCGTCCAGCCGACATCCACGCTCAGAAAATGGTCAGCCAGGCCGCCGGTCCGTTCGAGATACCGGCCGGCACCAGCAAGGGACCATCGATGCGCGACGCATTGATGACCGGCCTGCTGGTGATTTACCCGACCGTGGCCACGGTGGTGGCGATTGTCGCCGGGCTGGTGCTGGCCAGCGCCAACGGCACCTGAGATTGCCCCACCCGCGCCTTTGGCGCGGCCTCCCCACAAGGGGAGGTAAGAGCCTCTACTTCGGCCGCTTAAAAGCCTTCCGCTCCTTCTCGACTTGCCTGCGGCAGACGCAGCCCTCGAGATGGTCGTTGACCAGGCCCATGGCCTGCATGAAGGCGTAGACCGTGGTCGGGCCGACAAAGCTCCAGCCGCGCTTCTTCAGTTCCTTCGAAATCCGGGCCGAGACTGCCGTGGTTGGGTTGGCGCGCAGATGGGCGAGATCGACGATTTCGGGCCGCTCGTCCTTGCCGGGCTCGAACTTCCAGAACCAGGCGGCCAGCGAGCCGAATTCATCGGCCATCTCGCGGGCGCGCTTGGCGTTGTTGATGGTCGAGACGATCTTGCCGCGGTGGCGGATGATGCCGGCATTGCCAAGCAGGCGCTCGACATCCTTGTCGGTGAAGGCGGCAACCTTGTCGAATTCGAAATTGGCGAAGGCATCGCGAAAATTCTCGCGCTTGCGCAGGATGGTCAGCCACGACAGGCCCGATTGAAAGCCTTCGAGGCAGATCTTTTCGAACAGCCTGCGGTCGTCGGCGACAGGCCGGCCCCATTCATGGTCGTGGTAGTGCAGATAATCAGGCAGATTGCCGTGCCAGAAGCAGCGCGTGACACCGTCGGGACCGGCAAGCAGACCGGTGTTTTCCTTTTCCATAGCCAAAAATCCGTTCGTTAATGCGCTGCATTTACTGCGGCTTTACCAGATTCCTGAACCCGGCGGTAACCACACCAAAAGCTTTACTGACACTTACGCATTTTACGCATTCCGATTCATGTTTCGGTTGCTGCTTCCGCGCCAATGATCGCTGAACCGGCGGGCGTTTCCACCCGGTTGTATCAGACGATCAAGGTGCGTTCCGATGAAGACAGTTCTGTTTCCCGTACTCGGCACGGTGGCTGTGTTTGCCGCTGGCGTCACGCCGTCAACCGCCGGCGACCGCTATGCCGACAGGCCGCCGGTGATGGTGAGCCCCGACCTTTCCGCCCCCTGGGTGCTGCAGCTTGGCCATGCGCCCGGCATCGTTCGGCAGAACCACCAGGTCGTGCAGCAACCGCGCTTGCGCTACGCACAGCCGGCGCAGCCCGACCGGGTGCAGACGGCGGCGGTGCAGCCGCAGTCCAAGCGCATGGTCATGCGTCCGCAGATCAACCCGATCTACCTGCCGCAGGAAGTCGCCTATGACGGCCCGCAGAAGCCGGGCACGATCGTCATCGATACGACGCAGAATTTCCTCTTTCTGATCGAGAAGAACGGCAAGGCAAGGCGCTACGGCGTCGGCACCGGTAAACCCGGCTTCGAATGGTCGGGCACGCACAAGATCACCAACAAGCGCGAGTGGCCGGACTGGCGCCCGCCGGCGGAGATGATCAAGCGTGAAGCCGCCAAGGGCCGCTACCTGCCGACCTATCTGGCCGGCGGCATGGAGAACCCGCTCGGCGCACGCGCACTCTATATCGGCACGACCGAATATCGCATCCACGGCACCAACCAGCCATGGACGATCGGTGGCGCGGTGTCGTCGGGTTGCATCCGCATGCGCAATGAGGACGTCGTCGACCTCTATGAACGGGTCAATGTCGGAACCACGGTCGAGGTGATATAGTTCGGGTTGCGAATCACTTGGCCGGCAAAGCATCCAGCTTTAGCGGCCAGTCCAGAGATAACGGGGGACGGGCCGTATGGGGATGCGGCCAGTCAGGAAGGGTAGCACGGGAAACCGCGCTGCCCTTTCCGTTTTTGACCGAAGCCTGAGGGCCAGCGAAACACGGGCTTGGTCGGCACGTCGCGCAAAAAGCATGACGGTTCGCTTTCGCGCTGCCCTTGCCGATGTTCTTTTGCTATGTCGGCGGCAACCAAGCAAAAGAGTCCACCCATGTCCCTGTCCGACGACAGCCGCTATCTCAAGGGCGGCCCGGTTGCCCAGCGCATCATTGCCGCCGTGCGCGAGGATGCGGCGATCGCCAAAGCCGAGGGTTTTCCGCCCAAGCTGATCTCGATCACTGTTGGCGACACCGCGGCGGTGGATGTCTATGTGCGCAACCAGCGCGCCAAGGCGCAACTGGCCGGCATCGATTTCGAGGAGCGGCGCTTTCCCGCCACCATCACATCAGGCGAGCTGGAAGCGGCCATCCACGGCCTGAACGCCGATCCGCGCGTCACCGGCATCATCATCCAGCGGCCGGTACCGGCGCATATCCCGGTCAGGACGCTGCAGGCGGCGGTGCATCCGCTCAAGGATGTCGAGGGCATGCATCCGGCTTCGATCGGCAACATCGTCTACAACCAGCTCGACCTCGCGCCCTGCACGGCGGCGGCTTCGGTCGAACTGCTGAAGGAGACCGGCCTCGACCTCAAGGGGCTGGAAGTCGTCATCGTCGGCCATTCCGAAATTGTCGGCAAGCCGATCGCCTTCCTGCTGATGAGCGAAGGCGCGACGGTGACGGTCTGCCACCACATGACGCGATCGGTTGCCGCGCACGCGCGGCGTGCCGATGCGCTGTTTGTCGCCGTCGGCAAGCCGCGGCTGATCAAGGCCGACATGGTCAAGCCGGGTGCTGCGGTCATCGACATCGGCATTAATTCCGAAATCGGGCCTGACGGGTCCAGCCGTATCGTCGGCGACGTCGACACCGAGAGCGTCCGCGAGGTCGCCTCCTGGATCACGCCGGTACCGGGCGGCGTCGGCCCAATCACGGTCGCGATCCTGCTGCGCAACACCATGGTAGCGCTGAGCCGCCAGCGCGCGCTCTACGAGGCGACCTACGGCACGGCGGACAGGCTGGCGGCGGAATAACCGCCGGGACGGGCTTCTACTCCGCGGCGACGAGGCTCTCTTCCAGAATGCCTTCCGGCTTCGGCCCGCCATAGGCCCAGTCGAGCAGCTTTATCGTGTGCACCACCGGCATTTTCGCGGCGGACGCGATCTGCGTGATGCAGCCGATGTTGCCCGTGGCGACGATTGCAGCCCCTGTCGCTTCGATATTCTTGACCTTGCGGTCGCGCAGCTTGGCCGAAATCTCGGACTGCAGGATGTTGTAGGTGCCGGCCGAACCGCAGCACAGATGGCCCTCGCGCGGTTCGCGCACGACGAAGCCGGCCTTGGCGAGCAATTCCTTCGGCTGGCGCGTGATCTTTTGGCCGTGTTGCATCGAACAGGCCGAATGATAGGCGACGATGGTGCCCGGCTTGCGCACCGGTTCGGGCAGGTCGAGACCGGCCAGATACTCGGTGATGTCCTTGGCCAGCGCCGACACCCGCGCGGCCTTGTCGGCATAGGCCGGATCGAGACGCAGCATGAAGCCATAGTCCTTGATCGTCGTGCCGCAGCCGGACGCGGTGATGACAATGGCATCGAGCCCGCTCTGTTCGATGGCGCGCGTCCAGGTGTCGACATTTTGTCTCGCCGAGGCCAGCGCTGCCTGCTCCCGCCCCATGTGATGCACCAGCGCGCCGCAACAGCCCTCGCCCGGCGGCACCACGACCTCGACGCCGAGCCGCGTCAGCAGCGAAATCGTCGTCTCGTTGATGGCGGGATCAAGCACCGATTGCGCGCAGCCGGTGAGGATGGCGACGCGGCCTTTTTTGCTCCCCTGCCCGGCATGGAGGCCCGGCGAGGCCATCGGCGACGTTTTGGGGATCGATGCCGGCGCGAGCTTGAGCATTGCGCCAAGCGGCTTCAGCGCCGGGACCTTTTCGAACAGGCCAATGAACGGCTTGCCCAGCTTCGCCAGCCTGAGTGCGGCGCGAAAACGGGTGGGATAGGGCAGCACGAAGGCCAGCATGGCGCGGGTCAGGCGGTCGAGCAGCGGCCGCCGGTAGGTCTCCTGGATATGGGCGCGGGCATGGTCGACCAGATGCATGTAGTTGACGCCTGACGGGCAGGTGGTCATGCAGGCAAGGCACGACAGGCAGCGGTCGATATGGGTGACGATCTCCTTGTCGGCCGGGCGGCCATTCTCCAGCATGTCCTTGATCAGGTAGATGCGCCCGCGCGGTGAATCGAGCTCGTTGCCGAGCGTGACATAGGTCGGGCAGGTGGCGGTGCAGAAGCCGCAATGCACGCATTTGCGCAGGATTTTTTCCGATTCCGCGACATGCGGGTCGGCGAGCTGGGCAAGCGAAAAATTGGTCTGCATCGCTGTTCTAGTCCTAGGCCATGCGGCCGGGATTGAGGATGTTTTTTGGGTCGAATTCCTGCTTCAGCCGCGCGCTAAGTGCTGACAGCGCCGGTGCCTGCGGCTCGAACACCGGCAAGGCGGCGCGGTGAGAAGGTGCGGCGCGCACCAACGTCGCATGGCCGCCGCCATGTTTTCTCAACAGCCCGCGCAGCAGAGCGGCTTCCGGATCGCCCTCTTCCATGCGCAACCACACCAGCCCGCCCTGCCAGTCATAGAAGGCGCTGACGGCGGCCTGCATGCGCAGCGTCAGAACCATCTGGTGGCCCTCTCCCGGCGTCATCGACACGCGCCAGACCGGTTTCTCGCTGCCATCGGCGAAGGGCCTGCAATCGCGCACATCGCGCCAGATCACCCGTGAGGCCTCGCCCGAAATCTCTTCCAGCGGACCAGCCTTGCCGAGCAATGTTTTCAGAGCGGCGATGCGATAGGCGACGGAGGGGCCAAACCCTTCGACGCGCAGCAAAGTCGCGGCCTCGCTGCCAAGCGTGCCGCCGGCGACGCGCGCGGCGACCCGCTCCGGCAGATGGGCGGCACTAGACACTTCCGCGCTGGAGCCGAGCGCCAGGGCCATGGCAGCGGCAGCCGCGTCGTCGAGCAAACCTCGGACGGCGAACGTGACCTCGGTCTCGGCAGCGGGCAGCACCTTGAAGGTGACGTCGGTGAACGCGGCAAGCGTGCCCCAGCTGTTGGCCATCAGCTTCGACAGATCGTAGCCGGTGACGTTCTTGACCACGCGGCCACCGGACTTGAAGGCCTCGCCACGGCCTGAAACGGCATTGATGCCCAGGATATGATCGCGCGCAGCACCTGCCTTCAGCCGGCGCGGACCGGAAAGGTTCGCGGCGAGCACACCGCCGATAGTGCCTTTGCCAGCTTCGCTCCGGAACAGCGGGCCGTAATCCATCGGCTCGAAGGCAAGCTGCTGGCCGTTTTCCGCCAGCAGCTTTTCGATGTCGGCCAGCGGCGTGCCGGCCTTGGCCGACAGCACCAGTTCGGCCGGCTCATAGAGCGTAACGCCGGTGAGTTTCGACAGGTCGAGCGTGTGTTCGCTCTGTTGCGGACGACCGATGCCGCGCTTGGAACCATGGCCAAGGATTTCGAGCGGCGATTCCTCCGCCGCGGCCCAGGCGACGGTGGACAGGACTTCGTCCGAATTGGTTGGGGTGAAGATGGTCATGGAGCCGTCGCACCCTTGGTGAATGCAAAGGCGTCGCGATCCTTCGCGCCCCCCTCTGTCCTGCCGGACATCTCCCCCACTTGTGGGGAGATTGGCAGCGTCGCAAACAGCACTCTTCCTGCAACGTTGGCGATTGGCGAAAGCGGACCCAGCCTTTGATCTCCCCCCTTGTGGGGGAGATGTCCGGCAGGACAGAGGGGGGCGCGAAGAAACACCAAGGCGGAGACACTGGGCACGATTGCCACCCTCAAAACCTCGGAATGTCCGGAAACGGCAGCTTGCCGCCAGAAATGTGCATGCGCCCGAGTTCGGCGCAGCGGCGAAGCTGCGGGAAGACCTTGCCGGGATTCAAAAGATGGTTGGGATCGAAGGCGCATTTGACGCGCATCTGCTGGTCGAGGTCGATCTGGTTGAACATCTCCGGCATCAGGTCGCGCTTTTCGACGCCCACGCCGTGTTCGCCGGTGAGCACGCCGCCGACCTTGACGCAGAGCCGCAAAATGTCGGCGCCGAAGCTTTCGGCCTTGTCGAGTTCGCCCGGCACATTGGCATCGTAGAGGATCAGCGGATGCAGATTGCCGTCGCCGGCATGGAAGACATTGGCGACGCCGAGACCGTATTTCTCCGACAGCTCACGCATGCCGGCAAGTACGCGCGGCAGCTCCTTGCGCGGGATGGTGCCGTCCATGCAGTAATAGTCGGGCGAGATGCGGCCAACCGCCGGAAATGCCGCCTTGCGGCCGGCCCAGAAGCTCAACCGCTCCTGCTCCGACTGCGAGATGCGGCAGGTGGTCGAACCGTTCTTGTAGGCGATAGCTTCGACAAGGCCGATCAGGTGATCGACCTCGACGCTCGGCCCGTCGAGTTCGACGATCAGCAGCGCCTCGACATCCAGCGGATAGCCGGCATGGACGAAATCTTCCGCGGCGTGGATCGCCGGGCGGTCCATCATTTCCATGCCGCCCGGAATGATGCCGGCGCCGATGATGTCGGCGACGCACTGGCCACCCTGCTCGCTGGTCGGAAAGCCGATCAGCAGGGCGCGTGCGGTCTCCGGCTTCTTGAGGATGCGCACGGTGACTTCGGTGACGACACCGAGCAGGCCTTCGGAGCCGGTCATGACGCCGAGCAGGTCGTAACCTTCCGCATCGAGGTGACTGCCGCCGAGCCGCACCACCTCGCCATTCATCAGCACCATTTCGATGCCGAGCACATTGTTGGCGGTGAGGCCGTATTTCAGGCAGTGCACGCCGCCGGAATTTTCCGCGACATTGCCGCCGATCGAGCAGGCGATCTGGGAGGATGGATCGGGGGCGTAGTAGAAGCCCTCCTGCTCGACGGCGGTGGTGATGCCGAGATTGGTGACGCCCGGCTGGGCGACGACGACGCGGTTGGGGAAATCGATCGCAAGAATGCGATTGAAACGGCTCATGACCAGCAGCACCGCATCCTCGAGCGGCAGCGCGCCGCCGGACAGCGAGGTGCCGGAGCCGCGCGGCACGATGCGGATGTTGCGGTCATTGCAGTATTTCAGCACGCGGGAAACCTGCGCCACCGTTTGCGGCAGCACGACGACCAGCGGCAGCTGCCGATAGGCGGTCAGGCCATCGCTCTCAAACGCCCGCATGGAATTGGCGGCGTCGACGACGCCCTCGCCCGGCACGATGATACGCATGTCGGCGACGATCTCGTCGCGCCGGCGCATCGTGGCGTCGTCTGGTTTCGGCATGGCCAAGCCGGACATCAGCAGCCTCGTTTTGCTTGACTGGTCAAAATCTTTTACCAGTGAAGCGCGTTGGTTGCAAATCCGGCTTTGGTGGAGATTCCAAAGTCATGGTCAGACAGGCTTCCGCAGCGGCAATCTGCCGCTGCGGATACAGGCTATTCGCCCGCCAGCTTGCCGGGTTCGGAATGCATCCGACGCACGCGGCGAACGCCCCACCAGACCAGCACGATGGCGACCGGTACCGAAGCAGCGGTGACGACCTCCGGCGCGAAGGCATGGCCGAAGATCGAGGCGCCCTTGGCGACATAGCCGACGAGGCCGACCACATAATAGGAGACGGCGGCGACCGAGAGGCCTTCGACGGTCTGCTGCAGGCGCAGTTGCAGGCGGGCGCGGTTGTTCATCGACGCCAGCAGGTCGCGGTTCTGCTTTTCGACCTCGACATCGACCCAGGTGCGCAGCAGCGTCGTGGCGCGGGTCAGCTTGCGCGACAGATTGGCCTGGCGCTCCTCGACCGAGCGGCAGGTGCGCATGGCCGGCGCGACGCGGCGCTGCAGGAACCCACCCCAAGTGTCGTAACCAGGCACGGCTTCTTCCTCGAGTGCTTCCAGCCGCTCGCCGACGATGCCGTCATAGGCGCGGCTGGCGCCGAAGCGGTAGAGGCTCGACGCGGCGTCCGCCTCCAATTCGGCGGCAAGCTCGGTCAGGTCGGCCAGCAGCGTCTGGCTGTCGCGGGTTTCGGCGACCTTCATTTCCAGCGTGGTCTGCGCCAGCCTGTCTTCGATGCGGCGGGCGCGGCCGGACAAGGTCAGCGCCAGCGGCAGGCCAAGCATGCACAGTGTGCGGTAGGTTTCGATGTCGATCAGCCGTTGCGACAACGCACCGGTGCGCGCCGGCGTCAGGCCGCGGTCGAGCACCAGCATGCGGGTCATGCCGTCGCCATCCTGGCGGAAATCGGTGACGATGGCGGCATTGCCGCGTTCGACCAGCGAATAGCACAGGCTGGTAGGGTCAAAGGCGGCGATCAGCCGCTCGCTCGCTTGCGTCCACTTGCGGATTTCGAGCCTGATCCCCGAGATGACGGTGCCTGGTGGCGAAAACCCGTTGCCGAACGGCGAGTCCTCCTGCGCCCGGCCGCTTTCGGAGAGCGGCCCTTCCCACAGATAGGTCGAGAATTCTGTGTGCCGCTCCCAGCGCAGCGAGCCCTTGCCCCACTTCATGGCGTGGTGGCGGGCCTGGCGGTCGGGTGCTGCGATGCCGAGGCGCCGCGACAATTCGGACAGCACCGCATGGTCGACGCCGGAGCCGCCCTCGGTCATGAAGGCAAGTTGCACCAGCACGCGCGGCTTTTCGATCAGCGGATGCGGCCGGGCATGGACCTCGCCAAGCGCGCCGGGCCGGCCCTCATGCGCGGGAAAACCCATGACGCTGCCCTTGGCGCGCGGCTGGAACTCGAGATTGGACGGGTCGTCTGACACGGCTTGTCCCCCGGGGTTCTCTAGACCCTCTTACATTGCGTCCCTCTAGGGCCAATGGCCAGATGACGCAAACAGCAAAGTTTAGCCGAAGACGATATAGCGTCAGGCGGCAAAATCGACCCACTTCGACCAATTGGATAAATAATTTGACCAGTTGGCGACGCAGGCTTTATCCTGCGCGACACCGGTTCACCTTCCAGGCATTCTGTTGAGCGACATTTTTTCCAGGATCGAGCATTCGCGCACCGCCGACGAGGTGGTGCAGCAGATCGAGAGCCTCATCCTCGAAGGCGTGCTGCGCACCGGCGACCGGTTGCCGGGCGAGCGCGAGCTTGCACGCCAGTTCGACGTGTCGCGGCCGATCCTGCGCGATGCGCTGAAGGCGCTCGAAGGGCGCGGTCTTTTGACGACGCGGCCGGGCGGCGGTACGCATGTCGCCGACATCATCGGCCAGCTGTTCACCAAGCCGGTGGCGGACCTGATCTCGATGCATCGCAAGGCGGTGGCCGACTATCTGGAATACCGCCGCGAGATCGAAGGCGTGGCGGCCGAGTATGCGGCGCGACGCGCCACGCCCGAGGATCTGGCGCTGCTCGACCGCATCATGGCGCGCATGGATGAAGCGCACCGCACCGGCGATTTCGACGACGAAGCCGAAATCGATGTCGAGTTCCACCATGCGATCTGCGAGTGCGCGCACAACATCCTGCTCTTGCACACGCTGCGCTCCTGCTACCGGCTGTTGTCGGAAGGTGTGTTCCAGAACCGGCTGCTGGTGTTCACCGTGCCCGGTGCACGCGACGCCCTGCTTGCCCAGCACCGGGCGATCCATGCAGCGGTGAAGGCCGGCGACCCGGCGGCCGCGCGGCAAGCGGCGATGGACCACATGATCTATGTCGAGCGGTCGATGGCCGAGGCTGAGCGCAGCGGCGACTGGCAACGCGTCTCGCGGCTGAGGCTCAGGCAACGCTCTGACGCCGGCCAGATCGAACCCACACGCAGACGCTCCCAGGACTGATAAGCGGGGACCCTCATGAGCCAAATCCTTACCATCGCCGATCTCAAGGATCTCGCGCGCCGGCGCGTGCCAAAAATGTTCTTCGACTATGCCGATTCCGGCGCCTGGACCGAAAGCACCTACCGGGCCAACGAGGAGGACTTCGGCAAGATCAAATTCCGCCAGCGCGTGCTGGTCGACATGAGCGACCGCTCGCTGGAATCGACCATGATCGGCGAAAAGGTGGCGATGCCGGTGGCGCTGGCGCCAACCGGCCTGACCGGCATGCAGCACGCCGATGGCGAGATGCTGGCGGCGCAGGCGGCCGAGGAATTCGGCGTGCCGTTCACTTTGTCGACGATGAGCATCTGCTCGATCGAAGATGTCGCCTCGGTGACGAAGAAGCCGTTCTGGTTCCAGCTCTATGTGTTGCGCGACAAGGATTTCGTACTCAGCCTGATCGATCGGGCAAAGGCGGCAAAATGCTCGGCGCTGGTGCTGACGCTCGACCTGCAGATACTGGGCCAGCGCCACAAGGATGTCCGCAACGGACTTTCGGCGCCGCCCAAGATGACGCTGGCTAACCTTGTCGACATGGCGATCCGGCCGCGTTGGTGCCTGGGCATGGCCGGCACGCAGCGCCGCACCTTCCGCAACATTGTCGGCCACGCCAAGGGGGTCGGCGACGTCGCCTCGCTGGGTTCATGGACGACGGAGCAGTTCGACCCGCACCTGTCGTGGAAGGATGTCGCCTGGATCAAGGAACGCTGGGGCGGCAAGCTGATCCTCAAGGGCATTCTCGACAAGGAAGACGCGCTGATGGCGACCAAGACCGGCGCCGACGCGATCGTGGTTTCCAACCATGGCGGGCGGCAGCTTGACGGCGCGTCGTCTTCGATCATGGCACTTGAGGAAATCGCGGATGCGGTCGGCGACACCATCGAAGTCCATATGGATGGCGGCATCCGCTCCGGCCAGGACGTGCTGAAGGCGCTCTGCCTCGGCGCCAAGGGCACCTATATCGGCCGGCCATTTCTTTACGGTCTGGGTGCGCTTGGCAAGGAAGGGGTTACCAAAGCCTTGGAAATCATCCGCAAGGAGATGGACATCACGTTGGCACTGTGCGGAAAGCGTCTGGTCACCGACATGGGCAAGGACCAGCTCCGACGCTAGAGGTCCGTGACGGCCTGACCATGGAGACGGCGCAAAGTTGGCAGAACCCGGCATCCATTTTCTCGACGCGCATGGGCCGGAAGGGGTGCGTCTTTATGCGATTGGCGACGTGCATGGCCGGCTCGACCTGCTGGCCGCCATGCATCAACGCATCGAGGCCGAGATCGAGCAGGAGGCGCCTGCCGACTGGCGTGTCATCCATCTTGGCGACTATGTCGACCGTGGACCGGACTCCAAAGGCGTCATCGACTTCCTGATCGAGGCGCGAGAGCGCGACCCGCGCCATGTGATGCTGGCCGGCAACCACGACGTTGGCTTTCTCGACTTTCTCAAGAAGCCCGACCCGGAGGGGCTTTTCATCCGTTTCGGCGGCATCCAGACGGCGCTGTCCTACGGCGTGGCGATCAGTGAAGGCACCAGCATGTGGTTCGGCACAGCCGAGTCCGCCGTGCGCAAAGGACATCAATCCCTGGTCGAGGCGGTGCCGCAAACGCACATCGATTTTTTGCGATCGCTGCGGCTTTCGCTGACGCTGGGGGATTTCTTCTTCTGCCATGCCGGCATCAGGCCGGGCGTCGCGCTGGCAAGGCAAAACCCGCAGGACCTGATCTGGATCCGCGATGTCTTCCACAACTATCCCGGTCTGTTCCCGAAGATCGTCGTGCACGGCCACACGCCGGTGCCGGAGGCGGAGGTGATGGCCAACCGCGTCAATGTCGACACGCTTGCCTGGCAATCGGGGATGCTCACCGCACTCGTCGTCGACGGGCCGGACAAACGCATCCTGACGATCACGATCAAAGAGCCTGGGACGACAAAGGAAGCTTGAGCGCGGCGCGTCCGAGGACGCGAAAGACGCTTCGGCTTTAGCGAAGCGAGGCGGTGACGCCGTAGCCGTCGACGGCGTTGTGGTTGTTGGCGGCGTCGGCGGAATAGATGCCGAGACCGCACAGTACGATGGCGGACAACATGGCAAAGGACAGAAGCGCTGCTTTCACGGAGGTCATCTCTTGTTGAGCTTGCTGCATCTGTGCACCAGGCGGTTACCAATGGGTTGAAACGGAGAATTCGCTTCAAAGTTTCGACGATTTTGCGCTTCTAGGCATATTCTGTATCGGCGGTGTGTCGCGCGGGTCACACAAAAGGTTCAGCGCGGTTGCACAGCCGATGCAGAGCGCGCGCCTTCTAGGATGGCGGGCGGACACAAGCCAAGGATGAAAGGTGTTTTCCCAGACGGTTTCACCGCCGCGTGCCAATTATGTCACGCGGCAGGGCATCGAGGGGCGAACGCTCAGAGACTGTTTCGAAATTCGCTCTGGCGCGTCAGATGGTGGTGGTTTTGAGAACCGTAGCGCAGCGGACATTTGGTCCGTGAGCAACGGAAGCGCAGAAAACGCCATCAGATGGCCGCCAGAGTAGAATTTCGAAACAGTCTCTCAGATCGTCGCCACCCAGGCGCGAGCAATGGCGAGGCCGGCAGCATCTGCGTCAGGTCCGTTGCGGGCCATTTCGCCATCGAGCTTGCCGGCCCAGTCGGGATGGCGCGCGGCGATGGTCGGGGCAAAGGATGTGCTCCAGTCCTGCACCATCGGCCGGTCGGCCTCGAAATGGAACTGGAAGCCGTAGACGGCACGGCCGACGCGAAACGCCTGATTCTCGGCGACATCATTGCCGGCGAGCCGCACGGCGTTTTCAGGCAGCACGAACGTGTCGTCGTGCCACTGGAAGATCGGGAATTTTTCCGGCAGCGCGCCCAACACCGGATCGGCCTTGGCGTCCGGCGTCAGCGACACGCCGCGCCAGCCGAACTCGTTGGCGCCGCCAATGCGGTTCTCGCCGCCAAAGGCGCGGGCAACGAGCTGGCTGCCGAGGCAGATGCCGAGCACGGCGCGGTCCTTGTCGGCGAAATCGCGGGTCAGTTCGAGCAGTGCCGGGAAATAGGGATAGTCGTCGTCGGCCAGCGCATTCTGGCCGCCGCCGAGCACCACCATGGCATCGTGCCCGGCCGCGTCATCCGGCAGGTGATCGCCCTTGTAGGGCAAGCGCAGATCGAGATCGGCACCCGCTTCCGCAAGGGCCGCGCCAACCTGGCCAAGGCCGGTATTGTCGTAGTTCTGGACCACCAGTACCCGCATGAAAAACCCTGCTGACATGAAAATGATGTGACGAGCGATATCATGCAGCCAGCATTGCAGCCAAGATGCGTGTTGCGGGAGAAAGCTATGCCACTGCAGAACCGGGTCGATCCGTTCGGCGCCATCCATGCCGTGCCCGAGCGCGGGCTATTTACCGGCAATCGCGGCATCATCCACGATCCCGAGACAAAGACGCTTAAGAAAAAGCGCTGGGCGCTTCCGGCCTGGATCATCTGCGTCTGCAAATTCCGCAATGTGCGGCGCGAGCCGATGGGCCGCAACCGGAAGAGCGACGACCATTTGGGTGGCAAAGCGGGCTGGACCGAACTGTTCTTCCTCGACGAGGTGACGGCGCTGGCGGCCGGGCATCGCCCCTGCTTCTATTGCCAGCGCGAACGAGCCAAGGATTTCGTCGGCCGCTTCGGCGAAGCCTTCGGCATTGCCGAGCCGCGCGCACCGCAGGTCGACAAGCGGCTGCACAAGGAGCGGTTGGCCTCCGGTGGCAAGCCACCGATAGTGGCCCTTGAGGACCTTGCCGGTCTTCCCGAGGGTGCGATGGTTGCGGATGGCGGTAACGCCTATGCCTTGCGCGGCGGCAAGGCACTGTGCTGGTCGTTCGCCGGATATGGCCCACCCGCCGATGTCGGTCTGCTCGAAGGCAAGTCGCTTGCGCTGCTGACGCCGGCCACGACGCTGGCTGTCCTGCGGCACGGCTTTCGACCGGTGTGGCATCCATCCGCCGAGGCTTGACGCCGACGGCCGGCTCGCTCATTCCTCGGCCATGCGCCCCAATTACAAGATGCAACGCCTGTTCGTGCCTGACGATCTCGGGCCAGATGTCGAGTTTGATGCCGGTCAGCAGCAGAGCCACTATCTGCTGCATGTGCTGCGGCTTGGCGAGGGCGCCAAAATCCTGGTGTTCAACGGCCGCGACGGCGAATGGTCGGCGGCCATCGCCGCGAAATCAAAAAGGGCGGTGCGGCTTAAGGTGCTGGCGCTGCAACGGCCGCAGCCGCCGTTGCCCAATCTCATTTACTGCTTTGCGCCGCTGAAGCAGGGGCGGCTCGACTATCTCGTGCAGAAGGCGGTCGAGATGGGCGCCGGCGTCCTGCAGCCGGTCATCACCCAGCACACGCAAGTGGCAAAACCTTCCATCGATCGCTTGCGCGCCAATGTCGTCGAAGCCGCCGAACAATGCGGCATCCTGGCGGTGCCGGAGGTGCGCGAAGCCGAAAAGTTCGACCGCCTGCTGGCCGGCTGGGACAAGGAACGCCGGCTGATCTTCTGCGACGAGGACGCCGCTACCAACAATCCGCTGCCGGCTCTGCAGGCGGTCAAGGAAAAGAAGCTTGGGCTGCTGGTCGGGCCCGAAGGGGGCTTTTCCGACGACGAGCGCAAGATGCTGCGCGCCCTTCCCTTCGTGACAGCCATTCCGCTCGGACCGCGTATCCTGCGCGCCGATACGGCGGCGGTGGCCGCACTTGCGGTGATCCAGGCAACAGTCGGAGACTGGTGAGACTTCATTTCTTGCAAGGGACGACAGGGCGGTATCGTTCAATTCCTGTTGACCTGTGGCTCAGGATTTTTCGCTTGATCGACTACTGACATTTCGTCCATCTAGCGCCGGCGGTCGTCCGGCCGTCCTACAGCGCCGCACGTCCTTTCGGACGCGCAAAGGACGCTGTAGCATTTTGAAGGGGCACATGATCCTTTCCGAAAATCGAAAGCCGATTTTCGGGATCATGTGCGGAGGGCTTTATCATGGCGCGCGATACTACCGATTTCCGCCCGATCGAAGGCATCGATGAACTCGTCGAGCATCTGGCCGAAGGCAACAAGCCGCGCGACAAGTGGCGCATCGGCACCGAGCACGAGAAATTCCCCTTCTATGTCGACGGCAACGCGCCTGTGCCCTATGGCGGCGAGCGCGGCATCCGCGCCATCCTTGAAGGCATGCAGCAGAAACTCGGCTGGGATCCGATCATCGATGACGGCCGCATCATCGGCCTGGTCGAGCCAACCGGCCAGGGTGCGATTTCGCTGGAGCCGGGTGGCCAGTTCGAGTTGTCAGGCGCGCCGCTGGAGACGATCCACCAGACCTGCCGCGAGGGCAATGCCCATCTGGCGCAGGTGCGCGAGATCGCCGAGCCGATGGGCATCCGCTTCCTCGGCCTCGGCGGCAGTCCGAAATGGTCGCTGGCCGAGACGCCGAAAATGCCGAAGTCGCGCTACGAGATCATGACGCGCTATATGCCCAAGGTCGGCACCAAAGGCCTCGACATGATGTATCGCACCTGCACCATCCAGGTGAACCTCGACTTCGAGAGCGAAGCCGACATGCGCCGCAAGATGCAGGTGTCGCTGAAGCTGCAGCCGCTTTCGACGGCGCTGTTCGCCAACTCGCCATTCACTGACAGCCGGCCGAACGGATTGCAAAGCTGGCGCGGCGACATCTGGCGCGATACCGACAACCAGCGCTCGGGCCTGCTCGAATTCTGCTTCTCGCCGGAATTCGGTTTTGCCGACTATGTCGAATGGGCGCTCGACGTGCCGATGTATTTCGTCATCCGCGACGGCCACTATCACGACATGACGCACATCACCTTCCGCCAGTTCATGGCGGGGGCTGCCCGCAACGAAGTGCCGGACGGGCTGCCGACAATGGGCGACTGGGCGAACCATCTATCGACGCTGTTCCCGGACGTGCGGCTCAAGCGCTTCCTCGAAATGCGCGGCGCCGATGGCGGACCATGGCGGCGCATCTGCGCGCTGCCCGCCTTCTGGGTCGGGCTGCTCTATGACGAGGCCGCGCTCGATGCGGCGGAGGCTTTGACCTCCAGCTGGACGTACAAGGAAGTGCTGGCGATGCGCAACGCGGTGCCGGAACAAGGCATTTCCGCACCCTTCCGCAACACCACGCTGCGCGAGATCGCCCGCGACGTAATGGTCATCTCGCGCATGGGCCTGAAGAACCGTGGCCGCAAGAACCGCGACGGCTATGACGAGACCTCGTTCCTCAACACGCTCGATGAAGTCGTCGCACGCGGCACCACCAGCGCCGAGGAGATGCTCTCCGCGTATCATACGCGCTGGGGCGGCTCGATCGAGCCGGTTTTCATGGAATACGCCTATTAACCCTGCGGGTTTGGCGCGGCCAATTGATTGGCAAAAGCCACTTCAATCGGTCATCGAAACGAATTAGGCTCTCCACCCTAGGATTTCCCGGAGGAGAAGCCGATGCCTACCTTGTTCGATATGCTGGCGCAGGCCCAGAACGGCAACGGCATGCAGGCCCTTGCCCAACAATACGGGCTTTCGATGCAGCAGACACAGGCGGCCGTTGCCGCTCTGCTGCCGGCCTTTTCGCAGGGGCTGCAGCGCAACACTGCCGACCCCTATGGGCTCGGTGCCTTCATGACGGCAATGGCAAGCGGCCAGCATGCCAAGTATTTCGAGGACGCAACCCGAGCCTTCTCACCGCAAGGCGTCGATGAAGGCAACGGCATTCTCGGGCACCTGTTCGGCTCGAAGGATCTGTCGCGCGCCGTGGCCAGCCAGGCGGCGCAAGCGAGCGGCGTCAGCCAGCAGATCCTGCAGCAGATGCTGCCGGCCATCGCCTCGATGGTCATGGGCGGACTGTTCAAGCAGACGACAAACCAGATGCAGGCCGCAGGTGGTTTCGGGGGCGGCGGCAACAATCCGCTTGGCGAGATCATCGAGCAGATGATGCGACAAGGCGGCATGCAGGCCCCGGCCCCCCAGCCACGCCAGGCACCGCAGCCCCAGAATCCGATGGACAATCCGCTCGGCAAAGTGCTGCAGGACATGTTCGGCGGCGGTGCGCCGCAGCCGCAAAGCCAGCCGCAGCCGGCACCCAATCCCTATGGCGACAATCCGCTCGGCAAGGTGCTGCAGGACATGTTCGGCGGTGGGGCGCAGCAGCCGCAGCAATCGCAACCGCAGCAGACCCAGAGCCCCTATGGCAACAACCCGCTCGGCAAGATCTTCGAGGAGATGTTGCGGCAAGGCGGCGGTGGCGGCTTCGGCGGGGGTGGACAGCCGGCGCCGCAACAGCCACAGGCGCCACAGCAGCGTCAGGCGCCACAGGCGCCGCAACCGCAGGCCAATCCGAGCGGCCGGCCGAGGAACCCGTTCGACGACCTGTTCGGCAAGATGTTCGAGACCGGTGCCCAGCAGCGTGACGAGTACCAGAAGGGCGTGGAAACGATCTTTGACCAGTTCAAGCGGGACATGGACAGGCGATAGCACCGATCGGCGCTTCAAAAGAAAAGCCCGGTCCTGGGAGGACCGGGCAGAGTGCAGGCGGGCCGGCGGGGATCCGGCAGGGAGTGGGGCCTGCATACTCGTCAGTCGCCTCGAACCTTAAAAAGGTTCACGGCAACCGATACGACAAGCAACCAAGCCAGGCGATCAGGCGACCTTGCGTGCGAGATCCTCGATCGTTTCGACGCGATCGCTGGCGATTTCGCGCAAGATCGCCGTCGGGTCACGGCCAAACGGCACGTCGATGGCGACATGCAGGTCGGCGCGCGTCAAGCCGATATCGGCGAGTTCGGAATCCGACATCTCGCCAAGGCGATAGAAGGCGCGGCGGTTTTTCCAGGCGCGGTAGACATTGGAGACGGTGTTTGCCACGCGCGTCGCAACGGCCGGACGCGAGGTGATGCGCGAGGTCTCGGTGGCGAAATCAAACGTGGTCATGTCGGTCTCCTTCAGACTCGAACGGACAAAACCAGACGATCGGCGCTGGCGTCAGCGGCCGTTCCGGCTTCGATTCACTTCGGTGATGCATGTCGTTGTCCCAAAACCGGTGTCCACTTTTGGGCGACATGCATTGGCTTCATGTGGACAATGCCAATTTGCCATCAGCCGATTGATTAATCCAACGAATGTTTCTAATCTTTAGCATCAACACTAGTGATGGATCACGCCGATGAAAGCGCCGCTCGATCTCGATCAGTTGCAGACCTTCATCTCGATTGCCGATACCGGCAGCTTTACGCGGGCGGCCGAAGAGGTGCACCGCACCCAGTCGGCGGTATCGATGCAGATGCGGCGGCTGGAGGAACGGATCGGCAAGCCATTGTTCGAGAAGGACGGGCGCACCAACAGGCTGACCGAGGAAGGCGACAAGCTGCTCTCCTATGCGCGGCGGCTGCTCTATCTCAACCGCGAAACACTGGCCGCCTTCGACGACCGGCGGCTCGAAGGCACCATCCGCATCGGCACGCCCGACGACTATGCCGACCGCTTTCTGCCCGAGATCATGGCGCGGTTCACGCGCTCTAATCCGCGCGTCGAACTGACCGTCATCTGCGAACCGACCCCAGGGCTGGTCGAGCATATCAAGCGCGGCAATCTCGACCTGGCGCTGGTGACGCACAACGACACGCGCGGCCAGTCGGAGGTGGTGCGGCGCGAGCCGCTGCTGTGGGTCACCTCCGCCAACCATGCGACGCACGAGCAGCAGACGCTGCCGATGGCCTTTGGCCGGCCGAATTGCATCTGGCGGCGCGCCGCCGTCGATGTGCTCGATCAGCAGAACCGCGACTATCGCATCCTGTTCACCAGTTTCTCGGCCACCGTCATCACCGCAGCGGTGCTTTCCGGCCTGGCGATCTCGGTGCTGCCGGAATGCGCGCTGAGGCCCGGCATGCGGGTGCTGGGCGAAGCCGACGGCTTTGGCGCCCTGCCCGATTGCCGCATCGGCATCATGCGCGGCCAGACGTCGCGACCGGAGATCGTCGATGCGCTTGCGCGCCATATTTCGGAAAGCCTGGACAATATTTCCGTGCCGATCAGCGAAGAGACCGGGACATTCGACTTCGCAGCACTCGCTTTCGCCAAGATGAGGCGAACCAAGCCGAACCAGATCCTGCCGGGCTGGTAGGCAGGCCGCGCGCAACGTTATGAGTGGCTGGGCTGAGACGCGTACCTTGACGTGGAACGCTAGCCGTTCCCCAATCGGCCGATGAGCGAGTCAGCATCCGAATCACGCACCAACGCCACCGAATACACGGTGAGCGAGATTTCCGGCGCGCTGAAGCGCACGGTCGAGGACGTGTTCGGCAATGTTCGGGTGCGCGGCGAAATATCCGGCTATCGCGGGCCGCATTCGTCCGGTCATGCCTATTTCGCGCTGAAGGACGATCGTGCCCGGCTCGACGCCGTGGTGTGGAAAGGCACGATGAGCCGGCTGAAATTCCGCCCCGAGGAGGGGATGGAGGTGATCGCCACCGGCAAGCTCACCACTTATCCCGGCAAGTCCAACTACCAGATCGTCATCGACAATCTGGAGCCCGCCGGCGCCGGCGCCCTGATGGCGCTGCTGGAAGAGCGCAAGCGCCGGCTGCAGGCCGAGGGCCTGTTCGACACCGGCCGCAAGCGGTTGCTGCCGTTCATGCCGCGCGTCATCGGCGTCGTCACCTCGCCGACTGGCTCCGTCATCCGCGACATCATCCACCGCATCAAGGACCGCTTTCCTTTGCATGTGCTGGTCTGGCCGGTGCGCGTGCAGGGCGAGACGGCGGGAGCGGAAGTGACCGCGGCGGTCAATGGCTTCAACGCGCTGGCCTGGGATGGCCTCATCCAGCGCCCCGATCTGCTGATCGTGGCGCGCGGTGGCGGCAGCCTCGAAGATCTCTGGGGCTTCAACGACGAAGCGCTGGCGCGTGCCGTTGCCGCGTCCGGCATTCCAGTGATCTCGGCCGTCGGCCACGAGACCGACTGGACGCTGATCGACCTCGTCGCGGATGTGCGGGCGCCAACGCCGACAGGTGCCGCTGAAATAGCCGTGCCGGTCAAGGCCGACCTCGAAGCGACGCTTGCCAGCCTTGGCGCGCGGCTCAAGGCGGCGGTCTTGCGCAATTTCGAGCGCAAGCGGCAGGCCGCCCGTGCGGCCGCTCGCGCGCTGCCCTCGCCCGATCAATTGCTGGCGCTGCCACGCCGCCGCCTCGACGAAGCGACAAGCCGGCTCGGCCGGGCGCTGTCCGTCAGCGTCGACCGCAAGCGGGCACGGCTTCAGGGCCAAAGGCTGACGCCGGCCACCCTGTCGCGGCGCATGAATGAAGCCCGCACGCTGACTGGCCGCGACCTCGCCCGCGCGCAAGCGGCGTTTTTTGCCATCGTGCGCGAACGTCGCGCGCGATTTTCGCGCACCGCGACGCGTCTGTCGCCCGCACCGATCGCGCGACGCCAGAAACTGCAAGGGGACGCGCTGGCAGCACTGGCGCGCCGCCAGGATCGGGTGATCTCCGTCCGGCTCGAGCGCCTGCGCGGACAATTGAGCCAGGCCGACCGCCTGCTGACCACGCTTTCGCACAAGGCCGTCCTGGCGCGCGGCTTCGTCCTGGTGAAGGACGCCGATGGGGCGGTGATCAAACATGCGGCTGAGGTGGCGTCGGGAATGGCGCTTTCGCTGGAGTTCGCCGACGGCACCGCCGATGCGATTGCCACCAGCGGCACGGCAAGACCGAAAGCCGTAGCCAAGCCGGCGGCCAAGGCCAAAGAGCCCGGCAACCAGGGATCGCTGTTCTGAGACCATGACCGACAATCCGCACCATCTGGCAACGCCTTCCGGCAAGCCGCGCGCGCGACGTTTCGGCATCGGTTTCGACGGGACACCCGGTCCGTTCAACGCGATCACCGATGTGCCCGGCGTTGCGGTCGGTTACGCGACGCTGATTTCAGGCGACGGCGCGCTCGTCGTCGGCCAGGGACCAGTGCGCACCGGCGTGACCGCTATCCTGCCCAGGCCGCGCGCCGATCTGGCGACGCCGGTCTTTGCCGGCATCTTCAGCCAGAACGGCAATGGCGAGCTGACCGGCTCGCACATCGTCGAGGAAACCGGCGCTTTCAACTTCCCGATCACCATCACCAACACGCATTCCTGCGGCGTCTCACGCGACGGCACGCTGCGCTGGATGCAACGCGTGCTGCCGGCGGCACTCGACAGCGGCTGGGGCCTGCCGGTGGCGGCGGAGACCTATGACGGCTTCCTCAACGACATCAACGGCCACCATTTGACATCAGAGCATGTTGCCCAGGCACTTGACGGTGCGGCCAGCGGACCGATCGAGGAAGGCAGCGTTGGCGGCGGCACCGGTATGATCACTTTTGGCTTCAAGGCCGGATCCGGGACAGCGTCACGCATTGTGGAATGGCAAGGCCGCGCCTACACGGTCGGCGCCTTCGTGCAGTCGAATTTCGGCAAGCGGCACAATTTTGCGGTTCGCGGCCTGCGCGCCGGGCCGGAACTTGCCGAGCCAGCGATCCGGCAGGGCACGCCGCGCGCCGAAAAGGGCTCGATCATCGCCGTCATCGCCACCGACGCGCCGTTCCTGCCGCACCAGATGAAGCGGCTGGCTCGCCGCGTGCCGCTTGGTGTCGCCATGACAGGCGGCTTCGGCTATCACAGTTCAGGCGACATTTTTATCGCCTTTTCGACCGCCAATGCGAGCGCGGCGCTGGCACCATCCGGCCGCATCGCCAGCGCCGATTTTGTTCCGGACACCGACATCGATCCGTTTTTCGATGCGGTGATCCAGAGCATCGAGGAATCGATCCTCAACGCCCTGGTCGCCAATGACGACATGAGCGGGCGCGATGGCAATTTCGTGCCGGCGTTGCCGAAGGCGTGGTTGAGAGAGAAGTTTGGCTGAGGGATAGCTGATACGAAGACGCGGGCCGAACAGCCCGCGTTTCAGACAGTTTTCCTGGAATTGCTCTATGCGGCTATTCCGCGGCTTTGGGGGCCTGCTGCTGCTCGTCGGCCTCGGCCGCTTCCTCGAGCCGGGAGGCGATCAGTTCCTGAATGTCGCCGACTTCTTCCTGGATATCCTCCAGAGGGATGCCGACTTCTGCCGCCTTGGCAGCGCACTCCCTGGCCAGAGTCTCGGCCTGCTTGTCGATCCTGGCCTGGGATGACTGGCAGTGGACCTTTTCGCCAATCCATCCCCGCAAGAACTCGATCGCGTGTTCACTCATACTGCTGTTCCCTGGCGGCAAAGCCGGTTGGTAATCATAAACGCCGACATCCCGCAAAGGATGCATGTCCCCATACGAGCCGAGTCGTCGCCAACCGGCAAGCCGATCTTGTCCAAGGTCCACAGAGCCAAAGGAAATCGAGGGGGCAAGAGCATTTTCTGTTTCTGAGGGGTCGGTACCGTTGGCTGGGATCACGCCCAGCTTTGCGCCACTGTTTCTATTTGCTTTTTTCCGGTTTTCGAGCCGATTTTCGTCACAATAGATGGCGCAATCCGTAACACATTTACAATCGCTTCGGGGGCGCAGCCGTTTGGCGCGCGGGTCGAAGCCGCCGGTATATAGTGACATCCTCACGCAATGTCGACTCTGCGCGCCATCCTGCTTCTTTCCGCCGCGCCAAAGGGCTCCGCGAGACGGAAAGCAGGCGAGGACGCAGCAAGGTTTCGGCACCGCCCGGAGCGGGCCCGGGGCGGAACGCTCAGACGTGCACGGCGACCACCGCCGCGCAGTCGCCGGTCTTGACCAGGCCCGGGAAATGCCGCGCCGCCAGCATGCCCGACATTTTTGCCCTGATTTCCTGCGGGGCGATGCCAGTGCGGCCGACTGAATGGATGCGGGCCAGCACCGCGCCTTCTTCGACAGGTTCGCCAAGATCGACCATGGTTTCGATCATGCCGTCGTCCTCGGCGAAGGAGAAACAGTCGCCGGACGGCATGTCGAGCCATTGAGTTGGAGCCCTCTCGACCGCACCATCCACAATGCCGGCATGACGCAACACGTTGAGCACGCCGCGCCGCGCGATCCGCACGGTATGCGCGCGCGAGGTGCCGCCACCGCCGAGTTCGGTGGTGATGAACAGTTTCCCCATCTCCTCGGCGGCGGTATCGAACATGCCGACAGCATCTATCTCCAGCATCTTCATCGACCAAGGTGCGGAAAACGCTTCGACCGCAGCGAACCCTTGCGCCTCCAGCCCCTTGTCGGGCCGGATATGCGCCGCGCAGAAGGGCACGAAGTCGAGTGTCCTGCCGCCGGAATGGAAATCGAGCGCGATGTCCGAGAGGGGCAGCAATTCGCGCTGGAAATAGTCGGCGATCTTCTCGGTCACCGTGCCGTCCGGCCGACCGGGGAAGCTGCGGTTCATGTTGCCCTTGTCGATCGGCGATGTGCGCGTGCCGGCGCGAAAGGCGGGATAGTTCATCGCCGGCACGATGATGACAGTGCCGTTGACATCTTTCGGGTCGAGCGTGCGGGCGAGTTCGTAAAGCGCCAGCGGCCCTTCATACTCGTCGCCATGGTTGCCGCCGGAAAGCAGCGCTGTCGGTCCCGTGCCATTACGGATGACGCAGATCGGGATCATCACCGAGCCCCACGCGGAATCGTCACGGCTGTAAGGCAAGCGCAGGAAACCATGCTGGACGCCGTCGCGGTCGAAATCGACGGTCGGCGCGATCGGCGACGGGCGGAGACTGGACATCGGTTTCAATCCTTCACCACCAGCTTGCGCGGCACATTGGCCAGGCACTCGACACCGGTTTCGCTGATCAGGATGGACTCGGTTATCTCCAGCCCCATCGTTTCCAGCCACAGGCCGGTCATGAAATGGAAGGTCATGCCGGGCTTGAGCTCAGTGCGATCGCCGGGACGCAGGCTCATCGTGCGCTCACCCCAATCCGGCGGATAGGACAGGCCGATCGGGTAACCGGTGCGGTTGTCCTTGACGATACCGTATTTCTTCAGCACGGCGAAGAAGCCGTTGGCGATGTCCTCGCAGGTGTTACCGGGCTTGGCCGCCGCCAGGCCCGCTTCCATGCCTTCCAGCGTCGCCTTCTCGGCATCGAGGAATTCCTGCGTCGGCTTGCCGAGGAAGACGGTGCGCGACAGCGGGCAGTGATAGCGGTTATAGCAGCCGGCGATTTCGAAGAAGGTGCCCTCGCCCCGCTTCATCGGTTTGTCGTCCCAGGTCAGATGCGGCGCCGAGGCGTCGGTGCCCGACGGCAGCAGCGGCACGATCGCCGGATAGTCGCCGCCAATACCGTCAACGCCGCGTGTGCCGGCATCATAGATCTCAGCGACGAGATCGCATTTGCGCATGCCAACTTCGATCTTGTCGAAGATGCGCTGATGCATCGCCTCGACGATGCGGGCGGCCTTGCGCATATAGTCGATCTCGGTCGGGCTCTTGACCGCACGCTGCCAGTTGACCAGCGCGGTGGCATCGACAAAGCGGGCATTGGGCAAATGCTTCTGCAATGACGCGAAGGCGGCGGCCGAGAACCAGTAATTGTCCATCTCGACGCCGATGCTGAGCTTGCCCCAGCCGCGATCGGCAAGCACGCTGGACAGGAAGTCCATCGGATGGCACTCGGTCGACTGCACATAGTGGTCGGCATAGCCGACGATGTTGTCATGCGCGAGATAGGCGGTGCGTTTGGCGCCGTTGGCGTCCTGGCCGCGGCCATACCAGACCGGTTCGCCCGATGGCGGCACGATAACCGCCTGGTGCACATAGAACGACCAGCCGTCATAGCCGGTCAGCCAGGCCATGTTGGAGGGATCGCTGACGATCAAAAGATCGACGCCCTTGGCCTCCATGGCTTGCCGAGTCTTGGCGAGGCGATCCGCATATTCGCCGCGCGAGAATTTCAGGTTCGGCATCATTCTTTTGCTTCCTCGTTTGTTGGGCCTTGGAACCCGCTTCAACTTCGTTGAATCTGGCTCCAGGTAATTTTTTGTTTGAGCATGATCTCCTCGGAAAACCGGTTCCCACTTTTCCGGATCATGCTCTTGCGGCCAGCATCAGCTTTCGAAAATGGTTCCGGCATTGGCCGCCCGCGCCCGGTCGCGGGCCAGCGTGGCAATCGCCGTGTCCTGCACACCGGTGCCGGTGAGATCGGCGATGGTGATGTCGCTGGCCGAGCGCCGCCCGTGTTTTGCGCCGGCGATGATCTGGCCGAGTTCAGTCACCTCCGCATCGGCGGCCATCACGCCCGCCGCGACGGCGTGATGCAGTTCACCCAGCCGTCTTGTCTGGCTGGCGCTGTCGGCGACATAGAGATCGGCCATGCGCAGGATCGCCGGTGCGATTTCGTTCTTGTGCTCGGCGTCCGAGCCCATGGCGGTGATGTGCTGGCCGGCGGAGACGAAGCCGGCCTTGATCAGCGGCTCGGTCGACGGCGTGGTGGTGACGACGATGTCGGAGCCGGCAACCGCGTTTGCCGCATCGGGCTCGGCGCGCACGATGATGCCGAGCTTTTCGCGCAAGGCGCCAGCGGTCAACTCTGCCTTGACGGCATCGCGCGCCCAGATGCGCGCCTCGGCGATCGGCCGCACCAGCATGAGCGCTTCGAGCTGCAATCCGGCCTGCACGCCGGCGCCAAAGATGGCGGCAACCGAGGACTCTGGCCGAGACAAATGTTTCGCCGCGACCGCGCCGGCCGCAGCCGTGCGGACATCAGTGAGATAGCCATTGTCGAGCAGCAGCGCTTCGACCAGGCCTGTCTTGGCCGACAGCAGCACCATCATGCCGTTGACGCTGGGCAGGCCGAGTTTCGGATTGTCGAAGAAGCCGGGGCTGATCTTTATGGCGAAGCCGTCGATACCAGGTACATAGGCGGTCTTCACATCGACCTCGCCGCGGTGCTCGGGAATGTCCAGCCGCAGGATCGGCGGCATCGCCACCGGCAGGGTGGCGAGCGCGCGGAAAGCGTTTTCGATGCAGGTGACGGCATCGAGATCGAGCGTCACGATCGTGCGTAGTTCTGCTTCGGTGAGGATCGTCATCCGGCTCATGCGGCGTGCTCCTTCAGCGATCGCGCCTCGCCGCAGACGATTTTGCGGTGGGCATTCATATCGATGTTGCGTCCCGAAAGAAGCACAACCACCGGCCCGTTCGCCTTGACCTTGCCGGCGAGCAGCGCCGCGATGCCGACCGCGCCGGCGCCCTCGACGATCTCGCGTTCTCGTTCGTAGGCATGGCGGATGCCGGCGGCGATCTCGTCCTCACCGAGCAAAATGACATCGTCGAGTAGGTCGCGGCACATGGCGAAGGTCAGCCGGTTGTCGAGGCCGATGCCGCCGCCGAGCGAATCCGCCAGCGTCGGCAGTTCTTCCACCGGCACCGGGCGGCCGGCGTCGAGGCTTGCCTTCATCGCCGCACCGCGCGCCATCGAAACGCCGATGATTCTTGTCCTCGGGCTGACGCCCTTGACGGCTGCGGCAACGCCCGCCGCCAGCCCGCCGCCGGACAGCGGCACCAGAACCAGCGCAGCATCCGGGACCTGCTCGATCATCTCCAGCCCGAGCGTGCCTTGCCCTGCGATGATATCGGGATGGTCGAAAGGCGGCAGCATGACCAGCCCCTCCTCAGCCACCAGCCGATCGACTTCCTGCTGCGCATCGTCCTGGCTGTTGCCGACGATGCGCACCTCGGCGCCAAGCCGGCGGATCTCGTCGAGCTTGTTGCCCGGCACCAGATGCGACATGCAGATCACCGCGCGCACGCCTTCGAGCTTCGCCGCATGGGCAAGTGCCCGGCCATGATTGCCGGTCGACGCCGCGACCACGCCACGTGCCTTCTCCGCTGCGCTCAGCGAAGCGACAGCATTCGAGGCGCCGCGCAATTTGAAGCTGCCGGTCGTCTGCCGGTGTTCAAGCTTGAGGTGAACCTGTGCGCCCAGCTGTTCGGAAAGACTCAGGGAAAGCGCGGTCGGCGTACACTCGACCTTGCCGGCAATCCGCTCACGCGCGGCGCGAATGTGCTGGGAGGTAACCTGTGTCATGATCATCAGTCGCGCGGCAATGGCAGCGTCATCAGACGGCCGAACTCAGGATGGACTGTCGCGTCACCGCAAAGCCGCAGGCAGTTCCAGGCGGTCGCCTGATTGCTGGTGACAACGGGACGGCCGATCGCCTGTTCCATGCCGGTCACCGCGAGCGCACCGCGCAGCGCCGTGCAGGACACGAACAACGCATCGGCACTCGCGTGCATCGCCTCGCGCGCGAGATCGACAAGCGCTGCCGGTGCGATGCGCGCCATCTCGCGGTCGTCCTCGAAGCCGAGACAGGTGAAATTGGCGATGTCGAACCCGCACGCGGCGAAGTAGGCCGCCATCGGCCGGCTGGTCTCGACCGTGTAGGGCGTGAGAATGCTGATCCTGCTTGCGCCCAGCACACGCAGCCCGCGCACGCCGGCCATTGGCGGCGTGACGACTGAAACACCGGGCTTGGCGGCCCGGATCGCCGCCTCGATCTCGGCATCGCCGATCACCACCGAGGCCGAAGTGCAGGAATAGCAGATGGCGTCGAGCGGCTCGTCCGGCAGGATAAGGGCCGCACCCGCCGTCAGCGCCGGCTGCATCTTGCGCAGATTTTCCGGCGTCGTCGGGTTGGCATAGGGAATGCGCGCGACATAGACCCCGATCCGCTCACTCGCCACCATGCGGCGGAAATCCGGTTCGGTTGTATGGTCGGTGGCAAGGATGATCAGGCCGACGCGCCGTTCCAGCGGGCGGTCGTCGAGCGCCGGCCGATTGGGCGCAACCTTGATCTCGGGCAAGGGTTTCACGAACTACCTCTCGATCTTGCCGTAGCGGCGTTCCAGCCAGCGCACCAGCACGACCGAACAAAGGCTGATGGCAAGGAAGAAAGCACCCACCAGCGTGATCGGCTCGATATAGCGATAGTAGGTGTTGGCGACGCTTTTCGCCTGGTTCATCAGTTCCAGCACGGTGATCGCCGACAGCAGCGGCGTTTCCTTGAACATGGCGATGAAATAATTGGCGAGCGCCGGGATCATCGGTGGGATGGCTTGCGGAATGATGATGTGGGTCCAGGTCTGCCTGGCGTTCAGATTGCACGCCTTGGCCGCCTCCCACTGACCGCGTGGCACATTCTCGATGCCGGCGCGATAGACTTCCGCTGTGTAGGTGCCGTAGTGCAGCCCAAGCCCGATGACACCGGCGACCAGCGGCGGCAAAAGGATGCCGATGTCGGGCAGCACGTAGAAGATGAAATAGAGCTGCACCAGGAGCGGCGTGCCGCGGATGAACTCGGCGAGGAAACCGACAGTGCGCGACAAGGCCTTGTTGGGCGAGCGGCGCGCCAGCGCGATGCCCAGCCCGACGATTGCCGCCAGCACCGAGCCGAGCAGCGTTGCCAGGATGGTGATCTTCACCCCCTGGATCAGCGTCGGCATGATTTCCCGGACGAAATTCCAATCCCATTCCATCAGCAGACTCCGACCATCAGACGCGCACTCCGTCGAGGCCGCGCGCCATGCGGCGTTCCAGCGAGCGCACGCCCCACGAGATTAGCAGGGCGAGGATGAAATAGATGATCAGGATGGTGGTGAACGGAACCATGGTGTTGCCGGTCTGCGAGCGCACCACCTGCGCCTGGAAGGTCAGATCCGCCAGTGAGATCAGCGAGACGACGGCGGTCGCCTTGAGCAGTTCGATGGCATTGTTGCCGAACGTCGGCAGCATCACCAGCAGCGCCTGCGGCAGGATGACGTGGCGCATGCCTTGCCAGCGGCCGAGATTGAGTGCGATGCAGGCCTCGTATTGCTCACGGCCGATCGACTGGATGGCGCCGCGCACCACTTCGGCGGCATAGGCGCCGACATTGAGGCCAAGCGCCAGCACGCCGGCCTGCAACGGCGTCAGCGATATGCCGGCCAAGGGCAGCACGAAATACGCAAAGAACAGCTGCACGAAGATCGAGGTGCCGCGAAAGAATTCGATATAGACGGTGGCCAGCGCCCGCAGCACGAAGAAGCGCGACAGCCGCCCCATGCCGGCGAGAAAGGCCATGATCAGGGCAAGCACCGACCCCATCAGCGTCAGCTCGATGGTGACAAGCGCTCCCTGCAATATCAGGCCGAAATAGCCGGACCACTGGGTCATAAATTCGAAGTTCCAACGTTGGTTTTAGGCTCCTTCTCCCCGTTCACGGGGAGAAGACGCCGGCAGGCAGATGAGGGGCAGCGCGAACCAACCAAAGTGTGGTGCTGCCCCTCATCCGTCACTTCGTGACACCTTCTCCCCGTGAACGGGGAGAAGGAAAAGGAGCGCCTACTTCGCTGCGCAGAGCTTGTCGCGCGTCGTCGACATCGCCGCTGCCGCCGAGAAGCCATAGGGCTCGATGATCTTGGCGAATTCGCCCGACTTCTTCAGCTTGGCCAGCTCGACGTCGAAGGCGTCGCGCAGCGCCTCGTCACCTTTCTTGAAGGCGGCGCCGTCGCAATAGACCGGTGCGCCCTGCACGGGAGCGATGACTTCGAGGTTCGGATCGGCGGCTTTCTTGACCAGGTCATTGATCGACAGGACCGGCAGCGAATAGGCGTCGATGCGGCCGTCCTGCAGCATCTTCACGCCACTCTGGCCATCCGGCACGACGATGACGCGTTCGCGCGGCACGCCGGCATTGAGCGCCAGTTTCTCCTCGGTGCCGCCGCCCGGTGCGCCGATCGTGGCGGTCGCATCCTTGGCGACATCCTCATAGCTCTTGAAGCCTTTCGGATTGCCCTTCTTGACCAGCATCGCCTCGGCGTCACACAGAACCGGCTCCGAATAGGCGACGGCGGCGCAACGCTCCGGCTTCATGAACAGGCCGGCGGTGACGACGTCGAAGCGGCCGGCCTGCAGGCCGGGGATCATGGCGCCATACTCGGAGATCGAGGCGACGATGTCGGCGACGCCGAGCCGCTTGAAGATCTCGCGCGCCACATCCGGCGCCGCGCCCGAAACCTTGCCGTCGGCGGCGACCGCCGTATAGGGCGGCTCGTTGGCGATGGCGACGCGGGCAAAGCCCTGCGCCTTCAATTGTTCGAGCTTGCTGTCGTCGGCCGAACCGACGCTCGAGGCGCCCAGCACCGCCGTCAGTGCAAGGCCGGCGACGCCAGCCAGAATGCCAAGTTTCTTCATTGTTCCCAACTCCTTGTTTCGTGTCTTGCTTTTGTTGTGGGCGGCGTTTCCGCCCTTGAGGACGGCGTTGCCGCCGGTTTCTGGTTTACTTACGGGACGGCTTCGCCGCCCCGGGGGGCATGACGGTCAGACGCGATGTCCGGCCGCGATGATCTTCTTCAGGAAGCCTTGCGTGCGCTCCTGCTTGGGATTGCGGAAAATCTCGTCGGGCTTGCCTTCCTCGACTATCCGGCCGCGATCGAAGAACAGCACCCGGTCGGCGAAATCGTGGGCAAAACCCATCTCGTGGGTGACCAGCAGCATGGTCATGTCGGTCTCGGCGCAGAGCCGCCACAAGACGTTGAGCACCTCCTCGACCAATTCCGGGTCGAGCGCCGATGTCACCTCGTCGAACAGCATGATTTTCGGCTGCAAGGCGAGTGCGCGAGCGATCGCCACGCGCTGCTTCTGGCCGCCGGACAGCTGCGCCGGCATCGCCTTGGCCTTGTCGGCCATGCCGACCATGTCGAGCAGTTCCATCGCCCGCTTCTCGGCGGCGGCGCGCGGCATGCCCTTGGTCAGCATCGGCGCCAGCGTGACGTTGTCGATGACGCTCTTGTGCGGAAACAGGTTGAACAGCTGGAAGACCATGCCGATCTTCTGGCGCATCCTGGCCAGGTGCCGCTCGTCGGCGGGCAACAGCTGGCCATTGCGCTCCATGTGGTATAGCTGCTCGCCATCGACCTGGATGTGGCCGGCATCGATGCGCTCGAGCGTCATCAGGATGCGCAGGATCGTCGTCTTGCCCGAGCCGGACGGGCCGATCAGCGCCAGCTTCTCGCGCGGCATGACCTGCATCGACAGGCCGTCCAGCACCTTGAAGCTGCCGAAGCTCTTCGAGATGCCGTCGATCTTGATGATGGGCGCTGATGCGGACAAATGAATTTCCCCGTGCTGGAGAAGCCTGTGCCATTAACGATGCGGAACCCGCCAAATCATGTCAATTGGAAAAATAATATCATGACAATATTTATGATTCCGCACAATTTGGGAGCACTCCCGGCTGGCTGTGCATGCCGTTATCCCAAAACCGCTTCGCACTTTTGGGCGGCATTCTCATATCGCGAGCAGCAGATGCTCCGGGTCGCCAAGCAAAAGCTTGGTGACAACGCCGAGGCCGGCGCGCAGTTCCCCCTCGGTGGTCGAGCCCAGCGAGATGCGCACCGCCGGATGCCATGGTGCGTTGGAGATACGGAAGGAGGTGCCCGGCGCGATCGCCACGCCTTGCAAGCGGGCCTGGGCGACAAAACTGTCCTCGGCGCGGTCGGCGGGCAGTTGCAGCCAGACATGCAGCCCGTCGCGCCGGGCGCGATAGTCGACACCTGCCAGCACCTCCGCCGCGATATCCTGCCGCCGCCGCAATGCCGCGCGTTGCCAGTGGACGAGTTCCATCGCCGTGCCGTCGGTGACCCATTTGGTGGCGATCTCGGCCACCAGCGGCGTCGCCATCCAGTTCGAGACCAGATGCCGGTTGGCGACGGCGGCGACATAGCGGTCAGGCGCGGCGAGATAGCCGATGCGCAGGCCGGGCACGGTGATCTTGGTGAAGGAGGTGACGTAAAGCGTGCGCTCCGGCGCAAAGGCAGCGACCGGCGGCGGCCGGTCCTCGACAAGGGGCCCGAGCACATCGTTCTCGATGATGGCGATGTCGTGCTTGCGCGCCACCGCTGCGATCTGCTCGCGCCGTGTGGCATCCATCAGCGTCGCGGTCGGGTTGATCACCGAGGGTTGCACGAAGACGGCGCGGATGTCGGAAAGCCGGCAGGCCTCGTCCAGCGCTTCCGGTATCAGGCCGTTGCCGTCGATCGGCAGGCCTTCGAGGTTGAAGCCGAGATAGCGGGCGAGCGGCACCAGCGTGTGGTGGCCGATCGCTTCGGTGGCGACCGTCGAGCCGGGCGGCGCCACGCTCATCAGCGCCACCGTCATGCCGGCGGTGGCGCCATTGGTCAGGCTGATGTTTTGCGCGGAGGTATCGAGCCCGCACAGCTTCAGCCATTCCACAGCCACCGCGCGGTGGCGCGGAAACACCATGTTGGGCCGGAACGACAGCGCCGAACTCGGCGGCAGGTTTTCGGCCAGCCAGCCCAGCGCCTGCTTCAGCCGCTCGAGATGCATCGGTTCGCAGACCGGCTTCAGGATGGAGAGGTCGATGACCTCGCCAAGACGCTCCGGCAGGTACGGCGGCTCCGGCTCGCGGCGCTGCGTCTGGACGAAGCTTCCGCGGCCGATCTCGCCCGAAATCAAGCCGCGCCGGATCAGTTCCTCATAGGCGCGGCTGACCGTCTGCACCGAAAGCTTGAGGTCGTCGGCCAGCCGGCGATGGGTCGGCAGCCGCGCGCCATTGGCCAGGCGTCCGTCATGGATGGCGCGCGCGAACTGGTCGGCCAGCGACTGATAGGCCGGCCGCCGGATGAGCGCGGGATCGGGTTGCCACAATGTCATGACTTATTAGAGATCGAAATCAGTGCAATTGACAATCGAAATAATGCACCGTCATGGTGACGTCGACGAAAAAGTGGACGCTGATGACCGCTGCGAAACTCGACCCGATCGACCTGAAAATCCTCGACGCCATCCAGCGCGACGGACGCATCACCAAGCTGGCGCTGGCCGAACAGGTCGGGCTGTCGCCGACACCGTGCTGGATGCGGCTGCGCAAACTGGAAAAGGCCGGCATCGTCTCGGGCTATCACGCCAGGATCGCCATGCGTGTCGTGGCGCCAGTCGCCACCGTGCTGATGGAGGTGACGCTGGCCAGCCACCGCCAGGCCGATTTCGACCGCTTCGAGCGTGTCATCCGCGACATTCCCGAGATCGTCGCCTGCTGGTCGGTGGGCGGTGGCGTCGACTATGTGCTGAAGGTGATGGCGCGCGACATCGACGCCTATCAGCGGCTGGTCGATGGCTTGCTTGACCGCGAAATCGGCATCGACCGCTACTTCACCTACATCGTCATCAAGACGGTGAAGGACGAGATCGCGCTGCCCATAGCCGACCTGTTGCCGGCGTCGCCTTAGAGCAATTCTAGGAAAAGTGTGTAGCGGTTTTCCGTCCGGAATTGCGTCAAAGCAAAGAGATAGAGCGGTTCGGCGTTTCCGTGAAACGATGAACCGATCTAGAGCCGGAGAGATCGCCTGCCGGGGCGGCACAATTGAGAGAGTCTCTCTACGGGCCGGCATCCAAACAGCCTCTCTGTCTGCATAGGGCGGATAGTCTTCCCGCATCAGTCCGAACCGGGAGGCATCGATCATGTCCGCGCATTTCGCTCGCTCGCATCGCCACGAAGCGCTCGATCGCTTGGCCGACCGCCGGCTGCTGCGCGAACTCGCCTATGTCGATGGTCACTGGACGGCGAGCGAGGCGGCGGAAAGTTTCGAGGTCACCGACCCGGCCACCGGCGCCACTGTCGCTTTCGTCGCCGCGCTCGATAGCAAGCAGACGACAAGAGCGATCGATGCCGCCGCGCGCGCCTTTCCGGCCTGGCGGGCGCTGTTGCCGCAGGAGCGCGCAAAAATCCTGCGAAAATGGTTCGAACTGATCATCGCCGCGAAGGACGACCTCGCTCTGCTGATGACGCTGGAACAGGGCAAACCGCTGCAGGAGTCACTAGGCGAGATCGACTACGCCGCCTCCTTCGTCGAATGGTATGCGGAAGAAACAAAACGCCTGAACGCCGAGAGCGTCACCAGCCATCTGCCGGGTGCGGAAATGATGGTGCGGCGTGAGCCGCTCGGTGTCGTCGGTGTCGTCACGCCATGGAATTTTCCGTCGGCGATGCTGACCCGCAAGGCGGCCGCCGCCCTTGCCGCCGGCTGCACCATCGTCGCGCATCCGTCCTCGGAAACACCGCTGTCGGCGCTGGCGCTGGCCGAACTCGGCGAGCGCGCCGGCCTGCCCGCCGGCGTCTTCAACATCGTCACCGGCAAGGCCGCGACGATCGTCGGCCGGATGTGCGAAGACCCGCGCGTCCGCGCCATGAGCTTCACCGGCTCGACCGAGATCGGCAGGCTGATTGCCGCGCAGAGTGCGCCGACGATGAAGCGGCTGGTGATGGAGCTTGGCGGCCATGCGCCGCTGATCGTCTTTGCCGACGCCGATCTCGACAGAGCGGTGAGCATTGCCATCGATGCAAAATTCGCCACGTCGGGCCAGGACTGCCTCGCCGCCAACCGCATCTATGTCCAGCGCCCGATCTACGATCGCTTCTGCGCGGCTTTTGTTAGGCGCATCGCGGCGCTGCGGACCGGCAATGGCCTTGCTCAGGAAATCGACATCGGGCCACTGATGCATGAGCGGGCGATCAAGAAGATCGAGGAACAGGTCGCAGACGCGCTCGCCCACGGCGCGCGCTGCCTCACGGGTGGCGGGCGGCATCAAGCCGGCCCTTTGTTCTACCAGCCGACGCTGCTGGCCGATGTCACTGACGAGGCGCTGATCATGCGTGAGGAGACCTTTGGCCCAGTCGCCGCCGTGACGCCGTTCGACAGCGAGGACGAGGTGATCGCCCGCGCGAACGCCACCGAATATGGCTTGGTCGCCTATGTCGTGACCGAGAACGGCGCCCGCCAGCAGCGCATGGGCCGCGCGCTCGACTACGGCATGGTTGCCATCAACCGCGTCAAGATCACCGGCGCGCCGATCCCGTTCGGCGGCGTCAAGCAGTCTGGCATCGGCCGCGAAGGCTCGCGCCACGGGCTCGAAGCCTTCACCGATCTGAAGTATCTCTGCCTGGACATCGCATAGATCCGTCCGGCCATCCTCAAGGAGTCAAAAATGCTCGACCAGTCCAACGAACTCGCCGCCTGGGATCGCGACCACTTCTTCCATCCCTCGACGCATATGGGCACGCACGCACGCGGTGAGAGCCCGACACGCATCATGGCCGGCGGGGAAGGCGTCACAGTCTGGGACAACAATGGCAAGAAGAGCATCGATGCCTTCGCCGGCCTCTATTGCGTCAATGTCGGCTATGGCCGCCAGAAGATATCAGACGCCATCGCCGCCCAGGCGAAGAACCTCGCCTATTACCACGCCTATGTCGGTCACGGCACCGAGGCCTCGATCACGCTGGCCAAGATGATCATCGACCGCGCGCCGCAGGGCATGTCGCGGGTCTATTTCGGCCTCTCCGGCTCCGACGCCAACGAGACCAACATCAAGCTGATCTGGTACTACAACAACGTGCTCGGCCGGCCGGAGAAGAAGAAGATCATCTCGCGCTGGCGTGGCTATCATGGCTCGGGCGTGATGACCGGTTCGCTGACCGGGCTCGACCTCTTCCACAACGCCTTCGACCTGCCGCGCGCACCGATCCTGCACACCGAGGCGCCCTATTATTTCCGTCGCGCAGACCGCTCGATGGGCGAGGAGCAGTTCTCGCAGCATTGCGCCGACAGGCTCGAGGAAATGATCCTGGCCGAAGGGCCGGAAACCGTCGCCGCTTTCATCGGCGAGCCGATCCTCGGCACCGGCGGCATCGTGCCGCCGCCCGCCGGCTATTGGGAGAAGATCCAGGCGGTGCTGAAGAAATATGACGTGCTGCTGGTCGCCGACGAAGTGGTGACGGGCTTCGGCCGGTTGGGCACCATGTTCGGTTCCGACCACTACGGCATCAAGCCGGACCTGATCACCATCGCCAAGGGCCTGACCTCGGCCTATGCGCCGCTGTCGGGCGTCATTGTCGCCGACAAGATGTGGCAGGTGCTGGTGCAGGGTTCCGACAAGCTCGGCTCGCTCGGCCATGGCTGGACCTATTCGGCGCATCCGATCTGCGTTGCCGCCGGTGTGGCCAATCTCGAACTGATCGACGAGATGGACCTGGTGACAAATGCCCGTGAGACCGGTGCCTATTTCCGTGCCGAACTGGCCAAGGCCGTAGGCGGCCACAAGAATGTCGGTGACGTGCGCGGCGACGGTATGCTGGCAGCGATCGAATTTGTCGCCGACAGGGACGACCGGGTGTTCTTCGACGCCTCGCGGAAGATCGGGCCACAAGTGGCGACAGCACTTGCCGCGAGCGGCGTCATCGGCCGCGCCATGCCGCAAGGCGACATTCTCGGTTTCGCACCGCCGCTCTGCCTGACGCGCGAGGAAGCCCACATCGTCGTGTCGAAGACGGCGGATGCGGTGAAGAGCGTGTTTGCCAATCTCTGAAATCGACTTGTGAACGCCATGACCAAAACCCTCCCCGCCACCATGGCCGCCGTGCTGCTCACCGGGCACGGCGGACCGGAAAAACTCGTCTACCGCAGCGATGTGAAAGTGCCCTCACCCGCATCAGGTGAAGTGCTGGTCAAGGTCAGCGCGTGCGGCATGAACAACACCGATGTCTGGGTCCGCCAGGGCGCCTATGGCACGGAAGAGGACGCGGCGGCGGTGTCGACCTGGCGGCGCCAGGGCAACACGCTGAGCTTCCCGCGCATCCAGGGCACCGACACGGTCGGCACCATTGTTGCCGTCGGCGAGGGCATAGCGGATGCCCGCATCGGCGAACGGGTGATGGTCGATTTTTCCATCTACAACCGCGACGACGATTCCCTCGCAGACATCGACTATATGGGCCATGGCCGCGACGGCGGCTACGCCGAATACCAGGCCGTGCCGGCCGAGAACGCGCATGTCGTCGACACCGAAATGAGCGACATCGAGCTTGCCACCTTCTGTTGCGCCTACCTCACCGGCGAGCAGATGCTGGAACGTGCCGCACTCAAGGCCGGCGAGCGCGTGCTGGTCACCGGTGCCTCGGGCGGCGTCGGTTCCGGCATTGTGCAACTGGCACGGGCGCGCGGCGCCATTCCCTATGCCGTCGTCGGCAAGGGCAAGGAGCAGGCGGTGCTCGACATCGGCGCCGAGGCTGTCATTACCCGCGGCGTCGCCGACTTGCCGCAAGCGGTGGCCGAGGTGACCGGCGGCCAACCGATCGACGTGGTGGCCGACCTCGTCGGCGGCGCCATCTTCAACGACCTGTTGCGCATCCTGCGACCCGAAGGCCGCTACACCACGGCCGGCGCGATCGCCGGCCCGGTCGTCCAGCTCGATCTCAGGACCATGTATCTCAAGCAGTTGCAGTTGCATGGCTCGAGCCAGGGCACGCGAACGGATTTTCGCCGCATCGTTGGATACATCGAGGCGAAAAAAATCCGGCCGCTGGTCGGTGGCGTCTACAAGCTCTCCGATTTCCACCATGCGCAAGCGGATTTCATCGCCAAGGATTTCGTCGGCAAGCTGGTGGTGGTGCCGGACGCCATGTGGAAGAACGGGGCGGCGCCGGAGAGCGCCCGATAGGGATTGCGCCGATCACGGCGATGGCTGGCTGCCAGATCGACCTGGAGCTGCCATCGTCGCGTCAACGCGCTCTGTTTGGCGTCCACTTCGGTGGCCACGGCCCACCCCTATCTTCCCGGACGCGAAGCCCCATATCCATGGTACGATCCACGCTCTTGCTGAGCCCTGCCGGGGCAAGGAAAAGTGCGAACGACAGGGACTCTACCGGATGCCCTTTGGGATCGACCAGGCGACGATCACCGCCTATCTGGAAGTCATCACCATCAATCTCGTTCTGTCAGGCGACAATGTCGTGGTGATCGGCATGGCCGCCGCCGGCCTGGCAGAGGCGCTGCGCCAGAAGGCGATCATCGCCGGCATCGCCGCAGCTTCTGTCATCCGCATCGTCTTTGCCGTGGTTGCGGTGCAATTGCTGGAAATCCCGGGCATCATGCTTGTCGGCGGCCTGCTGCTGTTCTGGGTCTGCTGGAACATGTTCGGGGAATTGCGATCCGCCGGCGATGCCGATGACTGGGATGGTGCAGACGCCGATCCCTCCACGGCTACTCTTGCGGCGAAACGACCGGCCAAGGCGCTGCGCACCGCGATCCTGCAGATCGTCGTCGCCGACGTTTCGATGTCGCTCGACAATGTGCTCGCCGTGGCGGGTGCTGCCAGCGACGACATGGATGCGCTGGTCTTCGGTCTCATCCTGTCGGTGGTCCTGATGGCGGTCGCCTCGACGCTGGTGGCGGCGCTGCTGGCCAGATATCGCTGGATCGGCTGGCTCGGCCTTGCGGTCATTGTCTATGTTGCGGGCAGCATGGTGCTGGATGGCGTTGAGCAGTTGAAAGCGGTCGATTACGGAAGCCTTTTTTCGAGGGCGTCGAGCTAAAGTATCCGTGCCGGCCAAGGAATGAGCGGAACCCATCCTCCTGGGCAACGCCCTCAAGGAATTCCGGCGACCCGCACGATGAGCTTGCCGAAATTCTTGCCCTCGAGAAGGCCAAGGAAGGCCTGCGGCGCGTTCTCTATGCCATCGACGATATCCTCCCGGTATCGAACCTGCCCGGATGCTATCCAGTCGGCCATATCGCGGTAGAAGGCCGGACGCTGGTCGACAAATTCACGCTGGATGAACCCTCGGATCGTCAGGCTGCGGCGGAGGACTTGCTGCATCAGCGTCGGCAACCGGTCGATGCCGGAATCCGCGATAACGTTGTATTGTGCGATCAGCCCACAGACCGGCACGCGGGCAAAATCGTTCAACAATGGAAACACCGCATCCCAGACAGGACCGCCGACGTTTTCGAAATAGATGTCGATGCCATCGGGGCAGGCCGCCTGCAACTGCTCGGCAAAATCATCTGCCCGGTGATCGACGACCGCATCGAAGCCGAGTTCGTCTCGCACGAAAGCGCATTTTTGGGCGCCGCCAGCAATGCCGACCGCACGCGCGCCCTTGATGCGGGCGATCTGGCCAACCGCTGATCCGACCGCGCCGCTGGCCGCCGCCACGACGACCGTCTCTCCAGGCTTTGGCTGTCCGATCGTGAGCAAGCCGGCATAGGCGGTGAAGCCCGGCATGCCGAGCACGCCGAGTGCCGTCGTCACGGGCACCGCCGCGGGGTCGAGCTTGCGCAGCCCGACACCGTCGGACAGCGCGAAACTCTGCCATCCGGAGTGGGACAGGACGATATCGCCTTCAGCAAACTCCGGGTGGCGGGATCTGACGACGCGCGCAACGGTGCCGCCTTCCATCACAGCGTCGATCTCGACCGGCTTGGCATAGGATTTGGTGGCGTTCATGCGCCCGCGCATATACGGATCAAGCGACAGATAGAGCATCTGCAGCAGCAGTTCGCCCTCACCCGGCTGGACAATTTCAACCGTCTCAATGCGAAAATCGCCGGGCTTCGGCCGGCCTTGTGGCCGCGCCGCGAGCACGATACGGGTGTTTGCCTGGGTCGACATTGGAGACCTCGCTGCGAAGAACGCTCTACTCGAAAAACCGGTTGGGCGGCCGCTTCAGGCCAAGATTCTCGCGCAATGTCGATCCCTCATATTGCCGCCTGAAGATGCCTCGCCGCTGCAACTCAGGCACGACCTTCTCGACAAAGTCGTCAAGCCCGGCAGGCAAATGGGGAAACATGATGTTGAACCCGTCTGAGCCCTCGGTGACCAGCCATTCCTCCATCTCGTCGGCGATTGTTTCAGGCGTGCCGACGAAAGCAAGGCCGGAATAGCCGCCCAGCCTCTGTGCAAGCTGCCTGACGACCAGGTTCTCCTTGCGCGCCAGTTCGATGACACGCTCGCGGCCGCTTTTGCTGGCGTTGGTTTCGGGGATTTCGGGCAACGGCGCGTCAGGGTCAAAACCGGATGCGTCATGCCCGATCGCGATCGACAGCGAGGCAATGCCGCTCTCGTAGTAGACGAGGCTGTCGAGCTTGGCCCGCTTCTCCTGCGCGTCCGCGACGCTGTCACCGACGACGACGAAGGCGCCGGGCAGGATCTTGATGTCGTCACGCGAGCGGCCGAGCTTTTGCGCACGACCCTTGACGTCGGCAAAGAAACGCTGGCCCGCCGCGAGATCGGCATGCGCGGCGAAAATCACTTCCGCCGTTTCCGCCGCCAGTTGCCGCCCCGCCTCCGACGCGCCGGCCTGGACGATGACCGGCCAGCCCTGAATCGGCCGGGCGATGTTGAGCGGCCCGCGCACCGAGAGGTGCTCGCCCTTGTGATCGAGCACATGCAACCTGGCCGGATCGAAATAGAGCCCGCTTTCGGCATCGCGGATAAAAGCATCGTCGGCAAAGCTGTCCCACAGCCCAGTGACGACGTCGTAGAATTCCCGCGCCCGTCGGTAGCGCTCGTCATGCTCGACATGCTCGTCGAGGCCGAAGTTCAGCGCCGCATCGGGGTTGGATGTGGTGACGATGTTCCAGCCGGCGCGGCCGCCGCTGATATGGTCCAGCGAGGCGAAGCGGCGCGCGATGTGATAGGGCGCGTCGAACGTCGTCGATGCAGTCGCGACCAATCCGATATGATCGGTGACGGCGGCCAGCGCCGACAGCAGCGTGAACGGCTCGAACGACGTGACCGTATGGCTGCGCCGCAGCGCCTCGATCGGCATGTTGAGAACGGCCAGATGGTCGGCCATGAAGAAGGCGTCGAACTTCGCCGCCTCCAGGGTCTGGGCGAAGCGCTTCAGATGCGCGAAATTGAAATTGGCGTCGGGATAGGCGCCCGGATAGCGCCAGGCGCCGGTGTGCAGGCTGACGGGGCGCATGAAGGCGCCAAGCCGCAATTGTTTCTGTGTCATGAAAGTCGTTCCGACTGATCGATATTATCGAGCGCCATCGCTCGAATCCTGGTCTCTAGGATCGGACGGGCCGCCCAACTCGGGAAGGTATTCTGTTGCGCCGCGCCCGGCTTTTGCAGCATTCCGTTTTGCGCCGCCCTGGACCACAGCACAAAAAATGGCCGGGCGCGAATGCGGCCCGGCCAAAAGAAGGTTCAAACCTTCAGAGGGGAACACCGCTCAGCGGAATGGGAGGAGACCACCGAACGATTTTACCTGTTTGAGCTTATTTCAGCGGCTTGGCGACGAATGACGTTCCAAAGAACGGGCAAAACGGCGAAAATCTGTTCGGCATTGCGCTAATTTTTTGTTTTTATGCATGTCGTTCTCCCAAAACCGGGACCACTTTTGGGCGACATGCATAAGGCTTCACGGCCGCACCGCTGCGGTCTGGAGAAGATCGGTATAGTGGCGGCGCGCCACGTCGGGATGTGAACGCAGACGACTTTTCAGGACATTGGTGCCGACATCGCGAAACAATGGGTTGTCCGGATCGCTTGCCGGTCCGCGTGCCTCCGCCGCCAGTTCCTCCGGCAAGTTCAGCAGCGGTATGGTCGCATCCAGCCGCGCGCTGAAGAAGAAGGGAACGGAAATCCGCTCGACGCCGGCAGGCGGCGTCACGACGCGGTGAACGGTTGCGCGCAGATAGCCATTCGATGCCAGTTCGAGCAGTTCGCCAATGTTGACGACCAGCGTTCCGGGGATCGGGTCCACATTCACCCAGCTGCCGTCATATTCAACCTGCAGCCCCTTGTTGTCGTCCTGCAGCAGCAGGGTCAGGAAGCCGCCATCCTTGTGTGCGCCGACACCCTGGTCGCCATCCGTCGCGTGACGCCCGGGATAACGCACGATCTTCATCCGATGGTTGGGCGAGTCCCTATAGATCGCGTCGAAGGCGTCCTCGGGCTGATCAAGCGAAAGCGCGAAGGCTTTCAGCAGCCGGATCGCCACCGCCGTAGCCCTGGTCTGCCATGCCAGCAGCGCCGGCTTGAGGTCGGGCAGTGCCGAGGGCCATTGGTTCGGTCCTTGCAGCCGTGTCCAAGGCGCAATTCCCGGCCCTTGCGGTATGGGCTGGCGCTCGACGCCGATGTCGAGTTGCTCACGCCAGTCGGCGGCGCCCCTGGTCAGCTCACCGCCGGCGCGCGTGTAGCCGCGAAACTGCGAGGACTTGACCATTTCGATCGCCAGCTTGTCGGCCTCCGGCAACGCGAAGAACCGGCGCGAGGCATCGAGCACTTCATCGGTCTCCGAGGCCGAAATTCCGTGGCCGCTGAGATAGAAGAAGCCGACGTCCCGGGCCGCCGTGCGCAGGTCCAGGAGAAAGGTGCGATGCTCGGACGCTCCTTGTTCGAGACGGCTCAGATCAAGCACCGGGACAATTCTGGGCATGGTCAGGTTCCTTCTTTTCCCCGCCCTTGCCTAGGAGAAGTAGAAGCGACCATTGGCAAGCATCCCGGGCACGGATCGTGCATCCAAGGTGACACGCAGGGCCTGCCGATCAAAGCAACGGACACTCCAATCTGGGCCGAATAGAAGAAAGCCAGCGCTGCATATTGTGGCCAGGAGGCAAATAATATCCCCAACGGATATTCTAAAATCGGAGGTGTTTGTACAACACGAGAAGCCCGCCCGATCGCTGCTCACGTCTCCAGAGATCGGCCGGTCTCGGGGTCGAACAGGTTCAACTTGGCAACCTCGGGTTCGACAAAAAGCGTTTCCCAAGGACGGGCGCTGATCTTCTCGCGAAACATGGCGACCGCCGGTTCGCCACGGATCGTGAGATGAACCTGGGTCTCCGAGCCCATCGGCGGCCCGGATAGGGTCGGGGCGCCTCGGGGAGCCTTGCGTCCGAAACCAACCATTCAGCCACGATCAGCCCGTGAGGCGCGCACGAAACAACGTGCAGCCGTCCGTCAGGCGCGACCTGGAGATATCCCGGAATCCAGCCTCGGTCATCCACGCGCGATACTGACCTTCAGTGTACGATTCGCCGTGGCGATAGAGGTTCAAGAAGGTGAGATTCAGAAAGACACCCTCAGACGGGCCGAGGCGGTCGTCATCGACGACACCCCACCCCGCAATTGCGATCTCGCCTCCGGGTGTGAGGCAACGCGCCGCGTTCAGGATCGAACTGCGCGCTTGATCCGGCGGAAGGACCTGGACGACGGCCTTCAGGATCGCCAGATCGTGCCGACCTGTCGATGGCGCGACAGTTATGTCCCCCTCTTCGACAACCACGTCGTCGGCGCCGTATTCTGACAGGATATCTGGCGCGACCGCTGCGACCGTTGGGAGTTCCATCAGCGTCGCCGCAATCTGCGGCCGCCGCTCGCGAAGTCCGACGAGAATGGTCCCGGGGCCCCCGCCGATGTCGATCACCGAACCGATCGCCGAGAGGTCCATCTCCCGGGCCAGATGTCGGCCGAAAATCACCCCGCCCGGTGCGAGCATGCGGCTGAAGGCCGCCGCGGCCTCAGGCCCCGCTTCCGAAAAGTCGTGCAGCGCAGCCGGCCGGTTCTGTCGCAGCGACTCTGCGGTCAGCAGGTCGGCTCCCCAGAGCTCGCGCAGGAGCGCATGATCGCCGCCGCGATAGGTCGGCTTGGACGCGTCGAGGAAGGCCGACGCTTCGGCTCCGTTGCGAAATTGACCATCCTTGACTTCGAGGAGACCGATGCTGGCGAGCGCGTAGAGGAGCCGCGACAGACGATCGGGCTCGACTTTGAGCGCGGCCCCAAGGCTGTCAGCGGTCACCGCGCTGCCACCGAGCCGGGTGAAGATGCCAAGGTCCAGCCCGGCGCGAAGCGCCAAGGCGGGGGGCACCGCTGCGATCAGCTTGTCGATCCGATCAGAATCCACCATGTCACATCCCGTTCCGCGATCCAGGACCGACTTTGAAGCAGATCCGCTGACATCGTCAAATCAGCTTACCAGCGCTCGCCCGCTCTCCGCGTCGAACAGGTTCAACTTGGCAACCTCGGGTTCGACAAAAAGCGTTTCTCCAGGACGGGCGCTGATCCTCTCGCGAAACACGGCGACCGCCGGTTCGCCACCGATCGTCAGATGAACCTGGGTCTCCGAGCCCATCGGCTCGACCACGCCAACCAATGCCGCGATACCCTCGCCCGGCGCGCAGACACTCAAATGCTCTGGCCGGAACCCGTATTGGACCTTCTTTCCGTCCGCCACGCTGAAGGCTGAAGCGACCGGCAACAGTGTTCCGTCGCCTGCCCGCACCGCCGGCGTGCCGTTGTCGCGTGCGACCGTGCCGTTGATGATGTTCATCGACGGCGAACCGATGAAGGTGGCGACGAACAGATTGACCGGGTGGTCGTAAAGATCGAGCGGCGTGCCGATCTGCTCCACCCGGCCGTTGTTCAACACAACGATCTGGTCGGCCATCGTCATGGCTTCGACCTGATCGTGCGTGACATAGACGGTGGTGGTGCGCAGGCGTTGATGCAGCGCCTTGATCTCGGCGCGCATTGCCACGCGCAATTTGGCGTCCAGGTTCGACAGCGGTTCGTCAAACAGGAAGACCTGTGGGTTGCGCACGATCGAGCGCCCCATGGCGACGCGCTGCCGCTGGCCGCCCGACAGCTGGCGCGGATAGCGATCGAGCAGCGGCGTCAGGCCGAGGATCTCCGCGGCCTTTGCCACCCGCTCGGCCTTTTCAGCCTTCGGCGCCTTGGCAAGCGTCATCGAGAACGCCATGTTTTCGGCGACCGTCATATGCGGATAGAGCGCATAATTCTGGAACACCATGGAGATGTCACGTTGCTTCGGCGGCAGGTCGTTGACCACCCTGTCACCAATGCTGATCGTTCCGCCCGAAATGTCCTCCAGTCCTGCGATCATGCGCAGCAGCGTGGACTTGCCGCAGCCCGACGGACCAACCAGCACGACAAACTGACCGTCCGGAATCTTGACCGAGACGCCGTGGAGCACTGCGTGCCCGGCGTAGGATTTGAGGACGTTGGCGATTTCGACTGAAGCCATCGGGATCTTTCCTGAGATTGTCGATGCGAGACGTTCAGGTCCCGCTCACATTCACCTTGTCGGTGGACAGAGCACCTTCCGCGATCAGCAGTCCGATGCCGCCATTGGTGAACGCCTCCGCGCTGGTGTCCTGCGCCTCAAGCACCACACCGCCGAAAAGCGCGCTGATGCGACTGCCCTTGACGGTCAGCGTCACCGGGATGGTCTTTTCGAAGACGAGATCGAAATTGGTCTCCGCCAGAACGAGCGTGTCGGCGTCCCTTGTGCGGACGATCTGCAGCTTGCCATCGCGGGTGGCGCGCACGGCGTAGTAGCGCCGCAGTCCCTGGACCCGCGCGCACACGCCACCGTAATTGCCAAGGTGAATGACGATATCGCTCGAGAGCTTGTAGTCGGTCCACTGTCGCGTGCCGTGAATGACGATACCCTCGTCGCGGCTTTGCGAAATGCGGAAGCTCGGTGGATAGCGTTTGGAGAAGAAGCTGACGCCATTGACCCAGGCCATGCGCCAGAAATCGCAGTCGCCGGCGGGGCGATGCAGCGTGAGTTCCGGCGCGCCGTCCCAGCGCAGATAGTCTAGCAGCACACGGCCGTCGGCGCGCTTGCCGATGCTGGTCAGCACGATGCCGATCTCGGCGATCGGCTGGCCGTCCAGATCCGGCAGGCGCCACGAAAGCACGCGGTCCTCGCCTGCATTCAAGGTGACGGCATCGCCGTCAATGTCGCGCAGACGATCATCGCCATCATAGGCACGGATGCGCAACTGGGCGGACACCGCGCCCTTGTTGTGACGATCGGCGACGAGGCGTGCCTTGACCACTTGCCCCGGATAGACCAGCGGCGTCGCCATCAGATCGTAGGTGCGCATCGACAGCACCTCGCGCGGCGAGAAGGTCGGCGTCGTGACCGCGGCACTCTGGCCCGGCCCCAGCGCCCCGTAGTTCACGGTCAGCGCCCGGGCGTTTTCGAATTCGACATTGCCGATGCGAACGCCGCTGGCGGAGCCGTGCCCCTCCACCGGCCGGAAGCCTTGCTGGCTGCCTGACAGCGAGAAGTGAAACTGCGCACCGCCCTTCGGCGCATCGAGCGGATTTCCGCCGGCGAGCGCCATGCCGAGGTTGGCGATGTAGTAAGCGGTGCGCACTGCGTCGTTGATCGAGTTGCCGCCGTCGGCCGACGAGATCAGCAGGCGGTCGGCGATCGGTCCGCGCCAGTCTGGGCCGGCCTCGATCCCGTCGAGGCCGAGCATCAGGGCGAGCAGGCAGCCGACATTGCCGGCGTTGCAATCAGTGTCCCAGCCGGAGGTGTTGACGATCATCTGCGCCTTCTGGAAATCGTCGGGCGCATAGAGCACGGCCATCACCATCAAGGCGTGGTTCGGCACGACATGGCAGTTGCCGGGATATTTGTCGTAGCCGTATTTGTCCTCGATCTTCTGGCGTGTGTCGTGCCAGTCGGGATGTTCTTTCACCCAGCCGCGGATGTCGGCAATGAGTTTTGCGATCAGGCTGTCGCGCGGGATGAGCGACAGGCCGGTATCGATGAGGTGGTCGATGTCATCTGACACGAAGGCTTCGGCCTCCATTGCCGCCCACAGCATGGCCGCATGGACGGATTCTCCGTCATGCGAAACCTTGCCGGCCTGCTCGGCAAGCTTCGCCGCCAGCTCCGGCTGGCCCGGCGCCACCATCGCCCAGCCATCGATGAATATCTGCGCGCCGATCTGCTCGGCGACGGTCAGGCCGTTGGTGGCGGTGGAGCCCGAATGCGGCGCCGGAATGCCCTTCTTGAGATTGAGCCACGCCGTGTGCTCGGTCGAATTGCCTGAGCCGCCCCACCACAGGATAGAGCGCTCCTCAACGATGTAGTTGAGCCAGGCCTTGCCGATCGCCTCGGCCGGCAAGTCAGGCGAGATGCCGTAGTCCTCGAGCGCGCGGATGAAGGTGAAGGTGCCGGCGACATCGTCGTCGGTCACCACCAGCGGCTGGTTCAGGCGCTCATGCACGTAATAGTCGATCGGCCCGAGCTCCTTCATGATCTTCTGGTAAGTCCAACCCTCGAACGGCCGGCCGAGATAGACACCGACCAGCTTGCCAAGCACGCCGGCATAGACCCGTTCCAGATAGTCGTTTGGAATCTGCATGTTCTGCTCCAGATAATCGAAAAATTTCAGCCCGAAAAAGGTCAACCCTTGACCGAGCCGCCCGCCATGCCTTCGATGAACCGCTTCTGCATGGCGACGAACAGCACCACCACCGGCACCACGATGATCAGCGCGGCGGCCATGATCTCACCCCAGTCGGAACTGTACTGCCCGCTGAGCAGGTAGAAGCCGATCACGGCAGTGACCTTGTCCGCCTTCTGCAGGAACGTCGCCGCGATCAGGAATTCGTTCCAGGAATTAAGCCCGATGATCAGCGCGACCGTCAGGATGCCCGGCGAGACGATGGGCAGCATGACCTTGGAAAACACCTGCCAGTGCGTGGCGCCATCGATCAGCGCGGCTTCCTCGAGTTCCTTCGGCACGGCGATGAAATACGTCCTCAACAGCATCACCGCAAAAGGGCTGTAGAGGGCGGTGTAGATCAGCGCGACGCCGAAGACATTGTTGATCAGCCCGAGTTTGGCGAAGCCGAAATAGAGCGGGAAGATATAAAGCTGGATCGGCGCCGTGGTCGTCGCCAGCAGATAGAACGTCCAGATTTTCCACGATGCGATTTTCCTGCGCGCCAGCACGTAGGCTGACAGCGAGGACGTCGAGCAGACGAGAACAATCGTCGTGCCTGAAAGCAGCAGCGAATTGACAAAGGTTTTCGAAAACTTGGCGTGGTTCCAGGCGTTGACGAAATTCTCCCAACGAATGGGGTTTGGCAGCGCCAGCGGGCTCTGCACGATCAGGGCCGCAGGCTTCAGCGAATTGAGCACCAGCAACGCGATCGGAAACAGCGCGATGAACGCACCGATGCCGAGCACGATGTAGGAGATCGTCAGCGTGGCCCGGCTTTCGACCATTCTCATTGCTCGCCCTCCTGCGTCTGCAGACGCACATAGAAGAACGTGCCGACGAGGCCAAACAGGCTGATGACCAGCGCCGCAGCGGCCGCCTGACCGACATTGAGGTCGTAGAAGGCGTGCCGGTAGGCAAGAGTCGACAGCACCTCGCTCGAAAACGCCGGTCCGCCCTGGGTCAGGATGTAGACGAAGTCGAAGGCAAGGAAGCTCCAGATCACCGTCATGATCATCATCAGCATGATGGTCGGCCGGATCGCGGGCAGCAGCACGTAGCGCATCATCTGCCCGTAATTGGCGCCCTCGATGCGCGCCGCTTCGATGTGTTCCTGCGGCACCTGCCGCAGTGCCGCAAAGAAAATCACGCAGAGAAAACCCCACCAATGCCAGAGGTCGACCGTCGCGACCCCGAACAGCGCGGTGGATGGCTGCGCCAGCGGATTGGCCAGCGGCAATCCCATGCGCGACAGCAGGCCGAAGAGCCCGGTGACCGGGCTGTAGATCATGCCTTGCCAGACCCGCGCCGTGATCACGGTGGCGATGACGACGGGCAGGAAATAGACGACCTGGAAGAAATTGCTGCCGCGCCTGACGATCAGCAGCATCGAGGCTGCAAGCAGGCCCATGGCGATGGGTACGACGAGGAAGATGCAGGTCCAGATAATGTTGTTGGTCAACGCCGACCAGAAGACGCCGTCGGCAAACAGCGCCCGGAAATTGTCCAGTCCTGAGAAGGTCGGCGTCGAAATGCCGTCCCAGTTGCAGAACGCCAGGGCGACCGTCAGCAATGCCGGAACGAGGACAATGACAAAATTGATGATCAGCGTCGGGACGAGATAGAGCCGGTGCATGGACGACTGCCCTAAGGGTTGGGAGGGCGCCGGTTTGGCGCCGCTCCGTCGCTGCGTTCAGATGGTACGCGGGTTGCCTATACCTGGCTAAACCCGCTTCGGAATCGCCGGCACCTTCCCGGCGTCCTCTTCCTGCTTGAACGTGTCGTCGAGTTTCTTGAGGTAGTCCTTCGAGGTGAGCTTCTTCAGCCAGACTTCCTCCATGCCGCTGACGAGATAGGTGTCGGTGGCCGGCGGCAGGAAGGTCCACGTCGTATAGCCGTACTGGCCGGCGCCGACGGCCGTCGACAGGTTCTTCATCGCCTCGGTGTAGAGCGGCAGCACCTTGTCGGAGAGTTTCACCGCCGACAGATCCTTCAGAGGCAGGTTCCACTCGCCCTGCCACACCGAGTTCATGGCGCTGTAGAACTTGTCCGAGAACATATAGTCGAGCACCGCCGCCGCACCGTCGGCATTCTCGGATTTCGCGTTGATCGAGAGTGTCGAGCCGATGCCGAGCGCATAAACCGGCGGGCCACTGGTGCTCGGAAACCCAACGAATGCCGCCTCGGCGTTGTTGGTCGGAAAATAGGTCGGGATGTTGGTGAAGCTCCAGGTGCCGGAGGGCGCCATGCCGGCCTGGCCCGTCGCCACCTGAGCGAATGCCTGCTCGAGCGTCAGTGAGAAATAGTTCGGGCCGAAATAGCCCTTCTGCCACCACTCATCGAGCTTATCGATGGCTGCCAGGATGGAAGGATCCGTCCACGGAATAGCGCCGGTCAGCGCCTTGTAGACATTCTCGGGGCCGGCCACCGAATTGAGCACGATCGAGACATGATGCTCGTTGGCAGGCCGCCAGTCGGCGTTGCCGGAGCCGAACGGGACCAGGCCCTTGCCTTTCATCTCATCGGCAAGCGCCTCAAGCTCGGCGATGGTGGTTGGCGCCTTCCAGCCGTTCTTGTCGAACAGCGTCTTGTTGTAGAACAGGCCGAGCGTCTCATAGGTCTTGGCCAGCGCATAGAGCTTGCCTTCATACTTGCCCAATTCCATGAACAGCGGCAACAGCCGGTCGTTCCAGCCGAGCTTTGCGGCATAGTCGTCGAGTGGCAGCAACTGCCCCGCTTGCGCCATCGAAGCGACATAGCTCGGACCGGCGGTAAAGACGACATCGGGGCCACTGCCCGAGAGCATGGCGATGCGCAATTGCTTGTCGAGATCGGAGCCGCGGAAGTCGATCGAAAGATCGTCTTGCGGATACGCCGCGTTGAACGGGTCGACCAGCAGGGTCTTGAGCTCGTCCTGGTTTTCCGGCGAGGCGGATTCGTACCAGAAGCCGACCGGCTTCTTGTCGTCGGCAAAGGCGAAGCGTGGGAGCAACGGCAGGGCGGCGAGGCCGAGGCCGGTCTTGAGCAGTGTACGGCGTTGCATGTTTTCTCCTCCGATGTTTCTCGTTTCTTGTTTCAGGTTGAGCCGCGTTGGATCAGGCTGAAGGGCATTTCGAGCGCGGTGCCCGCGCCGGGCTTGGAGCCGCGCAGCCTTTCCATCAGGATCTGTGCTGCCTTGACCCCGATGTCGCCCTGGAACTGGGCGACGGTGGTCAGCGACGGCGTGACCAGCCGTGCGGCCGAAATGTCATCGAAGCCGGCGACGGCGATCTCGCCGGGAATGGCGATGCCGCGATCCCGCAGCGCCTGCATCACCCCTATGGCCATGAGGTCATTGGCGGCGAAGATCGCCGTCGGTGCGTAGCCGCTGGCCAGCACCGTCTCCGTGGCCCGGGCGCCGCCGGTCTCGCTGAATTCCTCGTCGATAACCAGATATGGCGTGCCGCCGGCCTCGGTGAGCGCAGTACGGTAGCCCTCGACCCTAACGCCCTGAGGGCCACCCCGACCGGCGACCATGGCGATGCGGTGATGGCCGCGGCCAATGAGAAACTGCGTGACCGCAAGGGCGGCGGCGTAACTGTCGATGAAGATATCGTCGATGGCGATGTCGCCACCGCGTTTCTTGCTCGATTCGATGCGTACCACCGGCACGCCGGCATCGACCAGCGGCTTGAAGTCCCCGGCGCGCAGCGTGAAGAACACGCCGATCACACCGTCGACCCGTCCTTGCCGGGACCAGTCGAGAAAATGCTGCTCGCGCTCGGCGGAGCCGTCGGTGCTGACCGCGATCACGTCGTAGCCGAGTTTCTCGGCCACGGACTGGATGCCGCGCATCAACGCCGGATAGAAAGGGTTGGTGATGTCGGGCACGACACAGGCGATCGTCATCGTCCGATTGGTCTTCAGCGCTTGCGCGAAGCGATTTGGCATGTAGCCAAGCTGCGCCGCCGCGTTGGTTATCCGCTCCCAGGTCTCGGACGATATGGCCGGTGAGCCGCCGCCGCTCATCACCATGGAAACGCTCGCTTGCGACACGCCAGCCAGTCGCGCAACGTCTTTCTGTGTGGCTCGACCGGTCCTCAAGGCGATTTCCTTATACGTATCATTAATACGTATAAGGAAGATTCAAGGGCATTGAGTCAAGAGGTCTTTTCAATTTTTGGAGCGGCCGATCCACAGAGCCAGATTGCCGGCCCAAGGCTTTGGACCGACAGAGCGCTTGGTCACGCATGCGATCGCGCGATCGCTTGAGGGCTTCAAGCCAGCCCGAACTTCTCCACGGCGCGCATGATGCCGCGCAGTTCGGCGAGGCCTTTCAGCCGGCCGATCAGCGAGTAGCCGGGATTGATCCTGGTCTTGCCGATATCGTCGGCGAGCAGATGGCCGTGATCGGGGCGCATCGGAATGCGCCAGTCGGCACGGCCTTCCCTGCCGCGGCGTGCCTCCTCCTGCATCAGGGCGAGGATGACATGCGCCATGTCGGTGCCGCCCTCGAGATGCTCGGCTTCGTAGAACGAGCCGTCCTCCTCGATGGTGATGTTGCGCAGATGGGCGAAATGGATGCGGTCGGCGAATTCCTTGACCATGGCGACAATGTCATTGTCGGCGCGTGTCCCGTAGGAGCCCGTGCAGAAGGTCAGGCCATTGGCCGGACTGTCAACGGCGTTGAGGATAAAGCGCGCATCCTCGGCGGTCGATACTATGCGTGGCAGGCCATAGAGCGAGAAGGGCGGATCATCAGGATGGATGCACATGCGCACCCCCTCCTGCTCGGCCACCGGAATGATCTCGCGCAGGAACCAGGCCAAGTTGTCACGCAATTCCTTCGGCCCGATCGAATCGTAGTCCGCCAAGGCCTCGCGAAAACTGTCCCGGTCGTAGCTGCGCTCGGTCGCCGGCAGGCCGGCGATCAGGTTGCGCTCGATCCTGTCGATCTTCTCGTCGCTCAATTCCCTCAGTCGCGATTGCGCCTCGGCAATGCGGGCGGCACTGTAGCCGGCTTCGGCATTCCGGCGCTTCAGCACGAACAGGTCGTAGGCCGCGAAATCGATCGCATCGAAACGCAGGGCATAACCGGTCGTCGGCAGGCGGTAGGCCAGATCCGTGCGGGTCCAGTCGACCACGGGCATGAAATTGTAGCAGACCGTCGCGATGCCGGCCCTGGCAAGCGCGCGGATCGTGTCCTTGTACCAGCCGACATAGCGGAGCCTTTCCGCCGTGCCGATCTTGATCGAGTTGTGGACGGGAATGCTCTCGACGACCGACCAGGTCAGCCCTGCCGCTTCGATGATCCGCTTGCGCTCCAGAATGTTCTCGAGCGGCCAGGCGCGCCCGTCATAGATGTCGTGCAGGGCCGATACGATGCCCGTCGCGCCTGCCTGCCTGACATGATCGAGAGTCACCGGGTCGTCCGGTCCATACCAGCGCCAGCACTGTTCCATTGCCGCCTTCCTTCTGCGAGAGGACGGCAACCTATTGTTGGACGGCAATGAGTGTCAAACTAAGAGCCACCTTCGACAGCCAATGATGGAGTTCCCCCAATGAAGGATTTCGACGGCAAGGTCGCATTGGTGACCGGCACGACCGGGATTGGCCTCGCAACCGCCAGACGCCTTGCGGCAGGTGGTGCCGCCATCATCGCCTGCGGTATCGATCGCCCGGCCAACGCGGCGATGAAAGCGGAACTGGAAAGCTCCGGCGCCGGAGCGCTGGTCATAGACGCTGACGTCTCCGTGCCGGATCAGGTACGCGATGCCGTCGCCGCCGGTGTCGAACGGTTCGGCGGCCTCGATATCATCGTCAATTCGGCGGCGGTCCATCCATACGGAACCGCTGTCAGCACCGACTTCGAGACCTGGAACAGGGCGATGTCGGTCAATGTCGGCTCGATCTATCTGACCGCGCATTTCGGTATTCCGGAAATGATCCGGCGGGGTGGCGGCGCCATCGTCAACGTGGCCTCGGTACAGGGTCACGCTTGCCAGCAGAATGTCGCCGCCTATGCGACGACCAAGGGGGCGATCCATACGCTGACGCGCTCGCTGGCGCTCGACTACGCGCGCTCCGGTATCCGCGTCAATTCGGTCAGCCCGGGCTCGGTCCGCACCCCGATCCTGGAAAAGGCGGCACGCGGCGAGAACGGGACGGATGCCGATGTCGAGGCCGCCTACAAGCGCTTCGGCGAGGCGCACCCCATCGGGCGCATCGGCGAGCCGGAGGAGGTGGCGGAACTCATCGCCTTCCTGTGCTCGGCGAAAGCCGGGTTCTGCACCGGCGCGGACTACAAGATCGACGGCGGCCTGACCGCCGGCATCGGCGTGAAGTAGCATCTCCGACGCGACAGACTACGGCGCGGCCAACACCAAGTGGTTCGGAGATTTCTTCAAGGCTGCCTGCGGCGAGATCGTTTCCTCGGATGCCGTGGCCGTCGGCACGACCGATTTCCGTGCCATGCTGACCACGGCGAAGGCAGCGTCCCCCGACGCAGTCTATTTCGGTGGCGTCGTCCTGGTGCGCGGCGTTGAACTCGTGTCCTTCATCGCCGGGCTCGCAAATTCTTGGCGGAGCGCCCAGACCATGAATGATGAGGCCGGCCACCGCGCACGCCGACTAAAGTCAATTTTTGGTTTTGAACAGATTTAGCTCGGCATCTAGGCGCCTCGACCAACCGCTCTATTTCCTCATTGTCGCATTGATCAACGATGGAGATTGGCATGGATCGGCGATTATTTCTGACTGGACTGTTGGGATTGGCGGGCGCTGCGGCCGTGGTCACCGTAGCTCGCCCCGGTAGAGCAGTGGCTGGCATCCCTAGTACGGGGAACGGCATTCTCGATGAGCTGGACAAGCCGGCAGATGAACTTCTGGAGCCGGGTCCCGATATCCAGAATGGCGTCGAACCCGTGCAGTACTATCGATGGAGGCGGCGGCGTGGATGGCGGCGTGGATGGAGGCGGCGGCGTGGATGGCGAGTGGTTTGCCGTCGCTATTGGCGTCGAGGCCGCTGGCATCGGAGATGTTTCCGCCAATCCTACTGGATCCGCTTCTATTGAAATCCCGTAAACGCGAAGGCTCCGGCATCTTGTTGGAGCCTTCGCAAAGAATTTCAAAGCCGAGGGATAGGGCCTTCGGTTCAGTTCATTCCTTGGTGCCGGCTCTAACCGGCTGCGCTTGCGGCGGTGGCTCCCATCCAAAAACACTGCGTCCGCCCAGCATGTGCGACTGATCGAACTCCCCTGCCACGATTTCCTTCAGGCTGGGACCGGTGACATAGCGCTCGACCTGGCGTGACTGGTCGTCCAGCCGTCTCAATGCATCGATTTCCTCGGTGCGGCCGAGCTTCGCCTTGTGAACGGCCGATTTCAGCACGCCGATCGTCTCGTCATAGACTTTCAGCGGCACGGGGAACGGGTGTCTGTCCTTGCCGCCATGCGCCAGCGAGAACCGGCCGGGATCCGAGAATCGGCATGGCGCTCCATGCATGACCTCGGCCACCATCGCCAGTGCACGCACGGTGCGGGCACCGACGCCGGGCACCATGAGCAGCTCCGGGAAATCGGCAGGGCCGCGTTCGACGGCGGCAGCGATATTGCCGTGCAGGCGGCGCATGACGACGTCGCTTTCGCGGACGTCGTGATGGGCTGGCATGATCAGATGCGGCAGCAGGGGCTGCGCGGGAGCGGGTGGCGAGCCAGGCTCCAACAAGGCAAACTCTTTTACGATGCGATCGGGTCCCAGATCCCGCAGCAGCTCCAACTGGCCGTGACGCGAAGCATCGGCGCGCCGGTCGGTCAGATTGACGATCTCGCCCTGATTGGCGCCTTCGATCGCGGCATGCGGCTGGTCGACAAAGCTCGTCAGCCCCTCGGACAGCCAGTGGTAGCGACGCGCAACCATGCTGTCGCCATTCATGCCTTGTTGCACCACGACCCAGTCGCCATCGTCGGTGACTATAAAGCCATGAAGGTACAGATCGAAGCCGTCCTGGACGGCGGCGCTATCGACCTTGGCGACCAGCCGACTGGCGTTGGCCAGGCCGGTCCCGTCGAACCCGACACGCTCGCCGATCAATGCCAGTTCGTGCGGGGTCTTGCGCGAGTGCGCGCCACGCCCGCCGCAGACATGAATACCGAGTTCGCCGGAGAGTGGTGACAGGCCACGTTTCAGGGCGCCGACAACGCTTGTCGTGATGCCGGAGGAATGCCAGTCCATTCCCATGACCGCGCCGAAAGACTGGAACCAGAACGGGTGTGCCAGGCGGCGCAGCAATTCGGTTCGACCATAGTGATGGATGATCGCCTCGCACATCACCGCGCCAAGGCGCGTCATGCGATCACCGAGCCATTTGGGCACGCGACCGCCATGCAGTGGGAGATCAGCACTTCCCGATCGTTGCGCCAAATTGTGCGGCCCGTGTTGCTCGTTGGGTAGAGATAGGTGTTGCGAACCTGTCAGGGAAGCCTGCTGTCGCCCTTGGCCTGGCGGACGTCAAGCAACAGCGAGAGATGCCTAGCTGCGGCGCTTTCGATGATGAGCTCTTCCAATTGATGGTCGGACAAACTTGTACCGGCTCGCTTGCGAACCTCGTCAATGCTGCCGCGAATGGATATCGGGACGGAATGTGCCTGATCGTCAAGGTAGGCGCCGATCGCCAGCACCGCATCGGCATCGACGTTGCGTGGCAATGGCCGCATCGAGCTTCCTCCCCGGCTTAGTTTCCTTGAAGGCAAGCTCAGAGTCGAGATCGATGTCGTGGATGTACGATTTTGTACATTGGTCGCGTCTCATTGTGTTGAACGGCAAGCAACCGCCGAAACCGAAAGAGAACGTCATCAACCTGGCCGAGGTGCTGAAAAGAGCCTCAAACAGGAAGGGTTGGGGACGCCTGAAAAGAGCGCCTCGCCGAAACGCAAGACCGCTTAGCACCTGTCGTCCCTGGCGCGCCAACCGCCCCTACATCTGATCGAAGTGGGGATTGGAAACCCGCGCCAGGCTCAAGGCGGGCTCCGGGGCGAATGCGGCCACCGCGATATCCTTCGGTTGGTGAACGAGTTGATCGACAGCCGGGATTCAGGAAAGCAACATTCTCCCGGCAGTGATCGCCAGGAAGAATGCAAAGGCAAGTTTCAGATAACGCGGGTTTAGCGCGTGGGAGAGCCTTGCACCCAAGGGTGCGAACAGAAAGCTGATGGGCGCTATGACGGCAACGGCCGGCAGGCTGACGTAACCCAGACTAAGCGGAGGCCTGCCAGCAACCTCGAGACCCGACCAGATGAAGCCGGCCACCGCCGGAAGCGCGATAAGAAGGCCAAGCGCCGACGACGTGCCGACGGCCCGATGGACCGGAAAGGAAAAGCTGGAAAGCGTCGGTACCGACAGCGTGCCGCCGCCAATTCCCATGAGCGAAGAGACAAAGCCGATGACAGCGGCAATCGCACGGTTGATCCAGCCGCTTCGCGGCAGGTGATCGGAGAGCACGAGGTTCTTCGGCATCGCCATGTTGACGGCCACCAGCAGGCCGACGACGCCGAAAACCAGCCGCAGGCCGGCGCCGGGAATGAATTTCGACATGATGCCGCCGACGAGGGCACTGGCGAAAATGGCCGGCCCCCCTGAGCAGGGGTCGATCGACATTGCCGCGCTTGTTGTGCGACCGCATCGATGAGATCGAGGTCGGAATAATGACCGCAAGCGACGTCGCGACCGCCAGATGGCTGGTCACGGCCGGTGAAAAGTGAAACAGCGCAAGCACCCAGAACAGCACCGGGACGATGACGATTCCGCCGCCGACGCCCAGCATGCCGGCCAGCACACCGGACGCCACGCCGGTGATGGCCAGACCGGCGACCAGCATTGCAATCGTCAGCCCGTCGAATATCGACGTGTCGAATCCGAAGTTCACCATGATTTCCCCTTGAATGGCCGTCCAAGACACAGCCTGGCGGACACTTTTGGCCGCGCCCGTCCGCTGTTGCGACCCGATGCAAGGCGCCCAAGTGTGCAGTGGTTTTGGGACGCGACGGGCTATTTCTTTGTTTTGACGCAATTCCCAAGGGAAAGCGCTATGCGCTTTTCCCGGGAAAACCGTTTCACACTTTTCCTGGAATTGCTCTAGTGGCGCACCATCCCGGCGTCGACATTGAGCGTCTGGCCGGTGATCCAGCGCGCATCGTCGGAGGCCAGGAACGAAACCACATCGGCGATATGTTCCGGCTGCCCCTTGCCTTTCATCGCCTGAAGCATCTCGACGAAGCCGAACGCCTCGTTGTGTGGGCTCGACTTGACGCCGTCGCTCTCGATCAGGCCAGGCGTTACCGCATTGGCGGTGATGTTGTATTTGCCGAGCTCCGTGGCGAGCGCCCTGGTGAAGCCGATGACGCCGCCCTTGGCGGCGACATAGGCCGCCATGTTCGGTGTGCCGGCAAAGAAGGTGTTGGATGCGATGCTGATCACCCGTCCGGCCTTGCCTGCGGCACGCATCTGGTCCGTGCCGGCGCGGCTGACGATGAAGGTACCTGTCAGATTGACGTCGATGATCTTGCGCCAATGGTCGAGATCGACATCGTCCCAGGCGACGAACGGCACGATGCTGGCATTGTTGACCAGGATATCGATGCCCCCGGTCAGGGCCTGGATTTCAGCGAAGAGCGCCTTGACGGATGCCGGATCGGAAATGTCGGCGGCAATCGCCTTCGCCTTTCCACCGATCGACGCCGCCACCAGCTTGGCGCCTTCCGCGTTGATGTCGCTGACGATGACGGTCGCGCCGTCGACGGCCAACCGCACTGCGATCGCCTTGCCGATACCCTGCGCGGCGCCCGTAACCAAGGCCGTTTTTCCCGCAAGCCGTTCAGTCATGAAAATGCTCCCTCAATCCGTGATCTGGTGATGTCTGTTCATGCATCGGCATCGATCACGGCCAGCGCCGCGTCGATACCCTTGCCGACCATCAGCTTCTGGCCGGCCGCGTTCATGGCACCGCCAAGTGCCGTCAGCGCCGCGATCGCATAGATCGGCTGGGCGGTCGGACCCATGTGGCCGATACGTGTCAGCTTCCCCAATGTTTCGCCGCGGCCCGACGAAAACACCACACCGTAGCGGGCGCGCGCGGCCTGGCGAAGCGCCTTCTCGTCGACGCCTTCGGGCGTGCGGACAGCGGTCGTGGTCGGCGATGCGATCTTGTCGCTGGCGGCCCAGATCGACAGGCCCATCGCGGCGACGCCGGCGCGCATGGCCTTGGCCGTGAGCGCGTGGCGCGCCCACACCGCCTCCGGTCCCTCACCAAGGTAGAGGTCGAGCGCGACGTCGAGCCCGCTCATCTCGGAGACGGACGGCGTGAACGGAAACGGCTCGTCCCTCGACCACGCATTTTCCCAGTCGACGATGCTCAGCATCGAAGCGCGCGGCGCCAGGGGATTTGCCTTCATCTTGGCCCAGGCCCGCTCGCTGACACCCATCATCGTGAGCCCGGGAGGCGCGCCCAGGCATTTGTTCGGGCCGGTGACATAGATATCGGCCTTGCAATCCTGCGGATGCGTCTTCATGCCGCCGAAGGAGGAGACAGCGTCGACGATGAGATAACCGCCATGCGCCGAAACCAGCGCGCCGATGGCGTCGATGGGATTGATGGTGCCGGACGGCGTGTCGTGGTGGCAGACGGAAACGATGGTGATTTCCGGATGCGCTTTCAGCATCGCCGCAACCGCCTGCGGGTCGATCGCCTCGTTGTAGGGCACCTCGATCTCGAGCAGATGGGGCGAATAGCGCTTCGCCCAATAGCCAAACCCCTTGCCGTAAACGCCGGAGGCAAGGTTGAGCACGACATCGTCGGGCGCGATCAGGGAGGCCGCGGCGGCCTCGAGGCCCAGCACCGGCTCACCATGCAGAATGACCGGCTTGTTCGACAGCCGCATCGCCTTCTGCGCCTTGTCGACCACCTTCTCGTAGAAGAGCTGGAACGCCGGGTCGTAGTCGTAGAGCACCGTGCGGCCGAGGCCGCGTAGCACATCAGGATAGGCGTTCACCGGCCCCGAGGTGAGTGTGATGACCGGTTCGGCATGGTCAAAATAGCGCATGGTCTTGTCTCCGCATTGGTGACGGTCAGCCGTAGAATTGCGTGCCGGTCCTGTAGGTCTTGAAGTTGTCCATGTCGTGCGAATACATCAGCTCGGCGCCATGGTCCTCGGCCAGCTTCTTGACCTTGCGCATCGAATTGACGCCCGCCACCGGATCGATGTGAAAGGCCGCCTGGCACAATGTTTCAAGGCTCTTCTGTGTATAGGCGGCATCGATCGTGAACATGATCGGCTTGCGCTTGGGGAACTCCACCAGGAGGCTGTAGTGGCCGATCGAATGGCCAGGCGTCGCGATCAGCTTGACGCCCCTTGCAAGCTCGACGTCGCCGTCGATGCCCTCGAAGGTCGAGTTGGCGCGCGTCGTGCCCTCCAGCAACTGCGCGGTCGCGCCGCGCGCCTCCGCCGCTTCCGCCGAGAAGCTCAGATCGGAATAGCCGAGATGTTCAAAGGGCTGGGGATTGCACGCCTGCGGCACCTCGGTCCGGTGACAGATCTTCTTGGCATGCGCAAAATACTTGTTGCCGCCGCAATGGTCGAAATGGAAATGCGAATTGACGACGACGTCGATGTCCTTCGGTTCGAGGCCGAGCAGCGCCAGGGCGCCGGGGATGGTCTGGTGCTTTTCCTGGATCGGCTTTTCGAACGGCAGCACCTTCATCACGTGATCGTAGTCGTAGCCGGTGTCGATGAGAAACCGGCCCTCGGCATGCTCGATCAGGATCGAATAAACGGGGAAGCGCACTTCGCCGCCAGGGCCTCGGTTCCAGAACACATGATATCCGTCTAGAACGAGCGAGCCACCGTCGAGCAGGTAGACCTTGGTATCCGACATTCTTGCCTCCTGTTTGGCGCGGGTCCCGTCCGCGCTTGATTGTGATCAGCGCGCGCCGCGCTCGTATGGAATGCCGAGCGCTGCCGGCAGACTGGCGCGCCGGCCGAACAGCACCAGCATGATCATCACCGCCAGGAACGGCAGCATCTGGATAATGTCGGTCGGTATGTTGATGCCGGCCACCTGCATGGCCGTGGTCAGCGACAGGCAGATACCGAACAGCAACGCGCCGAACAGCACCCAGATCGGGCGGCCGCGCGCCAGCATGGCCAGCACGATGCCGAGAAAGCCCGCACCATTGGTGATGAAAGGAATGAACAGCCCGGCCCCGACATTGGCGAGATAGGCGCCGCCAAGCCCGGCCAGCGCTCCGGTCGTCAACACAGCGATGGTGCGGGTTCGCACCACGTCGATGCCGGCGACATCGAGCGCTGCCGGCTTGTCGCCCGCAGCCTGCAGGTTGAGGCCTAGCTGCGTGCGCCGGTAGACATAGCGCATGCCGAAAACCAGCGCGACCGCCAGATAGACGATCAGATGCTGTTTGAAGAACGCAGGGCCGATGACCGGAATGTCCGAAAGCAGCGGAATGACCGTCGCGTCCGCTGCCGGCAGGCGCGGATAGCTGCGCGAAAACTGGAAATGGTGGAGCAGTGCCGTCAGACCTTCCAGTCCCAGGGTCAGCGCGATACCAATGACGATCTGGTTCAGCCCGATGCGCACGCAGAGCAGCGCCATGACAAGCGCCACCGCTGTGCCGCCGGCGGCACCGGTGAGAAAGCCCAGCCACAGCGACCCGGAATAGAAGGCGCCGACAAAGCCGAGATAGGCGCCGGCCAGCATCATGCCTTCGATGCCTATATTGAGCACGCCCGCCTTCTCGGACATCTGCTCGCCGAGCCCGGCAAGCAGCAGCGGGATCGCCGCGGTGACGGCGCCGAACAGGAGCGCGCTGAGAAAGACTTCGCTGAAGAGCCCGGTCATGTCCTAAGCCCTCCGCGACTGGCTGTAGCGGTGATCGAAATATTCGGCGAGCGCCAGCACGACCAGCACGATGGAGACCAGCACCAGCGTGAAATGATTGGGTACGCCGAGCCGCCGTGCCGCACTCTCGCCACCGATCGAAAGCACCGAAAGCAGGAACACGAAACCGATGGCTGCAAAGCCGTTCATGCGGGCAAGAAACACCGCGGGAATTACGGCAAGCCCGTAGGCGGGATTCCAGTCGGCGCGGACATTGCCCTGGACGCCGATGATGTCGACGGCGCCGGCAAGGCCGGCCAGCCCGGCCGAAATGGCGAAGACGGCGATGGTCAGGCCGGGCACGCCGAGCCCCGAGTGAACAGCCGCGCGCGGATTGGCGCCGACGATCCTCAGCTTCAGCCCGAACGCCGTGCGCGTCATCACCAGATGCACGATGATGATCGCCGCCAGCCCAAGCAGCAGGCCGCTGGTGATGGTCGTTTCGAACAGACGCGGCAGCCGGTCTTCCACCGGCAGCGTACGGGTCTGCGGCACGGTCGTGCCTGGATCGCGAAACACCAGCTTGACCAGCACATTGGCAAGCGACGTCCCGAGGAACGTCATCATCAGCGTGGTGATGATCTCGTTGACGCCCTGATAAGCACGCAGCAGGGCCGGCACCAGCGACCAGATCATCGCCACCACCATGGCAATGAGGAACGAGCAGATCAGCGCCAACCAGGACGGCATGATCTGAATGAACACGGGAGCGCTGGCCGCCGCCGTCACCGCGCCGAGCAGGAACTGGCCGTCGCCGCCGAGATTCCACATGCCCGCGCGAAAGGCCACGATCAGGCCGGCGGCAAGAAAAAGCAGCGGCGCCATGCGCGTCAGCGTCTGCTGGATGCCGAGCGGCGAGAACAGACCTTTCTCCAGCACGTAGCCATAATAGGCGAATGGATCGACACCGACGGCAAGCAGGATACAGCCGGCTATGACGAGAGCGGCGAGGATCGGGCCGAGCGTCATCAGCAGCCGATGCAGGATGTCACGGCGCGTCGCCGCCCCGCTCGTGGCATCGAGCGCGGTAGCACTGACCGTGGGTGCGGTGTCGATGCTCATGCGGCAAGTCCGATCATCAGGCGACCGACCTTGGTGCGGGCATCGTCGGCGTTCCCGACGGTGCCGACCAGCGCTCCGTTTGCGATGACGGCGATGCGGTCGCACATGCTCAGCAATTCCTCGAGGTCGGTGGAGATCAGCAGCACGGCAAGGCCACGCGCCGCCGTGTCGCGGATGCGCTGGCGCGACGCCAGTGTGTTGGCGAGATCGAGCCCATAGGTCGGCTTGTTGAAGATCACCACCTTGGCGCCTTCCGCCAGTTCCCGCGCCAGAAGCACCTTCTGGATGTTGCCGCCGGACAGCCGCGCGACGGGCGTCTTCAGGCTTGGCGTACGCACATCGTAGTCGCGCACGAGCTGGGCGGCGCGCCTGTCGATCTCCGCGCGCTGCTCGATGCCGTTGCGCCAGAACGGGGCCGCGCCGACCTGCTTGAGAAAGAAGTTGATCGAAACCGGGAAGGTTCCGACAGTGCCCTCGCCCAGCCGGTCGTCGGTCAGGTAGCGTAGACCGCGCCGGCGGCGTTCGCCGACGCTCAGCGTCTCGATGGCAACGCCGTCCAGCCTGACCGAACCGCCAGTCGCCGCGCGCTGGCCGGCCAGTGCCTCCGCCAACTGCTTCTGGCCGTTGCCGTCGATGCCGGCTATGCCCAGGATCTCGCCAGGGCGGATGTCGAAGGAGATCGACGACAGGCCCGGCGCGTTGTCCGTCGGCGCGACCGCCAGATCCGCGACCTGAAGCAGCGGGGCCGCGTCGGCGCGAACAGTGCGGACCGGACGTTCGACAGCTTCCGGATCGTCCTTCTGCTTGCCGAACATCAATTCCACGATCTCCGAGATGACCTCCTGTTCGCCAAGCGCGCGAAACCGCTCGGGCGGGATCTCGCCGACCTTGCGGCCGAGCTTTAGCACCGAGATGCGGTCGCCGAAGGCTGCCGCCTCCTTGAGCTTGTGGGTGATGAAGACGATTGCCAGGCCCTGCTCGACGAGGCGACGCATCAACGCGCCCAGTTCGTCGATGCCTTTCGGCGTCAGCATGGAGGTGGACTCGTCAAGAATGAGCAACCGGCTGTTGCGGACCATCGCGCGCAGGATTTCGACCTGTTGCTGTTCGCCAAGCGAGAGCTCCGACACCTTGGCATGCAATTTCACCGTGATACCAAGCGTGCTGGTGATGTCGGCGACGCGCGCCGCCAGTTCCTCGGTCCTGGGCCGCTGCCACCAGGGCCCACCAAGCAACAGGTTCTCAGCCACGGTCAGCGTCGGCACCAACATCATGTGCTGGAAGACGGTGCCGATGCCGAGCGACAAGGCATGGCGTGGCGAGGTGATCGGGGTCGGTTTGCCGTCGACCAATATGCGTCCCTCGTCCGGCTGCTGCAAGCCGGACAGCATGCCGATCAACGTGGACTTTCCGGCGCCGTTCTCGCCGAGCAGCACATGCACCTCGCCCGGACGGATCGCCAGATCGATGCCGTCATTGGCGACGATGCCGGGGAACCGTTTGGTCACGCCTTCCAGCGCGACGATGTCGCGCTCGGCAACAGACGATGAAGAAAGACTGCTCATGAAAGCCCAGCACCAGAAAATGGAAATCGTCCGGAGGGGTGAATGGATCACCCCTCCGGCAGCCGACCTTGATCGCCTTACTGGGCGACGCTTGTCATCAGCGCCCTGACGGCGGCCGCGTCATAGACCGGATCGACCTTGATCTTGCCGGAAATGACGTCTTCGCGCAGCGCCTGGATTTCGGCCCAGACATTGTCCGGGATCGCCGCGGTTTTCAACAGCTTGACCGAGTCGTCCTGGAGGCCGATCGTATAGTGTTTGGTGCCGAACGTGTCGGCCTTCAGGTCGGCAATCATCGCCGCATAGACCGGCTCGATGTTCCACACCACCGACGACAGCAGGAAGCCCTTGTCGATCGGCGATTTGTCGCCGATGACGTCGATGAAATAGACCTTGCCACCATCGGCGGCCTTGGTCGTCTCGACCGCCTGCAGCATGCCGAAGCTTGAACCGTTGCCCTGGCCGAAGATGATGTCCGCGCCCGACGCGATCACGCTTTCGGTGACGCGCTTGCCGCCGGCCGCATCGCTATAGGCGGCCGGGCCGATCACCGCATAGGTGATCTTGACGTCAGCGTTCTCCGCCTTCACGCCTTGCGCGAACGCCGCCGACTGCGAATTCCACGATGGCGGTTCGCCCGACACCACGATGCCGACCGACTTCGCGCGTGACATCTTGGCGGCGAGGCGGCCGGCGAGATAGGCGCCCTGGTGGCCGCTCAGCGTGTAGTCGGCGACGAGGCCCTTCTCCAGGCCGTTCGGCGTGTCGACGATCGCCACCGGAACTTTCAATTCCTTGGCGATCTCGGGAGCCGAGGTGTTGTAACCGCTGGCGTGGGCGATCAGCAGGCTGGCGCCGTCGGACGCAAGTTCCCGCAATGTCGGACGAACGTCGCCATAGCCGAGGCCCTGGGCGACGACCACTTCGACGCCGGCGGCTTTGCCTGCCGCCTTGGCGGCGTCGATGCCTTGCTGGTTCCAGCCATAATCCGTGCCTTCTTCGGGCGTCAGAATGGCAATCGACTTGACCTCGGCGGCAAGCGCGCCGCCCATCAAGAGGCCACTTAATATAGCTGCACTTACACTGCTCTTAAGAATCTTTAACATGTTACCCTCTCTGTTTGATTTACCAATCAATATTCTTATTGTTATTGCGCGAAAGCGAGATAGACTGCGTAGGCAAATTACATATGGAGTTCAGGCAGAGTGAAGATCCGTTATGTCCTTCCAGTGGCGCTGGCGTTCTCCTCCTTCGCCAACGCGGTTGAGTTGCACCATGTCACCGTCCGCACGGGCACCGACGGGCTCGACATGGTGCCGCTGACGATTTCGAATGCGGGCAGCGAAGGCCTGTCCTGCAACGCCGACTTCGCCCACTGGTATTCAGCGGGGATCGCAACGGTCGAACCCGGCAGAAGCGCCCGCGTCGAACTCTGGTTCGATCCGAAGACCGGCACGTTCACGATCCTCAACGACAAGCGCGAGAACCTGCCCGTCGAGCGGCTTTGGTGCGGCCGGTCGGGCCGCGCATATGCCACCCGGGTGCAGATCACGCTGGACCGCGCCGACGCGGCGAAAGGCGGGCGTGCCGTGTCCTGCGCCATGGCGCAGGACAGTCTGGTCTGTCGGTAGGCGCTCATCGAGCTGTCCGTTCGAACACCGCGCGCCCCTTATTCTTTTGCCAGGAATGCGTCGGTGAAGACATCGTCCGCCGACAACGCCGCCTTGAGCACACCCTGATCAGTCAGCGTCTTCAAGGTTTCCTCCCACTGCGTCTTCGTCATCCAGCCGAGGCCGTGTTCCTTGGTGTCGGGGCTGTTGAACGTCGAGGCGATGTCGGCGTTGATCTGCGCCAGCAGCACATCCTTCTTTTCCGCATAGCCGGGCGCTGCCTTGGCCGTGATCTCGGCAGCCTCGTCCGGATGAGCCGCGACATAGTCGAAGGCCTCCCTGTAGGCCTTGACGAAACGGCGCACGACGTCCGGCTTGTCCTTGATCATCGCCTGCGAGGTGAACAGTCCCGAGCCATAGGCCCTCCAGCCGTAGTCCGCCCCCATCATGATGCTGAGCGAGCCGGGGCCTCCGGCTTTGGCCTCCAGTTCGGGAACCTCCGCGTCGACATAACCGACGACCGTCTGGACCCGGCCGAGGAGCAGGTAGCTTTCATAGGGCGGCGAGACGCTGTTCAGCGTCATGTCCTTGTCGGTCAGGCCGTTGGCGGCCAGGAAGCCCTTGAAGAAGATGTAGGTGGAGCCGGCGGGATGAATGCCGATGGTCAGTCCCTTGAGATCGGACGGCTTTGCCAGCTTCACCGTCTTGGCCAGCGAAATTATCCCCAGCGGCGAGTGCTGATTGACGGCCGCCAGCGCCACAACCGGAACATTCTGCGAGCGTGCAACGGCGAGCGTGGGAAGATCGCCGAACCCGAAATCGGCGTTCTCATTGCCCACCAGCCGCATTGCGTCGGGCGAACCGGAACCCTTGCGGATCTCGGCCACATCGATATCGTTCTTGGCGAAAAAGCCCTTTTCCTTGCCAACGAAGAACATGGCGTGGTTGCCGCGCACCACCCAGTCGAGCTGGACGTTGACCTTGTCGACCGCCAGAGCCGCGTTGGAGAAGCCGATAGCACCGACAAACGCCGCGAGGGTAGCGGCCTTGATAAGTGAGCGTCTCAGCATTGTTGTTCCCTTGTATGATTTTGGTTGTTCGAAGGCCTAGGCCTGGCTGAATTTGGGTGCCCACGGCACCACGATGCGTTCGAGAATTTCGGCTGCGTAGTAGAAGGCGATGCCGAGCACGGAAACGAGCAGCAGCGCCGCAAAGACCAGCGCGGTATCGAGCTGCGTCGAAGCGAACTGGATGACGTAGCCGAGGCCGTCCGAAGCCCCGGCAAATTCGCCGACGATGGCGCCGATCACACTCAAAGTGGCGGCGATCTTGGTTCCGGCCATCAGATTCGGCAGCGAGTGCGGAACGCGGATCCTGAGCAGGATCTGCGTCGGGCTGGCACCGACCGAATTCATCAGCGACAGCAGCGAACGGTCGACCGATTGCATGCCCGCCAGCATCGACAATGTCACCGGGAAGAAGGCGATGACCAGGATCAGGCCGATCTTGGGCGCGAGCCCGTAGCCGAACCAGAGGATGAAGATCGGCGCAAGCGCGACCTTGGGCACGTTCTGGAACAGCACCACCAGCGGGTACAGCGCGCGCCCCAACCAGTCGAAGCGGACAATGACCAGCGCAATGGCAATGCCGACCACGACCGAGACCAGGAAGCCGAACAGGATCTCGCCTGCCGTCACCAGGGTCGCCTGCATCAGCGTGCCCCATTGCGCGACCAGCGATTGCGCGATTTCGGATGGGGCGGGAATGACGAAGGCGGATATGGAAAATATCCGCACGGCGGCTTCCCACACCGCGATTGTCGCCAGCAGGAGGATGACCGCCGGAAGCCAACTGCCCGTTGCCGCGCTCCAGTTCGAGACGAGCCGCGGCTCGGGAAGATCCGTGATGGGTTGCTCGCTCAAGATGTGCCTCCCGGTTGATGGCTGGAGCGCAGCATCGTCCGCAACTGAACCACCAGCCTGACGAACTCCGGATCTTCCGTGACCGACAGGTCGCGTGGATAAGGCAGTGCAATGTCGAGGCTCTCGGTTATCCGCCCCGGCTTGATCCCCAGCACATGAACATGGCGGGACAGGTGAATGGCCTCGTCGATGGAATGGGTGACGAGCACGATCGTCTTGCCGGTGCGTTGCCAGATCTCCAGCAGCGACTGGCCCATCGCGTCGCGGGTGATGGCGTCAAGCGCGCCGAACGGCTCGTCCATCAGCAGCACCGCCGGATCGAGCGCCAGGGCCCGTGCGATGGCGACCCGCTGCCGCATGCCACCCGACAGTTCGTTTGGGCGCTTGTGGGCGGAATCGCCCAATCCCACCAGCTCCAGCATCTCCTGCCCGCGCGCCCGCAGGTCTGAGCGCGACAGCGATCTGTCGGCGATACCCAGCAGCATCGAGGCATTGTCGACGGCGTTCTTCCACGGCAGCAGATTGGCGTCCTGAAAGACGAGGCCGATCATCCGCTTGCGCGCCGCCTCGGCGGGCGCCAGCCCGGCGATCGAAACGCTGCCCTGGCTCGGCTGCACCAGCCCGGCCAGCACCTTGAGCAAGGTGCTCTTGCCACAACCGGAAGGGCCGATAAGCGAGACAAACGACCCCTTTGGCACCGAAAGATCGATGTTCTGGAGTATCAGTTGCCGGGCCATGACCACCGAAACGCCTTTGGCGGAGATCAGATCGTCATGGCGGATATGGGCTGGCCTGTCGCCGGCGGCTCGAATGGTTTCAATGCGCATGGCTTGTCGCCCCGCGCGTTGTCGTCGGCCGCACCCTCAACGTGTGGCCGGCGAAGGCACGCTTCGCACAATGGACCAGCCGGCACTCCCCAACCCGGCCAGCCTCGTGCGCACTGTGTGACATTGGCTACTCCCGGCCTTCCAGGATGCGCCGGACCGCGACGAGCTTGCGCGCCCGTTCGCCTTGCAGCGCCTTTGCCTGCTCGGGTGTGTAGGAGAACATGCCCTCGCCCGATTTGATGCCGAACTTCGACGCAGCGGTCTTCTCCAGCACCATTGGCGCGACATCGTCGCGATTGGAGAGATCGGCGTTCAGGAAGGACGAGACCGACTTGTAGATATCGAGGCCCGCCATATCGAGCAGCGCCATCGGACCGATGACGGCGATCTTGTAGCCGATGCCCCACGACACGCAGGTGTCGAGGTCTTCCGGCTCGATGACGCCGCGCTCGACGAGGTCGACGGCCTCGCGCAGCAACGCATAGAGGACGCGGTTCTCGACGAAGCCTGGAACATCCTTTTTCACCACCACCGGCAGCAGGCCGAGCGAGCGAATGAGATCGCGGATCGTCGCCACGGTTTCAGGCGCGGTCTGTTCGCCGCCGATCACCTCGATCATCGGTATGATGTGCGGTGGGTTCGACCAGTGCATGCCGACCATCCGCTCGGGATGCGAGATGTGCGCCTGCAGCTTGGTGATCGGGATGCCCGATGTGTCGGACGCGACGATGACGGACGGACCGATCAGCGGATCGATGTCACGATAGGTCTGCGCCTTGATGTCGATGTTCTCCGGCACATTCTCGATGACCAGTTCGGCGCCATCGACGGCCTCGGCGATCGTCTCGACGAAACGCACGCTGCCGGCGCCTGTCCCGGGCGACGTGATGTCGAGACGGTCGAGCACGCCGCCGGCAAGATCAAGCATGCCGCGGGCACGCTCGACCGCCGCCTGCGAAACATCATACGCCGTGACATCGAGCCCGCCGCGCGAAAGCCGCGCGGCGATGCCGGGACCCATCGTTCCCAATCCGATGAGGGCGGCGCGCTTGATCATCATGCGGCCTTTGCCGGGGCAGCGGCGATTGCCGCCTTGAAGGCCGGCCGAGCGGCGATCGCGGCCACCCAGCGCTCCAGATTGGGCAGCGACGGCCGGTCGATCTTGAAGTCGACGCAGCGCTTCAGGATCGGCGCGCAGGCGATGTCGGCAAGGGTCAGCTTGCCAAGCGCCAGGAAGTCCTTGCCGGCCAGATGGCCGTCGACGATCTTGAGCTGCGCCACAAGGTCCTTCACCTGTTCCTTGTACTCGGCGGTCTGTTCCTCGGGTGTCAGCTTGGCGCCCTTGAAGGCTGCCAGATAGCCGGGATTGACCGCCGCCAGCAGGAAGTCCATCCAGCGCTCGACCTCGGTCTTTTCCGCCGGCGTGGCGCCAGTCAAATGCTCGCCGCCGGATGCCGCGAGATAGCGCAGGATGGTGTTGGACTCCCAGATCACGGTGCCGCCGTCGACCAGCGTCGGGACCTTGGAGGTCGGGTTGAGCGCCTTGTATTCCGCCGTCTGCGTGTTCTCGAACTGGCGGCCGTAGTCCTCGCGCTTATACGCGGCGCCAAGCTCCTCGAGCATGAAGAGCACCTTCTGGACGTTGCCTGATGTCTGGCGGCCTAAGAGCTTGTACATGTCGTCTCCTCGATTGTGTCCAAGGCCTACTTGCCGGCCGGCAGCGGCTTGTAGACGATGGCGTCCATTTCGATCTTGGTGTTGATGACGGCCTTGGCTTCGACGGTCGTGCGCGCCAGCACTGCGTCGCCGATTCCTTCGAGGAACGCCTTGTTGTAGCGGCCGAAATCGCGCGTATCCTCGAGATAGGTGGTGATCCGCACGACATCGGACAGCGTTGCGCCTTCATGCGCGATGACGCGCGCGATGGTTTTGAGCGTGGCCAGCGTCTCTTCCTCGATCGTGCCGCTGATCATGTTGTTGTTCTCGTCCTTCGGCACCTGGCCCGAGACGAAGATGAAATCACCGGCACGCACCGCCGGGTGAAACGGCAGGTTCGGATTCTTGTTGCCGATGGCGTAGTGGCTGGCGGATTTTCGCGTGCTGTCGCTCAACATATCCCCCTAGAGAACGCTGGTTTCGATGATGTCGACGCCACGGATGCGATCGATCAGGTAGACGATGCCGCGGTCGTCGATGGTCACGTCGTTGGACGAGGAGCGCTCGGCGCCTTCAGGCGCGTCGGGCATGAAATGGCCGACTTCCTTTGGCGCGAACGGATCAGCGATGTCGACCAGCCGCAGCCCCTGCGCGAACCACGCGAAGGGAATGACGGTTCCATTGAACCGTTCGGAAGGCTGATGGCAGCCCGTCATCGGCGGTTGCGGCGCGCCGTCAAGATCGAGCCCTGGCACCTGGAACGTCGAGATCGGCAACGGGTTCGTCTCGTCGGTGATATCGTAGATCCAGGTAAAGGCCGGCGCCGAAGGTCGGAGTTTGGCGACATCCTCGTCCGCCACCACCATGATGTTGCGCCCCTTGAGCAACTGCGGAATGGGCAGGCATGTGTGCGTGGGATGCGGAAAGCTCGGGCTCGAATTGACGTGCGAGACCAGCTTCGGCCTGGTGATGTCCGAAATGTCGAGGATGAACAGGCCGTGATGCCAGTAGCTGACATAGAGCCTGTCACCCATGCGCAGCGGGTGGTGGCAGCGCGGCGTGACATAGTCGTGCCATGGGTATTCTTCGCCGCCGCCGGTCCACTGGCCGGGTATCCACCAGCGCCCGACCTCGATCGGGTTCACCGGATCGATCAGGTCGAGAATCATTACGATGTTGCCGACATAGCCGTCGGCGGTTGGCGAGATATAGGCGTAGCGGCCGTCATAATCATAGCGATGCACGCCATGGCCGCCCGTCATCCACTTCGAGATGAGTTTCGGTTCTGCCGGTCGCGTCGTGTCGTAGAGCGCCAGCCCGCCGCCGAAGTCGGCCGGTCCTTCTTTGCCGAAGCGCTCGTGGTTGATGATCATCAGCCCGTCCTTGGCGCGCACCTTGTGCGAGTGCCAGCCCGGCGGGACATCGATCGTGGCTATCTTGCGCGGATTGCGCGGGTCGGAAATATCGACCAGCGTCGTGCCGCTCGGCGGACGCATGTGGCCGATATAGAGGATGTTGCCGTCGACCCAGACCTGACCGCCGCCCGGACAGTCGATATGACCGATCTGCTTGGTGTTGAACGCCGAAACCAAATGCATACGCCTTTGCTGCTGAAACGCCATTTTCGATGTCGCGCCGCCATTGCCGGCAGACATCTCTTGCCGCAGGACCAGGATCAGGCGAGGCGAAGCAGATCGCCGGCCGGGTTGCGGCCCCAGCGCTTGTAGAGGAGCAGCGCCTTCTGCGTCGGCGCATCGGTTGCGCCGAAGAAGATCACCGGCTCGCTGGAGGAGCCGTTGACATGTTCGACCCATGATCCACCGGGTATGGCGATCGTGTCGAACTGGTTCCAGTCGTAACGCTTGCCATCGATGATCGAATGACCGCTGCCGCGGAACGGCGCCAGCAGCAGGCTGGCGGTTTCACGTTGCGGCAAGGTCTTCTCGCCAGGGCGTAGCATCTGAGCGTAGAAATTGATGGTGCGGAAGACCGGCCCGCCAGTGCTCGGATCGACGTAATCGACGACGATGCCTTCGTGAGGGTCGCCATCCCAATCCTTGTGGGCGTCGAGGACCGCTTCCATCTTCTCCCAGCGATAGACATACATCGGCGACGACAGGCCGCCGCCGCGCCTATGGTCGACGAAACGCGGCATCAGGCCACCCTCGCCATAGATGCGCTGTGAGTAGTCGCTCGGATAGCGCGCGGTCTGCACCTTCTTCTCGACTTCCTTGCCGTCGACCATCTCGGTGTATTTGTGGTCGAAATGGACGGCGTGCAGCGTCTCGACCAGCGGCAGGTCGAGCACCGACAGGTTGACCGCCTGCTCGCCGCCGACCGTGCCGTGATTGTGCCAGGCATCGTTGGGCGTCAGCACCATGTCGCCCGGGCCGAAGACCACATCCTCGCCCTCGACGCCGGTGAAGTTGCCCTTGCCGGTCAGGCCGAAGCGGATCGCGCTCGGCGAGTGCTTGTGCGGCGGCATGATCTCGTCCGGATCGTTCAGGCGGTAGGCGGTGTACATCGTGCTGACGGATGCGCGCCTGGGCGCAAGGCCAGGATTGACCAGGATCAGCGAACGGCGCTCGCTGTCGTCCATGGTCACCAGTTCGGCGGCGCGCTGCAGCAGCGGCTCGATGTCCGAATAGGACCACACGAAAGGAATGGCCTTCGACGTCGCCATCAGCTGTTTGATCTCGTCATGGTCGACGCCTTCGGACGTCGCCCAGAACGGAAACATGTTCTTTTCGTAGAGGGCGTCATAGAGGCCCTTGAGGGCCGCTTTCTTGTTGGTGAGCGTATCGTTAGCTGGTTGCGCCATGGACATATCGGACACCTCTCGTCGCGAAGAAAATGCTTCTAACCAACTCAACCGTATTCGCATTGGTTTTGCTCGACAATCCCCAAACTGCGAAATTTGAAAGTTTTTGGTTGAGTTGCATTTTCGAGCGGCAAATGCCCGAAAATAGGCAGAAATGACCCAAAAATAGCACAAAATATGCTCAGAGCAGTAGGTCGCACCTGAACTGCCACGGCCGTGCGAGATCGCATGGCAGCTCAACCAATGCATATTTTGTCCTCAACCAAAAGATATTGGTTGCATTCCAGCCGCCGCTGTCAGGCCGCCACGCTCTGCTGAGCGCGGCTGCGGATCAGATCCGCGGCCTTTTCGGCGATCATGATGACCGCCGCATTGATGTTGCCGCAGACGAGATCCGGCATCACGGAGGCGTCAACAGCACGAAGTCCGGCAACGCCGCGCACCCGCAATTCCGGATCGACGACCGACTCCGCATCGACACCCATACGGCAGGTGCCGGCCGGATGGTGCACGGTGATCGATGTCTTGCGGATATGCTCGTCGATCTCGTCGTCGCTCTCGCATTTCGGGCCGGGGAAGAATTCCGCGCCCACGAACGGAGCCATGGACGGCTGGCTGGCAAGGTTGCGCGCAACGCGAAAGCCGGCGCGAAGCGACTGCCAGTCGCGCTGCGAAGACAGGAAGTTCTGATGGATCAGCGGAGCGGCAAGCGGATCGCTCGACGCCAGGTTGACGCTGCCACGGCTCTCCGGCTGCACGGCGACGATACGCGACGCGAAGCCGTCGGCAAACGGCGCCTTGAACGGCGACATATAAGGCCATGCCCCAAGCGGCGCGGCGGTGAAAAGCAGCTGGACGTCCGGCAACGGCCGGCTCGCATCGCTTTTGAGGAATGCGACGACGCCGCCAGGCACATCTGCCGAAAAGCCCTTGCCCGTTAGATAGGTCTTCACGAAATCCAGGCCGATGCGATCGGCCCGCATCATCCTGAGAAATGGTCCTGGCTGCTTGCGCCGATACATCACGATGACCGAAACGTGGTCCTGCAAATTCTTGCCGACCTGCGGACGATCGACCCTCGTCTCGATGCCATGTGCCGCAAGTTCGGTGCTGTCACCGATCCCCGACAGCATCATGAGCTGCGGCGTGTTGATGACGCCGCCGGCAAGCAGAACCTCGCGCCGCGCGAGAACTTCATGCGCCGCCCCGCCTCTGGTATAGGCAATGCCCGTTGCGCGCCCATCCTTCAGCAGGATCTTCGTCGCCATCGCGCCGGTCAGCACCTTGACATTGCCGCGGCGCATGGCTGGCCGCAGATAGGCGGACGCGGTCGAGCAGCGTCGGCCGTTTTCGATCGTCATCTGCAGGCGGCCAAAACCTTCCTGCACGGCGCCGTTGTAGTCGTCGGTCTGCGGATATCCGGCATCACGGCTGGCGGTGGCGAAGGCATCGATCAGTTCATCCTTGTAGCGGCAGAACTGGGTGTTCAGCGGCCCGCTGCCGCCGCGATACTGGCTTGCGCCCTTTTCCCAGCGCTCCTGCTTCTTGAAATAAGGGAGCACCTTGTCGAACGACCAGTCGGTCAGCCCGCTTGCCGCCCAGCGATCGTAATCGCCGCGATTGCCGCGCACATAGGCCATGGCATTGGTGGACGAAGAGCCGCCGATGACCTTGCCGCGCGCGCATTCGACCTTGCGCCCGCCGACATTGGCCTCTGGCTCGCAGAAATACATCCAGTCGTGGCGGCGCTCGGTCAGGATCTTGCCCCAGCCGAGCGGGATGTGAATCATCGGATCGCGGTCCCAATCCCCCGCCTCCAGCAGAAGCACCGAAACCGCCGGGTCCTCACTCAGCCGGTTTGCCAGCACGCAGCCGGCCGAACCCGCGCCGACAATGACGTAGTCAAAGGTATCGCCAGCCGGCATGCATGATCCTCGGGAGAAGGACAGCCGCGATGGCAGCCGTCAACGAAGTCAGTCAACCATCGCGCAACTGGTGTTGTCAACCATCGCATGTGGATGTAGATTGGTTGAATTGGTTGAGTGCCGTTTCCATCAGGTTTCGTGTCACAATATGATGATAACCGGACGTTGAGTCGGCGCCTGCCGATCGGACAGGAGATTTGGTTTTGAACGCATTCGAGCCACAGGCCGGACCATCGGATCTCGACGACATCATTGCCGCAGTCCGCCAGTTGCAACAGGGCGGCGGCAAACTTCCGTCCGAGCGCGATCTTGCAGGACACCTGAGCGTCAAGCGCCATCAGCTTCGCAAGGCGCTTGAAGTGCTGCGTCATTCTGGCGATCTCAAACCGGCGCGCGCCAGGCGGGCGCCGACCGCCCTTCCAAGATACGGGGAGGAACTGGTCAGGGTAACCAACCCAATCGAGGTTCTGGAATTGCGCCTGATCATGGAGCCGGGCCTTGCCCGGTTGGCGTCGCTGCGTGCCTCCTCCTTCGAGACGGCGCGGATCATGGACGCGGCAACCACGCCGGAGAATGCTCCGTCAGGTGAGGTCGACTTCGCCTTCCATCTCGCGATCGTCGCCGCTGCCCGCAACCATCTCGCGGCAGAATTCTACAAGATGTTGCGTCAGGTCGGGGTCGATGCGCGGGTGAAGGTTGCGCGCACCGCCGCCCCCACCTGCCCCAAGCGGATCGCCCAGCGCGACGGCGAGCATCGCCTGATCGCCGAAGCGATCTCGCAGCGCGATCCCGAAGCGGCGGAGGCCGCGATGCGCGCGCACCTGCTGTCCGTGCAGAGGCAGATCATGGAACGGTCGAATGCCGGCGCCTTTGCCGCGTGATCGTATCACCTCTCGACATTGAGCCTGTGCGGGGAATTTCAAATTGAAACGTCATTTCGACGTGCTGGTGATCGGCGCCGGATCCGCCGGCTCGGTTGTTGCCAGTCGGCTCAGTGAAGACCGGTCGTGCCAGGTCGGCCTGATCGAGGCCGGGACGATGCCGGCTGATCCCGATATCGCCGACCCGCTGAAATGGACGATGCTCCAGGGCCGCGCCTACGACTGGGCCTACCGGACCGTGCCGCAGCCTTTTACCGCCAACCGCGTCCACGAATGGCCACGCGGCAAGATCGTCGGCGGATCGAGCTGCCTGCATGCGATGGCCTATGTGCGCGGCCATCCCGACGATTTCGAACCCTGGGCGCAAGCCGGCGGCGAGCGCTGGTCCTATCAGGGATTGTTGCCGGGCTTCATCCGCAGCGAAGCCTTCACGGCCTTCGACGGGCCGACACGCGGCAGGAGCGGCCCGCTGGACGTGTATCTGCCGGACGCCGAGGTCAGTCCGGTCGTGCGTGCTTACATCGCCGCCGGGCGCGCCATGGGCGTCCCGACGCTGCGCGACCACAACAGCGGCGAACTGGTCGGCACCAGCCCCAATTCACTCAACATACGCAACGGCAAGCGCGTGAGCGTCGCCGACGCCTATCTGTCACCGCAGGTCATGGCGCGGCCGAACCTGAGCTTACTTATCGGCCATGAGGTCGAGCATCTCGTGCTGGACGGCCACAAGGTCACGGGCGTGATCGTGGTGTCCGAGGGGGAGACCAGAACGCTCACCGCCGACCGGATTGTTCTTTGCGCCGGCGCCGTATCCACGCCGCTCGTCCTCATGCGGTCGGGCATTGGTTGTCCGGATACCCTGAAGCAGGCTGGGATACGCTGCCTTGCCGACCGACGCGATGTCGGCCGCAACCTGCAGGACCATCTGCTGGCTCTTGGAAATGTCTACAGTACGAAAAAGCCGGTGCCGCCGTCCCGCCTCCAGCACTCCGAATCGCTGATGTACCTGCATGGCGACGACCCGACCCGTTCCACGGGAAGTCCCGACATGGTGCTCGCCTGCGTCGTCGCTCCGTCAGCGGCCGAGGGCCTGAATGCCCCGTCCTACCGCTCCGCCTTTACCATCCTGTGCGGCGTCACCCATCCGACAAGCCGCGGGCGCATCGCACCGGGCGGGCCCGGCCGTAACGATGCGCCGGTCATCGATCCGCACTATCTCGAAACCGAACACGACCGCGCGGTTTTCAGGATGGCCTTGAAGAGGGCGCGCATGGTCGGCCATCATGCGGCTCTGGACGAATGGCGAGATGTGGAAGTCCTGCCTGGTGCATCGGCTCAGTCCGACGACGAGCTCGATGCCTTCATCGCCAGGGCTGCCTCCACCCATCATCATCCGGCTGGCACATGCCGGATGGGTAGTGATGCCGAGGCTGTCGTCGACCCCGACTTGCGGTTGAACGGCTTCGACAACATCTTTGTCGTCGACGCCTCGACGATGCCGACGATCCCGAGTGGACCGATCAACGCCGCAATCGTCGCCATTGCGGAAACCTGGACGGTGTTGGCGGCGCACCGGAAATCCTGACGACGCCAGGCAGTCTCTAGAGCGGTTCACCGTTTCACGGAAATGCTGGACCACTCTAGCTCTTTGTTTTGACGCAATTCCCTGAGGGAAAGCGCTACGCGCTTTTCCCGGGAAAACCGGTTCCCACTTTTCCTAGAATTGCTCTAGCGCTTGATCTGGTCAAGACGATCGACCGCCTTGACATTCTCCGCTGAAGGCCCGGTGGGATCGAAGTTGGACGCCAGATACTTGTCGACAATCGCCTTCGCCAGTTCCGGGCCTATCACGCGCGCGCCCATCGTGATGATCTGAGCATTGTTGGACTTGGCGGCCCGTTCGGCCGAGTAGGTATCGTGGGTCAGTGCGGCGCGTATCCCCGGCACCTTGTTGGCGGAAATCGAAACGCCGATGCCGGTTCCGCAGAACAGCAAACCGCGGTCGAATTCGCCTTCAACCACCTTTCGAGCAACCGTCTGCGATATGTCGGCGTAAAAGCCCGGCTGACTGAAATCCGTTAGCGTGATGCCGGTCTTTCCGGCCAGATGCGCTGCAATCACATCCAGAAGCGGCTTTCCCGCACTGTCGGCGCCGATAGCGATCTTCATAGCCTTCCTTCCTTTCGATTTTGAGTTGGCCCTCCGCACCGTGCCGCCAATGCGCCGTCTGGCGCCTGGGCCCTGGGCGTCCGTGGGTGCATTCGATCCGCGGCCAACAGTTGGCATCCATAGTTTCATCGAACGCTTGACATTTGTCGAGTGCTAATCGACTATTGTAAAAATCGACACCAAGAACAAAGATCATTCGTGTCGATCGGCTCGCGCCAAGGAGGGGTGTCGAGCGCCTGAGGGAGGAGAAACGACGTGGAGTTTTTGCTCGAGGTAGAAGGGCTGAAGAAGTCCTTTGGTGGCGTCGCAGCCTTGCGCGAGGGCCGCTTTCAACTTCGCGCCGGCACGGTTCACGCACTCTGCGGCGGCAACGGCGCCGGCAAGTCGACCTTTCTCAAGATACTGATGGGCATCTTCAAGCGCGACGCCGGCTCAATCCGCCGCCGCGGCAAGGACGTGGAGTTCGCAAGCCCGGCCGACGCATTGGCCTCGGGCATTGCCATTATCGAACAGGAACTCAGCCCTGTCCCTCACATGACGGTTGCGGAGAACATCTATCTCGGCCGCGAGCCTTCCGCGCGGTTCGGAGGCATCGATTTTCGCGCGATGAACCGGTCCGCGCAAAAGCTGCTGGACGATCTCGAATTCGATATTCGAGCCACACAATACATGATGAACCTCTCCGTCGCGCAGATGCAGCTCGTCGAGATCGCCAAGGCGCTCAGTCACGACGCCGAGGTCATCTTCATGGATGAGCCGACATCGGCGATCGGCGAGCGGGAGGCGCAGCACCTCTTTGCCGCGATCCGCCGCCTGCAGGCCCAGGGCCGCGGCATCGTCTATGTTTCTCACCGGCTGTCGGAGATCTTCCAGATCGCCGATTCCTACACGGTCTTCCGTGACGGCGCCTATGTCGGCAGCGGAGCGCTTGCAGACATCGACCGGCCCAACCTGATCCGCATGATCGTCGGCCGTGAACTGTCCGAGGAATACATAAAGACCAACACGCCCACTTTGGAAACCGTTCTCGAGGTTACCGCGCTTACGTGCTCGAACAAGATCGAGGATATCTCCTTCTGCGCACGAAGGGGTGAGATCTTCGGCATTTACGGCCTGATGGGGGCGGGCCGGACAGAGATCTTCAACTGCCTCTTCGGGCTCGACAAGCCTTCGTCAGGAAGCATCAAGCTCGACGGTGCCGAGGTCAGCATTTCCAGGTCAGCCGATGCCATGGCGCTTGGGCTGGCGCTGGTCACCGAGGACCGCAAGCTGACCGGCCTCAATCTCTCCGATTCCGTACGCGCCAACATCTGCATGGCGAGCCTGCCGGAAATGAGCCCCGCCTTCGCCATGGATCGGCCGCGGGAGGCGCAAGCAAGCCGCGACATGCGGGAAAAGTTCCAGATCAAGGCAGCGCGCGACACGATGCCGGTTTCCGGCCTTTCAGGCGGCAATCAGCAGAAGGTGGTGCTCGCAAAATGGTTCCTTCGCAACCCGAAGGTCCTGCTTCTGGACGAGCCGACCCGCGGTGTCGACGTCGGGGCCAAGCGTGAAATCTATCGGATCATCAGTGACTTCGCCGCCTCCGGCGGCACGGTCGTGATGATCTCATCGGAAATCGACGAAGTTCTCGGCATGTCGGACCGCATCATGGTGATGCGTGCCGGCAGGAGCGCCGGGATCTACAGCCGGGAGGAAACGGATGCCCAATCACTCGTCCACCTATCAACCTGAGCAGGGACAAGGTGTTCGTCCGGCGGCAGAGGAGTCAGGGATGTCGGTTGGAAACAACAAGAACGCAAAAGGCTGGCTCGGTTCGGAGCAGCGCCGGCTGCTGATTCAGGAATACGGTATCTTCTTTGCCTTCCTGATCCTGGTTGCGGTCCTGTCGGTCTCCAACGAGTTCTTTTTGACAGCCGGCAACATCTCGAACGTGCTGCTGCAAACGTCGATCAATGGTGTCCTCGCCATCGGCATGACCTTCGTCATCCTGACCCGCGGCATCGATCTCTCGGTCGGCTCCGTCGTCGCGCTTGCCGGCCTCGTCAGCGCCAGCTTCGTGACCACGTCCGCGACCGCCGGGATTTCCGGAGCACCCTATCCAGTCGTCGTCGGCCTCGGCATCGGCCTTTTGGTCGGCGTTGCCTGCGGCGCCGTTTCCGGTGTGATCGTGTCGCGCTTTTCGGTGCCGGCCTTCGTGGCGACGCTGGGCATGCTGTCGGCAGCGCGCGGACTGACCCTCATCTATGGCGGAGGCCGACCTGTTCCCGCGCTGACGCCGGCGTTTCGCTGGATCGGCACGGGCGACATCCTTGGCATACCGGCCCCGGTCGTCATTCTGGCTGTCGTGTTTGCCGTCTCCTGGTGGATCCTCAACCGGACCCGTTTCGGCCGTTACATCTATGCCGTCGGCGGCAACCCCCACGCTGCCAGGACCTCGGGCATCAACATCACCCGCATACAGTTCGTCGTCTATGTCGTCTCCGGCGGTCTTGCCGGCCTCGCCGGAATGCTGCTCAGCGCCCGCACTGGCTCCGCACTGCCCCAGGCCGGCATCGCCTATGAGCTGGACGCGATCGCTGCGGTGGTGATCGGGGGAACCAGTCTTTCGGGCGGGGTGGGCCGGGTGACGGGCACGCTGATTGGGGCGCTGATCATCGGCGTCATGAACAACGGCCTCGATCTGATGGGTATCCAATCCTACTACCAGCAAGTTCTCAAGGGCGCCCTGATCGTCGGCGCCGTGATGCTTGATCAGAAGCGAAACTACGGGGCCTAAGCCCCCTTCCGGGATCGGACCTGCACACCGCGTGTCCGTTGATAGGCGAACCATGTCGGTCGCTCACTTAAAGTGGAGGTACGAAATGAAAACATTGATGATAGCGCTCGCGTCCGCGTCCGCGCTGCTGGCCTCGTCGGCCATGGCGCAGGAGAAGATCAAGATCGGCGCAGCACCTTACGGGTTGAATGCTGAATTCATGCAGATCTGGGCGGCAGCGCTCCAGGACCACCCTGCCGTCAAGAGCGGTGAAGTCGAACTGACGGTCTTCGACGGCCGCTATGATGCCCTGGTCCAGCAGGACCAGTTCAAGACGATGGCCACGCAGAAGTACAATGCGATCATCTTCGCGCCGATCGACGTCGATGCAGGCGCGGCTGCCGTACAGACGGCCGCCGATGCCGGCATCCCGGTTGTCGGCTCCAACACCCGCGTCAATTCCGATCTCCTGGCCTCCTATGTCGGCTCCGACGACACGATCTCGGGCTACATGGAAGCCAAGACCGTGCTCGACAGAATCGGCTGCAAGGGCAACGTCGTCATTCTCGAGGGGCCGGTCGGTCAGTCGGCGCAGATTTCTCGTCTCGAAGGCAACAAGAAGGCGCTTGCCGAGTGCCCGGATGTCAAGATCCTCGAAGATCAGACGGCGAACTGGTCGCGCGCTGAAGCCCAGACGCTGATGGAAAACTGGCTCACCGCTCATCCCAAGCAGATCAATGGCGTGATTGGCCAGAACGACGAAATGGCTCTCGGCGCCATCGAGGCGATCAAGGCTGCCGGCCTTGACGTGAAGAGCTTCTCCATTGCCGGCATCGACGGCATCACCGACGCGCTCCACGCCGTCAAGAACGGCGAGATGACGTCGATCCTTCAGGACGCACGTGCCCAGGCACAAGGGGCGCTCGATCTTGCCATCTTCAATGCCAAGAAGGGTGACTACAAGCCCCAGTCCGACATCTGGGTAACCTACAAGGACATGCCGTGGAAGGACGGCAAGGAGAAGATCTACAATGTGCCGTGGACGCCGGTGACGGCGGAAAACGTCGACAAGCTTCTTGCGACGCGCAAGTAATTCAGCCGTGGGGTGTGCCCTCTTGCACACCCCACTTTCCAACAGGCCGGGAAGACAACCATGACTGATTCAATACAGGTCGATCTCAATTTTTCACTTGGCGGCAAAGTCGCCCTGATCACCGGCGGTGCCTCCGGCATCGGCAGTGCCATTGCATCGGCATTTGCCTTGAAGGGTGCTGCCGTCGGAGTGATCGATATCAATGAATCGGTTGCGCGATCGAAAGCCGACGAACTCGGCAACGGCGCGAAGTTCTTCGTCTGCGACGTGTCCGATCCGCAATCCGTGGAGGCCGTGTTTGCCGCGGCGGAAGCGGCTTTCGGCCACATCGATATCGTCGTCAACAGCGCCGGCGTCGCCATCCTTGCTCCGGCCGAGGAGCTCAGCCTCGATGCCTGGGACAAGACCATCGCTATCAATCTCAAGGGAACGTTCCTGGTCTCCCAGGCCGCCGGACGCGCCCTGATCAAAGCCGGCAAGGGCGGTAAGATCATCAACATGGCTTCGCAAGCCGGCACCGTCGCGATCGACCAGCACGTCGCCTATTGCGCCTCGAAATTCGGTGTCATCGGCCTGTCCAAGACGCTTGCGGCCGAATGGGGCAAGCATGGCATCACGGTCAATACGATTTCGCCGACAGTGGTGCTGACCGAGCTTGGCCGAAAGGCATGGGACGGGCCGCGCGGCGAGGCGTTGAAGCAGCGCATCCCGACCGGCCGCTTTGCCTTCCCGGAGGAAATAGCCGCCGCAGCGGTGTTTCTGGCATCGAACGGCGCCGACATGATCAACGGCGCCGACCTTCTGGTCGACGGCGGCTACACCATAATCTGAGCGGCGCATGATTGGAGCAACAATGCAGCGGTTTATCAACAATCCCGACGAGGTCGTCGAGGATACGGTCAAGGGCTTCGTCAAGGCGCATGCCGACATCGTCAGGCTTGGCAGCAATCCCCGTGTCATCGTCGCCCGCCATGCGCCGGTCAGCGGCAAGGTCGGCGTGATCACCGGCGGCGGATCCGGCCACGAGCCGGCCTTCATCGGCTATACGGGACGGAACATGCTGGATGCGGTTGCGGTCGGCGAACTGTTTTCGTCGCCGACGGCAAAGAGCTTCTTCGACGCCGCGCGAGAGGCAGATGGCGGCAAGGGTGTCGTCTGCCTCTATGGCAACTACGCCGGCGACAACATGAATGTGAAGATGGCCATCAAGCTCGCGGCCAAGGAGGGCATCGAGATCGCTACCGTCGTTGCCAATGACGATGTGTGCTCGGCGGGGCCCGATGAGCGCGACAAGCGCCGAGGCGTTGCCGGCGAGATCTTCATGTGGAAATGCGCCGGCGCCAAGGCCGCGGAAGGTGCTGGTCTCGCCGACGTGCGGGCGATAGCGCAAACGGCGATCGACAACTGCCGCTCAATTGGCGTTGGCCTTGGCCCTTGCACGCTGCCCGCCGTGGGGCACCCCAACTTCTCGATCGAGCCGGGCACGATGGAAGTCGGCATCGGTCATCACGGTGAACCGGGTGTCAGGGTCGAACCGCTGAAACCCGCTGCCGAGATAGCGCGAGAGATGGTCAAGATCGTCCTCGATGATCATGACCTAGCAGCCGGAACGGAAGTTGCGGTCCTCGTGTCCGGCCTCGGCGCAACACCGGTCAACGAACTCTACATCCTCAACGACACGATCGAACAGGAGATCGCCGGACGCGGGCTGAGCATCCACAAGACCTATATCGGCAACTATTTCACCTCGCTGGAAATGGTCGGCGCCACACTCACGGTCATGGCGCTCGACGCCGAATTGAAAAGGCTGCTGGATGTGGACGTCGATTGTCCCGCAAGGTTCTAGGAGACAGGCAAATGCAGCACTTTGACAACGCTTCCGCTGGCGACATCGTTCTTTCGGTCGCGGACCGGATCATCGAAAACCGAGCCTATCTGAGCGAGATCGACGGCAAGATCGGTGACGGCGACCACGGCGTCAACATGGCCAAGGGCTTCGGCATGGCCGCGGAGCGGATCAGGGGCAACGACATGTCGCTGGCCGCAGCCTTCGATACGCTGGGCACCGTGCTGATGACCGAGATCGGTGGTTCCATGGGTCCGCTCTATGGCGTCATGTTCACGCAATTCGCCGAGACGATCGAAAACGCATCGTCAATCGATGCCAAGACTTTCAGCACCATGCTCACCAATGGTCTCGACGGCATCCAGGCCATCGGATCGGCCAAGGTTGGCGACAAGACGCTTCTCGATACGCTCGTCCCGGCCATCGACGCCTTCGATAGCGCCAACGCTGGCGGAAAGCCATTCGCCGACGCGCTGGATGCCCTGGTTGTCGCGGCCGAAAAGGGCCGCGACGGCACGAAGGACCTTGTGGCGAAGATCGGCCGGGCCAGCCGCCTGGGTGAACGCTCGCTCGGCGTCCTTGATGCCGGCGCCACATCCTGCGCGTTGATCCTGAAAGCCCTGGCGCTCGGTGCCAAGCAGAAACTGCAGCTGTCCGCGGCCGCGGTGCGTTGAATTGTAAAGTATGCTCCTCCCGAGCAATGGCTCCCGGCTGATCTTCCAGCCGGGAGCATGATCCGGAGCAAGATTGAGAGTTCGCCCGTTTGCGCTCATCTTGGCGATCGATTTTGGATTCGGGGAAACCAGGCAGCATGATCGTCAAGGCACCATCGGCGCGGAAGAACGGGACGGTGCGGGCGGGAGCCGAAGCTGGCACCGAACCCATCCCGTTGCGCTACGGTGACGACCCCTATGTCTGGGCCTGCTGGCTCTACTACGAAGATCGCATGACGCAAGGCGATATCGCCGACATCATGGGCATTTCGCGGGCGACGGTGAACAGTTATCTGGCCGATGCCCGCGCCCGCGGGATCGTCAACATTTCCCTCGAGCCGTCGCGGCTGAGCTCGCTCTCGATCGCGCAGGAACTCAAGCGTCACTTCGGGTTGCATGACTGTCTGGTCGTGCCAAGCGACGACAATGCGCGCCCGCTGATCGATCGTCTTGGCGGGGCTGCGGCGCAGGCACTTGCCAAGCTTTTGAAATCCGGTGACACGCTCGCCGTTGCCTGGGGAAGAACTGTGTTGGCAATCGGGGAACAAGCCTCGGTGCCCGGCCTCCAGGACGTCACTGTCGTTCAGGCGACCGGAGGCACTCGTGCGAGTTTTGCCTATACGCCGGAACTCTGCGCGGCCGCCATCGCCAGCGCCGTGGATGGCAAGCTGATCAACATCACCGCACCAGCGGTCGTTTCGACGGCCGAGGTGCGCGACATGCTGTTGCGCGAGACGCTGATCGAAAGCCAGTTCGCAGCACTTGCCAAAGCCAACAAGGCGCTTTTCGGCATCTCTTCGCTGCGTCCAAACTCAACGATCCACACCAGCGGCTTCTTTGAATCGGTCTCACTTCAACAGTACCTCGCCAAGGATGCCGTGGGTGTCGTTGCCGGCCGCTTCATCGACGGCCAGGGCAATCCGGTGGCCGGCCCGCTCGACGACCGAACGATCGGGATATCGCTCGACAGGCTGAAGGCCATCGGCCTGCGCATCGCGGTCGCCGGCGGTTTCGACAAGGTGCCGGCAATCCTTGCCGCGCTGCGCGGCGGCTACGTCAACGTGCTCATCACCGACGCTGCCACCGGCCGCGGCATCCTGAATGCCGACGGCGTGACGGAGCTCGACCAGAAGCTCTCGCAACGCCCAAGGCTCGACAACACAGTGGCTTTGCCCAGCAACTTCCGCACCCATATCAAGAAGTTCCTCAACGACCCCGACGATGTCGTGGAGGAAATGCTTGACGGCGTGGTGAAGGCCCACGCCGCCTACATCGAGCCGATCAAGGGTTCGCACCGTGCTCTCGTTGCCCGCACAGGGCCGAGGCCTGGGAAAGTGGGGCTGGTGATCGGCGGCGGCACGGGGCACGAGCCCTGCTTTCTCGGCTATGTCGGCAAGGGGCTCGCCGATGCCGTGGCCGTCGGCAACATCTTTTCGTCACCGCCTCCCGGCACGATCTTCCAGTGTGCCAATGCCGCGTCGGGCGGGCAAGGCGTGCTGTTCGTCTACGGCAACTATGCCGGCGACGTGATGAACTTCGAAATGGCGGCCGAGATCGCGGCGGAACACAACATCGAGGTTCGCACGGTGGTGACGACGGACGACATCGCCTCGTCGCCGCTCGAGGACAGGGAGGGTCGCCGCGGCGTTGCCGGCAACTTCTTCATGTTCAAGATCGCCGGTGCCGCCTGCGATCGCGGCTTGTCGCTCGACGCCTGCGAGGCCGTGACGCGCAAGGCCAACGCACGGACTTTCACCATGGGCGTTGCGCTGGAGCCCTGCTCGCTTCCGCAGACCCGCCGCCACAATTTCGAGATCGGCCCCGACGACATCGAGATCGGCATGGGCATCCATGGCGAGCCCGGCGTCATCCGCGAAAGGATGATGAGCGCCGACGCGATCACGGACCGGATCATGGACCGCATCTTTTCGGAAATGAAGCCGGCAGCGGGCGACCGTGTCGCGGTGCTGATCAATTCATTCGGCGCCACGCCGCTGATGGAACTTTACATCCTGTTCAGGCGCGTCGCGCAGCGATTGAGCGCCAAGGACATCACGATAGAAGCGAACTGGGTGGGGCATTATTGCACATCGCTCGACATGGTCGGTGCGTCGATAACGGTCTTGCACCTCGACAGCGAGTTGACGGAACTGTTGCATCATCCTTGCGATACGGCTGTCCTGCGGGTCGGCTGAGATACGAGTATGCGACGATCGACGATGGGTCGCATCCTGCTTGAACTGGGAGGAACACGATGTCGGACAATGCGGCGCGACGCCTGAGCAGGATGTTTTATCGCATCTCCATTGCGATCGAGGCGGGAAAGGATCACCTCTCGGATCTCGATGGCGCCATCGGCGATGCCGACCATGGCATCACCATGTCGCTCGGCTTCATGGCGGTGAACGCGGAGCTGGCCAAGCTCGACCTCGACCACATGCTTGCGTCGGACGTTTTCACCGCTGCCGCGTCGGCCTTTCTCGATGCCGTCGGCGCCTCCACCGGGCCGCTCTATGCGACGGCGTTCCGAAGAGCCGCACAAGCCCTCAAACAGGATGAACGCCTTTCAGCTGCCGGCCAGGCGGCGATCGTCGAGGCCATGACGACCGGCATCAAGGAGCGCGGCAAAGGACAGCGCGGCGACAAGACGATGCTGGATGCCTGGATCCCGGCAACGGAAGCAGCCGTCGGTGCATGTGCCCGCGCTGCCGGAAGCCGGGACATGTGGAAAGGCATCCTGGAGGCCGCGGAAGCCGGCGCGAATTCGACACGATCCATGGTCGCGGCCCGCGGCAGGGCGGCACGGCTGGGCGAGCGATCCCTGGGGCACATGGACCCGGGCGCGGCCTCGGCCGTCATTATCCTGCGCGCGATGAAAGACACTTTTGGTGAAGACGCCGCGAAGTAATCCGCGATTGTGCCGTTGGGTTTTGCGCCACAGCAAACCATGACTTGGTTAGCCGCTGGCGCCATCCCTGCCGGAACGGCGGCTAGAAGAAGATACGGTCGTGTTTCGCGGGAGACGCTCCGTCGGGCTTCTTCTGAACCGCTCGATCGGCGTCGGTTGCTTCATCGACGTGACGGAAAATCATGACGAGCACACAGGCGAAATATCCCACCTGCAGCACTACAGCGCTGACGACTGTCCACCCGAACGAGGCCCAAAACGAGCCCGTGACGCTGTAGAGCCAGCCAAAGATCAGCGCCAACGCCGCCGTCGCTCCCACCAGAAACTGTGGAAAATACATTCGCCCTCGAAAGATTCCGGGAAGCATCGACCCGGTTGTCTTCCGTCCCATTGCACGATTTCTACCCCATATGAACAGTTTCAGTTTTTGGAGAGCAATGCAAGCATGAACTAATATGCCTCGGCAACACGCCTATAACGACTCTTTGTCTGTTTGAATTGCGAATAGGACCCACCGGCGCAAAGCGTTGCTGCAACACCCGCGCCGTCACCCGAGGAGACCGAGCGCCGGCAGACTGGAGAGTCTAATGTGCGCAAGTTTGCCGGCGCCCGGTAATCGCAGCACCCGGGGGTTCTTGGGGTGTTTTGGGGCTGCGACCTCAGTACGTTAGCACAAGCTAATATAGAGGTATACGGCCATTTTGCTGGTTATTCCCGGCATAGCCAAATTGATGAAGGCGCGTTTTTCCGCACCTCAGATCGCTGGGCGAGTTGCTGTCGAAAGCGGCGAAGGTTTCGCCATACGTCCAGCAACGACCCATATGATCGGCGCGGCCAGCATGGACGCATATCCGTCGATCCCATAGTGCCAGGCCAGGTAGACGGCCCCCAGTTGTATTATGACCAAGAAGGCCGCTCCGGCCCATCGCAGCAACCCGCCGAAGCGCCAAAGATAGATGGCATTCAGAGTTGCGATAGCAACGTGCAGCGAAGGAAAGGCTGAAATACCTCCACCCATTTGTGGACCGTCCAAAGCCATATTGGCAAACAGCACCTCCTGTACAGGGATGGACCACACAGGATAGACGGCGTCGATTGTCCGAAGATGATCCATCAGCGGAGAAAATGTAGCGTCACCGTAATAAGGCATCACAAAGGCTGGTCCGACCGAGGCGAATATCGTCGCTGCAAGAGTTCCTAACAGTGCCCAGATTAGAACATAACTTACCAGATACTGTGAACGGAGCCGTTGATTTCCGGTTGAGAAGGTGACGCAGAACAGCACAATGAACATTATCACTGACCAAAGACTGTAGAAGAAATTCATGACAAAAATTATCGGGCCGTATCCAAGCAAAGGATGCAACACCAACCAGGCATCGACGCCACCATGGATTGTCCTGTCAATCGCCATGATTTTGGAGTCAGCATAGAACGGTACAATCCTGCTGATACCGCGCTTCAAGCTGGTGAATAGGGAAAAAAATACAGGCAGGACCAATACGACCGGCAGGCCTATGATCATCCGGTAAGGTAATTCATAGGCAACCAGTCGATCCCTAAGCGCCGGGAACAACTGCGGTGGCCGCTCAAGCATGATGCGTATCGAGATCAAGGCGAACAGGATAACCGTCACGCCGCAACCAAACAGCAGAAACGGTCGGCTGTAGAGTTCAAAATCGACTCGGATATTCCAATGTATGGCGGCGGCAAGCGCTACCAGAACATAGACCACCAAGGTAACAAAGAACGGTTTATTGGTGCGCCATGCCGTCGAACTACCGCGAAGTACGGAGCCCATCATTGACATCGACCTGGCACTCTGAAGGCAGGCAATGCGCCAGCCGCTATGTGCGGCGCCACGTTCGGATGTACTTCTTTTTGATGATTGGGAGCGGTGGCGGTTCGGCGCTGATAATTGTTGGTGAAGCCGGTTTGTCGACAACAGCCGCAAACGGGACAGCCACGGCGCCAACGATCAATCCAGCCGTCAGCCAAGCCACTGCCGATCGGTAATCCGGTATCATATCCAAGCCCTCATTCGCACATAGAATGCCTGCCGGCCATTAAGCAAAGATTACGTCGCTGTAGCCCGCATTTCCGACGGTGGAACGGACTGTCGAGGTTCAGTTAAGCTGATTCAGGATTCCAGAGCTGCTCGCCACCACCACACTTTTGTAGATCAGGAACGCTATCGTACAGATCGCGGCTATCGCGATCGGCACTCCGAATGGCACCACGCCCTTACGGTCCAAATGCTGGACAACGAGCCGAAAAGCGCCCTCAGGCAGCATGAAGGGTCTTTTCACGATCGCCGCGGTGGCGAGGGCGAGAACCAGGAGCAGCACTGAAAACACCGCGAGATCGCGTCCGCCGATCAGGAAGGGCACGACAGCCATCAGTTTGACGTCGCCGGCGCCGATCTTGCGTAGCACCCAGAACGGGAGTAGCGCGACGAACAAAACAAGGCCGGCAAGGGCGCTCAGCCCCATCTCAAACCACGATCCGGATTGGAGCGACAGCAGCAGCAGGCTCCCCGCCCCCAGGCAGAGCAGCAGCAGCACGTCGCGGTTGGCGATCTTCTGGGTGGTGAAGTCGAGCCAGGCAATCCTTGCCAGCAGCGGGATGGCGAGCGCTTTCAGCAGCAGCGATTCGACGAGCAACATGCTAGCGCTCGATATTCTGCACGCTGGATGACAGCAGCTTCAGATTGTTGGCGACAGTCGGATCGTTGGGCGCCAGTTCGTAAGCCTTGAGGAAATTGCTGCGTGCGTCCTGCAGCTTGCCGCGCAGCAGGTGGGAATAGCCGACATTGTTGTAATATTCGGCCGTCGGGCCAACCAGCTTGAAGGCTCGGGCATAGGCCCGATCGGCGAGGTCGAAACGGTGGATCCGGTCGCTGCAGGCAGCCAACCCCATCCACGCGTTACCGTCATTGGGCGACAGTTGCGTCGCCTTGAAGAACAAGGCGCCGGCATTGCCGTAGTTTTCCGCGCGGAACTGGTTCTTGGCTTCGGCCACGGCCTGGTCCGAGGCATGGTATTCGACATCGCTGACCGTCTTCAGCCCGTCGAAAGCATCGCCGAAGGACGTCACATCACCCTTCGACGGCTCGTTGGTGCGGACGACACCGTCGGTGGCGTCCGTCTGGCAGCCGGCAAGCACTACCGTCAACAGGCAGGCTGCGACAGCGATAAGCCTCTTCATATAGTTCCCCTCGAGCGTCCCCCGACTCATATTAGGACCAAATCATACATGCAACTAGAAGAAAATCCCCTTCATCCGGATGATGACCGGCAACATAATGACCATTAGCACGACTGGAAAGATACACAGCCCCAACGGAATCATCATTTTCACGGGCAGTGCGTTGGCTTTCTCCTCCGCGCTCAGAATTCTCTGCCCTCGCATCTCTTCGCTGTAGACGCGCAGTGCGTCCGTCAGGCTGGTGCCCAGCTCTTCCGATTGCCGGAACAATACGGCCAGCGCCCTTGCTTCTTCAAGCCCTATGCGGTCCGCGAGTTCACGCAGCGCCTCGCGCAAGGGCTTCCCCGCGCGCAGTTGCAGGTTCATGATCGCAAGCTGGATGCCCAACCATTTATGGGTGCCGGCCAACTCTGAGCCAACTCGCTCGACCGCTGCCTCCAGGCTCATGCCGGCGTCGGCGCAGGTGATCATCATGTCCATGAAATCCGGGAACCCGCGACGGTAGGTTTCCTTCTGGGCATTCTCGAAGCGATCGAGCAGAATGCTCGGAATCACTATGCACCCCAGCCCTAGCAGGGCTGAGCCAACAAGGGCGAAGTACCCCGGCAGATGCGGTGGCAACACGCGCGGCAGAAGTGCGTAGGCAACCAAAAATCCTACACACACCGCGCCGAGTCGCGACAGCGTATAGATCAATGGAGCGCTCGCTTGATAGAAGCCGGCGCGGAAGAGCTTTGCTTCAAGCGCACTCGGCTCCTGGCGCTCCTTCTCCATCGTTCGAAAGTATGCGTCGACCGGCCGTTGCGCTGCGATCTTGACTAGCTGTTCCTGACCCGCGAGCGAGCGAGGGTCGACCGCACCTTCGCCTATCAGGCTTTGCGCAACGAGCTTTCGCGTCTGCAGGGCCGGCAAGAAGACAAGCGCTCCAAACAGGAAAAGGGCCACCGCAGCCACGAAAACAGCGACGGAGACCAGAAAGCTCAGGTCGTTGGTGTTGGAAAGCAGGTTGATGGTACGCTCCTCAAAAGTCGAAGTTGACCATTCGATACATGATGAAGTCGCCCAGCAGAGCCCATACGCCAAAGCCCACAAACACGGGCATAATCAGCGGGTCGTGCCATACCTTGCCGTAATAGGCCGGGGCAGTGAGCTGAAGGATGAAGAACATCACGATTGGAAACAGCGAGATGATCCAGGCTGAGACCCGCCCCTCGGACGAGAGCGCCCTGATCTTCATTCGCAACTTCTGCCGCTCACGCAGAACGGAGGAAAGATTAGCCAGAATTTCGGTAAGATTGCCGCCGGTCTTGGACTGAATGGAGAGCGCTATGGAAAGCAGGTGAAGGCCCTCGAATCCAACCCGCTGAGACAGTTTTCGCACTGCCTGTTCAATACTTAGACCAAAGGTGATCTCGTCGGAGACGATGCCGAATTCCGTCCCCAGGGGATCAGGCATCTCGCGCGCCACAAGGCCAATGGCCACCGAGGCTGGATGTCCGGCACGCAGCGAGCGCACGATCATGTCGAGTGCATTCGGGAGTTGCTTCGCGAACTTCAGGATTCGCTTTTTGCGCGCGCGGTGAAGCATGAGCACGGGCAACGCAAACCCGACAACCAGAAATACAACGAATGCCAGTATCGCCGACAAGCCCAAGACGAACGACAGCAGCAGTGCCAATGCCAACCCGGCGCAGATAAATATACCGGCGAATGTCAGCGGGTTTCCGGTGATGCCGGATTGGGTGTAGAGCCTGTTCAGCCCGACCAGCCCAAAAAGAAAGTCCCCCGATTCCGTCAGCCCCCGCTCGCGCAGCAGGTTTTGCAAAGTCCGTTCTGCCGGAACGTCGTCAGACAATCGCTTCAACCGACGATTGATCGCGCCGACCGCGGCACGGCGACCGGCAAAAGAAAGATACAGGGCCTCGCCGGCGAGGATGACCGACGCCGCCGCAAGGACGTAGATAAAATAGAGCAATGCCTGGCCGGACGGCATCAGAGCGCAACCTGCGGATTGAAGGCGTCCTTGCTGAAATGATGCCCTAGCGTTGCCGCTTCCGCCGCGAATCGGGGCCTGACACCGGTGGCACGAAAATCGCCGATGATCGTACCGTCGGCGGCGACATCGCGCCGCACGAAATGATAGATTTCCTGCAATTGCACGACATTGCCTTCCATCCCAGTGATTTCCGAGATCGATGTCACGCGCCTGCCGCCGTCCGACAGTCTTTGCGTCTGCACGATGATGTCGATGGCCGAGGCAATTTGCGCCCGGATGGACTCGTGCGTCATCGGCATGCCGGCCATGCCGATCATCTGCTCAAGCCGCGAGATCGCGTCGCGCGGCGTGTTGGCGTGGATGGTGGTCATCGAGCCTTCATGGCCGGTGTTCATCGCTTGCAGCATGTCGAAGGCTTCCTCGCCACGAACTTCGCCGACGATGATGCGATCAGGCCGCATGCGCAGCGCGTTCTTGACGAGTTCGCGCTGCCGAACCTCGCCTTTCCCTTCGACACTGGGCGGGCGTGTCTCCAGCCGGCCGACATGCGGCTGCTGCAATTGCAGTTCCGCCGCATCCTCGATGGTGATCAGGCGCTCCCTGGACGGGATGTGGCTCGACAGCGCATTGAGCAAGGTCGTCTTGCCGCTGCCGGTGCCGCCTGAAACCAGGATCGATTTGCGCACCTGAACCGCGATCCGCAGCAGGTCGATCATCGGTTGCTTGATCGAGTTGAGCGCCATCAGACGTTCAAGCGAATAAGGGTTCTTCGAGAATTTGCGGATCGACACCAGCGGACCGTCGACCGAGATCGGCCGCACCGCGATGTTGACGCGGGAACCGTCGTCCAGGCGGGCATCGACCATCGGCGACGATTCATCAACCCGCCGACCGATGTTCGACACGATCTTGTTGATGACGCGCAGCAGATGCGCCTCGTCACGAAACCGGATTGCCGTCTCCTCGACCATGCCCCGCCGCTCAATAAAGACGCGTTTGTGGGTGTTGATCATGATATCCGTAATGGAATCGTCCTTGAGCAGCGGCTCGATCGGCCCGAGCCCCAGCATCTCGTCGGCCGTGTCGCTGGTCAGCTGATCGAGTTCGCGGGCATTCAGCGGCACGTTTCGTTGGCGAACGAACTCGCGAACGATCGGCCGGATCTCATTCAGGATCTCGTCCTTGGACGCACTTTCAAGAGCGGTCAGATTGAAGCGATCTATCAGGTGGCGATGAAGCTCGACCTTGAGCGTCAGGAAGGCGTCACCGCCCTCGGCGACCTCCGTCGCTGGAGACGTAACGCTGGGCATCACCGCTACAGGCGTCGGCTCCTGCAGCGCCCGCGTCTCACTCGGTCCCTTTATGAAGCGGCCCAACATCTCGCGAAACCCCCGGCAAATTCCCCTGCCTGGAAACTAAGCGTTAACCACGGAAGGCACAAGCGCCGAACGCGTCACCGAATGAACAATACTTCCGACATAGTTAAGGACAGAGGCCCAAAAAAATCGATTTTATTTGACAACACGCCAGGCGCCGGAAATGGGCCATCACCTCACGGGACATGACCGGTCGTAACGAGCCACACCCCTCCGTAAGTCCTTATATATAAAGGGTTATGCATAGTAGCTAATTTAGGGATACCGAATTTGGATGTATGGCCAAATTGTGAACGAATGGTTAAGGCGGTTGAAAAATTAATCGAATCAAGCTCTTGTAAAAACTAACCCGCCCTCTGGTCAGGTATTGGAAGGTTAAGGAACTGTTAATCCGTTTGACTCTGCTTTTTTGCGGGACCTAGGATCGTGATGACGGGGGATGCTTGGGTATGGATTTCATCCTTGGCTCTGTCTCGTCGGGTTCAAACCTCCAAAGGGAGAAATTATCATGAAGAAGCTCATGACGATGACCCGGCAGTTCCGCGACGACGAAAACGGCGCTGCTATGGTCGAATATTCCATCCTGGTCGGCATCATCGCTGCGGCGTCGCTGCTGGCAATCCTTGCTATCGGCGGCTGGGTCGGCGACCAGTTCACCGGTCTCTGCGCCAATCTCGATGGCAAGGGCGTAAGCGCGACTGGCACCGGCACGGGTGCTTGCGCTCCGTAACCATATTGCTGGGTCGGGATCGCTCGGTCCCGACCCAGGCTTCTGCATCAGGAAAAAACTAGCATCGCCCTTGGGGGGCGATTTGGGGTGGGAAGATGCGCGCCAATACACTCATCATGATTATCCTCGCCGGCGTGTTCGGCGTGCTGGCGGTTGTGCTTGCAAACATCTGGCTGGCCAGCCAGCGCAATGCGATGGCACAGTCGAATGGCACCCAGCGCGACACCGTCGTAGTAGCAGCAATGCCGTTGAAGTTCGGCGACACGCTAAGCGCCGACAAGCTGCGCGAAATTCCCTGGCCGGCCGGCGCAATACCGGCAGGCGCGTTCAAGACGACAAAGGATGCCCTGGCCGGCGAAGGCGCAAGGCAGGCGCTGCAGGCGATCAGCACAAACGAACCCGTCCTTGCCAGCAAGATCACAGGTCCCGGCCAGCGTGCCACGCTTTCGGCGGTGCTCGGCGAAGGGATGAAGGCCGTTTCCATTCGCGTCAACGACGTGCTTGGCGTCGCCGGCTTCGTCTTCCCGGGTGACCGGGTCGATGTTCTGCTGACACAGACCGTGCGCGGCGCCGATGGCGCGGACAAGAGTTTTGTCGACGTGCTGCTGCAGAGCATGAAGGTGCTCGCCGTCGACCAGGTGGCTGATGTGAGCAAGGACAATCCGACGGTGGTGAAGTCGGTGACGCTCGAGGCCAGCACCAAGGATGCACAAAAATTGACCCTCGCGGCAGGGGCTGGCCAATTGTCGCTGGCGCTTCGTCAGGCAGCGGCCAGCAAGGGCGAGACGACCGGACGCGTAACGCTTTCCGACCTGACCGGTGAAACGGCGGCCGACGTCGCCGCCAGGCAGGCCGAACTCGACAAGAAGGCAGCTGAGCAAGCCGCGGCCGCGGAGGAGCGCAAACGCGCCGAGGACAAGATAGCCGGTTTGACCCAGGCCGTGGAACGGGTGGGAAGCCGTCTCGACGATCTGAGCAAGGTGAAGCCGGCTCCGGCGGTGGTGTCGGCACCGGAAGCGCGTGAAGTTGTTAAGGAAGTGGTCAAATATGTCACACCCGAGCCGCCGGCGCGTGCTACAGTGGGCGTTTTTCGGGGTGTGAAACTCGAGACATATGACGTGCCGCGACAACCATAACCAACCGTAACGATGGTGCGGCGAATGAAATGGGGCTGCTACCGGCAGCGACTGGGGAGACGGGGATGCAGGGGTCTTGGTTGAGGATGGCGGCCGCGTTGTCGTGTTTGGCGGCGCTGTTGCTGTCGAGCCTGGCGGCTAATGCAGCCGACCGTTTCATCGATGTGTCGAACCCCAGCGTCCATAAAATCTTCCTGCCGATGTCGCAATCGGTAACGATCCAGGTGAATGCCAATCTGGGCGACATCGTCGTTGGCGACGAGAAGATCGCCGATGCCCAGCCGATGACCGACCGCACGCTCTATGTCATCGGCAAGGGCGCCGGCACCACCACGGTCAATCTGTTTTCCACGGACAAGCACTCGCTCGGTGTCATCCAGATCGAAGTCGGCGTCGACGTCAGCGACATGGCGCAGGCGATCCGCCAGGTGGCGCCAAAGTCGCGCATCGAAGTCGGCTCGGTCAACGGCAGGGTCAGGCTTGGCGGCCATGTCAAGGACGGCGCCACGCTGGCGGCAATCATGGAAGTTGCGCAGCAATATGGTCCCGACGCCATCATCAACTCCGTCATCGTCGACGACAGCCAGCAGGTCAATCTCGAAGTGCGCGTGCTGGAAGCCAAGCGCAATGCCGGCCGCGATCTCGGCGTGTCGATCAAGAGCACCAACAGCAGAGGCACGACCCGTACCGGTACTGGTGTTGCTGCCGTCGACCAGGACAATGTCGTGCTCGGGCCAGGCGATCTGATCAGCGGCCTCCTGTCGAACTCCAACCCGTTCGCGGCGCTAATCACCCGCGTCATCGACAACAACATCAAGGTCGACCTGATCATCGAGGCGCTCGAGGCCAAGGGCGTGGTGCGCACGCTGGCCGAGCCCAATTTGACCACGCTTTCCGGCGAACCAGCCAGCTTCAATGCTGGCGGCCAGGTGCCGATCCGCAGCGTTGACGCCAATGGTCAGGTCCAGGTCGAGTTCAAGCAATTCGGCGTCAATCTGCAGTTCACGCCAGTCGTGCTCGACGACGGTAAGATCCATATGAGGCTGGCGCCGGAGGTCAGCGACCTGACCGGCTTCACCACCGCCGGCGACCCGATCTTCACCAACCGCAAACTGGAAACCGTCGTCGAACTGCGCGACGGTCAGAGCTTCGCCGTCGGCGGGCTTCTGTCGAGCAAGACCACCAAGCTTCAGAACCAGGTGCCTTGGCTCGGCCAGGTGCCGGTTATCGGGACACTGTTCCGCAATTCGAGCAACCAGAAGGAAGAGACCGAGCTGGTGGTCATCGTCACGCCGCACATCGTGCGGCCGGTGAGGCCCGGCGAACAACTGGCGACACCGTTCGACAAGACGCGACCTGCCAACGACCCGGAGTTCTTTATCCTCGGGCAGCTCGAGGTGAACAAGGACATGATCCGCAAATATGAAACGGGCGACGGCGTCACCGGCCCCTATGGCCACATGCTGGACTTCAAATCGAAGGACAAGATGCTCTATGTCAAGAAATAGCGCCCTGATCCTCATCCTGTGCGCCGGCGCGCTGTCAGGCTGCGCCGCGGACTATCTGAACAACTATGATTCGGTGACCTTGGCCGCCGGCGACTCACAGAAGTTCAATTCGCTGCTGCAGACGGTCGACCCGCTCAACCCGGCGTCCAGGAACACCAGGATCGAAGGCGACGGCACGCGCGCCGCCGCAGTTGCCCACAACTACAAATTTCCGCCGCCGCCGCCGCCGCCGCCGGCGATCACGGTCAATGTCGGCGGCTCGGGTGTAACATCGCAGTGAACTGAACGGAAGGATGCGGAGGGCGCCGGGCATGCGAGGGGCCCTGGCGCAAGGTGAGAGAGAGAGTAAGGTCATGTTGGGGGCCATTCGTGCGTTCTGGAACGATCAACGCGGCATAGCGATGATCTTCGTCGCAATCATGCTGCCCGTCCTTATCGGCTTCGCGGTACTTGCCATCGACATGAGCCGGGCCAACGACCTTCACAACGATCTGCAGAAGGGTGTCGATGCGCTTGCGCTTGCCGCCGCGGCGGAACTTGATGGCAAATCGGATTCGATCACCCGAGCCAACCGGGCGGTGGCGAACCTGGGGGTCACAAACAAAACCAAGTTTTCTACCTCTAACGATCCTACCTCGCACGATCACACGCTCGCCCTGTCTGAGGTGACCATTACCTACCTGACCGGAATTCCCGCCAGCGACAGCACCCTATTGAGCGCCGCGGGCGTTGACGCCGGTGGCACAAACTGGGCGAGCACCGACCCCAAAGCGGTATCATTCGCGGAAGTGACGGTGAACCCTTCCGGCTTGGCGGATGGTGCCGGTGCCTTCGAAACGATCTTTCCGGCAAGCTTTATCGGCAGCAAGGACACCATCGACATCCAGCCACAGGCCGTGGCCGGGTTCGTTCAGTCGATCTGCGAAACCGTGCCGATTTTCATGTGCAACCCGTTCGAGACGACCGACCCGTTGACCAGCAAAACGATCCAGCAGGCCTTCGCGTCTGGCGACACCTATGGTCGCGAGTTTCGAATCTTGAAGTCAGACAACAATACTTGGAATCCTGGAAACTTCGGCCTGCTCGACAACAGTCTAACCTCGCTGCGAGACGCCATAGCGATGGGAACGGCAGGCACTTGCTACAACCGAGACGCAATCACCACGAAAACCGGTGTCACCTTGGGCCAGGTCAACGCTGGGCTGAATACCCGTTTTGCCATCTATAGCAACTCATTGAACAAGCAGGACAAAAATTGGGCGTACCGGCCTTCGCTGAATGTGCGCAAAGGGCAAAAGAGCAATGCATGCAACAAATACTCTCCTGTTACGGACGGGTCTGCGTTGCCTCTCCCTCCCGGTGCCAACTACACCAATGGAAAATCTGACAAGATCACCAGTCAGGGCTTTTGGAGCGCATACTGGCTTGCCAACCACAAGCAAGCCTACACGACACCCGTCCCGGCCAAAACCAACCCGACCGGGCTCACGACGGCTCCAGCCTCCCGCTACGACGTGTACAGGTACGAAATCGGCAACGGTCGCGTAGGAGATAAATCGAACAATCCTACGCAGGAGGTCGGCACACCACTATGCTACAAGGGCACCACGCCAGCCCTGACCGACGATCCAGATCGCCGTCTCCTCAACATGGCAATCGTCGATTGCATCGCCAACACGGGCAAGATCAACGGGCATAGCCAGATCAAGCCAGACGGCTACGCGAGCGTGTTCGTCAACACTCCGGTTCAAAAGAACGATAACAGCAAGGACGATGAAGATTCTTCGGCCAGCGAGAAGCCTATCAGCCTGGAGATTGTCGACGTTGACGGCGGGTTTGCCAACAACACCCTTGTAGACAAAGCATTCCGCAATGAAGCCCAGCTGTATCGGTAGGGCGACATGACCAGGTTGGGCAAAATCATCCGGCGGTTCCAAGGCGACGAAAGCGGCGCCGCCTTGGTGGAAGTCGCGATCACCGTACCACTCGTATTGCTGTTGTCGGCCGGCGTGTTTGAGTTTTCCAACGTTCTGAACACGCGCCTGCTCCTTGAAGCAGGCGTCGAAGATGCAGCCCGCTATATGGCGCGTTGCAGCAGTGATTGGGATACTTGCAAGGGCCTGGCACAAAACCTTGCGGCGAATGGGGCGATCGCTGGCGGCAGCGCCAGAGTGGCTGGATGGCTTCCAGCGACGGTTGAGATCACCAAGGCTATTTCCACCCAAGCGATCGATGGCAGTGGAAACGAACTTTATCTCAGTAGCACCGGCACGGTGATCGTCGTGCAGGTCAGGACCGCGTTGCCATACAGCGGCATGGTGTTCTGGGATTATCTGGGTTTTGCAAGCATCGACATCACCGCATTGCATCAGGAGCGCGTCTTCGGATGGTGATGGAAAACCGAAGGTTCCGCGCCGAGCAGTCGGGCGCCACGATGGTCGAAATGGCCATCGCTCTGCCATTGCTGCTGACGCTGCTGCTTGGTTTCGTCGACTTCGGCTACGCCTTTTACCAGTGGAACGCCGGGAACAAAGCCGTGCAGGCCGGCGCAAGACTGGCGCAGATTTCTACCCCTGTTGCCATCGGGCTTCCACTTGAGACGTTGACGCAGAGCGACGTCACTAAAGTCGGTGCCGCGGTGCCGGCTGGCACGTATGACTATACCTGCACTGCAAGCGCAGCAGGTGTCGCTTGCTGCAGCATCGGAACAGCCGCGTGCCTAGCCGCGAACGCGAGCCAGACCTCGTTCGATGCGATCTATGACGGCACTGCCAACCGTGCAGGAATGCATGACTTTCTGCCGATGCTGGAAAAATCCCAGGTGCGAATCGAATATGCCGCCTCCGGCCTCGGCTACTGGACGCGTCCCAGCGGGCCGGTACCGACCATCACGGTCAGCATCACCAATCATCCCTTTCAGTTCTTTTTTCTGGCCGGATTGCTCGGATTCGGAACCATCACCATGCCCTCCATGCTGAGCACGGTTACGGGCGAAGACATGAAGAGCACGTGGACGCCATGAACGCCATCAACACCAAGGTTACACCGACCAAGCGAAAGCAGGTTGCGCTGTTCTCGTCGGATCCGAATTTCAAGCGCGAGGTGGCGACGCGGCTCGATGCGCTGGCGATCTACGATGTGCGGATTTCCGAGACCGGTGACTTTCTCAAGGGGCCGCCCGCGGAAACGCGCCCGGGTATCGTCATCCTCGATCTCAGCAATGGCGAGTTGCTCGGCAGACCAGGCATCGTCGAGGCGCGCGCGCTGTGGGCGACCGTGCCGCTGATCGCGGTTTCCGACGAATTGTCATCCGAACAGACGCGCGTGCTGGTGCGCATGAACGCCTCGGACTGGCTGCACAAGCCGCTCGACGGCAAGGAGCTGCTCAACGCGGTGACCTTCCACGACACCGGCAACCAGGGCACGAAAAGCCGGATCATCACCTTCATCAGCGCCAGCGGTGGCGCGGGCGCCACGACGCTGGCGCTTTCGGCGGCCGAACACCTGGCGTCGAAATCGACCGAACGCGCGGCTTCCACCTGCCTGGTCGATCTCGATTTCCAGAGCGCCAATTGCGGCGCCTACCTCAACCTGTTCAACCAGTTCGACCTCGCCGGCATCATCGGCCAGCCGGAACGGCTCGATGTCGAACTGATGGATGTCATCAAGCTGTCGCGCCCGTCCGGCCTCACCCTCTATGCGTTCGAAAGGCCGCAGCTGCCTTTCGAGCCGCAAGGCAGCGATTTCGTGTTCCGGCTGCTGGACCTCGTCGCCTACCGTTTCGACGACATCGTCATCGACCTGCCGAACATCGAGACGCCCTGGCACAACTCCGTGCTGTCGACGAGCGACGAGATCTTCATCGTCTTCGAACTCAATGTCGCTTCGCTGCGGCAAGGCAAGCGGCTCTACAAGAAAATCCGCGAGCTGCGCGGCAATGCGGTCAACATCACGCTCGTCGCCAACAAGCACAAGCGCAAATGGTTCGGCAACCACTTCTCGCGCAGCGAGCTCGAGAAGATCTTCAAGGCGCCGCACATCAAGTCGGTCGCGCTGGACAATGCGCTGCTGACCGACGCCTTGAATCGTGCGATCCTGCCTTCCGAAGTCGATGGGCGGGCGCGCTTCAACAAGGACCTGAAGCGGATGTTCAAAGAGCGGCTCGATGACGCTGCTGCACGCTAGCTACCGGATCGCCCAGGGGTTGGCCTGCGCCAGCCTGCTGGGCGTGGCGTTGGCGATGCCCGTCCAGGATTTCGCCCAGGCGAGATCGAGCCTTTCGGATCGGCCGCCGCTGCCGGCGATGGGTCCCAGCCTGCGCAAGACGGTTGCCTTCGCAACCACCGAGCAGCCAGGAACGATCATCATCCGCAAGACCGAGAAAGCGCTTTACCTGGTGACCCGCCAGGGCCAGGCGCTTCGCTACCAGATCAGCGTCGGACGCGACGGGTTTGGCTGGACGGGCGTCGTCAAGGTGGGGGCGAAGACCGAATGGCCGGAGTGGCGCCCGCCACAGGAAATGCGGGCCCGCCAGCCGGAGCTGCCGAAAATGGTGCCCGCCGGCCCCTACAACCCCCTCGGCGCAAGGGCGCTCTATCTGCTTCGCGACGGTCGCGACACGCTCTACAGGATACACGGCACCAACGATCCGTCGGGTGTCGGCTTCGACGGCACATCGGGATGTTTTCGGCTTACCAACACCGATGTGATCGATCTTTTCAAGCGCGTCGCGGTGGGCGCAAAGGTGGTGGTCCAATGACGACGATCAGCGAACCGGACATGCCGGCGATCGATATCGGAAACCAGGAACAGCGCGAACCGGTTGCCATCGAGAGACCCAGCAAGGCAAAGACGATCGCAATCCTCATAGCCAGCGGTGCCTTGCTGCTCACCGTGGTCAACATGGCGGCCGCGATCTATCTCTACCGGGGCATGAGCGACCTGCGTTTCGTCGAAGCGCGGCTGGAGCAGCTCGGAGCGTTCGAGCAGCGGATCGCGGCACGGCTCGACACGGTCAACAACGGCTTCCAGAGCCGGTTCGAGAAACTGGACAGCCAACTGCAAGGCAGCTTCAACGAGATCAATGGCAACGTTGCCCAGCTGGCACTGACTAGGCCGATCGCCGGCGGCGAGGCCACGCCGGGTGCGCCGGAACCGCCGGAGATGACCACCAGCACGCTGGCGGAAGCGCCCGAAGCTCTCGAAGGCGCGAGCGCGAGCGAACCCAGTGTCATCGAAGCGCCGCGTGCGCCTAGGAAGAGGGCAGCACCGGCGTCGCCCCCTCCCCCAAGCTCCAACTACCAGCGCATCCAGCAGCCTGACGGCAAGGTCTATTACCGGAGGATCAATTAGACTTGGCAAGGCCTAGATCTGGGCAGCCTGGAAGGGTTTAGAGATCGCGCTGCAGGGCCAGGATGCGGTTGGTCCGGGCTTCGGACCGCGCCCGCGATTCGGCGAGGAAGACGATGTGGCAGTAGACACAGGCCGCGGCGCCCAGAAGCAGCACCAGGCTGTTCTTCAAGGTGAAATCCACTGCCAGCGAGTACGGAAGACCCTTGGGCGACGTGAACGCAGCGATCGTGCTCGCCGTTTCCGAGTGGCTGCCGGCCGCGATCATCAGCCCGGCGAAAAGCAGGGCGACGTGGTTGGTGAGGAAGAAGAAAGCCGACCTTCGGGTCTGGCATGCTAACCAGCAGACGATCGATGCGGTGGCAAGGATGGCGGCGTCGGCAGCCATCGAGCCACCCAGATAGGCATTGACCTGCTGCCAAAGCATCGTCGACAACGGGCGCAGTTCAAGCCATACCCACCATGCGGTAGGACTGGCTGGATAGGATCCCAGCAGGAAGGCTGCGATGCGCTCCCCTGCCAGGATCGCAAGAATGAGAAACGGGAAGGCAAAAAGCAGAAGCGGCTTGCGTTTCATGTTCCCTCGCAATCTGTCAGTCAACATAGACTGCGAAGATTGCGCAAGGCTTAACGCCTCTCGGGCTCAGCCCCGCTTCGGAATCTGGATGTCCTCGAGCAGCAGCGTCAGCGCCATGGCGACGAAGTAGAGCGCCGCCACCCAGAGGAACATCGTGTCGAAGCCACTCGAATAGTGGCCGAGCACCACTTCGCGGACCGCAGCCGGCAGGCTCGACGCGAGGTGCGGGTTCAGTCCGGTCAGGCCGTCCGGCAGCAGCGCGGCGGCATCGGCGGGAAGCTCGGCTGTCTGCCGGTTCAGGGCCCAGGTCATCACCGCGCCGTTCAGCGCCAGTCCCAAGGATGCCCCGATGGTCCGCGCCTGGGTGATCAGCGAGGTCACCGCGCCGATGTCCTGCAGCGGTGCGGCGGCCTGGATCGCCACGATCAGCACCTGGAACTGCAGGCCCATGCTGATGCCGAACAGGCCCATCATCACCGCCAGCACCCAGATCGGCGTGTGCGAATTGACAAGGACAAAGCCCAGCATCAGCAGCCCGCCAATCCCCATCGCCACAACCGGCATCCATTTGTAGCGGCCGGTTGCGGCAATCACCCGCCCGGCCACTATCGAGATGATCATCGAGGTCACGGACGCCGGCAGGAACAGGAAGCCGACTTCGGCCGGGCTCAGTCCGGTCAGCGTCTGCATGTAGAGCGCGAAATAGAAGAACATCCCAAGCGTCACCGATCCGGCGACCAGCGACACGGCCGAGACGATGCGGACCGTCGAAATGGCGAACAGCCGCAAGGGCACGATCGGCTCCTCGGCCCGCCGCTCGACCATGATGAACGAGGCGATGGCGGCCAGCGCGAGTACCGGCAGCACAAAGGTGAGCAGGTCCGGCCCGGCAGGGTCGAGCACATGATAGCCCCAATAGACGATGGCGGTGGTGCCGATGGCCAGCAGCAGGCCGCCCAGATAGTCGATGCGGTGCTTCTTCTCGTTGAACCGGCTGCGCATGGCGAACGCCAGTACCGCCAGCACGACGATGCCTATCGGCAGATTGACCAGGAACACCCAGCGCCAGCCGAACAGGCTGGTGATATAGCCTCCGGCCAACGGGCCAAGGACCGACGACAGCGCGAAAACCGCCGAACTGTAGCCCTGATATTTGGCGCGGTCGCGCGGCCCGAACAATTCGCCGATCATGGCGAAGGCCGAGACCATCAGCCCGCCGCCGCCGATACCCTGCAGGACGCGTGCGGCTATCAGGCTCTCCATCGACCATGCCATGCCGCAGACCAGCGAACCCAGCACGAACAAGCCGATCGCCGTCAACACCACGTTTTTGCGGCCATACATGTCGCCGAGCTTGCCGTAGAACGGCGCGACGGCGGCGGTCGACAGCAGGTAGGCGGCGCCGACCCAGCCGAACAGGTGCAGATTGCCCAGTTCGCCGGCAATGGTGGGCAAGGCGGTGACGACGATCTGCATGTCGATGGTGGCCATGAACATTGCGATCAGCGCGCCGAAATAGACAATGAGCGTCGTGAGATCGGGCTTGGCTCCGGCCTCTACGGGTGCCGCGTCCGGAAGGGTCGTGTCGACAGTCATAAGTGTCTCCGTACTTGGCGTACTTGGCGTACTTGGGCGCGATTTATGTGCCTGTGGCATATATATGTCAATGACAAATATATGCCACCGGCACATAATTGACTTTTGCATATATTTTTGCTAGCGCGCTGTGCTATGGGCAGCAACGATACCGGACCGGGCAATCCCGACCGATTTTCCGCCGTGTGTCAAATCCACGGCGATCAGGACCTCGCGGATTTGGCGCGCAGCAGTGGCTTGTCCGAACCGGCCGCCGAGGCCGTCGCCGCCATCGATGCGGTGATGCAAAAGGTGCGCCGCTCGATCCAGCGCCGCGACTTCGGTCGTTTGATCCTGGCCCGCATCGACCCGTCGCTGGAAGTGAGCCATCTCGATGCGATCAGCGCTATCGCGCTCAATCCAGTCGTCAGCGTCACCCCGCAGGACGAGGTGACGGTCGGCATCATCGCCGAGCGCCTGGGGATCGACCCTTCCCGCGCCAGCCGTATCTCCGCCGATATCGTCGAGCGCGGCTACGCCTTCCGCGTCGCATCGCAACTCGATGCCCGACGCATTTGCCTCAAGCTCACCGCCAGGGGCGAGCGCCTCGTGACGGCGGTGCGTCAGACCAAATGGCGGATTTTCGCTGAGTCACTGGCGCAGTGGGATGAGCAGGAACTGGTGGCGTTCGCCAACTTGCTGGAACGCTTCGCGGGTTTGGCCAACGACGAAGCGAGGATGAGCAGGTCGGCCGATGCCGTCAAGCAGATGATGGACGAGACAGAACCCGGGGTGGATTTGCCCGAGGCGAAATAGGCGCCAGGTATGATCGGCGAGGCGTATGGCTAGGATCGGCGATCGCGACGGCACTTGTTCTGAGACGGTCACGTCGTTCATGGACTATTGCGGGGCGACTGCGGCTGGCATCATTGCCAGTGTGAAAACGGTTTCGGAAGGCGCGGCGGTTCCCGGTCAAATAGGCACAGGTTGAGACAATCATGAAATCAGCCAATGACGTTCCGGAGATCGAGCGATTGAAAATCGGCTTTGTTCTCGCTCGCTCCTTCACCCTTTCCGCGTTCGCGCTGTTCGTCGACACGCTCAGATTGGCGAGCGACGAGACCGACAAATCCGGCAGGGTTTTGGCCGATTGGCAGCTCCTGGCAAGCACCCGAAACCTGATCACCTCCAGTTGCGGAGTGCAAGTCGCGCCGACATCGGATTTCGTGGACCCGGGTGAGTTCAACTATATCGTCGTCGTGGGCGGGCTCCTGAACAGTGAATTCCCGGTCGACAGCGAGACAGTCAGCTACCTCAAGCGAGCCGCCGCTGCGAAGGTCCCGTTGATTGGGGTCTGTACGGGAACGTTCATCCTGGCCGAGGCCGGCCTGATGAAGTACCATCAGACTTGCGTCAGCTGGCTCCACTTTCAGGCGTTCCGCGAGCGCTTCCCGGATCACGCGGTCAGGGCGGACCGTCTGTTCAATCTTGATCGCACCAGGGGATCATGTGCCGGCGGCAGCAGCGCTGCGGATATGGCGGCGTCTATCGTCAGGCGCCATATCAGCAGGGAGGCCGAGACAAACGCACTCGAAGTGCTGCAGATCGAGAAGGCGCGCTCGGCTTCGGACATCCAGCCGCGCAGACCGCTTTCCATCGAGAGCCACGATCCGCGGCTCAAGGCGGCGCTCATCATCATGGAGAACCACATTGAGAATACAATCTCCATTCCCAAGCTGGCGGCCTTGGTTGGAATATCCCGAAGGCAACTCGAGCGCCTCTTCATGGAAAAAACAAGGTCTTCTCCGGCACTTGTTTATACAAGGGTGCGTCTGGAGCGGGCGAAGCACCTCCTGATGCAGACCAGGGCTCCGATGATCGAGATCGCCATCGAGGTCGGGTTTGAAAACGCCTCGCATTTCTCGAGGCTGTTCCGTCAGACCTATGGCCAACCGCCCAGCAAGTTCAGATCGGCAGCTTCGAACTGATTTGCCGATATTTTTCAGCTGCAGGCATGTCAGCGTAGCTTTCTGAGCGCCGGGCGTGATCTTCGGCTATCCCTTCAGTGCTGGTCGCCGCCACCCCGAAGTCGCGTCATCTGCTTGGCTCCCCGCCCAATGTCGGTGATTGGGGCCGAGTCGCATCATGACTTACCTATCGAAACCCAGAGGACGATCAATGCGCGACGATGCCTCGTGCAAGGCCTTGCCTTGCTACCGAGCCCACGGCCGCGCAGGCAAGTCGAAGGCCATCGCCGATCCTCAGGACCATCTCGGACGATGCCAATTCGTAGTCTGCCTCGATCAGGTGGCACGCGCCAAGGAACCGCGCCACGAAGGTCGTCTCGGGCGGTTGTAGACGACAAGCGGCGCTCCGGCATCCCGGCTCACCATGCCATAGCGGGCGCTTGCCTATTTGGTATGCTGGTATAATGTGTACCTGACATGGCGTCATCGTCATCAGGAACGCCGTGCTCGTGTGGCGGCCAAGCCGATCGTGTTTTTGGGAGGAAATACTATGAGATTTGCAATCGTGGCGGCGCTTGCCAGCGCCGCGCTCGCTAGCGTTACTGCGATGCCGGCAATGGCATCCTCGGACGTGCCGGTCATCGCACTCGCCAACGCCTATTACGGCAACACCTGGCGGCACCAGATGGTGGAAGCGTTCGAAGCCTCTGCCAAGGAAGCCAAGGCCGCCGGGCAGATCGCCGACTACATCGTCATGAACGGCGACGGCTCCGTCGCGCAGCAGAACAGCCAGATCGCCGAGTTGATCCTCAAAAAGGTCGACGTGCTTGCTGTCGACGCCGCCTCGGAAACCGCGGTCAACGGCATCATCGAAAAAGCCTGCAAGGCCGGCATCATCGTCATCTCTTTCGATTCTGTGGCCTCGGCGCCTTGCAACTACCAGCTCAATTTCGACTTCAAGGGCTACAAGGCCACCCAGGCCGAGGCCGTCTTCAAGATGCTCGGCGGCAAGGGCAACATCCTGCAGGTGCGCGGCGTGAAGGGCTCGGCGCCCGACAACGACATGTTCAATGCGCAGCAATCGGTGCTGGCGAAGTATCCTGACATCAAGGTGGTCGCGACCGTCTATGGCCAGGCGACCGCCTCGGTGGCGCAGGCGGCGATCGCCAATGTGCTGCCCTCGCTGCCGCATGTCGACGCCGTGCTCGGCCAGGGCGGCAGCGACGACGTCGGTATCGCGCAGGCCTTCGTCCAGTATGGCGGCGACTACACCGGCAAAATGCCGATCATCGAGGGCGGCGGCGGCACCGACTTCGTCAAATGGTGGGCCGACGAGAATGCCAAGAACGGCTACCAGACGGTGTCGATGAACACCACGCCGGGCATCGGCGGCGCTGCCTTCTGGCTCGGCCTGTCGCTGCTGAAGGGCGCCAAGGCGCCCAAGCTGATGATCATGCCGGTGGCGACGGTCGATGCCGGCAACCTCAAGGACTATGCGAAGCTGCCGGGCGGCCAGATCATCAGCCCGAGCTATTCGCTGGACTGGGTGAAGCAGAACCTGCTGAGCAAGTAACACGACAGCTCCCCCTCGATCGGGCGCGGCGTGCAGCCCGCCCGATCTCGAAGAAATGGAGGACGAATGTCCCAGCTTGCTGTTGCCGAACAGGACAGCGCCGCGTCCACGGCGCCTGCCGCTCCCATCCGGCAAAGCGTCGTCTCGCTCACCGGGATAACGAAGAGCTTTGGACCGACGCTCGCCAATGCGGGGATCGACCTCTCCGTCGGCGCCGGCGACGTGATCGGGCTGGTCGGCGGCAATGGCGCTGGAAAATCGACGCTGATGCGCATCCTGTGCGGCGCGATGTGGCCGACGCTCGGCTCGATTTGCTTCGCTGGCGAAGAGATCGGGTTCGCCGACTACGGCACCGGCGAGGCGCAGCGGCGCGGCATCCGGATGGTGCATCAGGAGCTGTCGCTCTGCGCCAATCTGTCGGTCGCCGAGAACTTCTTTCTGGAAACCCCCGGCGACGCGGCAAGCCGGCCCGGCTGGCGGGCGCTCTACCGGGCCCGAGCCCGCGAGGCGCTCGACGCTGTCTTTCCCAACAACGGCATCGATGCCGACGCCGAGGTCGGCCACCTCTCCATCGCCGAACGGCAGATGGTCGAGATCGCCCGCGCCGCCGCGACACCCGGCGTCAAGCTGATCGTGCTCGACGAGCCGACATCATCACTCGATCTCGACCGCTCGAAACAGTTGCGCGCCTTCATCCGCCAACGAGCGAAGGCCGGGCTCGCCTTCATCTTCATCAGCCACAAGCTGCAGGAGATCATCGACATCGCCACCGAGATCGTGGTGCTGCGCAACGGACGCACCGCATGGCAGGGCCATGTCGCGGACGCTTCGATCGGCAGGCTGGTGCAGTTGATGGGCGGCGATGCCAATCCGGTGCATCAGCACACCGTCTCCGCCGCTTCCGCCCAGGACGTGCTGGTGCGGCTCTCCGGCCCGCTGACGGCGGAGCTCGGCCGCGACATCGACATCGTGCGCGGCGAAATCGTCGGGCTGGCCGGCCTCGAAGGCAGCGGCCAGAAGGAGCTGCTGCATGCGATCTTCAGCCCCGACCGCAAGCAAAACGCTGCAGCCACAAGACATGCGCAGGCAGGCTTCATAGCCGGCGACCGGCAGAAGGAAGGCGTGTTCCCGCTCTGGAGCGTGCTCGCGAACATCTGCATCGGCGCGCTGGCCCGCCGCCCGGCGCTCAGCCTGGTCTCCGATCGCGCCAACCGCGACACGGCCGCCGGCGCCGCCAGCAGGTTGCGGCTGGACGACAGGCGCTTCGGTTCCAACATCACCGAGCTCAGCGGCGGCAACCAGCAGAAGGCGCTGGTCGCCCGGGCGCTGGTCGCCGACACCCCGATCATATTGCTCGACGACCCGACGCGCGGCGTCGACATCGCCACCAAGCAGGATTTCTATCGGCTGTGCAACGAGATTGCGCGCAGCGGCCGCGCACTGGTCTGGCATACGACCGAGGACGCCGAACTGCTGGCTTGCGACCGCGTTCTGGTCTTTGCCGGCGGGCGTATCGTCCGGGAACTCTCGGGCGAAGCGATCACGGAATCGGCTGTTGTCGGAGCCTCTTTCACGCTGCCGGCGGACGGTCATGCCGGCGCCGGGCACAAGGATGCCGCCACGGCCGGGCTTGGCCGAAAGCTGGTGAACGCGGCGCCGTTCATTGGCCTTGCCGCCGTGCTGGCCGTCATGATCTCGGCCAATCCGGCGGTCGCCTCGATCTTCGGCCTCGACCTGCTGCTGATGCCGGCGCTGTCGCTGGTGCTGGTGACGGCGGCGCAGATGTTCATCGTCGGGGGCAGCGAGATCGACCTCGGCGTCGGCGCCTTTGCGGGCCTAGTCAGCGTGCTCAGCGCCACGCTGCTCTACGACCAGCCATGGCTCGGCGCGCTGGCGCTGGTGGCGGCGCTCGCCGCCTATGCCGGGCTTGGCGGCGTGATCCAGGCGCGCAAGATCCCGGCCATTGTCGTCACGCTCGGCGCCTCCTTCATCTGGGTCGGGCTGGGTTATGCGCTTCAGCCGACGCCCGGCGGCGCCAGCCCGGAATGGCTGTCGGCGCTCTTCAACTGGTCGCTCGGCATGGTGCCGACCTCCGTCATCCTCATCGCGGCGGTCGCGCTGATCGTCTTCGTCATCGACCGGTTGCCGCTCGGCGTGGTGCTGCGCGGCTTCGGCAACAATCCGACGGCGATGATCCGCTCGGGATGGTCACCAACGCGCTATGCGCTGGTGCGCTATCTCATCGCCGGGCTGTTTGCGGCCGCCGCCGGCCTGTCGCTGACGGCGATCAACACAGCGAGCGACATCAATTCCGGTAACTCGTTCACGTTGCTCAGCGTCGCCGCGGTGGTGATGGGCGGCTGCTCGCTGCTCGGTGGGGTCATCTCGCCGGTCGGCGCCATCGCCGGCGCGGTGACGCTGTCCCTGATCGGCGCGCTGCTCGGCACGCTCAGCGTCAGCAGCGATTTCAACGCCGCGACACAAGGCCTGATCCTGATCGCACTGCTGACGCTGCGCAGCCTGACCGCCGACCGCAGGAGCGAGCAATGAACGCCGTGGCCGCCTTCAGCCTCTGGGCGCAGAGGAACCGCTGGATCTGGGCGGCGATCGGCGTGCTGCTGTTATGGCTGGTGCTGTCGATCGTTACCAACCGCTTCAGCCTTTCCAGCCTGTCAGGCATTGTCTTGTCGGCGTCCTTCCTGACGATCGTCGGCATCGGCCAGATGTTCGTGGTGACGACCGGGCGCGGCAACATCGATCTCTCCGTTGCCTCGGTGATCACGCTCAGTGCCTTCGTCGCGCTACTCACGATCAAGGGTCAGGATGCCAACCTCGCCATCGGCGTTGCCGCCGCGATCCTGCTCGGCCTTGCCGTCGGCGCGCTCAATTCGCTGCTTGTCGTCGGGCTCGGTATCCCGGCCATCATCGCCACGCTGGCGACCGGCTATGTGCTGGCCACCGCGACGCTGCTGTCGAATCGGGCGATCTCGGGCTTCACCGTCAGCCCGGCGCTGAAATATCTGGCATCGGGCCGCATTTCCGGCGTGCCTATCATGGCCGTCATCGCCATCCTCGGCGTGGCGGCGACCTCCTTCGTGCTGCGCTACACGGTGTTCGGCCAGTTGCTGTCGGCGGTCGGTCAGAACCGCACTGCTGCGCGGCTCGCCGCCATCAAGACCGGCCCGGTGATCGCATCGGCGTTTATCATCTCGTCGGTGCTGGCATCGCTCAACGGGCTGCTGCTCGGCGCCTATATCGGCGGCGCCTTCCTCGAAATGGGCCAGCCCTACCTGTTGCAGTCGATCGCCGCGGTGGTGCTTGGCGGAACGCTGATCTTCGGCGGCTCGGCAACCGCTGTCGGCACCCTGTTCGCCAGCATCCTGCTGATTCTGATCGTCACCACGATGCAGATCGTTGGCCTGCCTCCCGGCGCCCAAGACATCGTCCAGGGCATCGTCGTCATCTTCGTGCTCGCGCTTGCCGGACGGCAGGCGATGACGCGGCGAGCGCCGGTCGAGCCGACAAGCGGCGACAGCGACGTCGCAGTGCCGGCGGGAGACCGGCCGGCATGAGACAGTGTCAGCAAGGCTCTGTTCAAACTGCCGAGATATGGTAGAGTGATTATACCAGTTGATAACATGACGATCGGCGCGGCCATCGTTTGAAATCGGGAGTAACGGATACATGACGACGATTGCGCTGTTCGGAGCCGGCGGCAAAATGGGCTACCGCCTGTCGACCAATTTTCGTGGATCGCCCTACACGATACGTCATGTCGAGGTCAGCGAGGCCGGCCGCGAGCGGCTGAAATCGGGCCTGGGCTTTGACGCGGTCAGCGCCGACGAGGCGCTCAAGGGTGCCGATGTGGTGATCCTGGCCGTTCCGGACACGCATATCGGCAAGGTGGCGACCAGCATCGAGAGCAAGCTTGCCCCGGGCACGATGGTGGTGGTGCTCGACGCCGCCGCCCCGTTCGCCGGCCATCTGCCGAAGCGGCCGGACCTGACCTATTTCGTCACCCATCCCTGCCATCCGCCGATCTTCAACGACGAGACCGACATGGCGGCCAAGAAGGACTATTTCGGCGGCGTCAAGGCCAAGCAGCATATGGTCAGCGCGCTGATGCAGGGACCGGAAGAGGACTACGCCAAGGGCGAGGCGATCGCAAAAATCATCTGGGCGCCGGTGATGCGTTCGCATCGCGTGACGGTCGAGCAGATGGCGCTGCTCGAGCCCGGCCTTTCTGAAACGGTGTGCGCCTCGCTGCTGGTCGTGATGAAAGAGGCAGTCGACGAAGTCGTCGCGCGCGGCGTCGACCAGCAAGCGGCGCTCGACTTCCTGCTCGGCCATATGAATGTGCTCGGTGCCGTCATCTTCGGCGAGACCAAGGGCGTATTCTCCGACGCCTGCAACAAGGCCATCGAGTTCGGCAAGCCGGTGCTGATGCGCGACGACTGGAAGCGGGTCTTCGAGCCGGAAGAGATCGCCGCCAGCATTCAGCGCATCACCTGAAAGAGGCCAACACGGCGCTGGCCCGGAGCGCTTCGATGCGTCGGCGCACCATTGCCGACGCTCCGCTTTTGCCGCTCATCAGGTACATATCATCTGAATTTGTGATTGACTCATCATACCAGTTGGCTTAGCTGTTCATGGCTCGGATCGATAAGGTTTCGCAGGGAGTCGAAGCCTGGACGAGTGGAGGACGGCTTGGGGAGCAACGATCCGTCGAGGGGAAGCCGGCAAACGGCTTTTAGCCCGAAACGATCCGCGGCCCGCGCAGGCTGACGAATTCGGATGCAGACAGAGGCCTTGGTCGATCAAGGCAATTTTTCAAACGGGAGGACTTCATGAAACTCACACGCAGAATGACGCTTGCGGCTTTCGCCGGCATGCTGGCGCTGGGCACGGCAGTACCTGCCTATGCGGCGGACCTCATTGCCATCATCACACCCTCGCACGACAATCCGTTCTTCAAGGCCGAAGCCGTCGGCGCCGAAGCCAAGGCCAAGGAACTCGGCTACGAGGCGCTGGTGCTCGTCCATGACGATGACGCCAACAAGCAGTCGCAACTGATCGACACGGCGATCGGCCGTGGCGCCAAGGCGATCATCCTCGACAATGCCGGCGCCGACGCCACCGTCGCCGCCGTGCAGAAGGCCAAGGACGCCGGCGTGCCCTCCTTCCTGATCGACCGCGAGATCAACGCCACCGGCGTCGCCGTGGCGCAGATCGTCTCCAACAACTACCAGGGAGCCCAGCTCGGCGCGCAGGAGTTCGTCAAGCTGATGGGCGAGAAGGGCAATTTCGTCGAGCTGGTCGGCAAGGAATCCGACACCAATGCCGGCATCCGCTCCAAGGGCTATCACGACGTCATCGACGACTATCCGGACCTCAAGTTGGTCGCGCAACAGTCGGCCAACTGGAGCCAGACCGAAGCCTATTCCAAGATGGAATCGATCCTGCAGGCCAATCCCGACATCAAGGGCGTGATCTCCGGCAACGACACGATGGCGATGGGCGCCTATGCGGCGCTTGCCGCGGCGAACCGCAAGGACGTCATCGTCGTCGGCTTCGACGGATCGAACGACGTACGCGACTCCATCACCTCCGGCGGCATCAAGGCGACCGTCCTGCAGCCGGCCTTTGCGCAGGCGCAAACGGCGGTCGAGCAGGCCAATGACTACATCAAGAACAAGAAGTCGCCGGCCAAGGAAAAGCAGCTGATGGACTGCGTGCTAGTCAATGGCGACAATGCCGCCAAGCTGGAAACGTTCGCGCTGACGAACTGAGCCCGCGCGAGATGAATAGCGAGGGGCGAACCTCGGGTTCGTCCCTCGTCGCCATTTTCCGTGGGCCGACCACCATGCCGAACAACAGGCCGCCATGCTGAACAACAAGCCGAACTGGCCGATCCTTGCCGTGATGGTCGGCATCAGCCTGACCGCCTGCAAGATTCTGCCGACGAAATCGGGAGACGGCGGCAATGCTTCCGCCTTCAATCCGGACAAGATGGTCGAGGGGATCTGGGCGGCAAAGGTCGTGCCCTATCTCCAGCAGAAAGCCGGACCGTTTCCAGAGGTTCACACCCTGGCGAAAACCGATGCCGCTTCTGCCGGCGCCAAATATGGCAATCCGAACAAGCAGGCGAACTCGCCGTGGACTTTCGCGGTGCGGCTGGAGGGCAAGATCGTCGCGGCCAATACCCAATCGCGCGCGGCGACCGTGGACGTCGATGTCGACGGTGACGGCAAGGCCGATGCACGGGTGCAGATCGGACCGGCGGTGCGCGGCACCGCACTGCGCGACAGCCTCGACTTCATCCAGTTCAACGACTTCACCAACCAGATCGACTTCGCCCAGTTCGGCAAGGCGTTCAACACCTATGCCGACAAGACGGTGCTGTCCAAGCTGCCGCGCGACGCACTCGAAGGCCGCGGCGCCAAGGTGCTCGGCGCCTACACGCTTGGCAGCGGCCAGGACCTGCCGCTGGTGACGCCGGCGGAGGTCGAGATCGGGCCGAAGCCATGAGCGCGGCCGCCGAGCGCGATGTCATCCTGAAGCTGGAGGACGTCTCCAAGGTCTATGCCGGCACCGTCGCGGTCAAGCACGCCAATTTCGAGGTGCGCAAGGGCGCGGTCAACGTGCTGGTCGGCGAAAACGGCGCCGGCAAGTCGACGCTGATGAAGATCATCGCCGGCGTCGAGCAGCCGACGGCCGGCCGCATCCTGCTCGAAGGCGAAGAGGTTTCGTTCGCCTCGTCCGGCGATGCGGTGAACCGCGGCATCGGCATGGTGTTCCAGGAACTGAACCTGTTCGGCAATTTGACTGTCGCCGAGAACATTTTCGCCACCCGCGAGATCACCAACCGGTTCCGCAAGATCGATCGCAAGGAGCAGGAGCGCCGGGCGGCGCAATTCCTCGAACGGCTGGAAGCCGGTATCCGCCCGGACATGCTGGTCGAGGATCTGCGCATCGGCCAGCAGCAGCTGGTCGAGATCGCCAAGGCGGTTTCGCTCGACGCGCGCATCCTGATCATGGACGAGCCGACCTCGGCGCTGAGCGCGGCGGAGGTCGAAATCCTGTTCAAGGTGATCGCCGACCTCAAGGGGCGCGGCGTGGCCATCGTCTACATCTCGCACCGGCTGGAGGAGCTGATCCGTATCGGCGACTACATCACGGTGCTGCGCGACGGACGGATCACCGGCCAGGAGGAGATGAAAAACGTCGATACGCAGTGGATCGTGCGGCAGATGATCGGCTCCGACGCCAAGGATTTCGCCAAGGCCGACGGCCATGTTCCAGGCGAAGAGATCTTCCGCGCCGAGGACATCTGCCTGCCGCGCGTCACCGGCGGGCTGGCGGTCGATCATGTCTCGCTGTCGCTGCGCGCCGGCGAGATTTTGGGCATCTACGGCCTGATGGGCGCCGGGCGCAGCGAGCTGTTCGACTGCATCATGGGCCGCCACGGCCAAGCCACCGGAGCGATCTTCATCGCCGGCAAACAGGTCAAGGAGCGCGACACGACGCGGCGCATCCGGCGCGGCCTGGCGCTGATCCCCGAAGACCGCCAGCGCGAGGGGCTGGTCTCGATCCTCTCGGTTGCCAGCAATCTGACGCTGGCCAGCCTGTCCCGTTTCGTGCGCCTGTTCCATATCAGCGGCACCGAGGAGAAGCAGGCTGTGACGCAAATGGTGCGCGAGTTGGCGATCAAGGTCGCCGACCCAGCCCAGGAAGTCTCGTCGCTGTCCGGCGGCAACCAGCAGAAGGTGGTGATCGGCAAGGCGCTGCTGACCGGGCCGAAGGTGCTGCTGATGGATGAGCCAAGCCGCGGCATCGATGTCGGCGCCAAGGCCGACGTCTTCCGCACCATGCGCAGACTGTCCCGCGACGGGTTGGGGATTCTTTTCGCGACCTCCGATCTCGACGAGGTGATGGCACTGTCCGACCGGATCGCGGTGATGAGCAACGGAAAACTGACCGGCATGTTCGATCGCGCCGAGGCGACGGAGGCGGCGCTCGTCGCTGCCTCGGCGCTTGGCCATGGACCGGCCCCGCATACGGAGACAAACGCCCATGACTGACATTCCGGCCAAGGCGGCTGCCCCCTCCGCTTCCAGCGGCTCCGTGCTGTTGACGCTGATGAAGCTCAGAACCTTCATCGCGCTGATCGCCGTGCTCGTCTTCTTCTCGATCGCGGCGCCGAACTTCCTGTCGACCGCCAACCTGATCCTGATGTCGAAGCATGTGGCGCTCAACGCCTTCCTCGCCATGGGCATGACCTTCGTCATCATCACCGGCGGCATCGACCTGTCGGTCGGCTCGATCGTCGGCCTGTGCGGCATGGTGGCCGGCTATCTCGTGCTCAACGGCATCGACCTGCAGATCGGCTACACCATCTATTTCAACGTCTTCGAGATCGCGCTGATCACGCTGGCGGTCGGCATCCTGATCGGCGCGGTCAACGGATTGCTGATCACTAGGCTGAACGTCGCGCCGTTCATCGCCACGCTCGGCGTGCTCTATGTCGCGCGCGGCCTGGCGCTGCTGTCGTCGGATGGCCGCACTTTCCCCAACCTGGTCGGCAAGCCGGAACTCGGTACCACCGGATTCGGCTTCCTCGGTGCCGGCCGGCTGCTCGGCCTGCCGGTCGCGATCTGGATCCTAATCGTCGTTGCACTGGGAGCCGCCTATCTCGCCAAATACACGCCGCTCGGCCGTCACATCTTCGCCGTCGGCGGCAATGAACGGGCATCGCGAATTTCGGGCGTGCGTGTCAACATGGTGAAGATGTTCGTCTACATGTTCTCCGGTTTCTGTGCGGCGATCGTCGGCCTTATCATCTCGTCCGAGCTGATGGCCTCGCATCCGGCAACAGGCGAAAGTTTTGAGCTCAACGCGATTGCCGCGGCGGTGCTTGGCGGCACCTCGATGTCGGGCGGCCGCGGCACGATCGGTGGCACCATTGTCGGCGCCTTCGTCATCGGCATTCTCTCGGACGGGTTGGTGATGATGGGGGTGAGTTCGTTCTGGCAGATGGTGATCAAGGGCCTGGTCATCATCGTCGCCGTCGTCGTCGACCAGGCACAGCGCCGGCTGCAGAGCCGCGTGACGCTGATGCAAATGGCAAAGGCGGGCTGAGCATGGCGGAGCTACGTGGAGCGCTGATCGGCTGCGGCTTCTTTGCCGTCAACCAGATGCATGGCTGGCGCGATATAGCGGGCGCCTCGATCGTCGCCATCTGCGATCGCGATCCGGAACGGCTCCAGATCGTCGGCGACCAGTTCGGCATTGCGAAACGCTATGCCGATGCGGCCGCTTTGTTCGAAGGCGAAACGCTGGACTTCGTCGACATTGCCACCACAGCACCCAGCCATCGCGCGCTTGTCGAGATGGCGGCGCGACACCGCGTGCCGGCGATCTGCCAAAAACCGTTCGCGCCGACGCTTGCCGACGCCAGGGCGATGGTGAAGGCCTGCGTGGAAGCCGGAGTGTCTTTGATGGTGCATGAGAACTTTCGCTGGCAGTCGCCGATCCAGGCGGTGCGCGCGGTGATCGACAGGGGCGAGATCGGCACGCCGTTCTTCGGACGCATCTCCTTCCGCTCCGCTTACGACGTGTTTTCCGGGCAGCCCTATCTGGCGACGGGAAAGCGCTTCATCATCGAGGACCTTGGCATCCACATCCTCGACATCGCCCGCTTCCTGCTGGGCGATGTCTCGACGATCACCGCGCGAACGGCGCGCATCAACCAGGCGATCGCCGGCGAAGACGTGGCGACCATGCTGATGGACCATGCCAGTGGAGCCACGTCGGTGGTCGATTGTAGTTATGCGAGCAGGCTTGCCACCGAGCCGTTCCCGGAGACGCTGATCGAGATCGACGGCAGCGATGGGACGATTCGGCTGGCACAGGGATACCAGCTTACTGTAACCGGCAAGAACGGCACGGTGGTCAGCGATGTCTCGCCTCCGCTTCTCCCCTGGGCATCGCGTCCCTGGCACAACATCCAGGAAAGCGTGGTCGCGATCCAGAAACACTGGGTTGACTGCCTTGCCACGGGCAACGAGCCCGCGACCTCGGGCGCCGACAACCTCAAGACGTGCGCGCTGGTCGAGGCCGCCTATTTGGGCGCCGCGAGCCACGAACCTGTCCACCTCGATGCCTTGCTGAAATGACAGCCGACGCCTTACTGCTCTATGGCACGCACACGGTCGAAGCTGAGCCGGTCAGGCTGAGTGCGGGCGTGCTCAGCGCCGATTTCGTCAACGGCAATCTGCGCACCATCCGCCATGGCGGCACCGAAGTGCTGCGCGCCATCGCCTATATCGTGCGCGACCGCGACTGGGGCACCTACGAGCCCAAACTGACAGACCTTGTCATCGACCAGGGCGCAGACACATTCTCGGTCAGCTATTCGGCAAGCTGCGCCGGGCCGGACGCAAGTCGGCTCGGCTTCCGCGCCGCCATCAAAGGCTCCGCCGATGGCCGTCTGGTCTTCGACGTCAACGCGCTGCCCGAAAGCGATTTCGAAACCAATCGCTGCGGCTTCTGCATCCTGCATCCGATCGCCAGCCTGGCCGGCAGCCCGGTGACGGTCGAACACACCGATGGCAGCGTGGTGGCGACAAAGCTTCCGCTGCTGATCGACCCCTGGCAGCCTTTCAAGGATCTGCGCGCCATCACCCATGAGGTGCGGCCCGGCGTCAGCGCCGAATGCCGGATGCAAGGCGACGTGTTCGAAATGGAAGACCAGCGCAACTGGTCCGACGCCTCCTACAAGACCTATGTGCGGCCGCTCGCATTGCCGTGGCCCTATGTGCTGCCGGCCGGCGAACCCAATCGCCAGACGATCAGCCTGCGCATTACTGGTGAAGGCAAAGCGCCGGCTGCTGCCGTGGCCAGCGAACCGGTCCGCGTTGAACTCGGCGAGGCCGGACCAAGACTGCCCGATGTCGGCGTCATCATCTATCCCGAGGATGTCGAGGCCGCGCTGGCGAACCTCTCCACGCTGTCAACACTTGGCCCGCAACAGCTGATCCTCCAATACGATCCAACGCGCGGCCACGGGCTCGACGCCTTGCGCTCCTTTGCCCGGCTCGCGGCAGCGTACCCTGCGCAGACGACGCTTGAATGCGTCGTTGCCGGAGCGGGCGATCTCGACGCTGAACTTTCGGCCGTCGCCGGCATGGTACGCCGGGCCGGGCTGAAACTCTCGGCCATTGCCGTCTCGCCTTCGGTCGACCTGCAGTCGACGCCGCCGGGCAGCGCATGGCCGCAATGCCCGCCGCTCGAAGCCGTCTATGTCGCCGCCCGCCACGCCTTCCCCGACATCCGCCTCGGTGGCGGCATGTTCAGCTATTTCACCGAGCTCAACCGTAAACGCGTTCCCGCCGACCGGCTTGACTTCATCACCCATTGCACCTGCCCGATCGTGCATGCGGCCGACGACCTCAGCATCATGCAATCGCTGGAGGCGCTGCCCTTCATCACCCAATCGACGCGAGCAATCTACGGGGCAAAGCCCTACCGGATCGGCCCGTCGACGATTCCCATGCGCCAGAACCCCTATGGCGGCGCGACCAAGGCCAATCCTGACGGACAGCGCATCGCCATGGCCGACAGCGATCCTCGCCATGCCGGCCTGTTCGGCGCAGCATGGACGATCGGCTATGCCGCACGCGTCGCACCGACCGGTCTGGAGATGCTCACCCTCTCCAGCTTCACAGGGCCGTTCGGCGTGCTGGCGGGACCGGGCGAACCGGTCGAGGAAGGCGGACTGCGGCCGATTTTCCAGGCCATCAAGGGGCTTTGCGAACTGGCGGGCCTTACACACGTTGCAGCAAAGACGAGCGATGAGATCAAGGTGCTGGCGCTGGCCGGCCGCTCCGCCTCGGGTGAGACCGTCGTGTGGCTGGCGAACCTGACAGCTGGCGATATGCGGGTCGACATTCCAGCCCTTGGCCAAGGCAATCTCGTGATGACGCCTTACGCAACCGCCCGGATCGGCTGAAATCAGCTGCCGGAATTCATCACATAGAGGGCGCGCGAGCGTTCGAGATGCTTGATCATCGCCTTCTCGGCGCCGTCCGCATCCTTCTTCTCGATGCGCCCGATGATCTCTTCATGCTCGGTCAGCGTGAACTTTTCCTTGCCGGTCCAGATCAGCATTTCGGTGTGATATTCCTTCAGCCAGCCGAGCATGGCCTCGCTGACGGCGACATAGATCGGGTTGCCGGAGATCGCCGCGATCTGGGTATGGAACTTCATGTCGGCGGAGATGAAGGCTTCCGAGTCACCGCGAAAGCTGCGCTGTTCGGCAACGGTGGCTCTGAGCCGCTGCACATCCTCGGCAGTGGCCTTTTCGGCGGCTTCCCTGACCATACCGCGCTCGAAGAAGATGCGCGCGGTCTTCAGGTGCTCCAGCGTGTCCTTCGATGACGACAGGATCATCTTGGCCGCGCCATCGACCTGTTTGATGATCGACTTGGCGGTCAGCTGCAGCACCTTGGCGCGCTCGCCATGCGAGATGGCGACGAGGCCCATATTGCTCAGCGCCTGCATCGCCTCGCGGATCGCCGGCCGGCCGACCTCGAAGCGCTCCATCAGCTCGCGCTCCGAGGGCATATCGTCGCCCGGCATCAATTCGCCGCTGGTGATCAGGCGCTTCAGCCTCAAGAAGACCTCGTCGGAAAGCTTGCGCCGGACAATCGGTTCCGAACGGTTCATCGTCGCGAATCACTCCCTTGATCCAGCCCTATCTAACACTGCCGCCACAATTCCCGGAAATTGCCGTCGGCCGACTCGCCCAAAACTTCCAGCCGGATATGTCTTGCAATACTTATGTACTCATTATACCAGATTTCGAGCATCGGTGAACCTTTTTCGAACGCCTGGGCTTGAGACAGCGGACCATGATCACCCTCACCTATCGCATCGAAACGTCTGAAAGCATCGAGGCACTGGCAGCCAAGATCGCCAGCGACCAGTCGACCGGCACCTTCGTCGCGCTGCCCGGCGAGACCGAGGAGTTGAAGGCCCGGGTGGCGGCGCGCGTCCTGGCGATCCGGCATCTGCCCGATGCCGAGCGGCCGTCGCTTCCCGAGGACGGCGACGGGCCGTTCAAGCGCGCCGATGTCGATATCGCCTTTCCCTTCGATGCCATCGGCACCGACCTGTCAGCGCTGATGACCATCGCCATCGGCGGCACCTATTCGATCAGGGGCCTGTCGGGCATTCGCATCGTCGACTTGAAGCTGCCTGATGACTATCGCGGCGCCCATCCCGGCCCGCAGTTCGGCGTCGCCGGCAGCCGCCGGCTGACCGGCGTCGAGGGTCGCCCGATCATCGGCACCATCGTCAAGCCGGCGCTGGGGCTGAGGCCGCACGAGACGGCGGCGATGGTCGGCGAGCTGATCGCCGCCGGTGTCGATTTCATCAAGGACGACGAGAAGCTGATGAGCCCGGCCTATTCGCCGCTGGCCGAGCGGGTGAAGGCGATCATGCCGCTCATCCTCGACCACGAGCAGAAGACCGGCAAGAAGGTGATGTATGCCTTCGGCATCTCGCACGCCGATCCGGACGAGATGATGCGCAACCACGATCTGGTGGCGAAGGCCGGCGGCAATTGCGCGGTGGTCAACATCAATTCCGTAGGCTTCGGCGGCATGGCCTACTTAAGAAAGCGCTCCAGCCTGGTGCTGCATGCCCATCGCAATGGCTGGGACATCCTCACCCGCCATCCCGGCCTTGGCATGGACTTCAAGGTCTGGCAGCAATTCTGGCGGCTGCTCGGCGTCGATCAGTTCCAGATCAACGGCATCGCCTCGAAATATTGGGAGCCGGATGCATCCTTCATCGATTCCTTCAAGGCGGTGACCACGCCGATCTTCTCGCCCGATGATTGCGCCCTGCCGGTCGCCGGCTCCGGCCAGTGGGGCGGACAGGCGGCCGAGACTTACGAACGAACCGGCCGCACGGTCGATCTGCTCTATCTGTGCGGCGGCGGCATCGTCAGCCATCCGGGCGGGCCGGGCGCCGGCGTGCGCGCCGTGCAGCAAGCCTGGCAAGCGGCCGTCGACGGTATTCCGCTGGCGGACTTTGCCCTGAACCACCCCGAACTGGCACGATCGATCGAAAAGTTCGGCGACGGCAAGGCGGCCTGACGCCATGCAGAACCTGCTGCTCAGCTATTATGGCGACGACCTCACCGGCTCGACCGATGTCATGGAAGCGCTCGAACTCGGCGGCGTGCCGACGGTGCTGTTCATGAGGCAGCCGGACGGAGCTCTGCTTGGGCAGTTCAAGCATTGCCAGGCGGTCGGATTGGCCGGCACCAGCCGCAGCGAGACGCCACAGTGGATAGACACGCATCTGCGCGACGCCTTCGCCTGGCTGAAAACGCTGAACGCCGATATCTGCCACTACAAGGTCTGTTCAACCTTCGATTCCAGCCCGACGATCGGCAGCATCGGCCGGGCAATCGAGATTGGCCGCAAGGTCTTCAAGCAGGACAGCGTGCCGCTGCTGGTCGGCGCGCCGCAGCTCAAGCGCTACACCGCCTTTGGCCATCTGTTCGCCGCCTATCGCGACCAGTATTTCCGCATCGACCGCCATCCGGTGATGAGCCGCCACCCGACGACGCCGATGGATGAATCCGACCTGCTGATCCATCTGTCGCGACAGACCGGGCTTGCCTCGGGATTGCTTGACCTGGCGACGCTGCAGTCCGCCTCGCGGTCGCAAGCATTCGATCGCCTGATGGAGAATGGCGCGGCCATTGTGCTTGTCGACGTCGATAGCCGGGAGACCCAAGCCCTGGCCGGCAAAGAGATCTGGCGCGTCCGCAAGCCGGGCGGCTCTTTTGTCGTCGGCTCGTCCGGCATCGAGTATGCGTTGCTGGCCGAATGGGCGTCGAATGACATCGTCAGCGCTGGACCAGGCTTCACGCCGCCGGGCGCCGCCGACCGGATCGCCGTCGTGTCGGGCAGCTGTTCACCAACCACTGAACGTCAGATTCGGCATGCCCTGACCGACGGTTTCGACGGCATTGAGGTCGATCCTGTCGAACTGGTTTCGGAGGCTTCGGAGCAGGCGATCGCGCATGCGGCGGCAAGCGCTCGCACCAGTCTGCAAGCCGGGCGCAGCGTCATCCTCTACACCGCGCTTGGCCCCGCCGCCGACCGGGGCGCCGAAATCGACCGGCAGGAAGGCGCCCGCCACAAGCTTGGCCGCGGTCTCGGCGAGCTCCTTCGCGCGTTGACAATCGAACAGAAGCTGCGGCGCGTGGTCATCGCCGGCGGCGACACCTCAAGCCACGCGCTCGGCCAGATGGGCATCGACGCGCTGACGGTGCGCATGCCGCTGCCTGCCTCGCCAGGTTCCCCGCTGTGCGTCGCCCATTCTCGCATCAAGGCGATCAATGGACTGGAGGTTGCCCTTAAAGGCGGCCAGGTCGGAACGGATCGCTATTTTAGCGCCATTCGCGACGGCCTCGGAGGTTGATAGGATTGCCTAGTGCAGGTTTCCGTTTGATCGAATCGCTAGGTGTGGAGCCTCAACAGGTTGTCCTGGTGGTGGCTTAGCTTTCGTCTTCCTAGCCGCCAAATCACCATTTGTGCTACACACTGTAACACCTATTGTGATACAAATTTTGCCGCCAAAGACAAAATTTCATATCAAATTCAATCGCTTAATGAAAGCCGATGGTACCGTTGGCTGGGATCGAACCAGCGACCTCCGGATCCACAATCCGGCGCTCTAACCATCTGAGCTACAACGGCACGTTTGCTGAGCCAGACCAAGGTGGAAAGTTCACTTTCCGTGATCCGCTCTGTCGTTCGGCGATGCGTCCTTACGGGCTAACGGATCTTAATTCAAGACTTTTGCTAGGCAAAGGTCGCTTCCCCACAAACAGCATCGACTTTTCGCCGGGCAAAGAAAAAGGCCGGCGGGAGGAGGTGCCGGCCTTTTCCTGTTACGAGCCAGCGGGAGGAGGTGCTGGCTGGTCACCCCGAGGAGCAGAGGGAGGAGGTTCCGCTCGCCGGGTATTCCTTGATGGCTGCCATTATACGCCTGATCGTTTTTAAGAAAATGCGACCTTTTGTTGCATCTTCAGATCATGCGTAAATGTTAGGCAACCTTGATTTCCTTCATCGCCTTCTCGAAGGCGGTCTTGATCGGCTTGGAGACGTCCTCTGCCGCCTTGGAGGCGACGGTCTGGAAGTCCTTGGCCTGCTCGACGGTCATTTCGACGCGCTTGCGCAGGAAGGCGGTCTGCAGCTCGACGACTTCCGACAGCGACTTGGCGCCGATCAGGGCTTCGAGATGCGAGAAACCAGCCTCGGCATTGGCGCGGAGAGCGGAAATGGTCTTGAGCGACAGGTCGCTGGAAACGGTCTTGGCGGTCTCGTAGGTCGACTCCAGAGCCTTCTGGGTCTCCTCGGCACCGGTCTTCAGCTTGGCATAGGCTTCCTTCGACTGCTCAACGCCCTTTTCGGCGAAAGCGCGCATCTGGTCAGTGGCCTTGGAAGCGTCGAAGCTCGGGAATTCAACGTTTTCGATCGTGTCGGCAGTTTTGGTCCTGGACATTTTCCATCCTTTTCAGCAGCGGCTTTGACAGAAAGCCGTCTCGTTCATGTATGATGGCAATATAAAGGCAAATTTTGTGCATTGCAATATCTTTGTTGCAGTGCACCATAAATTTCTTTGGGCCGTTAACCAAGAGCCCAAATTCCAGCCTTTGCACGTTCTGGCTTGTGGACCTTCGCGCCGCCGGCTTTTATTAACAAAGCGTTAACCGCAATTTGCCGCTCCGTGAGGGTTCGCCAAGCGCATGCCGTCCGAATATTCCTTCCTTGACGTCGCCGTGCTCGACGCGGTCCGCCAGCGCTTTGCCGCCGGCGACGCGATCGCGATTCTTTCGACGGATCTGGAGCAGGTGATCTGGGCCAATGGGCCAGGAGCCGCAGTGTTCGGCTACCCCGATATCGAGGCGATCATCGGCGCCTCCGCGCAGCTGCCGCTGATCGCCAGACGCCAGATCATGGCGACCAGCGGATTTCCAGAGATCGGCCGCGACCGCGCCATCATGGTGCGGCTGGCAACCGGCATGACCAGCCGTGCCGTCGGCTTCCTGGCCTGTGCCGTGACCATGCCGGACGACGAAAAGGCGATCATGCTGACCGTGCCGGCGGCACAGACGGGCTCGCGCAGCGCCAGCGAAATTGCCGCTCGTGCCATCGGCGGCCTTACCGAAGACGGCCATTTCATTGCCTTTGTCGATGCCGCAGGCAACGTCGAGGCCGCCTCGGAAGGATTTTCGGCACTGGGCATCTTGCCGGAGACGCTGGCGGCGCTGGTTGCCGACGTCGCGGATGGGAGCGAGCGGATCGTCAAGCGCCTCGTTCCCGGCGGCGCGACCTCCTATCCGGCAGGGCTGGCAAGATTGACCGAGGAACGGCATCTGCTGGTGGTGATCGACGAGGACCAACTTGACGGCAAGGCTCCTGCCGAAGACAGCGTCGTGGAAGCGCAAGCGCCAGCCCAAGTAGAAACCGCGGCTGCGGAAAGCACGATTGCCCAGCCGGAACCGTCCCAGGACAACAGACCGGCAATCGACATCGAACACCCGGCCGTGGACGAACCTAGCGTTCCGGAAGCCGCCGAGATTATCCCGATGCCGACAGCGCCTGAGAATGCCGATCCAGCCGGGCAGCCGGCGGAGGCGGCGGATAACGACCCGGGGACTGCCGGCGCTACGCCAGCGCAGCACGATCATTGGTACTTCAATGCCGGTGAGGAGGATGCGCAACAGACCGACCGGGCCGCTGCAGCCGAGACTGTTGAGCCCCCTGCCGCCGTCGCGGAGGGTGCGGCGGAAAATCCGACGCAGCACGATACCAAGGCCACCCCGGTCGAACGCCCGGCCGTGCGATCGATCGACCGCACGGCTGCGCCGCTGCGCTTCGTCTGGCGCACCGATGCCGAAGGCAAGTTCAGCACGCTGTCTCCGGAATTCGCCAACATTGTCGGCAAGCCGGCCGCCGATGTCATCGGCCGGCGCTTCAGGGATGTGGCGGCCACCTTCGGCCTCGATCCCTCCGGTGAGATCGCCGGCTTGCTGGAACGACGCGATACCTGGTCCGGCCGCTCCGTGCTGTGGCCCGTCGCCGGCACCGATCTGAAGATCCCTGTCGACCTGGCGGCGCTGCCTGTCTATGGCCGCAGCCGTGCCTTTGAAGGCTTCCGCGGCTTCGGCGTTGCCCGGGCCAGTGACGCGGTCGTCGATCCGGAAGCCATCGGCATGGCGCTGGTGCCCAACGGCAAGGCCCCGGCGACACCCGAGCCGCAAGCCGTCGAACCCGTACCTGAACAGCCGAAGGCTGAAGAGCCGACGGCCGAGGAGCCGATGGCATCGGACCCGTTCAAGGGCGAGGTGCCGGCGCTAACCATCGTGCCGAAACCGGAGCGGCGCTTTGCTGACAAGGTGATCCGGCTGGCCGAACATCGCCAGCCAGCCAACGACAAGGGCCTGTCGACGCTGGAGCGCAGCGCGTTCCGCGAGATCGGCGAGCGGCTGAAGAAGGACAGTTCGCCCGCCGAGCCGCCAGAGGCCGAGAAGCCCAGCCTCGACAATCCCAGGGAACAGGCGACCGAGACACCTGCCGAAGCTGTGGCGGACGTGCCGACGGCGGAGACGGAAGCTCCGGCAGTCGGCGAGATTCAGTCAACACTCGATGCCGCCTCCGAGACCGATGTCGATGCCGAGGACGAAGCGGACCTGGCGCGGCTTGACGGCGGTCACCCGGACGAAGCAGGTCATGAGGAACCCTCCGACACTCTGCCGGGCTCGTTGCTCGGCTATGCCGACCGTGATGACGAACGCGGTCCTGTCGCGGACAACAGTGACCGGGCCTCGGTTTCCGAACCGGTGACGGCGAAACCAGAAGTGACCGAGCCCATCGCCACCGGCGAAGAGCCTGAAGCCACTGACGCGACACATGACTCCGTCGATGACGACAGCATGACATCGGCAGATTTTCGCGACGCCGAGGACAGTGAAGATTGGGTGCAGCCCGACGAGGAAGCCGCGGCCCCTGACGAACCGGCGGTTGCCTCCGCCGAGGCACGCGTCGAGCGCCCACGCCTTAAAGTGCCGCCGCTCAAGGTCGAAGGGTTCGTGCCATCGGCCTTTTCGGCCGGAGATGAGCACAAGGCTCCCGATACCTCGCTTCTGAGCAAGCTGCCGGTGCCGCTGCTCATCCATTCCGGCGACCAGTTGCACTATGCGAACGAGGAATTCCTCAACCTGACCGGCTATGAGGCGCTCGACGACCTGGCGGATGCCGGCGGCCTCGGCGCGCTGTTTGGCGACCCCTACGCCGACGATGGCACCTCCGACGGCACCGATCGCGCGTTGCGACTGAAGACGCGTGATAGGCAGGAATTCCCGATCGAGGCTATTTTGCGCTCTGTCCCCTGGCGTGACGGCAAGGCATTGATGCTGGTCGTGCGCCGCTCCGGCGAGGATGACGCGCCGGCGACCCTGCATGTGGTTGGCGACGAGCAGACGCAGCCCGACATTCCCGAGCTGAAGGCACGCATCGCCGAGATGCGCACCATCATCGACACCGCCACCGACGGCGTCGTGCTGATCGGCCGTGACGGCAGCATCCGCTCGATCAGCCGGCCGGCCGAGGCGCTGTTCGGCTTCGACAGCGACGAAGTGACCGGCAAGCCGTTCGCTTCGCTGTTCGCGATCGAAAGCCAGCGCGCGGCGCGCGACTATCTCAACGGACTGTCCGAGCCCGGTGTGGCGAGCGTGATGAATGACGGCCGCGAGGTGATCGGGCGCGAGGCGCAGGGGCGCTTCATCCCGTTGTTCATGACCATCGGCCGGCTGCCCAACGACAGCGGCTTCTGTGCCGTCGTGCGCGACATCACACAATGGAAACGGGCCGAAGAGGACCTGACGCAAGCACGCGCGGTGGCCGAGCGCGCGTCCTCGCAAAAGACCGATTTCCTCGCGCGCATCAGCCACGAGATCCGCACCCCGCTCAATGCCATCATCGGCTTTTCCGAATTGATGGTCGACGAGAAATTCGGTCCGGTCGCCAATGACCGCTACCGCGACTATCTGCGCGACATCAACCGCTCTGGCAACCATGTGCTCGACCTCGTCAACGACCTGCTCGACATTTCGAAAATCGAGGCTGGCCAGCAGGAGATGGCCTACGAGGCGGTGTCGCTCAACGACACGCTGGCCGAGACCGTGGCGATGATGCAGCCGCAGGCCAACCGCGAGCGCGTCATCATCCGCTCCAGCTTCGCTTCGCGGCTGCCGGAAGTGGTGGCCGACCTGCGCAGCGTGCGCCAGATCGCACTCAACATCCTGTCGAACGCCATTCGTTACACGCAGGCCGGCGGCCAGGTGATCGTCTCGACCGCCTATGAGACATCGGGCGACGTCGTCATGCGGGTGCGCGACACCGGCATCGGCATGAGCCAGGCCGAGATCGAGCAGGCACTGAAGCCGTTCAAGCAGATCAACGCGCTGAAGCGCGGGCGCGGCGACGGCACGGGGCTTGGATTGCCTTTGACCAAGGCGATGGTGGAAGCCAACCGCGCCCGGTTCACCATCAACTCGACACCGGGTGAAGGCACCCTGGTCGAGGTCGCGTTTCCGTCGACCCGCGTGCTCGCGGAATAGGCCGTGGACCCATGAATATGGTCGAGGAGCGCAAAGGTCGCCTCCGGCTGAGCGGCTTGACGTGGCAACTCGCAGCCGTTTCGGCGTCCTTCGGATATAGCGTATCTGCTCGGATCGGTTGCCTGGCGCCATAACCAGACTTTGCGGTTCCAGATCATAGGCACAGTAGCCGATTCAGGCTCGATGCCGTGATCGTCTCGACCTGACGGTCAGAATGGCAACAAGCAGGCAAACGGCCAGAACCATAAAGGGCGGCATTGCATGAGCGTACTCGCCATGGAGTATCACCGTCCCCGCAGCGGCCAGCATGACGGCACTCCCGAGCAGCGATCCGTAGAGGCGGAGAGGCCTGAAGATCAGCATGACAGCAGTCGTGAATTCGAAGATTGCCGTTAGATAGTGGAAGCTTTGCGGATAACCCACCGGGCGTAGTCCGCGGCAATCTCGGCAGTGACGAAGGTGTTCCCGTAGGCTCCAACCAGGAAGAACGCCGCAAGCAGCCAAGCGGCTCTGTTTCCCCAACGAATTTCAGGCATGGACGGCCATTCTCCGCAGGATTTTGGTCATCAACAGGCTGACCGCAGACATGCCGCGCTTTTCAAGGCGACGCGGGTTGAAGAGCGAGTACGCGACTCGCCAAACGCCAGCCATCCGGCGTCCGCTGGAGCCGATCCGTGTAGGTAACGCTCGCTACCGAGCCGTCCAACAGCAAGCCAAGGCCTTTCGACATCGCGTCGATCTCGTCGTTTGGGCCCTCCTGAACATATACGTTTGTCGTGTGATGGGCCTTGGCGTGGCCGTCCTGGCTTGCCATATGGCGGATCGCTTCAATTCCGGTGACGGGAGCAAATCCGAAAACGCTCGAGTCAAAGTGGGCATCCTCGGTGAAGACTTCGCCGAACCGGTCCCACGCGCGCTTGTCGACAAGGTGTCCCCAGAGCGACAGAATTTGATTGACCTCAATGATGTCGCTGATGGACGGTTTCACCGTTCATACTCCTTGAGTTGGGATGAGAGTCAAAATCCGGAACCTCTGGCCGTCACCAGTTGATCAGTCCGTTAGTGTTGAAGAATTGGCCAGTCGGTCCAGCATCATCCAGCAAGGCGTATTTGACAGATGCCCGAACGCCGTCCTCGATCGTGACGTAGCCGCCACCTCTATTTAAATCCGTCATGACGTAGCCGGGGCAGACCGAGTTCACCTTGATCGGTGTATCGCGCAGTTCGAAGGCCAACTGTACGGTCAGCATGTTGAGCGCCGCCTTGGAGGCAGCATAGCCAAGCCATTTGATATCGGGCGATGGATTGGCGGGATCGCCATTCCACCAAAGAGACCCGACGCTGCTCGACAGGTTGACGATGCGGCCGCTGGCCGCCTTGCGGATGAGCGGCAACAGTTTCTGCGTCACGAGCACGGTGCCGATGAAATTGACCTCATACGTTTCACGCAGGGTCTGCGTTGGGGCCACGCTTGGAAAATCGTCGGTGTCGAGCAGCAGAATTCCGGCGTTGTTGATCAGGATGTCGAGCCTGCCGAATTGTTCATCGATTGTTGATGCGGCTGCGTCGATGGTTTCCGGTCGATTGAGGTCGATCTCGATTGCCTCGACCGCCAACCCTTCCGCGCGTAGTGCTTCAGCCCTCTCCTGGCCAGTTGCAAGATCGCGTGCGCCCAGCAGGACAAACACTCCGTTTCGCGCAAGTTGGCGAACCGTTTCAAAGCCAAGACCGCGGGTCGCGCCCGTTACGAGCGCAATCTTTTCGTATGTGGACATCCATATCTCCAACGAGCGTGCCCCTCATGGGCAGCGCCTTTTCGCAAGCTGCCTAGCAGCGGGCGCTGGATCGCATGGAATATTATGTCTGTCAACGACAAATGTCATTCAGTGCCATTTGTCTCGAAATGCACGACGGTGGCGGCCTGGTCGAAGATATCGGGGAGTGACATTCCCTCTCGTCCTTCTACCCAGCTGCTGATTGTCGCCCGAATGAGCGCGAAAACGGTTCCTGATACCGTATAGGCGACAACACCGGGGAGCCGACACGGTCTGTCCGGTGAGGCCAGAATTCGAGCGACTTCGTCGATCAGCTCAGCGATCATCTGTTCCTTGCGCGCGGAAATGCTCCTGTTGGAACGGATCGCAGTCTCGATGGCGAGGAAGAAACGAGATTTCTCCTCGAAAACCGCGAGCATCGCCCGCGCTGAGGCGAGAAGCGCGACAACCGGCGGCTCCGACTTGAGCCGCTCCTCGAGTTCCTCCCGGATGATCGTCATACCGTCCTGCACCCAGCTGACGATCACATCTTCCTTGGTCGGGAAATAGCGCAACAGGGTACGAGGCGAAACGCCGACAGCGGCAGCGATATCGGCAACAGTAGTCGCCTCAAACCCGCGCTTGTGGATCAAGTCCAGCCCAGCCTCAAGCAACTGAGTCCGCGTGCGATCCTTCTTGTCTTCCCGAAGACCCAAGATTTTCTCCACACCGAAATGAGTAGAATTTCTTTTTGACACGCAATGCCATTTGTCGTCCAGAGACAGAAAATTGGAGGTGATTGCGGGCAACACTCAAGCAATTGCGGCATAGTCAAACCTTGGCCTGGAAACCAGCCCTGGAATCATAAAGAATTTCCAAGGGAGGTCTGACTTGATTCACAAGGCCCTTGCGGGGCCTTCGATGACCTATCGCCAGTCACCTGACTGATTTCCAATGAAGGATCATCCAGCCCTTTATCGCCGGACAAGCTACTTGGTGTTGCACGTGTTCCGTCCTGTTCGATGTGGTTGGAGCACAAAGAAAAGGCGCCCAAGAGGACGCCTTAAGAGATGGGATTGCTGTCACAACGGGGCTTGAGCGAATTCAGATCCTCGGGGGCTGAGGAACGGGATTTCTCCCTCAAGTTACGTGCGACTATCGACGCCGGGCCTTAACAACTCCTTACCGGGCTGCCAAAAAATTTACGAATGTGTACCACTCGTGAAATCTAGGTAAATTCTCGCGACATATTTGGTTAACCATGCCTGCCCGGTCACTCGGCCAGCTGCGGCAGGTTCTTGAACAGCTCCAGCGCCTCGGGGTTGGCGAGCGCTTCCTTGTTCTTGATGGCGCGGCCGTGCACCACGTCGCGCACCGCAAGCTCGGTGATCTTGCCGGACTTGGTGCGCGGGATGTCGGTGACGGCGACGATCTTGGCAGGCACGTGACGCGGGCTCGCCCCGCTGCGGATCTTGGAGCGGATGCGTTTTTCCAGATCGTCATCCAGTTTGACGCCCGTAGCTAGCCGAACGAACAGCACGACGCGCACGTCATTGTCGAAATCCTGGCCGATGCACAGTGCTTCCAGAATCTCGGGCATCTGTTCGACCTGGTTGTAGATCTCCGCCGTGCCGATGCGCACGCCGCCCGGGTTGAGCGTCGCGTCGGAACGGCCATGGATGATCATGCCGCCATGCGCGGTCCATTCGGCGAAATCGCCGTGACACCAGATATTGTCGAAACGCTCGAAATAGGCCGCCTGGTATTTCTTGCCCTCGGGATCGTTCCAGAAGCCGATCGGCATCGACGGAAACGCCTTGGTGCAGACCAACTCGCCCTTCTCCTTGCGGATCGGACTGCCATCGTCGTCCCAGACGTCGACGGCAAGGCCGAGGCCAGGCCCCTGGATTTCGCCGGTCCACACCGGCTGCGTCGGCACGCCGAGCACGAAGCAGGAGACGATGTCGGTGCCGCCGGAGACCGAGGCCAGGTGCACATCCTTCTTGATGCCGTCATAGACGAAGCGGAAATCCTCCGGCGACAGCGGCGACCCGGTGGAAGAAATCGCCCTCACGCTCGACAGATCATGCGTGCGGATCGGCTTGAGACCGGCCTTGCGCACGGAATCGATGAACTTGGCCGAGGTGCCGAAGAAGGTCATCTTCTCGGCATCGGCGAAGTCGAACAGCACATTGCCGTCGGGGTAAAAGGGCGAGCCGTCATAGAGCAGCAGCGTCGCGCCTGAAGCGAGCCCCGAAACCAGCCAGTTCCACATCATCCAGCCGCAGGTGGTGAAGTAGAAGAAGCGGTCGCCGTCGGTGAGACCGGCATGCAGCCGATGTTCCTTGACATGCTGGATCAGCGTGCCGCCGGCCGAATGGACGATGCATTTGGGGATGCCGGTCGTTCCCGACGAGAACAGGATGTAGAGCGGATGCGCGAACGGCAGCCGCTCGAAGGTGACGGGCTTGACGGCGAAGGGCGAAAGCGCCTCTTCCAGCGCCACCGCCTTGTCGATGATATCAGCGACATCGCCCGAGGTGCCGAGATAGTCGACGACCAGAACCTTGCGGACCGTGCCGAGCTTGGCCGCAACCGCCGCTATCTTGTCGGCGACCTCGATCGCCTTGCCATTGTACCAGTAGCCATCGGGCGCGATGAAGACGACCGGCTCGATCTGGCCGAAGCGGTCGAGCACGCCCTGCTCGCCGAAATCGGGAGAGCAGGACGACCAGACGGCACCTATCGAGGCGGCAGCCAGCATGGCGGCAACGGTCTCCGGCATGTTGGGCATCATCGCAGCGATGCGGTCGCCCTTCTTCACCTTGAGCGACAGGAAAAGCTGCTGCAGGCGCGAGGTCAGCGCATGCAACTCGTTCCAGGACAGCCGGCGCTCGACCTTGTCCTCGCCGCGAAAGACGATTGCCTCGCCCGAGCCGGTCTTCTTCAGGAGATTCTCGGCGAAGTTCAGCGTCGCTTCGGGAAAGAACGATGCGCCGGGCATCCTGTCGCCATCGACAAGCACGGGCTCGCCCCCATCGGTCCCCTTGTCGCCGACGATGCCGGAGAAATCCCAGACCAGGCTCCAGAACCCCTCGCGGTCCTCGACGGACCAGCGGTGAAGCTCCGAATACGAAGAAAACGCTTCGCCGGCTTTCACTGCCGCGGCCTTCATGAAAGCGGTCAACGGCACGGCGTCAATCTGGTCTTGCGTCGGGGTCCAGAGCGGTACTTCGGCAGCCATGATCGTTCCTCCACGGTCGCCACCGCTTATGCATATCGCAGCGCAGCAGAGCAAGATTTTGTTCGGTCGGTGCGACCAGATGTGCGCAAATGCCATCGCCGGGCCATAAAGACTTGAAATGCCTCAGCCCTAAGTCGTAGTGACGACTGGGAGTTACACCCGTCGGGCGATTTTTGTCGGAATGGAAGCATACGGAGCGATATGCCATCATCTTTGATCCGGCGCGGGATATGGGCGATCGGCGCTGCCGTGATCGTCATCGCGCTGGTCGTTGCCGCCCTGCCGCTGATCGCCTCCACCCGCATCGTGCGCGACCGCATCGCCTGGGAAATGAGCGCGTGGAGCGGCTTTCGGGTCGCCATCGACGGCTCGCCCCGCATCGAGGTCTGGCCGAAATTCCGCGCGATCCTAACCGATGTGACGCTTTCGCAATGGACCGACACCGAGGCGCCGCCGGTAGTCGAGGCCGAACGGGTCGAGATTGACCTTTCCGCCATGGCGGCCTTGCGCGGCGACGTAGAGTTTTCGACGGCGCGGCTGGTGCGGCCGACGATCCGGGTTCAGCGAACGCCGGCCGGCTTTTTCCTGCCCGCCGTCCCGACCGGCGGGCGCATCACGCGTTCCATCGACACGGCGAGGGGCGTGGTCAATGCCGACCCCGCCAAGCCCGACCTCGACAAGCTGCCGGCCGACACCTTCGGCACGGTGGAGTTTCGCGACGGCCGCATGGTGGCGTCCATCGCCGGCAAGGACGTCGAGATCCTGAGCAGCTTGTCCGGCCAGGCGAATTGGGCCGCGATGAACAGCAATGCGACGCTGTCGGCAACAGGGATCTGGCGCGGCGAAAGCGTCGCCCTCGACGTCGCCTCGCCGAAACCGCTTGTGCTGTTTGCCGGCGGTACGGCGCCGATCACGCTGTCCTTCAAGGCGGCGCCCGCCACCTTCTCGTTCGACGGCACGGCCAGCATGTCCGAAAACGCTTATTTCGACGGCCAAGCGAAATTCTCGGCACCTTCGCTGCGGCGTGTCCTGGAATGGTCGCAGGCCGGTATCGCTCCAGGTGCTGCGATCGGCTCGGTCAGCATTTCGAGCAAGATCACGGCGACGGCAGGGCGCGTCAAGTTCGACAACACCGCGATCGCGCTGGACAACAATCCGGGAATGGGCGCGCTGGACCTCTCGCTTGGCGAGGCGCAGCCGGTGATCTCCGGCACGCTCGCCTTCGACACACTCGACCTCAGATCGTTTCTGTCGGCCTTCACGCCGCTGGCGCCGACCGGAGACGCGGGACCCGGCGACATCGACACAAGCTTTGCCGACAGGATCAACCTCGATCTCAGGCTGTCGGCAGCGCACGCCACGGCAGGGCCTATCCAGTTGGCCGACGTCGCCGCCACCGCCCAGGTCAAGGATGGTCTTTCCGTCTTCGATATCTCCGATGCCTCGGCCTTTGGCGGCAACATCCAGAGCAGCCTTCGCTTCGACCGCAAGCCGGAAGGCTCGCAGGTCGAGATCCGGCTGCTGGCGTCCGACATCGACAGCGGTGCTTTCGCCACGGCGGCCGGGATGACGCGGCTGGTGCCGGTCGGCACGGGGACCATCTCGGTGATCCTCAAGGGACCGGGCAGAACCTGGGATTCCATCTTCGACAATGCCGACGGGTCGGTCTCTGCGACCTTCGGACCGGGTGCGTTGAGCAAGCTCAACCTGCCAGCCTTCCTCAAGCATACCGAACAAGGCGGCTTCTTCGCGCTCGATGACGTTTCCGACGGAACGCTGCCGATCGACGGTGCCGAGATCAAGGCCAGCATTTCGAAGGGCGTGGCGCGGATAGACAAGGCCGAAGCCAATTCGGCGAAGTACAAGCTCTGGCTGTCCGGGATCGCGTCCTACGCCGGACGAGGACTGGCCTTGTCCGGCGGAGTCATTCAGGCGGACCAGGCGGCAACGCAGACCAATGGCCAGGTAGGCCCCAACCAGTCATCGTTCTTCGTCGGCGGGACGTGGAGCACACCGTTCATTTCCCCGATCAGCCGTGGCGTTTCGGGGGAATAGGCCTCAGAGCCTCTTTGTCTTGACGCAATTCCCTAGGGAAAGCGCTATGCGCTTTTCCCGGGAAAACCGCTTCACACTTTTCCTGGAATTGCTTCAGCCGCGTTGTGCGGCCCGTTCGTCGAGTTGGCGCTGCACCTCACGCCGCTTGTTGGCGACCGAAGCGATGATGACGCCGACCGTGACGATCGCGATCAGAAGGGTGCAGGCCGCGTTGATCTCCGGCGTCACGCCAAGGCGGACCTGGCTGTAAATTTTCATCGGCAGCGTCGTGGCACCGGGGCCGGAGGCAAAACTGGCGACAACCAAATCGTCGAGCGACAGGGTGAAGGCAAGCATCCACCCCGAGACGATGGCCGGCAGGATGACAGGCAAGGTGATCTGGAAGAATGTCTTCACCGGCGACGCGCCCAGATCCATCGCCGCTTCTTCCAGCGAGCGATCGAAAGTGACCAGGCGCGACTGCACGACGACCGCGACAAAGCACATGGTGAAGGTGATATGCGCCAGGATCACCGTCGTCAGGCCCCGGTCCATGCCGACGGCGACAAACAGCAAGAGCAGCGACAGACCCGTGATGACGTCCGGCATCACCAACGGCGCGAAGATCATGCCGGAGAACAGAACCCTGCCTCGGAAACGGGTGTAGCGGGTCAGCGCCAAGGCGCCCATCGTGCCAAGAACAGTCGCCACGGTAGCCGAGACGAGGCCGACGCGGATAGTCACCCACGCGGCATCCATGAGGCCCTGGTTTTGGAACAGTGACACGTACCATTTGGTAGAGAAGCCGCCCCAGACCGTGACCAGCTTGGACTCGTTGAAGGAGAAGACGATGAGCAGCACGATCGGCAGGTAGAGAAAGGCAAAGCCGAGCGTGATCGATGTGATGTTGAAGCGGCTCCAGCTCGTGTTCATTTGTCCTGCTCCTGAGCGCGGGCCTGAGCCCTCTGGAACAACATGATCGGGACGGTCAGCAGCAGCAGCAGGACAACGGCAACAGCCGAGGACACCGGCCAGTCACGGTTGGCGAAGAACTCGTTCCACAACGTCTTTCCGATCATCAGCGTCTGCGAACCGCCGAGCAGATCGGGGATGACGAACTCGCCGACGGCAGGGATGAACACCAGCAGGCAGCCGGCAATGACCCCGGGCAGCGACAGCGGAAAGGTGATCTTCCAGAACGCGCTGGTCGGCGGGCAGCCAAGATCCTTGGCGGCCTCGATCAGCGAATAATCCATCTTTTCCAGCGACGAATAGAGCGGCAGCACCATGAACGGCAGATAGGAATAGACGATGCCGATGAAGATGGCCGTGTAGGTGTTGAGGATGATCAGCGGCTGGTTGATGATGTGCAGCGACAGCAGCAACTGGTTGAGCAAGCCTTCGGGCTTGAGGATACCGATCCAAGCATAGACGCGGATCAGGAACGAGGTCCAGAATGGCAGGATGACCAGCATCAGCAGCGTCGGCCTGATCGTTGCCGGCGCACGAGCCATGCCATAGGCAATTGGATAGCCGACCAGCAAGGTCAGCATGGTCGAGATGGCGGCGATGATGACGCTGGTGACATAGGCGTTGAAATACAGCGCGTCCTGCGTCAGCCAGACATAGTTGTCGAAATTGAGCTCCCTGAAGCCGGAGAAGAACCCTGAGACGCCGTCTTTGAAGTCGAGCACCGGCGTATAGGGCGGCATGGCGGTCGCCGTCTGTGACAGCGAAATCTTGAAGACGATGATGAAGGGGACGAGGAAGAAAAAAAGCAGCCAGACATAGGGGATGATGATGACCAGGCGGCTGACGAAACCGGCGCCCAGCCGCGCAAGGAATGGTTTGGCCGCTGCGGCAGACGGGCCGGCGGCATCGGTGATGACGGCGTTCGACATGGCTGCCCCCTACCGCGTCAGCACGACACCGGCATCAGGCCGGAAGGAAACCCAGGCACGGTCGTTCCAGGTCAGCGGATCCTCGGTCACACGCACCGCGTTCAAGGCGCTTGCCCGCACGATCTGCCCATCGTCCAATCTGACGTGATAGACCGTCATGTCGCCGAGATAGGCGATATCGTAGACTTCGCCTTCGAGTGCATTGACGGCGTCGGCCGGCTTCTTCGATGAAACCTTGATCTTCTCCGGCCTGATCGCAAACACGATATCGGCATTGGCGGCTGCGTGACCGCCATTCTCGACGACGATCTGGGCTCCACTCGGCCCGGTGATGCGGGTCGTGTTCGCCGACTGTTCAGCAACCTTGCCCTCGAACATGTTCACGTTGCCGACGAAATGCGCGACGAAGCGCGACGCCGGGGCTTCATAGACCTCCTCGGGCGTCGCAACCTGCACGACCTCGCCCTTGTCCATGATGGCGATGCGATCGGCCATGGTCATCGCCTCCTCCTGGTCATGGGTGACGACGACGAAGGTCAGTCCGAGCTCCTGCTGCAAATCCATCAGCTCGAACTGGGTCTCCTCACGAAGCTTCTTATCAAGAGCGCCAAGCGGTTCGTCGAGCAGCAACACTTTTGGCCGCTTGGCGACCGAGCGGGCCAGCGCGACACGCTGGCGCTGGCCACCTGAAAGCTGATGTGGCTTGCGCTTGGCGAACTGTTCGAGCTTGACCAGCTTCAGCATCTCGGCGACGCGCTTTTCGATGTCGGGGCCCGGCATGCCTTCCTGCTTGAGGCCGAAGGCGATGTTCTTCTCGACCGTCATATGCGGGAACAGGGCATAAGACTGGAACATCATGTTGACCGGCCGCCGGTAGGGCGGAATGCCGCGTAGATCCTGGCCGTCAAGCAGGATACGGCCGGCTGTCGGCTCCTCGAAGCCGGCCAACATCCTGAGCAGGGTCGACTTCCCGCAGCCTGAGGCGCCAAGCAGCGCGAAGAACTCGCGCTCGAAGATGGCCAGCGACAAATTGTTGACGGCGGTGAAGTCACCGAATTTCTTGGTGACGTTGTCGAACTGAATATAGGGCTTGGCGTTCGGGTCGTTCCATGGCGCGAAATCCCTGCGGATGCTGCCAAGCGATTTCATGTCCCACTCCGTCCCCTGATCTTGCTCAAAGAGCGCGACCCCGGCGGCAAGCTATCGCCGGGGTCGCGTCCGATTGCTATTGTCCCGTGACGACCTTGGTCCACGCCCTGGTGACGAGACGTTGCGTCTTGGGGTCGTATGGGCCCACGGTAAAGAGTTTACCCAGCATCGCTTCGTCCGGATAAACGGTCGGATCGTCAAGGATTTCCTTGTTGATCAACGGCTGAGACGCCTTGTTGCCATTGGCGTAGAAGACAAAGTTGGTGGATTTGGCGATGACTTCAGGTTTCATCATGTAGTTGATAAATTCATGCGCCTCGGCGGCATGCGGCGCATCAGCCGGGATCGCCATTTCGTCAAACCACATTTCCGCGCCTTCTTTCGGAATTGCGTAGGCGATATCGACCCCCTTCTTCGCTTCCGCGGCCCGGTCACGGGCCTGGAAGACGTCGCCCGAAAATCCGACGGCCACGCAGATGTCACCATTGGCGAGTGCGTTTATATATTCCGACGAATGGAATTTGCGGATCGAAGGCCGAATGCTCAACATGAGATCAGTGGCCTTGTTAAGGTCGTCCGGCGAGGTCGAGTCAGGCTTGAGCCCAAGATAATTCAGCACCGTCGGAAAAATGTCGGTAGGTGAATCCAGGAAGTAGACACCACAATTGGCGAGCTTGGCGATGTTTTCCGGCTTCAGAAGTGAATCCCAGCTGTCGATCTTGTCGACGCCTAGCGCTTCCTTGACCTTGGCGGTGTTGTAGCCGATGCCGGTGGTTCCCCACATGTAGTTGACCGAGTATTCGTTACCGGGATCGAACTTCGCGACCCGCTCCATCACTATGTTCCACATATTGGGAAGGTTGGGCAGCTTCGATTTGTCCAGCTTCTGATAGACCCCGGCTTGAATCTGACGGGCTAGGAACGGACTGGCCGTCGGCACCACGACATCATAACCGCTGCCACCGGCGAGCAGCTTGGTTTCGAGAATTTCATTGGAATCGTAGGTGTCGTAGACGACCTTGATGCCGGTTTGCTTGGTGAAATCATCGATGATCGAACTGTCGATATAATCCGACCAGTTAAAGACGTTGACGACGCGGTCTTCGGCATGGCCGCCGGCGGTGAAAAGCGTCAGAAATACCGAGGTCGCCGAAAGCCAGAGCGCTTTGCGGATCATGCTATTCTCCTTTGATGAGTGTTCCTTCGCCGGCTCGTCGCGGACCCCACGCGGCCGGGCATTTGTTTCAGACTATTGAGCTTTCCAGCAAGCAACAAGCACGAACTGCCGACACCATGCAGGCGGTCCGATAGGCGGCGGGTGGTGGCTTTGTGTCCCTGTCGCGGCCTGGGAGGCGTGCGGGTGCCATCAGAGGCTTTCGCCGTGGCGGGGGCAGAGATACGACGATGTGGTCCGGTCTCGATCTGACCGGCAGGGAGACTTGGCAAGATACGCCTGTCTTGTTGTTGCCGTAGTCTCAGCCTGCCCGCGCGGCAGCGAATTTGTCAATGGCAAAGCTGCACGCCGCATCAATTAGGCGATGGCACCCCGGTAACCCCTGCGCGCTCGGGCCGTGTCTGGCGCTTGAATTCGAGCCCGATATGGACGAGCAGCGCCGTCACCACCACCGCACCACCGATGATGGTACGCCCCGACGGCACTTCGGAATGGACAAGCCAAACCCATATCGGGCCGAGGATCGGCTCGAACGTGCCGAGCAGTGCGGCGACTGCCGCCGGGATCAGCCGCGCGCCGGTGGCGAAGAAGGCAAGGCCAAGGCCGAGATTGACCACGCCGAAGGCAAAGAGAAAGCCCATGTCACTGGCCGACACGGCGAATGTCGAAGCCTGCGAAGCAGCAAAGCCCGCCGCAAGCATGGTGCCGAGCCAGGTTGCCGGCGTCATGCGCACGCCGGAAAACCGCCGGGTGATGACAGTGGCGATCGAGAACATGACCGCAATCAAGAGCGCCAGCCCGTCGCCTATCGGTGAGACAGCGCCATCAAGCGATTCCGACACCATGATGGCGACACCGGTGATGACGGCGGCAATCGCCAGCCAGGTCGCGACAGTCACCCTCTCGCGAAACAACGTCCAGGCAAACAGCGCCGCCAGAAGCGGCACGCCGGCCTGCATCAGCAGGATGTTGGCGACGGTGGTGTAGGCAAGCGCGACGACGAATGCGGTCGATGCGGTGGCGAAGCAGACCCCGACGGCCAGGCCCGGCAGACCCATGTCGCGGAACAGTTTCAGCATGCCGCGCCAGCCGTCGCGCCAGGCCATGAAGCAGATCAGGAAGGCCGCTGCCCAGACGGAGCGCCAGAAAATAACCGTCCAGCTGTCACCGACGGCGATGAAGCGGGCAATGGTGCCGCCGAAACTCCACATCAGCGCCGAAAGGAACACCAAGAGCATGCCGACGCGTTCCTGACGCGGCGAGATGGTCGATAAAACAACGCTCGGCGATGATGCTGTGTCGGTCATGGGCGCGACTGTCGGGCTTTTGTGGACGGGACGATGCGCAAGGGACGACAAAAAGATACTCCGTTCGCGTAACGCAAAGGTGGGGCCCGGGGGTGCGCCAGAGACCGACGACAATTGTGGCACCCAGCCCGGCGTCACTGGGGCATGGCGTCACTGGGGCATGGCGTCACTGGAAGTCGAAGGCACTCAAGCCCGTCACCATCTCGTCGAGGCCGAGCGGACGCGTCACCGGCGGTTCGGCGCGCGCCAGACAGCCGACGCGTTCGCAAAGCCGGCAGGCGGGTCCGACCGGCGTTGCCGTAACGGTGCCCGCCTTGGTGGTTGTTGCCGCACCGGGAAGTGCCGCGCCATAGACGATGTCTTCGCGAAAGCCGATGTCGCACCCAAGCAGCAGCGCCGTGCGGCGCGGACGCTCCGAGAAGGCGCCTTGCGGTCCTTCCAGCGTGCGGGCGATGCACAGGAACTCGGCGCCGTCGGGCATTTCCACCGCCTCGACGAAGATCTGCCCGGGCTGGGTGAAAGCGACATGCACGGGCAGCTTGGGACAGCCGCCGCCGAAGCGGCTTTGCGGAAAGCCCTGGCTGCCGGCCTTGCGGAAGCGGTTGCCGGCATTGTCGACCTCCAGCATGAAGAACGGCACGCCCAGTGCGCCCTGCCGCTGCAGCATGGTCAGCCGGTTCGCCGCCTGTTCGAAAGAGACGCCGAAGCGCGAACGCAGAACGTCGATATCATAGCGGGCGCGCATGGCAGCCGCGTGAAAGGCCTGGTAGGGCATCATCAGCGCATGCGCGGCATAGCGGCCGAGCTCAAAGCGGGCGAGACGGCGGGCCTCGTCCGTGGTCAATTTGAGTGCCTGGATCTCGCCGGCAACCGCGACCGTCATGCGGATCAGGCAAGCCTCCATCGCCACTTCGCGCAGCTGGTCGAACGGTGACAGCCGTTCGGACAGGAACAGGCGCTGCGAATGGCGATCATAGCGGCGGCGCCAGTTCGGCATGGTGGCGACCGGCAGCACCTTGACCACGATGCCGTATTCGCGCTTCAGCCAGGCCTTCAACGCGCCGAACAGATCGTCGCCGGGATCGAGCACCGAGGTGAACGCCGCGGCCTCTTCCTCGAGTGCCGCAAAATGGTTGGGCCGGCGCTCGAAGATCTCGTGCACCTCGTCGATCGGCAGGCGGGCGCCGGAAAGTGCCGTCGCCCGACCTTCGCGCGCCAGGAGCTCGTTGAGGTCGGACAGGCGCTCGGCCTGCTCGCGATAGGCGCGGAACAGTTTTATCACCGCCGCGGACGCGTTGGGCGCCGCCTCGGCAAGGTCGATCAATTCCTGATCTCCCGGCAACTCGCCGACCAGCAGTGGATCGGTGAACACTTCCTTCAAGGCAGCGACGGACCCTCGTGCCTCGCCCTGCAGTTCGTGCGGATCGACCTTGTAGACGGACGCCAGCTTGAGGATCAGCTGCACCGTCAGCGGCCGCTGGTTGCGCTCGATCAGGTTGAGATAGGAGGGCGAGATACCGAGCCCCTCGGCCATCGCCGTCTGGGTCAGGCCCTTGGCGTTGCGGATGCGGCGGATGCGCGGCCCGGCGAAGATTTTCTGCTCAGCCATCGACTGTCCTTGACAAGAGTTTACATAACTTTCGCGGGCAACCTCGTTGCGTTGCCTTTTACAATCATAACAGATTTACAACGGCCCCCTGTCAAACACAACACAGGTTTTCCCTTATGTTCGGTCGATTTTCTTGATTTTTCTGGCCCATTTTGCACCGCAATGTAAATTCAGTCATATTCCGGCGCGCAGATGATTGGTGCCCGGACACGGTGCAGCAATCCTTCGGAGTGACCCATGACTAATTTTTACAACCTCGTCCCATCGGCGCCGGAAGGCCGCTTCGACGGCATCGAACGGCCCTATTCTCCGGAGGATGTGAAGCGGCTGCGCGGTTCGGTGCAGATCCGCCAGAGCCTCGCCGAAATGGGCGCCAACCGGTTGTGGAAGCTCATCCACGAGGAGGACTTCGTCAACGCGCTCGGCGCCATGTCCGGCAACCAGGCGATGCAGCAGGTGCGCGCCGGGCTGAAGGCGATCTACCTGTCGGGCTGGCAGGTTGCCGCTGACGCCAACACGGCTGGCGCGATGTATCCGGACCAGTCGCTTTATCCGGCCAATGCGGCGCCCGAACTGGTCAAGCGCATCAACCGCACGCTGCAGCGCGCCGACCAGATCGAGACCTCCGAAGGCAACGGGCTTTCGGTCGAAACCTGGTTCGCGCCGATCGTCGCCGATGCGGAAGCCGGTTTCGGCGGGCCGCTCAACGCCTTCGAAATCATGAAGGCCTTCATCGAGGCGGGCGCGGCCGGCGTTCACTATGAGGACCAGCTGGCTTCGGAAAAGAAGTGCGGCCATCTCGGCGGCAAGGTGCTGATCCCGACTGCAGCGCACATCCGCAACCTCAACGCCGCGCGCCTGGCGGCGGACGTGATGGGCACGCCGACCCTGGTCGTCGCGCGCACCGATGCGGAAGCCGCCAAGCTGCTGACGTCCGACATCGACGAACGCGACCAGCCTTTCGTCGACTACGGCGCCGGGCGCACGGTGGAAGGCTTCTATCACGTCAGGAACGGCATCGAACCCTGCATCGCCCGCGCCATCGCCTATGCGCCTCACGCGGATCTGATCTGGTGCGAGACCTCGAAGCCCGACCTGGCGCAGGCCAAGAAATTCGCCGAGGGGGTGCGCAAGCATCACCCCGACAAGCTGCTCGCCTACAATTGCTCGCCATCGTTCAACTGGAAAAAGAACCTCGACGACGCGACGATCGCCAGGTTCCAGAAGGAGCTCGGCGCGATGGGCTACAAGTTCCAGTTCATCACGCTCGCCGGCTTCCACCAGCTCAACTACGGCATGTTCGAACTGGCTCGCGGCTACAAGGCACGGCAGATGGCGGCCTATTCCGAGTTGCAGGAGGCGGAGTTCGCGGCTGAGGCCAATGGCTACACCGCGACCAAGCACCAGCGCGAGGTCGGCACCGGCTATTTCGACGCCGTGTCGATGGCGATCACCGGCGGCCAGTCGTCGACCACCGCCATGCATGAATCGACCGAGCACGCGCAATTCAAGCCGGCCGCCGAATAGCGAAAGAAAACACAGAGGAAACGCCCAACAGGGCTTGGAACACAAGGAGAAGACCAATGGCATCGATAAGCCGTGTCAAGGAACGCGCCGAAGAACAGTCCACCACGATGACCGTCGACCAGCAAGCGACGATCCGCATGCTGGCCAACGATCTGCACCGCCTCAACCAGTCGGTGATGAAAGCGGTCGAGGCAGGCGTCTCGGTCGAGCTCGTGCGCTCGGCACGGCACCACGGCGGCGACGGCAACTGGGGCGATCTTTTGATCCCGGTGATCGTCACGCAGCAGAGCCACGGCTGATCGAACTTACACAACCGACCCCTCACCTGCGCAGTCTCTGCGCAGGTGAATTTTCTTTTTATGAAACGCGCCCGTGGACAGTTCAGTACAGTAGCGTTGCTTGAAATTCACTGCTGCCGGAGATGATTTCGGGCCCTTTTATTTCAACTTGACATGGGCCGCGATCTCACGCCAATTGCTCCTGAGATTCAACTCTGCATTGAAATAGGGGCGAGCTTCTTGGCCGACTTGTGTGCCCAGTGAACCGCGAAGGCGAGACTCCAAGACACCTGAATTTTGTTGCCCGCGACTCGAACACCGAGATGATCCGCGATCCGTCGCGAGTGCTCGTCGTCTGCAGATCGCCAATCAATCGCGTGGTGATTTCGAAGATCGTCGAGCGATCCGGGCTCAAGCCAATCTCGGAATCTCCCGACATGGCGGCAAAGATCTTGCGGTCCCTCATTCCCGGTGCGGTTGTCCTTGATGGCGGCGCCGACAACAAGGACTGCGACAATCTGATGTCCAGCATCGACGCGTTGCGGCGGGCCTCCGGCAAATCGCTCCCGGCGGTGATCCTGCTTTCGACCAAGAATGGCACGCCGGAGAGCCTGGGCCTGTCGAGCGTCATCGACGTGGTGGTCGCCAAGCCGATTACACCCGAACGGCTGCAGCCGGTGATCGATCGCCTGATCAGCCGCTAGCGCGGTTCATCGTTTCATGGAAACGCAGAGCCGCTCTATCTCTTTGTTCTGACGCAATTCCGGACAGAGAACCGCTTCACACTTTTCCTGGAATTGCTTGAGATCTTGTTCTGACGCAATTCCGGACGCAAAACCGCTTCACACTTTTCCTGTAATTGCTTGAGATCAGCCCGGATTGGCGATGCTTTCGACCAGTCCGGGCAGTTGTCCGAGATCGGATATCTGACGGAACCTGGGTTCGGCCACCGGAGCCTCGACATGCTCCAGCACCCAGGTCAGTTCATGCGGCACGTGGACACCCCAACCGCCGGCCTCGATGGCCGGCACCACGTCCGACTTCAGCGAATTGCCGACCATCATGCTTTTTGCCGGACCATCGCCGTGGCGGCTGAACAGGCGGGCATAGGTGGCGGCACTCTTGTCGCTGACGATCTCGACCGCGTCGAACAGATCTCCGAGGCCTGATCCAGCCAGCTTGCGCTCCTGGTCGAAGAGGTCGCCCTTGGTGATCAGCACAAGGCGGAATGCGCCGGCAAGCTTCTCGACAGTCTCGCGCGCATGCGGCAGGGCCTCGATCGGATGACTCAGCATCTCGCGGCCGGCATCGAGAATCTCTGATATGACCGAAGCCGGCACGCGGCCTTGCGTGACCTCGATCGCCGTTTCGATCATCGATAGCGTAAATCCCTTTATGCCGAAGCCATAGACGGCAAGGTTGCGCCTTTCGGCCTCCAGCAATCGTGCCGAGATGCGCTCGGCTTCGCCGTGATCGGCAAGCATGTCGGCAAAGCGCTGCTCCGTCATGCGGAAGAACTGCTCGTTCTGCCAGAGCGTGTCGTCGGCATCGAAGCCGATCGTCGTCAGTTTGCTGTCGTGTGGCATTCAACGTCTCGATTGGATTGGGGCGGCCGAAACTAATCCGATTGGCGTGATTTTCAACCGTGTCGGCCAACGCCCGATGCGGCTCCCCTTCCCTTCCATAGTGGGGCACGGCTATACTCCACAATCCGCAACCCAATCTGGTGAATGATGCCGCCTGCAAAAAAGGAAGTCCGTCCGTCGAGCCGCGGAGGACGGGCTCGCACGCCTGCCTTCGTGAAAAACCAACGTGGCGTCAAGAACTGGAAGGAAGTCAGCGCCTGGCTGGAATGGCGCGGCATCGAGGACATCGAGTGCATCACACCTGATCAGGCCGGCGTTGCGCGCGGCAAGATGATGCCATCGAAGAAATTCACCTCCAACACCTCGCTGGCACTGCCGTCGGCTGTCTTCATGACGACGATTTCCGGCGGCTACCCCGAGGATGGCAACGGCTTCCATTATCCCGAGGACGACGGCGACCTCAAACTGATGCCGGACCTGTCGACGCTGACGGTGGTGCCCTGGGAAGAAGACCCGACGGCCGCGGTCATCTGCGACCTCGTCCACCAGGACGGACGTTCAGTCGAGTTCACGCCGCGCAATGTGTTGAAGCGCGTTGTGGCTGCCTATGACAAGCTCGGCCTGAAGCCGGTGGTGGCGCCCGAGATCGAATTCTATCTGGTGCGCAAGAATCCCGATCCGGACTATCCGCTGACGCCGCCTGTCGGCCGCTCGGGGCGCGCGATCGGCGGCGGCGCCGGCTATTCGATCGCCGGCGTCAACGAATTCGACGAACTGATCGACGACATCTACCATTTCTCCGAGAGCCAGGGCCTGGAGATCGATACGCTGATCCATGAGGAGGGCGCCGGGCAGCTCGAGATCAATCTGCGCCACGGCGACCCGATCGAACTGGCCGACCAGGTGTTCATGTTCAAGCGCACCATTCGCGAGGCGGCGCTCAAGCATGAGATCTATGCCACGTTCATGGCCAAGCCCATCCAGGGACAGCCTGGCTCGGCCATGCATATCCATCAATCGATCATCGACAAGAAGACCGGACAGAACATCTTTTCGGCTGCTGACGGCTCGGAAACCGAAGACTTCTTCCATTTCATCGGCGGCATGCAGAAGCATGTGCCGAACGCGCTGGTGATGTTCGCGCCCTATGTGAATTCCTACCGCCGGCTGACACAGGCGGCGTCGGCTCCGGTCAACAACAAATGGGGCTACGACAACCGCACCACGGCGTTCCGTGTGCCGCGCTCGGATCCGGCGGCACGGCGCGTCGAAAACCGCATCCCGTCCTCAGATGCCAACCCCTATCTGGCGCTGGCGGCATCGCTTGCTTGCGGGCTGATCGGCATCACCAACAAGATCAAGGCCGAGCCTCCGGTCCTGACCACAGCCAACGCCGACGAGATCGACCTGCCGCGTGGCCTGCTCGAAGCCGTCGACCTGTTCGAGGGCGATGAGGAACTCTGCGCGCATCTGGGCAAGTCCTTCGCCGCGACCTATGCGGCGATCAAGCGGGCGGAATTCGAGACGTTCATGGAAGTGATCAGTCCTTGGGAGAGGGAATATCTGTTGCTGAACGTTTAGGGCAGTAAGGCAGTAGGGCAGTAGGGGCGACCGACGATGGCGAAGATCGAGTCGTACAGGGATCTGATCGTCTGGCAGCAGGCAATGGACTTGGCGGTATCGATCTACGAGACGACAAAAGCCCGGCCGAAAGAAGAACTCTACGGAATGACAACTCAGCTGCGTCGGGCAGCTACCTCCGTGCCCGCCAACATCGCTGAGGGTTATGGTCGAGAGAGCCGAGCTTCCTATCGACAATTTCTGAGGATCGCGCAGGGATCCCTCAAGGAGCTGGAGACTCATCTGCTGATTGCGCAACGCGTCGGAATCGCCTCGCATGAGGCAGTTGAACCCTTGATGATCCGTAGCGAGAGCGTGGGAACGCTCTTGCGGCTTCTGATCCGCAAATTGTCACCTGAATAGTCCTACCTACTGCCCTACTGCCCTACTGCCCTACTGCCCTACTGCCCTACTGCCCTACTGCCCTACTGCCCTACTGCCCTACTGCCCTACTGCCCTACTGCCCTACTGCCATTGAGCATCATGCCCTACCAATCCCCGATCTCCCCCGGCCGTTCCTGGTATGAGGACACCGCCGGCCCACGGCCGGAATATTCGGCGCTCGACGGCGACCGGACATGCGACGTCGTCATCATCGGCGGCGGTTTCACCGGCCTGTCGGCGGCTGCTCACCTTGCCAAGGCGGGAACCAATGTCGCTTTGATCGAGGCGCATCGCTTCGGCGATGGTGCCTCTGGGCGCAATGGCGGCCAGCTCGGTACCGGCCAGCGCGCCTGGGTCGAGGACCTGGAAGCCGAGTATGGTTTCTCCCGCGCCAAGGCGCTGTTCGACCTTGCCGAAGAGGCGAAGGCGCATCTCCTTGAGTTCGCCGCCGCCAACCAGATCGATATCGACTATATGCCGGGCCAGCTCTCGGTGGCGCACAAGCCGCGCTTTGTTGACGACTACAAGGCGCATGCCGAGATCATGGCGAGCCGTTTTTCCTACCCGCATATTTCCTTCATGGATGCCAAGGAAACGGCGGAGCGGCTGGGCTCGACCGCCTATTTCGGCGGCACGCGCGACACCGGCACCGGCCACATCCACCCGATGAAGCTGGTGATCGGCACGGCGCAGGTGGCGGCGCAAGCCGGCGCGCAGCTGTTCGAAGAGACGCCATCGACCGGCATCATTTCCAGTGGCGGCAAGGTCAAGATTTCGACACCGAGGGGCACTGTGACAGCGCAGAAATGCCTGATCGCGGTCAACGCCTATGGCGGCACGCTCGAACCGGTGAGTGCTGCGCACATCATGCCGATCGGTTCGTTCATCGGCGCGACGGTGCCGCTGGGCGCGGACTCGCCAGTGCTGCCAGGTGGCGAGGCGGTCGACGATTCCCGCTTCGTCGTGCGCTACTTCCGCAGATCGAAGGACGGCCGGCTGCTGTTCGGCGGACGCGAGGTCTATGGCGTCAACGATCCGAAGGATATCCACATCCACATCCGCCGCCAGATCGTAGAACTCTATCCGGCACTCAGGGATGTCGAGATCACGCATGGCTGGGGCGGCTATGTCGGCATCACGGTGCCGCGAAAGCCGTTCGTGCGCGAAGTGATGCCCAATGTGATCTCGGCCGGTGGGTATTCCGGCCACGGCGTCATGCTGTCGAACTTCTTCGGCAAGCTCTATGCCGAAACCGTCGCCGGCAACCGGGACCGGCTGAAGCTGATCGAGGATCTGAAAATCCCGCCATTCCCCGGCGGCCGGCGCTTCCGCGCGCCGCTGCTGTTCCTGGCGCTCAACTGGTTCGCGCTGCGGGACAGGATCTAGAAGCCGTTCTGTCTCGATCGAATCGGGACGGGGCTCCATCTGATTTGTTGGAACATGATCTCCAGCGAAAACCGGATGCCACTTTTCGGGATCGTGCCCCAGGCGGACAGGATCGCTCTCATCTATGTAATATTGTTGTAATATTTGTTGCCGTAACGGCACATTGCAGAATCCCCGGCAAAGGAGCAGAATCCCTCACGAGGGCGCAGTGATGCCACAATTGCCGATATAAAGATGCCGGTTGTGGGTGACTGACGGGGAATTCTGCGGGCTTGCCCGCTTCGGTTCTTGGGACTGATGCAGATCTGGCGCCAAGTTCTTGGCATTCGATCGAAAGAACATCGGCCCGCTTATGGAGGTGGCAAGATTGAGAGAGCCCTTCAGTTTCGGTGCGCCGGGACGTCGGCGCTTTGCCATGCAGTTCGGATATGACATGCGGCCGTCCTTCTGGCAGGAGGTTCGCTCGAATTCGCATCTGGTGATCGCCGCGATCGGCACCGCCGCACTGCTTGGCGTCGCCGCGGTGGCGCTGTGGCTGGCATTGCCGGCCAATGACAGGCAGGCGGCGGCGAGCCCTGAGCAGACCATTCCAACCATTCCCGTGAAAACGACGAAAATCGCTCCGGTGGGAGCAGCTGTGGCTGCAGCAGCCGTGCCCCAGGCGGCGCGCAAGTCGGACAAGATTTTACCGACCGTGGCGGCCGCGCAAGCCACCATTCCGGCGCTGCCCGCCAATGATCCCCGTTGGACCGGTTCGCAGTCGAAGGCCGCGTCCGCTGCCGGTACGCCTGCTCCCGGCCAGGTGGCGAACCAGGCTGAACAAGCGCCGGACAAAGCCGCTGCAGCATTCGCGCAACCGGCAGCCGATACTGATGCCAGCACCGAACTTGACAAGGTTGCCACACCTACTGCGCCGGCGGGTAGCCATACCGATGGCGCGAAAACCGCCGCCATCCCCGCGGTTGAGCCGCAAGTGCCGTCAGAACAGCCCGCAGCGGCGGAAGGCGACGACAGCCAGGCCAAGGTGAAGCCACGCAAAGTCGCGGCAGCCGGCACCGGACGGATCCTGCGGGCCGTGACCATGCGCAGCGGCCCGAAGAAAAATGCCGCCGCCATCGTCACGGTGCCAGCCAAGACCTCGGTGCAGGTGATGAGTTGCAAGAAGTGGTGCCAGATCACCTACAACGGCAAGACCGGCTGGATATACAAGAGCTACATCAAGACCGGCGCCTGACGCCTGTCGCGACCCGCCGTCGAAACGCTGCCACCGTGGCGCACTTTGATTTGCCCATGATCCTTTCCGAAAATCGGTACCGATTTTCGGGGCATTGGCGCTTTCAGATGCAGCGTCCGCCGTCCACTTCCAGCGCCACACCGGTGATGAAGGCGGCTTCGTCCGACGCCAGCCAGAGTGCGGCGTTGGCGATATCGAGCGGTGTCGAAAGCCGGCCGAGCGGGATCGATGCGCGGAACTTCTCGCGGATCTCGGGTGTGTCGGCGCCCATGAACTTCTCCAGCATGCCGGTCTCGCCGGCAACCGGGCAGAGGCAGTTGACGCGGATGTTCTTCGGCGCCAGCTCCACCGCCATCGACTTGGTGGCGGTGATCGCCCAGCCCTTCGAGGCATTGTACCAGGTGAGGCCGGGCCGCGGCCGCAGACCTGCGGTGGAAGCCGTGGTCAGGATGACGCCGCCGCCTTGCCGATCCATGATCGGCACCACGGCGAGTGCGGCGTGGTAGATCGCCTTCATGTTGACGGCGGTGATCAGGTCGAAGGTTTCCTCGTCGACGTTGAGCATGTCGCCGTTGCGATGGGTGTAACCGGCATTGTTGACCATGATGTCGATGCGGCCGAAGGCGCTCTTTGCGGCATAGACCATCTCGTCGAATTCGGACCGCAGCGAAACATCGGTCTGGGTCCAGATCGCCGCCGCGCCGATTTCGCTGGCGACACGCTCGGCGCCCTTGGCGTTGAGGTCGGCGACGACGACCCTGGCGCCTTCCGCGGCAAAGCGCCTGGCGATGCCCTCGCCAAAGCCCGCCGCCGCACCGGTGATAACGGCAACCTTGTTTTCCAGACGCATGCTTTTCCCGCTCATGATTGGTGACGATCGACAGGTGTGCCTGCAGCACATGCAAAGCCACGACTTCTAACCGGGCCACGACTTCTAACCGGGTTGGTCGAAAGATGTGCGGCCATCGCCGATTTCTCCTTTGGCTTTCGCTTCGATCCCGCTCTATGCTGCAACTGCGAAGGCTTCCGGAGCCGCGCCTGTCGACAAGCCTCCGAGGTATCGGGCTGTCAAGAGGCAGGCGCAACACTCAGATGTGACACCATGGCACTGGAAAATTTAAATCGATTAGATTATATCAGCCGCGTCACAGCGACCGGCGTCAGAGCGGACAGACCATGACCAGCCAGATCATCCCAGTCGATCCTTTCGACTTCATCATTTTCGGCGGCACCGGCGATCTGTCGGAGCGCAAGCTTCTGCCGTCGCTCTACTATCGCCAGCGCGACCATCAGTTCTCCGAGCCGACGCGCATCATCGGCACGTCGCGCTCGAAGATGACCGACGAGGAATTCCAGGCCTTCGCCAAACAGGCGATCTCCGACCACGTCAAAGCGGCCGATATCGACGCCAAGGAACTGAAGACCTTCCTTGCCCGCCTTTCCTACGTTTCGGCCGATGCAACGACCGGCGCCGGCTTCGACAAGCTGAAGAAGGCGATCGGCGACAGCGACCGCATCCGCGCTTTCTACCTGGCGGTGGCGCCGGCGCTGTTCGGCGATATCTCGCACAAGCTGAAAGAGCACAAGCTGATCACGCCGAACTCGCGCATCGTGCTGGAGAAGCCGATCGGCCGCGACCTCGCCTCGGCGCGAGCACTCAACGACCTGGTCGGCGACGATTTCCACGAAAGCCAGATCTTCCGCATCGACCACTATCTCGGCAAGGAGACGGTGCAGAACCTGATGGCGCTGCGCTTTGCCAACGCGCTCTACGAGCCGCTGTGGAACTCCGCCCATATCGATCACGTGCAGATCACCGTGGCCGAAACCGTGGGGCTGGAAGACCGCGTCACCTATTACGACAAGGCCGGCGCGCTGCGCGACATGGTGCAGAACCATATGCTGCAGCTGTTGTGCCTCGTCGCCATGGAAGCGCCGTCGTCGATGGACGCCGACGCCGTGCGCGACGAGAAGCTGAAGGTGCTCAGGGCACTGAAGCGCATCAACGGCAACGAGGCGCCGAAACATACAGTGCGCGGACAATACCGTGCCGGCGCCTCGGCCAGCGGAGCTGTAAAGGGCTATGTCGAGGAGCTTGCCCACGACAGCAACACCGAGACCTTCGTCGCCATCAAGGCCGAGATCGGCACCTGGCGCTGGGCAGGCGTTCCGTTTTATCTGCGGACCGGCAAGCGGCTGGCGACGCGGGTTTCGGAGATCGTCATCGAATTCAAGCCGATCCCGCATTCGATCTTCGGCGACAGCGCCGGGCCGATCTTCGCCAACCAGCTGGTCATCCGGCTGCAGCCGGACGAAGGCGTCAAGCAGTTCATCATGATCAAGGATCCGGGTCCGGGCGGCATGCGGCTGCGCCAGATCTCGCTCGACATGAGCTTCGCGCAATCCTTCGACGGCCGCGCGCCGGACGCCTACGAACGGCTGATCATGGATGTCATCCGTGGCAACCAGACCCTGTTCATGCGTCGCGACGAAGTCGAGGCGGCGTGGAAATGGATCGACCCGATCCAGAACGCCTGGGAAAGCGCCAGACAGGAAGTGCAGGGCTACACAGCGGGCACCTGGGGACCCTCGGCCTCCATTGCGCTGATCGAACGTGACGGGCGGACATGGCACGAGAGCAATTGAACAGCGCCGCCTACAGCTGGAACGGCTTCGCCGAGCGCCAGGAGTTGGCGGCCGCCCTTGCCGGTCATGTCGCCGGCCGCCTGACCAAGGCGATCGCCGAGCGCGGCACAGGGCTGCTCGCCGTCTCCGGCGGCACCACACCGGCAAAATTCTTCGCCGCCCTTTCGGCGATGCCCATCGCCTGGGACAAGGTGATTGTGACGCTTGTCGACGAACGCTTCGTGCCGGCCTCCTCGCCGCGCTCCAATGCCGGGCTGGTGGCCGCCAATCTCTTGCAGAACGCGGCAAAAGCGGCACGGTTCGTGCCGCTCTATCACGAAGCCGTCGGCATCGAGGATGCGGCGGCGTCCGACAATGCGGCGCTGCAGTCATTGCCCTGGCCGCTCGATGTCGTCGTGCTCGGCATGGGACCGGACGGCCACACCGCCTCGTTCTTTCCGGATGCCGACGATCTGGCAAAGCTGCTTGACCCGTCGTCCGACAGGATCGTGCTGCCGGTTCATGCGGCCAGCGCCGGCGAGCCGCGGCTGACCTTGTCGCTGGCGCGCATCGTCGATGCCGGCTTCATCGCGCTGCACATCGAGGGCGAGGACAAGCGCACCGCCTTCGACAGCGCGGTTGCGCCTGGACCGCGAAAGCCAATCCGCGCCGTGCTCGACGCCGCAGCGAAGCCCGTAGAGGTTTTCTGGGCGCCCTGATTTGAACTTGCTGAGGGTCCCGGCAGACAGCCGGAGGGTGTTCCGGGACCTCGCCTGAAAGGACCGAGACCATGACCGCCAGACGCGACATCGAAGCCATCACCGAGCGCATCCGCCAGCGTTCCAGACCAGGCCGCGAGCGCTACCTCGGCCGTATCGCCGAAGCGTCGAACCGCACCGCCAACCGGGCCGTGCTGTCCTGCGGCAACCTCGCTCACGGCTTTGCGGTGTGCAGCCCCTCGGAAAAACTGGCGCTGGGCGCCGACAAGGTGCCGAACCTCGGCATCATCACCTCCTACAACGACATGCTGTCGGCGCATCAGCCGTTCGAGACCTTTCCGGCACTGATCAAGGACGCGGCGCGCGAGGCCGGCGGCATCGCCCAGGTGGCCGGCGGCGTGCCGGCAATGTGCGATGGCGTCACGCAGGGCCAGCCCGGCATGGAGCTGTCGCTGTTTTCGCGCGATGTGATCGCCATGGCCGCGGCGATCGGCCTGTCGCACAACATGTTCGACGCCGCCGTCTATCTCGGCGTCTGCGACAAGATCGTGCCGGGGCTGGTGATCGCGGCACTGACCTTCGGCCATCTGCCGGCGGTGTTCATTCCGGCCGGGCCGATGACGACCGGCCTGCCGAACGACGAAAAGGCCAAGGTCCGCCAGCTCTATGCCGAAGGCAAGGCAGGACGGGCCGAACTGCTGGAAGCCGAATCCAAGTCCTATCACGGCCCGGGAACCTGCACCTTCTATGGTACGGCGAACTCCAACCAGATGCTGATGGAGATCATGGGCCTGCACACGCCCGGCGCCTCCTTCGTCAATCCCGGCACGCCGCTGCGCGAGGCCTTGACCCGCGAGGCGACGAAACGGGCGCTGGCGATCACCGCGCTCGGCAATGCCTATACGCCGGTCGGCCGGATGATAGACGAGCGTTCGATCGTCAACGGTGTCGTCGGCCTGCATGCCACCGGCGGCTCGACCAATCACACCATCCACCTGATCGCCATGGCGGCGGCGGCCGGCATCGCCATCACCTGGCAGGACATTTCCGACCTGTCGGAAGCCGTGCCGCTGCTGGCTCGGGTCTATCCGAATGGTCTCGCCGACGTGAACCATTTCCACGCCGCGGGCGGGCTCGGCTTCCTGATCCGGGAACTGCTCGACGAAGGCATCCTGCACGAGGATGTGCAGACTGTGTGGGGCGAAGGCCTGCGGCCCTATGCGGTCGAGGCAAAGCTCGGCGCCGACGGCGGCGTGGTGCGCGAAGCCTCGCCGCGCGAAAGTGGCGACGAGAAGGTGCTGGCGCCGTTCAACAAGGCGTTCCAGGCAACCGGCGGTCTGAAAGTGCTTTCGGGCAATCTCGGCCATGCCGTCATCAAGACCTCGGCGGTAAAGCCGGAGCGGCGCCTCATAGAGGCGCCGGCCAAGGTTTTCGACAGCCAGCAAGGACTGAACGAGGCGTTCAAGGCAGGCACGCTGACCGGTGATTTCATCGCTGTCATCCGCTTCCAGGGGCCGAAGGCCAACGGCATGCCGGAACTGCACAAGCTGACCACGGTGCTCGGCATCCTGCAGGATCGCGGCCAGCGCGTGGCGCTGGTCACCGACGGCCGCATGTCGGGCGCCTCCGGCAAGGTGCCGGCGGCGATCCATGTCACGCCAGAAGCGGTCGAGGACGGGCCGATCGCCAGGATCCATGAAGGCGACATCATCCGGCTCGACGCCGACGCCGGAACGCTGGAAGTGCTGGTGCCGGCCGGCGACTTCGCATTGCGCCGGACGGCGGATGCCGACCTCATCGGCAATGAGTTCGGTTTCGGTCGCGAGCTGTTTGCTGGCTTCCGCCAGTTGGTCGGTCGTGCCGACCATGGCGCCGGCGCCTTCGGCACGGCGTGACGGTATCACTCTAAACTGGAAGGGCGGCTGATGGCCGCCCTTTTTTGCCACCGGTCAGATGGCGGTCACGGCGTAACGGTGATCTCTGTCCGCTCGCCAGCCTTCACCGTCACCGGCATTTCCTTGTCATGGCCTTCATCGGACATGTGCCGGACGACCACATAATCGCCGGCCGGAATGGCCTGCTGCCAGGTGTCGCCATAGTTCAGGCCAAGCGCCTTGCGGTTGCCCTCGATGTCCTTTTTCGGCGACAGGATCTCGATCGAGTAGGCGCCGGGGGCCGACATGGCCAGAACGCCGGCATTGAGCGGCACCTTGATGTCCTGATTGTCGCCGACCTTGATGCTGAACGGCTCCTCGACGGTCGCGAGATCAAGCGTGGTGACCGCGACATATTCGTCCGGCGGCAGCCAGAACTTGCTGTCCGGTCCATAGGAATGCTCGACATCGTCGCGTGAACCATCGATCTTCTTCTTCGCCTTGACGATTTCGAAGCCGAGGCCGGAACTGTCGGCCCTGTCGCCGCCGGCGATATAGTAGGCGTTGAACACGACATGCCCGACGCCGACGATGACGTCCTTTTCGATCTTCTGGCCGGCGGTGAGTTGGATGGTCTCGGTCACCGAGCCGCTGCCGATCTGGACCGTGACCTTCTGCTCACCCGCCGGCACGATGATTTTCGTGTCGCCATAGTGGGTGGTGTTGCCGCCCGGATAGGTGAAATCGACATGGGCCTCGTCACTGATGTCGGCGCCCTGGCTCGACCGCGGATGAATGAGCATGGTGCCTGCGTTCAGTGTGAACAGCGGCTTGTAGACCTGGCCGGCCTCGATCTTGAATTTCTGCTCCACCTTGGCCTCGTCGTCGCGTGCGACGACGATATAGTCGCCGGGCTCGAGATTGCCGTTGTAGGTGCCATATTCAGTGGTGACGGAATCGCCGCGTGAGCCGTCGGAGTTCGCCTTGTAGATCTCCCAGGCGTTGCCGTCGGTGATCGGCTCGCCACCTTCGGCCATCACCACCGTCGGCTGGAAATTGAATTCCGGTTTCGCGGGCTCAGGCGCCGGGGCGGGAGCGGGAGCCGGTTCAGGAGCGGGTGCTGGCGCCGGTGCCGCCACGGTCTCGACAAGCGCCTCCTGCAACGCCTTCTCGTCGGAGGCCTGGATGTATTTGCCGCCGGTGTTGTCGGCGAGGCAGGCGATCTGCTTGCCTTCGTCGGCGGTGAGGCCAAAGCCAACGACGTCGGCGGTGAAATCGACGCCGGACGCTTCGAGTTCCTTGCCAAGCGCGCAAGGGTCGCCGCCGCATGTTTCGAGCCCGTCGGTGATGAGGACGACGGTCGCCTTGTCCTCGGTGTATTTCAACGCTTCGGCCGCCTGCTTGACGGCAGCCGTCAGCGGTGTCTTGCCGAGGAATTTCAGGCTGTCGGCGGCGGCCGAGATGGCGCTTGCCGAGCCTGCCTGTGGCGGCACGATCAACTGGATGTCGTCGCAGCTGCCTTTTTCGCGATGGCCATAGGCCATGAAGCCGATCTCGTCGGCGGCGGGGACCGATTGAAGCACGGTTCTCAGCGATTCACGGGCGATTTCAAGCTTGGGCTTGCCGTCGATCTGCGCCCACATCGAGCCGGAAGCATCGAGAATGATGATGACCTTGTTTGCGGCGAAGCCGAATGTGGTCATCGACAAAAGGAGGATCGCCGCAGCGACGCTCCGTGCTAGTCCCGCCATCGAAATCTCCTCAAGTCCGCCCCGGTCCGGGCGGGAAAGCTATTTGACGCCACGTCACGACACAAGTCCGGGTGCGGGTGTGAGGCGGCGGAATGTCAAACTTTTGAGCGGAAGCGAAAATCCGCTCAGTAGGTCGTGCGCCGCTCTTCAGAAGGCGGCCTGCCGAATTGCAGCCGGTAGCTCTGGGCAAAATAGGAATGCGAGGTGAAGCCCGTGGCGATCGCCACATCGAGGATCGGCATGTTGGTCTGGCGCAGCAATTCGCGCGCCCGCTCCAGCCGCAGCCGCATGTAATAGCGGCCAGGCGTGACGCTGAGGTGGCGCAGGAACAGGCGCTCGACCTGACGCACCGACAGGCCGGCGGATTTGGCCAGCTGCACCGCCGACAGCGGCTCGTCGAGGTGGTCGGCCATTAGTTCGACGATGCGCCTGAGCTTCTCCGACTTGCCGGTGAGATCGCGTTCGGGCCCGACACGCTGGCGGTCGCCGGCCGAGCGGATGCGTTCGTGCTGGAACTGATTGGCGACGCCATTGGCGAGATTGGAGCCGAAATCGCCGCGCACGATCTCCAGCATCAGGTCGATCGAGGTGGTGCCGCCCGCGCATGTGTAGCGCTTGCGATCGATTTCGAAGACATTGCCCGTGCAGTTGATGTCGGGGAACCGTTCGACAAAGCCGGCGCGGTTTTCCCAATGGATGGTGCAGCGATAGCCTTCGAGCTGGCCGGCCTCGGCAAGCAGGTAGGAGCCGACCGACAGCGCGCCGAGCGCGTTGCCGCGCCGGCCCCAGCTGCGCAGCGCCGCAAGCACCTTGCTCTTGCCGGGAAATTCCGTCGTCAGTCCGACCGAAACGAAGAGGATGTCGACCGGCGGCAGGTCGGCAACGGCATAGTCGATCTTGAGCGGCAGGCCATTGGAGGCCATCACCGGATCGCCATCTGCCGACACCGTCGTCCAGCCGTAGAAGTCGCGGCCAAGCAAACGGTTCGCCGACCGGAACGTATCGATCGCCGCGGCCAGCGAGAACATGGAGAACTTGTCGACCAGCAGGAAAGCGAACTGCCGGCCACCTTGAACGGGATCAGTCATGACCGGCCGTTCTACAGGAACAGTTGGGTTCGGCAAAGCTGCGGCTTTCTGGTGGGTCAGAAGGACGGCCGTTTCAATCCGGCCGCAAGGTAGGCAGAGGCTAACGTATTGGCCATCAGCATGGCAATGGTCATCGGCCCGACACCACCGGGCACCGGTGTGATGGCGCCGGCGGCCTTCGCCGCTTCGGCATAGGCGACATCGCCGACGAGGCGCGACTTGCCCTCGCCCCTTTCCGGCGCCGGAATGCGGTTGATGCCGACATCGATGACGGTGGCGCCGGGCTTGACCCAATCACCCCTGATCATCTCCGGCCGACCGACGGCCGCGACGAGGATATCGGCGGTGCGGGCGAGCGCCGGCAGATCCCTGGTGCGGCTGTGGGCTATGGTGACGGTGCAGTTGGCGGCAAGCAGGAGGTTGGCCATCGGCTTGCCGACAATGTTGGAGCGACCGACGACGACCGCGTTGAGGCCGGACAGGTCCTTGCCGCGCACGCGCTCAATCAAAAGCATCGAGCCGGCCGGCGTGCAAGGCACGAAGGCGGTCTCGAGTTCGCCGGTGCCGAGCTTGCCGACATTGATGAAATGGAAGCCGTCGACATCCTTTTCCGGCGCGATGGTCTGGATGATCTTGCCGGCATCGATGTGGGCAGGCAGCGGAAGCTGCACCAGGATGCCGTTGATGGCCGGATCGGCGTTGAGATCGCCGATGATCTTCAGCAATGCCGGTTCGGAGGTCTCGGCCGGCAGCGTGTGCTGGACGGAGTGAAAGCCGCATTCCTTGGCCGTGCGCGACTTGGAAGCGACATAGACCTGGCTGGCCGGATCCTCGCCAACGATGACCACGGCAAGACCGGGCTTGGCCTTGCCCTTGGCGGCAAGTTCGGCCGTCAGAGTCTTGACCGTCCGCACCACGTCTTCGGCGACGCTCTTACCATCAATCACTTCGGCCATGGACCACCCTCAACACCGTTCCGCCCAAAGCGGCCGCATCCGAAAACATGAATGCGTCGCCCTGGATCCTTGTCTGACGCAGGCCGCGAAACCCGCGCCCCCGGATCAAGCCCAGGAGCGTGCCTTCGGCAACATGCAGCGCGGCATTTTCACGAAAATTCCAACACGCAATCCCGTCAAAGCGCCGTCCCATGCCGTTTACGCGAAACCGGCATGTTTTTGTTCGGCATCGCGACGTATTTTGTAGCTCAGAAGTAACGGCGACGCGTGCGGGTCTCGGTAAGTTCGCGGACCGCTTCGCGGAATTCGCGCAGGCTGGCGCGGATTTCGTCGATTGGGGCGTGCTGTTCGACATCCTCGGCGGCCCGCGGCGCCTCCACCGACGGCTCATGAGGCTGAGCTGCCTGCTGTGGCGAGGTGGGCTGTTGCGGATAAGGCGCGGAAGCGGGCTGGGGCGGATAAGGCAGCTGCCCGGCATGGGGACCCGGCTGCGGATAGGGATAGCCCGGCTGCTGCGGCACCTGCCAGGGCTGCGCCTGCGGATAGCCTATCGGCTGCCCATAGGGATAGGCCTGCGGACCCGAATACGGTCGCTGCGGCACCATGTGAGGAGGCAATGGCGGCTGCGCCGTCTGTTGCGGATAGGGGACATGGCCACCGGGCCGGAAAGGCGGCGGAGGATAGGCTGCCGCAGCCGGCTGCCGAGGCGCAAAGGCCTCTGTCGACTGGGAATAGGCGGGGTGCGTCAAATCTTCCGTTGGTTTCCCATCGGCAAAGGGCGAGACCCACTCACCGGTATCGACGGTGTCCTCAGGGGACTGCTTGCGGGACATGGCCTTGCGCAGCATCGACAGCAGCGCACTGATCCGACCGGGACCTTCGTCCGGCGTGATCTCAGCCTGCTGAACAGGCGGGGGTGGTGCAGGAGGTGCAGGTGGTGGCGGTGCCGCCGGCTGCGGTGCCGGTGGTTTTGGTGGCGTTGGGGGTGCTGCCTGATATGGCTTGTCTTCGTAAGGCATCCGGCGTTCGTCCATGCCGCGTTCGCGGCGCGATCGTGATGTCGCGGTGTCACGCAAGCTCTCATAGGCGCCACGCATGACGCCGAGGCCAACGCCGGAGGCAAAGCCCAGCAACAGGCCGGCAAGCGCCACCACGACCCGCGATGGCCCGTTCGGCTCGAGCGGCGCGAAGGCCTTCGAGATCACATTGATGTTGGCGGTGTTGATGTCCTTCTGCTCGCCGGTCTCCTTGGCGCGCAGCAGATACTGTTCATAGACGGAACGCTTGGCGGTGGCCTCGCGCTCCAGTTCGCGCATCGACACCAGATCGCTGTTGACGTCGCCGCTGCGGACTTTCAGCTGCGCCAGACGAGAGGCGAGATCCTGTTCGAGCTGGACTGCGCGCTTGAGGTCGACCTGCAGCGACGAGCCGATGCGCTGCAGCTCCGCGGCGATGCGGTCGCGTGCGCCGGCAAGCTGGGCATTGAGCGCCTGGAGTTCGGGGTGCCGCGGACCTAACCGGATGGCGGCGCGGTCAGCCTCCTGCTTGAGCGACGCATATTGCGAACGCAGATCGCTCATCGTGTTGGAGTTGATCTCCTCCGGCAAGGTGCCGGTGAGAACCGAGTTGACGTCGACCGAACGCGCCGAAGCCGCCCGGGCGTTGAGCTCCAGCGTGCGGGCGCGCGCAACCGACAGCTGCTCGTTGAGCTTCAGCATCTCGTCGTCACTGATGAGGTGGCCCTGCGCGTCGACAAGGTCGTGCGTGGCCCTGAAATCCTCGACCTTGCGCTCGGCCGCCTCGACGCCCTTGCGCAACTCATCAAGCCTGGCCGTCAGTTCGTCGGTGGCGCGGCCGGCGGTATCGGACTGGATCTGACCGAAGGTCTGCAGGAAGACATCCGTCATCGTGTTGGCGATGAGCGCCGATTTCTCGCCATTCTGCGTGGTGGCACTGACGGTGATGACGAAGGTCTTGCCGCCGCGCTCGACCGAGAGGCTTTCGGCCAGATTGCCGACAGCGAGCGCACGGCGGCGGGTGTCGTCGACACCACCCGGCCCGTCGTGCCGTGTCAGGATGGAGCGGATGAGCGACATGACGCCGAGACCGCCGCTGCCTTGCCCATTGAATTCCGGGTCGTTGACGAGATTGAGCTTGTCGACGACCTTGTTCAGAACAGTACCGGACGTCAGCACCCGGACCTGGTTTTCGACGATGGCCAGCGTGGCGTCGGAGGCGACGACCGACTGGGTGAGGTCGCGATCGGTGAGCTTCAGGTCGCGCGGATCGACGATCAGTTCGGTGGTGGCTTCGTATTTCTTCGGCGTCGACAGCGCGATGGCAATGCCGAGCCCGGCACCCAGTATTGTCGTCGCCACGATCAGCAGCTTCGACTTGCCAACACCGCGGACAACCTGCATCGGATCGATCAGCGGCTTCCATTGCTGGCTGTCCGCGCCGTCGTTGTGGGACGCGCGCGCATCGCCTGAATGGTAGGGTTCGGATGTGCGATCGGGGCGATAGGTGCCTGCGGTTTCAGCAGCAACAGACCCTGTCCGCGACGTGGTATGCGCGTAGCCTGGTGATGCCGATCTGGTTACTGAAAAATCGCCGGCTGATCGACCGCGTTCAGGCGGCACCTGCGCTGACGAAGCAGGCTCATAGCCAGCCTGATATCCATCTGTTCCGACAGCATCCGGCAGCTTCGGATTCGACAGCGCCTCGCGCTGTGACCGGGCGAGACGATGGCGCGTGGCGGCATCCTCGCGCCATGACGGATCCGCCCGGTCCCCGATCGAGACCAGGGACGCGTCGGGTTCGTCGTCGCCGCGCACAGCCTGGCCAAGCGCCAGCAGCGAACGCTCGCGCTTCCAGTCTTCACGGTTTTCCCTGTCAACCATCGTCTGGAGCTTTACCCTTGGCGGCCTGCAAACGGCGCTTCGCCATTCGTTAAGCCACGCTAAACAGGCATGGAAAACAAAAGGTTAATTTTCGCCCGCCGAAGCCGCGGTTTCACTCTCCGCTGGCACCTATTTTTCAACGCGCCCTTGGGCTCCAGAACGGCGCGTTAAGTTTTCCGATCTAAAGCTCTCCTTAGAGACATGACGCAAGCCAGTGACATACCGCAAAGGCGGCCCCTCGCCCGGATCGGCACTTTTTTGGCCGAACGACGGGGGCTTCTTCGCGACTACTTTTCGGCGATCAGCGGCGCCGGCGGGCGACTGGTGTTTTCACTCGCCTATTTCATCGCGCTGGCCAACACGCTGTCCATTTCCGAATTCGGCATGTTCGCCACCGCATCGGCGGCCGGCGTCATGCTGTCACGCATCCTCGCCTTCGGTTTCATCTCGGCACTCTATCGCACAGCCACCATCCGCCCCAATCTGATCGGCACCTTCACCGCCGGCTTCCTGCTGCTCGGCGTGCTGTCGCTGCCGCTGCTGGCCGCGGCCTCGTTCGGCGTCTACCTGATCTTTTTCGCCGACACCGTGCCGCTGTCGGTGTTTGCGGCAATCGTCTTTGCCGAAGCGCTGTTGTGGCGGCCGGTAGAGGTGGCGCTGATCGTCAACAATGGTCTGGGCAAGTTCGGCCGCGCCGCGCTGCTGGCCATCCTGGCGACGGCGCTGCGGGCGCTCGGCGCGGTGCTGTTCATGTTCTGGGCACAACACAGCGTCTGGATATGGTCGTGGTTCTATATCGGCGCCAATGCCGCCTCGCTGCTCATTGCATTCGGCTTCTTCTACCCGCGCCAGCGGTTGCGGCTGCGCATCGAGCTTTATCTCCGGCGACTGGCCGACTCCATCTACGTGGCCGGGGCCGAAGTGCTGTTTTATCTGCAGATGGAGTTCGACAAGCTGCTGGTCCTGGCGATCGGCGGACCGCATCTGGCCGGCATCTACGCCATCATCATGCGGCTGGTCGACCTGACGGCCATTCCGATCCGCACCTTCTCGATGATGCTGGTGCAGCGCATGATGCGCGCGCCGGAACTGCTGTCACGGCTGGCGGTCAAGTGCGGCATCGAAGGCGGTGTGTTCGCGGTCTCGACGCTGGCGCTGCTGACGCTGGGCATCGTGCTGCACTTCTTCCCCAATGCGCTCGGCAAGAATGTCGCCGAGGCCGCCCCTCTGGTGGCGCTGGCGATCTGCGTTCCGGGACTGCGCAATCTGGTCGAATACCAGGCCGAGCTGCTGTTCGCCCGCGGCCAGACGCTGGTGCGGGCGCTCAATCTCGGCCTGCTCGCCGGGCTGAAGGCGGTGCTGCTGATCTATGTGCTGACGACCATCCTCGATACACCGAACCTGGTGCTGTCGCTCAACGTCGTCTTCCTGCTTCTGTATCTCGCCTCGACGCTGCTCACCTATTCGGCGATGCGCAAGCCGGCAAAGCCAGTCTAGGAACCGCTTCGTTCGAGCATGATCTTTCCGAAAACCGGTTCCCACTTTTCGGGATCGTGCTTTAGTTAAGCCCGATCAGACGGCGGATGCGGCCGATATCGGTGCCGATGAAGGACTGCATGCCGATCGCCACCTGCTCCGGCGCCATGCCGGCAACGAAGCGGCGGAACTCGTCATCCGACAGCGCTTCGCCCGTCCAGTGGACGCGACAGAACTCCTCCGAGCCGTGGAAGTGGCCGGCACCCTCCAGCAGATCATCGACGTAGCGGCCGTAGATCATGCATTCGGAGAATTTGCGCGCCGAGCCGACGACCTCGACCCAGCCGCGCGCATGGACTTTCTCGATCTCCCCGCACATGGCCAGCACGGTGTCTCGCCGCCACGCGATCAGCGTCGAGATATAGTCATGGACCGATGTCCGGGATGGGTCGATGCCGAGTGCCGCACCGGCGTTGCGCGACCAGATGCGATGCTCGTCATGACCTTCATCTGCCAGCACTCCGTCGCGGCGGAACAGCCGCGCCTTGCCGTCGCGCCAGAAGGCGCCGCAGTCGAAAGGTTTGAGGAAGGCGACGTCGGAATCGCAGAAGATCAGCACGTCTTCGCCGGCATGCGCTGATATCGCGATACGGCGCAACTGCTGCACGTGCCAGCCGCGCAGCGGCTGGGTCTTCAGGCTGAGCCAGACGCGCCGGCGAAAAAGGCTGAGCGGATCGTCGAAGGCGTGCAGCCAGCGCGGCAGCAATTCCCGCTCATCGACGACGCTGCGACGGCCGTTTTCCAACTGACGGAAAAGCTGGATATCGCGATGTTCGACCAGGATATAGTGGTGCGCCGCACCGGAAACGTGGAGGTCAAGCGTTTCGCACAACAGCCGGCAGCGCTCGAAATCGGGCGCATAGCTTGCCGTCACTATTGCCGCCGTGGGTATCCGCCGAAGCAGGCTTGGCTCGACATCGGCGCCTGGCACGAACCGGCTGTTCAATGGATGCCTCCCGCAGCTTCCGGTGTGCGCGAGAATTTCTGCCTGACAACGCGTAGCAGGAACAGGGGATTGCCGACCACATAGCGGCGCCACAGGCGACCCGGTTCGACGGTCAACCGAAACAGCCATTCGAGCCGCAACCGGCGCATCCACAAGGGCGCCCGCGGCACCGCCCCGCTCAGGAAATCGAGCAATGCACCGACGGCGATCGGCAGCGTGCAGTGACGCGCGTCGATATGGCGTGCGATCCACAATTCCTGGCGCGGTACACCCATGGCGACGAGCAGCACGTCCGGCCGCAATTCTTCGATCCGGTCGACTATTCCCGCCTCCTCGGCAGCCGAGAAATAGCCGTCATGGATGACCACGAACCTGTGCTGCACTGCAAGCGCCGCAAGCTTGGCCGACGCCGCTTCGGCATTGACGCGCGTCGCGCCGAGCAGCCCGACCGTCAGCGGCGTCGTCGAGGCCTGCAGGAAGGCGGGGACGAAATCGGTGCCGTTGAGATTGTCCGGAAATGGCGCCCCATAAAGAAGTTTCGCCGCCAGATCGACACCGATGCCGTCGGGCAAGATGAGGAAATCATCGAGCGCCTCGGCAAAGACAGGGTCGGTGGAGGCGAGGTTGGCGTTGTGGGCGTTGAGGAAACTGACCTTGGTGAACCGCCGCTCGGCAATCAGGCGGTTCAGCAGGCTGACCGCATCGTTCCAGCGGATGGCGAGCACCGGGATACCGAGGATCGTCTTCAAGGTGTCGAGCCCCGACGCGGTGCGGGCGGCATGCATGTTCATGCAAATGCCTCCTGCCTGACCGGCCCGAGCTTCTCGACGCCGAGCCGGATGGCGGCATCGAGCGCCTTGACCTGCGAACGACGGAATGCGCTGCCGTCGACGTCGTGGATGTCGGCCGCCGCGGCCTCCAGGGCCCTGGCGAAGGCGGCCGGATCGTCGGTGACGACGCAATTGGCCGGGCGATGGTCGATGCCGCGCAGCGAGCGGCTGGTGACGACGGATGGCAGGCCGAGTTCGAAGGTTTCGATGGTCTTCAACTGGACGCCGCTGCCGGCGGTGCTGATCAGCGGAATGACGGCAGCGCTACGCACAAAGGCCTGGGCGTCCGGGACGCGACCGACAAATTCGATACCGGGATGCTTCGACGTGACGCCCGAAGGCATGCTGCCGGCGATGCGGATGCGGAAACCGGGCCGCAGATACGGCACCACCTTGCCCAGGAACCAGTCGAGGCCGATGCGGTTCGGCTGCCAGGTCCAGGTGCCGATCAGCGCCGCGTCGCAGTCGATGCGGCGCAAACCTTTCTGGGTCGACGCCTCGGTTCCGGTCACCAAGGGCAGCACCGCCGAGCGGTCGTCGGAGGCGACACCGAGTGCCACGCGGTCTTCCTCGGCCAGCGTGAAGACGAAGCGCGCGCGGCGGCAGAGACGCTCTTCCATGGTCTTGAGCAACCTCGCCTCGCGGCGAAACAGCAGACGCTGCAACAGGCTGCCGGCGGCAGCGGCATTCTCCTGCGCCGAAAGATGCTCGACATTGTGGGCGACGAAGATCGACGGCCGGTCGGCGAACAGCTTTTCGAAGGCACCGGCGAACTGCACGGAATTCAGCACGTAGCCGTCGAACGGACCGGCGCGTGCGACCGCGGCGAGAACGTGGCTGTCGGGCACTGCGCGCAGCTTGACCGAGGCGAAAGTTAGGCCCGAGAGCAGCGCCTTGCCGACCCAGGCCAGCTTTTGTCGTGCAGAGGCATTGTCCGTGCGCACGTCGATCGCACCCAGCACCACGGTGTTTTCGGGATCGTCCGCGGGTTTTCCCGGCCAGGTGAAGCCGATGACGGTGACGCGCGCGCCAGCGCGCCGCAAAGCAGCGATGATTGCAGCGTTGGCGATCTCATAGCCCGAGGCAAGAGCGCCGTCGGGCACGATCGATGTGGCGAACAGCAGATGCATCTCACCTATCCTGTGGTGTAGCCGGTAGCAAAGTGCGGTGAACCCTTGATTAAGCGAGCACGATCAACGAGCGAAAGCCGCTGCCCTGGTAGGCTTCTCCGTGTAAGGTGATTAACGAAACCTTATCACCGTGGTGCTACCAGAACCCAACTCACCATGTGGCTGGACACGGATGATCCCTTTGCCATCGGACGGTTCGGTATCGATCGCGGGGCGCTCGCCCCAGCTTGACGCCGAGGCTGTCGAAGCCGTCGTCACCTTGCCGACCTTCAAGCGGCCCGAGCAGGTGCTGGAAACGCTGGCGTCGCTGCGTGCGCAGCAAACCGACAGGCGCTTTGCCGTTATCGTGATGGAAAACGAAGCCGAGGAGCGCGCCGGCGCCAAGGCGGCGCTGCCGCTGTTCGAGCGCGGCGAGATTTCAGGTCTGGTCATCATCGCGCATCAGCGCGGCAATTGCAGCGCCTACAATGCCGGCTGGCAGACAGCGATCCTGCAATTCCCCAACTTCAGGCATCTGCTGGTCATCGACGATGACGAGATCGCCGATCCGCAGTGGCTGGAACGGATGTGCGGGGCAGCCGAAACGCTCGGCGCCGATATCGTCGGAGGTCCGCAAGTGCCCGACTTTGCCGACCCGGCCCATGCGCAATGGGCCGAGCATCCGGTGTTCGCGCCGCCCTACCGGGAGACGGGGCGGGTGCCTGCGCTCTATTCGTCCGGCAATCTTTTGGTCGGACGCAACGTACTGATCGCCATGGGCCCGCCCTTTCTCGACCTGAAATTCAACTTCATGGGCGGCGGTGATTCCGATTTTCTCAGCCGGTCCGCGCAGAGAGGCTTCGTGCTTGGCTGGTGCGCCGAAGGACAAGTGCATGAAACCGTTCCGGCCCGGCGTGTCGAGGCCGACTGGATCCGTGCCCGCAGCCTGCGCAACGGCGTGATCTCGACACTGGTCGAAAAGAAGAAACGCGCCGGCACGCCGCTGGCCGGCGCCATGGTGTTGCTGAAGAGCCTGGCGCTGCTTGCCGCCTCGCCGTTCCGCGGCATGCTCCGGCTGGCGCGGACAGGATCGCCGGCGATCGCCATCTACCCCGTTCATGTGGCGCTGGGCCGCGTGCTGGCCGAATTCGGATATGCCAATGAGCAATACCGCCAGCCTGAGAAAAACTGAGCGCGCCCCGCTCAGCGCCGCGTTCACGCGCGAAGGCGTGGCGACCGCGATCGCAGCACTGCTGTTCACCGTCATCATGGTGTCCTTCCGCCCGTTCCAGCCGGCCGGCGCCGAACTGACCGGCGAAGGCGGCGACATCGTCAACCAGCTTGGCTTCGGCTCGCTCGGCGCCATGTCGATCTTCTCGCTGATGGCTTTCGCCGATCCGCGCGTGGTGCGCTCGCTGCTCAGCCCGTCCTGGGTGCTGATGCTGGGCTTCTTTTTCCTGTCGGTGGTGCTGGCAACCGACCCGCCCTCGGCGATGCGCGCCGCTTCGTTCACGCTGATCGGCATTTTGACGATGGCGACGATCCTGGTCTTGCCGCGCGACGCCGAGGCTTTTTCGAAGGTCATCATCTTCACCGCCGTCGTGGTCATGGGCCTGTCCTTTCTCGGCCTCATCGTCTTTCCGCACGAGGCGTTGCACACCGCCGACTCACAGGAGCCTGAACATGCCGGCCTGTGGCGCGGCGTGTTCACCCACAAGAACATCGCCGGCCCGATCATGGCCTGTTTCAGTTTCGCCGGCCTCTACCTCTACCGGCGCGGGCAGCGGCTTTGGGGCGCGGCGATCTTCTGCGCGGCGATGATCTTCATGCTGCACACCGGCTCCAAGACGACGGCCGGCCTGGTGCCGTTCTCGATCCTGATCGTGATGTTTCCGAGCCTGATGGGCATGCGGCTCGGCACGCCGATCCTGTTTGCGCTGGCGATGATCGGCACGGCGGTCGGCACGCTCGGCATCGTCTTCCTGCCGCCGGTGAAACATCTGGCGGCGATCTATTTCCCCGATCTCACCTATACCGGGCGAACGACGCTGTGGGAGTTCGCCGGCTCCATGCTGGCGAAGAAACCTTGGACCGGTTACGGCTACGAAAGCTTCTGGGGCACGCCGCTGCTGCTCAACCAGGACCAGCCCTTCGACCGGCCGTGGGACATCAGAACCATCGTGCATGGACATGACGGCTATCTCGATATCGCCGTGCTGATGGGTATTCCGGCACTTTGCGTCGCGGTCTACACCTTCCTCATCGCGCCGTTGCGCGACTACATGCGCATCCCGCTGCGCAAGGAAAACATCTATCTCGGTGACTTCTTCATGATGGTGGTGCTGTTCACCGCGCTGAACGCTTTCCTCGAAAGCTTCTTCTTCCACCGCGGCGACCCTGTCTGGCTGTTCTTCGTACTCGGCGTGCTTGGCCTGAGGCAAGTGTCGCTGCGACCGATGGCAGTGCGCGATCCCGATCGCGGTGCGTGATCTCGATCGCCGTCCGCGATCTTCCGGTCCGTCCTGACGGGGCTTCCCCACTGAACCGCGAGCGTCTATGTGAAGGCCTTCCTTCGGAGGGCTTCCATGACGATCAGGCTTATTCTCGCCGGCTGCGGCAATATGGGTTACGCCATGCTCTCGGGCTGGCTGAAATCCGGCAAGCTTGCGCCTTCGGCGGTTTTCGTGGTCGAGCCCAATGCCGACCTGCGCAATCGCGCCGCGGCGCTGGGCTGCGGCACGGCAGCCGATGCCGGCAGCATTCCGGCCGATGCCGTACCCGATCTTGTCGTCATCGCGGTGAAGCCGCAGGTGATCCGCGACGTGACGGCCGCCTACAAGCGCTTCGGCGACGGCCGCACCACCTTTGTCAGCATCGCTGCCGGGACACCGGCTGCCACCTTCGAAGAAATCCTGGGCAGTCGCGCACCGGTGGTGCGCTGCATGCCCAACACGCCCGCGGCGATCGGCAAGGGCATGATGGTGGTGTTTTCCAACAGGCTGGTCTCCGACGACACCAGGCGTTTCGTTGCCGACCTTTTGTCGGCGAGTGGCGAAGTGGCAACCATTGACGACGAGGGCCTGATGGATGCGGTGACCGCCGTGTCCGGATCGGGGCCGGCCTACATCTTCCATTTCATCGAGGCCCTGACCGTGGCAGCCGAGAAGGCCGGACTACCGACCGCGACCGCCAAGCTGCTCGCCATGCAGACCGTCTACGGCGCTGCCTCGCTCGCCGCCGAAAGCGGGGAGGAGCCGGGCGTGCTGAGGCAGCAGGTGACCAGCCCCAACGGCACGACGGCAGCCGCGCTTGGCGTGCTGATGGGCGAGGACCGGCTGACCATTCTGCTTACCCAGGCTGTCGAGGCTGCGCGGCTGCGGTCGATCGAACTGGGCAAGTAGACCTCAGTTCGTCCCGTACAGCATCTCGTCCTGCAGCCGGCGCAAGGCGAACAGCCTCGTCGACTGGTCGGGCGCGGCATTGTCGGCGCTCAGCAATTCGCCTTTCCTGACCGGCTTCAACACCTTGCCACCCTCGAGCAGGCCGACCGGCACGGCGCGCTGGGCACGGGCTTCGCCGACGGTCATGGTCCAGGAGCGGTAGCAGGTCTCACCGATCGCATCAAAGGTCTCGCCGGCGGCGAGGTCGCGCTTGGCGACCGCGCACACCTCGGCCACCGGCCTTGGCAGCGGCACCATGTCGGGCTTGCCGAAAAGCACGATGCGGGCGGCGGTCAGCGGCACTTCCAGCGAGGTCAGATGATACGGCCGGAACAGGCTGTAATAGGGGCCGTGGCCGATATGCAGATCGTCCATGCGCTCGATGATGCGCGGATGCGTCGCCTCGACGATGACGAAGACACCGGGCGCGACGCCCTTGCCGACCGTGTAATCGACGACGCCTTTCTTCAACAGGAGCCCGCCATCCTCGCGCGGGATGAGCACCTTGGCGAGGTCGTCGCGATCGGCCTTCGGGCCGTGCATGCCGGGCACATCGGGCACCAGCCCGGTGGCGTTGGCGATGGCGCACATCTCGACCATGGTCTTCGAGCCGTCGACGAACTCGACCAGCATGCGCGGGTTCATGTTGCGGCGGATCGCTTCCGCGCGATAGTCATCCGGCACGGCATCGTGGTTGAGCGGATTGTTCTTGCCCTTGCCGGCCGAGACGATGGTTAGCCCAAGCGCCGACGCAAACTCGATCAGTTCCATGCAGCTTGACGGCTCGTCGCCGGCACCGACCGAATAGACGACGCCAAGCCGGTCGGCCTGCTGCTTCAGGTAGCAGCCGATGGTGACGTCGGCCTCGACATTCATCATCACCAGATGCTTGCCGTGCTCCATCGCCATCAGGTCGAAATCGGCGGCGACGCCCGGCTTGCCGGTGGCGTCGATGACGACGTCGATCAGCGGGTTGGTGACCAGCATCTCGTTGGAGGTGATGGCGATCTTGCCGCTCTCGATGGCGCCGGTGACTTTCGACGCGGTGTCGGCTTCGACCGCCATCGCTTCATCGCCATAGGCAATGCGGATGGCCTCGCGCGCGGTGTGCGGGCGGCGTGTCGAGATCGCGCAGACCGAAATGCCCGGCATCAGCATGCCTTGCGTGACCAGATCAGTGCCCATCTCGCCCGAGCCGATAACGCCGATGCGTACCGGGCGGCCCTCGGCGGAACGCCTGGCGAGATCGCGGGCAAGCCCGGTCAGGGCGACGTTGGTCATGCTGGAGCGTCCATGCTTCTCGGTTTGGAGGCGGCAATAGCAGGGAACCGCCCCCCTTTGCCAACGAAACCGCAAGCAGGCGGCAATTTCTCGTCGGTCAAAGCAGGAGCACGAAGGCATGACGATGGGGAACAGAGGAAGGCACGTCGATCGCGTCGTCGGCCGGCGGGGCTTCAGACCACCCTGACATAGCTCGTCATTCCCGACTTCTGATGCTCGATGATGTGGCAATGCAGCAGCCAGTCGCCGAGATTGTCGGCGACGAAGCCGAGGCTCACCTTTTCGTTGGGTTGGATGAGATAGGTGTCCGAAATCAGCGGCTGAACCTCGCGCGTCGAGGACGACAACACCTTGAAACTCATACCGTGCAGATGCATCGGATGCGATTGCGGCGTCAGGTTTTCCATGTCGATGACATAGCTTCTGCCGAGCTTCAGTTCGGCCAGCGGCGCGGTCGGATCGGGCGTATCGCCTGGCCACGGCACCTTGTTGATTGCCCAAAAACTGTAGCCAAGCGAACCGCAGATACCATCGCTCGGGACGTTTTCCGCCGTGGCGCTGAGCGCCAGGGAAATATGCTGGGCGGCGGCGAGATCCACCTCCGCCACCGGATTGACCTCCAAGGGTGCAACGTCGCGAATGTCACGCTTGAGCGAGCTTCCAATCGCGCGCAGGGTCGCGAGCACCTTGGGCTTGGTGCCCCTGACGTCTCGCAGGCTGACGATCGCGCCTTCGTCGTCGGGCATGCGGATGGCCAGCTCCATGCGCTGGCCGGGTCCAAGCAGCAAAGCATCGGGAGAAAAGCGCTGCGGCACCGGATTGCCGTCCAGCGCCATGACTGTCGCCTCAGCGCCGTCGACGCGAAAGGCATAGATCCGCGTGACGTCGGTGATGGCAACCCTGAGTCGCACCAGCCCACCGGCCGGCGCGTCATATTGCGGCTGATCGAGCCAGTTGGCGGTGCGCACGGTGCCGTAGGTGCCGGTTCTTGCCGCATCGCGCGGCCGGAACTGGTCGATGAACTGGCCGTCGTCGCCGAGGCGCCAGTCGCGCAGATTGATGACAATCTCGGCATCGAATGTCGGATCGCCGGGGTTTTCGACCACGATCACACCCGTCAGGCCGTGGCCCATCTGGGTCAGCGTGTTGCAATGCGGGTGGTACCAGAAGGTGCCGGCATCGGGCGGCGTGAAGGCGTAGTCGAAATGATCGCCGGTATAGACGTAGGGCTGGACCAGAAACGGCACGCCGTCCATCTTGTTCGGCACGCGAATGCCGTGCCAGTGGATCGTCGTCGGATCGTCGATGGCGTTGACGAGACGCGCGGCGAAGGGCTCGCCTTTTCTCATTCTGAGCACCGGCGGCATTCCGGCGTCGCCATAGGTCAGCACATCCCTGGTCTGGCCGACATCCATCAGCTTCGCCTGGATTTTGGCCGTCTGCAGCACCACCGGCTCAGGCCTGGCAGCGGCCCAGCCGCCAAACCTGCCCATAGCCGAGAGCCCTACCCCGCCGGCGCCGGCAATCGCTGCCGTTTTCAAAAGCCTGCGGCGTGTGAGTACAGTCATTTGGCGCTCCAACTGCAAAGACGACTGCCCCGAAGGTGTAACCGTCACGCCATGGATCACAAGCCGGCAACCAGCGCAAATGCTGTTGACGGCATAGCCGTGAACCAGTGTTGGACACCGGCGTCCATACGAAAACGACACGGTCGGAGCGAAACGACGGCAGAGCTTGCCGCGCTACTCCGCCGCCTCGGCATGGGGCACGGGAACATAGTTGAGGATGGGTCCGAGCCAACGCTCGACCTCGGCCAACGGCATCGCCTTGCGGCGCGCATAATCCTCGACCTGGTCGCGTTCGACCTTGGCGACGCCGAAATAATAGCTTTCGGGTTGCGACAGATAGATCCCCGACACCGACGAGCCCGGCCACATCGCATAGCTTTCGGTCAGGCTCACCCCCGCATTGCCCTCGCCGTCAAGCAGCCGGAACAGTGTGGCCTTCTCGGTATGGTCGGGCTGCGCCGGATAGCCGGGCGCCGGACGGATGCCGCGATAGGGCTCGCCGATCAGTTCGTCTGGCGCCAGATTCTCGTCGGCCGCGTAGCCCCAGAATTCCTGGCGCACCTTCTCGTGCATGCGCTCGGCGAAGGCCTCGGCGAAGCGGTCGGCCAGCGCCTTGACCATGATCGAGGAATAATCGTCGTTGGCGCGCGCGAAGCGCTCGGCGATCGCCACTTCCTCGATGCCCGCGGTGACGATGAAGCCGCCGATATAGTCGGGCTTGCCGCTGTCCGACGGGGCGACGAAATCCGACAGCGCGACATTGGCCTTGCCGTCGCGCTTGGTCAGTTGCTGGCGCAAGGTGAAGAACGTCGCCAGCTCCTGCGAGCGTGCCTCGTCCGTGAACAATTTGATATCGTCGCCGGCGGCATTGGCCGGCCAGAAGCCGATGACGCCGCGTGGCGCGAACCATTTCTCGGCGATGATCTTCTTCAGCATCGCCTGCGCATCCTCGAACAGCTGGCGCGCCGCTGGTCCCTGCACCTCGTCTTCGAGGATCTTCGGATAACGCCCCTTCAGCTCCCAGGTCTGGAAGAACGGCGTCCAGTCGATGTAGCGCGCGAGTTCGGCAAGGTCCCAGTTTTCAAAAACCTTCACGCCTGTGAAGGAGGGCTTTGGCGGCTCGTAGCTCGACCAATCGATCCGGTGCGCGTTGGCCCTCGCCTTGGCCAGCGGCAGCCGCTGCTTGTCGGCTTCGGAGCGGGCATGCGCATCGGCGACCTTCTTGTATTCGGCGCGCACCGCGTCGACATAGCCGCCCTTGGTCTCGTTCGACAGCAAGGAGGACACGACGCCGACCGCCCGGCTGGCGTCGGTGACGTAGACGGTCTGGCCCCGGGTATAGCGCGGATGGATCTTCACCGCCGTGTGCACGCGGCTGGTCGTCGCCCCGCCGATCAACAGCGGAATGTCGAAGCCTTCACGCTCCATCTCGGCGGCCATGTGCACCATCTCGTCGAGCGACGGCGTGATCAGGCCGGACAGGCCGATGATGTCGATCTTCTGCTCGCGCGCCGTCTGCAGGATCTTGGCCGCCGGCACCATGACGCCGAGATCGATGATCTCGTAATTGTTGCAGGCGAGAACGACGCCAACGATGTTCTTGCCGATGTCGTGGACATCGCCCTTCACCGTCGCCATCAGGATTTTTCCCGCCGTCTGGCGCTCGCCATTGTCGATGCCGTTCGCGGCGTTCGCCACCTTCTCGGCCTCCATGTGCGGCAATAGTCCTGCGACGGCTTGTTTCATCACCCGCGCGGACTTCACCACTTGCGGCAGGAACATTTTTCCCGCGCCGAACAGGTCGCCGACGACATTCATGCCGGCCATCAGCGGGCCTTCGATGACATGCAGCGGGCGCTCGGCCGCCAGCCGCGCCTCATCGGTGTCGGCATCGATGAATTCGGTGATGCCGTTGACCAGCGCATGGCTGATCCGTTGTTCGACCGGCAATTCGCGCCAGGCGAGATCGCGCTCCCTGGCCTCCTGGCCGGCCGTGCCCTTGAAGCGTTCGGCGATCTCCAGCATGCGTTCGGTGGCGGTACCGCCGGCCTTGGGCACGCGGTTGAGCACGACATCCTCGCAGGCCTCGCGCAGTTCCGGCTCGATCGTGTCGTAGACCGCAAGCTGGCCGGCATTGACGATGCCCATGTCCATGCCGCGCTGGATGGCATGGTAGAGGAACACGGCATGCATGGCCTCGCGCACCGGCTCGTTGCCGCGGAACGAGAAGGACAGGTTCGACACGCCGCCGGAAATGTGGACATGCGGCAGGGTCCCGGTGATCTCGCCCGTCGCCTCGATGAAGTCGACGCCGTAATTGTCGTGCTCCTCGATGCCGGTGGCGATGGCGAAGACGTTGGGGTCGAAGACGATGTCTTCCGGCGGAAAGCCGGCTTGTTCGGTCAAAAGCTTATAGGCGCGGGTGCAGATCTCGACCTTGCGTGCTTTGGTGTCGGCCTGGCCGTCCTCGTCGAAGGCCATGACGACCACGGCCGCGCCATAGGCGCGCACCAGCTTCGCATGATGCAGGAACGCCTCTTCGCCTTCCTTCATCGAGATGGAGTTGACCAGCGGCTTGCCCTGCACGCATTTCAGGCCGGCCTCGATGATCTCCCATTTCGAACTGTCGACCATCACCGGGACGCGGGCGATGTCCGGCTCGGCGGCGATCAGGTTGAGATACTCGACCATCGCCTTCTTCGAATCGATCAGCCCCTCGTCCATGTTGATGTCGATGATCTGGGCGCCGTTGGCGACCTGGTCGCGCGCCACGTCGAGCGCGGCGACATAGTCGCCCGCCGTGATCAGCTTGCGGAATTTGGCCGAGCCCGTGACATTGGTCCGCTCGCCGACATTGACGAAGGGAATCTCGTCGGTCAGCGTGAACGGCTCCAGCCCGGACAGGCGCATCTTCGGCTCAATCTCGGGGATGGCGCGCGGCGGATATTTCCGCACCGCCTCGGCGATCGCCCGGATGTGATCCGGCGTCGAACCGCAGCAGCCGCCGACGACGTTGACCAGCCCCTCGCGGGCGAAATCCTCGATCTGCGCGGCCATGAATTCCGGGCTCTCGTCATACTGGCCGAATTCATTGGGCAGGCCGGCATTCGGATAGGCACAGGTGAAGGTGTTGGCGACGCCCGAAATCTCGTCCAGATGCGCGCGCATGGCCTTGGCGCCGAGCGCGCAGTTGAGGCCGATGGTGAAGGGGCTGGCGTGACGCACCGAATGCCAGAAGGCCGTCGGCGTCTGGCCGGACAGCGTGCGGCCGGACAAATCGGTGATGGTGCCGGAGATCATCACCGGCAGGTGCACGCTTTTCTCGATGAAGATCTCGTTGCAGGCGAAGATCGCCGCCTTGGCGTTCAGCGTGTCGAAGATGGTCTCGATCAGGATGATGTCGGCGCCGCCGTCGATCAACCCGCGCAACTGCTCGCCATAGGCAAGGCGCAGATCGTCGAAGGTCACGGCGCGATAGCCGGGATTGTTGACGTCAGGCGACATCGACGCGGTGCGGTTGGTCGGCCCAAGTGCGCCGGCGACGAAACGGCGCTTGCCGTCCTGCTGCTGCGCCCTCAGCGCGGCGCGGCGCACCAACCGCGCGCCGTCGCGGTTCAGCGCATAGACGGCATCCTCCATGCCGTAATCAGCCTGGGCGATCGAGGTCGAGGAGAAGGTGTTGGTTTCGAGGATATCGGCGCCGGCCACGGCGTACTGATAGTGGATTTCCTCGATCGCTCCGGGCTGGGTCAGGATCAAAAGGTCGTTGTTGCCTTGCTGGTGGCAGGCGCAGCCGGCGAAGACCTCGCCGCGAAACTGGCCCTCGTCGAAGCCGAGGCCCTGGATCTGCGTGCCCATGGCGCCGTCGAGGATGAGAATGCGTTCGCGTGCCGCCGCCGTCAGCGCCGCAAGCACCTCCGAACCGTCGGGCTTTGCCGCGACGGGGCCGAACAATGCGTCCAGCGATGCAGAATTCTGCGACATTTTTTATCCCTTTGGCGACAAGCCTACTCATGTCACATAAGGATATCTTTATGTCAATATACGCCAAACGATCGGCCGTGTCACGCGCCGTGAGCTGTCTCCAGATGCCGGCTGGCTTTCAAGCGGCGACCAGATACTGTTCGGCAAAGAGGGTCGTCGCTATCCGCGATGGTTTCGGCCAAGAGCATTGATCCCGAGAAATGGAATCCGGTTTTCGGAAAAGATCATGCTCAAACAAGAAGACAGAGCCTTTCAGGGGAGGTTGCAATGACAGAATTCACGCCGAAATTCGATCTGGCCGGCAAGGTGGTGCTGGTCACCGGCGCCTCGCGCGGCATTGGCCGCGCCTGTGCGCTGGCCTGTGCCGGCTCCGGCGCCGACATGATCGTCGGCGTGCGCGGCAAGGCCGACGGGGCGGAGCTTGTCGCCGAGATCGAGCGCATGGGCCGGAGGGCGCTGGCGGTGCAGATGGATTTGACCGATCTCGCCACGGTGCGGGCCGCTGTCGCCGAGGCGCACGCCGCCTTCGGCCGCATCGACGTGCTGGTCAACAATGTCGGGCTCGGGCCGGAAAACCTGGCCGAAAACGTGACCGAAGAAGATTTCGACCTGACGGTGAACGTCAATCTCAAGGGCACGTTCTTCACCACCCAGGCGGTCGGCCGGTTGATGATCGCCCAAAAGTCCGGGCGCATCATCAACATCAGTTCGCAGGCGGGCACGGTGACGCTGAAGGGCGAGGCGATCTACTGCATGAGCAAGGCAGCGATCAACCATTTGACGCGCTGCCTGGCCGCCGAATGGGCGCAGCACAAGATCGCCGTCAACAGCGTGGCGCCGACCTTCATCTGGACCGACGGCACGCGGCCGTCCCTCGCCGAGCCCGACTTTCACGCCCATGTGCTCGGCCACATCCCGCTCGGCCGCATCGGCGACCCGATCGATGTTGCAGGAACCGTGGTGTTCCTGGCCTCGCCTGCAGCGTCGATGATTACGGGAGCGAACATACTGGTCGATGGTGGGTGGTCGGTGGCCTAGGAAGCCGGGTTGCGAATTCGAAAAGGGCGTAATCGAAGATGTAGCTCGTTCAGTCCATCCTCTTTTCGCGAGATGCGCGTATACTTTTCGAAAGCGAGGCGACATGTCCATCAATCGCAGGATCAAAGAGGCGGGCAACTTCACGCCATCCGAGATGGGACTTCTTGGGCGTGTCTTCGAGCAGGCGAAGCGCGAGGGCGACTCTCACGCCAGCCGAGAAGCGCTGGCCTCTCGCATCATCGCCAACTATATGGCCGGAATCACCGACGAGGCCGAACTCCTCGCCTTGTCACGGCAGCCGCTTGGTCGGTGACGCGGCACTGTGATTTCGACGGGATTGACCGGTGCTGCGAGAGAGGATTGACCTCTGAATTATGCTAATTAGGGCCAACCCTGATCTCGGCAACCGAACGAAGCTGCCGCCCGGCCTCGAAATTGCGGGGATCGAGCCAAGCCTCAAAAGCTGAGCGATGGGCCGGCCACTCGCTGGAAAGCATCGAATAGACGCAGATGTCGCAAGGCTTGCCCTTCAGGAACAAGCCCTGGCGCTGCGTGCCCTCATAGACGAAGCCGAGCCGATCGGCCGCCTTGCGCGAGCGCTGGTTGGTCGAAGTGCATGTCCATTCGAGGCGCCGGTAGCCGAGGTCGTCGAAGACATGGCGCAGGATCAGGTAGAGCGCCTCGGTGGCCAGCCGTGTGCGCTGCAGCGGCGGCGTGTAGAGCACATAGCCGAGCTCGACGACATGATGGGCGGGTTTTGCCTCCATGAGGCAGAGCCACCCCAGCGGCTTGTCGTCGAGGCCGGCGACGGCGAAGAAGGCTCGTTTCTTGTCTGCCACAAGTTCGGCGACGTGGTCGGCGAACGCTTGCTCACTGGCGAACGGGCCGACCTTCATGTCGACCCAGGTGGCATTCGTGTGCTCGTCATGCGAGAGCGGGTAGAGACAGGATGCGTCGCGCTCGGCGTCGAGCGGGCGCAGGCGGCCACAGCGACCGACCAGCACGACGGTGGCGGGAACCGGAGCGTCTCCCGGCGGGATCTCACCCGGTTTCAGATCTGATGACATTGTCGCCCCGACGCGCTGGCTAGTTCCAGTAGCGGAATACTCTGCCCATTCTGTTCGGCATCATGAAAATCTCCTCCGCACGGCGAAACCCGGCATTCCGCCCCATGCCGAGCCATGTGTCGGCGGTTTCAGGGAAATCGGCCAGAAGCATATGCCGTTCCATGGAAGCGAACTCCTCGTCGGAAACGGTCGACCATTTATCGCGCAGCAAGGAGAAGCGGGCGAGCCAGGCGGCGCGATTCCCTCGAACAGGGCCGGCTCCCAGATGACGAACAGGCCCACGCCGCCCAAAGCCCTGCGGGCGTGCCGCATCAACCTCGCCTTGCCCTCGGTCGCCAGGTGGTGCAGCGACATGCCGATCCAGATCACGTCGACGGGTTCCGACCAGTTCGCCATCGCTTCCGCGAAATCGCCGCAGCGCAGCTCGACCGGGCACGGGAGCCCCTCGAGCGCGCGATCGGCCAGCCTCAGTGACGCTTCCGACAGGTCGATGCCGACATAGCCGCCAATCGCGGTCGTCTTCAGCATCGCGGCCGAGGCAGCGGCATCGCCGCACGCCACGTCGAGGAATCGAAACGACCCTGGAGCATGCTCGACGAGCAGATCGCGCAGGAGCCCGTAGACCTCGCGATGGAACATGAGGTTTGCGGCCACGATCCTGCGATAAGTCTCCAGCTCCTTGTTGAACATGTCCTGGGAGCCGGTTGCCTCGTTAGCTGTCGTCACCGGCATGCTCTTGCTCGACGAACTTGCCATGTTATCCTCCCAAGGAACATTGATGGGACACCGCTAGGGGGCGGCACCCGCTGCGTAGAGATGCAAGGCGCGGAAGACCGCCGTGTGGCCAGGGGTCGCAATACCGAACTTGATGCCCAACTCGTGCATCCGCCCGGACAGCCAGGCGACCTCGATTGGCTTGCCCCTTTCGAGGTCGTTGGCCATCGACGATTTTACGTTCGGGGGGAATGCGGTCCATCTGGTCATGACGCGCCCTTCGAACCCCTCGGCCATCGGATGGCCAGCCGCCACCGCAACCGCCATCCCCTCGTCGCGCAGCTGCTCGACGAAGATACGTGCCTCGGGGTCGTCGAGGATCGGACCGATCCCGGAGCGCATGAGCGACGTCCCTCCGGAAAAGGCCGCGAGCGTCACGAACTTCTCCCACAGCACATTGTCGATGTCGGCAACCGGCTTCAGCTCGAGCCCGACAGCACGATCGCAGAGCGCCTGAAGGTCCTTGATGAGAGGTTCGCGGTGCCCGCCGACCAGGATGTGACGCAGCCCGCCAGCGTGAACGACTTCTCCGGGCTGTTTGATGAATGCGGACAAGTAGGTGGCTCCGCCAATCACCTGGTCGCCAGGAACATGACGACCGAGCGTCTCGACGCTGTCGATGCCATTTTGCAACGTCACGATACGCGTATTCCTGCTGATGAGCGGTCCCAACGCTGCGGCGGCCTTCTCACTGTCGTAGAGCTTGACCGCAAAAATCACGAGATCGACGGGACCGATGTCGGCCGCCGCGTCGCTCGCGGACACACTGGGGAGAAAGACGTTGCCGATATCGCTTTGAATTCGCAGGCCGCCCCGGCGCATTGCCTGCAAGTGGGCACCGCGAGCAATGAAGCTGACATCGCCCCCCGCCTCGGCGAGCCTTGCGCCGAGATAGCCGCCGATGCCGCCCGCCCCTATCATTGCGATCCGCATGCCGTCCCCTCGACGCCAGCTGCCGCCATTAGCCGCGCGAAGCTGGAATGGCATCCGCCGGCCCGGTCAATATTAGCATTTCCTTGAATACAGGGCCAGCCGACAACCCTACCTTACCGCCCGCCACGCCGCGATCATGGCGTCGGCGGCGATTTCGCCTTGCATGTCGTCGGTCGACCAGGAAATCACCGATACACGCATGACCTGGCGGCCGTGCCATTTGGCACCGCCTGCAAAACAGATCCCATCGGCCTGCAGGCGGGCAATCGTCTGCAGCGTCAGCCGGTCGGCCTCCTCGTCCGGGCGGTCGGCGCCGAAACGCACGACGAACTGATTCAGCACCACGTCGTTGGGCACGGCAATGGCGTTGTCGGCGCGCAGCCTATCGGCCATCGCTCCGGCCACCTTGCAATGGCGAGCGACCATCGCGGCGATGCCGTCGCGGCCGAGATGCTTGATCATCGCCCAGGTGGCGAAGCCGCGCGCCCGTCGCGACAGTTCGGGCACGTAATGGCTCGGGTCGCGCTCGTCCTCGAAAGTTGGCGGCAGGTAGCTCGCCGCGATCGTCATGGCGCGGCGATGGGCCTGTTCGTCGCGCACGATGGCGTAGCCGCAATCATAGGGTGTCTGCAGCCATTTGTGGCCGTCGCAGGCCCAAGAGTCTGCGGCATCGGCGCCCTCGGCCAGATGGCTGCGTTCGGGGCAGGCACGCGCCCAGAGACCAAAAGCACCATCGACATGCACCCAGGCACCGATGCGCCGGGCGATGGGAACGATGCCGGCAAAATCGTCGAAGGCGCCGGTGTTGATCTGCCCAGCCTGCAGGATGACGATGCAAGGGCCGGAGACCGTGGCGGCGGCAACGGCAAAATCGCCCGCCGCGATGCGGCCATTGTCGTCAGTCTTCACACGCACGACGCGGTCATGGCCAAGGCCTAGGAACTGCAGCGCCGAGAACACCGTGGCATGGGCGTCGTCGCCAATCAGCACCGTGATCGGCGGCGCGCCGAACAGACCTTGCGCCTCGACATCCCAGCCGACCTGCCGCAGGACTGCGCCGCGCGCCGCTGCTAGGCAGACGAAATTGGCCATAGTCGCCCCGGTAACGAAGCCGATGGAGCTTTCGAGCGGCAGGTCGAGCAGCTCGAGCAGCCAGCCGCCGGCGATCGTCTCGACGGCCGAGGCCGACGGCGTGGCGTGGTGATTGCCGGTGTTCTGACCCCAAGTGCTGGTCAGCCAGTCGGCACAAACGCCGACCGAATGGGAGTTGCCGCAGACCCAGGCGAAGAAGCGCGGACCTGTCATCTTGTGCAGGCCGGGCTCAGCCTTCGCGACAAGCTCGTCAACCACACCGAGCCCAGCGCTGCCCCGTTCGGGAAGCGGCTCGCGGAAACTGTCCAAGGCCTGCCGATAAGACATCAGCGGCCGTTGCGGCCCGGAGGCGATGGCGTCGCGAAAGCGGGTGGCGTGATCGGCTGCTCGCTGGAAGAGCTCGCCTGTGGAAGCCTCGCCCATGCCGCCATCCTCCGCTGCGGAGGGCCGCCGGCTCTCCAGGGCCTGCAACATCGGGTCGACGATCAGGGCGTCCAGTGCCATGACGATATCTCCTATAGCCAGTCGATGTTGTATTTGCGCGACACGGCCGCGTAGGCTTCGGGCATCGCGGCGCCGCTCGCCTCAGCGGCGGACAGCTCGCGGAAGAAGCCTTCGAAGCCGGCCGGCGAGGTCATGGTGAGAAACCGGCCGGTGCGCGGCACGACGCGCTTGTGTGCGTGCGGCACACCGCGCGGCGCAAACATCGCTCCGCCCGGCCCGACGCGGAACTCCTGATCGCCGCAGCGGAAGACATGCTCGCCCTCAATGACATAGAAGAACTCGTCCTCATTGGCGTGCCTGTGCAAGGGCGTGTCGAGCGGATCGATTTCCTCGACGATCGAGAAGGCGCCGCCGGTTGTGTCGGCCGCGGCTCTGACCAGGAAATCCGCGCCACTGAAGCGCAGCCGCTCGCCCTGCCCGGCATCGAGCTTGTAGGCGGATGATCTTGCCATGCCGCTTGTCCCCTCCTCCGCTTCGAGTGAGACACCGCTTAATTCACGCGAAAAAGGTTGCTCCGCCAGCCAGCGCTCCCCAAGGTGTCGGACGAGCCCTAAGCCCGGTTCCCGGCCGATCAGCCATCCCATCAGAGCGCGTCGCGTCCCGCCACCCGATTCCTGCATGGATACCCCCACAGGTCTGGAAACCCTTGTGACGCGAGTATCGTGAAACCCTTGTGACGCGAGTATCGTGCTTGGGCTCTGATGAATCCAATGATATCAATTCAGCATCATGCTGAATGAAATCGACCTATCGCGCGCTGATCTCAATTTGCTGAAACTGTTCGAGGTGGTGCTCCAGGAGCGCCATGTCGGGAGAGCCGGCGACCGTCTCCGGCTGTCTCCCTCGGCGATCAGCCACGGCCTGCGCCGGCTGCGCAAACTGCTCGACGATCCGCTCTTCCTGAAGACGCCGAAGGGCGTCGTGCCGACGCCGCGCGCGCTGGAGGTGGCCGAGCCTATCGCCAATATTTTGGCGCAGATCCGGCGAATGGTTGTGGCCGTCGAGCCGTTCCGTCCGGAGACGTCGAACCGGCGCTTCACCATCAGCGCCGCCGACGCGCTTTCGGCAGTGTTCCTGCCGCCACTTGTCGAGAAGCTGGCCACGGCCGCGCCCAATATCGACCTCACGGTGCTGCAAATGCTGCCCTATCGCAAGGGTGGGCCCATCGAGCGGACATGGCGGCCGGTTCTTGCCGAGATCGACGCCGGCCTGGTGGATATCGCCGTCGCGCCTCTGGACGACGTGCCGGCGCGCTTCACCCGGCGCGCTATGCTCAAGGAGCGCTTCGTGGTCGTGATGCACGCCGGTCATCCCTTTGCCGAGCAACCGACGCTAGAACGCTACTGCACTATGCGCCATTTGGTGGTGTCGTTCACCGGCGAGAGGAAGGGGGTGATCGACGAAACTCTGGAAGCGTGCGGCCTAGCGAGACGTGTGGTGACGACGGTGCCCAATTACACCATGGCGCTGGCGGCGGTCGCCGAGTCCGACCTCATCGCCGCAGTGCCGGCCGGGCTGGCGGCGGCGAGGCTGGGTCCGCGCCTCGGCCTAGTCAGCGTCGACCTTCCGCTGAACACTGGCCACGTCCCGATCTGCGTTATCGCCCAGAAAGCGGTAATGACGGATGCCGGCCTGACCTGGATGTTCGAGCAGGTTTGCGAGGCAGTGCAAACGCACTATGTCGAACCTTCCTCCCAACTGCCGGACTAGAGTCTTACCTGAGGGAGGCGACTACGCATCAAAAAAAGCGCCAACGGGTAAGCCACCAAGCCGCAGTTCTGGCAGCCACTATGCAGATGGTTACGATTGCGACTAGACCAGAATAGCCCGTTGAACGTCCCTCATAAGAAAAACCCCGGCCTCGCCCCAGGGTTTTCGCTTCAAGGAAAGGGCCTCAACGCCGGTCCACTCGCTAGCCGGCTTCGATCGCCCGTTCACGGCCAGTGGCGGTCAGGCCATCTTTGCCATTATCTTGGCCATATCTGCCGCGTCGAACGCTCTCAATGTCTGAGTTCTGATGTTGCCTAACGATGCGATCGATAAGGCTAGTGCGGTCGCAGCAATGTCGTCGTCGGCTTCGGCAATCGCCACAACATCATATTGACCAAGCGTCCACAACAGGGTGTGAACCTTGATGCCGTTCTTGCTGGCCATCGCCTTGAAGGCCTCAGCACGTTTCTGAGTATCCTTTATGCTCTTGATACCTTGATCTGTGAAACTCGACAGCAATACGTAATAAGCCATTGGTTCCTCCCACAATAGGGAGCGGGCGGGCGCTCACGGCGCGTCCGCCGTCTCCCGGAACTACGATAACACGAGTCAGGTGCGCGAACCACTTGCGGCAAGGAGGCTGGCCTGCCGAGTATCAACGGTCCGCTCGTTCGATCTTCGGACCACGGAAGAGCCTTCAGAGCCGTGCTATATGAGGCCCAAGGCGTGTTCGCAGCTCTGTCCCACGCTGCGCGAGGGAACGACCGTTACCACGGTAGCCACCAACTGCTCTGGCACGGCCAACTCACGCCGGCAATCCGGCCTTGATGAGCCCTTCGCGGAGAAGCTCCCGGTCTTCGGCGTGTTCAAGGAGGACGCTCTTGCGCATGTATTCGGCCGTCGAGAAATCGGGCCGCAACCGCAGGACCTCTGCCACTGCTGCCTGTGCCTCTGCGGTCCGTTCAAGCTGGGCGTAGCAGGCCGCGAGCCGCGCACTCGACCACGAACCTGACAAGGGCATCCGCTTGAACGCCTGTGCGGCCTCTGCAAAGCGCCGGAGCGAATAGAGCGCGATGCCGAAATGGGCATCGTACCAACCAGGACGTAGTGGGTTGAGGCGACAAGCAGCCTCCAAACTAACCAGTGCGTCTTCGGGCCTTCCACGAAAGGCCAGCAATCGGCCCTTCATGATCAACCCGTCTGTATCATTGGGGTTCAGGTCGAATGCCCGCCGGAGGTGTTGCTCGGCCATGTCGTACTCACGGCGGTAGAGACAGATCGTCGATAGTATTCGGTGGCAGCGGCTTTCCAGGGGGTCGAGTTCGAGCGCGTGCTTTGCCTCGGTGTACGCCGCGTCCAGCACCTCGGCCGGTGCCGCGGCGTGACCGTTCTGTGCCACCTTAACGAACGCACTATACGACCGCGCCACCGCATACCGCTCATCGAGAGCAACCGCCTTCTCGAACATCTCACGAGCTTGCTGATTGGCAGTTTCGGTGTCGTTCCGGAAATGGGCAAGGCCGCGCAACAAACAGTCGTAGGCCGCCAGGCTGGTTGTCGGCCTTCGGAGCGATTGCTGAAGCATTGCATCTTCAATTCGCCCAACCAGCGTTGATACAATGGTCTGCGCGACTTCGTCCTGCACTGCGAAGATGTCATCGAGACTGCGGTCATAACGTTCAGCCCAAAGATGCGCCCCGGTCGCCGCCTCGATGAGCTGCGCGGTGATCCGTACGCGTGCCCCGGCCCGCCGCACACTGCCTTCGAGGAGATATGAGACGCCAAGCCGGCGGCCGATTTCCGCCATCTCGATAGACTTGCCGCGAAAGGCGAAGGACGAGTTGCGGGCGATCACGAACAGCGAGCGGAAGTGCGCCAGGCCGGTGACGATGTCTTCGGTGATGCCGTCGCTGAAGTACGTCTCCTCCGGCTGCCCGCTCAGATTGTCGAACGGAAGCACTGCGATTGAGGGTCTGTCGGGCAAGGATAGCGGCGCACCGGCGGCAGGCGGTGCCGATCCCTTGGACCAGCACCAAACGCGGACCGGATGCGCGATGTTCTTCAGCTTGCGCTCGCCGGTGTCTTCAAAGGCGAAGTCAGTCTTGCCGGCCAGCTGCTTCTGCACCGCATCGGCAATGCAAATGCCCCCAGGCTCCGCCAGTGCCTCAAGCCGTGCCGCGATGTTGACGCCATCCCCGAGCAGGTCGCCGTCCTCCACGACAACGTCACCGACGTTGATGCCGATGCGGAACACGATGCGGTTCTCGGGCGGGACCTCCCGCTGATGCGCCGCCGTCCCTTCCTGCATTGCGACGGCACAGGCCACGGCCTCAACAACGGAGCCAAACTCCACGATTGCGCCATCGCCCATTAGTTTGGCAACACGGCCCCTGTGGTCTGCGATCAGCGGGTCTACCACTTGGGAGCGAAGGGTCCTGATCGACGCGAGTGTACGGGCCTCATCTGCTTCGATCAGGCGTGAATAGGCCACGATGTCGGCGGCCATGATCGCAGCGAGCCGCCGCTCCACCCGAACAACTGGCATAAGATGCCTTCCAGTACATCGCTAAGCGAACGCCCAATCTTCGCAGCTTCAAGCACGACCCGCAATCCGAACGGTAATGGGTTCAAGGTACGCGCTTCGCCAGCTTCGCGAGCGTCGAGCGTGAGCAGTTGGTGGCCTTCACGACGGTGTTCCAGCTCTGCCCCTTCCGCAGCATGTCCAAGATGGCCTCGTTGCGCTCTGCGTCCTCGGGCCGGCCCTTCATGCGCCCTTCAGCCTTGGCTTTGGCGATGCCCTGGACCAAACCACCGCTCCAGGTCGCCGCTGTCCTGCTTGCCTTGGTTGAGCCGAAGGACTTCCCTCCAGATGCCTTCGCTGTCCATCATGTCCACGAGATCGGCATTAAGCAGCCCAGCCAGTGCCAGAACCTGCCTATGAGAGAGGGGCTGGGGTCCTTCCCGGTGCTTTTGCAGAACTCTTGGAGTGCCGCGTCGGCGTAACGGTGACGGAACTTCGCCTCGGAGGGGTCTTTTGTCGCAAGGCTGACTTTGACCTCACGTCCAACTTTGCGACTTTTGTGACCTCGCCTACCGGTATTGCGACCGGAACATCAATCAGAACTGACGTCAGATCGGAGGGAACCCGTTGCCGAAGGTAGTAGACGCCAGTGTCGGGATGCTTCCAAGGTCCGGGCATTCGCAAGCTCATGTGTACCACCCCTGTGTACCAGACGGGCGGCAAATAGATCAACAAACACAGAACTTGTTGCCAATCAAGGGGATAGGCTGGTGCTGCGAGAGAGGATTGAACTCTCGACCTCTCCCTTACCAAGGGAGTGCTCTACCACTGAGCTACCGCAGCCGCCGATGGCGGGGCTTCTGCCATATCGAACCGGCAAGCGCAAGGCCAAGTGCAACGCTTCTGTGAAAGCCTTCGGCACCATGCGCCGTTTTGGCTCACCGGAACCAAAGTGGCACCATGCAGGCACGGAACGACCAGCAGCCGACACCATTCGAGCGAGAGCTACACCGCTTTTGCAACCATGATGGTGCCAATCTTGTTGCGAATTGAAATAGAGGGCGTGCCCTGGCCGCCCGCTCAGGTCTTCAGCTCGCGCTTGAGTTCGTTCAGGAAGCGCCAGTCCGTACCTTCCGCGATAATCCTGTCGGGTGTGGAGCTGATCAAACCGACTTCTTTCAGCCGCAGCGCATAGAAGCGGACGGCGTCAGTGGAATCGTAGTCCCGCCATTTCCGGTAAGGCAGCTCGCTGATCGCTGCGAACGCATCATCGTAGTGGCTGGCGAACCCGCCCGCCACCAGGCGCTCGGCAACCTGGGCCGGCGCGGCGGTGCATAGATCCGCAGCCTTGAGGATGGCGCGCAGCACACGCTTGGTAGCAACGGGATGCGCCGCCACAAAATCGCTGTTGGCGGACAGCATGCAGCAGAAATATTGCGACCAAGGCCGGTCCACAGTGCTGTTGATGATCACGTTCCCGACCTTGCTGCGCCGCAATTCCTGCGGGTCCGGCGGAAAGCCAAGGAACGCATCCACGTCACCGCGCGCGAACAGCTCCTTGGGCTTGATCGCCGGGTTCACAACCCAGTTGATGTCGTGCGCCGGATCGAGCCCGACATAGGCCGCGATGCTGGCGAGGAACAGATGCGGGCCCGTACCGAGCCCTTGGACGCCGACGTTCCTGCCTTTCAGATCGACGACGCTGTCGATCCCGCGCTTGGCAAACAGCTCGAAGCAGCCGGGATGGACCCCGCCGAGCAGAGTGATCCGCGCACCGGAGTCCAAGGCCACGATCAAATTTGTCACGAAGTTGAGGGTAAAGTCGATCTCGCCATTCGCCACCGCGGAGGCCTGGGCCGCACCGGCGCGTGAGACGACATAGTCAACCTCGGTGAAGCCCTCAGCACGCAGAAGTTCCTCTGCAACATACTGTGGCGCCACGCAGATGCTAGGAATCTTCGCCAAGCGAATGCGCGTGGTCTCCGGCGGTGGCTCGGCAAGAGCTCGAGTTGGAGCGCCGACGAGGCTGGCGGCGCCGGCGGCCGTCAGGCCGGCCAGGAAACTGCGGCGGTTCTGGATGCTCTGCATCGGAAAGCTCCCTCTCTTCCAAACCGCAGAAATCGACTGCGGCCGGAATCGAGCAAAAGAGATTCCGGCAGAGGCGGATAGTCGCGGGAGCGCGCCGAGTAGTTGCGAGTTGGAGCGCGCCCAGTCTCAAAACGGGAGTCTTACGCTCTCAGTCGCTGGCTCCGTTAGGCCCTGGCCAGCGATGAGCAACGATACGCCTTATCGGCGTTCGTGGCGAGGGCAAAGCTCTCAGCCAGCAAGATGCTCAGGTGGAACCCTCGCAGTTTCCAAAACGCGGGCAAACTGATTGTTTGGTTGAACGCAAAATGGCGGCTTCGGGATACCTCTTCGAGACGTTCGAGCTCACCTCAGTGGGCGGCTGGAAAGGGTGATGGGCGTGAATTCGGCCGAGCGCGAACGAGCTTCCGTAATGGTCGAACTCGGTCGTTCCGATTGATTGGGTTTTGACCCTAGGGCTCAATCGCGTGCTGCCTTCGCGCACGAAAACTGAGGGGGAAATGAAACTAGTTGGGCTTTGATCGCTGCAGGGCTGTTTTCATCAAACGCTTCGGCAGAACAGCCCAACGTCCAAAGCCTATTGGATCAATGTAACGCTGAAATCGCCACTGTCGAATGGATGTATTGCCTTGGATATGTCCGAGGGGCGTCTGATATCATGGTCTTGAACGGGGCAATCATCGAAAACAATCCTTCGATAGACCCCGTTTTAAAACGGCGGCCCCTCGATGAGGCCGGCATCGAGTTCCTGAACCATGGCAGGCCGGGCGTCAGGTTGCGCACTTAAGAGCACCCTAATAAGACATTGATCAGATAAACGAAGGGGCCAGCATATGACCGACGAAGCCGACCATCGCGCCGCTGAGTTAGCAGAACTAACCGTCGAAATTGTATCGGCATTTGTCAGCAACAACCCAATTCCAGCCGCAAGTCTGCCGGAACTGATAGCCTCGGTTCACCGGGTAATGTCCGGCCTCAGCCAGCCAGTGGCAGGGCTAGCCGATCCGCAAATCCCAGCGGTCAACCCTAAGAAGTCCGTGTTTCCCGACTACATCGTGAGCTTGGAAGACGGCCGCAAGTTCAAATCGATGAAACGCCACCTTGGTTTGCTTGGCATGACGCCAAAAGAATATCGCGCTAAGTGGAGCCTGCCTTCCGACTATCCGATGGTGGCGCCAAACTACGCCGCGACACGGTCTGCCCTGGCAAAGGCAAGTGGTTTAGGTCGCAAGGCTGCGCCGGACACGCCAGCCAAGAAGGCGCCTGCGACGCGAAAGGCGAAGTGACACGTCTTTCCATCGCCGAAGAGCTTGAGAGCGGCGGCGCCGGCTGAGGCTGCGGAAATAGAGGAAATGCGTCGGCGGGCGTGATCGCCACGGCTGCAGCGATTGAGGATGTTTCTGCGTTTGCGCACAGCGCCGGTAAGATTCCCAGCATAACCGTAACACCGCGACCCGACGGTTACGTGATCATCTTGCGGCCAGGCGACCATCAGAAAGTCACCCACCAAAACCGGTACTTCGTCCCCTACGACAGTGTCATTCCGTCCGGCGACGACAACTTCCACATCTGCCTGCATCCGACCGAGGAAGATGAAAACTGCTTTTTCGCGCCTGCAGACGCGATATAGCCCCCTGTAGGTTTGGTACTCACCTATCAGCGTCCACCCCGTCTATATTCGCCGGGATCGACAAAGTTCCCTGCCCACAAGTTGCGTTTGGCAATGCGGGCTTCGCGCTCTTCGGCAAGGTATCGAGGGGCCTGTTTGTCGGCGACCGCCAATCCGTGTTTCACCAGGTCGCGTCCGAGATCGATGCCTCCCACGAAGCAAACGCCGACATCGTTGTCATAGCGGTCCTTGCCTTCGATGATGCAGGATACATCCCCTGTGGCAATGAGATGGCGAATGTGGTCACGCGCATACCTGCCGCAGGGCCAGATATTGTCAGCGGCATCAAGACACGCCTGCGAAAGTTCGGGGGCATCGATACCGCGCAACTGAACTCGTTTCTTGTCATGCCACAGCGTGTCGCCGTCATGAGCAAACCAATGCTCTGCTGCGGACATGGGGCCACAGGTGAGCACGAAGGCGAGAGCGAGGGTCAACCTACACATGGCAGAGCAATGTGATTATTGCGCATTCTCGTCGTATCCGCGCTCCTGCTACTACTCCTGATTGGCTTGAACTGACTTTTACACACGCGCGACAGCGGGAGGCGTTTCGTCCCGTTATCTCAACTGTCACATGCGCCCTCCTAACCTCCGAGAATACTACTTCACCGGGCCACGTGTGATGGTCGTGAGTTCCGCGATCACGTCAAACGCCTTGATGCTCAACGTCGGGTCACCTTTCATCTCCGCAATAATTGGCCCGTCCACGAAGGCTTGCACTGCGGCGTCATCGTCGAATAGGTAGATCCCGCCGGCTTCGCTTTGGGCCTCGTTTATGATCCAGACCTTCCAGCGCAGGCCAGGTATGTCCGCGATGGGTTGAGCATAGGGCAGGTTTTCTCTCTCATACTCGACCCTCGGCCCATTGAGCTTGTAGTTGATTTGCAGGATTTTGGCCAACATGTCTTTCCTCCCTTATTGGGCCGAATTCACGGTCAATCCATAAAATTAGCACGAGCTATCCTATTAGAAAGGGCTAATGTTGCTGCCAGCCGGCAGTGACAGAATGCCGGTAAGGCCCGATGGCTTGTTGGTCACCCCCGAAAGGCTGTCGGGCCGCTACTGTGGACGCTAACCAGCGTAGGAAATGGCAGCGCTTCACGGTTGGAGCGTTGTTTTATAGCTTAACCCCGGAAATGAAACGGCGTCGGGCATCAGCGCTGGCCTGCCGGCGGGATGGCCCTTGAGGATGTCGAGAAAGAACGCGGTGGTCAGCGCGTTCGCCTGCTTGAATGCTGGCTCCGAGGAGTTCATGAACATCATGTGCCCGCCACGATCGAACACGGCCAACGCCTTGTCTTGACTGCTGATTTCGTCATACGCCCACAGAGCGTTGTGTTTAGGCGATACCGCGGCATCGTCGGAAGCAAACATTATGAGCGTCGGCACCTTGACCTCCGCAATGCCCGTGTCGCCAAAGGCATGCAGCTCGTCCGGAGCTCCGGCGACAAGAGCGGTTACGCGTCTATCCCAGATGGGCGGCATGGGCGCCGCAATCGGATCAGCGACACCATAGTGCGTCGCGACCGATTGCTCGTGGCCTACGAATTGGCATGTATCAGAGGCGTATGGGTCCTTTTTGTTTACGGCGCACCAGGCATCGAGTTCTCTGAAGTTGACCCGGGCGCCTCCCGCCTGGAACACAGTGGTTCCGCCGCTCGAATGTCCCCAAACACCGATGTGGGAGGTGTCGATTGTCCCGGCCAGCTTGCCGCCCGGGGCGGTCAATGAATCAGTGTATTCGATCACCCGGACCACATTGGCAGGGTGATCGTAGAGCAGCCAGATCGCCCTCCCATCTTCCCGGCTAACTCCTTCATCCAGTGGTCCGCCGAGTCCAGTATCATAGTCCGCGGCAGCGACGACGAAACCATACGATGCGAGTTGTCGACCCAACGTGCCGTATAAAGAGCCGTTACCGTCGAGCCCGTGGATCAAGATCACCAATGGATAGGGACCGGTTGTTGCCGCAGGCGCATCCATCGACACCATCAAGATTGCGGCGTTGGGATCGGGGGCGGGACCGGCGGCGGGATACCAGACCATGGTCGCCATGGGATGCTTGCCGGAAATGTCGGGGATAGTGAACTTCTGGAGACCGACTGCAAATGGCCCTGGCTTCGTGAAGTCCGCGGCGAACACGGGTGAAAGACCGGCCACTAGCCACAACACGACAAGCCCAGCCAACGGAAGGCTCAACCGGCCCATATTCTCACCTCTTAGCCGGCTCCGTATCGTCGGCCTTCGGATAATTTGGCGCAAATTGCTTTCATTGATCAGGCCGGGTTTGACCCATTGCGTAGCCGGCCGCAAGCGAGAATTTTTAGAGATCGCTAATGTTCCGTCAAGCCCGACCTAAGCGTCAGCCCTTCTTTATCGCCTCTCTCCGCACATTAGCTGACTCGGACCGACCGGCTGTTTGTTGGCTTCCGGGAGTAATCTCCTCCGCCTGCTGTTCGATGTTTTTTTGTCGCCCATAGACAAGCCTGCCCACGGCGACACCGGAAGGGCGTGATCGACAAGGTGTTCGGGAAGAAGAAGCCGCGCAAGCCGGCGAATGGTGACAACGCAACCAAACTGGTTCCGAGACCTTACACCAGTCGAAAACCGAAGGCGGGTTAAGTGGCTGATTTGGCGGCGGAAAAGGGTGTAACCGAATGGGCACCTCTCCCTTACCAAGGGAGTGCTCTACCACTGAGCTACCGCAGCCGCCAATGGCGGGGCTTCTGCCATATCGAACCGGCAAGCGCAAGGCCAAGTGCAACGCTTCTGTGAAAGCCTTTGCCGGATCGCTTTTGATGACATGGCGGCGCCACAATGTTGGCTATCCCTGAATGGCGGGCTGGCTGGTCGCCGGCCGGGACGGGACAATGAACGACAAGACAATTCCAGAGAAAAAGGGCGGCACGACCCGCAAGGACCGGCTCGCGGAGCAATTGCGGGCCAATCTGCAGAAGCGCAAGGCGCAGTCGCGTTCGCGCCGCACCGGGGACGCTGACAAGCAGCGCACCGGGGACGCCGACCAGCGGCCGGACGGGCTCGGCGCGGCAAGGGAAATACAAAAAGATTAACTCAAATCGGCCACTCTTGGTTCGGATAGCAGGAAATCCTATTTCTTGAACCAAGCCGGCCAATGGTCTAGACGGGCCGATACTCAAACGATTGAACCGGCCTTTTTGGCCGAGAGGGACGTTCTTCCATGGATCGCATCAGAATTGTCGGCGGCAATAAGCTTGCCGGAAGCATCCCGATCTCGGGCGCGAAAAACGCGGCCCTGCCGCTGATGATCGCCTCGCTTCTGACCGACGACACGCTGACGCTGGAAAACGTGCCGCATCTGGCCGATGTCGAGCAGCTGATCCGCATCCTCGGCAATCACGGCGTCGACTATTCGGTCAATGGCCGCCGCGAGAAGCAGAATGAGGGCTATTCGCGTACCATCAATTTCTCGGCCCGCAACATCGTCGACACCACGGCCCCTTACGAGCTGGTGTCGAAGATGCGCGCGTCGTTCTGGGTGATCGGCCCGCTGCTTGCCCGCATGGGCGAAGCCAAGGTGTCGCTGCCAGGCGGTTGCGCCATTGGCACGCGCCCGGTCGATCTGTTCCTCGAGGGCCTGCAGGTGCTGGGCGCCGATATCGACGTCGACACCGGCTATGTCATCGCCAAGACCCGGAATGGCCGGCTTGTCGGCAACCGCTACGTGTTCCCGAAGGTCTCGGTCGGCGCCACCCACGTGCTGATGATGGCAGCGTCGCTGGCCAAGGGCGAGACGGTGCTCGAAAATGCCGCCTGCGAGCCCGAGATCGTCAATCTCGCCGAGTGCCTCAATGCCATGGGCGCGAAGATTTCCGGCGCCGGCACACCAACCATCACCATCGATGGCGTCGAATCGCTGTCAGGCGCCCGCGTTCGCGTCATTCCCGACCGCATCGAGACCGGCACCTATGCCATGGCCGTCGCCATGACCGGCGGCGACGTCGTGCTTGAAGGCGCGCGCCCCGATCTGCTGCAGACGGCGCTCGACGTGATCGCCCAGACCGGCGCCGAGATCACGCCAACCAATTCCGGCATCCGCGTCAGGCGCAACGGCGCCGGCATTTCGCCGGTCGACGTGACGACGGCACCGTTCCCGGCCTTCCCGACCGATTTGCAGGCGCAGTTCATGGGCCTGATGACGATGGCCAAGGGCAAGTCGCGCATCACCGAGACGATCTTCGAAAACCGCTTCATGCATGTACAGGAGCTGGCCCGGCTCGGCGCCCACATCACGCTTTCGGGCCAGACGGCGATCGTCGACGGCGTGCCGAAGCTGAAGGGCGCGCCGGTCATGGCGACCGATCTTCGCGCCTCTGTCTCGCTGGTCATTGCCGGCCTGGCGGCCGAAGGCGAGACCACGGTCAACCGCGTCTACCATCTCGACCGCGGCTTCGAACGGCTGGAAGAAAAGCTGTCCAACTGCGGCGCAGTGATCGAGCGGATTTCCGCTTAGGCCAATCGCCAGGCCTAGCGGCGCGGTTGCGCGGACGGGAAAGACCGCCTGGAGCCTGTTTCATCTCGATTGGGATCGAGATGAGGCTCCAGATTCCTGTTTGAGCATGATCTTTTCCGAAAACCGGTTTCCACTTTTCGGGATCATGCTCTAACAGAAGGCTGAACAATCAACCTTCAGGTGCGAAATCCGCATGACCGCCCTTAAGCTTATCGCACTCGACGATCAGGATCTGAGCATCGTTTCGGCCCATGTCCAGGACGCCGTACTGAAAGTCAGTGACCTCGAATTCCTGCCTTCGGCCAAGCGTTTCGTGCTGACCATGAACCGCTTCGTCTGGGAGGCCAAATCAAGCCTGTTTCGCCAGCACAATGAGCGGCGGCAGGCGGTGCTGCATTTCGACCGAGTGCTCGGCGCCAAGACCAATGGCATTGCCCGCGACAAACCGGCCGAGATCCTGTCGCTGCTGGCGGTCAGTTTCATCGAGATCAGCAAGCCGGCCGGCATCGTCGAGCTGATCTTTTCGGGCGGCGGCACCATCATGCTCGATGTCGAGTGCATCGAGGCCCGCCTTGCCGACATCGGCGGCGCGTGGGAAGCCACCTCGCGCCCCGTCCACAAGGCTTGAGCGTCCGATGGCCATCACGCTTCGTCAGTCCGATGCCGATTTCGAGCAGCGTTTCGCCGCCTTCCTTTTGACCAAGCGCGAGGTGTCGGCCGATGTCGATGCCGCGGTGCGCGACATCGTTGCGCGCGTGCGCACCGAGGGCGATGCGGCGCTGATCGACTACACCCGGAAATTCGACCATGCCGACCTCGAAAGTCTCGGCATTGCCGTCTCGAAGGACGACATCGCCCGGGCTTACAAGGCCGCCGACCCAAAGACGATCGAGGCGCTGGAATTCGCACGCGACCGTATCCGCTCGCACCACGAGCGGCAGCGGCCCAGGGATGATCGCTATACGGATGCCGCCGGCGTCGAGCTCGGCTGGCGCTGGACGGCGATCGAGGCGGTCGGGCTCTATGTGCCGGGCGGCACAGCGAGCTATCCAAGCTCGGTGCTGATGAACGCCATACCGGCCGGGGTGGCCGGCGTCGAGCGCATCGTCATGGTGGTGCCGGCACCCGGCGGCATCATCAATCCGCTGGTGCTGGTGGCGGCCGATATATCAGGCGTGTCGGAGATCTATCGCGTCGGTGGCGCCCAGGCGATCGCCGCCCTTGCCTACGGAACCGAAACGATCAAGCCGGTGGCCAAGATCGTCGGCCCGGGCAATGCCTATGTCGCGGCGGCCAAGCGCCAGGTGTTCGGCACCGTTGGCATCGACATGATCGCCGGCCCCTCGGAAGTGCTCGTCGTGGCCGACGGCAGCAACGATCCGGACTGGATCGCCGCCGACCTGCTGGCCCAGGCCGAGCACGATGCGTCGGCGCAGTCGATCCTGGTCACCGACGATCCGGCCTTCGGTCGTGCTGTCGAACAAGCCGTGGAACGCCAGTTGCAGAGCCTGCCGCGCGCCGAGACGGCAGCGGCGAGCTGGCGCGATTTCGGCGCGGTGATCGAGGTCGCCACGATCGACGCCGCGCTGCCGCTGGTCGACCGCATCGCCGCCGAACATGTCGAACTCGCCATCGACGATGCCGAGGGTTTTCTGGCGCGGATGCGCAATGCCGGTGCTGTGTTTCTCGGCCGCCACACGCCGGAAGCCATCGGCGACTATGTCGGCGGCTCCAATCACGTGCTGCCTACGGCACGATCGGCGCGCTTCTCGTCGGGGCTTTCGGTCCTCGATTTCGTCAAGCGCACCTCGATCCTGAAGCTTGGACCGGAGCAGCTGCGGCTTCTGGCGCCGGCGGCGATCGCGCTGGCCAAGGCGGAGGGCCTTGACGCGCACGGACGCTCCGTCGCCATACGGCTGAACATGTAGGCCAATATGTCGGACTACGATCGAACCCGCGCCAAGCTGATCGATGTCGAACTCGACGAATCGATCGGCCGTTCGACGCCCGATGTCGAGCATGAACGCGCGGTGGCGATCTTCGACCTGATCGAGGAGAACAGCTTTCAACCCGTCAACGACGGAGGCGCCGGCCCCTACCGGCTGAAACTGTCGCTGGCCGAGCAACGCCTGGTCTTTGCCGTGGCGCGCGAGGACGGTGCTGCCGTTGTCACCCACATCCTGTCGCTGACGCCGCTCAGGCGCATCGTCAAGGACTACTACCTGATCTGCGAAAGCTACTACGACGCCATCCGCTCCTCGACGCCGAGTCACATCGAGGCGATCGACATGGGCCGCCGCGGCCTGCACAATGAGGGTTCGCAAACGCTGATGGACCGGCTCTCCGGCAAGATCGAGATCGATTTCGATACGGCGCGCCGGCTGTTCACGCTGGTCTGCGTGCTGCACTGGCGGGGCTAGCCCTGACACCCGGCGCCCTGCCCCGCTCGATCCTGTTCCTGTGCGGCATGAACGCCGTGCGCTCGCCAATGGCAGAGCTGCTGGCGCGGCGGGCGCTGCCGGCCACCATCTTCGTCGCCTCGGCCGGCGTTCGCGCCGGCGAGCGCGATCCGTTCGTCGATGCGGTGATGGCCGAGGAAGGCCTGTCGCTGGGCGAGCGCCATCCAAGGACGATGGACGATCTCGAGGACGACTATTTCGACCTGATCGTCACGCTGGCGCCGGAAGCGCATCACGCCGCGCTCGAACTCACCCGCTCGCTCGCCGTCGAGGTCGAATATTGGCCGACGCCGGACCCGACCAATGCCGGCGGCACGCGCGAACATATCATGGCCGCCTATCGCGATGTGCGCGAGCGGCTGAAAGCGCGGATCAGCCGCCGTTTCGCCGCTCCGGAGGCTGCCGATTAAGCGTGTTCACAAGCGGGCGATTATCATATAGGTTCCGCCGAAATTCCGGCCAGGCGCTGGAACTACCATCCAAGCAAAGGTATCGAATGCCGAAGGAAGAAGTCCTCGAGTTTCCGGGTGTCGTGACGGAATTGTTGCCCAACGCGATGTTCAGGGTGAAACTCGAAAACGAACACGAGATCATCGCCCACACGGCCGGCCGCATGCGCAAGAACCGCATCCGCGTGCTGACCGGCGACAAGGTTCTGGTCGAGATGACGCCATACGACCTGACCAAGGGCCGCATCACCTATCGTTTTAAGTAAGCAAAGCGCGACTGGTCCGCGATGAGCATTTTGCAGAAGCTGGTGCTTGCCTCGGGTTCGCCGCGCCGGATCGAGCTGTTGCAGCAGGCCGGCATCGAGCCGGACCGCGTGCTGCCTGCCGATGTCGACGAGACGCCGCTGCGTGCCGAGCATCCGCGCTCGCTGGCCAAGCGGCTGTCGAAGGAAAAGGCCGAGAAGGCGTTCGCGTCGCTGAAGGCTGAGGCCGACTATGCGCCTGGCTTCGTGCTGGCCGCCGATACGGTGGTCGCCGTCGGGCGGCGCATTCTGCCCAAGGCCGAAACCCTCGACGACGCCGCCAACTGCCTTGGGCTGCTGTCCGGCCGTTCGCACAGGGTCTATTCCGGCATCTGCCTGATCACGCCGGGCGGCAAACTGCGCCAACGGCTGGTCGAGACGCGGGTGCGCTTCAAGCGGCTGCCGCGCGAGGAAATCGACGCCTATGTGGCCTCAGGCGAATGGCGCGGCAAGGCCGGCGGCTATGCCGTACAGGGTCTCGCCGGCGCCTTCGTCGTCAAGCTGGTCGGCTCCTACACCAACATCGTCGGCCTGCCGCTCTATGAGACGGTGGCGCTGCTTTCCGGCGAAGGCTTCAAGGTGCATGGCGGCTGGCTGGCGGGTGCACGGCCGTGAATTCCGACTCCAAAGTCACGCCACTGCGGCCGAAGCGGCCCTGCCCCGAATGCGGCAAGCCGTCGGCGCGCGACACCTTTCCGTTCTGCTCGACGCGCTGCAAGGACATCGACCTCAACCGCTGGCTCAAGGGCGCCTATGTCATCTCCGCCCGCGACGACGAGGAAGAGCCGGACAACGACGGTCCGAAATAAGGCGGCGCCGCCGGTCAGGCGGCCTCGGTCTTGCGCCCCACGCGTGCCCAAGCCGGCAGCCAGTCGCCATGAGCGGCGAGAAGATCGTCGACCAGTGACCATATCTGGTCGAGATCAAGCTCCGCGGCGGTGTGCGGGTCCATCATCGCCGCATGGTAGATGTGCTGGCGGTTCTCTGTCATCAGCGCCCGCACCGTCAGTTCCTGCACGTTGATGTTGGTGCGGATCAGCGCCGTCAATTGCGGCGGCAGGTCGCCGATGTAAGTCGGCTGGATGCCGGAGGCGTCGACCAGGCACGGCACTTCGGCAGCGCAATCCCGGGGCAGCGAGGTGATGCAGCCATTGTTGCGGACATTGCCGTAGATCACCGAGGGTTCGCCTGTCCACACCGAATTCATGATCGAGGAGGCATATTCCTTCGACTCCTCGACCTCGATGCGCTGGGCCGAGCGGTAGGCCTGCGCCTGGTCTTTCCAGCGCTCGATCTGCTCGATGCAGCGTTTGGGATATTCGTCGAGCGGAATGCCGTATTTCTCGATCAAGTCGGGGCGGCCTTCCTTGATGAAATAGGGCGTGTATTCGGCGAAATGCTCCGAGCTCTCGGTGACGAAATAGCCCAGCCGCGTCAGCATCTCGTAACGCACCTTGTTGGGGCAGCGCGGATTCCAGCCGGGCTTGGGAGCGCGACCTTCGCGATAGGCGCGCACGAGATCGGGATAGAGGTCGCGGTAGGAACCGTCCGGCTGGCGATGCTCGAATTTCAGGTAAAAGGCCATGTGGTTGATGCCGGCCGAGCGATAGCGGATCTCTTCGTAGGGAAGGTCGAGGTCATGCGCCAGTTCCATCGCCGTGCCCTGCACCGAGTGGCAGAGGCCGACCTGCCTGATCTCAGGGTATTTCTCTGATATCGCCCAGGTGTTGATCGCCATCGGGTTGACGTATTGCAGCATGATCGCCTGCGGGCAGACGGCGAGCATGTCCTCGCAGATCTTCCACAGATGCGGCACGGTCCTCAAGCCGCGCATGATGCCGCCGACGCCGAGCGTGTCGGCGATCGTCTGGCGCAGGCCGTATTTCTTCGGCACTTCGAAGTCGGTGACCGTGCAGGGCTCATAGCCACCGATCTGGAAGGCGACGACGACGAAGTCGGCGCCCGCCAGCGCCTTGCGCTGGTCGGAATGGGTCTCAGCCTTCGCCTTGACGCCGAGCGTCGCGATCAGCTTGTTGACGACGATGGCGCTCTCTTCCAGTCGCTGCGGATTGATGTCCATCAGCGCGATCGTCGCACCCGAAAGCGACGGGCGCTGCAGCACGTCGCCGACAATGTTCTTCATGAACACCGTCGAGCCGGCGCCGATGAAAGTGATCTTGGGATTTCTTGCCACGCTAACCTCCGGCATATGTTCAGGCCACATCGAAAGCGGCCCTGACGAGCCGTTCGGTGTAGGCGGTCTTGGGATTGGACAGGACTTCGTCGACGGGGCCCTGTTCGACGATCTTGCCGTGCTGCATGACGATGACGCGGTGGCACAGCGCGCGCACCACCTTGAGGTCGTGCGAGATGAAAAGGTAGCTCAAGCCCCGCTCGTCCTGCAGCTTGCGCAAGAGGTCGATGATCTGCGCCTGGACGGAGAGGTCGAGCGCCGAGGTCGGCTCGTCGAGCAGGATGAATTCGGGTTCCAGGGCGATGGCGCGGGCGATCGCGATGCGTTGCCGCTGGCCGCCGGAGAATTCGTGCGGAAACCGCGACAGTATATCGCCGGGCATGCCAGCGCTGATCAGCGCCTCGCGCACCCGATCGACCCGCTCGCGCCGTGTCGCTCCGATGCTGTTGACGATCAGCCCTTCCTCGATGATCTGCCCGATCGTCATGCGCGGGTTGAGCGAGGAGAACGGGTCCTGGAAGACGATCTGCATGCGCGAGCGCAGCGGCCGCATCTCGGCTCGCGACAGGCCGTGGATCGGCTTGCCGTCGAAACGGATCTCGCCGCGCTTGGCGTCGATCAACCGGAGCAAGGCCTGGCCGAAGGTGGTCTTGCCGGAGCCGGACTCGCCGACCAGCCCAAGCGTCTCATGGCGGCAAAGTTGGAGGCCGAGATCGTCGACCGCGACCAGCTCGCGCCAGTCCGGTTTCAGGAAGCTGCCGTGGCGCAGCATGAACGAGACGCGCACGCCGCTCGCCTCGAGGATGGTGCCACAGCCATCGGGGAGCGGCTTTGGCCGCCCGCGCGGCTCGGAGGCAAGCAGCCGTCGCGTATAGGGATGCTGCGGATCGGCGAAAAGCCGTTCGGTGACATTGTGCTCGCACATTTCGCCATGCTGCATGACATAGACGTAGTCGGAGAACTGACGCACCACGGTCAGGTCGTGGGTGATCAGGATCACCGCCATGCGCAGCTCCTTCTGCAGGCTGCGGATCAGGTTCAGGATCTGCGCCTGCACGGTGACGTCGAGCGCCGTGGTCGGCTCATCGGCAATCAGCACATCGGGATTGTTGGCCAGCGCCATGGCGATCATCACCCGCTGGCGTTGCCCGCCCGAGAGCTGGTGCGGGTATTGCCTGAGCCGGGCAGTGGGGTCGGGGATCTGCACGTGCTGCAGAAGCTCGAGCGCCCGCGCCTGCGCCTGCCTGCGGCTTATCTTGCGGTGCACCCTGATCGCCTCGACGATTTGGCTGCCGACCGTATAGATCGGGTTGAGCGAGCTCATCGGCTCCTGGAAGATCATCGAGATGCGGTTGCCGCGCAATTTGCGCCGGGCACTCTCGGGGAATTTCAGGATGTCTTGCCCGTCGTAGCAGACGCTCGACCCGGGCGACACCGTGGCGCGCCGCGACAGCAGTCCCATGACGGTGCGCGCCGTCACCGACTTGCCGGAACCGGATTCGCCGACGATCGCGATCGTCTCGCCGCGATAGAGCTGGAACGAGATGTCCTTGACCGCTTCGACGACGCCATGCTCGACCTTGAAGGCCACGGCGACATTGCGGGCGTCGATGATGGGCTGGTCCTGGCGTCCGTCATGGTCGTGACGGACGATGGGCGCGAAGGATTCGGCGAGCGCGACGGTCATCTCTGCCACCTCAATAGGGGTCGACGGCGTCGCGCAAGCCGTCGCCCAGCGCGTTGAAGGCAAAGACGGTGGCGAGCACGAAACCGACCGGCGACAGGATCCAGGGATAGGTGCCGATGACGGAATAGGTCGCGGTGTCCTGCAGCATCAGGCCCCACGAGATCAGCGGCGGCTTGACGGCGAAGCCGAGGAAACCGAGGAAGGATTCGAGCAACACCACCGTCGGGATCGCAAGCGTCACGGCGACGATCACATGGCTCATCACATTGGGGAAGATGTGCTGCATGATGATGCGCCGGTCGGTGGCGCCAACGGCCATGGCGGCGCGCACATACTCGATGCGCGCCAGGGCCAGCGTCTTGCCGCGCACCTCGCGCGACATCTGCGCCCAGCCCAATGCCGACATGACGATGATGACGAAAGCGAGGAAGACGTTGGTGGGGGCGGTGACCGGTATCAGTGTTGTCAGCGCCAGATAGAGCGGCAGTTGCGGGAAAGCGAGCACCAGGTCGACGAAGCGCTGCATCCAGATATCGAACCTGCCGCCGAAATAGCCGGAGACCATGCCGACCGTGGTGCCGATGACGGTGATGATGAAGACGACCGTCAGCGCGATCATCAGCGAGACGCGCGAGCCATGGATGGCGCGCGACAGCACGTCGCGGCCGAACTTGTCGGTGCCGAGGAAATGCACCGGTTGGCCGTCCAGCGAGCCGAACAGATGCCGGTCCGCCGGCAACAGCCCGAAGAGCTTGTAGGGCGCGCCATGCGCGAAGAACCCAAGCAGCCTTGGGTGGTCATAGTCGGGGCCGACGACGGGCTGGAAGGTGACCGGATCGAGGTCCGCCGAATCGGCCAGCGCATAGACCCTCGGCCGCGCGACGACATTGCCGTCCTTGTCGTGGAAGCTCGGTAGCTGCGGCGGAGCGAAGCCGACATCGGTGACCTTCGGGTCCATCGGCGCCAGGAACTCGGCGAATACGGCCATCACCAGCAGCAGCACGACGAGGCAAAGCCCGGCCATGCCGGTCCAGGAGCGCTTCAGCCGGCGCCAGACCAGCGCGATGTAGCTCTCATTGCCGCGCTGCGGCTTGCTGATGGCTCCCTCGGCGGGTAGCGGCGGTGGCAGATTGTCGAGAGCCAGCATCTCAGCTTTCCCCGAACTGGCGCACGCGCGGATCGAGCAGGACGAGCAGCATGTCGGCGATGATGTTGCCGACGATCAGCGTCGCCGACAGCACCATCATGAAGGTGGCGGTGACATAGACGTCGCCAACAGCCATGGAGCCGACGATCGCCGGGCCAACAGTCGGCAGCGCGAAGATAATCGCCGTCTCGATCTCGCCGGTGAGCATATAGGGCAGCACCACGCCCTGATACATGACGAGCGGGTGCAGCGCGTTGGGCACGGCGTGGCGCATGACGACGGCCGCGCCTGTCAGCCCCTTGGCCCTGGCCGTCTCGACATATTGCGCGTTCAACGTGTCGAGCAGATTGCCGCGCATGACGCGCATATTGTAGGCGAGGCCGCCGAAGGTGGCGATCGCCACGACCGGCCAGACATGCTTGACGAGGTCGACGAACTTGGCCCACGACCACGGCGCGCCGCCATATTGCGGCGAGAAGAAGCTGCCGATCTCCGACACGTTGAACTGGAAGACCAGCAGATAGACGATGATCAGCGCCATCAGGAAGCGCGGCACCGTCATGCCGAGGAAGGAGATGGCCGACAGCGTCGAGTCGATCCAGGTGTATTGCCGGGTCGCCGCCCATATGCCAAAGCCGATGCCGAGAACCGAGGCCAGCAGATGGCAGACCAGCGCCAGAAGCAGAGTGCGCGGCAGGCGTTCGCCGACCACATCGGCGACCGGCTTGTTGTAGTAGAGGCTGTAGCCGAAATCGCCGCGGGTGATGATGCCGCCGATCCAGTTGAGATACTGGACGGGCAGCGGCTTATCGAGGCCATGCTCGATGCGATAGGCCTGGGCCTGCGCGTCGGCCTCGGCGAACGAGGCTCCACCCTGGTTGATCAGCTGCGAGCGGATGTAATCGGCATAGTCGCCCGGTGGCGCCTGGATGATGGCAAAGGTGACCAGGCTCAGAATGGCGAGGACCGGTATCGCCGACGCTATGCGCGTGAGCAGGAATCGCAACATGGACGGTCCGCTTCCTTGTCTCGCCGATCGCGCCCTTTGGTTGCGTCCGGAGGTTGGCTTTGTCCGGCCGCGCCAGCGGCGCGGCCGGAGTTCTCTTGGTCAGGGAGGTAAACCTAATTCATCAACCTAATCCATCGGGCCCTTGTCTCCGGGTTTGCCGGGAAGTTCTTCCGGGAACAATTCGTATTTCGCCTGCTTGTCGGCCGCGACAAAGACCCGTTCACGGATGATCGAATCCTCGGCCCAGTTGAACATGAAGATCGGCGTTCCCTGCGGAATGTTCGAGAAGCGCTTGTTGACGATCAGCGCGCCGGGATATTCCGTCAGGCCGACATTGTAGACGTGTTCCGTCGAGATCTTCTGGAACTGCTTCATCAGGCTGGCGCGCTGGTCATTGTCCTGCGTCGAGACGAACTTGTTGACGATGTCCACGAGGTCCTTTTCGAAAGGCATCAGATCGACCTCGCCGTTTTCCGGCGCGCGATGGTTCCAGCTGGTGCGCGGACCAACCGGGGCAAGTTGCTCGGTGTTCTGCACCACCGACGTCAGCTCCTGGTCGTTGCGTCGGACCAGCCAATCGAAGCGGCCGGAATATTGGGAGGCATCGCGCTGGGTGCCGTTGAGGCCGTTGAGCACGACCCGAAGCCCGAGCTTTTCCATCTGGCCGACAACACCTTCGGCAAGGCTCTTGTCGGTTGTGTAGTCGTTGTTGACCAGCATCACGATCTCGACATTCTTGCCGCCGGCGGTACCGGCCGGGAAGTTCACGAAACCGTCGCCGTCGGTGTCCTTGAGGCCGGCCTTGGCGAGCTCGGCCTTGGCGCCCTCGAGGTCGAAGGGGTAGTAGACGGTCGAATCGCGGTCATAGAAGCTGGTGCCTGACGACAGGCCGCCGGGATAGATGGCGGTGAACGGACCCTTGACCAGCGAGTCGCCGAGCGCCTTGCGGTCGAACGCCATGGTGACGGCCTTGCGGAAGTCCTCGTTGCGGTTCAGCTCGCGAACCGCCTGGCTGCGTTCGTCCGGATTGCCCCAGCCATTGGCGGAAAAGTTCATGCGTAGATTGTAGCCGATGAGCCGCGGGCCGAAGGCCAGGCGTGCGGGCGCATTCGCCTCCGCCGCACGCTTCAGCGAGGCGACGAAGTTTTCCGGCTGCTCCAGATTGGAGAAGTCGGCCGAGCCGGCGACCGCCTGGACGTCGCGGTCGGCCCAGGTCGACAGCTTGTACTGCAGTTCGTTGAGGTAGGGCAGCTGGTTGCCCTTCTCGTCGACCTTCCAGTAATAGGGATTGCGGCGCATGACGATGATGTCGTCCGCCCGGTATTCGACCGGCACCCAGGCGCCCATGACCGGCATGTTCATGAATTCCGGCGGGAAGGCATTCTTGAACTGGTCGTAAGTGTTCTTTGAATATTTCGGATGCTGCGGCTTCAGGATGTGCGCGGGGCCGGGACAGAAGGTGCCGTAGGCCATCGCATACAGATACTGCTTCGGGAAGGCTTCTTTGAAGGTCCATTCGACGGTGTAGTCGTCGATCTTCTTCAGCGTCGTGCCGACACCGAAGGTTTCCGGCGTCGCGCCGTTCAGCGGCGAGACGTTGGGATCAACGACCTCGTCGTCCCAGTAGAACATGACATCGTCGGCGTTGAAGGGCACGCCATCCGACCATTTGGCGCCTTCGACAAGGTGCATGGTCAACTTGTGACCATCGCTCGACCAGTCCCAGCTCCGGGCCAGGTTCGGCAGCGGTTCGGTGTCCTTCGCCTCGACCTGGAACAGCGGCGCGGTGCGCGTCAGGCACTCGGAAAGACCGATATCGATGCCGCCCCACCCTTGGGTCTGGCCGGCGCCGTAGTTCCAGCCTTCCGGCCGGCCGCCGATGACATGGCGCATCGTATCGCCATAGACGCCGATGCCGTCCTGCATGTTGCCCGTCTTGAAGACCAGCGGCTCTTTCGGCAGCCTGTCTTTCACTGGCGGCAGCTTGCCGGTCTTGACGTATTTCTCGGTGACCCAGTCGGGCTCGTGATATTCGGGGAGCGCCTTGAACTCCAGAATGGAGTCGCGCGCCACATATTTGATCTTGCCTTCGGCTGGGAACGGTGTCGGCGCAGGTGGAACCGTCGGCTCGGAAGCGTATGCATTGAGTGCCGAGACCGAGACGCTCAGCGCCAGTCCGGCAGCAAGGCCGATATTGCGTAAATTCCTCACTATCTCTCTCCCTCTTGTTTGTTCCGGAGCGTTTTTCACCTGCTCCGCTTCTCCTCGAATTCAAACGGCTTCGTCGCAGTGGATCTGCCTCCCGTAGATCCACCATCACCGCATGAGGTTTCAGCCGGCTTGTTTCAGCGCGGCCTTTTCGGCGCGCAATTCCTCGATCGAGCGCACACTGCGCCGCGCCGCTCCCGCCCACTCGCGGGTCTTCACCCCAGATGTCGACAGCCGCTCCTTGGCGGCTGGAACCGCGTGGGCATATTGCGGCAGCCAGGCTGCCTGGGCGACGACCATTTCGTCGACCATCTGCCAGACCTCCTCCGGGGTTGAAACCGCGCCGACCAGCGGGTCATGCAGCACGGCGAGCTTGAGCAGATCGATGTCGCCCGATATCGCGGCATGGACCGACATGCGCTGGACATTGATCGAGGAAATGCAGGTGGCGGCACAGGCTTCCGGCAAGGTGATGTCGGCGGCCATGTTGATGCCGAAGCGGTCGACGAAACCGGGCGACTCGATGATGGCGTCCTGCGGCAGGTTGGTGATCACCCCGTTGTTCTTGACGTTGAAGTGGCCGCGATAGACGCGGTTGGTCTCCAGCGCCTCCAATATGTGGCTGGCATGCTCGTTGGAGCGTTTCCCGGGATCGATCGGCTGTGACGCCGCTTCGAGGAACTGCGGATATTCCGTTTCGAACCAGTTGCGGGTTTCGGTCGAGTAGCGGAGATAGCCGCCCGTCTCGCCATGGATCCAGTCGGACATGTCGATCCAGCGCGTGATCTCGTCGGGCCGTTTGCGGTACCAGGGCAGATATTCTGAAAGATGGCCGTTGCTTTCGGTCGAATAGACGCCGAAGCGCTTCAAGACATCGATGCGCAGCTTTTCCTGCCTGGAATAGACCGGATGCGCCTCGAAGGCGGCGACCAGCTCGTCCTTGCCTATTCTGCGGCCGTTGAGCCGCAGATCGATGAACCAGGTCTGGTGGTTGATGCCGGAGCAGACATAGTCGAGCTCCTGCCTGGACTTCGCGCCCAGTACCTCGGCGATCTGCTCGGCGCCGTGCTGGACGCCGTGGCAGAGCCCGACGGTGTCGACCTTGCCATACTCGATCGCTGCCCAGGTGTTCATCGCCATCGGGTTGGCGTAGTTCAGGAATTGGGCGTTCGGCTCGGCGACCTCGCGTATGTCCTTGCAGAAATCCAGGATCACCGGAATGTTGCGCTGGCCATAGAGAATGCCGCCGGCGCAGATCGTGTCGCCGACGCATTGGTCGATGCCGTATTTCAGGGGAATTCTGATATCGTCGGCATAGGCTTCGAGGCCTCCGACCCGCACGCAGCTGATGACGTAGCGCGCGCCTTCGAGCGCCTTGCGGCGGTCGGTGGTCGCCGTCACCCTGGTCGGCAATCCGTTGGCCTCGACGATCCTGTCGAGGATCGCCTTGATCATCTGAAGATTGTGCGCGCTGACGTCGGTCAGCGCGAATTCGATGTCGGTGAATTCGGGCACGCACAGAATATCGGTGAACAGCTTCTTGGTGAATCCGACGCTGCCGGCACCGATGATAGCGATTTTGAAACTCATCAGCCGGACCTCATTTCATTCGAATGGCAGGCAAGGAACGACAAGGAAAGGTTCAGCCACATGCCATGACATGCGCACAGGACAGACCGGAATCCAGCCTGCCGACCTCCCTGTCCGCTCCTCGACTGCGGATCTCTCTCGCTTTTCGAGGGGGAGTATGCGCTTATTCGCGAGCGCGACCAGAGAAGGATTATGCTTTCAGGGGTAATTTTGTGCTGCATGATTTGATAGCCAACGGACAGTCCATGCGGACGATCTCGCTGCCACGCGGCCGCCAGCGCCTGCACGCCATGCCGACGAGCACGGGCTATGAAGTGCGCGAGGACGAGATCTACGACTGGGATGGGCGCAGGCGCGGCCAGACACCGTTCACCGTGCTCCAGCACACGATCAGCGGGACCGGCCGGCTGCGCTATGAGAACCGCAACTACCGCCTGCAGAAGAACGACACATTGCTGGTGCTGGTGCCGCACAACCACCGCTACTGGCTGGCCAAGGACGAGCGTTGGGAATATTTCTGGATTTCGATGAACGGCGAGGAGGCGCTGCGCATCCACAAATCCATACTCGGCACATCGGGTCCGGTGTTTCGGCTGCAGCCGGCTACGATCGACCATCTAGCCGATTGCAGCCTGCGCCTCATCAAGGGGGCCGCTTCGCCGGGTGCTGCTTCCGCCGTCGCCTACGAAGCCGCGATGGCGCTCTATGACGATGTCTTCGGCTCACATGCCTTTGCTGAAAAACAGAGCGCCATGCAGCCGGTCATCGACCACATCAGTGCCAATCTCGACAGGCCGCTGCCGGTGGCGGACCTGGTCCAGATCAGCGGCCTCAGCCGGGCCCATTTCTCGCGCTGTTTCGCCGAGAGCGAAGGCCTGCCGCCCGCCGAGTTCGTGCTGCAGCAGCGCCTGCAACGCGCGGCGAAGCTTTTGACCAAGGCGGATTTCCTGCCGGTGAAGGAAGTCGCCATCCTGTGCGGCTTCGAGGACGCGAATTATTTTTCGAAGGTCTTCCGCCGCTGCTACGGCATCACGCCCAGCCAATTCCGCACCACCGGCATGTATGCCAGCATGAGAACACCGGCCAGACGCGGCGTCAAGGTCTCGGACGAGACCTGACGCTGCCTTTGGGTCCTCGTTTCACGCATGTCGTTATCCCAAAAACCGCTGTGCACTTTTGGGCGACATGCCTTAGGCGGCGTGCAGGATGCCGCCATCCAGCCACTCGAGATCGGCCGGTGAAAGCGTGATGTCGAGGGCGCGCAGGCTGTCGTCCAGTTCGCCCAGCGTGCGTGGCCCGATCAGCGGAATGGATGGGAAGGGCTGATTGAGCACATAGGCAAGCGCAATATGGATCGGGCTCTTGCCCAGCCGCGCGGCGAGCTCGATCGCCCGGTCGCGGCGGCCGAAATTCCGCTCCGAGTACCAGACCCGCACCAGTTCCTCATTGTCGTGCCTGTCGCGCCCGGCGCGATCAGTGAAGAAGCCGCGCCCCTGGCTCGACCATGCGAAATTCGGCATCTGCCGAGCGGCCAGCCAGGCCTTCCATTCGTCGGTCGAGGAGGTCACGCAGCCGGCCCAGATCGGCTCCAGCATTTCGGCCAGCGAAAAGTTGTTGGACAATGCGCCGGGCTTCTGTTTGCCGGTGCGTTCGGCATAGGCGATAGCCTCGTCCATGCGCTCCATCGTCCAGTTCGAGCCGCCGAACGGGCCGCGGATGCGGCCAGCCTTGACCTCTCGATCCATCGCATCGACGAATTCACCGACCGGCACATCCGGATTGTCGCGGTGCATGAAGTAGACATCGACATGGTCGGTCTGCAGCCGGTCGAGCGACTGGGCAAGCTGCCTGCCGATCACATCGGGATAGCAGAGCGGCGAATGCGCGCCCTTGGCGATGATCACCGATTGCGCGCGCACGCCACGATTTTTCAACCACTCGCCAAGCAGCGCCTCGGTATAACCGCCGCCGTAGACATAGCCGGTGTCGAAGAGATTGCCGCCGGCCTCGAAAAAGGCATCGAGCAGGATCGATCCCGAGGAAAAGGTACGGAAATCCTCGAAGCCGAGCGCCACCACCGACGCCGGTTTCGACAGGCCCGGAATGATGCGCTTGCCGATCGCCGTTCCGCCGGAGCGCAAAGGCCGGCCGGAGATGGTGCTGGTGCGCTGCGGGGCCTTCTCGATCCCGTATTCCAGGCCCGCCGCCGCCCGCCATCTGTCGAGGACGCGCAAGGTGCCGAGACTGTCGGCCCAGCCCATGCCCGGCCAGGCGAATTCCTGCCGCCCGGCGAGAATGGCCTCGCCGGCGGCGTCGACCTCGAAGGAATAGACATGGCGCTTTTCGTTGACGCTGATGGTCTCGCGCGCGCCATCGGGTCCAATCACGTCGATCCGGCCCAGGCCGACATCGCGGTTGCCGCCGGCGAACCAGAAGTCGGGCACCTCGATGCGGCCCCTGGTGCCGAAGATTCTGAGCACATTGTCCTGGTTAAGCGAGATGCTGCAGGAGACTTCGGCAATGATGCCGCCCGGGAAATGCAGCAGCGCCGAGGCCCATTCGTCGACGCCGGACTGGCCGAGATGGGCAGCACCAACCACCTTATCCGGCTCGGCGAAGGGGAGGCCTGCCGCCGCCCCGGCAATCAGCCGCGCCATCGAGACCGGATAGCCGCCGACATCCAGAATGCCGCCGCCGGCAAGATCGTTGGCATAGAGCCGGTGCTCCGGCATGAAGCCCGGCATGGCAAAGCCGAAACTCGACTTGATCATCCTGATGTCGCCGATGACGCCCGACCTGATCAGCTCCACCAGCTTCAGCGTCTGCGGGTGCAACCGGTACATGAAGGCTTCGCCGAGAAAGGTGCCGGCCTTGCGCGCAGCGTGGATCATGGCGTCGGCCTCGAAGGCGGTCAGCGCAAGCGGCTTTTCGCACAGCACGTGTTTGCCCGCTTCCGCTGCCCTGATCGCCCATTGCGCATGGCCGGGATGCGGTATCGAAATGTAGATGGCGTCGATGTCGGGATCGGCGAGCAGCGCATCGTAGCCATCGAGGATGCGGGCGCCGGGAAAACTCTCGGCGAGGCCTGGCTTGGCGGGGTTGCGCGCGCCGATGGCAACCAGCTTGCCAGTGCGCGAAGCGGCCGCGCCACCGGCAAAGGCCTGGGCGATGCTGCCCGGGCCGAGGATGCCCCAGCGAATGGGCGTGGTTGAAGTCATTGTCATTCTCCTTGAAGGCTGGAAAGGGCGGCCGGTCAGCGCAGCCGCAGCCCTTTTTCGTCGAACAGGTAGGATTTGCGGATGGAAACGGTGATCTCGGACGTATCGGGAACCTTTGCCGCGTCGCGCTGGATCACCACGTCTTCACCATGCGCCGTTCTGGCATAGAGAAAACTTGTGCCGCCCAGGTGCTCGACCACGTCGATGCTTACCACAAGGTCGGTGTCGCCCTCTCCGGCGCTGCCGAAATGTTCGGGACGCACACCGACGATGACCTTGCTTCCTGTTTCGGGTGCAGCACCCGTCAGCGGCTGCGCGATACGGGTCTTCTCCTCACCCGCCAGCTCGACCACGACGCCATGTGCATCACGCCCGACAATGCTGCCGTTGATGAAGTTCATCTTCGGCGAGCCGACAAAACCGGCCACGAACTGATTGTCGGGATTGTCATAAAGATCGAGCGGCCGGCCGATCTGCTCGATATGGCCGGCGCGCATCACGACGATCCTGTCGGCGAGTGTCATCGCCTCGGTCTGGTCGTGCGTGACATAGATCATGGTGGTGCCGAGTTCCTTGTGCAGGCGCGATATCTCGACCCGCATCTGCACTCTGAGCTCAGCGTCGAGATTGCTCAGCGGCTCGTCAAAGAGGAACACCTGCGGCTCGCGTACGATGGCGCGGCCGATGGCGACGCGCTGGCGCTGGCCGCCCGACAATTGCTTGGGACGCCGCGTCATCAGCTCGTTTATGCGCAGGATCTGGGCGGCTCGCTTGACGCGTCGGTCGGTGTCGGCCTTCGGATTGCCGGTCATCCTCAATCCGAAGCTCAGGTTCTGCTCGACGCTCATGTGCGGATAGAGCGCGTAGGACTGGAAGACCATGGCGATGCCGCGGTCGGCCGGCTCGACATCGTTGACGAGCTTGCCGCCGATGGCGATCTCGCCGCCGCTGATGTCCTCGAGCCCGGCGATCATCCTGAGCAGCGTCGACTTCCCGCAGCCGGAGGGGCCGACGAAGACGACAAACTCGCCGTCCTTGACGTCGATGTTGGCGCCACGGACGACCTCGAAGACGCCAAAACGCTTGATGACATTGTTGAGCGTGACCGTTGCCATGCTAGAGCGAGATGAGGTTGGATTGGATCATTCTGTTTCCCGATCGGCGAGGCAACCCGGTAGGAGAGGCGCGAAGAGCGATGGGGTTCCATCGCTCAAGCGGCTCGACGCCGCGGGTGCCCGCCGACGGGAAACCCGAAGGGCCGGGCTGGTTTGGGCCAAATCCATCGGCCTTCGTCTTGGCCGTACTTCCAGTACGGCCTGCGACAAAGCCCTCGACCTTGGCCCAAACCATCACCGGCAGAATGATCCAATCCAACCTCATCTCGCTCTATCCTTACTTGACCGCGCCGGCGGCGATGCCGGCGATGAAATGGCGCTGCAGGAGCACGAAGACGATAAGCATCGGCACCGTCAGCATCACCGCGCCCGCCATGATGCCGCCCCACGACACTTTGGTAAGGCCGATCAGCGTGCCGAGCGCCACTGGCGCCGTCATCGAACCCGGCTGGCTGTTGATCAGGAGCGGCCACAAATAGTTGTTCCAGGAGGCTAGGAACAGGATGATGGCAAGCGCCGCCAGCATCGGCCGCGCCAGGGGCAGCGCGACGAAGAGGAAGATGCGCCATTCCTTCACCCCCTCGACGCGCGCCGCGTCGAAAAGGTCGTCCGGCATCATCGAGAAGCTCTGCCGCATGAACAGCACGCCCAGCGAATTGAACAGCGGCGGCACGATCAGCGCCACCCAGGTGTTGGCGAGCTTGAAATCGCGCGCCACCATGATGAATTGCGGGATCAGCACCACCGCATAGGGTAGCGTGATGGTGCCGAGGATGATGGCGACGACCACGCCCTTGCCGAAGAACCGGTAGCGGGCCAGCGCCCAGCCGGCCATCGACGTCAGCAGCACCGACAGGAACGTGTAGGTCACCGCCACCGAGACCGAAATGCCGATGGCGCCGACGAAGTCGGTGTCACGCTGCAGATTGTTGAAATTGTCCATGAAGTTGCCGTGCGGCAAAAGCTCGATGCCGGGGCTGAAGATGCCGTTGTCCGGCATGGTCGAGAACACCACCATCATCCACAGCGGAAACAGCCAGATCAGCGCCAGCGGCGTCAGGAACAGATGCAGCGCGATGCTGCGCCCCAGTCTGGCGGAAGATCGCGAACTCATTTCGGTTCCCTCGTCAGCCACAGCTGCACCAGCGTGATCGCGATCGCCAGCCCGGCCATGGTGTAGGCGACGGCCGACGCGTAGCCGAAATTGAGCGACCGAAAACCCTGTCGGTAAAGCAACAGGCCAAGCGTCTCCGTGCCGCCGCCCGGTCCGCCGCGCTCGGTGATCAGGAAGGGCTCGGTGAACAGCTGCATGGTGCCGATGATCGACAGCACGAGGCAGAACACGATGACGGGCTTCAAGAGTGGTAGAGTGATGAAGAAGAATTGCTTGAGCTTGCTGACACGGTCGAGCGTCGCTGCCTCGTAGACATCTTCGGGGATGGACTGCATGCCGGCGAGCAGGATGATGGCGTTGTAACCGGCCCAGCGCCAGGTGACCGCGATCATGATCAGCGCCATCGCCGGCGTGACGTTGGAGAACCAGTCGACGCTGGGCAGGCCGACGCTGTTCAAGAGCTTGTTGATGATGCCGAAATTGAGGTTGAACATCAGCCGGAAGACCGCCGAGTAGGCAACTTCGCCGACCACGACCGGGGCGAAGAAGGCGAAGCGATATAGGCCGCGCGCCTTGAGCAGCGGCGAATTCAACAGCACCGCCATAACGATCGCCAGCGTGATCATCACCGGCACCTGGATGACAAGGATGAGCAGCGTGTTCTTCAGTGCATTGAAGAAGGCGGGGTCGCCGATCAATCGGCCCCAGTTGAAGGTGGGGGCGAACCGCCACGGCACGGTGCGCGTCGCCTGGAAGGAGATCATGAAGGAATCGATGATCGGCCACACCCAGAAGATTGCAAAGATCAGCAGATAGGGCGCGAGGAAGCGATACGCCGTGGCATTCTGATAGCGCATTGGTGCCTCCTTTCCGCGTTCAAGGGGGTGGCGCGCCCGTGCCGAAACGCGCGGCGCGTTCGGTCCCGGGCAGCATCAATGCCGCCCGGGACCATCTCGTCCATATCAAGATTTGACGGGCAATCCGGTCGCCGCTGCGATCTGGCTTGCGGCATCGTCGAGCGCTGCCTTGGCGTCCGGATAGCCGCCGGCCAGATATTTGGTCTGCACGGCGCGGACAATGATTTCGGCGTCGCTCTGGAATTGCGTGCCGCGGCTCGGAACAACCTTGGGCAAGGTGCCGAGGATGTCCTTCCACACCGCCTGGCCACCCCAGTAGGGCAGGCCTTCCGAGACATAGGGGTCATTGAGCGCCGAGATCAGGGATGGCACCAGGCCGAAATCCTTCAGCATGGTGATCTGGCCTTCATTCGTTCCGAGCGTGTATTTCATATAGGCGTAGGCGGCCTCCTTGTTCTTGGATGCCGAGGTGATGGCCAGCGAGGAGCCGCCGAGATTGGCGGCGCGCGGGCCGTCGGCGGTGAGGCTCGGCATCAGGTAGACACCCCATTTGCCGTTTTCACCGGCCGATTCGGTGCGAACGGTGCCTTCATACCAGCCGCCATAGATCTGGGTGGCCACGGTGCCGGCGGTGTTATTGGTGATCTTGGTGCCCCAGTCGGCGGAGGAGACGATGCCGGCATCCTTCATCTCCTTGACCTTGGTCATGGCATCGATGCATTTGGGCTGGTTGACCGTGATCGACTGGCCGTCCTCGGCAAAATAGGCGCAGCCCTGTTCGTTGGAGATCATGCGGAAGAATTCGCTGTCGCCATTGAAATCGGCATTGGTCATCGAGACGCCAGGGTTGGCGGCCTGGATCTTCTTGCCGGCGGCGATGAAATCGTCCCAGGTCTTGATCGATGCCGGATCGACGCCGGCCTTTTCGTAGAAGTCGCGGCGGTAGAAGGCGGCGACCGGACCCGAATCCCACGGCATCGCATAGGCCTTGTCGCCGACTTCGAGCTCGGTGCGCTTGAAGTCGGGGAATTTCTTTTGGTCGTCGGCGGTATAGCCCAGCGTATGCAGGTCGACGAAGCAGTCGGGGAACTGGCTCCAGTAATTCTCGGCCTCGCCGTTCTCGATGGTGACGATATCAGGCAGGCCGACGCCGCCGGCAGCGCAGCCGGCGATCGACTTGTCGTAGGTCGGCTGGTTGCCGAGATCCTGGACCGTCACCTTGACGTCGGGAAATTGCTTGTTGAAGCCGGCAACGGTCGCCTTCAGCGATGAAGCCGCGACATTCCAGCTCCAGATCGTGATTTCGCCGGATTGCGCAAAGGCCGGGGCAGAGCCCAGGGCGAGCGCGAGCGCGGCGCAGGTCATTGTGATGCGCATTGAAATCCTCCCATTTCATTTGCTCTCTCACTGTGAGCGTGGCTAGACTATGCAGTGGGCAGGGCCTGTCGCCGTCAAAGGGAATATGAAATTGGCGGAAAGTAAGATGCCGGAACGGCCGTTTTACCAGCCTGGCGCCAGCAGCGTGGAAGGCCTGCCGCTGCTGCTGCAGATGTTTCACACCAATCCTCTGGTGATGCTCAAGCCGCATTGGCACGCCCAGGTCGAGGTGAATTTCATTGTGCGCGGCAGCGTGCACTACCGCATGAACGACCACGAGATTTCGCTGTCAGCCGGCGAGATGTGCCTGTTCTGGGGCGGCCTGCCGCACCAGATGGACGATTTGTCCGACGACGCCGTCTATGCCGGAGCGCATCTGCCGCTGGTGCATTTCTTCCGGCTGCACCTGCCCACGGATATCCGGCATCGGCTGATGACGGGTGCAACGCTGGTGACCGGTGCCACCGACCAATCCGACAACCATAATTTCGAGCGCTGGAACCGCTACGCCCGGTCCGGCGACCAGGCCAAGGCGGAACACGCCGTCAACGAATTGCTGCTGCGGCTGGAGCGGGTGCGGTTCGAGCCCTACCGGCTCGTATCCGCAACCCCGATCGGCCAGGAAACGGGCAGTCCCTTCGACCAGCAGTCGTCGCGCAATGTAGGGCGCATGTGCGATTTCATCGCCGAGAACTTCCTCTACGACATCGATTGCGTGAACATCGCAGCGGCCGCCGACATCCATCCCAAATACGCCATGAGCCTGTTCAAGAAGTCGACCGGCATGACGCTCAACGAATATGTCAACCTGCTGCGGCTGAGCTACGCGCAGGCGCTCTTGATGCACCAGGACGCCAATGTGCTGCGCGTCGCCATGGATTCGGGCTTCGGCTCGCTCAGCGCCTTCAACAAATCGTTCCGCAAACTGGCCGGCATGTCGCCCTCCGATTTTCGCAGAGGCGTGTCCGGCGCCAGATAGAACGCGGCGGCTGCGGGGCATGCCCTGGTGTCGCGCATGAGTTGCCGCATCTCGATCGTCGGCTAAAAGACGGGTCATGCCGTTGCGCCCCGCGATGGCAACGCGGACAAGGACGCCGCCGGCCGAAATAGGACCGCGCCGCGCGCCGTTCCGGCCGTCGCTGCGGCATCGGAACCGGGCCATTGCACGGCGTCTATTTTCCTGTCTGAAATTGCCACCTGGGCGCTGGACAGGCCGGATTCCCGTGCTATAACCCACGCGCTTTCAAGGGGCGCCCATGGCGCTTCATGAGATCCGGTGTACGAGATTTCGTTTGCCGGAACAGGCCCAGATAGCTCAGTTGGTAGAGCAGCGGACTGAAAATCCGCGTGTCGGTGGTTCGAATCCGCCTCTGGGCACCATCCTCTCTCCCCCCGCGCACTCTTTCGCCGAAGCCTCTACGCTTTGCTCCCTATAAGCGCCTGAATTCACTGCTATTTTCAGCATGAAAGACGTGCTTGGGCGAATTTCGTCGTAGCTCGGCAAACTTGGTCCAACGAGGCGAGCTGTTGGTATTTTTGTTGGTATCTGAGAGTCTGTTGGTATCGAAGCGCCAGACAGGAGGTCCCACAAATGGCTCTATCCGACGTGAAATGCCGCAACACCCGGCCCGCGTCCAACCTCCAGAAACTCTCCGACGGCGGTGGGTTGCAGCTGTGGGTGCAGCCATCGGGCACGCGGCTATGGCGCCTGGCGTATCGGTTCGACGGCAAGCAGAAGCTTTTATCCTTGGGCAGCTATCCTGTCATTTCTCTCGCAGATGCCCGCCAAGCGCGCGATGAGGCAAAGCGCCTTCTTAAGGCTGGTGCCGACCCAACGCAGGAGCGCAGGTTCCGCAAAGCCAGTTCGCCAAAAGACACCTTTCGGTCAATCGCGGACGAATATGTTGACAAGCTGAAGAAGGAGGGACGTGCCGACCGGACGATCAGCAAGGTCAAATGGCTGCTCGACTTTGCCTATCCGACAATCGGCGACAAGAGCATTCGAGAGATCGATGCGTCCACAATTCTCACTGCCCTTCGTCGCGTGGAGGTTCGGGGTCGGTACGAGTCGGCCAGGCGACTTCGTTCCACTATTGGCAGTGTGTTTCGATACGCAATCGCGACTGCACGCGCTGAGGCAGATCCAACGTTCGCCCTGAGGGGCGCACTCATCAGTCCAACGGTCACACCGCGTGCCGCCGTTACCGATCCGAAGGCATTGGGCGGCTTGCTGCGTGCAATCGAGACATTCGACGGACAGCCTACAACGCGAGCCGCCCTGAAGCTGATGGCGCTGCTGTTTCCTCGTCCCGGTGAGCTTCGCGCCTCAGAATGGGTGGAGTTCGACTTTGAAAATTCGGTTTGGATCATTCCGGAAGCGCGCATGAAAATGCGACGACCACACCGGGTTCCTCTTTCCAGGCAGGCGGTGACTATTCTGACCGATCTTACAAAAATCTCCGGCAATGGGACGCTGCTATTTCCAAGCGTGCGATCGGCTTCCAGGCCGATTTCCGACAATACCCTCAATGCGGCCCTGCGTCGTCTTGGCTACAGCAAACGAGAGGCGACGGCGCACGGCTTTCGGGCAACGGCATCAACCCTACTAAACGAATGCGGCAAGTGGCATCCCGACGCCATAGAGCGCCAACTGGCCCATATCGAAAACAACAACGTTCGCCGCGCTTATGCCCGCGCGGAGCACTGGGAAGAGCGCGTAAGGATGTTGCAGTGGTGGGCAGATTATCTGGACGAAATTGAGAGCGCTGATACCCGCGGCGGGCTGAGTCAAAAAAGTCTCAGAGCAAACGCACATCCGTGAACATGAAAGTCTGTTTGGGGCCGTGTATGGACGGCTCCAGTCTGGGATCCAAAAAGGGGACGTTATCCCCTCGTGCGATTTCTGTCAGTATGCTGGCATGACAATGCGCTGTTTTCTTGACATATCGCCATATCGATAGCGACTTTCAGCGTCAATGAATAATCTCGAAGTCCCGAATCATGGAGCATTTCCAGATGAACCCCGACATCGTAATCTTGCTGCCGGGGCTCGTCGGTTCTGTTCTATCGAAGGACGGAAGAGATATCTGGAATTACTCGGGCGCGGCGGGATGGCGTTTGAAGTTCGACAACGCACTTCAGCAGCTTGAACTTCATGCACCAGAGGATGAGACCCTCGACGACCTCGGTGATGGAGTGACGGCCCGGGCTCTCGTCGATGATTTGGTGCTCATCCCTTATCTATGCAAATGGGGCGGCTATTCCGATCTCACTGGCGGGCTCCTCGATCGGAAAGGTCTGGTGCATGGCAGGAATTTCTTCCAGTTTCCGTATGACTGGCGACGGAGCAATCGTGTGTCCGCGCGCAAGTTAGCCGAGCGGGCGCACGGGTGGCTGTCAAAGTGGCGTACCGCTAGCGGAAATGCGGACGCTCGGATCGTATTTATCGCCCACTCGATGGGCGGCCTCGTCGCTCGCTACTTCATCGAGTGTCTGGAAGGCTGGAAAGTGACGCGGTGCCTCGTGAGCATAGGTACTCCCTTCCGCGGGTCGGGAAATGCCGTGTCCTTTCTCTGTAACGGCTTCACGATGGGGCCCGGGCCTCTTGCGTTTGACGGCACGGAGGCACTGCGCTCATTCGATTCCGTATATCAACTGCTGCCGATTTATCCATTTGTTTCGCTTCCAGGCCTAACTGACCCTGTTCGCATAAGGGATGTCGACTTGCCCAATATTGACCGCGGACGAGCAATCGAAGCGGCCGAATTCCATCAGCAGGTCACAGAAGCCGTCAAAGCGAATGCTAGAATTGAAGCTTATTTAGCCATCGGCTCGATTGTGCGGCCTATTGTGGGGACGGATCAATCGACGAATGAGTCTGCCAAGCTTAAAGGCGGCAAGCTGGAGATCTTGAAATCGCACCCGAGCGGAACACACATGGGTGACGGAACGGTCCCTCGAGTTTCCGCTTCTCCGATCGATCTCGACGAGAAATATTGTACCTATATTCCCAATCAGCATTCGCTTCTGCAAAGCGATAGTGCGTGCATCAATCACTTGCACGGCGTACTGACGGCCCAAGCAATCAACGATGCCAAGTTCCGGGCCTCCGATGAGCACCCCATTGATTTGTCCGTCGGCGAAGTTCAGCTCGCCTCCGACCCCATCGTCATAGCAGCAACCCCGTTCCGCTATGTTCAGTACCTCGAAGCCTCGATCAAAAACATGGATCGCCCAGGGGACATCGTAACGACACGCCTTACCCCTACAGGCGAAAACGAGGAGTATCGAGCCGAAGTCCGCTTGGGCGCAGGAGCGTTTCAGATCGAAGTCACCGGCCAAGGGCTGCGGCCAGTGCGGGACGTCCTGATGGTCGTGGATTGAATGCCCATGGGAGACAGAGGAACCATTTGGCTTTGGAGGTTCGACCAAGGCATCGTCACGGAACGGCGTTTCCTGCGAGGACAGCCTCAGCCTGGGGATAATTGGCGCAAGGTAGCCGAAAGCATCTACAGCTATGCGGGGGACATCTACCAACTTTCAGTCCGGTTCAGAGACGGGAGGCTTGCAGCGCGGGGGCAGGTCGAAAGCGAGAATGTACGCGAGTCGATTCTCAACATTCTCGGAAGCTACGAGTTTGCCGGCGAAGTGCGGACCGTTATCGAAGTCACCGCGCGTTTCAAGTCGGCGACGACACATCGCCACGAGGCCACGCAACGGCCGCCGTCAGACGCGCCGGCAACGGATTTAAGCAACTCGGTCGAGCGCTTTCCAGCCATCACCGCATTCGATGTCCCCAAGCCCGGTGAAGTATTTCGATTCAGCGTCAACCTGCTGCGCTCGAAACATCAATGGACGATAGGCGACAGCGTCGTCATCCGCGACCTGGACTCAGATTGGTCCGACCTGGATCTAGCAGTCGAAATAGTATCGCAAGAGTTGACGTTTGAAGCTGGCGCGAATGTCGGCACCATCAAGATCATTCGCAACGCAGACTCGGTTGCAGCGAGCTTTGAAGCCCGGGTTTCCTCTGATACCGCTTCCCAGTCCGTCCTGATCGATGCGGTGTTTCACTACAACGGCCGCTACAGCGGAAGAGCGAGGCGGGACTTCGAGCTGGTGAATGTCTCTGCTCCCGGGGCGTCTACCTCGGGGGTGCCGCACAGAGCGCCTGACGGCGTGATTGACGTGGACAGGAAAGCCGACTCTCCCGAGCTCTTGCTGGCGATCCTAAGTGCGAGCCAGCCTAACAGATATATTTTCTATTGTACGGCACCGAAGGCGCGAAAGGCTGGAGGGAAAGGGGCGAGCGGCATCGTGGACTTGGGTCTGGACGGCGGCCAGAAATTCGCGCAGTCCCTGCTTGTCGAATGTCCCACACTGCCGCCAAAGTGCCATGAGAGCGCGCTTCGCGGCATTGGAGAGCGTATCTGGCAGAGCGTGCCAAGCGTGTTCAAAGATGTGTATTGGGATTTGCGGGAAGAGATAGGACCAAACTTCCCGATCCAGATCGTGACCGATGAACCATATGTGCCCTGGGAGATGATGCGACCGGACGAGGGAGACAATCCTGACGAGCACGATCATCTTTTCATGAGCCATCCGATCAGCAGGTGGTGCATAGACTTCGAGCGCGGGATGCCGAATACCTTTGGACACGGCATCATCGCCACCTGCGTGCCGGAGTACCGCAGCGGCGCAACGCTTCCTGCAGCGCGAGAGGAGGAGGCTTTTCTAGTCAGCAGCTACGGTGCCAAGAAATTCGGCAACACGTGCGGCGAATTCAAATCATTTTGGACAACCAAGTTGCCCGAGGATCACGTAACGCTGCTCCATTTTGCAGGCCACGGGTATCCAGCAATGGACGGCCAGCCAGCCCGCATCCGCCTCTCCGATGGCGACGTATCCACAAACGACATCCATAGCGGGGTCACCTTGGGCAAACGTGATACCACGTTTGTCATCTTGAACGCATGCGACGTGGGCTCAAGCGATGTCAAGCTCGGACTGGTCGACAACTGGGCAAGCAAGCTGACGGAGCGGCGCTTTGGCGGCCTGCTCGCTCCGATTTGGAAGGTTCAGGACGAGACTGCATCGATGGTCGTCCGAGATTACGTCACCAACCTCATGGATGGCGACACCGTGGGCAACGCGATGCTAATCGCGCGCGTGGCCGGTCGCAGGGCATCTGCGACACCGTTTGCCTATATTTGCTACGGCGATGTCATGGCCCGGGTGGCCCAGGCTGTCAAGTGACCGCCCTGATTGGCTCTACCAGCAAAGTGGCAGGTATCTTGTTTCTGACCTCCGCCATCAGATCGCCACTCTCTTCAGGCGTTCGTATAGAAACCACCAGCGAGAAGTTCACTTCCCTGTCGTAGCGCTCTGCGCTGGTGATCTCGCCCCACCAGCCGTGCACCGGCGATACCGAAATGGCATCGCGAGCCGCAAGCTTATACGCTTCGCCATGCCAGATGTCCTGGATCAGCGATCCACGCTGCCGATCGCCGAGCAGCCAGCCGTCATCGGTAGCATTCTGCAAATTGTCAGGCGGCTCTGCCCAGTTTACTCGCCGCTTGGCGCTTGCGTCACTTTCACCGAAACGCTTAACTTCGAACTTCAGCCGATGGGATGGGTATCTGTCCAGCCGGTCTCGCGACGCTGCATGGGGCTCAGGTTCGACGAAATATGAAAGCGTGCACCGCATCTCGACCTGAGTGTTTCTCAGACTGCGCAAGATCTCCGTGGGCCATGGCAGCTTGAAGTACTTCATTTCCTTCAGCCTGATATGCCCGTCCGCCATCTCGTACGGCTGCAGCTTATCTTCCACGACTAGCGTCAGAGCGTTCCCTGCGCTCGCGAAAAGACGCTCTTCGTTCGGAACGCCCCAGCCAAAGCGGCTAATGATCTGGGCGCAAGCTCCCGAGGAACGGCCCAATTCCCTTCTCGCGTTTCGATAGTGGGCCAACATGGCAGGCGTCCAGTCAGCAGCGTTGGCCATCAGCGCGCGGACTGTCTCCATCCGCATTGCAGGATAGCGGGCGAGCAGTTTGGCCGCGAGGTGGGATGCGAGCGCGGTCGCAGTGCTCGTCTCACCGGAATAGGCAAACGGCTCGGCCGGCGTGTTGATACCTGTGGTGAGGACCATGTGATTGTGGGATGGCCGGCAAAAGACATCGCCGTCCTCGATGAGAAAATTGCCGCCTTCCATCACGATGTCCGGCTTGCAGAAGCGGACTGCCTCATTGAAGGAAGGCCAGCCCTCAGAGGTCCTCGACGTCGGGGCAAGGTCTCCAACGGGCGCCAGCAGCCTCCCCCTGCCATGACGCTTCAGCGAAACAGCGCCGACAGCCAGCGCATTCAATGACTGAGCTGGGGACTGAACGGGGAACGCGATGTTGCGTCTGTCGTAGTCGGCCTTCTGATATGGCTCATCATCGTGGTGGGGCGCATTCCCCACCGCGACTACAAACAGCCGGGTGCGGTTTCCATCTCCAAAAGCGAGGTCGTCGACCACGGACGAGGTTGATGTGGGCACCCCTTTCTCGGACTCTCCTGCCGCTGTCTGGGCCAGACAGAAAACGCGCGTTGCTGCATCTGCCTCGACAACATCGACAGCCCGGCGGACGGCATCGCGCGCAGGCACCCTGACCCCACTGTCTGGTCCGTTAACGACAACCGATTCAAGCGCCGTGCTCGCAATAATCGGCATCGTACCGCTCACGAGCACATCCATATCACCATATTGCGCCAACCCAGCCATTCGGGTTCCGTGACCGTTGTGGTCCGCGTTGTCCCAGGTAGGGTCGGCGCTGAAGCAGCGATTGCCTGGAAGCATGGGCCGCAACAATGGATGGGTGCGTTTCACGCCAGTGTCGAGAACGGTGACACGTGGTGCATCTGCCGGGGGCGCGACGATGCGCTGGGCGATTGCGTCCAACGCCAAAGCGCGCCTCACTTTCGGCATCTCGGAGAAATCCGATGCAAATGACGAGGCGCTGCGCAGCGACACGATAGCGCCGGATGCGCGCAAGACCTGATTCAGTTCTTCCGCCGCTGCATGAACGGTCCTGACGATGGATTCGACGAAGACTGTGGCATTTCCAACGGTCTCTATCGAACTGTCGTTGAGGGCCCTGAGAAAATATTGTTCAAGGTCGGGCCGCAGCCAAACTTCCCAATCGTGCTTCGTGCGCCTACGGGGAAACCTGTTAAGCGGATCAGTCCAGAGGTCCTGGAGCGTCGCCTCACGGATCGTGTCGCTGGATTCGAAAAGCCAGAAGTTGCGAGGCCGACTCCTGCTGCCGTCATCGTCGTCATCATAGTCCTGAATGCCGGCATCACCGCCTTCCCACTCCCCGTACTTGTGAAGAGCCTCTTCCAGAGACTTCAACATAGAGCGGGTCGCAAAGAAAACGGCGCGGTCGCACTGGATGGAGTTCCGCTCCTCGTCGGCCTCATTGCTGCCCGGAGCCCGGCGCACGTTCAGGAGCTTGAGCCCTCGGGTCGTCGACCTCTGCTTTTTGGACACTTCAAGCCGCTCCGCCGGGCGGCCCTCGATCGCGATCGGGATTCCGCGAAACTTGCTTGGAACTCTGTTCGCCTTCTGCGCTTCATTGAAATCATCAAGTAGAGAGCGCATATCGGAGACTTGGCTCAGCAAGTTTTCAGCATGCAGACGCCGGTCTGCAACCCTTTCCCGACGTTTGGCCCCACCCCCGCCAGGCGCTGTGAAATTCTTCGAGCGGACTCCTAAGCCGCGTAAATGGACATGCCTGTATAAATTGCTGTCTGCCATATGAGCTGAAACACATCCCCCAAGGAATGACCGAATCGGTCACTCAGCGGTGTGTATTGTAGCTCTGTCCTGCAGTGACCGGAACAAGACATCAGTCGTAAGCACAGAATTATGGTCTAGCACTGCGTCCCGGGCAGCATCCTCAGCCGCCGCCACGAGATCAGCCTGACTGAGACCTCCACAGGCCGCTTCGATTTTTTCCCAATCGATGGTTTGGAGCTTGAACATCGGCAGCTGATTGGCGAGCACCCGGCGAGCCTCTTCGGCCGAAGGCTTCGCGTAAACGAAGGCGGCATGAAACCTTCGAAATATCGCTGGATCGAGAAGCGTGCGATGATTTGTGGCTGCAATGATCACGCTTCTGGAGTCATCCTCCTCCAGGAACTGCAGGAAAGACGTCAGCATCCGCCGCGCTTCGCCGATATCATTGTCCGCGCCGCGGCTGGCGGCCAGAGCATCGACCTCATCAAAAAGGTACACGCCCCGCATGTTCTTCATCGCGTCGAATATCAGCCTGAGCTTTCCGGCTGTCTCGCCCATGTATTTGGTGATCACCCCATCGAGCAAGATCGTGAACAACGGAAGGCCCAGCTCGCCGGCGATGGCCGCAGCGGTCATGGACTTGCCTGTTCCTGGAGGCCCGGAGAGCAGAAACTTGCGCCGCGGTTCCAGCCCCTTCTCACGCAGAGATTCCGCTTCCTGATGCTCCCTGACGAGTCGACGCATTCGCCGCTGCAGATCCGATGCGAGAACCATGTCTGCGAGGCGCACCTGCGGATAGGACGCGCGCACTAGGCCGGCAAGTTCTCCCCTCGGGGCCACGATCGGCATTGGAGATGATGGTTTTTGGCGGTCGGCACGGATACGGTCGACGATGGTGCTGATCTCTTGGGCAACTTTGGATTTGCCCGCCTTCTGCGCATCCAGTGCGATGTGTTCAGCGATTGACAGAAAGAGGCTGTCGTCGCGCGCGGCGTGACTGCGGATCATTGCAATGATCTGGCGCGCATTGGTCATGGATCAGCCCTTCTCTCAGCCAAAAGGGTACTTATAGCGGCCTCGACGTCCGGAATCGTTAGCATAAATTTTTGCAATATATGCAACGATTCGTCCACTGAGTTTCCATTTTGTCGCACCCCTCCAACCCCCAGTCTCCGAGCGTCGCCGGCTACAATATCCCGCGCCAAGAAGTTCTCGACTTGCAATTTAACCGGCGCCGAGAATGCCTTGTTTGACATCGACCTGCTTAAGGTCGCCTTTGAGATTCCGATGTCGCGAGCGCATTCGGACATGCTCCAACCTGCTCCAGCCAACACCATGGCCAGCTTTGCCACAAGGGCTGGATCGCGTATACGCCTTGGTCTTCCTCGCATAAGACAAATATTGCATATATTGTTGCATTAATCAAGCGTGGAAAGGGGCTGTCCGCATTGGTGGCCTCCGGCACCGTTGAGCGATAACAAAACGACATGGACTGCAACCGTTCGTTGCCACCATAGGGCAGTGCGCTGCTTTGGCCGCTTTCAGCGAGTGGCATGGTAAAGCACAATGGCCGTCTTCAAGCGCAAAGTTACCGTTCACGTCGTGACCACACAGGAAGCGCGTGGCGTATTGTCGATATTCCTCAATCGGACCTAGGCGTTGATTGGCGCCGTGATTTCTCCGACGTGTCTGAGGTTGGCATGCCGTCCTTTTTGGCCTTGGCAAACGCGCGGTCGCTTTCCAGGAACTCCGCCAGCATGAACGGGATGAGCTCGGCCACCGTTTCAGACTCGCCATAGGTCTGGCGGTAAAGCGTCGCATAGTCGTTCAGTGCTTGGCCCAGGCCGGCGCTTACAGTGATGATGATCTTGGAAGGGGTCCGGTCCGGAAGCTTCCCGAGTTTCAGGTTGGCCATGACTACTCCTGTTCAACCCGAATACGGCCGCAGCACGAGATCCTTATGTACGATGACGCGCAGCGGCCAACCGGGACGGACGATGATGGTGGGTTGGATGTTCAGGTTCTTTTCGGTGATGCGCTGGCCGGCCTGACTGACGTTCTGCTGAGTGGATTCCCGGATTGCCTTGACAAGATCGCTTTCGTTTTCCCCAAAACTCAGCTCGGTGCCGACGCCCAGTAGAGTGGCTAGCGCAACGCCCTTGATCAGCTGCCATGTGTGGAAATCCACCTTGTCCTCAAGCCCCGCATAACCGGCGGTGTCTGTGGCGGGCAGATTGTCGATTTCGATCGACGAGCCGTCGGGCATCACAATTCGCTGCCAGACCAGCAGCGCACGTTTTTGGCCAAAGGCGACGACGCTGTCATAGGTACCGATCAACCGTGAGCCTTGCGGGATCAGCAAGGTGCTGCCGGTGACCGAGTCGTGCACGCTCTCGGTGACCTGCGCGACGACCAGACCGGGCAAATCAGAATTAATGCCGGTGATCAGGCTTGCTGCAATCACGCTGCCGGCCATCAGCTGATGGGGCGAAGCCGGCGTCTGCAGCGCATGCGGATTGTAGATCCCATTTGTGCTCTGCTGGCTGATAAAATCGAGCTTACGCTGCTGATTGTTCTGGTCACCCTCGGCTGGTGCAACGGAACCTCGCGTACCTACCGCATCGGGTTGCCCAAGCGGTGCTTCAAATGGTGGCCGGGCTCCCCGCGCGTTGTCGGCGACATTCGTCCCACTGGGCCGGTTCTCGATCCGGAACAAGACTTGCGACTCACGCGCCTCAATTGCCTGCTGAGCAAGCCGCTGCTCCTCGGCGGAAACCTCCTGCCCCGGCGCGATGCCAAGTTGGCGCTGGCGTTCGAGGATAGGGCGGCCGAGGTCGCCAGGCAGAGGTGGTCCAAGCGCCGGCGGCTTGGGCTTGATTCCGGAATAATCCTTGGGAAGCGTTTCAAGTCCTTCGGCAGTTGGCTTACGCTCGGTATTGTAGAGTTCTTCCGCCTGGTCTTTGATGCGCCAAGCCGGTCCTTGGAGCGCCATCATGGTAACGCCGAATATGGCGCTGGATCCAACCGCGGTGATAGCAATGATCACGCCGCGTTTGAACCGGACTGCGCGCCGAGGCGAGGCCCGCAATTGCAGTTGCTCGGGGTCGAGTTTCGGCGGAGCATTTGAGCGGGAAGTATCAGTCATGAGCCTCCCCCTCACCTACCAAGACGCGGAAAGAAGGCTATCCGCCGCGGCGGTTGCCGGCCATCAGTCCTCGTGATTCGCACGACCTGCTGCTGTTTGGTGCCGAGGCGCAGTTCAGCAGCGGCGAAGAGGCGATCGACGATGTAATAGTTGCCGCGCATGCGGTAATTGACGAGTTGGCTATCCCCGTCAGGACCGACGACGAAGAGCGGCGGTGCCTCGCCCTGATCAATCCGGCGCGGGAATTCGATATAAACCTTGCTGCCATCGTCGAAAGCGCGCTTCGGTCTCCAAGCCGGCGTGTCGCCAGTAATCGAATAGCGGAAGCGAACGTTCTCCAGTGACACATTCGACGCAACCGGCGTGCCAGCCTCGGCTTGAGCGTTGCTTCGGCGCAGCGCGATGATCTGGTCCTCGCTGTAGGTCCAGGAGATTGCCGCCATTGCGGTCTTCTCGGTGCTTTGAAGTTGCAGATGGTAGGTCCGCCGGTCCGTTGTGATGACCAGATTGGTGCTGAGCCCCGGCGCGAAGGGTTTTACCAGCACATGGGTGCGCTGGTTGTTACCGGTGCCGCTGACGGTATCGCCGATGACCCAGCGCACCGTGTCGCCGGCCGACACGGATGTCAGTTTCTCCCCTGACTGCAGGGCGATATCGCTGACGCGCTCCGGCGCCGCATAAAGCTGATAAAGCGCGCCATCGGCGAAGGGATAGACCTGCACCGCGTTGACATAGCCATACCTGGTGGGCTGCTGCGTCGCCGCCTTGTTGGCGTCGGCGACACGTTCTTCAGGGGAGCGCTTGTCCTCGGCGACCTTGCCCGGCTCGGGTTGCAGCTGGCCAGGAAGCGGCAGCGGCTTTGGCACCTCGACTATCTTGACCGGCTTCCCCGGCGCCTTCTCGATTGCCGCCGGTCTGAAATCAGCAGCGTCATAGGAAATCTCAGGCGGCAGCACCGGTTTCGATGCACAGGCTGGTAGGACAGCTGCTGAGACCGACAGGATCAGTGCGGCACGGAACGATGGGGCTCTATTTGTCATTGGCTGGCTCCTTCGGGGAAACGGATGTCGGCGCGGCGCTGTCGAGCTCACGCGACCAGTCGACGGCGTTGATGAAGACGCCGAGCGGATTGTTGCGCAGCTGGTCCGTGTTGCTTGGTGGGCGGATCACGATGGTAAGGATCGCGGTCCAGCGCGTCGTGCTGGCCAAGCTGCCGCGTTCAAAAACCTGCTCGGTCCATTTGACCTGGAACGAGCTATTGGATGCCCGAACCACGCTGGTCACCTGCACCGACACGCTGCGCGTTCCGATCTGACCGAAGGGATCGTTCGCCTTGGCGTACTCGTTGAGGAAGAGTGCTGCGCGGTCGGTAGCAAAGTCATAGGCTGCCAGCCAGTTCTGCCGCACCAGCACCGGATCGGTGGAGACCGAACGGACATTCTGGATGAAGCGGCCGAGATGCCAGGCGATCTGGGCATCGGAGGGTTCGTAATCCCGGACTGCTGGCGCAACGGCGCGCGCCTCGCCGAAGCGGTCGACCTCGACGACGTAAGGCACGACGCGGCTTTGCATCGACTGCCATACAAGTCCGCAGGAAAGTCCAGTCGCCAAGACCAGACAGCCCAGGGCCATGAGCCGCCAATTGCGGGCCTGCACCCGAGATGAGCCGATACGCTCGTCCCAGAGCTGGGCGGCTTTCTGATACGGCGTGACCGGTTCGGGTGTCTTGCCGTAACGTTGAACGGGTCGCTTGAAGAGCATCTAGTCGTCCTTGTCATTGAGAGAGGGATTGGCGCTGCCACCCGGCCTGTCGCCATCACGGACCGCCTGCACTGCGGCGTGTCGATGGGCACGGGCGGTCTGTTCGGAACGCAATTGCCTTGCCCAATTGGGAGCGGCATCAGTGGCTGTACCGGCTGGGCTTCCGGCCATTGACGCGGTCGGCGTACCGCCAGTCGCGGTCCAGGCGGCTTCGCGGCCGGCGTCGGCGCTGCGCCCGAACGTTCCCGCGGCAGATCGTGCAGCTCGCATCGCGGCGCCACCGGCGGCACTGGTCACACCCTGCAGTCCAGCAGCCACACCGGACCGGCCAGAGTCGAGCGAGGTTGCGCGCCCCAGCTGCCAAGCCGTGGAAGCAATCGATCCCATCGAGGTGCCAGCACGGACTGCGGCGAGACTGCCGCCGGTTGCCATGCGCGCGCCGGCAAATGTCGCGCCTCCGGCAACGAGTGATGCGCCGGCGGCAGCCGCAGTGGTTCCGAGTGCGGCGCCAGCGCCAAGCTGCGGCGCGCCAGAGACAAGACCCGAAGCGATACCTGGCCCGAAGATGCCGAGCCCAAGCAGCGACAGCGCACCAAGCACTTGTGACATGGCGGCGGCCAGGTCCGGCTCCTTGCCTTGCAGCGCGGAAGCGAACTCGCCGAAGAGCGTGGAGCCGATGCCCACGATGACGGCGAGCACCATCACCTTAATGCCCGACGAGATCACATTGCCGAGCACGCGCTCGGCCAGAAACGCCGAACGGTTCCAGAGTGCGAATGGAACCAGAACGAAGCCCGCCAAAGTGGTGAGCTTGAACTCGAGGATGGTGATGAACAGCTGGATGGAAAGAATAAAGAAGGCGATGATGACCAGGAACCAGGCCACAAGCAGCACGAAGATGGTGAGCGCATTGCCGAAGATTTCTGGGAAGCCCAGGAGCTGGCTTGCCTGATCGAGCAGCGGCCAGGCACCCTCGAAACCGGTCGCGGCAATGCGGCCCGGATGCAAAAGATTGTCGGCGGAGAGATTGCCAGAGGACGCGTTGATGCCGAGACCGGCAAAGGACCGATAGATGATGTCGGCAAGGTTCTTGAAATTGTTCAGGATGAAGGCGAACACGCCGACATAGAGTACCTTGCGGATGAGCCGGCCGGGAACGTTGGGTTCGCCGCCGAGTGCCCAGGCCAGGCCGGCAAGTGTGATGTCGATGCCGATCAGGGTCGTGGTGAGGAAGGCGACATCGCCCGAGAGCAGACCGAACCCGCTGTCGATATAGCGGACAAAGGTCTCCATGAAGCGATCGATGACCCCAAGGTCGTTCATGCCGCCTTCCTCGTCGTGAAGAATCAGTTGCCGGGATAGGCCGTACCGGTGCCCAGGAAGCGCTTCGTCGTCTCGCGGGCGGCTTCCTCGGACTGCGCCTTGCGGGCGGCATCCTCGGCCTCAGCCCGAAACTGCGTCGCCAAGAGCGTCTGAATCTGCATCTGCTGCTTGGTCGAAAACGCGATCAGCTGGTTGGTGGCTTGGCTTGCTTCAAGTGCACCGGCAGCGCCTTGGCTGCGGTTGACGAGATCGGCAAGCAGGTCGCCGTCGCCGCGGACGTTCTCGACGATCTGCGACTGGACGCCCATGGTCTGGCGAAACGAATGCATGGCGCTCTGCCAGCGCTCGCGTGCAGCGCCCGCCACATCGCTGACCTTTATCGTCGCGTCATAGCTTTCCGGGTATTGATTGCGCCATTGGTCTTGAAGCTTGTCGAGATCAAAGCTCAGGCCACTCGCCTGATCCATCAGCCCGTCGATGCGATGGAGCGCACCGGTGAGTTGGCCAACGGAAGAAAAATCCAGATGCTGAAGGTTGCGCGCCATGTTCTGCAGCATGGTCGCCTGGTTCTGAAGCGATTGGATCTGGTTGTTGATCTGCTCCAGCGAGCGTGCCGCCGTCAGCACGTTCTGCGTATAGTTAGACGGATCGAACACGATGAGGGCGTAGGCTGGCTGGACGTAGTCGGCCATCGGCTTGGCGATCAGGGAAACGGTGATCAAGCTGGTGAAAAGGCGACGTCCCATCATGGTGATTGCTCCTTGTCTGGTTGAGGGAATTGCTGGAGAAGCTCGGCTGCCCAATCCAGGCCGCGTGCATTCAGGAAACGAGAGGCAAAGCTGTCCTGTCCGTGCTCGGACAGGACCCTTTCGATAAGGGTCTGCGTGGCCGGATCGGAAGCACCGCACAGCGCGAGTGTGATCGGGCCGAGCCCGAGCTCGAAAAGACGGTTGCCGCGGCGCGACTGCAGGTAATAGTGCCGCTTCGGCGTGGCGCGAGCGATCAGTTCGATCTGCCGCTCGTTCAAACCGAAGCGTTCGTAGGCTGCCCGCGCTTGCGGCTCCACCGCACGATCATTGGGAAGAAAAATACGCTGTGGGCAGCTCTCGATGATTGCGGGCGCGATTGCAGAGCCCGCGATGTCGGCAAGCGATTGGGTGGCGAAGACAACCGACACGTTCTTCTTTCGCAGCACCTTCAGCCATTCGCGGATGCGGGCGGCAAAAAGCGGGTTGTCGAGATAGACCCACGCCTCGTCGAGCATGAGCAGCGTCGGCCGCCCGTCAAACCGCTCCTCGAGGCGATGGAAAAGATAGGTGAGCACCGGCAGGACAGCGCCTTGGCTGTGCATCAGCTCCTCGGTCTCGAAGCATTGCACATCCGATAAGGCCAGCCGATCGACATCGGCATCGAGCAGCCGGCCGAAGGGACCGTCGAGCGTGTAGGGCATCAACGCAGACTTGAGCGCATTGGACTGAAGCAGGACCGACAGGCCGGTCAGCGTGCGTTCCTGCGCCGGCGTCGTGGCAAGGCTGTTGAGTGCCGACCAGATTGCCTCCTTCACCTCCGGTGTGACGGTGACGCTCTCATGGGCAATCAGAGCTGCGATCCATTCGGCCGCCCAACCGCGGGTAGCCTGGTCGCTGATGTTTCGCAGTGGCTGGAAGGCAAACGCACCGTCCGCGCCGAGCACATGATGCTCTCCACCCATCGCAAGTGTCGCCGCACGCGCCGAATTGCCTTTGTCGAAGACATAGACCTGCGCGCCGGCATAGCGCCGGAACTGCAAAGCGATCAGTGCTAGCAGAACCGACTTGCCGGCGCCGGTCGGTCCAACGATCAGCATGTGGCCGACGTCCTCGACATGAGTGGAAAGCCGGAACGGAGTCGACCCGCTGGTCTCGGCAACGAGAAGCGGCGGGGCTTCGGTCTGGGTAACATTGGCGAGATGCTCGTTCGTCGCCGGCCCGGCCCACACCGATGACAGCGGCATGAGATGGGCAAGATTCAGTGTGTGAATGAGCGGCTGGCGAACGTTGGCGTAGACATGACCAGGCAACGAGCCGAGCCACGCTTCCACGGCATTGACGCTTTCACGGATCGTAGTGAAGCCAAGTCCGTTGACGATGCGCTCGACCGCGCGAAGTTTCTCCTCGGCGGCTTGGTGGTCCTCGTCCCACACCGTCACAGTAGTGGTGAGATAGCCGAATCCGACATGATCGCCGCCCAGTGCTTGAAGTGCTTCGTCTGCATCGAGTGCCTTGTTGTCGGCGTCGCTGTCGATGAGAGGAACGGGTTCGTTGGTCACGACCTCGCGCAGGATAGCCACGATCGATTTACGCTTGGCAAACCACTGCCGGCGCAATCGCGTCAGCGTCTTGGTGGCTTCCGTCTTGTCGAGCGGAATGAAACGCGTCACCCAGCGATAAGCGAAATCCTGGTTGTTGAGTGCGTCCAGAATTCCGGGCCGCGTGAGGTTCGGGAATCCGAGGATGGTAAGTGTGCGAAGATGCTGCTCACCCAGCATCGGCTCCAAGCCGCCGGTGAGCGGCGCATCGACCAGCATGCTATCCAGATACATAGGCGTTTCCGGTACGGCGACTGGATGGCGGCGGGTCGAGATTGTGCCGTGCAGGTAAGTCAGCGTCTCGGCATCATCGAGGGCGCGCATTTCCGGCATGAAGCCCGACAGTAGACCCAGAACCCGGTCGGTCTCGTCACGGAACCGCGCCAGCTCCTGGCGCCAGTCTCTTTCGCCTTCGGAATGATGAGAGTCGACCAGCGCGCTTTCCGCCCGCGCCTGGCCGTCCGGCGGCGGCATGAACAGCAAGGTCAGGTGATAGCGGCTCTCGAAATGCGCGACCTTGCCCTCGAAGGCCCCGCGCCGTTCTTCGTCGACCAGCCACGACGCCGCATCGGGGAACCGCGAATGCGGATAGCCCAGCGCTTCTATGCGCTCCGCCTCGAAGAACAATGCCCAGCCGGAGCTAAGGCGTCTGAGCGCATTGTTCGCCCGTGCGCAGATCCCGATGAGTTCGGCTTCGGTCGCGCTTTCGAGATCGGGACCCCGGAACCGCAACGTCCGCTGAAAGCTGCCATCCTTGTTGAGCACGATGCCCGGCGCGACCAGTGCGGCCCAAGGCAAATGGTCGGCAAGCCGGTCGGTTTTGCCGCGATACTCCGAAAGGTTCAGCATGCAAACCATCCCTTCATGCGAAGATGACGGACAAGCACGCTCGCGAAGTCCGGATCCCGGCGCGCGGCAAAGACCGCGAGCGTGTGGCCGGCAATCCAGAGTACCAGCCCGGCGATCCACTGCTGCAGGCCAAGACCGATGGCCGCAGCCACCGTGCCGTTGAGGATCGCAACCGCTCGAGGCGCACCGCCCAGCAGGATCGCCTCAGTCAATGCCCGGTGAACAGGAACCTCGAAGCCCTCAATATGCTGCTCTCCGCTGGCCATCAGACGAGTGCCCCACCGCCGAAGGAGAAGAAGGAGAGAAAGAAGCTCGATGCCGCGAAGGCGATCGACAGACCGAAGACGATCTGGATCAGCCGGCGGAAGCCGCCCGCCGTATCACCGAAGGCAAGCGTCAGGCCGGTGGTGATGATTATGATCACCGCGACGATCTTGGCGACCGGCCCTTGCACCGATTCCAGTATCTGCTGCAGCGGCTGCTCCCAGGGCATGCCGGAGCCCGCGGCGAAAGCCGGTGCCGTGAGAAAAAACGCGAACGCGGCGGACGAAAGAAAGCGAAGCTTCTTGCGCATGAGATGACCTTTCAGAGCTGCTGGAGTTGCGGAAGCGTGAGCGGGGTGACGGCGTAATCGCCGCTGCCGTCAAGACCGGTGACCTCGGCGATCGCGTCGATGCGGCGCGACGAGCCGCGCCCGGCGATGAAGACGATCAGATCGATGGCGTCGGCGATGAGGCGGCGGGGAACGGTGACGACGGCTTCCTGCGCGAGCTGCTCGATGCGATAGAGCGCGGAGCGCGCCGAATTGGCGTGAACCGTGGCGATGCCGCCGGGATGCCCTGTGTTCCATGCCTTCACCATGTCGAGCGCTTCCGCACCCCGGACTTCGCCGACGATGATCCGGTCGGGCCTAAGCCGCAGCGTCGAGCGCACGAGATCGGCAAGCGTTACCGAACCCCGCCTCGTTCGTAAGGCAACGCAATCCTTCGCCGCGCATTGCAGTTCGCGCGTGTCCTCGATGAGGATCACCCGCTCGTCGCATTCGGCGACTTCGGCCAGCAGCGCGTTGGCGAGGGTTGTTTTGCCCGACGACGTGCCGCCGGCGACCAGAATGTTGCGCCGCTCGCGGACCGCCTTTTTCAGCGCATCGGCCTGCAGCGGCAACATGATGCGGTCGGCCACGTAGTTGGCCAGAGTGTAGAGCTTTGCGGCCGGTTTACGGATAGCAAAGCATGGTGCCAGCACGACCGGCGGCAGCAGGCCCTCGAAGCGCTCGCCCGAAGGCAGTTCGGCGCTGACAATCGGATTGTCCTCATGCGCTTCGGCGCGCACGTGGGAGGCGACCAGGCGAATGATGCGCTCCGCCTCGGAAGGGTGCATGTGCACGCCGGTGTCGACCCGCCCCTCGCCCAGCCGGTCGAGCCTCAGCGCACCGTCGGGATTGACCATCACCTCGATGACCAATGGATCGGCTAGGGCTTCGGTGATCGCTGGGCCCATGGCGGTGCGCAGCATGGCGCGGCGGCGATGGTCGGCCTCGGGATGAGAACTCATCCTTCCCTTCCCCCGCCGTTGGCCTCGCCAAGCGATTTTTTCCCGGAGGCGATCTGGCGACCGACCTGCTCGACGAATTTGTCGAAACGCTCCTGGGCAATCGCTTGCGTCGCCCTGTCCGGAACCGGCGTGTGGGCATGAAGCGTGATCGAAAAACGGATGAAGAGCGCCAGGCTCTCCAGAACCATCTCGACATCGCGCCTGATATGATCGAGCTCGCGGGACAGACGATCGAGCCGCTTGCCGTAGCGCTGGTCGAGATCGTTCTCGCCCCGCCGCTCTATGAAGGCCTCAACCGCCTTCGCGACGACCGCGGATTTGGTGGTCGATGGATCGCGGCTGAGGTTGTCCAGCTTCTCGCTCAGCCCGGGTTCAAGCAGAAACTGATGACGGATGCGGTGGGGCTTCATGCGGCTCGTTCCGGCTGACCGACGCTTGCTGCACCGGCGACGGAACAAGCATCGTCGAGGTGCCCGAAATCGCTTATGGCCGTTATCTACGCTGAGGTGCGCCCAACTCGAAGCGGGGTTCAGAAGCCGGGCACGATGTCCTTGTCGTCGCCCCTTCCCTCGTTGATGCCGTAGGCACGCGCGGCAGTGGAAATCCGGTCCATAACGAGCTTGTCGGGGAGCGCCTCGCTGTCATCGTCGGTGGGCTTGAAGAGATCGTCCTGATCCGGCTGCTGAGAGACGACGGGGTGTTCATCGGGCAGACCTGGATGACGCTGCTGCTGAACACCGCCGTCGTTTTCGGTTGCCACGCCGCTTTCGTCGCCGGGAACAAGACGGCGATCAACGCCGCACACCTGTCCGCTCCAATCATCCAGACGCGACGCAGGGCAATCAGCGTAAGGACCGTCCCGAAGCAGTGGCGAAGGCAGCAACCGTTCGGTGAAATTCTGATCCTGGTAATAGCGCAACTTCTTGGCACGGATCGGCGGCAGCCCTGAAACCAACACCAGTTCGTCAGACGGCGGCAACTGCATTACCTCCCCGGGCGTCAGCAGAGGTCGTGCCGTTTCCTGGCGGCTGACCATGACGTGGGAAAGCCAGGGCGCCAGCCTATGGCCGGCATAGTTGCGCATGGATCTGAGCTCCGTCGCCGTGCCGAGCGCATCGGAGATGCGTTTTGCCGTGCGCTCGTCATTGGACGAAAAGGCAATCCGCACATGACAGTTGTCGAGAATGGCGTTGTTCTCGCCGTAGGCTTTTGAAATCTGGTTCAAGGATTGCGCGATCAAATAGGCGCGAATGCCGTAGCCGGCCATGAAGGCGAGCGCAGTCTCGAAAAAATCGAGCCGTCCGAGCGCCGGAAATTCGTCGAGCATCATGAGCAGTTGATGTTTGCGGCTCTTCTTTGGATCGCCCTCCAGCCGCTCGGTGAGCCGCCGGCCGATCTGATTGAGCACCAGTCGCACCAGCGGCTTGGTACGTGAGATGTCCGATGGCGGCACGACCAGATAAAGCGACATTGGTCGCTCTGCATCCATGAGGTCAGCAATGCGCCAGTCGCAAGCCGATGTTGCCGCAGCTACGGTCGGATCGCGATAGAGCCCGAGAAATGACATGGCGGTCGAGAGAACGCCTGAACGCTCATTCTCTGACTTGTTCAGCACCTCACGAGCCGCCGAGGCCACGACAGGATGGACCTGAGGCTTTTCACTAGCTCCGAGATGGTTGGTGGTCATCATCCGTTGCAGCGTTGCAGCAAACGAGCGCTGTGGGTCCGAGAGGAAGGTAGCGACACGGGCTAGCGTCTTTTCCTCTTCGGCGTAGAGCACGTGCAAGATGGCGCCGACCAGCAGTGAGTGGCTGGTCTTTTCCCAATGGTTTCGCCGCTCCAGCGCGCCTTCCGGATCGACGAGGATGTCGGCGATGTTCTGGACGTCGCGGACCTCGTCTAGGCCCTGGCGTACCTCTAGCAGCGGGTTGTAACGCGCCGACCTTGAATCGGTAGGATTGAACAAAAGGCAATGTGAAAACTTCGAGCGCCAGCCGGAGGTCAGCTGCCAGTTTTCACCTTTGATGTCGTGAATGACGGCCGAGCCGGTCCAGGAAAGGAGGGTTGGCAGAACCAGCCCGACACCCTTGCCGGAACGTGTTGGCGCAAACGCCATGACATGCTCTGGGCCGTCATGGCGCAGATACTGGTCCTTCAATTTGCCAAGGAAAACGCCGGCCGTCCTGAATAGCCCCTCCTTCTCAATCTCCCACTTTTCGGCCCATCGTGAAGAGCCGTAGGTAGTGACCGCTCCACGCTGCCGCGCACGCCAAAGTGAACCGGCCATAGCAGCGCCACAGCTTAGGAAGCCACTGGCGCCGGCAAGTGCGCCCGCCTTGTCGAAGACCTCTGGCGCGTAAGCGTCGAAATGGAACCACCATTCGAAAAGTTTCCACGGCTTATAGATTGCCCAGCCGGCCGCGACAAACCATGGGGCGCCGAGTTGCGGCTGATGGCCCAGCATGTGGGCGCACCATTGTGTTGCCGTCCATACGCCGAGGACTGCGATGGCAAACACAACCACGATCTGGCCAATCAGCAGCTTCGTCGGTGTCATTGGCTTTTGCTCCGCTGTTCTGGACAGGCGGATCAAGCATCTGGCCAAAGCACAGGGAGTAAAACCCACCGTACGCACGACGAGGTGCGATGGGGCAATCATTGGGTATTGCTCAGATTTGAAACGCGGGAACGCGCCGCTGTTCAATCGATAAGACATAAGGCCGGTGCTATGCTCTCGGATTCGACGCGTCCGGAGGTATCCCGGACGAACTGAAACAGCACCTTCTGCTAGGCCGCAAACTCATAAACTGACTACCGCTTTGTGACGGGTTCTGATTCAAGGCTTCTTTTGGAGGCTTGAATGCGACGTTACGAATTGAGCGACTTTGA